>CALOFW010000027.1:0-376874 GCA_942492715.1 Ilumatobacteraceae bacterium | reverse complement strand
GATTCGAGATGTGTACCCACAGGGTGTTCTGCCGTTCGAGCGCAACGTCGTCACCCCAGATCTCGTCGATCAAGCGGTCGGTCGACTCACGCTGCCCGAGTTGGTCAGCAGAACACCCAGCACCGCTACCGCCGAACGCAGACGGATCGGCTGACCACCGCAGGTCACCTCGAGCGGCCCGAGAACTCCGGAACCGAAGTGGTTCCGACGCGCCTGGATGCGCCACTCCTCATGATGACCCCTTCGCTGACCCTAGACCGTCGACGCACCTGATCACAGAGGCCTAAAGGATCGCTAAAGGCAACGGGTGGATACGCGAAGTTGGCGTGAAGCCCGGTCGATGTTGGTTCCATGACAGACCAACTGACCTGCACCGACACCCTGGCGCCAGCCCGGACGAGCGACGTACCGTGATCGACCCAGCAGGCGAATATCTACCGCCGACCTCTCGCTACCGGGCGAGGCGCTCGACGTGACCCGCCTGGATCAGACCAAGTCGCCACCGGACGTTGTTCGAAATCATGCGACTTGTCCGCAGTCCCCGTCGGAGCCGACTCGGCTTGGCTTCCTGGAACAAGACTGCCTCGATTTCCTCTCGGTCCCGTATGTGCAGTATCTGGACGACAACGACGCCGTCGTGTTCTCTCCTGAGCAGATCGCCGCAATGCACGACGAACCAGGTCTGGAGACTCAGATGGAGCGCTGGTGGACGAGCCCCTGCAGTCTGATCGAGCGCACCGGCGGATCTGTCGTCACGACGATGCGTTCGTGGTATTCGGCCCGCCAGCGGTCCGAGAACCCCGTGCACCGCAACTTTCATCTGCGACGACGAGCTCATCATGGGATTCTCCGTCAGCACGTCCCGCAGCATCCAGATCCTGCTGCCGCGAGAGACGGGCCCAGCCTTCGGGGAGCGTGAGATCACCCTGATGAAGCTGCTCCTGCCGCACCTGCAGCCGCTCATGAGGTCAGTCGTCGAGGTGGCCGGAAACGAGCCCCGTCCTGTGCTGACCACCAGGCAAGAAGAGGTCCTCGGGCTGGTCCGACTCGGGATGCCGAACAAGCGAATCGCTCGGATCCTCGGAATCTCCGAGACAACCGTGCGCACGCACCTCGAGAACATCTTCAAGCGGCTCGGTGTGCAGAGCCGTACCGCTGCCGCCCACGCTGCCTTCGACTCACCGACTAACACCGACTGACCGGTTGGTCAGGAGCAGCGGTCCGACTGGTCCGCATCGGGGACGGTCACTGCTCCACCGGTCCCATCGGCGTTCATCGGCACCCCGAAGAATGTGGCCACGAGCACCGTCTCTTCCGAACTCGTGTTCCACGCAGTATGGAGTTGCGGACCTGGGTCCACGAATGCGTCTTGCAGCCCGTAGACCCGCTCGACGCAGTCAGATGCCTGCTGATATGTCAGCTCGCCCTGCGTGACCGTGACGATCACCGGGCTCGGGTGTGTGCCACGGGAAGGCGGCACCCGGTTGCATGGTGAGCTTGGCAGTGACGACGTGCCCGGCATCCTTGAGGTTCAGGACATCTGCGCCCTGGCCGGGCAGCTTGCGCTTCACCTGCACCGAAACATCGTCGGGGAATGCTGCGTGCTTCGACAGCACCTCGACGGCGATCGGGGGAGGGTCCGCCTGAGCACCGGTCGCTCCGCCCACTAGCGCCGCTGTACCTGCCGTAAGTGCAAGCACGCCCGCCGCTATCGCTGCGCCGCCGGGCGGGACTTGGCCCCCGATGTGTTCTCTTCGTGTGTCGTCATCATGACTCTCTCTCCTGTCGTCCGGTCTCGGAGCGAAGCCCGCCCTCTGACCCGTCCAGCATGATCAGAACGACCCCTGCAGCGATATCCGACATGTGTCGTATGTTCACGTTCACCGGGGATGCAACGATGACGGACCCGCCATTCCTCCACGAGGCTCGTGCCGCGACTACCTCGTCTTCGCTGGGCCTTCGGGACTGCCAAACTCGTGACCGTGACGGAGCTGATCAGATTCGACAAGTCAGTGGCGACCGCAGTCGAGAGCTACGGAGCACGATCGACTACGTCGGTCCACCTAGGAAGCGGCTCGGGCGAGTCCCATGCGTACGTGCTGCACTTCGAGGCGGGCGGTGAGATCGGAGAACACGAGACCGGCTTCGGTCAGCTCTTCGTCGTCGTAGACGGAGCGGGCTGGGTCGTGAGCGCATCGGACCGACACGAGGTCGGGATTGGCGATGCAGTGTTTCTTCCTCGAGGCGTGATGCACGCCAAGGGCAGCGAGTCAGGAATGACAGCGGTCATGATTCAGATGGAGAACCTTGCGCCGGGCGGGCCATCTCGAAGTGGACAATGTCACTGAGAATGCGAGGGAGCGCTCTCGTCGTCGCCCTGGAGTGATACGCACGCATATTGCGCGGTTGACTGAACGCTCCAACCCGAGCAAGAACGGCACTTCCGATCGGTGACCGCGCTCCGGGACCCCACTCGATAATCGCGGACCCGAACGCTCCGGTCCACGCCGCATCGCCGGCGAAGTGTTGGACCTCCGAGCCTGATCGGCCCACCGCATAATCACTGGTTTGCGTGTGCGAGCTGGCGTGCTCAGAAGTCGATTTCGATGCCCATCGATGACCGGGTCGGTGTCGACAGCGTCGGCGGTTGGAGTTCGAGTCCTCGTCGCTGCGCCCACCGGGTGAGCGGTGCGGCGAGCTGGTTGATGCCCGGTCGGTCGTCGTGGTCCGCGAACGCGGCGGCGATCTCGGCCAGGGCGGTGTTGTCGAGGTTGCGACCGTCGGCCCAGTGCTTCCATTGGTCGAGGGCCCGACAGAGGCGCCCGGTGTGATCGGCAACGCCTTCGAGGTCGTTGAATTGGTCGAACATCCGCCGGGTCGAGTCCATGCGGCGGTGATCGTCGATGACGTTGTGGAGCTCGTTGACCCGGCGCCGTGTCGGTGCCGCCAGTTCCTCGGTGCGGTTGAGCCGATCGGTCGCTACAGCGAGGACGTCGCCGGCAGTCTCGACGTCGCGGCGAGCCGATCGACGGTGGATCCGACCGGCACGCCGCAGTTCATCTTGGGCCTTGCGCAGCTCCGACTGTGCTTGGTTCACGATGCGTTGGGCGGTGGCGACCTGCTCGGCGAACGGTGCGTGTGCCTCCTGTGCCGCCGGCAGCTCCTGACGGGCCAACGCAACTCGCTCTCGGGCCTCAGTCCGCTCGGTGTTGCGTTCGTCGAGCCGTTGCTGGGCGACGCGCCAACCTTCTTCCGCCTCGTCGCGAACCTGGTCGAACCAGTCGGGTATCCGGACCCGCCGCTGCGGCACGCTGGCGGGGACGGTCGCTGCCAGGTTGCGGCGTTGGACCGTGGCTGGGATGTCGGCGCGATCAGAGAACAGGACGGCTTCGAGCACGGCTCGTGCTTCCGCGAGGTCGTGGGTGTTGGTGACCACCAAGGCGAGGTTCTCGCGTTGACCGCGAGTCATTGCCATGTACAGGCCGCGTCTCGTCGTCACGTTGGTGGCGAGGGTGAGGCTTCGTTCGGAGGTGTCGCCTTGCGCGCCGGGTTCGGTGGTCGCATACGCGAGTTGCATGTGCTGGCGGACGTAGTCACGGGGCAAGGTGATCGTGCCGTGTCCGTCGAGTCGGGTCACGGTCACATCACCCTCCTCGACGGTGTCGGTGGCAGTGACAGTCCAGCGTTCACGATTCCGCACAGGCTCACCAACCGAGGTGCGCAGGCGGCGTTCGTTGCGACGAGTAGCCACCACGTCACCGACCATCACCCACGCATCGTGGACCTGGGCGAGAGTCGCTGCGTCGAGTTCGCCGGTGTCGAGTCGGCGTTGCTGGATGTGGTCGTTGGTCGCGTTGACGTGTTCGGTGCGGGTCGTGATGATCGACAACGACTCACCCTCGCTCCGACACTGCAGCCACAGGTCGGTGATCGTGTCGAGATGTTCGGCGAACGTCCCCGCCCGGATCCGGCCGTGCGCTGCGTATGCGTCGAGTGCGGACGGGTTCCCGCGACGCCACTCGAGTGATGCGGCCGCTTCCCATCCGTTGGTGAACCGGTGCGGAAATTGAAGAAGGAGCGAAGCGACAGACGAACACGGGAAGGGACCTCAGACCTCGAGAGAGAGGGCGAGCTGGCCGGACGAGCGGCGGGCAGGACGGACGGGCGACTGAGCAGGAACGCCAGCGACTGGAACGGACGAGCTGACGAGGGACAGACACGACCGCGGGACCGCGAGGCGATACGAACCGGCAGCGAAGGCACCGGGCGGCCGCCGACGCCGCGCCCCCGACCCGGCGAGCCCCGGGAGCGCCAGGACGCCCGGCCGACGACACGCCACCGCACCGCCCGCCCGGCCCGACACGCCCTTGTCCGCCCCGCGAGCCCCCCCCATGCCGCCTCCCCCCCCCCCGCCCATGACGGCCACGCGCGCGGCCCCCCCCCCCGCCCCCCCCGGCGCCGCGCAGCCCCACCCGAGCGGTCTCTGCGAGTTCGTTCAATGCCCATCGCGGCCCGCCTCTTCGCAGTCCGCTCACCCCATCGCCCGCAGGTTCTTCCTCCGAACCGACGACGGGAAGTCCGCTGGTCCCCCAGAAGCGAGGTACCCGGATGCGTGGGGTCCCCGCGCGCGCCCCCTCCGAGCACCTGAGACGCTTCAGGCACGGTCAGGAGCGGAGACTCCGACGACTCTCTGAACGCATCAGGTGAGGCCATGGACTGACCTACTTCCAGAGATGTAACTCCCGATGCAAGCGACCGAATTGCGTTGAACTTTCGCCATGGCCTTGGCCTCCTCCGGAGCGGTGTCCTCGTGTGCGAGGTCGTGTTCGGGTTAGACGGCGGGTAGCGCACCAACGGGACGCCACGGTCACCAACGGACAACAGTGGTCACCAGTGGACACAACGGACGGAAAATCGAGTGACGAATGTCACATTGACGGTACCGTGCTGAATTCTCGGACACGGCTCGCCGCGCCGTCACGCCTCCGCAGCGAGAGCCCGAACGTCGGCCGCGGACGAGGCGACGTCGACGGAAGCAATCGTCCACAGCTGACCCTGATCGACCCGGTGGTAGTGGTGGCTCAACCTGTCTCGAACCTTCGCCATGTCCGACCACGGAATCTCCGGATGTGCCTCGGTCACCGCCGGCGACACCGACTTGGCTGCCTCGCCGATGATCTCGAGACATCGCTCCACGGCACGACGAAGCACAACGTCGTTGTCGAACGCTGGGCGACCTCGCTCCACGATCGAAGCGATCTCGTCGATCGCCATCACCATGTCGGCCAGACGGTGCGCGTCGGATCGGCTCACAGCAGGACGGCGTCGCGACGAATCTCGGCGTCGCGCTCCAGCAGCGCAGCGGCCGAGATGACATCGACACTCACGCCGAGGAGTTCGCTGAGTGCTTCCTCGAGGTGGATGAGATCGAGCAACGAGCTCGACGGTTCGAACTCGACGAGGAAGTCGATGTCACTGTCGCTGGTGGCCTCGCCACGTGCGACCGAGCCGAACACGGCAATGGAGCGCGCCTGATGCTGGTGCACGAGTTCGATGATCTCGTCTCGATGCTTCTCGATGAGAGAACTCTGAGCGGACGGCTCGGTGCTCATGCGCCGAGTCTACGATCTGCCAGCCGACGGGATCTGCCGTTCACGCGCCGTACAGGCCGGCGATCTTGTCGGCACTGTCTCGTCGAACGGCTTGCGGGACCCGCGAATAGGTGTCGAGCGTGACGGCGATTGCCGAATGCCCGAGTTGCTCTTGCACCACTTTGGGATGGACGCCCGCTTCGAGCGCCAGCGTCGCCATCGTGTGGCGGGTGTCGTGCAATCGGATCTTCGGCACACCCGCCTTCTCGACGGCCTCGGCGAACAGCTTCGTGAATCGCTGTGGGTGGTACTCGACTCCCGCCTCGTCGACGAAGAGGTAGCCGCTGTCGGTCCATGCCGGACCGAGGCGCAACCGCTCCTCGCGTTGACGTCGGAGATGGTCCCGGAGGGCGACGACGGTCGCCGGCGCCATCAGCAGTTGCCGATGGCTCTTCGCCTTCGGCGCGGCGATCACCTCTTCGTAGTTCGCCGAGGTTCGTTGTTGCGCGACCGTGAGCGTGCCGGCGTCGAGGTCGACGTCGCTCCATCGCAGGCCTGCCAACTCGCCTCGGCGCATGCCGGTGTGCAGCGCAAGGGTCCACAGTGCGACGAGGCGATCATCGGCCAACGCATCGAGGAATTGGCGGGCCTCCGCCGCCGTCCACACGCGTTGTTCGGGCGTGGTGCCCTTCGGTACGCGCACCGACGACACCGGGTTGACGAAGATGAGGTTCCATCGCACCGCGTCGGCCAGAGCGCGGTGCAGCACACGATGTGCGAGCTTGACGGAGTTGGTGGCCAGCGGTCTGCCGTCTTGGCGACCCGACGTCAGGAGAACGCCGTGCCATCGCTTGACGTCGAGGGCTGACAACTCGCCGAGCCGCTTCGATCCGAGGTGCGGATTGATGTGGCGCCGGACCGCCTGGCGATAGCTCACCCACGCCGTCAACGCCACTTCGGTCTTGACGCCGTCGAGCCACAGTTCGAGGAAGTCGCGCACCGTCGTGCGAGACGGAGCGACGAACGTCCCGCGTTGCACGCCCGACAGCGCATCGTTGAGCGCGGCCTGTGCTTCCTTCTTGGTGCGGAAGCCGCCGATCTCGCGTTGGCGGCGCTTGCCGACGTCATCGAAGCCGAGATCGAGCCGGTAGCTCCACGTTCCACCGTCGGTTCGAGGCTTGCGAACGCTCCCTCGCATGCCCCGATCGTAGACGATTCTGTGGGCATATGTGGGCAATCCGTGGGCACGGAGCCGATTCGGGCGATCCAGCTCAGAGCCGAAATGGCCTCTGAGCTGGCCTTTCATTGGAGCCGGGTGCGAGGATCGAACTCGCCACCTCATGATTACAAATCAAGTGCTCTACCAACTGAGCTAACCCGGCGGGGTCGGGCCAGGATACCGAGCGGATCCGGGTCAGCCGAGGCCCTCCCAGCCGACGTCACGGAACGTGCTGGCCAACCGGAGTCCGAGACTGGTGGCGAGACGGTCCGCCGTGTTCGGTGCGGTGGCCGAACATGACGGCGTTGTCCCCGGGCATCAAGCTCGCTGCCGAATCCGGCATGACGTCGGGCCAGGCGGCACGACCCCGTCTGCTCGATTCACGGCAGGCGCTGACGCAACCTCGAGACTTCGTAGAGCGACACCGATGCTGCCGCCGAGACATTCAGCGAACTCACATGTCCGGCCATCGGAATGCTCACCACCGAATCGCATCGCTCACGGACGAGCCGCGACAGGCCGGCGCCCTCCGCGCCCAGCACGAGACAGATCGGTTCCGTCGCCAAGGGGCCGAGCTCGAACAACCCGCGGTCGGCCCCGTCATCCAGCCCGACGATCCAGATACCGCGTTCGGTGAGCTGTCGCAGTGCCGCAGGAAGACCCGGGACCAGCGCCATCGGCACGTACTCCACAGCACCAGCGGCTGCCTTCGCCACCGTGGGCGTGACGTGAACGGCACGGTGCCGCGGCAGCAGCACCCCGCTCACGCCGGCACCGTCGCAACTTCGGATGATCGCCCCGAGATTGCCGGGGTCGGTCACGCCGTCCACCGCGACCAGGAACGGCACACGACCGGCGCGCCGTACATCGATCAGATCGGCGAGGTCGGCCTCGGGGATCTCAGCAGCATGGGCCAGTACGCCCTGCGGCGCCTCGCTGCGCGCTTCGCGCTCGAGCTTCGCCCGGGCGACGTGGAACAGCGGGATCCGGCGCGCCGCCGCGATCTCCACGATGTCGGCGACGCCGGAATCCCCTTCGAGCTCCGCACTGATCCACACCTCGTGGACCTTGCGCCGCTCGGCCATCAGCAGCTCGCGGACCGCCTGTCGTCCCTCGACCTGGCGTCCGCCGAGACCCTTGGTTCCACCGGGGCTCCCTCCGGGCCCACCGCGGCCGCTCGATGGTCGCCCACCTCCGCCCGAACCAGTGCGCGGCGGACCACCGCGGCGAGGCGGCGGGGTCGCGCGCTTGGGCCCGGTGCCTGCGCCCTTGCCGCCCTTCTTCCCGGAGCCGCGGCCCGATGAACGCGATCCACTCATGCCGCGACGCTCCGATGGATGAGCGCAGAAGCGAAGCACGCCACACCCTCGCCGCGGCCGAGTGCGCCGAGTTGCTCCGCACGGTTGCCCTTCACGGTCACCGGTCCCGAAGCAGCTGCCGACAGGTTCCGCTGCATCTCGTCGCGCATCGGCGCCAGTTTCGGGCGCTCACACACCACGGCACAGTCGACGTTCGACACTCGCCAACCGTCTTCAGCCAACATCGCCGCCACGTGGCGCAGCAGCGTGATCGAATCGGCACCCTCCCAGCGCGGGTCGGTGTCCGGGAAGTGCATGCCGATGTCACCGAGACCGGCAGCGCCGAGCAGGGCGTCGGCGCAAGCATGGGCGATCGCATCGGCGTCGCTGTGACCCACGAGGCCGGGGACCCCGTCGAAGTGACAGCCGCCGAGCACCAGCACGCGTGCGGGGTCGTCACTGAAACGATGGATGTCGAAGCCTTGACCGACTCTGAACTCGGGAACGGTCATGGCGACACTCCGATCGGTACGTCCCCCGCCGTGACCCGTCGACGTGCCCAGTCGAGGTCGTCGGGGTGGGTGATCTTGCGATTGTCGGCCTCTCCGGCCACGACGACCACACGTCCGCCGAGCGCCTCGACGAGCGCGGCGTCGTCGGTGGAGGCGTCACCACCGTCATGGGCTCGGCGGAGCACATCGGCCCGGAACGCCTGCGGGGTCTGGACGGCGACGAGTGTCGATCGGTCGAGGGTCGAGACGACCTCGCCGTCGCTGACGACCTTGATCGTGTCGGTGACCGCCACACCGGGAATCGCCCCGTCAGCGCCGTCGAGCACCGCAGCGATGACCCGGCGGTACAGCGCGGCGGTTGCGAAGGGTCGTGCAGCGTCGTGTACGCAGATGATCGATGCCTCCTCGGGCACCGCAGCGAGGCCGGCGCGAACGGACGCGCTCCGTGTGTCACCACCGGCAACTCCGCCCTCGCGGTCGGCATCTGCGGCCGGAACCACCACGACCACCCCGTCGGTCGCTTCCTCGGCGGTGGCGCGGGCACGATCGATGACGCGGAGGTCGCCGACCAACTCGTACTGCTTGAGCGCCCCGAACCGCTGGCCACTGCCCCCGCCGACCACGATGGTCCATGTTGGCTCAGCGACGGTCACAACGGCGCAGGGTAGTACCGTGACCGATGTCATGGCTCACGAAGAGACCCTCGCCCGAACCGACTTCTTCGCCGACGCCGCCCCCGACGCGCTGCGTCGAGTTGCCGCGTCAGGTCAGGAACTCCACCTGATCCGCGGAGACGTCCTGTTCAACGAGGGAGATCCCCCCGAGGCGCTCTACCTCGTGCTGCGCGGTCGAATCGCGATCGCGCTGGCCAATCCGATCGATCGGCGCGAGAGTGTCGTGGCCCTGATGGAAGCCAACGACCTGTTCGGCGAGATGGGAATGCTCGACGACGGCCCGCGTTCGGCGATGGCGCGTGCACTCGAGCCGACAACCGTGTTGTCGGTCCCGTACGGGCCCGTGTTCGAGATGTTCGACGACAACCCGAAGCTGCTGTGGAACGTCACGAGGCTGCTGGCGCAGCGGATCCGCGTCACCGATGAAGCGCTCGCCGACTCGGTGTTCCTCGATGTCACGGGTCGCACGGCCAAGCGTCTGCTCGAACTCGCGAACGGCACCGACGAGTTCGCCCTCCCTGTCACCCAGGAGGAACTCGCCGGCATGGTGGGCGCTTCACGCGAGCGCGTCAACAAGGCGATCGCCAGCTTCGTCCGCCTCGGCTGGCTCGAGCAGCACGATCGCACCTACCGCATCACCCAACGCGAACGCCTCGAACTCCGCGCCCGCTGATCGTCAGGTCTGGGGTCTGACCCCAGACGTGATGATCCCGGACGTGACGGTTGCGGTCAGGACGTGAGCCAGGTCTGGGCGCGTTGGAAGGCGTCGGCGGCGTCGGCCGGGCGATGGGCGGGACGCTCGGGGGCGTGCGCGAAACCATGCTCGGCGTCGGGGTAGCGCACGATGTGCACGCCGGTTGCTTCGAGGGCCACCACGTCGTCGGGCGGCGTGTACGGATCCAGTTCGCCGATGATCGCCAGCACACGCTCGGGATGACCTGCTGCGAGATGTTGCAGCGGTTCACCCTGGCCGGGACCTCGCCAGCCCTCGGGCAGACGGATCATGCCGTAGAAACTGGCGATCTTGGCGAAGCGGTCACTGCGTGCGGACTTGAAGCAGTACATGCCGCCCATGCAGAACCCGAGGAGCCCGACGCGTTCGCACCCGGTCGCGTCGGCCGCTTCCTCCAGATCACGCAGGTGCACGGCGTCGTCGAGGCTCGACATCGCCGCCATCCGCGGTTCGACGTCGGGTCCGAGATCGAGGCCGGGGAACGGCTCGACCGCGCACACCGTCATCGACCACACCGACGAGAGGCGGGCCACCATGTCGTCGAAGAGCGGGCGCAGCCCGAAGATGTCGGGGGTGATCACGAGTCCCATCGTGCTCTCGACGTCGGAGTCCGCCGGCTCCGCGATCTCGGCCTCGGTTCCGGACGGCAAGGTGATCCGCATGGCCGAGACGATAGGCAAACCGACCGTCACCGGAACGAGCCCGCGCGTCACCGTCGTACCGCCGTGGCCACGAAGGATCAGGTTGGCTAGTCTCGGCGCATGGACGAAACCACCGTTGCCGCCGAGACCGAGACGGATCTCTCCACCGACGCGACGGGCACGCTGCTCGACGAGGAACTGCTGGTGGAGGAGATCTCGATCGACGGGATGTGCGGCGTCTACTGACGCCCGCCACATCGAGCGCGTGACGACGACCGCTGACGCCTCACTGCTCGAGCGTTGCCTCGCGCTGCACCCGCAGGTGGCGCTGCGACCGGAGCCGTTCGGCGCACTCGCCTACCACTACGGCAACCGCAAGCTGATCTTCCTCAAGCACCCCGACGTCGTCCGTGTCGTCAGGTCGCTCGACGGCCACGACACCCTGTCCGCCACACTGCGCGCCTGCGACATCGACGAAGCCCGTTGGCCGTCGTTCGAGCGGGCGCTGCTGTCCCTCACCGCTTCGGAGATGCTCCATGACCGCACTGGTTGAACAGCTCAAGGGTGGTCTCGACGCTCCGATCTGCCTCACGTGGGAGCTCACCTACGCGTGCAACCTCGAGTGCGTCCACTGTCTGTCGTCGTCGGGCCGCCGCGACCCCCGCGAGCTCAGCACCGACGAGGCCAAGGCGGTGCTCGACGAACTCCATGATCTCCAGGTCTTCTACATCAACATCGGCGGCGGTGAACCGATGATCCGGCGCGACTTCTTCGAGCTGCTCGAGTACTCGATCGGGCGAGGCATCGGGGTGAAGTTCTCGACGAACGGCGCCTTCATCGACGCTGAGAAGGCACGACGCCTCGCCGCGATGGACTACCTCGACATCCAGATCAGCCTCGACGGTACCGACGCAGTCACCAACGACGCCGTCCGCGGCGAGGGCTCGTACGACACCGCGATCCGGGCGATGAACCACCTCCGCGACGCGGGGTTCGGCGAGTTCAAGATCTCGGTGGTCGTCACCCGCCACAACGTCGACCAGCTCGACGAGTTCAAGGCGCTTGCCGACTCCTTCGGCGCACAGCTCCGAATCACGCGGCTGCGCCCGTCCGGCCGCGGCGCCGACTCGTGGCACGAGCTCCATCCGACCAACGCGCAGCAACGACAGATCTACGACTGGCTGCTCGCCCACGGCGACAACGTGCTCACCGGTGACTCGTTCTTCCACCTCAACGCGCTCGGTGAAGAACCCTTGCCGGGGCTGAACATGTGCGGCGCCGGACGGGTCGTGTGCCTGATCGACCCGATCGGCGACGTGTACGCGTGCCCGTTCGTGATCCACGACGAGTTCAAGGCAGGCTCGGTCCGTGACGCCGGCGGGTTCGCCCGGGTGTGGAAACACAGCGATCTCTTCGCCGAACTGCGCGAACCCCAGTCGGCAGGTGCGTGTGCGTCCTGCGGCAGCTACGACGCCTGCCAGGGCGGATGCATGGCCGCCAAGTTCTTCGTCGGCATCCCGCTCGACGGGCCCGACCCCGAGTGCGTCGGCGGCCACGGCGAAGCCGCCATGCTTGCCGCATCGGCCTCCACGAAGCCCCGGCCGATGATGGACCACTCGAAACCCGGCCGGGTCGCCACACCCGATCGCGTCCCGGTCACCATCGGCCGCCGCTGACCCGTCCCCGACCGGGCCACCGCGAACCCCACGATCCCGAAGAGATGCCTCGAATCGGTCGCTCAGCGTCTCGATTGCGGCATTTTTCGGTGGGGTGAGCGCCTCGAATCAGGGTCGGGCGTCGAGAATCGAGGGTGGGTCGGCGTCGGTGACGAAGTGGAGTTCCTGGACCGCCCGGGTCATCGCGACATAGAGGAGTCGGGCGCCCCGTTCGGTCACCAGCCGGTCAGACCCTTCGCTCAGCATCTCGTGAGGGCTGACGACGATCACGCCGTCGAACTCCAGGCCCTTGACCGCTTCGGGTCCGAACAACGGAATCTCCGACGGGTCGAGTTCGTGCACATGATCGACCGCAACGAGGCCGTGCGTCACCAGCTCGTCCGCGATCGCGTCGTGGAGCGCCGCCGGAGCGACCACGGCACTGACACGTCGGCGTTGCTTCGTCGCGGCGGCCAGATCGGCGACGGCGACGGCAAGCTGGGTCGTGTCGACCCGCATCCAACTCGGTGGTTCGCCGGTGCGCCGGACGCTGCGGCTCTCGGTTGCATCCACTCCGGTGAACGGCAGCAAGCGGTTGGCGACCACGAGGATCGGCTCCGGCACGCGGTAGCCGATCGTGAGGTCGGCAACGGTGCCGGCAGGGCGCTCGCGAACCGTCAGGTGGTCGAACACCGCCGACCACCGTTCCTGACCCGCCGGGGTGGTCGACTGGGCGACGTCGCCGACGAGCGTCATCGAGCCGGCCGGGCTACGACGCCCGATCACGCGCAGCGCCACCGCCGAGTGATCCTGCGCCTCGTCGACGATCACGTGGCCGTAGGTGAACGGCGAACCGTTGAGCATCGAGTTCGCCTCGTCGACCAGCAGTTGGTCGGCGCGGGTCCACCGGCGCCGTCTACCGCTCGGACCCGGCAGCAGCCGGTCGACGAGCCGCACCGGCTTCTGCGTCGGCCACGCCTTGTTGATTGCCGCCTTCAGCGGGGCCGCATTCCGCCAGGCGTCCTCGGAGCCCGTGAGCGCCAACAACTCGCGCCGGGCGAGCGATCGCATCCGCTCGCGTCGCTCGTTGAGCGGGCTCGTCCCCGAGGTGGCAGTTGCCAGCCAGTCGACGAACAGGTCACGGGCGATCACGTGCCGGCGCGCCCCGATCGGCACCACGATGTCGTCGTCGGGTGGGCGGATCGCCGCGAGCGCCAGGTCGTGCAGGTCGTCGAGTCGCGCTGCGTCGCCTTTCCACCTGGCGAGTTCGACGTCGTCACGCTCGGTCACCTCGACGCGCGGGATGCACAGCTCGTCGACCGTCGTCTGACGGACCGACCGCTCGCCCAGTGACGGCAGCACGTTGCCGATGTAATCGAGGAACGCCCGGTTGGGTCCCACCACCAGGACGCCGTCGCGGGCGAGACGGCCGCGGTGCTCGAACAGGAGGTACGCGGCGCGGTGCAGCGCGACGGCGGTCTTGCCGGTGCCCGGCCCGCCCTGCACCACCAGCACCTGGTCGATCGGCGCCCGGATCACGATGTCCTGCTCGGCCTGGATCGTCGACACGATCTCGCGCATCTCACCCGATCGTTCGGCACCGATCTCGGCGAGCACGGGATCCGGGATCCCACCGGCCACCTCTCCCTCGTCGGGATCGTCGAGATGCTCGTCGAGGTAGGCGACGATGTCGCCCTCGTCGCCCACCCCGTCGAGCGTGAACCGACGCCGGAACGCCACCCCGAGCGGGTCGACCGACGTCGCCCGGTAGAAGGGCGCCGCGATCGGCGCTCGCCAGTCGACCACCACCGGATCGTGACGGTTGTCCTCGATGTGCCGGCGACCGATGTACCACTCGTCGATCCGGCCGAAGAAGTCGCCCGAGCCCGGCCCGCGGAGGTCGTCCAATGCGTCGGCGACGGTGACCTCGATGTACTCCTTGGTGATCTCGTCGGCGGCCCCGGTGGGATCGACGGCCTCCAACCTGGCGATCATCCGATCTCGCGACGCCCGCGCGAAGGCGAGATGCGTCCGCTCGGCATCGAGCTCGGGGAACAGGTCGGAGCCCACGGGGTCTGCCAAGCTAGTCGGGCTCGAACGCCGCCTCGGTGCCCGTTTCGCTTGCGGAGCTGCAAGGATCGTTCTCCGTGTTCGTCCTCGTGCTGGTCGCCTACGTGCTCGGCACCTTTCCGAGTGCGATTCTGGTCGCACGGGCGAACGGGATCGACATCTCCACGTTCGGTTCGGGGAACCCGGGCGCATCGAACGTCACGCGCGCACTCGGTTGGCGCAAGGGGATCTGGGTCTACCTGCTCGACGCCGGCAAGGGCGCCCTTGCGGCGGGGCTCGGCCTCGCCGTCGACGGCCGACCCGCCGCCTACTGGTGCGCCGCCGCCGCCGTGGTCGGCCACATGTTCCCGGTGTTCCGCCGCTTCAGGGGCGGCAAAGGTGTGGCGACCGGCTCGGGGGCACTGCTGGTGGTCCAGCCGATCCTCGCGCCCCTCGCCGTCGGCATCTGGTGGATCGTGACCAAGGTGACCGGCAAGGCGGCGCTCGGGTCGGTCATCGCCGTCGGGTTCGTCCCGGTCGGCATCGTCCTGATGGACCAGCCACGATGGGAGCTGCTCGCCGTGGCCGGCGTGTGCGCACTGATCCTTCTCAAGCACACGAGCAACATCAGACGACTGATTCGACGGGAAGAGCATTCCCTCAGCCACAATTGATGCTCTGATGCACCTGCTGACACCCGTCACGTTCGGCACCCGAACGTCGCCGAACCGGATCATGTTCGGCCCGCACGTCACGAATCTCGCGGCCGACGATCGTTCGATCCCCGCCCGACTCGTCGCGTACTACGAGCGCCGCGCCCGAGGCGGATGCGGCACGATCGTCGTCGAGGGCGCATCGGTCCACCCGTCCGACTGGCCGTACGAACGGGCACCGCTCGCCGATCGCTGCGCCGCCGGGTGGGCCGACATCGTCCGAGCCTGTCGCCCGCATGGATCGCTGGTGATCGCATCACTCGACCACGCCGGCGGTCAGGGCTCGTCGGCGTACAGCCAGACACCGCTGTGGGCGCCATCGCGGGTGCCGGAGGTCAACAGCCGTGAGGTGCCGAAGTGGATGGAGGCCGACGACATCACGGCGGTGATCGACGGGTTCGGCCGTGCGACCGAGCTGGCTGTCGAGGCGGACCTCGACGGCGTCGAGATCAACGCCGGCCAGCACAGCCTGGTTCGCCAGTTCCTGTCCGGGCTCACCAACCAGCGCGACGACGCGTGGGGCCAGGATCGGTTGCTGTTCGCGCGCCAAGTGATCGCCGCGGTCCGCTCGTCGGCCGCCGACCGGGTGGTGGGCCTGCGTCTGTCGTGCGACGAGTTGGCGCCGTGGGCGGGCATCACGCCGGAGATGGCACCGGCGATCGCGGCCGAACTCGTGAGCGCGGGTCTCGACTACGTCGTCGTCACACGCGGCTCGATCTACACCGTCGAGAAGACCCGGCCCGACTTCCACGAGCCGACCGGGTTCAACGTCGAGGTGTGCCGGGCCGTCCGCGATGCCGTGCACGACACGTCACCGCAGGTGCCCGTCGTCCTGCAGGGCTCGATTGTCGAGGTCGGCCAGGCCGAATGGGCGCTCGGCGGCTACGACGACCCCGCTCGTTGTGACGCCGTCGAGATGACCCGCGCCCAGATCGCCGACCCCGACCTGGTTGCCAAGATCACGACCGACGCCGTCGACCGGATCCGCCCGTGCACCCGGTGCAACCAGACGTGTCAGGTGCGCGATGCCCGCAACCCGATCGTCACGTGCATCGCCGAGCCCACGAGCGGGCGCGAGACCGAGGACCCGGACTGGTACGTCCCTGCGGTGCACCCGCGCGAGGTGCTCGTGATCGGCGGCGGTCCTGCGGGGCTGGAAGCCGGCAGGGTGGCGGTGCTGCGCGGCCATCGGGTCACCATCGCCGAGCGCGGTGAGCATCTCGGCGGGCTCGCCCGTGTCGCCGGTCCGAATGCCTCGTTGGTCGAGTGGTGGACACGCGAGCACGAACTGCTCGGCAGCGACATCAGGCTCGGTACGCCCGGCGAGGCCGTGGCGGTCGACGAGCGCACCGTCGTCATCCAGGCCACCGGGTCCGAGGCCGGACCGCGTCCGTATCGGTCCGATCCGGACGCTGTGGTGATCGACGTCGCCGACCTCCGCCGGGGCACCGCTGTCGTTCCCGACGAGGGCACGATCGTGATCTTCGATCCGATCGGGGGGCCGATCGCCGTTGCCCTCGCCGAGGAGCTCGGAGCACGCGCCGTCCTCGTCACGCAGGACAACATCGCCGGCAACGAACTGGCGCGCACCGGCGATCTCGCACCGGCGAACACCCGCCTCGCCCAGCAGGGCGTCTCGATCGAGCGCCGAACGCTGCTGCGTGAGGTACGCAACGGCGAGGCCGAGGTCGAGGACCGCTACAGCGGGGAGCGGCGCACGATCGCATGCTCCGCCGTCGTCGACTGCGGATTCCGAGTACCGACGGCACCGATCGACGAGGCCGTCCAGATCGGCGACGCCGTCGCTCCGCGCACGATCCACGAGGCGATCCTCGAGGCGCGCCGGGCCGCTCACGCGATCTGAGCGATCGGGCGCACCGGTCAGCCGGACTCAGCCCAGTACGGATCGCGCAGCAGCCGTTTCTTGAGCTTGCCGTGGGCCTCGCGGGGCAGCTCGTCGACGACGTCGTACGACTTCGGCAGCTTGTAGGCCGCAAGCCGGGACGCGGCGAACGCCCGCACGTCGGCGAGGTCGACATCGCCGGCGGGTTCGATCACCGCTCTGATCTGCTCGCCCCACTCGGGGTCGGGGATCCCGAACACCGCCACATCGGCCACGGCCGGATGCTCGCTGAGCACCGACTCGATCTCCGCGGGATAGACGTTCGAACCGGCAACGAGGATCAGGTCGACCCGACGATCGGCCAGATAGAGATACCCCTCCTCGTCGAGCCATCCGAGGTCGCCGACCGTGAAGCGCCCGTCCGGCAGTCGGATCGATGCCGTCTTGTCGGGGTCGCCGTGGTATTCCGGGGCACCGTCGGTTCGACGGCAGTAGATCATGCCCACCTCGCCCGGAGGGAGGTCGGCTCCGTCCTCGTCCACGATCGAGTACTCGATCCGCGCCGACGCCCGCCCCACCGTGCCCGGGTGCGCCAGCCACTCGTTGCTGTCACAGATCGCCGGGCCGGTTCCCTCCGACGACCCGTACATCTCGTAGATCACCGGTCCGAGCCACTCGATCATGGCGTGCTTGGCCCACGCCGGGCACGGTGCCGCCGTGTGGAGGATCCACTCGAGTGACGACAGGTCGTGGGCCGACCGTTGCTCCTCGTCGAGCTTGAGCAGCCGTATGAACTGCGTCGGGACCATCGGCGCCGCAGTGATGCGGTGCTCCTCGATCAGCCGGAGCGTCTCGACCGGATCGAACCGGGGCGCCACGACGACCGGAACCCCCCGTGCGAGCGAGGCGGACATCACCCCGGTTCCCAACGCGTGGTAGAGCGGGGTGGTGAGCAGGGTGGCGCCGTGGTCGGGCATCCGCACCAGTTCGCCCCACGCCGCCATCGGGTTCGCCGAGCCCACGGGCGCCGAGCGCTCGGGGCGTATCACGCCCTTGGACTTTCCGGTGGTACCGCCCGTGAACATCATCGGCCCGCCGCTCGTTCGCTGGTCGAGGACGTCGTCACCGGCCGCATCGAGCCATTGTTCGTAGTCGGCTCCGAACTCGACGACGCGCGTGACCGACGTGCCGGTTGCCGCGTCCTCGGCGACAGCTCGGAACTCGGGTTCGACCACGACGAGCTCGCAGCCGCTGTCGACCAGCAACGCAGTGAGCTCCGGTGCCGTGAGATGCCAGTTGAGCGGTACGTAACTCGAGCCGGCACGGGTGTTGCCGAGCGACGCCTCTGGCCACTCGCAACGGTTGCGTGCGAGCACGCCCCACACCCGACCCGGCCCGATGCCGTCGGAATCGAGCGCTCGCGCCAGCTGACGCGCCCGACGCTCGAGCTCGTCCCAGGTCAGAGTTCGATCCGGACCGATGACGGCTGGGCTCGTCGGGTCGTCCGACGTCAGCAACCTCGGCGGCTGCAGACCCATCGGCTCGTCGTTCGTCCCCATCGTGCAGCCCCCTCGTTCCCCGTTGCGCCGCAAGACTAGGAGCCCTGCCACACTCCATGGTCATGGGGATGTTCGACCTGACCGATCGAGTCGCCGTGGTCACCGGTGGATCACGCGGTCTCGGCCGGGAGATGGTGCTCGCCTTCGCCGAGCACGGCGCCGACGTGGTGATCGCCAGCCGGAAGCTCGACGCATGCGAGCGACTCGCCGGCGAGGTCGAACAGATCGGACGTCGAGCGCTTCCGATCGCGTATCACGCCGGCGCCTGGGCCGACAGCGACCGGCTGTACGAGACGGTCTACGAGCACTTCGGCCGATGCGACGTCCTCGTGAACAACGCTGGGATGTCGCCGCTGTACCCGAGCGTCGATGCGATCAGCGAGACGCTGTACGACAAGGTGATGGACGTCAACCTCAAGGGCCCGTTCCGGCTGTCGGCACTGATCGGCACACGGATGGCAGGGCCCGACCACGGTGGCAGCGACGGCGGTTCGATCATCTTCGTCTCGTCGATCGCCTCGCATCGACCGAGCCCCAACGAGCTCGTCTACGGCGCGGCCAAGGCCGGCATCAACAACCTCACCTACGGGCTGGCTCGGACGCTCGGCCCGAAGGTACGGGTCAACTGCATTGCTCCCGGACCGTTCCTCACCGACATCTCCAAGGCGTGGGACCTCGATGCGTTCGAGCGTTCGGCGACGGCCGGTTTCGCACTGGGGCGCGGTGGGGAGCCGCGCGAGATCGTGGGCACCGCGCTGTACCTCGCCAGCGATGCGTCGTCGTACACGACCGGCGCCGTGATCGACGTCGACGGCGGTCCGCGGTAGCGAGCCTGCGGGCTGCGCCGACCTTCGTGATCCCCACGCCGCGGCGGCGTCGCTACTGTCAGCGCATGGAGATGCACTTCGCCACCGTCTGGGAATCGATCGCCGACGCGATCCCCGACCACCCCGCCATCACCCACGGCGACCTCACGCGGAGCTGGCGTGAGTACGACGAACGAGCCGCCCGCATCGCCGACGCGATCGACGACGCCGGCTTGCGACCGGATTCGAAGACGGCGCTCTACATGTACAACTGCAACGAGTACATGGAGGCGCAGTACGGGTGCATGAAGACCCGTGGCGTGCCGATCAACGTCAACTACCGGTACCTCGACGAGGAACTGTGGTATCTCCTCGACAACTCCGACTCCCAGGCGTTGTTCTTCCATTCGTCGCTCGGCGATCGGGTCGCCAGGGTGATCGACCGCCTGCCCGACCTGAAGCTGGTGGTGGAGGTCGACGACGGCGAAGGCGCCGGCCGAGTTCCCGGCGCGCTCCGCTACGACGACGTCATGGCCCAGCACGATCCGATGGCTCGCATCGAGCGACGCGAGGACGACGTCTACATGCTCTACACCGGCGGCACCACCGGGATGCCGAAGGGGGTGATGTACGCGAACGGTGGCATGGCGGCCGGTCTGATCGCGAGCGGCTTCCCACTCCTGGGCGTCGCCCCGCCGTCGGATGCCGGGGAGGTCGCCGGCATCGTGAAGACGGCGGTCGAGGGCGGGAACCAGTTGGTCTCGATCCCGTGTGCGCCATTGATGCACGGCACCGGGTTGTGGATCGGCTGCTTCATCCCACACCTGGCCGGCGGCCACGTGATCACCCTCACCAACCGCAGCCTCGACCCTCACGAGGTGCTCGAGACGGTCGAGCGGCATCGCGCCACCGCGCTCACGATCGTCGGTGACAGCTTCGCCAAACCGCTGGTCCGTGCGCTCGACGAGGGCAGACCCGATGGGTCGAAGTACGACACGTCATCGATCGCCGTGATCTCGTCGTCCGGGGTGATGTGGACCACCGAGGTGAAGGAGCAACTGCTCGACCGGATCGAACAGGCGATCCTCGTCGACGCCATGGGATCCACCGAAGGCACGATGGGCACGCAGATCACGATGAAGGGGATGACCTCGGAGACGGCCAAGTTCACCCAGGCACCGACGACCAAGGTGTTCACCGACGACGACCGCGAGGTCACCCCCGGTTCCGACGAGGTGGGCATGGTCGCGGCGGGTGGCAACGTTCCGCTCGGCTACTACAAGGACCCGGACAAGTCGGCTCGGACCTTCCGGGTGATCGACGGCGTGCGCTACTCCTTCCCCGGCGACTTCGCCAAGGTCGCGGAGGACGGCTCGCTGATCCTGCTCGGTCGCGGCAGCCAGGTGATCAACACCGGCGGCGAGAAGGTGTTCCCCGAGGAGGTCGAAGAGGCGGTCAAACGCGTCGACGGGGTGGTCGACTGTCTCGTCGTCGGGGTTCCGGACGAGAAGTTCGGCCAAGCGGTCACCGCCGTGGTGTCACTCGCGGATGGGGCGACGACCGACTCGGCATCGATCATCGCCTCGGTCAAGACCGACCTCGCCGGCTACAAGGCACCGAAGTCGGTGATCTTCGTCGACCAGGTTCCCCGGGCGCCGAACGGCAAGGCCGACTATCGCCGCGCCAAGGAGCACGCCGAATCCGCCCTCCCCTGACCATCTCGTGAACCAGGTGCGGCCCAGGTGCGCATCTGGTTCACGAGAACGGGTTTGGGAGGAGTTTCTCGGCGAAGAAGTCGAGGACGCGTTCGACGCTGGCGTCGTCGCGCTGCTCGGTGAGCACCGAGTGGTCGCGCTTGGTGGTGCTCGGCAGCTCCACGGCGATGAACGCGTCACCGAGGAGGTCGCGCAGGGTCGAGAAGCGATCACCGACCGAGAAGTCGTCGGTGTAGCGCAGCCCCATCACCTGGCAACCCTGCCCAGCACGCTCGACGACCGCGGCAACGTCGTCGGGTGACAGGTTGATGTCGGCGGCCCGGGCCTTTCCGAACGGCAGCGGCGTCGACGGTTGCGACAACACCGGGGCCAGCATGATCTCGTCGACCATCATCCCGAGCGCGAACCCTCCGGTGAAGCACATCCCGACCGCACCGACCCCGGGGCCACCGACGTCCTGGTGCAGGTTGCGGGCGAGCGCCCGCAACCACGACACGACCGGCGCCGTCCGGTTGAGCGCCAACGCGGTGAACTCCTTCGCGACACATCCCCGCAGGATTGCTCCAGCAGCGCTGGCGTTCGACGGCGGCTTGCCCGGCGTGCCGAAGAGCGACGGCATGACGACCGTGAAACCACGGTCGACGACCTCGTTGGCGAACCTCGTCACGAGCGGTGTGATGTTGGGGACCTCGTGGATCACGACGACGCCGGGGCCGCTTCCCCGTCGGTAGGTCGCATGGGTCAACCCGGCAGCGGTGAACTCGCCACGTTCCCACCCGTCGAGGACGGCGTCGTACTCGGGCTTCGACGCCATCATCGCGCTCGGTTCAGTCGGTGCATCGCCTCGAGGGCCGACTCGGCGAGAATCTCCGTGCCGTTCTTGAAGGCGTTCAGCTGTTCGTCGCTGATGCTCTGGTCGCCCATGGCGCCGTGCAGGTAGCGGGCGTAGACCCCTTCGGAGATCACGGCGAGCCGCCACGACCCGAACGCGATGTAGTAGTCGATCTCCGACAGGTCACGCCCGGTGCGCTCGGCATAGCGATCGAGCAACTCCGCGTAGGTCGGGAATCCCTCGATTCCCGTCGGATCGTTGGGTCGCGCCTGGATCGTGCCCGGGTCGGCCCAGTACACCCCGATGTACCCGACGTCGGCGAGCGGATCGCCGAGCGTGCAGAGCTCCCAGTCGAGCACGGCGGTGATGCGGCCCCGTGCGGTGTCGGTGAGCACGTTGCCGAAGCGATAGTCGCCGTGTGCGATCGACACACCCTGCTGCACCGGCATCCGCTCGGCGAGGAGCCGGGCCACCTCGTCGACCGCCGGGAGGTCGCGGGTCTTGGAGTTCTGCCACTGGGCGCTCCAGCGTCTCACCTGCCGCTCGACGTATCCCTCGCGCTTGGCGAGGTCGCCGAGGCCGACCGCATCGACGTCGACGGCATGGAGGTCGGCGAGCACGTCGATGAGATGCAGCCCGGCGCTGCGGCGGTGCTCCGGCGTCATCGCCGCGCCCTTCTCAGCACTGTCGAGCACGACGCCGTCGACGAACCCCATCACGTAGAAGGGCGCGGTGTTGACCGAGTCGTCGGTGCAGAGCCCGAGGGCCGGGGGCACAGGTACATCGGTCAGCCCGACCGCAGAGATGATCTTGTGTTCGCGCGCCATGTCGTGGGCCGTGGCGAGCACGGCGCCGGTCGGCGGGCGGCGCAACACGTACTTCACGCCATTGGCATCGGTGACCGTGTAGGTCAGGTTCGAGCGACCACCGACGATCAGGGTGAACTCGAAGGGAGCCACCGCTCCGTCGATGTGGTCGACGAGCCATGCGCTGACCCGTTCGATGTCGATGCCGTGGATCGGTTCCTGCACGACTGCCGACCGTAGCCGGAGCGTGGTGACGGCGACGGGGTCAGCCGGGCCGACCGACGCCGACGACCTTGCCCCAGTTGACCGAGGCGGTCGACACCGTCTTGCCGGTGCTCGGCGCGTGCACCTGAATGCCGTTGCCGAGGTAGATGCTCACGTGGCTGATCGGGCTGTAGAAGAACAACAGGTCACCCGGCTGCGCCTGGCTGATCGGCACCCGGGGAGTCGCGGCGAACTGTGCCCTCGACTGGTGTGGCAGGCCGACGCCGGCCTGTCCCCAGGCATAGGCGGTGAGGCCGGAGCAGTCGAAGCCGACCCCTGGGGTGGAGGTCGCATACCGGTACGGCGTGCCCTGTTGGGCGAGCGCGGCCTGGACGGCGAGGCTCGAACGCGATGACACCGCTGGTGCGCTGAACCCGCCACCCGATCCCGAGGACCCGCTGGACGAACCCGAGCTGCCGCTCGATGCTCCGCTGCTGGTGCTGCTTCCGCTGGTGCTGCCGCCGCTGGTGCTGCTTCCGCTGGGTGCTGCCGCCGCCTCCGGAGCTGGACGATGCCGTGCTTGCGGCCTGGGCCTGCTGCTGGATCCGCAGCGCCGACTCGCGGGCACGGCGCTCCTCCTCTTCGCGCAGCAACTGCCCGAGCTTGGCTTCCGCATCCGCGCGGGCGTCGGTGTACTGGGAGGTCAGCTTCTCGGTCTCGGTCTTCGCATCGATGAGCGAGTCGGCGAGCTGCTCGGCCTGCTCGCGCTTCTTGTCGAGCGCACGACGCTCGTCCTCGATCTCGCTCACGAGCGCGTCGAGTTGGTCGGTCGTGACGTCGCCCGCGCTGAGTGCCACCTTGGCGAGTTCCTCGCGCTGCAGCGCGTCGTTGAGGTTCTCGGAGTCCTCGAAGAGCGGGCCGAGCGGGGCGGCGCCTCCACCGACGAACGACCGCAATGCCATCTCGCTCAGATTGGAGCGCAGACGGGCGAGTTCGGCCTCCTGCTCAGCGATGCGGGCTTCGGCGTCGGTGATCTCGACATCGAGCTGGCTCTTGGTGTCGATCGCGTCGTTGTAGTCCTCGCCGATCTGGAGCGCGCGCTGCTCGAGACGCTCGAGTTCGTCGACGATGTCCTCGACCTTCTGACGTTGCTGATCGACCGACTGGGCCTGCACGACCGCGGGGGTCATCGCCGGGACGATGACGGCCGTGGCGACGGCGATCGGGATGGCACGAAGGAGTCGACGGACGGAGAGTTGCCTCATAGCTGCGAGTTCCCATCCTAGCGAATGTGACGAATGTGTTGCGAAAGCCTGACGAAACTTCTGAGACCCTCGTCACACCTGCGCCCCACGCGGTTGTGACATCCGGAGCCATCACGTCTGGGGTCTGGCCCCAGACGTGATGGCTACTCCCACTCGATCGTGCCGGGGGGTTTCGAGGTGATGTCGTAGGCGACGCGGTTGATGCCGGGGACCTCGTTGATGATCCGCTGCGACATCGTCTCCAACACGTCGTACGGGATCCGGGCCCAGTCGGCGGTCATCGCATCGTCGCTCGTGACGGCGCGGATGATGATCGGATGGCCGTAGGTCCGTTCGTCGCCCATCACCCCGACCGAGCGGATGTCGGCGAGGACTGCGAACGACTGCCAGATCTCCCGCTCCAGCCCGGCGAGGCGCAGCTCCTCGCGCACGATCGCGTCGGCCTCCTGCAACAGGGCCACCCGTTCCGGCGTGACCTCGCCGATGATCCGGACGCCCAGGCCCGGCCCGGGGAACGGCTGACGCCACACCATCTCGTCGGGCAGTCCGAGCTCGGTGCCGAGCTTGCGCACCTCGTCCTTGAACAACTCGCGCAACGGCTCGATCAACTCGAGCGTCATGTCCTCGGGCAACCCGCCGACGTTGTGGTGACTCTTGATCACCGAGGCCGTGCCGTCCGTGCCGCCGCTCTCGATCAGGTCCGGGTAGAGCGTGCCCTGCACGAGGAACCGGGCGTCGGTCAGCCCACCGGTGTTCTCCTCGAACACCCGGATGAACTGCTCGCCGATCGCCTTGCGCTTCGCCTCCGGTTCGGTCACGCCCTCCAGGGCAGCGAAGAACCGCCACCCCGCGTCGACATGGATGAGCTCGATCCCGAGGTTCCGACGGAAGGTCTCGACCACCTGATGGCTCTCGCCCTTGCGCATCAATCCGGTGTCGACGTAGATGCACGTCAGCTGGTGTCCGATCGCCTTGTGAACGAGCGCCGCTGCCACCGACGAGTCGACGCCGCCCGAGAGGCCGCAGATCACCCGATCGGTCCCGACCCGCTCCCGGATCGACTCGACCTGCTCGTCGATCACCGACGACATCTCCCAGTCGGCGCCGATACCGGCACGTTCGTGCAGGAACCGTGCGAGCACGGCCATCCCGTGCGGCGAGTGCACCACCTCGGGGTGGAACTGGACGCCGTAGATGCGCCGGTCGTCGTTCTCGAGCACGGCGACCGGTGCGCCGGGGGTCGTCGCGGTGACCACGAAGCCCTCGGGAGCGTCGGTGATGCCGTCGAAGTGACTCATCCAGACGTCGTGCACCTCGGCTGCGTCGTCGGGGAGCAGCAACGACGGGCCGGTGCGCGTCATCCGGGCGCGTCCGTACTCACCCTGCATGCCCCTCCCCACGACACCACCGAGCTGCTGGCCGATGAGCTGGGCGCCGTAACAGATGCCGAGCACCGGGACCCCGAGATCGTAGATACCGGGATCGAGCGACGGTGCCCCCTCGACGTGCACGCTCTTCGGCCCGCCGGACAGCACGATCGCGGCCGGCTTGCGTTCGGCGACCTCGGCTGCAGTGATCCTGTGCGGGACGATCTCGGAGTAGACGTTCAGCTCGCGGACCCGGCGGGCGATCAGCTGGGCGTACTGGGCGCCGAAGTCGACGACGAGCACGGTGGGACGGTCGAGATGCTGCGGTTGACTCAAGGACGTGAATCGTAGATCAGCGTCGCTGGCGGTCCGCATCCTCCTTGCGATCGCCGTCGTCGCAGGCCTCGCCACGGTGCGCGCCCTCGCCGCCGAGGCGCCCACACCACCCGTGTACGCCGCCACCACGGCGCCCACTCCGACCGACGACATCACAGTCGACACCGCCAACCCGTTCCTCCCCGAAGACCAGGACCTGACCGCCTGCGTCGGCACGCTCCAGCGCCCCGGCTGCGGCAGCTCCGAACGCGGAGGATGGCACCAGAACCTGGTCGCCATCGCCATGGTCGGAGGGCTGCTGCTCGTGTTCGG
This sequence comes from Ilumatobacteraceae bacterium, assembly GCA_942492715.1. Lineage (GTDB taxonomy): Bacteria > Actinomycetota > Acidimicrobiia > Acidimicrobiales > Ilumatobacteraceae > Sva-07. The sequence goes on along the minus strand of CALOFW010000027.1, from coordinate 350,744 downwards.
CAGGGTGGCGTGGGGTGTTCGCCGCAACCGCGACCGACCCGAGGGCAACGTAGCCTCCACGCCGTGACCCCCGAGGAATTCCGAACGCACGGCCACGCCCTGATCGACTGGATCGCCGAGTACGTCGAGGGCGTCGAGCACCGCCCGGTCGGCGCCGAGGTGCGACCCGGCGACATCCGGTCGCAGCTCCCCGCACATCCGCCGACGGCACCGGAGTCGTTCGACGCGGTGATGGCCGACGTCGAGCAGATCGTCGTGCCCGGGCTGACACAGTGGCAGCACCCCGGGTTCTTCGCGTACTTCCCGTCGAACACGTCGTACCCGTCGATCCTCGGCGAGCTGTTGTCGGCCGGTCTCGGTGTGCAGGGGATGAGCTGGGTGACGTCGCCGGCGTGCACCGAGGTCGAGACGCTGATGCTCGACTGGATGCGCGAGCTGCTCGATCTGCCCGAGCGCTTCGACTCGCGCAGCGAACACGGAGGCGGCGTGATCCAGGGCACCGCCAGCGAGGCCACCCTCGTGGCGATTCTCTCGGCACGCTGGCGGGCGACCGGTGGTGCGGTGAACGCCGACGGCGACACCACGCGCCTGGTCGCCTACGCCACGTCGCAGGCCCACTCCAGTATCGAGAAGGGCCTGCGGATCGCTGGCGTCGGCACCGGACGCATCCGCATCGTCCCCCACGACGACTCGTTCGCGATGCAACCGGCGGCGCTCGCCGAGATGATCGCCGCCGATCGCGCGGACGGGCTCGTGCCGTTCTTCGTCTGCTCGACGCACGGCACGACGTCGTCGATGGCCTTCGACCCGACGCCGGCGATCGGGGCGATCTGTTCGTCGGAGAACGTCTGGCTCCACGTGGACGCCGCCATGTCCGGCATCGCCGCGTTGGCCCCGGAGTTCCGCTGGGTCAACGCGGGCATGGAGTACGCCGACTCGTACTGCACGAACCCCCACAAGTGGATGGGCGTCAACTTCGACTGCGACCTCTACTGGACCGCCGACCGGACGGCGCTGCTCGGGGCGTTGAGCATCCTGCCCGAGTACCTCCGATCGGAGGCTGCCGAGGCCGGCGCCGTGATCGACTACCGCGACTGGCAGATCCCGCTCGGCCGCCGCTTCCGGGCGCTCAAGCTCTGGTTCGCCATCCGCTGCGACGGCGTCGACTCGTTCCAGACGATGATCCGGCGTCACGCCGAACTCACCCAGGAACTCGCGACGTGGGTCGCGGCCGACGACCGGTTCGAGATCGTGGCGCCGCACCCGCTCAACCTGCTGTGTCTCGCGGTGCGCGATGACGACCTCGACCGGGCGAACGCAGCCACCGACTCGCTCATCGATGCCGCCAACGCCACCGGCGACGCGCTCTTCACACGAACGGTCCTCGACGGGCGCTCCGTGCTGCGCATCTCGATCGGCGCCCGGGCCACCGAGCTCGCACACGTCGAGGCCGCCTGGCACCTCCTCACCACCCTCGCCTGAATGAGACGCGGGGTCTGACCCCGCGTCTCATTCGGTGGCAGGATGATCGCCATGACCGACTCACGTCCCGTTGCACTGATCACGATGGCGAGCGGATACGTCGGGCCGGCGCTCGCCCGCACGCTCGCGGCACGCGGGTTCGACCTCGTGCTGCAGGGGGCCGACGGGGACGGTTCGATGGTCGGCGTCGAGGTGCCGTTCACCGAGCAGGTGCCGGCGCTCGAAGGGCTGGGCGCGACCGTGCTCACCGTCTCCGACGTCGACCTGGCAACCGCCGCGGGCAACCAGTCGCTGGTCGCCCAGGCGCTCGATCGCTTCGGCCGGATCGACTCGGCGTGTCTCGTCACCGGGCTGATCGTCGTCGGCAAGTTCCTCGACATGACCGTCGACCAGTGGGAACGGGTCAAGCGGATGAACCTCGACATGGTCTTCCACGGCCTGCAGGCGGTCCTGCCCCCGATGGTCGACGCCCGGAGCGGTCAGGTCGTCGTGTTCACGTCGGCCACCGGCGCCCGACCCGATCCGATCACGTCGATCTACGGCGGCACTCGCGCCGGCGCCAACGGCCTGGTCCGTGCCGTCGGTCTCGAGTACGCCCGCGCCGGCATCCAGGTCAACGCCGTCGGCACGAACTACATGGACTTCCCCGGATTCCTGAAGGCCTCGCGTGCCGACACCGACCCGGAGCGCCGCGCAGCGATCGAGGCGCAGGTGCCGATGCGCAAACTCGGAACGATGGACGAGCTGGCGTCGTTCACGTCGGTGCTGCTCGACGGCACCAGCCGGTTCCAGACCGGTCAGTTCTTCAGCTTCAGCGGCGGCTGGAGTACGTGAGCAGATCGACGAGCATGTGGGCGGTGGCGCCCCACACGGTCTCGTCGTCGAGTTCGAAGAAGTGCAGCGGCCGATCCATCGGTGGGCTCCCCCACCGCTCCATCCGGTAGATGCCAGGCCGCGTGAGCTCCCTCACCGGCGTCCAGAACACCCGGTCGACCTCGCCCGTTCGCGGCTCCAGGTGTGGCCGATGGTCGAGCACCGACACGATCGGGACGATGTAGCTCCGGCTCACGATCGTGTTCAGGTGACCCAACTCCCCGACCACGGTGGGCGCCGACGGATCGAGGCCGACCTCCTCGTCGGCCTCCCGGAGCGCCGTCTCGATCGGGGTCTCACCGGGGTCGAGACGTCCCCCGGGGAAGCTGATCTCACCACGATGGTTGCGCATCTCCATCGACCGTCTCGTGAGCAGTACCTCGGCGCCGTCCTCGCCGTCGACCAGCGTGATCAGCACGGCGGAGACGCGGGCGTCGGGAAACGAGGGCAACAGCGGCGCTGCGTGCTCGGGTACCGGCCCCACGAGGTCGTCGACGGCCCAGGACGCTCCGTCGGGCCAGGGCGGCTCGTGGTGTTCGGTCCAGACATCGGGGCGCGGGATCTGCTGCGCTCCCCCGCGCGGACGCGAGTTCACACCGACGGAGTCCAGCCCTCTGCGGCGAGCTGTGCGAGCACCTGTGGCAGGCCGGCCGTCTTCATGTTGGCGAGGGCGCGACCCGGGGTCTCCTCGCCCTTCTCCCACTCGTCGAGGGCGGCGATGATCTTCGCGAGATCGGGTGCGGGCTGCTCGAACGTCATGCGCACAATCCTACGGGCCGCTACTCGGGAGGAGTCGGTGGATCCCATGAGGCCGGCTTCTGCTGTTCCGACGCACCATCGCCCGCCAGCCCGTCCTTCCACCGCTTGACGGACTTGGCGGCACCGCCCACGGCTCGACCCGCCTGCCGGCCGATCTCGGTGCTGTCACGCGGGCCGCGCTCGGCCCGCTCGGCGGTCTTCGCGGTCTTGCGTTCGGCTCGCGTCCGCTGCTCGGCGAAGTCGGTGTAGAACCAGACGAAGATCATGATGAAGGCGATCGCCCCGATCAGCAGGCGCGTCGTCGCATCGATCGAGAGCCATGGCTGCACGGCGAAGAACACGAGCACCCCGATCACCACGAGATCGAGCGTCCGGTGCAGTCGGCGACCGACCAGCCGGAACGCGCCGGCGGCACCTTTCGCCACGGCGGCGTTGAGGATGATCAACAGGCCGAGCAGGGCGGGTACCGCCGGATCGGGCAGCTGCACCGATGCGCTGATCAGGCCGATCCCGACCAGGTATTCGATCAGCTGGTGGGTCCAGAACGGCCGCTGCACTCGTTCGATCTCGACCATCGGGAGGAGAGTACCGGGGCGCAACTGCGCATCGGGCCCGAAAACGGGTCTCGCCCGGGATCGACTCGATGTCGATCCCGGGCGAAGAGCGGGAGGCCGCCGAAGACGGCAGCCGCCGAAGACGGCGATGTGATTCGGTGACGCCGAAGGCGTCACCGAATCACATCATCCCGCCCATGCCACCCATGCCGCCGCCGGGCATGCCGGCAGGCTCTTCTTCGGGCTCGTCGGCGACGAGGCACTCGGTGGTGAGCACCATCGCGGCGATCGACGCAGCGTTCTGGAGACCCGCACGGGTCACCTTGGCCGGGTCGATGATGCCTGCGGCGATGAGGTCCATCATCTCTCCGGTCGCGGCGTTCATGCCCGTCGAACCCTCGGCGGACTCGACCTCGCGCACGACGACCGAGCCTTCGAGGCCGGCGTTGTTGGCGATGTTGCGGGCCGGCGCGGTGAGCGCCTCCCACACGGTCTTGGCGCCGGTCTTCTCGTCGCCTTCCAGCGAGTCGACCACGGCCTGCACCGCAGGCCGTGCCCGGATGAGGGCGGTGCCGCCACCGGCGACCACGCCTTCCTCGATGGCCGCACGGACCGACGAGACGGCATCTTCGATGCGGTGCTTCTTCTCCTTGAGCTCCACCTCGGTGGCGGCACCGACCTTGATCAGCGCCACACCGCCGGCCAGCTTCGCGAGGCGCTCCTGGAGCTTCTCGCGATCCCAGTCGGAGTCGGTGTTCTCGATCTCGGCCTTGATCTGGTTGACGCGACCGTCGATGTCGTCGGTGGTGCCACCGCCGTCGACGATGGTGGTGTTGTCCTTGGTGATCACGACGCGCTTGGCGGTGCCGAGCAGATCGAGCGTGACGTTCTCGAGCTTGAGGCCGACCTCTTCGCTGATGACCTGGCCGCCGGTGAGGACGGCCATGTCCTGCAGCATCGCCTTGCGGCGGTCGCCGAAGCCGGGTGCCTTGACGGCGGCTGCATTGAACGTGCCACGGATCTTGTTGACGACGAGCGTCGCAAGGGCTTCGCCCTCGATGTCCTCGGCGATGATCACGAGCGGCTTGCCGGTCTGCATGACGGCCTCGAGGGTCGGCAGCATGGCCTGGACCGTCGAGATCTTGGCGCTGTTGAGGAGGATGTAGGCGTCCTCGAGGACGACTTCCTGGCGCTCGGCGTCGGTCACGAAGTACGGCGAGAGGTAGCCCTTGTCGAACTGCATGCCCTCGGTGAAGTCGAGCTCGGTGCCGAACGTGTTCGACTCCTCGACCGTGACCACGCCGTCCTTGCCGACCTTGTCGATGGCGTCGGCGATGACCTCGCCGATCGAGCTGTCGGCGGCCGAGATGGTGGCGACGCTGGCGATGTCGGACTTGTCGTCGACGTCCTTGGCCTGCTTCGCGATCGACTCGACGGCGGCGGCGACCGCCTTCTCGATGCCCTTCTTGATGGCCATCGGGTTGGCGCCGGCAGCGACGTTCTTCATGCCGACGTGCACCATCGCCTGAGCGAGCACGGTTGCGGTGGTGGTGCCGTCACCCGCGATGTCGTCGGTCTTGGTCGCGACTTCCTTCACGAGCTGGGCGCCCATGTTCTCGAACGCGTCCTCGAGCTCGATCTCCTTGGCGATCGACACGCCGTCGTTGGTGATCGTCGGGGCGCCGAACTTCTTGTCGAGCACCACGTTGCGGCCCTTGGGGCCGATCGTGACGCGGACCGCGTCAGCGAGCTTGTTGACTCCGGCTTCGAGTGCGCGGCGCGCCTCGTCGTCGAACTTCAGTACTTTTGCCATTGGGGGTTCCTCTCCGGCTTTCGAATGGTTGGTTCAGATCTGATGTCGCAACAGCGACGGTTCAGCTCTCGACGATGGCGAGCACGTCACGGCTGTTGAGCACGAGCAGGTCTTCGCCGTTCGCGGCGACTTCCGTTCCGCCGTACTTCGAGTACAGGACCGTGTCGCCGACCTTGATGTCGACGGGGATCAGGTCACCCGTGGTCTCGGAGCGCTTGCCCGGACCGACAGCGAGCACTTCGCCCTGCTGCGGCTTCTCCTTGGCGGTGTCGGGGATGACGAGACCCGATGCGGTCTGCGTCTCGGCCTCGTTCGGCCGGACCACGATGCGGTCATCCAGCGGCTTCAGGTTCATGGTGTAAGCCTCCATTGGCTTGCTTCACGTGGGCTCGAGTCCCGGTGGGTTCTGACTGACCGTGGCGGGTTAGCACTCGCCCCGGCCGACTGCCAAGGCTAGGCGCGCCGACGGCCGGTTGGCAACCGCGACCCGAGAGTGCTAACACCGCACCCCCGGCCCCACCCCGAAAAGCGCCTGGATGTGCGCTGTCCACGCACTGATCGAGGCAGATCTCGGCGTGGAACGAGGTGGCTGCAGGCGAGTGATCAGCCCGGCTGCCCGCCGAGCAGCTCCAACGTCTCGGCGAGGGGGAGTCCGATCACGTTGGTGACGCTGCCGTCGAGTCGGCGCACGAGCGCGCCGCCGGCGCCCTGGATCGCATAGCCGCCGGCCTTGTCGAAGGGCTCACCGGTACCGACGTACCAGTCGACCATCGCCGGCGACATCTCGACGAAGACCACGGCCGTCTCGACCACGATCGTCGCCGGGGACGGGGACGGCAGTGAAGTGGAGCGCCCGATGACCGTCACGCCGGTGTGAACGAGATGCACTCGGCCGGAGAGCAACGCGAGCATCCGGCGGGCATCGGCGGCGTCGATCGGCTTCTCGAGGATCTGACCGTCGACGTCGACCGTGGTGTCTGCGGCGACGACGATGCAGTCCGTCCCGACGCGATCGGCGACGACGCGGGCCTTCTCGGCCGACAACCGTGCCACGTACTCGGCCGGAGGCTCGCTGGGTCGCACCGACTCGTCGATCGCAGCGGGAAGGACGTCGAAGTCGAGCCCGACCGATCGGAGCAAGTCGGCGCGGCGGGGCGACGCCGACGCGAGCACCAGCCGCGACCCCGCTGGCAGCTCGATCATCAGCCGCCTGACAGCGCCATGACCTGATCGTCGTCGGGCACCGTCAGATCGTGCAGCAACTCGTTGCGGCGGTGATCGTCGAGCCAGCCATCGGGGAGGCTCACCTTGATCGGCCCGTTGGTGTGCCCGCGCTTGATGCGTTCGCCACCGTCGACGATCTGTGCCGTCGGATCGAGGCCGGCGACGATGTCCTCCAGCTCCATCAGCGTCTTGACCATCGAGAACCGGCGCCGCACCTCGGGGCCGACGGGGTAGCCGCTCATGTACCAACCGGTGTGCTTGCGGAAGTCGCGCATGGCATGGTTCTCGCCGAGGTGCTCCACGAGCAGCCGGGCGTGCTCGACCATCACCGCGCAGACCTCACCGAGCAGCCGGCTCGGTGGCACGGGGCGTCCAGCCAGCGCCTCGACCAGATCGCCGAACAGCCACGGCCGCCCGAGACAGCCGCGGCCGATCACGACACCGTCGCAGCCGGTCTCGGCCATCATCCTCACGGCGTCGGATGCCTCCCAGATGTCACCGTTGCCGAGCACCGGGATCGACCCGACCGCCTGCTTCAACTCGGCGATCGCCTCCCAACGCGCCTCGCCGGAATAGTGCTGCTGCACGGTGCGGGCGTGGAGCGCAATCGCGGCGACGCCCTCTTCCGCGCACACCTCACCGGTGCGGATGTGGGTGAGCCAGTCGTCGAACAACCCCATGCGGAACTTCGCGGTCACCGGAACCCCGTACGGCGAGGCGTTCGACACGGCCGCTCGCAGGATCGCCCGGAGCAACTCGGGACGAGCGGGCACTGCCGCTCCCCCACCGCGGCGCGTCACCTTGGCAGCCGGGCAGCCGAAGTTGATGTCGATGTGATCGACACGACCGGCGTCGCACAGCCTGGCGACTGCACGACCCATGATCTCCGGATCGCTGCCGTAGAGCTGAAGGCTGCGCGGATGCTCGTCGGGGGCGAAGCTGATCATCCGATCGGTCTTCGCGTTGGCATGGACGACCGGAGTGGCCATCACCATCTCGTTGACGTAGACGAGGCCAGGCGCGAACCGACGGCACATCGTGCGGAACGGCGCGTTCGTGACACCCGCCATCGGGGCGAGCACCACTGGAGCCGACAGCTCGAACTGCGCAATCGAGAACGACATGAAGCCCCAACGGTACCGGGACGATCACGCCTCAGGTCAGACCCCTGGCGTGATCGAAGCCCGCCGATCAGTCGATGAAGGGGAGGCGGAGATTGGGGATGGCGCCGACGTCGAGGGGCGTGGGGCCGTCGGAACGCAGACGATGCCAGCCGGCCGCAGCGATCATCGCGGCGTTGTCGGTGCACATCGACCGGCTCGGCAGGAACCCCTGGATGCCGTCCTGCTCGCAGGCACCGAGGATCTCCTCGCGCAGGAGCGAGTTCGCTGCAACACCACCACCGAGCACGATGCCGGTCGCACCGGTCGCCGCCGCCGCCCGCCGTGCCTTGGTGACCAGCACGTCGACGACTGCAGCCTGGAACGATGCCGCCACGTCCTCCGACGAGACGTCGGGGTGCTTGCGGACGTAGTTGATCACCGACGTCTTCAGCCCGCTGAACGAGAAGTCGAAACCGTCGTCCATGATCGCACGGGGGAACCGGATGGCCTCCGGATCACCCTGCAACGCCGCGGCATCGATCGCCGGCCCGCCCGGGTACCCGAGGTCGAGGAACCGTGCCACCTTGTCGAACGCCTCGCCTGCCGCATCGTCGATCGTCTGGCCGACGAGCCGGTACCGGCCGTGGTCCTGCATGTCGACCAGCATCGTGTGGCCTCCCGACACCAGCAGCACCAGCAGCGGGAACTCCAGCGTCGGATCCTCCAGCGACGCGGCGTACAGGTGCGCCTCCATGTGGTTCACCCCGACGAAGGGCACGTCCCACGCCATCGCCAACGCCTTCGCCGCCGACACGCCGACCAACAATGCCCCGATCAACCCGGGGCCGATCGTGCAGGCAACCGCGTCGATGCGTTCCTCGTCGACGCCGGCCTCGACGATCGTGCGAGCGATCACCGGGTTGAGCACGTCGAGATGTGCCCGCGACGCGATCTCCGGGACGACGCCTCCGAAGTCGCTGTGCAGGTCGACCTGGGTCGACACCACGTTCGACACCACGTCGTACCCCCCGAGCACGAGTGCGGCTGCGGTCTCGTCGCAGCTCGTCTCGATCCCGAGCACCAGCGTCGACTCGTCGACGGTCGACCGCTCCGTCATCGGGCCACCTGCGATCGGATCGAATCGAGCAGCGAGGCGTACTCGGCCCCTTGGATGTCGTTGCACCACATCACGATCGCGTCCTCGGTGTTCTCGTAGTAGCGGGTGCGGATTCCCGCCGGTGAGAACCCGAAGCGCCGATAGAGCTCCTGCGCCCCGGTGCTCGACACCCGGACCTCCAGCGTCCATGCCGTGCAGCCGTGCCGGATCGCTTCGTCGGCGAGCGCGGACAACAGTGCCGTCGCCACGCCACGGCGCTGTTCGCTCGACGCCACGGCCACGTTCGTCACGTGCGCCTCGTCACCCGAGAACCACAGCCCGGCGTAGCCGACCACCGGCCCGCCCCGCCGGCGAGATCCGTCCACCGGGCGCCGTGCCACGAGATACCGCCGAGTACCCGAGCGCATCTGGGCGATCTCGCTCTCGAACACGGACTGCGACCACGGGCGGGGATAGCTCACCGCCTCGATCGACATGACACCGTCGCGCAGGTCGCGCCGACGCATCGGCGAGATCACCAGGTCGCCGATGACTGCGCCGTCGGTGCCATCGCGACGCAACAGCCGCTCGATCACGCTCATCGATTCGCCCTCGTCGACCAGTTGATCTGGGCATCGGGCGCACGCAGGTACACGGGCTCGATCTCCCACGGGTTGACCCATTCCTCGCGCAGGGCTCTGGCATGCGCGAGCTGCACGAGCGGGGCCGCCGAAGGGTGTGCGTCACCGCCGATCTCGCAGCGGAACCCGTCGAGGATCTCCTCGCGGTACCGCACGGCGCCGTCGCCGACACACAGCACGTCCTGACTTCGAGCGAGCAGGTCGGCCACCAGTTCCTCCACCGGGCCGACTGCCGGCTCGGCGACCTGCTGGACGCCGCCGGGCACCTGGCGGTACATCGAGTAGAACACCTCACCCTTGCGAGCATCGATCACGGGCACCACGACGCGATCGGAGTGACGGCACGGGAACGCGAGGAGGTCGAGCGACGAGATCCCGATCATCGGGATCCGCAGCGCCTGTGCGATCGCCTTCGCACCGGCGAGGCCGACGCGCATTCCCGTGAACAGACCGGGGCCGACGTCGACGGCCACCACGCTGATCTCGGCCAGCTCGATGTCGGCCTGACGCAGCATGAAGTCGATCGCCGGGACCAGCGTCTCCACGTGACGGCGGCCCTTGGTGACCTCGAACAACCCGATGACCCCTTCGTGCCCGCCGACGGCGACACTGACGCGTTCGGTGGCCGTCTCGATCCCGAGGATCAGCATGCGAACCCCTCGCACCCCTCGAGCACCCGGCCCCAACGCGACGCCCAGGACGGACCGACAGCGGAGATCTCGACGAGGCGAACGCTCTCGTCGGCGGCCTCGATGTCCGCTCCGTCGAACACATCGCGGTCAACACCGAGATGCACCGACAGGTGATCACCGAAGAGCGCCTCGACCACGTCTCCCCATTCGACGAGGACGATGCCGGCATCGTCGGCGAGTTCCTCGAGCGCGAGGTCGGCAACTTCGGTCGTGCGGTCGAGCCGGTACAGGTCGGCGTGGTGCAGCGCCTTGGCTCCGTGCGAGCCCGGGGGAAGGTCGTATCTGTGCACCAGCGTGAACGTCGGCGAGGTGATCGGCTCGACCACCCCCAACGCCGCTCCGAAGCCCTTGGCGAACGCGGTCTTGCCGGCGCCCATCTCTCCGGACAGCACGACGAGGTCGCCTCGGCGCGCCAACCCGGCCAGCACTGCCGCGACCGCGTGCGTCTCGTCGAGCGACTGGACTCGCAGCTCCAACATCAGTGCTCCACCATCCCGCCGTCGATGCTACGGCCCGTACGCCGGGGCACGCGCCCGCCGATGCCGCAGACGATTTCGTACCCGATCGTGCCGAGACGATCCGCCCACTCCTCCGCCCGGATTCGTTGGCGCCCGTCCGGGCCGTCCTGTCCGCCGATCAGGACCACCTCGTCGCCGGACCGAACCGGGTCGCCGGGCCCGCAGTCGACCATCAGTTGGTCCATGGTGACGACACCGACGATCGGACGCCGACGCCCACCGATCAGCACCTCGCCACCGGTCGCCGACAGACGGCGCGGAACCCCGTCGGCATATCCGATCGGCACGGTCGCCACCGTGGTGTCGCGCTCGAAGGTGTGCCGCCATCCGTACGAGATCTTCGACCCGGCCCGCACCGTCTTGACGAACGACACCCTCGCCCGAAGCGAGAGCGCCGGCAGCAGCCCGGCGCACAACCCGTCGACGCCCGGTCCGGGCGAGATCCCGTACACGGCGATGCCGGGGCGCACGAACGACCGACGCGCCGACGGATCAGCGAGCGCGGCGGCGGAGTTGGCAGCGTGCACGGCAACATCGGGCTCGAGGCGTTCGGATCGACGCAGCGCAGCGAGCACGTCGTCGAACCTGTCGAGTTGGGTGGCGTTGGCGTCGCACTCCGGTTCATCGGCGACGGCGAGGTGGGTGAAGATGCCGGCGAGACGCAGCGCGGGCGCGTGGTCGGCGAGGAGCATCACGAGTCCTTCGACGTCGTCGGGGTGGGCACCGACGCGCTGCATGCCGGTGTCGACCTTGAGATGGACCGCGACCTCGGAGACCCCCGCTCGGTCCGCTGCGGCCGCCAGGGCATCGATCATCGCCGGCGTATAGACCGTCGGGGTCAGCCCCGACCGGACGATGACGTCGCTCGCCGTCGCCGGTTGTTCGCTCAGGACGAGCACCGGGGCGTCGATACCGGCGTCACGCAACTCGAGGCCCTCCTGGACCAGGGCGACACACAGGCCTGCAGCGCCGGCCGCGAGCACCGAACGCGCGACCGTGACGGCGCCGTGGCCGTAGCCGTTCGCCTTGACGACAGCCCAGAGTTCGCTCGGCGCGACCGCTGCACGGAGCTGATCGACGTTGTGTTCGAGTGCATCGAGGTCGATGTCGACCCACGCCCAACGCCCGGGATCGTCGCTCACCGTCTCGCTCACCGTGCTGTTCACCAGGCCGACAGCGCCATCGGGATCAGATCGACGATGTCGCCGGCGAGCAGGCCGCGTCGGGGCCCGCGGCGAGCCGCGTCCGCATGCACCCAGGCGGCAGCAGCAGCAGCCCGGTCCGGTCGCACGCCGGCAGCGAGCAGTGTGGCGATCATGCCCGCGAGCACATCCCCGGATCCCGCCGTGGCGAGCCGCTCGTCACCGTGATCGACGACGAGCACCGAGCCGGTCGCCGTCGCCACCACCGTCGTGGGCCCCTTGAGGAGCACCGTACAGTCGAGTCTCGTCGCCAGCGAACGAGCTGCGGCAACCCGATCCTCGCCGGGCGCCGATCCCTCCAGCAGAGCGAACTCGCCGTCGTGCGGGGTGATCACCGTGGGGAGACCGCGGGCACGGATCAGCGGTGCAGCACCGTCCGCGCTCCACGCAGCGGCGAAGATGCCGTCGCCGTCGACCACGACCGGCACCGCTGCCTGAGCGACCAGACGACGAGCCGCTGCGAGCACCGCGTCCTGCCGACCGAGACCGGGGCCGACCACCAGCGAACCGTACCGATCGAGGTCGGAGAGCACGGCGACGTCGAAGCCGTCGGCAGGAACCCGGCGTTGGATGATCTCGCTACGTGCCAGGGGGTCGGCACCAGGGCTCGAGAGCGTGACCAGCCCGGCGCCGGAGCGCGCCGCGGCCGACGCGCAGAGTCGACCGGCGCCGAGCATCCCCGGACTACCGGCCACCACCCGCACCGCCCCGTTCCACTTGTGGGCGTCGCTCGCCCGTGTCGGCCACCACTGCGCCACGTCGCCGGGTTCGACGAGATGTTGATCGGCCGACGACACATCGAGCCCGATGTCGGCCACGACGACGTCACCGCTCAACTGCTTGCCGGCACCGAAGAGCAGCCCGGGCTTCATCGCCTGGAACGTCAGCGTTCGATCCGCACGCAGCACACCGGCGCCCGCTGCGCCCGTGAGGGCATCGACGCCACTCGGGATGTCGACGGCCAGCACCAACGGTCGCCGACCGCCGGACTCCGGCATGTCGGGGGCAATCCACTCACCACGGAACCCGGTGCCGTAGGCGGCGTCGATCACGAGATCGCACGCCGGGAGCAGCGGTGGCCGCATCGCCGCCTCGATCACGCGCACCTTCACGCCGCGCTTCGAGAGGTACGCCGCGGCGGTGCGACCATCAGCGCCGTTGTTGCCCCCACCGGCGATGACGTTCACGACGCGCCCGTATGCGCCTCCGAGCATCGCTGAGGCCTCGCGCGCAACGGCGTGCCCGGCGCGGTCGACCAATTCCTCGACCGGCTCCGGTGCCGCCGCGTCGATGGCGCCCATCTGCTCGGGTGTGACGATCGGAATCACCGATGTGGAGCGTAACGACGCCGGCGGTGTGCAACCGTCAGCCGGCGAGCAACGACTCCTTGAGATCGCGCTTGACGAACTTGCCGTTGGCGTTGCGGGGCAACGCCTCGTTGAGGAACCACACACGCTCGGGGATCTTGAACTTCGCGAGGTGCTCACCGAGCCGCGTGCGCAGATCGTCCTCGGTCAGCGACGCGCCCGGCGCGAGCACGATGGCGGCGCCGACGAGTTCACCGAGTCGGTCGTCGGGCACGCCGAAGACCGCCACCTCGGCCACGCCGTCGAGCTCGTAGATCGCTGCTTCGACCTCGGAGCAGTACACGTTCTCGCCGCCGCGCAGCACCATGTCCTTGATCCGGTCGACGATGAACACGAACCCGTCTTCGTCGATGCGGGCCACGTCGCCGGTGTGGAACCAGCCGTCGCGAATCGCGTCGGCGGTCGCTTCGGGGCGGTTGAGATACCCCTTGATCACGATCGCGCCGCGCACGCACAGCTCGCCGGTCTGCCCCTCTGGCACCTCGTTGTCGAACTCGTCGACGAGTTTGGCTTCGAGTGTCGGCACCACGCGGCCACACGACGCCGGCTTGGCGACGTAGAGGCTGCCGGAGTTCGCTGTGACGATCCCGTGCGTCTCGGTCAGGCCGTAGCCGGTGCTCGGCGCGCCACCGGCGAGCGACTTGTCGATCTTGTCGACGAGGTCGGGCTGCAACGGCGCTCCGCCTCCACCCATGCCGGCGAGCGTCGAGGTGTCGCGCGCCTCCCAGTCGGGGTGCATCAACAGTTCCCGGCTCATCGTCGGTACGCCGGAGAAGTTGGTGACGCCTTCCCGCTCGATCAGCTCGAGCGCCCGCCCGGCATCCCACTTGTACGTGAACACGATCCGCGAACCCGAAATCGTCGCGGGGTGCAGGAGACAGTTGTTGGCGGTCACGTGGAACAGCGGGGTCGGCGCCATGAAGACGTTCTGCTTGGGCACGCCGTCTGCACCGGTCGCCGGGGCAGGCGCCACGCCGGCCTTCGCCGCAGCCAGCCCGGCGACGGTGGTCATGAAGGCGATGTTCAGCAGATTGTGGACCGAGCCGCGGTGCGTGAGCTGTGCGCCCTTGGGGAAACCCGTGGTGCCCGAGGTGTAGAAGATGCAGGCGTCGTCGTCGGGATCGATCTCGACCGTTGGCAGCTCGGCGGGCGCCGATGCCGGATCGATCACGTCCTCCCAGCGGTCGGCGTCGGCCGGCAGCGCTCCGTCGTAGCGCACGGTCAGCAGGTGCAGCGGCGCATCCGCCCGCAGTTCGTCGAGCACCGGCAGCACCCGCTCGATCCGCTCGGCATCGGCGATCAGCACCTTCGGACGGGAGTCGGACAGGCCGTACTGCATCTCCTCGGGCGTCCACCAGGCGTTCATCCCGACGCACGCCGCCCCGATCGACACGATCGCCCAGTAGGAGAACACCCACTCGGGATAGTTCCGCATCGCGATGGCCACCCGGTCGCCCGGTTCGACGCCGTACTCGTCGACGAGTCGGGCGGCCAACGCCCTGATGATCGCGTCGGACTCGGCGTAGGTGTACCGCTCGTCCTCGTACACGACGTAGTCGCGATCCGCGTACCCGCGGGCCATCTCCCACACGGTGCGCATGGTCGGCAACGAGTTCTCGAACACCTTGATCGGGACGCCACGCACGTCGATCGTCGTGGTCGCGAACTGCGCCCCCGGTGCGGTCAGTTCGTCCCACGCCTGCTGAAACTCTTCGATCATGGCGAGCATGATCGCAGCGTCGGTGCCGATTCTCCACATCGGCACCAGCGGATCAGTCGGCGACGACGTACGCGGCGGCGGTGAGATCGGTGTGCGTGATCGACAGGTGCCAGGTGACGACACCGCGCGCCGCCGAGAGCTCCGCTGCGCGACCGCTGAACGCGAGCCACGGCTGCCCCGACGCCGCCCGTTCCACCCACACGTCGTGGAAGTCGAACGCACCGAGACCGACGCCGAGCGCCTTCATCACCGCCTCGCGCGCTGCGAACCGGGCGGCGAGGGACGGGACGGGATCGGCCTGCGGTGCGACGTAGGCGAGCTCGACGTCGGTGAACAGCCGCGTGCGCAGGGTCGGCGTCCGCTCGAGCGAACGACGAAACCGCTCGATGTCGACCAGATCGATGCCGATGCCGATCATCTGCGGCCCCTGCCGATCATCCCGCAAGCGGCGTTCATCGACGCCAGTGATCGGCGGTGTCGGAGATCGGGCCGATCAACAACTCGGCCACGGGCAGCTCACCGAGCAGCGACTCGTCGAAGCCACCCTCGGTCTCGGTCACCCAGTCGACCAGTCGGTCGTACCGGCGGTCGTAGCCCTGGAGCACGCCTCGCATGACGTCGACCGGCAGGCGCTCGGGGAGCGCGATGTGGAGCAACGTGAGACCGGTCGTCTCGCCGCTCTTGACCTCCGGGATGAACACGACCGTCCGGCCGTCGCTGCGCCCGACCGCAACCAACACGTCGCCTTCGCGTGCGACTCGATGTTTGGTACCACGCAGCTGCGCACCGTGTTCCACCCGGCTCGGGATGTCCCGGGAGATCCCGCCGCGGTCGATGATCGAGATGGTCTCACCCTCGATGCGGTAGCGCGTGTACCCGCGCACGGCTTCGACTGCCGGATCGAGATCGGCCAACACCTTGAGCGTGCGGTAGCTGAGCACGTCGCGGCCCGCTCCCGCGTCGAGCACGGCCTGGACGAGCGCCCGGTCCATGACCCCTTCGTCGCTGCGCGAGATGCCGACGGTGACGGTCTTCGCCTGGTGCTTGATCGTGTCGACCGGTCGCGTGAGCTCGTCGATCGCGTGGGTGAGTGCCGTGACCAGGTCGTCGATCAGTGCAGCGGGGCTGCCGACCTTGCCGGAGCTCAGCTGATACTGCTCGATCGCACGATCGGACAGGACGTCACGGAACAACCCCGCCAACCGCGTCGCCGTCGAGGCCTCCAGCTGGCCGTTGTAGATGCCCGATCGGAGCCCGTCGTCGAACTGTGCGACCGAGGACCGCAACTCGGTCCGCATCGATGCGACGACGTCGTCGCCGGAGAGTTGAGCGGCAACCAGCCGCTCGATGGTCTCGCGGGCAGTGCGCAGCGGGCGCGCCGACGCATCGATCGCGAGCGCTGCCTCGTACCCGAAGAGATGACCCGCCATTGCCGACAGGACGAACCCGAGGGCGGGGTCGACGGGAGGGACGTCGATCGACACCGCTGATCCATAGCCCGATTCACCGTCGTTGGCGACCACGATCGGTGTGGCCTTGTGGGCGCTGAAGATCGCGACCTCCTTGGCAACGTCGTCGGCGGTCGATCCGACGAGGCCGGCAGCGCAGACCAGGATCAACGGCTCCGACGACAGGTCGATGTGCTTCTTGTCCTCTGTCGAGTCACAGGCGATCGACTTGTAGCAGAGCTCGCTGAGCTTGATCCGGACCTCCTCGGCGGCCACCTTGTTCGGGCCGTTGCCGACGACCGCCCAGTACCGCTTGCTCGGCGCCAGCCGGGCGGCAACGGCGATCGAATCACGGCGTGCCAGCACTTCCTGCATGGCGGCAGGCAACTCGCGCAGCGAGGTCAGCAGATCGTGGCGGCGGCGCTCGTCGCCGACGCCGGCCGCCTCGGCGATCGCGCACGACACCAGTGCGCCGGCGGCAACCTGTGCGTAGAACGCCTTGGTCGACGCGACGCTCATCTCGACATCGCGTCCGTCGGAGGTGTACATCACGCCGTCGGCCTTGTCCGTGAGGTCGCTCCCGCGCCGGTTGACGATGCCGATCACCGCGGCCCCGCGTGACCGGAGCAGGTCGACGGTGCGATTGGTGTCGGTCGTGGTGCCGGACTGGCTGACGGCGATCGCAAGGGTGTCGCTCATGTCGAGGCGCATCGCGAACCCGGACAGCTCGGTGGCGGTGATCGCGTCGACGTCGAGCGTCGATCCGGTGAGTTCGTCGAGAATCGCCGCGGTGCTCTGCCCGGCGACCGCAGCGGTGCCCTGGCCGATCACGCGCACCCGGGTGATCGTGCCGGCGGCCAGACGTGCTGCGATGTCCGCCGGGAGCGCCCGCTCACCGACGTCGGCGACGAGACGACCGCCTCGCTCGACGATCTTTCCCCGCAGTGTCTTGGCGAAGCTGAGCGGTGCCTCACCGATCTCCTTGAGCAGGAAGTGCGGAGCGTCGCCGCGGTTGATGTCGCGGGTGGTCACCTCGGCGTGCACGACGTCGCCATCGTCGACCGGGCGCGGCGAGCCGTCGTAGCCGAGACGGTCGATCCCGGCGAGTTCCCCTGCAAGCTCGCCGTCGAGCACGACGATCTCGCCTCCCTGCTCGCCGTCCATCCGCACGTAGCGCGACGTCTCCTCGACGACGCCGTACGGCTCGCTCGCCACGACGAAACAGTCGTCACCGAGCCCGATGTACAGACCCTGTCCGCTCCCGCGCAGTGCCAGGAACAGCTTGGACGGCGCCTGAGCGCTCGCCACCCCGATGGCGACCGAACCCTCGAACTCCGCGACGGTGCGCCGGAACGCCTCCGGCAGGGCCGCTGACGCCGCGTGGCGGGCGACCAGGGTGGGGATCACCTTTGCGTCGGTCGTGATCGTCGGGGCGATGCGCAGCCCGTGAGCGACCCGGAGATCGGCGTGGTTGTCGACGTCGCCGTTGAGGGCGGCCACGACGTACGGGGGCTCGGCTCCACCCGGCTGCTCGAGCTCCCAGGAGTTGAGTGGATGCGTGTTGGGTTCGCTGATGATGCCGACGCTGGCCCAGCGTGTGTGACCGAGGATCGTGACCCGGGCCCCGGGTGAGGCGAGCGCTCGGCGCAGGAGCGCGTCCGCGACCAGCGCAGCTCGCAGCGCTGCGGTGTTGTCGCCGAGTTCGCCGATCTCCGCCGCCGCCTTGTAGACGAACGACAGGCACCCGTTGGCGGCCACGACCGCTCCCGACTGGAACAGCGGGTCGGCCCCGCGCTCGGCGATCAGCGTTGCCAGGGCTTCGTCGCCGATGTCGTGGCCCCACACGAGGACGTGCACACCTGCGGAGTCACGGCCGCGCACTTCGAGGCGGTCGATGCCGGCGAACGCCTGCTGGATCGCGAGGTACCCGGCGAGCTGCGTGGGTGTGGCGTCGCGCCCGGCGAGCGCTTCCACGGCGGCCACGGTGCGCAACCGGTCGCTCCGGACGGCCCACAGCGCATCCTTGAGCGCGATCAACCGGGCGTTCGCCGCTTCGAGCGCTTCGGCATCGAGCGCCTCACCATCGGGGCGAACGGCGTTGGCGTCGAGCTCGGCCTCGGTCGCTGCGGCATGACCGTCGAGTTGATCGAGGCGAGCGACCAGTGATGCGACGTCGTCGGGTCGACCGGCCAGCGCCAGCACGCCGGGCAGGCCCTTCAGACTGACGTCGACCCGATCCACCAGCTCGGTCGCCTCCTCGACCGACGAGGCGGCCACGGCCCGGTCGAGGAGCGCAACGAGTTCGGCCGGAACCGGGGCTTCTCGAGTGGGTGGCCGGCTGACGATCCCGATGATGCCGCACATGGCGAGCCAGGCTACCGACCCCACGACGCGTGGGACCGCCGGCACCGGGCGCAGACCGGTGGAGTCCGATCAGCCGAAGTGTCGGTGGGCGACCGCCGCGAGGTCGTCGGCGGCAGCCTGCGCGGCCTGCGTGGTGGGGGCTTCCACCATCACCCGCACGAGCGGTTCGGTGCCGCTCGCCCGGACGAGCACCCGGCCGTGATCCCCGAGCATCTCCTCGACGCGAGCGATGTCGACAGCCAGCCGCTCCGCCACATCGGGCGCACGGTGAGCAACACGAACGTTGACGAGCACCTGCGGCAGCGACGTCATTGCTTCGGCCGCGAGCGCTGCCAGCGTGCGGTCGGACCGACGCACTGCGTCGAGCAGCGCCACTGCGGTGAGCACGCCGTCACCGGTCGTGGCGTGGTCGGCGAAGATGACGTGACCGGACTGCTCGCCACCGAGCGAATGCCCACCGGTCGCCAGGGCCTCGAGCACGTACCGGTCGCCGACCGCGGTCTCGACGACGTCGATGCCCACCTCGCGCATGGCGAGGCGGAACCCGAGGTTGGTCATCACGGTCACCACCACGGTGTCGTTGCGCAGTTCACCCTTCGCCTTCAGGTCGTTGGCGACGATGGCGATGATGTGGTCACCGTCGACGACCGCGCCGGTGTGATCGACTGCGATCAGCCGGTCGGCGTCGCCATCGAGTGCCACGCCGACGTCGGCGCCGTGCGCCAGCACCGCCGCGGCCACGTGCGAGGGTGCCGTGGCCCCGCAGCCGTCGTTGATGTTGCGACCGTCAGGAGCATCCGACACCACGACGACGTCGGCGCCGGCAGCCCGCAGGATCTCGGGTCCGAGCACATGGCCCGCACCGTTCGCCGTGTCGAGCACCACACGAATCCCGTCGAGGCGTCGCCCTTCGAGGTAGCCGAGCACATGATCGACGTACGGACGATGATCGACCGCGACCGGCGAATCGGGGGAAGTGCGTCGCGGCGGTGAGATGTCGGTGCGATCGAGTTCGGCCTCGATCCGTGACTCGACCTCGTCGGTGAGCTTGAGTCCACCGGTGGCGAACAGCTTGATGCCGTTGTCGTGGAACGGATTGTGCGACGCCGACACGACCGCGCCGAGCGCGCCGAGCCGCTGGGCCTCGAACGCGACCGCGGGGGTCGGTGCGACGCCGAGCGACACCACCGTGACTCCCCCGGAGCGGAATCCGGAGGACAACGCAGCCGAGAGCGACGGTGTCGACTCGCGGGTGTCGCCACCGATCACCACGACCGGAGCGGTCGCTGGTGCGAGCGTGCGGGCCGCCGCAACGCCGAGTCGGAAGGCGAACTCCTCGGTGAGTTCGGTGCCCGCGACGCCACGGACGCCGTCGGTGCCGAACTTCATCGGATCGGCCAGCTCAGCGCCGGATCAGCGCTTGGTGAACTGCGGTGCCTTGCGGGCCTTCTTGAGGCCGTACTTCTTGCTCTCCTTCTTGCGCGAGTCACGCGTGAGGAGGCCGGCCTTCTTGAGGGCGGCGCGGCTCTCGGGATCGAGTTCGACGAGCGAGCGGGCGATGGCGAGGCGCAGCGCCCCGGCCTGGCCGCTGACGCCGCCACCGTGAATCGACGCCGTGATGTCGTAGTTCTCGCGGGTGTCGGTGACGGTGAGCGCCTCGGAGACGACCATCTGCGACACGGCGGTCGGGAAGTAGGCGTCGAGGGTCTTGCCGTTGATCAGGAACTGGCCGGTACCCGGGCGGATCTGGGCACGGGCGACGGCTTCCTTGCGGCGGCCGGTGGTCTGGGTGAGCGGTGCGGTTCCCATGGTGCGGTGTCTTCTCTCAGCGTCTCTTCAGCGGTCGTCGTACGGAACGGTCAGCGGGCCTTGGCGCCCGGGATCTCGAGCGTCTTGGGCATCTGGGCAGCGTGCGGGTGGGTGGGGCCGGCGTAGACCTGCAGCTTCAGGATCTGCTGGCGGCCGAGCGGGCCCTTGGGCAGCATGCCGCGAATCGACTTGCGGAGCGCCTCTTCGGGCTTGCGTGCGTGCAGGTGGGCGTAGGTCTCGGACTTGATGCCGCCCGGGTAGCCGCTGTGGCGGTACACCATCGTGCGCTCGGCCTTGCCGGAGGTCATCACGATCTTGTCGGCGTTGACGATGATCACGTGGTCACCGGTGTCGATGTGCGGGGCGAAGGTCGGCTTGTGCTTGCCGCGCAGGACGCGGGCGACCTCGGTGCAGAGGCGGCCGAGCACGAGCCCTTCGGCATCGACAACGTGCCATTCACGCTGGATCTCACTGGCTTTGGGGGTGTACGTAGGCATGCCGCAATCTCTGGTCAGTCGGTGGGTGACGTTGGGTCATCCGTCGGTCGATCTGGATCCGTCGAGGATCCGGGGAACCGTGAAATGATACGGCCCGCCACCCCCGCATCCAACCCGTCGCGCAACCGGCCACGATGAGCGCGCATTCCCCACGGAGGGTGACGACTATGGTCGACGACCGACTGCGTCGTCTCAGACATCCGTGGTCGAGAATTTCCTCAAGTTGCCGACAGAGAGGACCGATGAACCCACATGAGTTCCGCCGACTCGGACCGCACGCCAGCGCGTCCTGACGGCGCGGGCGCGCACCCCGTGTCGATCAACGCTCTGGCCGACCCGGTCTTCGCGGTCGACGTCGAGGGCATCCTGCAGTACGCCAACGACGCCGCTGCCGAGGTGCTCGGCTGGGACGCCGTCGAACTCATCGGGACCCAGGTCCTCGAGCTGGTCCATCCCGACGACCTGAACCTCGCCACCGCAGCGCTCGGCACGGTGGTGTCGAAGCCGTTCGGAGATCTCATTGCCCTGCGGGTACGCACCGGGCACGGCACCTGGCGCTACCTCGAGTTGCGCGGCACCTTCCGTCCCGACGGTGGCGACGATCCGCTCGCCGGTTCGATCGTGATCGTTGCTCGCGACGTCACCGAGCGCCACCGACTCGAGTTCGACCAGGGCGACACCGAGGTGTTGCGGGCGGTCATGGCGAACATGCACGGCATGGTCGTGCTCGTCGACGCCAACGGCCTCGTACGCACCGTCAACGGCGCGGTCACGCGCTTCCTCGGCCACGATCCCGAGACGGTCCGCGGTCGATCGATCCTCGACTTCCTCCACGCCGACGACCGCGACCAGGTCCTCGACGCCGCACAGTCGCTCGGCCCGCAGGAGTCGATCACCCTCGACGCTCGCATCCTGAAGCTCGACGACGAGCCCACGGTGTGCGAGTTCACGGTCAACAACCTGCTCGACGATCCGGTGGTCAACAGCTACGTGGTCAGCGCGCAGGTCGCGGCCGCGCTCGCCGATGCTCGCGAGCGCGTCGAGTTCCTCGCTCACCACGACGCTCGCACCGGCCTGCTCAACCGTGACGGTTTCATGCGGTCGGCCAGCGCCATGATGAAGTCGGGCGGCGGGTTGGGCATCCTGATCGTCGACATCGTCCACTTCCGATCGGTCAACGAGCTGTACGGCGAGCCGGTCGGCGACGCAGTGCTCCGGGCCGTGGCCGACCGCATCGACCAGATCCGCTGGCCGGATCTCATCACGGCGCGCTTCGGCGGCGACGAGTTCGTGCTGGCGGTGCGGGGGGCGAACACGGCCACCGTCGAGCTGTTGCGCGAACGAGTTCGGCGCGACGTCGCTCGTTCGGTCGTGATCGACGGCCAGGAGGTCAACTTCGACATCCGGACGGCCGTCGCCTTCGAGCCCAAACCACAGGTCCTCGACGCCTTGCTCGTCACCGCGAGCAACGACCTGATGTCGGTGAAGCGGTTCACCGACCCCGACAGCAACGCGATCTCGGTCGACGCCATCAATCAGCGGCGCCAGCAGGTGGATCATCTCCGCCGTGCGCTCGATGCCGGCGAGATCCAGCCGTTCTTCCAACCGATCTGCTCGGCCGACGGTGGCCTCATGGCGGTCGAAGCGCTCGTTCGGTGGGTGCATCCGGTTCGCGGTGTCCTCGGCGCCGGCGAGATCCTCCCGCTCGCGCAGATGGCAGGTCTCGCGGAAGCGGTCGACGACTGCGTCCTCGAGCAGGCCTTCGCGTTCGCGGCCCAGCTCGCGGATCTCGGCCACGGCCGGATCGAGGTGCACATCAACATCGATCCGAAGGTGCTCTCCCGTCCGGCATTCGGCGCGACCTTCCTCGATCGCTGCGCACGGAGCGGGGCGAGTCCCACCCAGCTCGTGATGGAGATCACCGAAACAGATCTGCTGTCGCCCGGTGCGGCGTCGCTCGCCAACATGCAGAAGCTCCGCTTCGCCGGCATCCAGGTGTCGATCGACGACTTCGGCACCGGCTACTCCAGCCTCGCCCACCTCCTGGAGCTCCCGGTCGACGGCGTCAAGATCGACCGCCGGTTCGTCGCCGGGATCGACGTCGACCCGGCCGCCACCAATCTCACGACGGCGATCCTCGGTCTGAGCGAGAGCCTGAAGCTCTCCTGTGTGGCCGAGGGCGTGGAGCAGCCCTATCAGCGCGATCGACTCGTCGAGCTGGGCTGTCAGGCGTTCCAGGGCTGGCTGTTCTCCGCCGCGGTACCGAGCGGCGAGATCATCGCGATGCTGCCGGTGGCGAACCCCGCCGAGGCGCCGTCGAGGCCCGGCGATCAGGCATCCCAGCGCTCACCGCTGTAGTCGACGGAGAACAGCACCAAGCCCGTGGGCGGTGCGACCTGCCCCGCTGCGTTGCGGTCGAGCGCAGCCAACGTGACCGACACCGAATCGGGTGTGCGACGACCCTGGCCGATGTCGACGAGCGTGCCGACGATGCTGCGGACCATCTGATGGCAGAACGACGTGCCCGTGATCTCGAAGCGGAGCAGACCAGCGAGCGATGCGCCCCATTCCGCGCTGTCGTGCCCAGACCAGCGGGCCACATGGAGCCGACGCACCAGGCTCGGCTCGTCGTGACCGGCCGCCGGCTTCGGTCGACGGCAGAACGACGAGAAGTCGTGTTCGCCCAGCAGCAGTTCGGCGCCGGAGTTCATCGCGTCGACATCGAGCTCGATCGGGACGTGCCACGTCGTGCGAGCGAGCAGCGGGTGCGGCGACGGGTCGTTCCACACGTCGTAGTGATACGTGCGAGCCGTCGCCGAGAAGCGGGCGGAGAAGTGATCGTCGACCCACTCGGCCCTTCGCACCGAGATGTCGGGTCCACAGAGGGCGTTGACGCTGCGACTCAACCGCCGAAGGTCGGTGTCGGCGGGAAGCATCCCGGTGACCACCTGGCCCCAGGCATGGACCCCCGCATCGGTACGGCCGGCGCCGGTCAGCTCGACCGGGCCCCTCGTGACGGTCTCCACCGCTCGGCGAAGCTCCCCCATCACGGTCCGGACTCCGTCGCTCTCGGCGAAGCCGCGGAAGTCGGTGCCGTCGTACGCCAACGTCACTCGGACGTTGCGGACGTGGTTCGTGTCACCCACGACCGCAGATGTCGGCTCAGACGAGTTCGATGCGCGCCATCTGGGCGTTGTCGCCGGCGCGGGGACCCATCTTCAGGATCCGGGTGTAGCCGCCGTTGCGCTCGGCGTAGCGAGGGGCCACGTCGTGCACGAGCTTGTAGGTCATCTCCTGATCGCCGAGGAACGCCTGGATCTGACGGATCCGGTGGACCTGCATCGGTCCCTCCTCCTGGGCCTTCTTGGCCTTGGTGATCAGCTTCTCGGCGATGGGACGCAGGTGCTTGGCCTTGGCCTCCGACGTGGTGATGGCCTCGGCAGCGAACAGCGACGCGGCGAGGTTGGCCATCATGAGTCGCTGGTGGGCAGCGGAGCTGCCGAAGCGGCGGGAGCGGCGTGGCGTGGGCATTGTTCAGTCCGTCTTTCGTGTCCGTGCGTTCGGTCAGCCGCGCAGCGTCAGGCCGCGCTCGTCGAGCTTGGCCTTCACTTCGTCGAGGCTCTTCTGGCCGAAGTTGGTGATGTTCAGCAGGTCGTCCTCGGTCTTGGTCAGCAGCTCGCCGACCGTGTTGACCTGGGCCCGCTTGAGGCAGTTGTTGGGGCGCTCCGACAGGTCGAGATCCTCGATCGGGAGGTCGAGATCGGGCGAGCTGACCGTGGCGTCGACGAGTTCGCCGAGCTCGAGGCCCTGCGGTTCGTCGGACATGCTGGCGACGAGTTCGACGAGCGAACGCAAGGTTGCGCCCGCCGAGGCGAGGGCTTCCGACGGCGTGATCGAACCGTCGGTCTCGATCTCGATCACGAGGCGGTCGTAGTTGGTCGACTGCTCGACACGGGTCGGCTCGACCTGGAACGACACCCGGCGGACCGGGCTGAAGATCGCGTCGATCGGGATGACACCGATCACCCGGTTGTCGTCCTCACGATTGCTCGACAGGTAACCGCGACCCTGCTCGACGGTGAGGTCGATCGCAAGGCGGCCCTTGGAGTTGAGCGTGGCGATGTGGAGGTCCTTGTTGAGGACCTCGACGTCGGCCGGGCTCTCGATGTCGCCGGCGGTGACGATGCCGGCGCCGCGAGCGTCGAGGCGCATCGTGACCGGCTCCTCGGACACCGAGGTGACGACGATGTCCTTCAGGTTCAAGATGATGTCGGTGACGTCCTCGGACACACCGGCGATCGTGTCGAACTCGTGGAGCGAGTCGTCGAACCGGGCCGTCGTGATCGCTGCGCCGGGGATCGACGACAGGAGAGTACGGCGAAGCGAGTTGCCGAGCGTGTGGCCGAAGCCGGGCTCGAGCGGGCCGACGGCGAAACGCTGGCGATGTTCGGACTCCTCACCGAGAGCTTCGATGGTGGGGCGCTGCATGACGAGCATTGGTGCCAGGGACCTTTCAACGACAGGGGATTCGAAACGAGATTGCGACGGACGTGAAGCGACGGATCACTTGGAGTAGAGCTCGACGATGAGCGACTCGCGAACGGGCACGTCGATGTGCTCGCGCTCGGGGAGGCTGCGGACCGTCACGGCCTTGCCGCCGTCGCTCGCTTCGAGCCATCCGACGAGCGAACGGTCGAGCGTGTCGATGTTGTGCTGGATCACGATCATCTTCTGCGCCTTCGGCGACAGCGAGATGACGTGGCCCTGCTTGCAGCGGAAGCTGGCGATGTCGACGCGCTTGCCGTCGACGAGGATCAGGCCGTGGTTCACGAACTGACGGGCCTGCGGCCGGCTGGAGGCCCACCCGGCGCGGTAGACCACGTTGTCGAGACGCTGCTCGAGGAGACGGAGCAGGATCTCACCGGTCGGGCCCTGCATGCGCTGGGCCTCGACGTAGGTCTTGTGGAACTGCTTCTCGAGCACTCCGTAGATGTACTTCGCCTTCTGCTTCTCCTGCATCTGGGCCAGGTACTCGCTGCCGGCGTTGCGACGACGGGTGCGGCCGTGCTGGCCGGGGGGGAAGGGACGGCGCTCGAGCGCCTGACGGCCCTTCTCGTTCTCGAAGATGTTGACCGACAGGCGGCGCGAGATGCGCACCTTGGGTCCGGTGTAACGAGCCATGATTCAGTTGCTCCTCAGCCGCGCCGACGCTTGGGTTGGCGGCATCCGTTGTGGGGAACCGGTGTGACGTCCTTGATCGAGGTGACCTCGATGCCCGTCTGCTGGATCGAGCGGACGGCGGTGTCGCGGCCCGAACCCGGGCCCTTGACCTGCACCTCGGCGCGGCGCATGCCGTGCTCGATGGCGGCCTTGCCGGCCTTCTCGGCGGCCTGCTGGGCCGCGTACGGGGTGCTCTTGCGGCTGCCCTTGAAGCCGACGCCACCCGACGACGCCCAGGCGATGACGTTGCCCTCGGTGTCGGTGATCGAGACGATCGTGTTGTTGAACGAGCTCTTGATGTGCACGATGCCCGTGCTGACGTTCTTGCGGTCGCGCTTGCGCGGACGGCGGCTCGCGGTCGGCTTTGCCATTACTTCCTCACTGCCTTCTTCTTGTTGGCCACCGTGCGCTTCGGGCCCTTGCGGGTACGGGCGTTGGTGTGGGTGCGCTGGCCGCGTACCGGCAGGCCCTTGCGGTGACGGACGCCCTGCAGGCAACCGATCTCGATCTTGCGCTTGATGTCGGCCTGCACGTCGCGGCGCAGGTCACCCTCGATCTTCAGGTTCTGATCGATGTAGGTACGGATCCGGTTGACCTCGTCCTCGGTCAGGTTCGAGACCTTGGTGTCCGGATCGAGCTCGAGGTCCGCGCAGATCTTCTGCGACGTGGGGAGACCGATTCCGAAGATGTAGGTGAGCGAGATCTCCAACCGCTTCTCGCGGGGGATGTCGACGCCGGCGATACGTGCCATGTGATTACTCCTGTCAGCCCTGACGCTGCTTGTGGCGCGGGTTGGTGCAGATGACCATGATGCGGCGATGGCGACGGATCACCTTGCAGTTGTCGCACATCGGCTTGACGCTGGGTCGTACTTTCATGGCTGCTCTCTACTCGTGCTCATTTGTATCTGTACGTGATGCGACCTCGGGTGAGGTCGTAGGGGGTGAGTTCCACCTGCACCTTGTCGCCGGGAAGGATGCGGATGTAGTGCATCCGCATCTTGCCGGAGATGTGCGCCAGGACTTCGTGGCCGTTGTCGAGCGCGACCTTGAACATGGCGTTCGGAAGTGATTCGAGGATCTTGCCTTCCAGCACGATCGCGTCTTCCTTTGGCTTCGGCAGGGGCTTCTCCTCACTCGTTCTCGGGGTCTGGCGGGGCGGTGCCGGGCACGACAGCACACGCTGACGAGCTCGGGGTTGACGAACTGGCACTTCTCGGCCACCCTGGCGACTTGCGCCACCATGATGTTCCGCGGTCCGCGAACAGACCGGCGTGTCATGCTAGCGGCGTGATTTCGCAGATCCAATGGCGCGATCCGCCGGAATTCTCGTGGCGTGTGCTATGCGTCCACCATTCCCGTTTGCGATGCATTCCGGGTGGAGCGGGTCACGCAGAATGCAACGCACACGTGATGGGCGAGCTCTTCGGCGCGCACGACCGCGACAGGACCGGCGCCCGCCCCGGTCGTCTCCAGCGTCACCGCGTCGCGGGCTGATCGACGCGAATGGTCGACATCGTCGGCGCGCTGGTCGCCGCGTTCGGGGTGGTGTTCGTCGCAGAGCTCGGCGACAAGACCCAGCTGCTGGCGCTCGGCTTCGGAGCGCAGCACCCGCTTCGGTGGGTCGCCGGCGGGCTCGTGGTCGGCTACGGCATCGCCAACCTGCTGGCGGTGGCCGTCGGGGGGTTCCTCGGCGCGGCCCTGCCGGAGCGTCCGGTCGAGATCATCAGCGGGATCATCTTTCTCGGGTTCGCTGCGCTGGCAGCTCGGCGCGCGCTGCTCGATCACCCGGCTGTGGCAGCCCTCGACGGCGTCGAACTCGCCACCGGCGTCGGTGGCACCGCTCCGGCAACGCTGGATCGCGAGTCGGTGGTGCGGGTCGTCGGCTCGATCGGCCTGGCGATCGCCGTGGCCGAGATGGGCGACAAGACCCAGATCACCACGGCGACGCTCGCATCACAGTCGGCGAGTCTCGGCGTCGGGATCGGCGTCTGGGCGGGAGCGACCGTGGGAGCGGCCGCCAGCGGCATGGTCGGCGCCGTCGCCGGCCGCTCGGTCGGTCACCGCATCTCGACACGCGCGGTCGACGTCGCCTCCGCTGTGCTGTTCGCCGCGTTCGGCCTTGCGATGCTCGCCGGATGGTTCTGACGCGTCAGGCCTCGGCGATCAGGTCGCCGCGCAGGAGGGCCCTGATCGAGTCGATCGCCAGCCGGTGACGATCGGTGGTCTCCGCCCCGCCCTCGGTGAGCCCGATCAACAGCACTCGGATGAGCTCGACGACCATCTCCCGGTCCTCCGGTCGGATCTCTCCGGAAGCGACCCCGACGTCGACGATCGACACGAAGAACTCATCGCGGGCAGCCACGCTCTTCTCGAGCCGGTCGGCGATCTCCGGGAAGCGCCGCATGTCGGTGCGTACGGTGCCGACGAACAATGCGAGCGACGGGTCCTCGACGTCCAGCGCGTGCGCGGCTTCGAGCACCCCGTCGAGTTGGCCCAGGAACGAACCACACGACTCGACGGCCTCGACGAATCGGCCGTACACGCGACGCTGCATGTCGCGATGCACTGCGAGGTACAGATCGAGCTTGGAATCGACGTAGTGGTAGAGGGCCCCCGTGGTGATCCCGGCGGCGGCCGCCACGTCCTTGTTGGTGACGGCGCCGTACCCTCGCTCGGCGAAGAGCTGGCGTGCGTTGTCGAAGATCGCGCGCCGGGTGTCGGCCGAATCGGTCGCCGGCGGCCGCCCGCGCCGTCGTGTCCCTGCCTGTGCCGCATCGACCATGTCGCGAGTATGACCCCCGTCACACCTCCAGGCGCCACCGGAGCGGCGCCCGTCGATCAGTTCCGGTTGGAGTCGACGGCCTTGACGAGCCGGACGAACACGTCGTCAGGATGGCCGATGCCGTTGACGACCACGAGACGGTTCTGGTCGCCGTAGTGCTTGATCAGCGGGAACGTCTGCTCCTCGTACAGGTCGAGCCGACGGTTGACCGACTCGGGCGTGTCGTCGGCACGCTGCTCGACGTCACCACCGCACACATCGCAGATCCACGGATCAGGGTCGTTGCCGGTGGCCGTGTAGTTGGTGCCGCAGTCACGGCACACACGCCGAGCCGAGATGCGTTGGAGGACGATCTCGCGTGGCACGTTCAGGTCGAGCACCACATCGATCGGACGATTGCCGGCGATGTCGTCGAGCGCGTCGGCCTGTTCGATCGTGCGAGGGAATCCGTCGAGGATGTACCCGCGGGTCGACGCGTCGGTCGCCGACAGTCGATGCCGGACGAGACCGATCATGATGTCGTCGCCGACGAGTCCGCCGGCGTCCATCACCTGCTTGGCCATCAACCCCAGTTCGGTGCCCTCACGAACGGCAGCGCGCAGCATGTCTCCGGTCGAGATGTGCGGAACGACGAAGTGCCGGGACAGTCGCACGCACTGCGTGCCCTTGCCGGCACCCTGTCGCCCGAGAATGATGAGGCGGGCGCCGGGGATCACGAGCGACCTACTTGAGGAAGCCCTCGTAGTTGCGCAGCGTCAGCTGGCTGTCGATCTGGCGCATCAGCTCGAGCGCCACACCCACCGAGATCAGCACGCTGGTGCCGGCGAAGCCGAAGGTGCTGATGCCGGCGATGATCAACAGGATGTACGGGAGGATCGCGACGATCGCGATGAAGACCGCACCGGGCAGCGTGATGCGGTTGACCGCCTTGGCGAGGTACCGCTCGGTCTGCGGACCGGGACGAACACCCGGGATGAAGCCACCCTGGCGGCGCAGCTGATCGGCCTGACGAACGGGATCGAAGGCGATCGAGTTGTAGAAGTAGGCGAATGCGATGATCAACAACGCGAAGATCGTGATGTAGACGAAGTTCTGCGGGTTGACGATGTACCGGTCGACGAAGCTGGCGATGTCACCCCGCCAGCCCTCACCCGAGCCGAGGAACTGGGTCATGATCACCGGCAGGAGCAGGATCGAGCTGGCGAAGATGATCGGGATCACGCCGGATTGGTTGACCTTCAACGGGATGTAGGTGTTCTGGCCGCCCATCATGCGGCGGCCGACCACACGTTTGGCGAACTGCACCGGAATTCTCCGTTGCCCGAGCTCGACGTACACGACCGCGACGATGATGAACAGTGTGAGTGCGACCATCGCCACGAACCAGAAGGTGCCGTTGAGCTGCAGGATGCTCCAGAAGCCACCGGGCAGCGACGACACGACCGACGCGAAGATGATCATCGACATGCCGTTGCCGATGCCGCGCTGGGAGATCATCTCGGCCATCCACATCAACACCGCGGTGCCGGCGACGAGCGTCGGGATGATCAGGTAGCCCCGCGGCCAGACGCCGTCGGGCAACAGCGGCACGGTCGGCGCCGCACTGGCGGCGGAGAAGAACGCTGTGCCTCGGCCGGTGCCGAAGATGAACACGAGACCGGTGGCCTGCAGCGTCGCGAGCCCGATCGTGAGGTAGCGGGTGTACTGCGTGATCTTGCGCTGGCCGACCGCACCCTCGTTCTGGAGTTCCTCCAGCTTCGGGATCACCACGCCGAGGACCTGCATGATGATGCTGGCCGTGATGTACGGCATGATGCCGAGCGCGAAGATCGAGAAGCTCTCGAACGCCCCGCCGGAGAACAGGTTGAGGAAGCCGAGCGCGCCCTGCTGGCCTGCCGACTCGCGCAACTGCTCGATGGCGATCGGGTCGACGCCGGGCACCCGGATGGCGACACCGAATCGGTAGACCGCGACCATGATGATGACGAACAGGAGTTTGTTTCGAAGGTCGTGGACCTTGAAGATGTTCATCAAGCTGGAAATCACGCGGGGAGGTCCTTCTTCACGTCGTGCGGTTGGTGCTGACGGTGCTCGTGCGAGCGATCAGCGGTTGGCGAACTGGTTGCCCTTGACGGCCGGTCGACCGGCCTTGCCCTCTTCGCGGAAGGGCAGTTCGATCAGGGTGACCGTACCGCCTGCGGCCGTCACGGCGGCTTCAGCGGCGGAGGAGATCGCATGGACGTGCAGATCGACCTTCGTCGAGATCTCGCCACGGGCGAGCACCTTGACGAACGACTTCTTGCGCACGACACCGTGCGCGACGAGCACCTCGGGGTCGACCGTTGACGAGCCGGTCTTCTCGACGAGGTCGCCGAGCGTGTGGAGGTTGACCGCCTGGTACTCGACGCGGAACGGGTTGTTGAACCCCTTCAGCTTCGGGACGCGCTGCTTGAGGGGGGTCTGACCACCCTCGAAGCCGCGGGCGACGGTGTTGCGAGCACGCTGGCCCTTGCTGCCGCGGCCGGCGGTCTTGCCGCCCTTGCCGCCGGTACCGCGACCGACGCGCTTGGCGTTCTTGGTGGCACCGGGCGACGGTGCGAGATCGTGGACCTGCATGGTCAGCTCTCCTTCTTGGCGGCCGCGTCGGCCGACTCGGCGACGTCGATCAGGTGGGGTACCCGAGCGAGCATGCCGCGGATCTCGGGGCGGTCGGGCAGGGTGTTGGTCGAGCCGATCTTGCCGAGCCCGAGCGCCCGGAGCGTGCCGCGGTGCTTGGGCTTCGTGCCGATCGACGACTTGACCTGCGTGACGGTGATCGTGCCTGCGTTGGTGGCGGACTGGCTCATTGCGCGCTCCCAGCGGTGGCAGCGCCGGCACGGGACTTCTGGCGCTCGTTGTAGGCGTTGAGCAGACCCTTCGGCACGAACTCGTCGGCGGGCAGGCCGCGGCGAGCGGCGATCTCATCGGGACGCTGCAGCGACTTGAGCCCGGCGACGGTGGCGCGGGCGACGTTGATGTGGTTGGCGGAGCCGAGCGACTTGCAGAGCACGTCGTGCACGCCGGCCTCTTCCAGGATGACGCGAGCGGCACCGCCGGCGATCACGCCGGTACCGGGTGCGGCGGG
This sequence comes from Ilumatobacteraceae bacterium, assembly GCA_942492715.1. Classification (GTDB taxonomy): domain Bacteria; phylum Actinomycetota; class Acidimicrobiia; order Acidimicrobiales; family Ilumatobacteraceae; genus Sva-07. The sequence continues at coordinate 318,454 of CALOFW010000027.1, read as the reverse complement.
CTTCATCATGACCTTGCCGCCGCCGGTCGTGCCGAGGACGGGATGGATGATCGTGCTGCCGGCCATCGGCACCTCGAAGAGGTTGCGCTTGGCTTCCTCGGTGCCCTTCTGGATGGCGAGCGGGACTTCCTTTGCCTTGCCGTAGCCGAGACCGACACGGCCGTTGCCGTCGCCGATCACCACGAGCGCGGTGAAGGAGAACCGCCGGCCGCCCTTGACGACCTTGGCGACACGGTTGATCGTGATCACACGCGACTCGCGCAGCCCGCTGTCGTCGCCGTCACGACCGTCGCGGCCGCCTCCACGGTTGTCGCGGCCACCGCCGCGGTTGTCACTGTTCATCGGGAACGACATCAGAACTCCAGTCCTGCTTCACGGGCGGCGGCGGCAACGGCGGCGATGCGGCCGTGGTAGGCGAACCCACCGCGGTCGAACACGACCTTGTCGACACCGGCGGCCTTCGCACGTTCGGCGATCAGTTGGCCGACGCGCGTCGCGGCCTCGACGCTCGAGCCGGAACCGGCCGAACGCAGGTCGGCCTCGTTGGTCGAGGCGGCGGCCAGCGTGGTGCCGGCGTCGTCATCGATCAACTGCACCGACAGGTGTTTGTTGGACCGGAACACGGCCATGCGCGGACGTGCAGCGGTGCCGTGGATCTTCTTGCGGACGCGACGGTGGCGGCGGATGCGGCCACTGCGACGTACTTCGGCGATCTTGGTCATGAGACGCTCCGTTACTTCTTTCCGGCCTTGCCGGCCTTGCGCACCACACGCTCGCCCGCGTAGCGGACGCCCTTGCCCTTGTACGGCTCGGGCTTGCGGATGCTGCGGATGTTGGCGGCCACCTGGCCGACCACTTCCTTGTCGATACCGGTGACGATCACCTGGGTCTGCGCCGGCACCTCGAAGGCGATGCCCTCGGGAGCCTTGACGTCGACCGAGTGGCTGAATCCCAGGTTGAGTCGCAGGGCGTTCGGACCCTGGGCTTCGGCGCGGTAGCCGACGCCGACGATCTCGAGCTCCTTCTTGAACCCGTCGGTGACGCCGATGACCATGTTGTTCACGAGGCTGCGGGTGAGCCCGTGCATCGCCTTGGTCCTGTTCTCGTCGTTCGGGCGCTCGCAGGTCAGCGTGTCGCCGTCCTGCGAGATGGTGATCGTGCCGGGGATCTCGCGCTCGAGAGTGCCCTTGGGACCCTTGACCGAGATGGTGCGACCGTCGATCTTCACATCGACGCCGGCCGGAACCGTGATGGGTGCTTTTCCGATTCGAGACATGTCTCTACTTCTCTCTCTTCCCGGCCCGGATCACCAGACGTAACACATGACCTCGCCGCCGACGTTGCGCTTGCGCGCCTCGCGGTCGGTCATGAGGCCCTGGGAGGTGGACAGGACGGCGACGCCGAGGCCACCGAGAACTCGGGGGACGGTGCCGGCGTTGCGGTACACGCGCAGGCCCGGCGTCGAGATGCGACGCAGGCCCATGATCGTGCGGTCACGATCGGGCGAGTACTTCATCTTGATGGTCAGCACCTCGCCGACACCCTTGGGTGACGGCGCGGTCTCGAAGCTCTCGATGTAACCCTCCTTGCGGAGGACCTCGGCGAGTGCGACCTTCTGCTTGGACGAGGGCATGCGCACCTCGTCGTGCTTGGCGGTGTTCGCGTTGCGGACCCGCGTGAGCATGTCGGCGATGGGATCGGTCATCATGATGGTTGTCTCCTCACCAGCTCGACTTCGTCAGACCGGGGATCTCGCCGGCGTGTGCGAGCTCGCGCAGACACACACGGCAGAGGCCGAACTTGCGGTAGACCGAACGGGCGCGGCCGCAGCGCCGGCAGCGGGTGTAGCCGCGAACCTTGAACTTCGGCTTCGCGTTGGCCTTGTTGATCAGTGCTTTCTTTGCCATGTCAGTCGCCTCGGTTCACTTCTTCTTGCCGCCGTAGCGAGGGCCACGGTTCTTCTTCTTGCGCGGCTCGTTGTCGGCGTCGGCGCCCTTCTTGAAGGGGAAGCCGTAGGCCTCGAGCAGCGCCTTGCCGCTCTCGTTGTCCTGTGCCGTCGTGACGATCGTGATGTCCATGCCGCGCGGCTGGTCGGCCTTGTCGGGGTCGATCTCGGCGAACATCGTCTGCTCGTTGAGACCGAAGGTGTAGTTGCCGTGGCCGTCCCACGAGTTGGCGGGGAGACCGCGGAAGTCGCGGATACGGGGGATGGCGACCGAGATCAGACGGTCGAGGAACTCCCACATGCGGTCGCCACGCAGGGTGACCTTGACACCGATGGCCTGGCCCTCGCGGAGCTTGAAGTTGGCGATCGAGGTGCGGGCCTTGGTGACGACGGGCTTCTGGCCCGAGATCACCGTGAGGTCGGCGACGCAGCCCTCGATGAGCGACGGCTGGCCGGCGGCTCGGCCGACGCCCATGTTGATCACGATCTTCTCGAGGTTCGGCACCTGCATGACGTTCTGGATGCCCAGTTCCTCCTGCAGCTTGGCCTTGACCTCGTCGTTGTACCGCGCCTTGAGACGCGGGATCTCGGTCTTGGTGTCAGGGGTTGCGGTCGCGGTGCTCATCCGATCACCTCTCCACTCGGTCGGGCGATGCGCACCTTCGTGCCGTCGTCCTTGGTCTGGTAGCCGACGCGGACCTTCTTGCCCTTGTGGACCAGCATGACGTTGCTGGCGTCGAGGGGAAGGTCCTTCTCGATGATGCCGCCGGCCTCGTTGGCGCGGCGAGCCTTCTGGTGCTTCGACGCAACGTTGATGCCGTTGACGATGATCTTGTTGGTCTTGGGGAAGACGAAGGCGATCTCGCCCTGCTTGCCCTTGTCCTTGCCGGTGATCACCTCGACGGTGTCACCCTTCTTCAACTTCATCTCACAACACCTCCGGTGCCAGCGACACGATGCGCATGAACTTGCGGTCGCGCAGCTCACGGCCCACCGGGCCGAAGATACGGGTGCCGCGTGGCGTCAGGTCGTCCTTGATCAGGACAGCCGCGTTCTCGTCGAAGCGGATGTAGCTGCCGTCGGGACGACGCTTCTCCTTCTTGGTGCGCACGACGACGCACTTGACGACTTCGCCCTTCTTGACAGCGGCGCCGGGCATCGCATCCTTGACCGTGGCGACGAAGATGTCGCCGATCGAGGCGTAGCGACGGCGGGTGCCACCGAGGACCTTGATGCAGAGCACTTCCTTGGCGCCGGAGTTGTCGGCGACCCGGAGTCGGGATTCCTGCTGGATCACTGTGCCACCTCCTCTTCCGTTCGCAAGCTCACTTCGCACGCTCCAGGATGTCGGTGATGCGCCAGCGCTTGTTCTTGCTGAGCGGACGGGTCTCCATCACGCGGACCTTGTCGCCGACACCGGCGTCGTTGGTCTCGTCGTGGGCGTACAGCTTCTTCGTGCGCAGCACGAACTTGTTGTACTTGGCGTGACGCACGCGGTCGACGACGGCCACGACGGCCGTCTTGTCCATGGCGTTCGAGACGACCGTGCCCTCGCGGGTCTTGCGCACGTTGCGCTCCGGCGTCTCGGTGGCCGTTGATGTGGGGGTTGCTTCTGGCATGTCGGAGTCACTCACTGTCCGGCCTCGGCCGCAGCGATCTCGCGCTGGCGGATGAGGGTGTTGATACGAGCGACCTGCTTGCGCACCTTGCCGATCTCGGCGGTGTTCTCGAGCTGGCCGGTCGCGTTGCGGAAGCGCAGGTTGAGCGCCTCCTGCTTGGTGGCCTTCAGTTCGTCGATGAGCTCACCGAGGCTGAGTTCGACGAGGTCGTTCTTCTTGGCCATGTCAGATCTCCTCCTCACGGGTGATGATGCGGGCCTTGATCGGGAGCTTCTGGATCGCCTTGTTGAGCGCTTCCTTGGCGAGATCCTCGTTCGGGTACGACAGCTCGAAGAGCGTCCGTCCCGGCCTGACGACCGCCACCCAGAACTCGGGGTTGCCCTTGCCGGAGCCCATGCGGGTCTCGGCCGGCTTCTTCGTGACCGGCTTGTCCGGGAACACGTTGATCCAGACCTTGCCGCCGCGCTTGATCGAGCGGGTCATCGCGATACGGGCGGCCTCGATCTGGCGGGCGGTCAGCCAACCCGGCTCGAGTGCCTGGATCCCGTACTCACCGAAGTTCAGTCCGGAGCCGCCCTTCGTGAGGCCCTTGGTGCGACCGCGGTGGTGCTTTCGATGGGCGACCTTGCGAGGCATCAGCATGGTTCGTCCCCTTTCAGTCCGTGCCGCGGAAGTGCGGCGTCTCGTGGCCCTCGCCCTGCGCGGTGCGCTTGGCGATCGCCTCTTCTTCGTCGAGCAACTTCTCGAGTTCCGGATCGGCCTCACGGACGAGCGGCTGGGTCTCGGGAGCAGGTGCGACGTCGCGGGGTCCACCCGACGACACCACCTTGCGCGGTCCACCCTGGCCGGACGTCTCACCGACGGCCATGGCGGCCTCGCGGGCGATCTTGTCCTCGTTGAGCTTCTTGTACGGGAGGATGTCTCCCTTGTAGATCCAGACCTTGACGCCGACGCGGCCGCTGGTGGTCTTGGCCTCGCGCATGCCGTAGTCGATGTCGGCGCGCAGCGTGTGCAACGGCACCCGGCCTTCGCGGTACCACTCGGTGCGGCTCATCTCGGCACCGCCGAGGCGGCCCGAGCACTGGACCCGAATGCCGAGGGCACCGGCGCGCTGTGCGTTCTGCACGGCGCGCTTCATGGCTCGACGGAAGGCGATGCGGTTGACGAGCTGGTCGGCGACGCCCTGAGCGATCAGTGCAGCGTCGAGTTCCGGATTCTTGATCTCGACGATGTTGAGCTGGATCTTCGGGTTGCCGGTGATCTTGGTGATCAGCTGACGGAGTTCGTCGGCCTGCGCACCACGACGACCGATCACGATGCCCGGGCGAGCCGTGTGGACGTCGACGCGGAGCTTGTCACGGGTGCGCTCGACCTCGATGCGACTGATCGCCGCGGACTCGAGACGCGTCATGATCTCCTGACGGATCGTCCAGTCCTCGGTGAGGTAGTCCTTGTACTCACGCTCGGAGAACCAACGCGACTTCCAGTCGGTGGTCACTCCCAGGCGGAAGCCGTACGGATTGATCTTCTGACCCATTACTTGGTGGCTCCCTCGTCGTCGGCGTCGGCGACGTCGGCATCGGTTGCTGCTTCGACTGCGTCGGCATCGGCCGTCGCAGCGTCATCGGTTGCTTCGTCGTCGGTTGCTGCGTCGTCGGTCACGTCGGCTTCCGGAGACTCGATGACCTCCGCCTCGGTGGCGTCGGTCGTCTCGTCGATGATCTCGGCGTCGACGACATCGTCGGTCGTGTCGGTCGTCTCGGCTGCCTGCTGGCGGCTGCGCTCGACACGGGCGCGGCGGCTGGCGGCGCTCGACTGCGGACGACCACGGCCGCCGCTGCCACCGGCGCGCTCCTGGCGGGCCTGGATGATGGCGAGGCGGTCGTCGCTCATGCGGGCGACGATGACCGTGATGTGACAGCTGCGCTTGTTGATCCGTGTCGCACGGCCACGGGCACGAGGCCGGAACCGCTTGAGCGTCGGGCCCTCGTCGGCGAAACAGGCGACGACGTACAACTCGTCGGCGTCCTGGTCGTCGTTGTTGACGGCGTTGGCGACGGCACTGGCGAGCACCTTGCGGACGTCACGGGCGATGTGGCGATCGGTGAACTGCAGCACCTCGTCGGCGCTGCGCACGTCGAGACCGCGGATGAGGTCGAGCACGGCGCGGGCCTTCGAGGCCGACGCACGCACGTAGCGAGCAGTGGCCTTCGTGCCCGAGCGCTCGCCGACGACGAACGACTTCTCGTTGAGCTTCGGTCCGGTCATCAGCGGCGACCCTTCGAGTTGCGCTCCATGCCCGCGTGGAACTTGAACGTGCGGGTGGGGCTGAACTCCCCGAGCTTGTGGCCGACCATCGACTCGGTGACGTACACCGGCACGTGCTTGCGACCGTCGTGGACGGCGATCGTGTGGCCGACCATGTCGGGGATGATGGTGGAGCGACGCGACCAGGTCTTGACGACCTTGCGCTCGCCGGCGGCGTTCTGGGCGTCGATCTTCTTGAGAAGATGGTCGTCCACGAACGGGCCCTTCTTGAGACTGCGAGACATGCGGAGTTACCTTCCTTGCCGCGTCAGCGGCGACCCTTGCTCGTACGACGGCGGCGAATGATCAACTGCTGACTCGCCTTCTTCTTGTTGCGGGTGCGGCTCTCGGGCTTGCCCCACGGCGACACGGCGGGACGGCCACCGGAGGTGCGGCCTTCGCCACCACCGAGCGGGTGGTCGACCGGGTTCATGGCGACACCACGGGTCTGGGGCTTCTTGCCCTTCCAGCGGTTGCGGCCGGCCTTGCCGATCTTGACGAGTTCGTGCTGGCTGTTGCCGACCTCACCGACGGTGGCTCGACAGTCGATCATCACGCGACGCATCTCGGTGGAGGGCATGCGCAGCGTTGCGTAGTCGCCCTCCTTCGCCACGAGCTGCACGGCGATACCGGCCGAGCGGCCGATCTTGCCGCCCTGGCCGGGGCGCAGCTCGACGTTGTGAACGGTGGTGCCGACCGGGATGTAGCGCAGCGCCATGGCATTGCCCGGCTTGATGTCGGCGCCGTGACCGCTCTCGACGGTGTCGCCGACGTTGAGTCCACGCGGAGCGAGGATGTACGCCTTCTCGCCGTCGTTGTAGTGGAGCAGCGCGATGCGGCAGGTGCGGTTCGGGTCGTACTCGATGGCGGCGACCTTGGCGGTCACGCCGTCCTTGACGCGCTTGAAGTCGATGATGCGGTACTGCTGCTTGTGGCCGCCACCGCGGTGACGCGACGTCTTGCGGCCGTAGCTGTTGCGACCACCGGTCTTGTTCTTCTTGACGAGCAGCGACTTCTCCGGCGTGGTCTTGGTGATCTCGCTGAAGTCGGAGCTCGTCTGGAAGCGACGGCCGGGGCTGGTGGGCTTGCGGGAACGAATGGCCATGATCAGCTCAGTTCTCGAACAGCGGGATCTCGCCCGCTGCCAGGGTGACGATGGCCCGCTTCGTGTCGGGCCGGGTACCGATGCGGTTGGTGCCACGGGTGCGCTTGCGCTTGCCGTTGCGGTTCAGGGTGTTGACCTTGAGCACCTCGACGCCCCAGATCGCCTCGACCGCGTCGCGGATCTCGGGCTTGGAGGCCTTCGGGCTCACCTTGAACGTGTAGACGCCGGTCTCGATGAGCGCGTAGCTCTTCTCGGAGACGACCGGAGCGATGATGATGTCGCGGGGGTCCTTCATCAGCTGGCTGCTTTCTCGCTGGTGCTCGACTCGTCGGACACCGGCGTGCCGGCGGGCAGCACGTCCTTGGTGAACACGATCCACTCGTTGCAGAGCACGTCGTAGGCGTTGAGTTCGCCCGGGCCGATGATCTGGACCTTGGGCAGGTTGCGGAAGCTCAGGGCGGCAGCAGCGTCGTCGCGGCCGACGACCACCAGCGCGGTGCCGTCGATGCCGAGCGCGCCGAGTGCCGCCTTGGCGTCCTTGGTCCTGGGTGCTTCGAAACCCCAGCCATCGACGACGACGACCTTGCCCTCGGCGGCGCGATCGGACAGCGCCGAACGAAGCGCCAGCTTCACCATCTTCTTCGGGGTCTTCTGGTCGTACTTGCGCGGCTTCGGGCCGAGCGCAACGCCACCACCGGAGAAGTGCGGGCCACGGATCGAGCCCTGGCGGGCGTTGCCGGTGCCCTTCTGGGCGTAGGGCTTGCGGCCGCCACCACGCACGTCGGCGCGGGTCTTGGTGCTCTGGGTGCCGGAACGGCGAGCGGCGAGCTGTGCGGTGACCACCTGGTGCATGACGGGCACGTTCGGCTGCACGCCGAAGACCTCGTCGTCGAGGGCGATCGTGCCGGAGTCCTTGCCGGATGCGGTCTTGAGTGTGACGTCGGCCATGATCAGCCTGCCTTTCCTGCGAGCTGTCCGGCCTTCTTGACGGCGTTGCGCACGAACACGACACCACCGGCGGGGCCGGGAACCGAACCCTTGATCAGCAGCAGGTTGCGCTCGGCGTCGCACTCGACGACCTCGAGGTTCTGCGTGGTGACCTGCTCGTGGCCCATGTGGCCGGCCATGCGCTGGCCCTTGAACACGCGCGCCGGGAAGGCACACGAGCCGATGGCGCCGGGCTTGCGGTGGCTCTTGTTGTTGCCGTGCGATGCGGGCTGGCCGGCGAAGTTGTGACGCTTCATCACACCGGCGAAGCCCTTGCCCCGGCTGGTGCCGGTGACGTCGACGATCGTGCCGGCGGGGATCTGCTCGACGGTCAGCTCCTGGCCGACCTCGAAACCGTCGACCGAGTCGAGGCGCAGTTCCACGAGACGCTTGCCCGGCTCGACGCCGGCCTTCTCGAAGTGTCCGGCAGCGGGCTTGGTGAGCTTGTTCGCCTTGCGGTGCCCGTAGGTCACCTGCAGGGCGGTGTAACCGTCACGTTCGTTGGTCTTGATCTGGACGATGCGCATCGGCTCGACGCGCAGCACGGTGACCGGAACGACTCTGTCGTCCACCCACGTCTGTGTCATGCCGACCTTCTCGCCGACGATCGATTGTTGTGCCATGGCGGCGCTGTTCCTCTTGAGTTGATCGAGCCGCTCATCTGTTGACGAACGGCTATCCACGCAAATGCTCCGCCGCTGCGACTACCGGGTTCACGGCAGGACGAGCGTGCGGAGCACGAGATCATGAAGTTGCTGGGTGGTTCCGGTCCCGTCGTTGCGGGCGGCCTGCTCAGACATCGGTTGCTGAATGGTTTGGTGGTCGGAATGCCTCCCGATCACGGCCATGCAATGCTATGGGCGCCCGTGCAGCCTTCCAACACGCGCTCGCGTCCTTCTGCGCTCCGTAGAGTCGAGTCATGGCACGATCGAAGTGGACCACCGCCGAGATGCCCGACCTGTCGGGCCGAACCGCGATCGTCACCGGCGCCAACACCGGGCTCGGGCTGGCGACCGCCGATGCGCTGGCGGCCCACGGCGCACGGGTGATCCTCGCCGTTCGCAACACCGACAAGGGCGATGCTGCCGCATCGACGATCCGCAGCGATCACCCCGATGCCGACGTCACCGTGCAGGCGCTCGACCTGTCGGACCTGGCGTCGGTTCGGGCCGCCGCCGACGCACTGCTGGCCGACGAACGTGGCATCGATCTGCTCGTCAACAACGCCGGGGTGATGTACACACCCGAGTCGACCACCGTCGACGGGTTCGAGCTCCAGATGGGCACGAACCACCTCGGCCACTTCGCCCTGACGGGGCTGCTGCTCCCCCGCCTGCTCGACGCGCCGAACTCCCGGATCGTCACCGTGAGCAGCGTCGGCCACAAGATCCGCTCGAAGATCGACGTCGACACCCTCGCCGGCACGGACGACTACGACCGGGTGGCCGCGTATGGACGATCGAAGCTCGCCAACCTGCTGTTCACCTACGAACTCCAGCGCCGCCTCGCCGCCGCCGGCGCCACCACCGCAGCGCTCGCCGCTCACCCGGGGCTGTCCGACACCGAGCTGATCCGCAACTCGCCGAAGTTCCTCCAGTGGGGCGAGTTCCTGTTCCGACCGATCATGCAGAGCGCTGAACGCGGTGCCCTCCCGACGTTGCGAGCCGCAACCGACCCAACGGCGCGGGGCGGCCAGTACTACGGCCCCGACGGAATCGGTGAGGCGCGTGGCAATCCGAAGATCGTCGAGTCGAGCAGCCGGTCGCACGACGCCGATCTGCAGCGAGCGCTGTGGGAGAAGTCGGTGGAGATGACCGGGATCGACTACCCGCTCTGATCACCCACGGTTTCGGGCGACCGTGCTCGGGGAGGCTCGCGACCCGGTACTCCGAGCCCCGCCGAGTACCCCGATCCGAGGGCGTCGTTCTCGGAGGGCCCGATCGCACCACGCGTTCGCGTCGTCGTCGCGGACACGATGTCCACTCCGTTCGACGCAACCCGACCCTGACCTCAAACCGCTGGACCGGGCCGTGATCGAAGAGGCAAGATGCCACCGTGCCCACTCCTGATGCACTCGCGGCATTCGCAGTGCTGGCCTTCGCGATCATCATCATCCCGGGCCCGAGCGTGATGTTCGTGGTGAGCCGCGCACTCGCCTACGGACGACGGGCTGCCCTGCTCACGGTGCTCGGCAACGCGGCCGGGTTCTACGTGCAGGTCCTGCTCGTCGCCGTCGGGGTGGGCGCGCTGCTCGAACGATCGGTGCTGGCCTACAACACGGTGAAACTCGTCGGCGCGCTCTACCTGGTGTGGCTCGGCATCCAGACCCTTCGTCGGCGCCGTGAACTCGCCCAGGTGACCGACGCCACCGAGATCCAGCCGCACCGATCGATCCTGCTCGACGGTTTCGTCGTCGGCATCTCGAACCCCAAGACGATCGTGTTCTTCGCCGCCGTACTCCCCCAGTACGTTCGCTCCGACGCTGCGCCCGCAGCGATCCAGATGGCCGTGCTCGGGCTCGTCTTCACGGCGGTCGCCCTGACATCCGACAGCGTGTGGGGGCTCGCGGCCGGCACGGCGCGATCCTGGTTCGCCCGCTCGCCGCGGCGACTCGAACGCCTCGGTGGTGCGGGCGGGCTCGCCATCGCCGCGCTCGGCGTGCGCCTGGCGATCAGCCGCCGCGACTGATCACGGGAAGCGGGCGTCGAGCCAGTCGGCGACCGCCGCCATCGCCTCGGGTCGGTGACCCTCGAGATAGTGCGGGGCGCTCTTCATCTCGAGGTACGTGACGTCGTCGGCACCCGCGGCGTCGACGATCTCCTTCGCCTGCCAGACGCGGATCTCGGTATCGGCGGTCGGATGCACGAGCATCGTCGGCACCGTGACGTCGGGCATCGTGTCCGCGAGCTTGGCCCGGCTCGACAGGCCCGACCATGTGCTGAGCCATCCGCGGGCCGTCATCGTGCGGGCCAGGCCGCCGCGGCCGTAGTTGGCGTCGAACGGGTCGGGGAACGCGAACAGCGAACCCATCGGTCGGTCGTCGGGATCGATCGACAGGTCGAGGTAGGCGGGGTCGGCGAGCGTTCGGTAGATCGTCAGGTACTTCGTGAACACCGCCCGTCGACGCAGCTCACGCCATCGAGCGGGATCGGTCGTCTTGTCGACGGTGCGCAGCTCGGGCACGACGTCGCCGGCCTCGGCGATCGACGCCTCGGCGATCGCATCGAGACGGGCGACTCGTTCCCGCTGCGCCTGCCGATAGGTGGCCACCCACGCCGGGTCGTAGCTGCACGGCTCGGGCCATGGCCGCCACCCGTTGTCGGGGTGGTACATGTCGAGTTCGGGCACGGTCGAGAAGGGGTCGTGCTCGTCGGCGACCGACGGGTCGATCACCTGCAGCATGAACACCCCCTCCCCCGGGTGCGCCGCCATGCCGATCCAGCCGTCGCCGATACCCAGCTCGGCGCTGGCCATCGCCATCAGAGAGCCACCACCGGAGTTGCCGAGCAGGACCACGGCCTCGGCGCCTCGGCGGATCATCTCGTCGTGCGCGGTCCGGACATCGTTGATGCACGCCTCGTGCAGACAGTCGGTGTCGTTGTTCATGTAGCGCGTTCCGAAGCCGAGAACGGCGTAGCCGGCCGCCGCGAGCAGCGGGCAGGCGTAGTGCACGCTGAAGTCACCTCGCGGGTGCGACAGGATCACCGCGGTCTTCCAGGCGGTGCCCGTGGGCGGGGTCCAGAGCACACCGCGCACGAGCGCGCCGTCGGGCGACACGAGACGAACCGCCTCGCGTCGGACCTCGACGTCGGGGGCATCCTCGGGGAGCGGCCAGTACCCGAGGCCGAACGGGCGGGCACCACCGAGCATCTCGTCCATCGCGGCCACAGTACGCAGCACGCCGCTCCCACCCGGGGCCGGGCAGGGAGCGTCGGGTCAGTCCTCGGGGCGATCGGTGAGCGTGACCGTGAGCTCGATGCGCTCGGAGTCCCGGATCACCGTGATCGTGGTGGAGTCGCCGGGCTGCAGGTCGCGGATCGTTGCGATGAGCCCGGTGGCACCATCGATGGCGACGCCGTCGGCAGCGACGACGAGATCACCGGCCTCGACGCCGGCGTCGTCGGCGGGTGTGCCGTCCTGCACGCTCTGAATCACTGCCCCTTGCCCACCGTCGCGGCGATCGCCGAGCTCCACGCCGAGGTACCCCTCGGCGCGGGGATCGCCCCCGGCCTGCAGCCGGAGCGCCTCGATCACCGGCAGCGCCTCTTTGGCGCTGATCGCGAACCCGACGTTGGTGGCGGCGGACGTGGCCGTGTCGCGGGCGACCGCGGTGTTGATGCCGACGACCTCACCGCGTGCGTTCACGAGCGGTCCGCCGGAGTTGCCCGACGAGATCGCTGCATCGGTCTGGATCAGGCCGTCGAGGAACGCTCCGTCGGTGCCGATCGTTCGGTCGAGCGCCGAGACGATGCCGAGCGTGACCGAGGGGTCACCGTCGAGGCCGAGCGCGAAGCCGATGGCGACGACTTCGTCGCCGAGACGGACGTTGTCGGGATCGGCGAAGACCGCCGCGTCGAAACCACCGCCGCTCATCCGAAGCAGCGCGAGGTCGTTGCCCGGATCGCTGGCGAGCAGACGTGCCTCACGTGGCTCGGTCTCTCCCGCCAGACGCACACGGATCTCCGATGCCCCGGCGACCACGTGGGCGTTGGTGAGGATCTCGCCGTCGGAGGACACGATCACCCCGGTGCCGACCGACTGCCCCGTCCCCAGCGAGCTCTCCACGTCGGCACTGATCGTCACAACCGAGGCAGCCATGTGATCGATGACCTTGGCGACATCGAGGCGGGCCTCGATCGGGCCGGTCGCATCCGACACGTTGATCGGCTCGTCGCTCGCGCTCTTCGGCGGCGAGTCGAGCCAGTCGGAGAGCTGGCTGCCCACGAGTGCCCCGGTGAGTCCCGCAACCCATGCGACCGCGGCGACAGCCACGATCAGCGACGCGCCACGTCGCCGAGCGCGCTTGGCGGCCGATGGCGTCGGAACCGGCGTGACGCCGGGAGCCGGGGGCGGCAGCGCACTCATGAGTCCATGTCTACCCGTAAACGGGAACAGCGACCCCGTCGGGGCCGCTGTTCACACCTCTTTCACAACCGGAGTCGTGCGTCGCACCTGGGGTCAGACCCCGCATGTGACGGCTCAGGCGTTCTGGATCTTGATCTCGATGTCGACGCCGGCGGGCAGTTCGATGCGCTGCAGGCTGTCGATGGTCTTGCCGTTCGGGTTGACGATGTCGATGAGACGCTTGTGCACCCGCATCTCGAAGTGCTCGCGGCTGTCCTTGTCGACGTGCGGGCCACGGATGACCGTGTAGCGGTGCTTGTCGGTGGGCAGCGGGATCGGGCCGCGCACGGTGGCGTCGGTGCGAGTCACCGTCTCGACGATCTTCTTCGTCGACTGGTCGATGATCTCGTGGTCGAACGCCTTCAGGCGGATTCTGATGCTCTGTGCCATGTCAGTGTCGTTTCTGTCTCAGGTCGCCGGGGTCACTTGATGATCTTGGTGACGCGGCCAGCACCCACGGTGCGACCACCCTCACGAATCGCGAACCGCAGACCCTCGTCCATCGCGATCGGCTTACCCAACTCCACCGTCATCTCCACATTGTCACCAGGCATCACCATCTCCGTACCAGCCGGCAACTCGATCGTGCCCGTCACATCAGTCGTACGGAAGAAGAACTGCGGCCGATAATTGTTGAAGAACGGCTTGTGACGCCCACCCTCATCCTTGGTCAAGATGTACACCTGACCCTCGAAATTCGTGTGCGGCGTGATGCTGCCGGGCTTGCACAACACCTGCCCACGCTCCACATCCTCCTTCGCCGTACCACGCAACAACGCACCGATGTTGTCACCCGCCTGACCCTCATCGAGCAACTTGCGGAACATCTCCACACCCGTACACGTCGTCTTCTGCGTCTCACGCAACCCGACGATCTCGATCTCATCACCGGTGTGAATGATCCCCTGCTCCACCTTGCCCGTCACCACCGTGCCACGACCCGTGATCGTGAACACATCCTCGATCGGCATCAAGAACGGCTTGTCCAACTCACGCACCGGCTCAGGAATCGACTCATCACAAGCATCCATCAGCTCCATGATCTTCTCCTGCCACTCCGCGTCACCCTCCAACGCCTTCAACGCAGACACCTGGATCACCGGAGCATCATCACCAGGGAACTCGTACTCGTTCAACAACTCACGAACCTCGAGCTCCACCAACTCCATGAGCTCCTCGTCATCAACCATGTCCGCCTTGTTCAACGCCACCACGATGTACGGCACACCCACCTGACGCGCCAACAACACATGCTCACGCGTCTGCGGCATCGGACCATCAGTCGCCGCCACCACCAGAATCGCACCATCAACCTGGGCAGCACCCGTGATCATGTTCTTGATGTAATCCGCATGACCCGGCATGTCCACATGCGCATAATGCCGCTTCTCGGTCTCGTACTCGATGTGCGCAATCGAGATCGTGATCCCACGAGCCTTCTCCTCCGGCGCCTTGTCAATCGTGTCAAACGCCGCGAAATCAGCCAACCCCTTCTCCGACAACGTCTTCGAAATCGCCGCCGTCAACGTCGTCTTCCCATGATCGATATGACCCATCGTCCCGATGTTCACATGCGGCTTGTTGCGCTCGAACTTCTGCTTGCTCATGATGCGTGCGACTCCAATGTCGTTTCTTGTTTGTCAGATGTGGGTTGTCAAAGAACTGCTGTGCGTCGGCTCAGCGGCGATCACTCGCCACGGACCCGCTTCACGATTTCCTGGGCGATGGCTTCGGGCACCTGCTGGTACTCCGAGAACTGCATCGTGTAGGTGGCTCGTCCCTGGGTGCGGGAACGAAGGTCGGTACTGTATCCGAACATCTCCGACAGCGGCACGGTCGCGTTGACGACCTGCGTGTTGCCCCGGGCCTCCATGCTGCCGATGCGGCCGCGACGGCTGGACAGGTCGCCCATCACGTCACCCATGTACTCCTCGGGCGTGACCACCTCGACGGCCATGATCGGCTCCATCAGGACCGGCTTGGCCATCTCGGCGGCCTTGCGGAAGGCCATCTGGCCGGCGATCTTGAAGGCCATCTCGGAGGAGTCGACGTCGTGGTACTGGCCGTCGACCAGCGACACCTTGACGTCGACCGTCGGGTACCCGGCGAGCACGCCGTTGTCGAGCGAGCTCTGGAGACCCTGGTTGGTCGGGTTGATGTACTCGCGCGGGATCTTGCCGCCGGAGATCTTGTCCTCGAACTCGTAGCCGCCACCGGGGTTCGGCGCCATGTCGATCTTCACCACGGCGAACTGGCCGGAACCGCCGGACTGCTTGATGTGGCGGTACTCGACATTGGAGACCGGCTTGGTGATCGTCTCGCGGTAGGCGACCTGCGGCTTGCCGACGGTGGCCTCGACGGAGAACTCGCGCATCATGCGGTCGACGAGCACCTCGAGGTGCAGCTCGCCCATGCCGGAGATGACCGTCTGGCCGGTCTCCTCGTCCGAGCGGATGCGGAAGGTCGGGTCCTCGTCGGACAGCGACTTGAGCGCCTTGCCGAGCTTCTCCTGGTCGGACTTGGTCTTCGGCTCGATGGCGACGTGGATCACCGGCTCCGGGAACTCCATCCGCTCGAGGATGACCGCATGGTCGCGATCGCAGAGCGTGTCACCGGTGGTGACGTTCTTGAAGCCGAGACCAGCGACGATGTCACCGGCCATGGCGATGTCGAGGTCCTCACGCTGGTTGGCGTGCATCAGCAGGATGCGGCCGAGGCGCTCGCGGTCCTCCTTGGTGGAGTTGTAGACCTCTTCGCCCTTGCCGATCTCGCCGGAGTAGACACGGAAGTAGGTCAGCTTGCCGAAGGGGTCGGCCACGATCTTGAACGCGAGCGCAGCGAACTCCTTGTCCTCCGGACCGCGGGTGACCGCGTGCTCCTCGCCGCCCCGGATCTCCACGCCGTGAGCCGGCTCGATGTCGAGCGGGCTGGGCAGGAAGTCGATCACGGCGTCGAGCATGGGCTGAACACCCTTGTTCTTGAATGCCGAGCCGCACAGGATCGGCACGAATTCGCCGGCGAGCGTGCCGGAACGAATCGCCTTCTTGATGTCGGCTTCGGACACCTCCTCACCTTCGAGGTACTTGTCCATCAGCTCTTCGCTCTGGGTGGCGATGGTCTCCATCATCGCCTCGCGGTACTCGTTGGCCTGCTCGATCATGTCGGCCGGAATGTCGGTGATCTCGTACTTCGCGCCGAGATCCTTCTCGTCGATGTCGCGCCAGACCAGCGCCTTCATCCTGACGATGTCGACCAAGCCCTCGAATGCCTTGACCGCTTCGGGACCACCGGCACCGATGGGCAGATGGAGCACGAGGGGGTTCGCCTGGAGGCGATCCTCCACCATCTGCACGGTGCGATAGAAGTCGGCGCCGATGCGGTCCATCTTGTTGACGAAGCACATGCGCGGCACGTTGTACTTGTTGGCCTGACGCCACACGGTCTCGGTCTGGGGCTCGACGCCGGCGACCGAGTCGAACACGGTGACCGCACCGTCGAGCACGCGCAGCGAGCGCTCGACCTCGATCGTGAAGTCGACGTGGCCCGGGGTGTCGATGATGTTGATCCGGTGGTCGTTCCACACGCAGGTGGTGGCGGCGGAGGTGATCGTGATGCCGCGCTCCTGCTCCTGCGCCATGTGGTCCATGGTGGCGGCGCCGTCGTGGACCTCACCGATCTTGTAGCTCTTGCCGGTGTAGTAGAGGATGCGCTCGGTGGTGGTGGTCTTGCCGGCATCGATGTGCGCCATGATCCCGATGTTCCGGGTGCGCTCCAGGGGGAACTCTCGCTTGGCCATCTTCTACTTCACTTCCGTGTCAAGGGGCGACGGTGGGGGGTTGCCGTGCTGCGTCTCAGGTGCGCAGGCACGAGCGTCGAGTGTATCGGCGGTTTCGCCCCGCCCACGGTGCGTGGCACACGTCGGCCTCCTGCTCGACTGCGGAGCAGCGCGTCGCAGGGGCGTCCGTCAGCGGGCCTGGATGTAGTCGTGGAGTTGGCTGTTCTCGATCTCGAGTTGGCCGACGCGAGCCTTCACGACGTCGCCGATCGAGATGATGCCCTCGAGGCGCCCCGCATCATCGACGACGGGAACGTGACGTACGCGCCGCTCGGTCATCGTCGACATCAGCTGGTCGACGGTGTCGCGAGCGTGGCAGGTCGTGACGGTCGTCGACATCGCGGAGGCGACCTCGCGACCGAGCGTCGAGCCACCGTGCGCGGCGAGCGCGCGGACGACGTCGCGCTCCGACACGATGCCGTCGATCGTGCTCCC
This sequence comes from Ilumatobacteraceae bacterium, assembly GCA_942492715.1. Classification (GTDB taxonomy): domain Bacteria; phylum Actinomycetota; class Acidimicrobiia; order Acidimicrobiales; family Ilumatobacteraceae; genus Sva-07. The sequence continues at coordinate 301,097 of CALOFW010000027.1, read as the reverse complement.
GTCGCGGCTCACCACGAGCGCGCCGACACCATGATCGCGCAACGACGCGGTCGCATCGCCGAGCGATGCCTCGGGATGGATCGTTGCCACTGCGGTCCCCTTGACCTTCAGGATGTTCTGGACGTGCATCGAGTCCCCTCTCGATCAGGCAGCCGTGGCCGCGATGTTCGTCCTCCCCCGCGGAGACGATAGTGCACTCGTGAACGCCACTCAACCGGCGCACGCTGGGGATCCGCGAGTGGCAGGGCACTACAACGTCGTCATGGCCACACGCACCACCCCCCACGGCGTCATCGAGGGCGTCGAGCGGCTCGGCGTCGAGCAGTACCGCGGCATCCATTTCGGCGAGGCACCCGTCGGCGATCTCCGGTTCCGAGCGCCGATCCCTGCCGAGCAGTGGCGCTCGGGTTGGGACGGCACGCTCGACGCCACGAGGTTCGGGAACCGAGCCATGCAGCCGCCGATGTCGGCGGGGTCGGACCGGGCAATCGGCCGATGGGATTCAGCCTCTACGACCGCGACGACGCCACGGCGATCGATCTCTCCCGACGGTGGAGCGACACGATCCTGACCTTCGCCCGCACCGGAGACCTCGACGGCGCCGGACTCCCCGAGTGGCAGCCGTACTCGACCCGCGACCGGGCCTGCATGATGCTCGACGCGACCATCGGGGTTCGCGACGACCCCGACGGCGCCGACCGCGACCGCTGGCGCTGGCCCTGAGAACGCGGGAGTCCGCAACCGGCGCCGGCCGCAACCCGGCCCCAGTCCATGAGAGTCTTCTCATCGAGTTCTCATCGGGCCGACGCCGGCAGGCGCGATGCTGAGGACCGACATGTCGTCGCACCCGGTCCTTCGAGTACTCGCCCTCGCCGTCACGTTCGTCGTCGCAGCCGGGGTGGGCATCGCGCTCGTCCAGGTCGCCGTCGGCGCCTTCGACGACGACCAACCCGCCATCGAGCTGATCGAGCTCGTTCCGGCGACATCCCCGGCGACATCCCCGGCGACCTCCGCTCCCGCGGAGCCGATCGTTGTCCCGACCACGACTGAGCCGGACTCCTTGGCGACGACGACAGCGCCGACGACGCAAGCTCCGACGCTTCCGGCGCCCAGCCCGCCTCCGGCTCCACCGACGCCCGTCCCACCGCCACCCCCGATTGCATGGAACGACGACGAGGTCGACGAGGCGGACGACGACGACGGCCGTGACGACGACGAGGTCGACGAGGCGGACGACGACGAGGACGACGAGGACGAGGTCGACGAGGCGGACGACGACGAGGACGACGAGGACGACGACGGTCGTGACGACGACGACTGAGCCCACCAGCCGCACCTCGTGGCGGCCCGGGATTCGCGCCCGGGTTGTCATCGGCTATGTCGCGCTCCTCGCCGCCGCTCTGGCCATCGCTGCGGTCGTCACCCGACAGGTGCTGCTCACTCGGCTCGACCGCGACATCGACCGCTCGCTCACCCAGGAGGTCGAGGAACTGCGGCTGCTCGCCGAGGGAACCGATCCCGCAACGGGCGAACCCTTCGGCGACGATGTCGAGGCGATCCTCGACACGTTCCTGTCGCGCAGTGTTCCCGCCGACGACGAGGCGTTCTACACACTGGTGGACGGCGAGCCCTTCCTGCGCAGCTTCGAGGCGCCCGCTGACCTGTTCGACGATCCAGCGATCATCGAGCGCTGGGCCGCCGCGACGACACCGAGGCGAGACGACTTCGACACCCCGGTCGGCGAGGTCCGCTCGCTGGCGGTACCGCTCGGCACCGACACGGCCACCCTTGGCACCTTCGTGGTCGCCTCGTTCCCCGGACCCGAACGTGCCTCGATCTCGCAGGTCCTGCGCGTCCTCCTCGTCGCCGGGGGCGTCGTGCTCGTTGCGTCCGGTGCACTCGCATGGTCGCTGTCCGGACGGATACTGCGACCGGTACGGGACCTGACCCACACCGCGCGCGACATCTCCGACGCCGACCTGTCCGCACGCATCCCAGTCGAGGGTGACGACGAACTCGCGGAACTCGGCACGACGTTCAACGAGATGCTCGACCGCCTGCAACGCGGCTTCGACGGCCAGCGCCAGTTCCTCGACGACGTCGCACACGAGTTGCGCACCCCGATCACCATCGTGCAGGGACACCTCGACCTCATCGGCGACGACCCCGCCGACCGAGCCGAGTCGATCGCCATCATCACCGACGAGCTCGATCGGATGAACCGCTACGTGAACGACCTCCTCCTGCTCGCCCAGTCGGAGCGCGGAGACTTCCTGCACCTCGAGCCGGTCGACCTGACCGACCTCGCAGCGTCCACCCTGCGGACCGTGTCAGCGATCGCACAGCGCGAGTGGACGCTCGAAGTGGACCTCGACGATCCCGTCACACTCACCGCCGACCCTCGCCGCCTGTCCCAAGCGGTGTTGAACCTTGCGGCGAACGCTGTCGAGCACACCTCGACCGGTGACCGGATCTGCCTCGGGGTCGGCCTCGCCGACGACGCGTCGACCCACTCGGGCCTGATCTGGGTGGAGGACACCGGATCCGGCATCGACCCCGACGTGGCCGAGTCGCTCTTTCGGCGCAGCGCCCGGGGCGCGACCAGTCGCGCCTCGCGACCCGAAGGGATGGGTATCGGGCTGTCGATCGTGGACGCCGTCGCCCGCGCTCACGGCGGTCACGTCGACGTCGCCGATGCGGCCGGGGGCGGAGCCCGCTTCACCCTGGTCCTGCCGATGGAGAACGGCGCGACGAACAGTTCACAGGAGGAGACGTGACATGAGGGCAGCCCGACCATGACGAGAGTGCTGATCGCCGAGGACGAGGACCGGATCGTCTCGTTCCTCGAGAAGGGTCTCCGGGCCAGCGGGTACACCACCTACGCCGTCGGGAGCGGCATCGACGCGGCTGCAGTCGCACGGGACGAGGACTTCGACATCATGATCCTCGATCTCGGGCTGCCCGACATCGACGGCCACGAGGTACTCCGGCGCATCCGCCGCCGCGGCGAGCGCCTTCCGGTGTTGATCCTGACCGCCCGCGACGGCGTCGAAGACACAGTGGCGGGGCTCGAGCAGGGGGCGGACGACTACATGACCAAGCCGTTTCGCTTCGAAGAACTGCTCGCCCGTCTGCGGCTGCGCCTCCGCGACGATCCGGCGTCGGAGGCGACGGTGCTCAGCGGAGGAAACGTGAGCCTCGACCTACGGTCTCGCCGCGCGAGCGTCGACGAGCGTGTCGTCGAGCTGACCGCCCGCGAGTTCTCGTTGCTCGAGGTGTTCCTCCGCCACGACGGTCAGGTGCTGTCCCGCGAACAGTTGCTGTCGCATGTGTGGGGCTACGACTTCGACCCGGGCTCCAATGTCGTCGACGTCTACGTCAGGTATCTCCGCCGCAAGCTGGGCGACGACGTGATCCAGACCGTGCGAGGGATGGGATATCGCATCGGGGCGTGACGCGCCACGCCGGCGAAGATGAGAGAGTTCTCCTCTCGTCCTCATGGTCCACACATCGGCGGGCGGCAACCTGCTGGCCATGGTCGCCGTTGGTCTCGCCGAGTTCCGAGCCGAGGACGAGGCACTGCCCGCGGCCGTGCACCTGACCGGGCCCGGTGCACGGGAGGTCATCGACACCGCCGTACGAGCGGCAGGCGGCGGGCTCCATTCGTGTCGAGCCGCGAACGTCCAGTACCGACCCGGCTCCGACCTGGTGGTGCGCTACGAGACCCAGGTGTCGTGGGGTGGCCGCCCACCCGCCCGCGAGACACTGCTCGCGTCGACGAGCCGACACGGACCTCCGCCAGGCACGCTCCCCGTGGTCGCCGACGCCGACGGCCGATCGCTCGAGGTCGGAGTCTGGCGGTGGCCGTTCGATCCCCGCTTGGCCTCGCTCACCGACATGGTCACCGCCGACTCCGCCGCCGCGCGTCTTGCCGACCTCGTCGAGCCGCCGCTCTCGCTCGAGGTCGTCGCCTACCGGCCAACCGAACGATGCGTCATACGGGTCACCGGTGCCTGCGGCACAACGATCTACGTCAAGGTGCTCGATACCGCCGCTGCCGGCGCGGTGATCGAGCGACATCGGCGTCTCCTCGCCGCTGGTGTGCCGGTGCCCGAGATCGTCGGCAGCGACACCGACGCAGGATGGCTGGCGATGGCCGAACTGCCCGGCGACACGCTGCGGCTGCGACTGAAGGCGCAGCAGCCCGGTTGGCCGAAAGCCGATGAGTACCTCGCTCTCCTTCGCCGCCTCCAAGCCGTCGAGCTGGCCGACGTCGCCCCGGTGACGCCTCGAACCGTCGACGCACTCGGACACGCAGCAATGCTCGGCGTCGTGCTCCCCGACCAACGGACGCGCCTCGATCGTCTCGTCGAGGCGCTCGCCGGCGCCGCCACGGCTGCGACCGGGCGGGTCGGACCGACGGTCCACGGCGACCTCTATGAGGCCCAGGTCACTGTCGACGCCGGCCGCATCACCGGGTTGCTCGACATCGACGACGCCGGCCCGGGCGACCCGCTCGACGACGTCGCGACCGTGCTCGGCCATCTCCGCTACCGCCAGCAGACGATCATCGAACGCCGCCATCGCGATGCCGTCCGTCGCTACGCCGACGGGCTCCGCCAGGGATTCATCCGCGGAGCGGACCTCGACGGCGAGCTGCTCGATGCGGTGACCGCAGGGGTGCTCGTCGGTCTTGCCACGGGACCGTTCCGCATCCAGCAACACGACTGGCACCACGAAGTCCGCCGGACGCTGCGTCGCGCCGAGCGGCTGCTGATCGGAACGCAGGAATCCAGGCGATGAGAGAAGTCTCAGCGGGTACTCATCGTCGTCACAGGCGCAGCTGCGAGAACTGATACCGACCACACGACACATCAAGACGGAGAAGGAGCATCACATGCGCAAGACACGGATCAACTGGAAGGTCGCTGCAGTCAGCGGCGCACTCGTCGGTGTCGGCATCGGCGGGTTCGCCATCGCCGGCGCCGAGGAGCCGACCGTTCTCCCCGACGGCGTCGTCCTCGACCGGAACCTCTCGGTGGCATCGTCGGGTGAGGCACCGACGACCACCTCGATCCCGGTCGCGGCCGACACCACCTCCACGACCATTGCGTCTGCGGCCAGCCCGGCATCGCCCGCCAGCGTCGCATCGCCCGCCAGCGTCGCATCGCCCGCCAGCGTCGCATCGCCCGCCAGCGTCGCATCGCCCGCCAGCGTCGCATCGCCCGCCAGCGTCGCATCGCCCGCCAGCGTCGCATCGCCCGCCAGCGTCGCATCGCCCGCCAGCGTCGCATCGCCCGCCAGCGTCGCATCGCCCGCCAGCGTCGCATCGCCCGCCAGCGTCGCATCACCCGCCAGCGTCGCATCGCCGCCCAGCCCGGCATCGCCCGCCAGCGTCGCATCGCCCGCCAGCGTCGCATCACCCGCCAGCGTCGCATCGCCGCCCAGCCCGGCATCGCCCGCCAGCGTCGCATCGGTGGAGACTCCCGGCTCGAGCTGATCGACCGAGCCCGTCAACGAGATGAGCCCGGGCCGTACGGCCCGGGCTCATTCGCGTTCAGAATCATCGCCGACGACGTCGGCAGACGGTCACCAGCGGTAGTGGGCGAACGCCTTGTTGGACTCGGCCATCTTCTGGATGTCGTCGCGCTTCTTCATCGCGGCGCCGAGACCATTGGCGGCGTCCATCAGCTCGTTGGCGAGGCACTCGGCCATCGTCTTCTCGCGTCGGGCGCGTGCGTAGTCGACGACCCAGCGGATCGCCAGCGTCGTCGCACGGCGAGGACGGACCTCGACGGGGACCTGGTACGTGGCACCACCGACGCGGCGGCTGCGCACCTCGAGTGGCGGCTTGACGTTGTCGATCGCGCGCTTGACGGTGTCGATCGCCATGTCGTCTCCTTCGAGACGCGACTGGATGATCTCCATCGCGTCGTAGACGATCTTCTCGGCGACCGTGCGCTTGCCGTGGAGCATCACCTTGTTGGTGATCTGCGTGACGAGCTGCGACTTGTGAATGGGATCCGCGACGAGTTCGCGGCGGGGAGCAGGACCTTTACGTGGCATCTCGGGTCACTTCTCCTTCTTCGCGCCGTACCGGCTGCGGGCCTGCTTGCGGTTCTTCACGCCGACGGCGTCGAGTGCGCCGCGGATGATCTTGTAGCGCACGCCGGGGAGGTCACGGACGCGGCCACCGCGCACGAGCACGATCGAGTGCTCCTGCAGGTTGTGGCCCTCGCCGGGGATGTAGGCGGTGACTTCGATCCCGGAGTTGAGACGGACGCGAGCAACCTTGCGGAGCGCGGAGTTCGGCTTCTTCGGTGTGGTGGTGTACACCCGGGTGCAGACACCGCGGCGCTGGGGTGAACCCTTGAGCGCCGGCGTCTTGCTCTTGGTGACTTTCGAGCTGCGACCTTGACGGACGAGCTGCTGAATGGTTGGCACTGATTGAACCTCGTTCGTTCAGGTCGTTTCGGCGGCGAGAGCCATCGAAATGGGGTGAGTTGGGCTGATCGCGGGTTGCGACCCGCCCGCCGTACACCGGATCGGTTCATGGAACGAAACCCGATGAGAGGACCCTGCAAGGCTACGGGCAGCCCATCGGTCGCGCAACCGGACGGCGAGTGATAGAACCGCGGCCGTGGGAGTGCTCACCTCTGATCCGCTCCTCGTGTTGTTCGTGGTGGTCGCTCTCGGCGCCGCGCTGGCGCGGGTGAGGATCAAGGGCGTCGGGCTCGGGCCCGCCGCGGCACTTTTCGCCGGTCTCGCGGTGTCGGCGATCGAACCGGACCTCGCCGACCTCCCGGCGATCATCCCGCTGTTCGGGCTGGCGCTGTTCATCTACACGGTCGGTCTGGCATCGGGCCCGGCGTTCTTCGGCGGACTGCGCCAGGACGGGCTGCGCGTGAGCCTGGCCGTGGTGCTGCTCCTCGCCGCGATCGGGCTCACCGTCGGAGGTGTCAGCGCACTCTTCGACTTCGACGCCGGAGCGAGAGCGGGACTCTTCGCCGGATCGCAGACCAACACGCCGGCGCTGTCGGCGGCGCTCGAACAGCTCGCTCCCGAGATCGCCAGCGGTGAGGTCACCGATCCCGTCGTCGGCTATTCGCTCGCCTACCCGCTCGGCGTGGTCGCGATGATCGTCGCTGCGGGATGGTCGCTGCGCCGGGTCCGACATCCCGGTCGTGGTGAGGTGGTACCGGCGAGCGAACCGGGGCAACGCAACGCGACGAGCGCCACGGTGATCGTCACTCGCAGCGGACTCCCGACGCTCGGCGAGCTGCGGTCCTGGCGTGGCGAGCGCCTGACGTTCTCGCGGGTCGAGCACGACAGCAGCGTCGACCTCGCCACGAACGACATCGTGTTGCAGCCCGGCGACCTGTGCACCGTGATCGGCACGCCCGATGTCGTCGACCGGTTCGTCGAATGGGCCGGCCACCGCAGCGAGCGACATCTGGCGCTCGATCGGAAGAAGCTCGACTTCCGCCGCATCTCGGTGTCGAAACGTGAGCTCGCCGGCGCGAAGCTGCGCGACGTCGACCTCGAGGGCCGATTCGGGGCGATGGCCACCAGGGTGCGGCGGGGCGACGCCGACCTGATCGTCGACCGTGACTTCGTGCTGCGTCTCGGCGACCGCGTTCGCGTCGTTGGCCCGACGGACCGGATGGGCGACATCGCCACCGCGCTGGGCGATTCGGACCGCGGGCTCAGCGAGGTCGACGCGCTGGGATTCGCGACGGGACTGGCGCTCGGGCTCCTGCTGGCCCAGCTCACGATCCCCCTGCCCGGCGGCGGCGAGATCGAACTCGGGATCGGGGGCGGGCCGCTGATCGCCGCGCTGGTGCTCGGCACCATCGGCCGGTCCGGGCCGTTCACCTGGCAGATCCCGTACGCGGCGAACCTCACGATCCGCCAACTCGGCGTGTCGCTGTTCCTCGGTGGTGTGGGCATCCGGTCGGGGGCGACGTTCGCCGACGCCGTCGGCACCGGGGTGGGGTTGCAGTTGGCCGTCGCCGGCGTGCTGGTCACGGCAGCCACCGCCGCGCTGGCGACGATCATGATCCGGGTGCTCCGACGTGATCCCGTCGACGGCGCCGGCATGGTCGCGGGGATCCAGACGCAACCCGCCGTGTTGGCGTTCGCGGCCGAGCGAGCCGATGGCGACGAGCGTGTCGACACCGGCTACGCGCTCGTGTTCCCCCTCGCGATGATCCTCAAGCTGATCATCGTGCAACTCCTGATCTGACCGCGCTCCGGCCGCCCACCCCGTTTGCGTTGCATTTCAGGTGACCCGACCCACCGAGAACGCGACGCAAACGAAGAAGTGGGTCGGGGCGGTGTCCCGATTCAGCCGATCGGTTCGGCGGTGGCAGCCTCGGCGTCGTAGGTGCCGCTGAGACCGGCGAGGAACGCTGCGGGATCCTCTTCTTCGCCATCGCTCGAGTAGAACGACATCGGCTCGTAGTCCGGCGCTTCGATGCCGAACTCGCGGTACTTCATCATGCCGGTACCGGCCGGGATGAGCTTGCCGATGATGATGTTCTCCTTGAGGCCGATCAGGCTGTCGCCGCGGCCGTCGATGGCGGCCTCGGTGAGCACCCGGGTGGTCTCCTGGAACGAGGCTGCCGACAGCCACGAATCGGTGGCCAGCGACGCCTTGGTGATGCCCATCAGTTCCGGGCGACCCTCGGCGGGGCGCGTGCCCTCTTCGACCATGCGACGGTTCGTGTCACGGAACCGCTTCGAGTCGACACGCTCGCCCGGCAGGAAGACGGTGCCACCGGGCTCCTGCACGCCGACCCGACGGGTCATCTGGCGAACGATCAGCTCGATGTGCTTGTCGTGGATCGACACACCCTGGTCGCGGTACACCCGCTGCACTTCCTCGACGAGATAGAGCTGCGTCTCGCGGATGCCCTTGATCTCCATGATCTCCTTCGGGTCGAAGGGACCATCGGTGAGCGGGTCACCGGCCCTGACCTCCTGGCCATCCTCGACGATCGGACGCGCACCGAGCGGGAGCACGACCTCGTGCTCCTCACCGGCATCGTCGACCACGACGACCGGGATGCCCTTGCCCTCGTCCTCGCGAAGATGCAGGACGCCGCTCGCCTTGGCGAGGCGGGCCGAGCCCTTGGGCGTACGAGCCTCGAACAGCTCGACGACGCGTGGCAGACCGCCGGCGATGTCCTTGCCGGCCACACCACCGGTGTGGAAGGTACGCATCGTCAGCTGCGTGCCGGGCTCGCCGATCGACTGGGCGGCGATGACGCCCACGGCCTCGCCGAGTTCGATCATCTTGCCGGTGGCGAGCGAACGGCCGTAGCACATCGCACACACGCCGAGTTCGGCGTCGCAGGTGAGCACGGAACGAACACGCAGACGCTCGATGTTCGGATCGTCGCGCAGCGCTTCCATCTCCTCGTCGCCGACGATGGTGTTGCGAGGCAACACCGAGATCTCCTCGCCGTCCTTCACCATCGGCGACGCGAGCTCGGTGTCCTGCAGCAGCGCACGACCGTAGAGCTTCGTCTCGAGATACGAGCGACGGTTCGCCGTGTCGGGCGAGACGTTCTCGATCCACACGCCGAGCGTCGAGCCGCAGTCCTCTTCGCGCACGATCAGCTCCTGGGCGACGTCGACGAGACGACGGGTCAGGTAGCCGGAGTCGGCGGTACGAAGCGCGGTGTCGACGAGGCCCTTGCGGGCGCCCGGCGTTGCGATGAAGTACTCGAGGGTTTCGAGACCCTCACGGAAGTTGGACTTGATCGGGCGGGGGATCATGTCACCGCGAGGGTTGGCGACGAGGCCACGCATGGCACCGATCTGGCGCATCTGCGTCATGTTTCCTCGGGCGCCCGAGTCGACCATCATCTGGATCGGGTTGAACCGCTGCTCTTCGAACTCGGCGACCATCGCCGCCTGCACCTGAGCGGTGGCGTCGGTCCAGATGCGCACTTCCTGCTGGCGACGCTCGCCGTCGGTGATGATGCCTCGACGGAACTGCTTCTCGACCTTGTCAGCCTGCTCCTCGTAGTCGTCGAGGAGCGCCCGCTTGGCGGCAGGTGTGCGGACGTCGTCGATCGACACCGTCAGACCCGACTGGGTCGCGAAGCGGTAGCAGAGGTTCTTCAGGCGGTCGAGCGAGTCGGCGACGACCGACTTGTCGTAGTTGTCGGAGAGGCGTTCCACGATCACGCCCATCTCCTTCTTCTTCACCGTCTCGTTGAAGTGGCCGAACTGCTCGGTGTAGTCCTCGGGCAGCGCTTCTTCGAAGAGCACGCGACCGATCGTGGTCGGGAACGGCTCACGTCCCGGTGGCCGCATCGTGATCTTGGCGTGCAGTTCGAGCGTGCCTTCGTCGTAGGCGCTCAGGGCTTCCCAGAGGTGGCGGAACACTCGGCCCTCGCCCTTGCCGCCTTCGACGGCCTCGGTGAGGTAGTACCCGCCGATGATCAGATCCTGCGACGGGGTCACGATCGGGCGACCCGATGCCGGCGACAGGATGTTGTTGGCGCTGAGCATCAGCACGCGAGCCTCGGCCTGCGCCTCGGCCGACAGCGGCACGTGGATGGCCATCTGGTCACCGTCGAAGTCGGCGTTGAACGCCGTGCAGACGAGCGGATGGATCTGCAGTGCCTTGCCCTCGACCAGCACCGGCTCGAAGGCCTGGATGCCGAGGCGGTGCAGCGTCGGTGCACGGTTCAGGAGCACCGGATGCTCCTTGATCACGTCCTCGAGGACGTCCCACACCTGCGGGCGACGACGCTCGACCATGCGCTTGGCGGTCTTGATGTTCTGCGCCAGCTCGAGGTCGACGAGGCGCTTCATCACGAACGGCTTGAACAGCTCGAGCGCCATCAGCTTCGGGAGGCCGCACTGGTGCAGCCGCAGGGTCGGGCCCGCAACGATCACCGAGCGGCCCGAGTAGTCGACGCGCTTGCCGAGCAGGTTCTGACGGAAGCGGCCCTGCTTGCCCTTGAGCATGTCGGACAGCGACTTGAGCGGACGGTTGCCCGGCCCGGTCACCGGCCGGCCGCGGCGACCGTTGTCGAACAGTGCGTCGACGGCCTCCTGCAGCATGCGCTTCTCGTTGTTGATGATGATCTCGGGCGCACCGAGGTTGAGCAGACGCTCCAACCGGTTGTTGCGGTTGATCACTCGGCGGTAGAGATCGTTGAGGTCGGACGTGGCGAAACGGCCACCGTCGAGCTGCACCATCGGGCGCAGCTCCGGCGGGATCACCGGGACCGCGTCGAGGATCATCGCCTTTGGGTCGTTGGTGCGACGGCCGTGCTCGTCACGACGGTTGAACGACGCAACGATCTTGAGGCGCTTGATCGCCTTCTGCTTGCGCTGAGCGCTGAGGGGCTTCTGGCCCTCCTGCGGGTCGATCGCGTTGCGCAGCTTGACTTCTTCCTCGTCGAAGTCGATGCGGTCGATCAGCGACTTGATCGCCTCGGCGCCGGTGCCGCCCTCGAAGTACTCGCCGTACTTGTCGCGCATCTCGCGCCACAGCATCTCGTCTTCGATGATCTTGCGGGCATGGAGCGACTTGAACTCGTCCCAGGTGCGCGCGATCAGATCGAGCTCGATCTCGTAGCGCTCGCGGATGCCTTCGATCTCCTTGTCGGCTTCCTTCTGGATCTTCTTCAGGTCGGCAGCCTTGGCGTCTTCCTTCTCGGCCTCGGCCGCGGTCTCCTCGAGCTCCTTGAAGCGACGGTCGATCGCCAGCTCCATCTCCTTCTGGATGGCGTCGCGCTCCTCGAGGTACTCGGCTTCGAGGCTCGGCAACGCCTCGTGACGGCCTTCCTCGTCGACCCAGCTCACCAGGTGCGCCGCGAAGTAGATGACCTTCTCGAGCATCTTGGCCTTGAGCTCCTCCTTCGGCTCGATGCCGGCGAGGAGGTAGGCGAGCCACGAACGGGTGCCGCGCAGGTACCAGATGTGGACGGCAGGAGCGGCGAGCTCGATGTGGCCCATGCGGTCACGACGGACCTTCGAGCGCGTCACCTCGACGCCACAGCGCTCGCAGATGATGCCCTTGAACCGGACGCGCTTGTACTTGCCGCAGTAGCACTCCCAGTCGCGCGTCGGCCCGAAGATCTTCTCGCAGAACAGGCCGTCCTTCTCGGGACGCAGCGTGCGGTAGTTGATCGTCTCGGGCTTCTTCACCTCACCGTGCGACCAGGTGCGGATCTGATCCGCCGTGGCCAAACGGATCTTCAGTTGGTCGAACATGTTGACGTCGAGCATGTGCTGGCTTCTCTCTTCGCGTCGGTCTTCGTTTTCGATGGTTGCGGGACAACAGGGGTCAGACCCCAGTTGTCCCGATCTCGCTGTCGGGTTCAGTCACCAGATGCCGGGACATCTGGGGTCTGACCCCTGTTGTCCTGATCAGTAGCGGTTGGCGGCGCGTTCGGCTTTTTCGCGTTCGCGTCGGGCATCGTCTTCGTCGGTGCCGCGCTCGGGGCGGGAGATGTCGATGCCGAGTTCCTCGGCGGCGCGGTAGACCTCGTCGTCGAGGTCGCGCATCTCGATCTCGTGGCCGTCCTCGGTGAGCACCTCGACGTTGATGCAGAGTGCCTGCATCTCCTTCATCAGCACCTTGAAGCTCTCGGGCACACCCGGTTCGGGGATGTTGTCGCCCTTGACGATCGCTTCGTACACGCGGACTCGGCCGAGCACGTCGTCGGACTTGATGGTGAGCAGCTCCTGCAGGCAGTAGGCCGCGCCGTAGGCCTCGAGGGCCCACACTTCCATCTCGCCGAAGCGTTGGCCGCCGAACTGGGCCTTGCCACCGAGCGGCTGCTGGGTGATCATCGAGTACGGGCCGGTCGAGCGGGCGTGGATCTTGTCGTCGACCAGGTGGGCCAGCTTCAGGATGTACATGTACCCGCAGGTGATCTGGTTGTCGTACTTCTCACCGGTGCGACCGTTGTAGAGGTCGAGCTTGCCGTTCATGCCGACGAGCCGATCGCCGTTGGCCGATTCGGGGTTGAGCTGCTCGAGGATCTCCTGGATCGTCGGGTGGTCGAGCGACTTCTCCTTCTCGTCCCAGTTGGCGCCGTCGAACACCGGCGTTGCCACGAACGTCGCCGGCTTGGTGTTGGGACGCGTCTTGGTCTCGGTGCCGCGGATCGGCTCGTCGCCGATCTTGGTGCCGTCGGGATTGGTCCAGCCCCAGCGGGCGCAGTAGCCGAGATGCGCTTCGAGCACCTGTCCGACGTTCATGCGGCTCGGCACGCCGAGCGGGTTGAGGATGATGTCGACCGGCTGGCCGTCGGCGGTGAACGGCATGTCCTCGATCGGCAGGATCCGGGAGATGACGCCCTTGTTGCCGTGACGACCGGCGAGCTTGTCGCCGACGCTGATCTTGCGCTTCTGGGCGACGTACACGCGCACCAGCTGGTTGACGCCGGGCGGCAGCTCGTCGCCGTCGTCGCGGTTGAACACCTTGACGTCGATGACCTTGCCGACCTCGCCGTGCGGCACCTTGAGGCTGGTGTCGCGCACCTCGCGGGCCTTCTCGCCGAAGATCGCGCGCAACAGGCGCTCCTCGGGAGTGAGCTCGGTCTCGCCCTTGGGAGTGACCTTGCCGACGAGGACGTCACCGGGGCCGACTTCGGCGCCGACGCGGATGATGCCACGGTCGTCGAGGTCGGCGAGGATGTCGTCGCTCAGGTTCGGGATGTCCCTGGAGATCTCCTCCGGGCCGAGCTTGGTGTCGCGAGCGTCGACCTCGTGCTCCTTGATGTGGATCGACGTGAGCACGTCGTCCTTCACCAGGCGCTCGGAGAGGATGATCGCGTCCTCGAAGTTGTAGCCCTCCCACGGCATGAACGCCACGAGCAGGTTCTTGCCGAGCGCCAGTTCACCGTGGTCGGTGGACGGGCCGTCGGCGAGGATGGTGCCCTTGGCGACCTTCTCACCCTCGACCACCCGGGGTCGCTGGTTGATGCAGGTGTCCTGGTTCGAACGCCGGAACTTGGCGAGGCGGTAGACCTTCTTGCCCTCGGTCTTGTACTGCACGGTGATCATGTCGCCGGTGACCTCGGTGACCTCGCCATCGTCGATCGCCTGGATCAGGTCGGCGGCATCACGAGCGGCCCGGTTCTCGATACCGGTACCGATGTACGGCGCCTCGGCGCGCACCAGCGGCACGGCCTGGCGCTGCATGTTCGCGCCCATCAGGGCGCGGTTGGCGTCGTCGTGCTCGAGGAACGGGATCAGTGCGGTGGCAACCGACACGATCTGCTTCGGCGACACGTCGATGAAGTCGACCTCCGCCGGAGGCACGTAGCCGATGTCGGTGGTGGCGCCGAAGAAGCTCTCGGCTTCGAGCATCTTGCGGAGATCCTCGAGGCTGGCGGCCTGCGGGGAGCGGCGCACGAGCGTTCGCTGATCGCGGATGCTGCCGTCGTCGTTGAGCGGCGTGTTGGCCTGGGCGACGACGTAGTTCTCCTCCTCGTCGGCGGCCATGTAGACGATCTTGCCGGTGACCTTGCCGTCCTTGACCTCACGGTAGGGGCTCTCGATGAACCCGAACTCGTTGACGCGGGCGTAGGTGGACAGACCGCCGATCAGGCCGATGTTCGGGCCCTCCGGAGTTTCGATCGGGCACATGCGGCCGTAGTGGCTGAAGTGCACGTCGCGCACTTCGAAGCCGGCTCGCTCACGCGACAGGCCGCCCGGGCCGAGCGCCGACAGGCGGCGACGGTGGGTGAGGCCGGACAGCGGGTTGACCTGGTCCATGAACTGCGACAGCTGGGACGTTCCGAAGAACTCCTTGATCGCCGCGACGACGGGGCGGATGTTGATCAGCGTCTGGGGCGTGATGGCCTCGACGTCCTGGGTGGTCATGCGCTCGCGGACGACGCGCTCCATGCGGCTGAGGCCGATGCGCACCTGGTTCTGGATCAGCTCGCCGACCGAGCGGATGCGGCGGTTCGCGAAGTGGTCCTGGTCGTCGAGGCGGTAGCCGGGCTCCTGCTTGACGAGATGGAGCATGTAGGTGATCGACGCGAGCACCTCACAGCGGCTCAGCACGTTCTGGTTCTCGTCGGGGTAGTCGAGCAGCGGCTCGCCCTCGGAGTTGACGGCGCCGTCGAGACCGAAGAGCCCGCCGAGCAGGGCGACTTCGTTGCCGAGCTTGCGGTTCAGCTTGTAGCGGCCGACACGGCTCAGGTCGTAGCGGCGGCTCTCGAAGAACGCGTTGCGGAAGTAGGCCTTGGCCGACTCGACCGTGGGCGGCTCGCCCGGGCGGGCGCGCTTGTAGATCTCGACGAGCGCTTCGTCCTGGGTCGGCGCGATGTCGCGCTCCTTGTCCCACTGGCCCTCGAGGAAGTCGAAGTGGTTGACGAAGCGATCGAGGAAGCCGGGAGCGTTCTCCTCGTCGTAGCCGAGGGCACGCAGCATCGTGAAGATGCCGAGGCGGCGCTTGCGGGCGACGCGCGTGCCGGCGGTGACGTCCTTGCCGGGCTTGTGCTCGACGTCGAACTCCATCCACTCTCCGCGATACGGGTGAATGGTGCCCTTGACGAGCTGGTGCTTGGTGAGGTTGCGGAGACGGAAGCGCTCACCCGGCTCGAAGATGACGCCGGGGCTGCGCACGAGCTGCGACACGACGACGCGCTCGGTGCCGTTGACGATGAACGTGCCCTTGTCGGTCATGATCGGGAAGTCGCCCATGAAGACGGTCTGTTCCTTGATCTCACCGGTGTTGCGGTTCATGAACCGGGCGCGCACGAACACCGGCGCGCTGTAGGTCATGTCCTTCTCCTTGCACTCCTCCACCGTGAACTTCGGCGGCGGGCGCAGGTCCTCGTCGAACGGGTCGAACTCCAGCTCGAGCTGCAGCGACTCGGAGAAGTCCTTGATCGGGCTGATGTCGCGGAAGGTGTTCGCGAGGCCCTCGTTGAGGAACCACTCGAAGCTCTCCCGCTGGACAGCGATCAGATCGGGGAGTTCGAGCGGCTCCTTGAGGTTGCCGAACGAATAGCGTTCACGGGACACGGGACGAGTCGCCACGGATCACTCTCCAGAAAATCGAGGGTGGACGACGCAGAATGCTGCGACGTGATACCGGGCGCGCTCGACCAGACCGAAGGAACGGGAAGGGGACAGCAAACGCACGGCAACGAACGACCCTATCGGTGCGGGACGCACAACGTCAACCACTCTCGACGGGTCATTCGTCGAGGCAGAACCGGAGAACCGCTGAATTGCGGGACAAGGTAAAGAAGTCGATCGCCAATGTCAAGCATCCACGACGAACTGTCATCTCTTCTTGACGTCCGTTCGCCTCCCCGACCCCGTCGGGCGGCGCCGGTCTCCCGCACGCGAAGAGCCCCGGCGGATCGACCGCCGGGGCTCTTCGGTTCTCGGTGTTCGAGGGTTCGGCGTGCGCCGAACGGACTCAGACGAGGTTGACGGTTGCGCCAACTTCTTCGAGCTTGGCCTTGGCGGCTTCGGCGTCGGCCTTGCTGGCCTTCTCCATCAGCGGCTTCGGGGCCCCGTCGACGAGGTCCTTGGCGTCCTTCAGGCCCACGCCGAGCAGGTCCTTGACGACCTTGACGACCTGGATCTTCTGGGCGCCGGCGCTCTCGAGGACGACATCGAACTCGTCCTTCTCCTCGACGGCTGCAGCGTCGCCGCCGCCACCGGCGGGAGCGGCTGCGGCCACGGCCACCGGTGCGGCTGCGGTCACTTCGAACTTCTCCTCGAACGCGTCGAGCAGTTCCTTGAGCTCGATGACGGTCATGTTGCTGATCGCGTCGAGTACTTCTTCCTTGGTTGCCATTGGCTTCTCCTGTGTTGAAAGGTCCGAAATCTGCCCGAGATGTCGCGCTCAGCGCGACGAGTGAGGCATTTCTCGGGGTGAATGTGGGGTGTTCGGGTCAGGCGGCCTCGGCGGCTGCCTTCTGATCGATGAGTGCGGACAGTCCGTACGCGAAGTTGCGTGGGAGCGCCTGGAGCAGACCAGCGGTCTTGACCAGCGGCGCCTGGAACGCGCCGGCCAACTGGGCCAGCAGAACTTCGCGCGACGGCAGGCTCGCGAGCGCTTTCACGTCGTCGGCGGACATCGGCGCAGCGCCGAGGACACCGCCCTTGATGACGAGCAGCGGGTTCGCCTTCGACTGGTCGAGCAGGGCCTTGGCGGCCGCCACCGAATCGCCGGTGACGAACGTGAGTGCCGTCGGGCCGAGCAGGAACTCGTTGAGGCTCTCGAAACCCGCGTCGGTCGCAGCGATCCGGGCCAGGGTGTTCTTGTACACCTTGTGCTCGGCGCCCGCAGCCCGCAGTGGGGTGCGCAGGTCGGCCAGCTGGCCGACCGACATCCCGCGGTACTCCGACACGAACACCGCCACGCTCTCGTTGAGCTTGCCGGTGATCTCCTCGACGATCGCAACCTTGTCGGGTCGCGGCTCGCTTCGCAGTGTGGTCGTCGTTGTCATGTGTGCATACCTCCTCTCGCTCAACTCGTGGTGCTCGCATCAGATGCGAACACCGTCGAGGAGCGCACGCTGCGAAGAGCGTGTGGATCTCGGCGACATGCACCTCGGTTGGCGGGCGGACCCATTACCCCCGGATTGAACGGGGACCAACGGTCTCAGGCGAGCGACCGTGTACGTATGTGAATGACGATGCTACGGCGACGAGCCGGAGCTTCCTCAGACCGTTTCGGGCTTGAGCCGACCGGTGTCGACGTGCACGCCGGGGCCCATCGTCGACGACACGGTGATCTTCTTCAGGTACCGGCCCTTGGCCGAGGCGGGCTTCGCACGCTGGATCTCGTCGATCACGGCGCGGAAGTTCTGCTCGAGCGCGGCGGGCTCGAAGCTGGCCTTGCCGAGCGGCACGTGCACGTTGCCGTAGCGGTCGGTGCGGTACTCGACCTTGCCGCCCTTGAAGTCCTCGACGGCCTTGGCCACGTCGGGGGTGACGGTGCCGGTCTTCGGGTTCGGCATCAGACCGCGGGGGCCGAGGACGCGACCGAGGCGACCGAGCACCGGCATCATGTCGGGGGTGGCGATCACGAGGTCGAAGTCCATCTTGCCGCCTTCGACGTCGGCGGCGAGATCGTCGGCGCCGACGATGTCGGCACCGGCGGCGCGCGCGGCGTCGGCGGCTTCGCCGGTGGCGAAGACCGCCACGCGGACATCCTTGCCGGTGCCCGCCGGCAGGGCGACGGTGCCGCGCACCATCTGGTCGGCCTTGCGGGGGTCGACGCCGAGGCGGATCGACACGTCGACGCCCTCGTCGAACTTCGCCGAGGCCATCGTCTTGACGAGGCCAACCGCTTCGGCCGGACCGTAGAACTGGTCACGATCGAACTTCTTCAGCGCATCGGTGTACTTCTTGCCGGACATGGTGTGTCTCCCTCAGTAGAAAGCCCGCCAGGCGAGGTGATCCTGGTCGTGACTGTGTGTTGAATGGTCTTGGTGAACTGTGTGGCCGTGGTCCGGTAGGACCACCCCGGCGAAGCCGGGAAGAGGATCGCAGCGGCGAAGCCGCTGGAGGCGCCGAAGGCGCCAAGTCGTCGTCAGACGACTTCGATCCCCATGGACCTCGCGGTGCCGCGGACCTGGAGCTTGGCGGCGTCCATGTCGTAGGCGTTGAGGTCGGGCATCTTGATGGTGGCGATCTCCTCGAGCTGGGCCTCGGAGATCGAGCCGGCCACTTCGGCGCCCGGGTTGTTCGCCGCCTTCGCGAGGCCGGCCTTCTCGCGGATCAGCACCGCGGTCGGGGGGGTCTTGAGCACGAAATCGAACGTGCGGTCGTCGTAGATCGTGATCTCGGTCGGCACCACGGTGCCGGCCTGTGCCTCGGTCTGGGCGTTGTACGCCTTCACGAAGTCCATGATCGCGATGCCGTGCGGGCCGAGCGCCGTGCCGACGGGCGGTGCAGGGCTGGCCTTGCCGGCCTCGATCTGGATCTTGACGACCGTGAGGATCTTCTTCTTCGCCATGGTGATGTTCCTTTGTTGTTGTCCGTCGCCAGTGGCGAATCAGAGTTTGGCGACCTGGCTGAAGTCCATCTCCACCAGGGTCTCGCGACCGAAGATGTTGACGAGGACCTTCAGCTTCATGTGGTCTGCATTGATCTCGGCGATCTGGCCGGTGAAGTCGGCGAACGGGCCTTCCTTCACGCGAACGCTCTCGCCTTCTTCGTAGTCGAGCTTCGCCTTGCGACGAGGTGCTGCGTCGACACCTTCGGTCTTCGGGGTGAGGAACGTCTTGACCTCACGACGCGACAGCGGTGTGGGCTTCTGGCCGTGCCGGCTCTGGCCCACGAATCCGGTGATGCCGGGCGTGTTGCGCACGCAGTACCAGGACTCGTCGTCCATGATGCAGCGCACGAGGAGATAGCCGGGGAAGACCTTGCGTTGCACGGTCTGCTTCTTGCCGTTCTTGAACTCGTCGACTTCCTCCATGGGGATGACGATCTCGTAGATCTTGTCCTCCATGTTCATCGACTGGATGCGCGCCTCGAGGTTGGCCGTGACCTTCTTCTCGTAGCCCGACTGGGTGTGCACCACGTACCACTGACCAGGACGCATCGTCGGATCGTCGAACGGTTCGGGTTCCTCGTCGGACTCGTCGCCTTCGCTCGCTTCGGCATCGGCGTCGGAGTCGCCGTCCTCGGCGAGATCGGAGTCGCTGGCCAACTCGTCGGCCGCGGTCTCGACGTGCATGGCGCCGACTTCCTCGGCGACAGCCGTGCCGTGATCGGTGTCGTCGTCGATCTCGGACGTCTGGGCGAGCACGTCGGTGTCGCCGACGGGCAGGAGGTCGAGCGGGTTCGCGCTCTCGGCAGTCGTGTCGTTGTCGGTCATGTCGTCGCTCGTCGTCTCGTCGGTGGTCTGGTCGTCGGTCATGTCAGGTCGAGTAGAACCACTGCGAGAACTCGGCGAACACGTAGTCGAGCCCGCCGACGAGCGCCGTGTAGACCACGACGGTGATGATCACGATGATCGAGTAGCGCTTGACCTCCGGACGATTCGGCCAGGCGACCTTGCGCATCTCGTCGCGCACCTCGCGGAGATACTGACGAATCCCCACGCGGTCGGTCTTCTTCTTCGGAGCCTGACGCTGGGCGCGCGACGGCTTGCCCTGCTCGTCGAGGGCACCCATCTTGCGAAGCTGTCGCTTCTGTTCGCGGTTCAGATCGTCCAGTGACATGATTTCTCGTTCGGTGGTGGGCAGGGCAGGAGGGACTCGAACCCCCGACCGTCGGTTTTGGAGACCGATGCTCTACCAGCTGAGCTACTGCCCTCGGGCGGGACGTGCCGAGTACCCGGTCGAGGGTATCAGCGATCCCGGAAGGCTGACTGCGGCCGTTGCCGACCGCACTCGCTGCCCGTTCATCGCCGTGTCGTCAGCGCGTCTCCTTGTGGAGGGTGTGCTGACGCTCGTTGGCGCAGTACTTCTTCATCTCGAGGCGCTCACGATCGTTGACCTTGGACTTCATCGTGATGTAGTTGCGCCGCTTGCACTCGGTGCACTCGAGGGTCACTTTGACCCGCTTGTCACTCTTGGCCATGTCGGTTCTCTTCTCTGTTCAGACGTCGAAAGAATTCAGGGTCACTTGATGATCTTGGTGACGCGGCCAGCACCCACGGTGCGACCACCCTCACGAATCGCGAACCGCAGACCCTCGTCCATCGCGATCGGCTTACCCAACTCCACCGTCATCTCCACATTGTCACCAGGCATCACCATCTCCGTACCAGCCGGCAACTCGATCGTGCCCGTCACATCAGTCGTACGGAAGAAGAACTGCGGCCGATAATTGTTGAAGAACGGCTTGTGACGCCCACCCTCATCCTTGGTCAAGATGTACACCTGACCCTCGAAATTCGTGTGCGGCGTGATGCTGCCGGGCTTGCACAACACCTGCCCACGCTCCACATCCTCCTTCGCCGTACCACGCAACAACGCACCGATGTTGTCACCCGCCTGACCCTCATCGAGCAACTTGCGGAACATCTCCACACCCGTACACGTCGTCTTCTGCGTCTCACGCAACCCGACGATCTCGATCTCATCACCGGTGTGAATGATCCCCTGCTCCACCTTGCCCGTCACCACCGTGCCACGACCCGTGATCGTGAACACATCCTCGATCGGCATCAAGAACGGCTTGTCCAACTCACGCACCGGCTCAGGAATCGACTCATCACAAGCATCCATCAGCTCCATGATCTTCTCCTGCCACTCCGCGTCACCCTCCAACGCCTTCAACGCAGACACCTGGATCACCGGAGCATCATCACCAGGGAACTCGTACTCGTTCAACAACTCACGAACCTCGAGCTCCACCAACTCCATGAGCTCCTCGTCATCAACCATGTCCGCCTTGTTCAACGCCACCACGATGTACGGCACACCCACCTGACGCGCCAACAACACATGCTCACGCGTCTGCGGCATCGGACCATCAGTCGCCGCCACCACCAGAATCGCACCATCAACCTGGGCAGCACCCGTGATCATGTTCTTGATGTAATCCGCATGACCCGGCATGTCCACATGCGCATAATGCCGCTTCTCGGTCTCGTACTCGATGTGCGCAATCGAGATCGTGATCCCACGAGCCTTCTCCTCCGGCGCCTTGTCAATCGTGTCAAACGCCGCGAAATCAGCCAACCCCTTCTCCGACAACGTCTTCGAAATCGCCGCCGTCAACGTCGTCTTCCCATGATCGATATGACCCATCGTCCCGATGTTCACATGCGGCTTGTTGCGCTCGAACTTCTGCTTGCTCATTGTGCGTCCTCTGACTCCTGAGGTTGATGCTGACGTGTATGTAGTAGCGGCGATCGGACTTGAACCGATGACCTTCCGATTATGAGCCGGATGCTCTGACCAACTGAGCTACGCCGCCAGGGGTTTGGCTCGTGGACGGACGAATGCCCGACCACTTGGTCGAGCCCTCTGTGGGAATCGAACCCACGACACCAGCCTTACCATGGCTGTGCTCTACCGACTGAGCTAAGAGGGCGTTCTTGACGGGTGCGGACACCGTTTGTAGCGGTACCCGGGGCACCCAACGGGCCGCGGCATGCCGCGGACCAGCGGACGAGTGTACCGCCCGCGTGAGGACAACCACCGCGGACTTTCGTACGCGGCACTAGCCTCCCCGAGCGTGTCGATCGCTCCCCCCACTGCGTCGATTCGTCTCGCGACGGCCCTCGACGCCGAGGCGATCCGGTCGATCTACAACGTCGAGGTCGAGAACCACACCAGCACGTTCGATCTGGAGCCGAGGTCGCTCGACGAACAGCGATCGTGGCTGAACCAGCGGTCGGGTGCGTTCTCTGCAGTCGTTGCGGTGATCGACGGGGAGGTGGTCGGCTTCGCATCGCTGTCTCCCTACAAGGAGCGAGCCGCATACCGCACCACGGTCGAGGACTCCGTCTACGTGTCGCGCGAGCACGCCGGTACCGGCATCGGTCGTCTCCTGATGACGCATCTGATCGACGTCGCGCGGGACTCGGGTTTCCATTCGGTGATCGCCAGGATCGAAGCCTCCAGCTCCGGCTCGCGAGCGCTCCACGAACGGTGCGGTTTCGAGTTGGTCGGCATCGAGCGCCAGGTCGGCCGCAAGTTCAACCGCTGGCTCGACGTCGCGGTGATGCAACTGCTCCTCTGATCGCCAGCCGGACAGCGGGCGGCGAGTGCGTGTGGTGGGCCGGGAAGGATTTGAACCTTCGAAGGCAATGCCGGCAGATTTACAGTCTGCTCCCTTTGGCCGCTCGGGCACCGACCCATGACTTGTGTGTGCGTACCCCGAACGAGCGATGAACGGGGCGGCCTGAGCGTACCGGTCGACAGCGCCGGAGCCACGCTCGTCGCCCGACGTTGCGCGAAGGCCCTCACGACGCCCGCTCGCTACCCTGGACGCCATGCCAACCTTCGATGTCGTGTCAGAAGTCGACGCCCAGGAAGTCCGCAACGCGGTCGATCAGGCGCAGCGGGAGATCGCCAACCGGTTCGACTTCAAGAACACCAACTCCACCATCGAACAGAACGAGATGGTCATCACGTTGCACACGGTCAGCCGTGACCGCCTCGATGCCCTCCGTACGGTGCTGGAGGAGAAGCTCGTCAAGCGCGGCGTGTCGCTGAGAGGCGTCGACTACGGCGACGTGCAGGACGCCACGCAGAACACGGTTCGCCAGGTCGTCACGATCAAGGTCGGGATCTCCTCCGACAAGGCCAAGGAGATCAACAAGCTGATCAAGGAGAAGGCCCCGAAGGGCACCTCGAGTCAGACGCAGGGCGAGTCGATCCGGGTGTCGGCGAAGAAGCGCGACGCCCTCCAGGACGTGATCGCCATGTTGAAGGCCGAGGACGTCGGCATCCCGCTGCAGTTCCAGAACTTCCGCGACTGACGCAGGCCGGTCGCCGATGTGGGCGGACGTCAGCCTGCCGGTGTGAGCACGGCGGCGACGCCGTCACGAGCCGCTGCTGCCATGGCCGCCGGCGACATGTCGGCGGGCAGCGCCATCAGGTCGAGGGCGACGTTCGAGGCCTCGACGAAGGCCCAGGTGGTCGCCAGGTCGAGTTCGCTTCCGCCGACTGCGTCGATCGTGGCCAGCTCGGCCGAGCGCCACGCAACGAGTTCGCGCGCCACCCCGAGCCGGCTGGCGTTCTCGAACCCCGCGCCCGGGTCGCAGCTGACCAGCTGCAGCGTGCCATCAGCGAGGACGGTCACGTTCGCTCCGAACTCGACCGGGACAGCAGCCGACCAGGCCTCCAGGGCAGACCGCAGGGTGGCGGTGGCCTCGACGCCGCCGCCGGCGAACGTTGCGTACGTGCAGGCCGTTCCTGCACGGTCGGCCATCGAGATCGCACTCTCCACGACGGCCTCACTGGCCTGGTATGCCGTTCGGCTGTCGAGATACCCGGCGAACACGAGATACCAGAACGAGCGGTCGAGCGCCCGCGGCGACGACAGCTGGGCGTCGGTACCGACCATGGTGGGATTGGGCGCAGGCACGAGTGCCTCCGACGTCAACGGACCCGGGCCCGCCGTCCCGATCGACGACAGTGCGTTCTGGGGGTCGGTGGACGCCGTGCCGAACTCTGCGAACGACGTCGGCGCCAGTGCCCGGTACCCCAGCAACGGCGGCACGAACGCCAGCACCGCGGGTTCGACGGGGTCGACGGCCACGGCGAACGGCGAGGCGGCGACGACGGCACGGGCCTGGCGCTGCACCTCGGCGAGCGTCAGCACCTGGTCGTCGGTCGACCGCCTGAGCTGATCGGGGGACCATCCGTACTGTTGATCGAGCGAGGCTGCGCTCATCGCCGCGGTGATGGCGGCCTCGCCCTGGGGCCCGGTCGCGGCAGCGTCGGAGTAGACCTGCCCGTCGGTCGTCGAGTAGTGGGCGTCCTGCCAACCGACGAGGAGTTCGGCGACATTCGACTGCGTGGCAGCACCGTTGAGCAGGCCGAGCGCTCGCCACATCTCCTCGTCACCGGTCCAGTCGGGAGCGAGTTCTCCGACGAGCCGAACGGTGTAGTCGGGTGTCGGTTCGACCGACACGGAGATCGATTCGGCGTAGTCGACGCCTCGGGCGGTCTCGACGGCATCGGCGTACGGTTCAGTCGTGGCGTCCCAGTCGCCGGGAGAGAGGTACGGACGGCCGAACACCACGCCGGCGGCGACCAGCCCGCCGAGAACGAGCAGGGTGAGGACGAGTTTCAGGCCGCGTCGGGACTTGCGGCGATGCTTCCGGGGAGAGACCGTCGTGGGGGTCGGAGCACTGAACTCGTCGAGGATCGCGGCCGCCTGGGGACGGACGGGCTGTTGCTGCACCTGCGGGAGTTGCGGCCCGGCACCAGCCGGAACGGGGGCGACCGGAGCGGCGACGGGCGGATCGTCGGAGAGGCCGATGACCCCGATCGATGGATCGACGTCGACCGGCGTCGCCTCGACGATGGCCGGCAGTTCGGACGACGGGAACGCCGGACTGGGGACCGGCGCGCTGCTCGGTGACAAGGGAGGCTCCGGCTGGACGCTGGACGCAGGGGGATCGGCCACGACAGCGTCGTCGAGCGCAGGCACGATCGGGGCGACCGGTGCGGCGCGGACCACTGGCGGCTGCGGACGGACCGGTGGGGCCGGCGGTATCGCACTGGACACGGCGGGGGGCGCTGCCGGCGTGGCCTCGACAGCGGCCGGCGTGGCCTCGACAGGGGCCGGCGTGGCCTGGACAGGCGTCGGCGTCGGCGTCGGCGGAAGCGGATCGAGCGTGAGCGGCGCGAACGAGATCGGCGCGAACGCGACGCCGTCATTCGAGTCGGCATCGAAGATCGGCGCCGGTGTTGCCGCCGGATCGGCCGGAGCCGAGGCCGACGAGCCGGTCGTGACCACACCGGTGGCGACTGAGCCGATCGACGCATCGATCGGCGCAGGTCCGGTCAGCGGCGACGTCGCAGTCGGCACGGAGACCGCCTGCTCAGCGGCCGAGTGATCGTCGAGTTCCGACGGCGTCGTCGTCGCCCCGTCCACGATGGATTCCCACGACATTGTTGGAAGGCGTCGGGATCGATCTCCATCGGGCGGAACCATGGTGTCCCTATCGGCACGGTTCGGCTCGACCTTGAACGGGTTCCTGACCCTCGTGGGGTCAGGAACGCCCACCCGGGCGTCAGCGCTCAGTCGTCGGCGCTGCTGGCCGCCCTCGCTTGGAGTTCGTCGACGATCGACGCGTCGGCGAGGGTCGTCGTGTCACCGATGTTGCGCCCCTCGGCCACGTCGCGCAGCAGTCGCCGCATGATCTTGCCCGAGCGGGTCTTGGGCAGGTCGGGGGTGATGTAGATCTGCTTCGGCTTCGCGATCGCTCCGATCTCCTCTGCGACATGGCTGCGAAGGACCTCCGCATCGACGTCCTCGCCGCCGCGCAGGATCACGTAGGCGATGATCGCCTGGCCCGTCGTCGCATCGGTGGCGCCGACGACTGCCGCCTCGGCGACCGCGGGGTGCGAGACGAGCGCCGACTCGACCTCGGTCGTGGAGATGCGATGCCCGGAGATGTTCATCACGTCGTCGACCCGGCCGAGCAGCCACAGGTAGCCCTCATCGTCGAGCTTCGCTCCGTCGCCCGCGAAGTAGCGGCCCTCGAAACGCGACCAATAGGTCTCACGGAAGCGTTCGGGATCACCCCAGATTCCGCGCAGCATGCCCGGCCAGGGCCGGGTGAGGGTCAGGTAACCACCACCGACATCGACACGGTTGCCTTCGTCGTCGATCACCTCCGTGGACACGCCGGGCAGCGGGAACGTCGCCGAGCCGGGCTTCGTGGTGGTGGCCCCTGGCAGCGGGCTGATCATGATCCCGCCGGTCTCGGTCTGCCACCAGGTGTCGACGATCGGGCATCGACCACCGCCGATGTGCTCCTGGTACCACATCCACGCCTCAGGGTTGATCGGCTCGCCGACCGTGCCGAGCAGCCGCAGCGACGACAGATCGTGCTTGGCCGGCTCGGTGGCACCCCACTTCATGAACGTCCGGATGGCGGTCGGTGCGGTGTAGAAGATCGTGACGCCGTACTTCTCGACGATCTCCCAGAACCGGTCGTTGCCCGGGTGGTTGGGAACGCCTTCGTACATCACCTGCGTGGCACCGTTCGAGAGTGGGCCGTAGACGATGTAACTGTGGCCGGTGATCCAACCGACGTCGGCGGTGCACCAGAACACGTCGGCGTCGGGATGCAGGTCGAACACGTACTTGTGGGTGTAGGTGACGTGGGTGAGGTAGCCACCCGAGGTGTGCATGATGCCCTTGGGCTTGCCGGTGGTTCCCGAGGTGTAGAGCAGGAACAGCAGCTGCTCGGAGTCCATCGGTTCAGCGGGGCAGTCGCTCGATGCCCCGTCCATCAGCTCGTGGTACCAGTGGTCGCGACCATCGATCATCTCGACGTCGTTGCCGCCACGCTTGACGACGACGACGTGCTCGATCGACGGGGTCTCCGCACACGCCTCGTCGGCGGCGGGCTTGAGCGGGAACACTGCACCGCGCCGGTAGCCGCCGTCGGCGGTGATCAGGACCTTCGCTTCCGCGTCGTTGATGCGGTCGGCGAGCGACTGCGCCGAGAATCCCCCGAACACCACGCTGTGCGCAGCGCCGATGCGTGCGCACGCGAGCATCGCGACGGCAGCTTCGGGCACCATCGGGAGGTAGATGTTCACGCGATCGCCGCGCTGCACTCCGAGGTCCTTGAGCACGTTGGCGAACTGGCTGACCTCGTCGAGCAGGTCGCGATAGGTGATCGTGCGGGTGTCGCCGGGCTCGCCCTCCCAGTGGATCGCGACCTTGTCGCCCTTGCCGCCGAGGACGTGCCGGTCGAGGCAGTTGTAGGCGACGTTGAGTTGGCCGCCGACGAACCACTTGGCGTCGGGGAGCTCCCATTCGAGAATCGTGTCCCACGGTGTCGCCCAGTCGACGAGACCGGATGCCTGACGGGCCCAGAACGCCTCGTCGTCTTCGGCCGCCTGGTCGTAGAGAAAGGTTCCGGTGACGAGTGCGTTCGCCTTGAACTCCTCCGACGGCGGGAACTTCCGGTTCTCCGCGCTCAACGCGTCGATCGTGTCGTGTTCTTCGCCGTTCCCCTGTTCAGCCATGGCGCCGATGGTAGATCACCGGGTCCGACCAGCCCCGTGGCGAACCGATCCCAGGTCGGTTCCAGCGTCAGCTGTGACCGCCACACGCTGCGTCCGTGCTGACGCTGGGCGGTGAAGCAACGGTCTGCGGCGTCAGCCGGCGCGCCATTCGGCGACGAGGAAATTGCCCAGGCCGTCGGGATCGACGAGTGCCTCGGCCTCGCTGACGCGGCTGCGCATCTTCAGCGCCTCCAGGCCGGGGCGGGCCGCCTGGTCGGCCCAGACACGCCGACCCTCGGCCACGAGTTCGTCGATCCCCCACAACTGGAGGAACTGCGACTGCGTCCTGACCACGTCGGGTTGGGGAAGTTGATCGATCGGCACCTCGATCGTGATGTCCTGGGTCCCCGGAGCGGCGAGGTAGTGATCGCCCCGTTCGTTGCCCCGGTAGGTGCGCAGCCAGTCTCGCCACGGGCGACCGGCGAGCATCGGCGTCAGCGGGGTGCCGTAGTCGATCATCACGACCGAACCCGACCGGACGAGCCGGCGAGCCTCCTCGATCGTGGCCGCCGCCCGATCGACGAGGGGCGCCCGCGCGCCGAAGGCGCCGATGGGAGGCAAGCAAGCCGGCACCGGGTCGAACGGCGCCGACAGCCGTTCGACGAGGCGACCGTCGGCGCCGAGGTCGACGAACGCCTCGCGCCAGCCGTTGTCGAACACGGCGAGCCTGAAGGGGAGATTGTCGAGCAGCTCGTTGGCGATCACGACGCCGTCGAACGGCTCGTCGGGTGGGCCGGAGCGCGACTCGACACCGTCGGGGTGACGCAGGCGCTGTGGATTCGACACCTCGACGGCGACGTAGCGGAGTGCGTCGAGACAGTCGGGGATCGCGGCGAGCACCGATCGCGCCAGGGTGCCGGGCCCGGCGCCGAGATCGACGACGGTGAACGGGTCGGGACGACCGATCCGCTCCCACTCGGCGTCGAGGTGTCGGGCGATCACGGCCCCGAACAGCGGCCCCACTTCCGGCGAAGTGATGAAGTCGCCCCGACGCCCGGCCGAGCCCCCGTCCGGCTTCGTGTAGAACCCCTCGGTTCCATACAACGCCAACTCCATGAACCGCTCGAAGGTGATCGGCCCGCTCCGCTCGATCTCCCCGCGGATCTCGTCAGTCATCTTGATCTCGTGAACCAGCTGCGCACCTGGGCCGCGCCTCGTTCACGAGATGCGGGGATCAGCCCGAGAAGGCGCCGGTGAGGGCGTCGACGGCGCCGACGCGAGCGACGATGTTCGGCAGGACACCGAGGACGATCGTGCCGATCACGGTGATCGCGACCGCGGCCAGGACCGGAGCCGGGGCATTGACCGGGCTGGTGTCGCCGTCGGGTGCCTCGTCCATCCACGCGACGCGCAACACACGCATGTAGTAGGCCGCCGCGATGACCGTGTTGACCGCGGCGATCCCGGCCATCACGTAGGCCGACGTCGTGCCGGCGTCGAGCACCGCCTTGAAGGCGTTGAACTTCGCGAACCAGCCGGCGAGCGGCGGGATCCCGGCGAGCGAGGCGAAGAAGATCGTCATCGCCACGGTCAGGCCGGGCGCATAGGAGAAGAGCCCACCGAACGACGAGATCTCACCGCTGCGGGTCTTGCGGGTGACCGCGATCACCACGGCGAAGGCGCCGAGGTTCATGAAGGCATACACCACGAGGTAGACGACCACGGCGTTGAGTGCAGAGGCGCCGACGGCGGGGTCACCGGCGAACGCGAGCGGCATCAGGATGAACCCGCCCTGGCTGACCGAGGAGTAGGCCAACATGCGCACGATGTTGGTCTGGCGCAAGGCGAGGACGTTGCCGATCGTCATCGTGAGCACGGCCATCACCCAGATCAGCGGCTCGTACACCGCGTCGGCGCCGGGGAAGGCGATGAACACGACCGACATCAGCGCGACGAACCCGGCCGCCTTGGTGGCGACCGAGAAGAACGCGGTCACCGGCGTCGGCGCACCCTCGTAGGTGTCCGGGGCCCACTGGTGGAACGGCACCGCCGAGATCTTGAACGCGAAACCGCAGATGACGAACACGACCGCCACCACCTCGAGGCCGATCAGATCGCCGTCGAGGAGCGAGGCGCCGATGTCGGTGAGCAGCGTCGAGCCGGTGACACCGAACAGCAGGCTCATCCCGTACAGCAGGATCGCGGAGGCGAACACGCCGAGCAAGTAGTACTTGACGCCCGCCTCGTTCGACTTCTGGTTGCGCTTGTTCCAGGCCGCCATCATGTAGGCCGGGATCGACAGCAGTTCGAGCGCCACGAAGATGCTCACCAGGTCGCGCGCCGACGCCATCATCACCATGCCGAGCACGCTGCACAGCATCAGCACGTAGAACTCGCCCTGGTAGTAGCCGCCCTCTTCGAGTTCGGTCTGACTCATCAGCACGACCACGTAGGCGGCGAGCACGAACAGCGCCTTCAACAGCAGCGCGTAGTCGTCGACGACGTAGCGGCCGTCGAACAGCGAGGTCGGACCATCGTTGGTCGCGGCGAGCACTGCGATGGCGACGAAGCTGCCGAGCAGCACGAACCCCGTGATCGTCGCGATCGCCCACTTCTTGGTCTCGGCCAACTGCAGGTCGAGCAGCAGGATGATGTTGATGCCGACCGCCAGGACGATCTCGGGAGCGAGCGCGGCCCAGTCGATCGAGGGCGACACCCAGTCGCCGGCTTGGGCGAGGAACGTGGCGAGCATCAGCCCAGTGACCGTCCGAGGTTCGCGACCAGTTCGGTGACCGCAGGATTGATCACCTTGAAGAGCAGTTGCGGGTAGACGCCGAACACGACGATGCCGAGCAGGAACGGCGTCCACGCGATCCACTCGATCGGCGTGACGTCGTAGATCTCGTCGTGGTGTTCGTCGGTGTCGGCATTGGCCGCCGAGCTCAGCGAGTGGGCGACGCCTCCATGACCCGAGCCGTGGGAGGTGAACTCGTCGCTCGGTTCACCGAACGCCGTGCGCTGGTAGAGCCAGAGGAGGTAGCCCGCCGCGAGCACCGTGCCGACGGCGGCGATCACCATCAGCGTGCGGAACAGCGCCGTGCTGAGGCCGAACCCTGGGTTGTAGGCCGCCAGGATCGCCGGGAACTCGCCCCAGAAGCCCGCGAGACCGGGCAGTCCGAGCGATGCCATTGCGGCGAAGCCGAGGATCCATCCGAGTCGCGGCGCCTGGATGAGCATGCCGGAGAGCCGCTTGATCTCGAGGGTGTGGTAGCGGTGCTTGACCGATCCGGCGACGAAGAAGAGCATGCCGGTGATCAGGCCGTGAGCGACCATGCCGAAGATGGCGGCGTTGATGCCGAACTCGGTCAACGTCGAGATGCCGAGCATCACGAAACCCATGTGGGCCACCGACGAGAACGCGATCAATCGCTTCATGTCGGTCTGGGCCAGGCAGCCCAGGGCGCCGTAGATGATGCCGATCACCGCCAGGATGCCGATCACCGGGGCCCACTCGACGGCACCCTCGGGCAGCATCGGGATCGCGATGCGCACGAAGCCGTAGGTACCGAGCTTCAGCAGGATCGCCGCCAGGATGACCGAGCCCTGCGTCGGCGCCTGGGTGTGGGCGTCGGGGAGCCAGGTGTGGAACGGGAACATCGGCACCTTGACGGCGAAGCCGAGGAACATGCCGGCGAAGATCCAGATCTGGACGTTCTTGTCGATGCCCGCTCCCGCCTCGATCAGGTGCTGGAACCCGAAGCTCTCGGCGCCGGTCTGGAAGTACAGCGCGATGAAGGCGACCAGCATGAACGCCGACCCGAACATCGTGTAGAGGAAGAACTTGAGCGAGGCGTACTTGCGCTGCTCGCCGCCCCACACGCCGATCATGAAGTACATCGGCAGCAGGACGAGCTCGAAGAACACGAAGAACAGGATCAGGTCCTGGGCCATGAACGTGCCGGCCATGCCGACCTGCAGCACCAGCATCAGGATGTAGAACGCCTTGGGGTTGCCGGCGTCCGGCATGTTGTCCCAGGTGTAGATCATCACCAAGAACGTCACCGCCATCGACAGGATGTAGAGCGGGAGGCTGATGCCATCGATGCCGACGGTGTAGTTGGCGTCGATCACCGGGATCCATTCGGCGTCGACGAAGAACTGCAGTCGTCCGGCCTCGCTGTAGTCGAAGGCGAACAGCGTGACGATGCCGATCGCCAGGGTCGCACCGGCGGTGGCGATGCCGACGATCTTGTGCGTGGCCTCTTCGCTGCGGGGGATGAACAGCATCACCAGCACGCCGACGAGCGGGAGGAAGGTGCCGACGCTCAGCAGCCAGTTCTGATCAGTGAGTGGTTCCATGGTTCGAAGGGTGCTTTCAGCTCACGTTGACGAGGACGAGGACGATGGCGCCGACGGCGGCGGCTCCGAAGAGGAGCGCGCCGTACTGGCTGACCTTGCCGGATTGGGTGGGTTGCAGACCGTGACCGGCCTCGGAGGCGATCCAGCCGGACCCGTCGACGGCGCCGTCGACGACCTTCTGGTCGATGTTGTCGTAGACCCAGGTGCCGGTCTTGCGGGCACCGATGCCGACGTCGTTGACGGCGGCGTCGATGATGTGCTGGTTGAACCAGTAGGTCGCCTTGGAGATCGGGTGGGCGACCGCCCGGACGATCACGTTCTCGTAGAGCCAATCGAGGTAGTACTTGTTCTTGAGGAAGACGAACCCACCTCGGAGCACCTTCGAACGTTCGGTGAGGCCAACGAGGTGCTTGTTCCGCCGGCCGTAGAACGCCACGTTGAAGGCGATCGCCACGGCGTAGCCGACAGCGACGACACCGAGCGACAACAGGATCTTGGCGAAGGTCGGCTCGGCGTGGCTCACGCCGGGGAAGAAGCAGGCGGTACCGGGTTCGGGAGCGTCGAAGCCACACCCCGACTTCTTGGCGCCTTCCTCACCCTCGCCCTCTTCGGCGGTCGGGCTCGCACTCGGGCGACCGTCGATGATCATGATCGACTCACCGGGGCCGCTCGCGATGACCTCCTCGAACGGCACCGCGGTCGCGCGTGGCTCGACGTACTTCTTCAGCGACTCGATGCCTTCGCCGAACCTCGACGCCAACGGCGTCGGGTTGGCAAGCCCGGCGAACAGCGCGAAGAAGGCCAAGATGACGATCGGGATCAGCAGGAGCGGCCCCGACTCGTGCGGACCGTCGGATGCATGGTGGTCATCGTGGCCGCCGTGGTCGTCGTCGGCGTGCGCGTTGGCGGCGGCGCCGAGCGAGCGCGGTTCGGGCTCGGGAGCGCCGACGGAGATGTGCTCCATCTCGTGCTCCTCGGCGTGCTCCTCGTCGGGGTGGTGCTCGCCGGCGGCCGCGCCGCGGGGCTCACCGAAGAAGGTGAGGTAGGTGGCCCGCGTCATGTACATCGCGGTGAGGACGGCACCGCCGAGGCCGACCCACATCAGCACGGTGTAGCCGTTGTTGCCGACGTTGTCGATGATCTCGTCCTTCGACCAGAACCCGGCGAACGGGAAGATGCCGGTGAGGGCGAGGGTCGAGACGATCCAGGCGGTGAACGTGATCGGCATCTTCTTGCGCAGACCGCCCATGTCCTTCTTCATGTCGAAGGAGTGGTGCGATCCCGAGTGACTGACCGAACCGGCGCAGAGGAACAGACAACACTTGAAGAAGGCGTGGGTGAAGATGTGGAACACCGCCGGCAGCCAGGCGCCCGTGCCGAGGCCGAGCATCATGTAGCCGAGCTGCGACACCGTCGAGTACGCGAGCACCTTCTTGATGTCGTCCTGCACGAACGCCAACAGCGCGGCGATGACGATCGTGATCGCTCCGATGATCGCGATGAAGGTCAGCGAGCCCTGGCCGATGTCGAAGGCCTGCCAGAACACGGGGTAGAGCTGGGCGACGAGGAACACGCCGGCGACGACCATGGTCGAGCTGTGCAACAGCGACGACACGGGGGTCGGGCCCGCCATCGCGTCGGGCAGCCAGGTGTGCAGCGGGAACTGACCCGACTTGCCGATACAGGCGATGAACAGCGCGATCGCACCGGGGACGAGGAACGAGCTGCCGGCTTCGCCCGACAGCGCCCAGGCCTGGATGGCGGCGATGTCGAAACCGTTGCTGTCGAGGTTGTCGACAGCCCAGGCGTTGGCTCCGAAGAAGATGATCGAGGTGCCGACGAGCAGCCCGACGTCGCCGACGCGCACGGTGAAGAACGCCTTCAACGCTGCTCGGCTGTTCGCTTCCTCCTCCCACCAGTGGCCGATCAGCAGGAACGAACACAGGCCCATGATCTCCCAGCCGAGGATCAGCTGGATCATGTTCGGTGCCATCAGCATCACGAGCATCCCGCCGGAGAACAGCGTGATGGCGGCGAAGAAGTGCGTGTACCGGCGGTCGCCGCGGACGTAGTCGAGGCTGAAGATCTGCACGAGCAGCGAGATGAACGCGACGAGCCAGAGCAGCAGGATGGTCAGTCCGTTGCCGAGCGAACCGATGCCGAACTCGAGCGAACCGCTCGACCACCACACCCAGGTGTGCACGACCGGTTCGATGAATGGTTCGGCTTCACCCTCGGTGGCACGCGGCAGCGTGCGACCGAACGCCTGGAGCAACCCGGCCGCCTCCTCGCCTTCTGAAGCGGAGTTGGTTCGCTGGACCCACTGGATCATGGCGCCGGTGGACAGCACGAGCGAGGCGGCCATCGAGGCCAGGCCGACCTCGGATCCCTTCATCGGCAGGTGCTTGCCCACGGCGATGATGACGGCGAACGCGATCATCGGGATCAGCGCGATCAGCCAGGCGTTCTCGAGGAACCATCCCGAGCTGAGTTCGACGGCTTCGGCAGCAAGCATGTCAGCCCTTCATTTCCGAGAGTTCGTCGAGGGCGATCGACCTGCGGTTGCGATAGATCATGAGCACCATCGCCAGTCCGACGCCGACCTCGGCGGCGGCGATGGCGATCACGTAGAGCGCGAAGACCTGGCCGTCGACGGTGTTGGTCATCATCGCGAACGCGACCAGGTTGAGGTTGACGGCGTTGAGGATCAACTCGATCGACATCAGCACCATCACGGCATTGCGGCGGGC
Source organism: Ilumatobacteraceae bacterium (assembly GCA_942492715.1). Classification (GTDB taxonomy): domain Bacteria; phylum Actinomycetota; class Acidimicrobiia; order Acidimicrobiales; family Ilumatobacteraceae; genus Sva-07. Next base: position 266,374 of record CALOFW010000027.1, on the reverse strand, counting down.
GATGACGCCGTAGACGCCGATGCTGAACAGCGCCGCAGCAAGAAGAAGGAAGTTGACAGCGAGCATCAGCCGTTCACCCAGGCGACGAGGGAAGCGCCAGCGACGAGTCGCAACCGGCGCGAGGAGGAAGCGGAGCGGACGACGAACCCGGCACCAGAACGGAAGTTGACAGCGAGCATCTGATCAGTCCTTGCGCGCCAGGACGATGGCGCCGATTGCGGCGGCGAGCAGGATGAAGGAGATCGCGAGGAACGGCAGCAGGTAGATGTCGAGGAACTGGTCGCTCAACTCCACGGTGGGGGTCGGCGAGGTCTCCGCGAGCACGTCGTCGCCGTAGGCGTCGATGATCACCCAACCGAGCAGGCCGAACACGAGGACCGCGACCGGAACGCCGACAGCCCACTGCTTGTTGTTGAGGCCGGCTTCCTTGCCGATCTGGGCACGGGTGAGCATGATGCCGAACAGGAACAGCACCATCACGGCGCCGATGTAGACCAGCACCTGCGAGGCCGCGACGAACTCTGCACCCGCGAGGATGTACTGGGCAGCCATGCCGCCGAGCACCATCACCAGCCAGAGCGCGGCGTGCACGACGTTCTTCGAGGTGACCACGCTGATGGCGGCGAAGATCATCATCGCGGCGATGATCCCGAACCCGACGTTGAGCGCGACGTTGACGTCGTCGGCGGCGAGGATGAGCGCGTTCACTGCTGGCCCCTCACTTCTTCTGCGCTCCGGCTTCGAGCGCCGGTGCCTCGGGCACCGTCTCCATCCACTCGCCGAGCTTCTCCTTGTCGTGGAGCAGGTCGGCGATCTTCGGCTCGGAGTACTCGTACTCGGGGCTCCAGAACAGGGCGTCGAACGGACACACCTCGACGCAGATGCCGCAGTACATGCACAGCGCGTAGTCGATGTCGAACCGGTCGAGGTGGTTCACCTGGCGCGGCTTGCCGCCGGCGCGTCGGGGCGGCGCGAGCTGCTTGTGGCCTTCGATGTAGATGCACCAGTCGGGACACGAACGTGCGCACAGCATGCACGCGGTGCAGTTGTCCTCGTGCAGTGCGATCACGCCGCGGGCGCGGATCGGCGGCGCTTCCTTCTCGTGCGGGTACTGGACGGTGTTCGCGCCGTCGACGACGGTGTCCTTCAGGATGCCCAGCGTGACGCCGAGACCCTTGAACAGACCGGGAACCTTGGGCTTGTCGGGCATCAGAACGCCACCTTGAAGATCGCGGTGATCGCCGTGTTCAACAGGGCGATCGGGATGAGGACCTTCCAGGCAAAGGTCTGGAGTTGGTCCTCACGGAAACGGGGGAAGCTGAAGCGCACCCACATGATGATGAAGGTGAGGAACAGCATCTTGCCGAACATGATCAGCGGGCCGACCAGGTTCATCCAGTCCGGCACGGCGTCGAGGCTGTCCCAGCCGAACCAGCTGAAGGGGATGCCCCAACCGCCGAGGAACAGCACCGAGGCGATGAAGGCGAACACGCCCGCGGTCGCGAACTCGGCGATGAAGAAGATCAGGAACCGGAAGCCGGAGTACTCGGTCATGTACCCCGACACGAGCTCGGACTCGGCGATCGGCATGTCGAACGGCGCCTGGGTGAGCTCGGCCTGCACGGCGATCATGAAGATCACGAACCCGACGAACTGCGTGATGATGAACGGGTTGCCGAGACCACTGAAACCGAAGATCTCGCCCGTGTTCTGCACGACGGTGATGTCCTGCAGGTTCATCGACCCCGCCTGGATCACCACGCCGAGCGTGGCGAGCACCATCGGCAACTCGTACGCGATCAGCTGGCCGGCGGCTCGCAGACCACCCAGCAGGGAGTACTTGTTGGCGCTCGCCCAGCCCGCGATCAGGATGCCGAGCACGCTGACCGAGGCGACCGCGAGGCCGAAGAACACACCGACGGCGAAGTTGGTGAAGTAGGCGTCGGGTCCGAACGGCACGATGACGACGAGGAGGAACGTCGACAGCAACACGACGAGCGGCGCCATCTTGAAGATCTGCTTGTCGGCGGCCTCGGGTGCGAGGTCCTCCTTCTGCATCCACTTGCCGACCTCGGCAACCAGCTGCAGCGAGCCGTAGGGACCGGCCTCCATGGGGCCGAGGCGGCTCTGCATGAACGACATCATCTTGAACAGGAAGAGGTAGACGATGGCGCCGGCCGGCAACAGCACGGCGACGAGTCCGCCGAGGACGCGCAGCAGCGACTGCCCCCAGTAGGGGATCTCGATGGCGAGCTGGATCATCTGTCGATGTCACCCAGGATGAAGTAGAGGCTGGCGAGGATCGTGATGATGTCGGGGACGTAGACGCCCTTGAGCGCCCATGGCACGATCGAGATGTTGTTGAAGCTCGCCGAGCGGATCTTGACCCGGAACGGGCCGAGGTCACCCTTGGAGACGACGTAGTAGCCCATCTCGCCGAGCGGGTTCTCGGTCGACACCCACGCTTCGCCCTCGGGCACCTTGATGATGCGCGGCACCTTGGTCATGATCGGGCCGGCGGGGATCTGGTCGAGCAGTTGCTCGACGATCTTGCACGACTCGCGGGTCTCCTGCAGCCGGACCCAGCAGCGAGCGAAGCTGTCGCCGTCGGGGTGGGTCCACACCTTCCAGTCGGCCTTGTCCCACGACATCGCGATGTCCTGGTCTCGGCGCAGGTCGTAGTCGACCCCGCTGGCGCGCAGGTTGGCGCCCGACAGGCCGTAGTCCTTGGCGATGTCGGCGGGGATGATCCCGATGCCACGCATGCGGCTCTGGAAGATCTCGTTGCCGAACAGGAGGTCTTCGATGATGTCGCAGAACTCGCGGAGCTTGACCATCACCTGGCGGGTCTCGTCGATCCAGCCGGCCGGCAGGTCGTCCTTCAGTCCGCCGATGCGGTCGAAGTTCGGATGGAACCGACCACCGGTGGCACCCTCGATCAGGTTCAGGACGTACTCGCGGTCGCGGAAGGCGAGGAACACCGGCGTGATCGCGCCCATCTGCACGCCGAGGTCGCCGAGGAACAGCGACACGTTGGCGATGCGCGACAGTTCGAACAGGATCGTGCGGATCACCTGAGCGCGCGGCGGCGCCTCGATCTCCATCAGCTTCTCGGCAGCGAGAATGAACGGCACCTCGTTGGCGAAGCTGCCCAGCCAGTCGATGCGGTTGATCAGCGTGGTCACCTGGGGAAACGTGCGGACCTCGGTGAGCTTCTCGTAGCCGCGGTGCATGTAGCCGGCCGACGGCTCGGCCCACACGACCTGCTCGCCGTCGAGGCGGCAGATGATCCGCAGCGTGCCGTGCGTGGCCGGGTGCTGCGGGCCGATGTTGAGGGTCATGCCCTCGGTCTCGAGTTCGACGTTGAGCCGTGCATCGGCCGCCTGGCTGGCGATGTAGCTCAACTGCTGACGATCGCTGAGGACGGTCATGACGCGCTCTCGCCTTCGCTCGCTGCCGCTTCGTTCGGGGTGTCGTCGTCCTGGACGGGCATCGGTTCGACATCGACGATGCCGGGCCACGGCTTGATCATGCGGGCGAGGAGCGGGAAGTCCTTGCGCAACGGATGACCCTCGAAGTCGGTCGGCAGGTACATGTTGCGCAGGTCGGGATGACCGTTGAAGCCGATGCCGAACATCTCGTGGCACTCACGCTCGTGCCAGTTGGCACCGGCGAACACCGTGGTCCACGAGTCGACGACGAGGTGGTCGTCGGGAACGTCGGCCTTGACCGTGACGCCGACGTGGCGGTCGAGGTCGACGAGGCGGGCGAACACCTGGAATCGAGTGTCACCGCCGGTGACGCCCTGACGGATCTCGGTGTCGGGCTCGACCGGTTCGGCGGTCGGGTCCTCCTCACCCTTGCCGTACGGCGACGGCAGCCAGTCGAGGCCAGAGAGGAACGAGAAGAAGGTGAAGCCGGCGGCCTTCAGCGCCTCGGCCGCGGCGCGCCACGAGTCGGTGTGGACGCGGATCCACAGATCGTCGTTGGGTGAGATGTGGGTGTCGACGACGCCGTCGCCGATGCGGCGGCGGAGGTCGTCGATGATGCCCTCACGGAGGCCGTCGCCCGGCAACGCCGGGGTCTCGTCGGTCACGGTGTCGGTGGCGCCGCCGTCACTCAATGGGTCCACCGCCCACGACGATCGGCTCGCGTGCCGGATCCGTGGATGCCGACTGCTCCGGAGCGGGGGCGATGGCGGCCACGCGCTCACGCTCACGTGTGGTCTGCAGCGACGTGAACCCCTCGTCGCCGCGCCACTTCGCGGCCATGTCCTCGTTCTTGATCCGCTGCTGGAGCAGCACGACGCCTTCGAGGAGCGCCTCGGGGCGCGGCGGACAGCCGGGGATGTAGACGTCGATCGGGATGATCTGGTCGACGCCCTTGGTGACCGAATAGCTGTCCCAGTACGGGCCACCGCAGTTGGCGCACGATCCCATCGAGATCGCGTACTTGGGCTCGGGCATCTGCTCCCACAGGCGGCGCACGGCAGGGGCCATCTTGTCGGTGACGGTGCCGGAGATGCACACGAAATCGGCCTGGCGTGGGCTCGCCGGGAGCGGGATGACGCCGAGACGCATCACGTCGTAACGCGGCGAACCGAACGCGGCACCCATCTCGATCGCACAACACGCGAGACCCCACTGATAGACCCACAGCGAGTACGAGCGGCTCATGTTGAACAACTTGGTCAGCGGGGCCGGCATGCGACCCTTGTCGACGAGACCCATGTCAGCAGCTCCCTGTTCTCATCGCACTCGGCTTCATCAGACCCATCGCAACAACCCGCGCTTCCAGGCGTACACCAGTCCGTCGAGCAGGAGCACGATGAACACGAGCATCACGACCAGGCCGAAGGTGCCGTAGCGCTCGACGTTGGCCGCCCACGGGAACAGGAACACGGCCTCGACATCGAAGATGACGAACAGCAGGGCGAACACGTAGTAGCGGATCTGGCTCTGCGACCATCCGATGCCGACCGGGTCGACGCCGGACTCGTAGGCCACGCCCTTGTCGTAGTTGGGCTTGGTCGGGCGGACGAGCGCCGCGAGGCCGAGCAGTATGCCACCGATCGCCAGTGCGGCCAGGCCGAACCAGACGACGGTCAAGTAATCGCGCAGGAACACCGACATCGGACCGAGAAGTTATCAGGGGCCGGGAAATCCCACCCAAATGTGGGCTCGACCCCCGGACGATGACGTCATCGCTCGATCAGAGCGCTTCGTCGTCGTTTGCCTCGGGCTCGCCGAGCACCATCCACAGACCGCCGGCCAGCACGGCCCCGATCACCGGGAACACGATGAACGCCCAGACCTGGCCGAGGGCCCAGTCGCCCTGGAACACGGCGGTTGCGAGCGAGCGGGCCGGGTTGACCGAGGTGTTCGACACCGGAATCGAGATCAGGTGCACCAGGGTGAGCCCCAGCCCGGCCGCGATCGGCCCGAAGCCGGTGGGAACGCCCTTGATGCTCGTCGTCCCGAGCACGATCAGCACGAAGATCGCGGTGACGACGATCTCGATGATCGCGACCGAGAGCAGCTCGAATCCGCCGGGCGAGTGCGTGCCGTAACCGTTCGAGGCGAACCCGGCGTCCTGCGCTCGCGACATGAAGCCCTCGGTGCCGCTGAGGGTCAGGGCAATGATGCCGGCGCCGACGATGCCGCCGACGAACTGGGCAACGAAGTACGGGATCGACTTCGCCGGCTCCAGCTTCTTCGCCATCACCATGCCGATCGTGACGGCCGGGTTGATGTGGCATCCCGAGATGCGCCCGATGAGGTACGCCATGCAGAGCAGGCTGAACCCGAAGGCGATCGCCACACCGAGCGCACCGACATTGAGATCCTCGTTGAACAAGCCGGTGGCGAAGATCGCGGTGCCCGGCCCGCCGATCACCAGCACCGCGGTGCCGAAGGCCTCCGCGATCGGAATGCGGATGTTGTCGTTCATGGAGTTGTCCTCGTTTCGCTGATCGGGCTCTCGTCACCCTGCGACCGCCGAGCGTAGATCGGCGAGCGCTGACCGCCGGGGATCACCGTGGAGGTCGCTAGGTTCGTCCGGTGGTCAACCGTCGGGCGCTCTTCCTCCTCATCCTGGCGGTGACCGGAACCGGAATCATGGGCAACACGCTGCTCGCTCCGGCGGTGCCGAACATTCTCGACGAGTTCGGCGTCGGCGACGGCGGCGCAGGACTGTTGATCGCAGCGACGTCGTTCCCCGGGATCTTCATGGCGCCGATCATCGGTGTGCTCGCGGATCGCCTCGGCCGACGCCGAGTACTCGTTCCCTGCCTCTCGATGTTCGGCGTCTCGGGTGTCGCCGCAGCGCTGGCTCCGAGCTTCGCCTTCCTCATCGTCGCCCGACTCGGCATGGGCGTGGGCGCGGCAGGACTGATCAACCTGGCGGTGGTCTTGATCGGCGACTACTGGACGGGCCTCGACCGAACCCGGCTGATCGGTCGCAACGCAGCCTTCCTGACGGTCTGTCTCGCAATCCTCCCTCCGGTCGGCGGCGTGCTCACCGACCTCTCGAGCTGGCGGTTGGCGCTCGCTCCCTACGGACTCGGCTTGGTGGTGGCGTTCTTCGCGTGGCGGATACTGCCGGCAGGCCGACCCGACACGACGGTGTCGGTGAGGGAACAGCTGGCGGGGATCCGCGAGGTCGTCCGACGACCCGAGGTCGTCGTGGTGCTCATCGGCGGAACCGTCTCGTTCATCATGATCTTCGGGGTGTTCCTGTCGACGCTGCCCATCCATCTCGAGGACCAGTTCGGTTTCAACGCGTCCGTTCGTGGGCTGTTCCTTGCGATCCCCGCGATCACATCGACGCTGATGGCCTTCAACGTGCAGCGCATCCGCACCTACATCGATCCGAGGCCGCTGCTCGTGGGATGCTCGCTGCTCTTCGCCGCCGGGTTCGCACTGATCGGGGCGTCCGAAATCGCGGGGCTCGTGGCGCTGGGATGCTTCGTCTACGGGGCCGGCGAAGGTGCCCTCTTCCCGACGCTGCAGGACCTCTCCGTCGAGCTGTCGCCACCCGAACACCGCGGAGCGATCGTGGCGATCTACGTCGGGGCGGCCCGACTCGGACAAACGATCGGACCGCTCGGTGCGGCGGCGGTGTTCGGCGCCACCTCGACGTTCTGGGCCCTGCACCTCGGTGTCGGGTTGGCGATCGGACTTGCGCTGATGTTCCTGCTCGCGCCGATGACCACCCGGGCCGCGGCGCGTGAAGCGGCCTGACGTTCAGCTCCCGTCGAGGATGGGCGCGAGGTGCTCCTCGGCCTGCTCGATCGTCCAGCCCTTGCGCTCCGCATAGGAGGCGAGCTGATCTCGCTTGATCTTGCCGACGCCGAAGTACTTCGAGTCCGGGTGGGCGAAGTAGAGCCCCGACACCGATGATCCGGGCCACATCGCGAACGACTCGGTGAGCTCGACACCGATCGCATCGGTGGCGTCGAGCAGCGAGAACAGCGTCGCCTTCTCGGTGTGATCGGGCTGGCTCGGGTAGCCCGGTGCCGGGCGGATGCCCTGGAACGACTCGTGCAGGAGCTCGTCCGGCGTGAACGACTCGTCGGGCGCGTAGCCCCACAGCTCGGTGCGGACCCGCTCGTGCATCCGCTCCGCGAACGCTTCGGCGAGCCGGTCGGCGATCGCCTTCAGGAGGATCGAGGAATAGTCGTCGTTGTCGGCCTCGAACCGTTCGGCGATCTCGATCTCCTCCGGACCCGCCGTGACCACGAAGCCACCGACCCAGTCGGTGACACCGGAGTCGGCCGGCGCCACGAAGTCGGACAGGCTCAGATTCGGACGACCCTCGGTCTTCGTCGCCTGCTGGCGGACGCCGTGGAAGCGGGCGCGCGGGCTCGTGCACTTCTCGTCGGTGAACACGACGATGTCGTCGCCGTCGGCCTGGGCGGGCCAGAACCCGACGACGGCCTTCGGACGGAACCACTTGTCGGCGACGATCTTGTCGAGCATCGCGAGCGCATCGTCGTAGAGCGGACGGGCGGCATCGGCGAACTCGGGGTCGGTGAGCACCTCGGGGAACTTCGAGCGGATGCCCCACGTACGGAAGAACGGTGTCCAGTCGATGTACGGCACGAGTTCGGCGACGTCGTACTCGTCGAACACCCGCGTGCCGATGAACGTCGGCTCGGTGATCGTCGACGAGTCGAAGACCGGCTGGAGGCGGTTGGCGCGGGCGACGTCGATCGACACGCGGTCGCGCTCGATCGTGGCCCGAGCATGCGACTCGACCACGCGGGCGTAGTCGGTGCCGAGCTCGGCGAGGAAACTCTCTCGCTGCGTGCTCGACAGCAGGCTGGAGATCACACCGGATGCACGGCTGGCGTCGCCGACGTGTACCACCGGGCCGTGGTAGGCGGGGTCGATCTTCAAGCTGGTGTGCAGTCGGCTGGTGGTGGCCCCGCCGATCAGCAGGGGCACCTCGAAACCGGTGCGTTCCATCTCAGCCGCCACCCGCACCATCTCGTCGAGCGACGGCGTGATCAGACCGGACAGCCCGATGATGTCGACGTTGCGTTCGCGGGCGGTCTCGAGGATCGTCTGGGCGGGCACCATCACACCGAGGTCGATCACGTCGTAGTTGGAGCAGCCGAGCACGACGCCGACGATGTTCTTGCCGATGTCGTGCACGTCGCCCTTCACGGTGGCCAGCAGGACGGTCCCGGCCTTCGACGCGGCACCATCCTCACCCTCGGCCTCGATGAACGGGGTGAGGTAGGCGACCGCCTGCTTCATCACGCGGGCCGACTTCACCACCTGTGGGAGGAACATCTTGCCGGCGCCGAACAGGTCGCCGACCGTGTTCATACCGCTCATCAGCGGCCCCTCGATCACATCGACCGCACGGCTCGATCGTGCTCGGGCCTCCTCGACGTCGGCCTCGATGAACACGGTGATGCCGTTGACCAACGCATGGTCGATGCGACGGTCGACGTCCCACGAACGCCACTCCTGCGCCGCGGGATCGGCGACCTCGGCGCCGTCGCCGGCGAAGCGCGCGGCCGCGTCGAGCAGCCGTTCGGTGGCGTCGGGGCGGCGAGCGAGCACCACGTCCTCACACAGTTCGCGCAGCTCGGGATCGATCTGGTCGTACACGGCGAGCTGGCCGGCGTTGACGATGCCCATGCGCATGCCCGCCTCGACGGCCTTCAGCAGGAACACCGAGTGCATCGCCTCGCGCACCGGCTCGTTGCCACGGAACGAGAACGACAGGTTCGACACGCCGCCGGAGATGTTGACGTACGGCAGCTCGTCGGTGATCTGCTTGGTCGCTTCGATGAAGTCGAGGCCGTAGCGGTTGTGCTCCTCGATGCCGGTGGCAACCGCGAAGATGTTCGGGTCGATGATGATGTCCTCGGGAGGGAAACCGACCTCGTCGATCAGGAGGTGGTACGCCCGGCGGGCGATGTCGACCTTGCGCTCGACCGTGTCGGCCTGGCCGACCTCGTCGAAGGCCATCACGATCACGGCAGCGCCGTAGTCGAGGCAGGTGCGAGCCTGGGCGAGGAACGCTTCCTCGCCTTCCTTCATCGAGATCGAGTTGACGATCGGCTTGCCCTGCACGCACTGCAGGCCGGCCTCGATCACCTCGAACTTGGAGGAGTCGATCATGATCGGGACGCGGGCGATGTCCGGCTCCGACGCGATCAGATTGAGGAAGGTGGTCATCGCCTGCACGCCGTCGATGAGCCCGTCGTCCATGTTGACGTCGATGATCTGCGCGCCGTTCTCGACCTGCTGCAGTGCGACCTCGAGCGCCTCGCCGTATTCGTTGTCCTTGATCAGCCGCCGGAACTTGGCCGATCCGGTGATGTTGGTGCGTTCGCCCACGTTGACGAACGGGATGTCGTCGGTGAGCGCGAACGGCTCGAGACCGGAGAGCTCCAGCCGGGGGACGCGCTCGGGCACGAAGCGCGGCGCCTTGCCTTCCACGGCCCGAGTGATCGCCTCGATGTGGGCCGGGGTGGTGCCGCAACAGCCGCCGACGACGTTGACGAGCCCGGCCTCGGCGAACTCGCCGACGAACGCCGCCGTCTCGGCGGGCGTCTCGTTGTAGCCGCCGAGTTCGTTGGGCAGGCCGGCGTTCGGATACGCGCAGACGAGCGTGTCGGCGATCGCGGCGAGTTCGAGGACGTGCGGGCGCATCTCCTCGGCGCCGAGCGCGCAGTTGAGACCGACCGTGAGCGGCTGGGCGTGACGGATCGACTGCCAGAACGCAGCGGGGGTCTGGCCCGAGAGCGTGCGGCCGGAGCGGTCGGTGATCGTGCCCGAGATCATCAGCGGCAGCTGGGTGCCGTGGGCGTTCATCGCTCGCCGGCTGGCGACGATCGCCGCCTTGGCGTTGAGCGTGTCGAAGATCGTCTCGATCAGGATCGCATCGACGCCGCCACGGAGGAGCGCCTCGATCTGCTCCTGGTACGCGTCGGCCAGTGCGCCGAACGTGATCGCCCGATAGCCGGGGTCCTCCACCTTCGGCGACAGCGAGAGCGTCATGTTGGTCGGCCCGACCGCGCCGGCGACGAAGCGGCGGTGACCGTCGATGCCCTGCGCCTCCTCGGCCGCTTCGCGGGCGAGCCGGGCGGCGACCTCGTTCAACTCGACGACCTGGTCGACGGTGTCGTAGTCACCCTGCGAGACGCGGTTGGCCGAGAACGTGTTGGTCTCGGCGATGTCGGCTCCGGCGAGGAAGTAGCGCAGATGGATCTCGCGCATCGCGTCGGGCTGGGTGAGCGTGAGGAGTTCGTTGTTGCCGGCGAGGTCGCAGCCGTGATCGCAGAAGCGTTCACCGCGGAACGCCTCGTCCGACAGGCCGAGCGTCTGGATCTCGGTGCCCATGGCGCCGTCGAGGACGACGATGCGCTCACGTGCGAGCTCGGCGATCGGGTGGTCGTGGAATGGGTGCGTGTTGCTCGTCATCGGGGTGCTTTCTCAGGCGATCTTCTTGGTCGTGTTCGAGCTGGTCGTGTCGGGGGCGGTTGCGCGAGCGGTGTCGCGGTTGTCGGCGAGCCAGACCGTGACGGTGAGGCCGCCGTCACCGGCCGGCGGTTCGACGTCGACGATCGTGGAGCAGTCGAACCCACACTGGTCGAACCAGTCGCGGAGTTGGTCGTGGGTGAATCCCAGGCGGCGGTGGGCTGCCGCCCGCAGGAAGTCGTGGCGGTGCGGTGCGAAATCGACGACGAGCAGACGGCCGCCAGGGGCAACGAGTCGTGCCGCCTCCGTCAACGCCCGGGCGGGCTCGTCGAGGTAGTGCAGCACCTGATGGACGACGACGAGGTCGAACGACGCCCGATCGAGCGGCGGGCTGTGCACGTCGCCCTGGCGGAGTTCCCATCCCTGCATCCCGCGCCGTTCGAGGTTGGCGCGCGCGACCGACAACATCGAGTGGCTGGTGTCGAGGCCGACGGCGCGATCGGCGCGATCGGCGAGCAGTTGCAGCATGCGACCGGTACCGGTACCCACGTCGAGCACGCGGCCGAGCGGGCGGTCGCCGATCACGTCGAGGATCGCGGCTTCGACCGTGGTGGCCGAGGCGTGCAGCGAACGCTCCTCGTCCCAGATCGGCGCGATCCGTTCGAAGTAGTCGGCTGCTGCGTCGGCACGACGCTCGCGGACGACGTCGAGGCGCCGGAGATCGGCGGCCAGGACCGGATCGGCATCGTCGACGGCGGCGAGCGCCGCAGCGAGGAGGGCCGCGTGATCACCGGCGTCGACCAGACGGAAGAACGCCCAGGTGCCCTCACGGTGCTTGGTGACCAGGCCGGCTTCGACGAGGAGTCGCAGGTGTCGTGACACACGCGGCTGCGACTGGCCCAGGATCTCGGTGAGGTCGGTCACGGTCAGTTCTCCACGACGCAGCACCGACAGGATCCTCAGCCGAGTGTCCTCGGCGATCGCCCGCAGCGCGTCGAGCGCCACCTCCATCTGCATCCGGCAATCATATAAAGACATGTGCATGTATGCAAGCGTCCACCGGCAGCACCTCGCCCCCCACCGCCTCCGCTCCGCCCCGCCCCCCCGCCCCGCCCCGCCCCGAACGATGCCTCGATCTGCGCGCTCGGCGCGACAACCGGGCAGATTCCGGGGTTGGGGTACGGTTCGAGGCATGGCAGCGGTGTTCCATCTCGGGCTGACGGCAGACAGGTTGCAGGGCGCCACCGTGGCGATCGTGCCGGGGGATCCCGGACGGGTCGAACGGATCGCCGCCACGATGGATCGCCACGAGTTCCTCGCGGCGCACCGGGAGTTCACGTCGTATCTCGGCTGGCTCGACGACACCCCGGTCGTCGTCTGCTCGTCGGGGATCGGCGGGCCCTCGACGTCGATCGCCGTCGAGGAGTTGGCGCAGCTCGGGGTGCGCACGTTCCTGCGCGTCGGCACGACGGGTGGGATCCAGCCGCAGCTGCAGCCGGGCGACGCGATCGTGACGACCGGGGCCGTGCGCCTCGACGGCGCGAGTCTGCACTTCGCACCGATGGAGTTCCCGGCGGTCGCCGACTTCGCATGCACGACGGCGCTGGTCGAGGCCGCTCGGGCCGTCGGGGTGGAACCCCACGTGGGCATCACGGCGTCGTCGGACACCTTCTACCCCGGGCAGGAACGCTACGACACCTACTCGGGCCGGGTCACCCGGCGGTTCCGGGGGAGCCTCGAGGAGTGGCAGGCGATGGGCGTGCTCAACTACGAGATGGAAGCAGCCACGCTGTTCACGATGTGCGCGTCGTCGGGGCTGCGCGCGGGATGTGTGGCCGGTGTGCTGGTGAACCGCACCCAGCAGGAGACGCCCGACGAGGAGACCGCGAAGCGGATCGAGTCGACCACGGTGTCGGTCGCGGTCGAAGCGGCTCGCCGCCTGCTCGGCTGACGGCCCACGATGCACTGCCGACGACCGGCCGCTGGCAGCCACCGGCCGGTCGTTGCCGGCTACTTCGTGGACGACACGGCGTCGTTGGCGGCGATGAACGCACGGTAGAGGTCGAGCAACGACTGCTTCTGCGTGTCGGAGAGGCGATCATCGGTGGCGATCGCCGACTCGGTCGAGCGCTCGGCTACCGCGTCGTCGTGTCGGCCGAGGTAGGCGAGCAACTTGTCGGACGGGACGTTGAGCGCCTGGGCGAGACCGTTGAGGACCCGCACCGACGGCTCGTGGAGACCTCGCTCGAGTTGGCTGAGATACGCGTCGGACACGTCGGCGAGGCGGGCGAGCTCGCGCTGGGAGAGTTCAGCGAGACGGCGCTGGCTCCTGATGAACTCGCCGAGCGCATCGACACTTCGACGCGATCGCGGCGTCGTTCCAGCATCCGGGCGGTCGCTCATGGAATTCAGCCTACGACGACGGTGTCGCCGGCATCGGGGGGTGATGCGGCGGCACCGTCGTCACGGCGGTCGATCACTTGGAGGCAGCGGCCTTCTTGGCGACGACCTTCTTGGCCGGGGCCTTCTTGGCCGGCTTCCTGGCGGCCGGCTTCCTGGCAACGGTCTTCTTGGCCGGGGCCTTCTTGGCGGCGGTCTTCGCCGTGCCGGTGACGGTCTTGGTGGTGTCGGCGACGGTCCTACTGGCGGTGTCGGCGACGTTCCTTGCCGTGGCGACGACCTTGTCGGAGGCAGCCTTCGCGTTGTCGGCCTTGATCATCTCGGCGACGCGGTGGTTCATGTCCCGGTTGATCGACACCGCACGCTCGACGAACTCGAGGTAACGCTCGCCGGCGACGGTCGGGGTCGGGAAGCTGTCCGCGAACGGCAGCTCGACCTTGACCTGGTCGGCGACACGGTCGGCCGTGGTGACGGCGAAGTCGACGATGCGACGGTTGGTGTCGAGCACGGCGTCGAGGACCTCGTCGCTGGTGGTCGTGAACCGCTCGCTGATGTTGTTGTCGTTGATGGCGTCGGTGACGCCGGTGGTTGCCTCGTTGGCGAACTTGGTGATCTGCTCGAACATGTCGAACTCCTTCATGGGTTGTTGGGCGGGATGTTGGGGCGTTGCGTGATTTCCGTGACCTGCGGTGGGTCGAGCGAGTGCTCGATCTGCCGTTGTATTGCTAACTATACTTTGCGTTTCGTGATCTGCAACGGAAGCGCATGAAATATCTCGCACACCCCGTCCCGGCCCGAGCCGCGATGTACCGCCGTGGTCCGGGCAACCCTGCGTGTCGACGCCGGTCGGGTGACCTAACGTTGCGCCGTGGGAGGGAACCGATCCGCTCGTCGTCACGGAGCGACCGCGCCTCGGCTGCCCGGAGCGATCGCCGTGCTCGCGCTGTCGCTGGCACCTGCGGCGTGCAGCGGCGACGACGACACATCGTCGGGCGACGTCGACCGGGCGGGTGCCTACACCGCGATCGTCGAGTGGCAGGCCGGTGAACAGGAACCGGTCGAGAACGAGGACGGCACCATCGAGCTCCCCGTGATCTATGTCGCCGCAGCCGACGGTGAGACGATCGCCGTGGGCGTCCAGGCGAGCGTGGCCGAAGCGACCGTCGACGTGGCCGACGTCCGCTTCGCCGACGACTCCTCCGAGGCCTTCGACGATGGGATCGAAGGTGCCCCCGTGATCGATGACGGTTCGCTGTTGCTCGTCGGCGCGATGCCGGAGCCGGAACCGACGATCGAGGTCGAGGTGTTGCGCTACCTCGCCGCCGAGACGTCGACGCCGTTCACGTTGCTGATCTCCGCTGACGATGCGCCGACGTCGACGGCGGTCGGAAGCGCCACGGTCACGTCGGCGACGCCGAACTGAGCATCGCGTCGGCCAAGCCGAGCGCACGGAGCACGTCGAGCTCCCGAACCGTGTGGTCCACGTCGATCGCTCGTCGTCGCAGATCGTCGAGTTCACAGCGCCGTTCCGACGCGAACACCGGTCCCGCCACGCTCTGTGCCAGGTCGATCGCTGCTGCGGCATCGACGATCGCGACGCGGAGGGCACCCGACTCCCAGGCCTGATGTGCCATCGCCAGACGCACGTGCGCCCCGCCGAGGTGATCCTCAGGCGGCGCCTCGAAGCGGTGCGCCTCGCGCACACCGCGAACGAAGACCACCAATGCGGGTACGTAGATGGCGGTGAGCACCATCATGCTCACCTCGACCGGCAGCGAGATCGGCGTCGCGACGATGCCGCCGAACACCCAGGCCAGCTGGAAGCGCGTCTCGTAGCGCGCGCCAGCGCGGCCCAACAGCGCCTCGGGTGCACGCCGCTGGAGCAACCCGTCGAACGAGTTGCGTCCGAGTGTCGTCGACAACCCCACCAGGGCCGAGACCAGCATCAGGAGCGGGGTGGACGCGCCGAGGATCCCGACGGCCGTGAACGCCGCCGGGAGCGCGATCGCCAGGCCGATCAGTTGCTCCTCGCTGAACCAGCGGCGGAGGACGGTCGCCGCCGTGTGGCCGAGAAAGGCTCCGAGGCCGTAGCAGGCAGCGGCCAGGCCATAGATGTAGGCGGGTTCACTCGATCGACGCAGCGTGAAGGCGAGCGTGAAGATGAAGAAGCCGACGGCCGCGCGGATCGCGAGCATCCCGATCGACGACACCACCACGGTCGGAAGGTGCGTCTCGGCGTACTCGACGTCGTCGGGCGTCACCGGAGCGGTCGAACGCGGACGAGCCCACAGCACGGCAGCACCCGCCAGCGCGAACAGCACGGCAGCTCCTCGCAGCGACCACTCCGCACCCGCCCACGTGAACACCCCCGTCGCTGCGACCACGCCGAGGGCGGCGGTGACACTGGAGAACCGGGCCAGCCGGGCGTTGGTCGCGACCAGCTCCTCGGGATCGTCGACGAGCGTCTGGACGAGCGTCTGCTTGACGATGCCCGACGCCTTGCTCGCGATCAGCAGACACAGCACGATCGGATAGAACGCGACCTGCAGCAACGTCAGGGCGAGCAAGAGTGCGAAGACGCTGCGCGCCACGAAGAACGACGACGCGACGTACCGCTGCGACCTGCGGAAGCGATCGACCGCCGGCCCCACGAGCGGCGACAACACCGCCAGCGGCGCCATGGTGATCAGCAGGTACAGCAGCACCTGCTCGCGCGAGGCGTTCGGGCTGACGTTGAAGAACAGCGATCCGGCCAGGCTCACCGACACGAACGCGTCGCCGGCAGCAGCGATCCCCTGCGCTGTGGCGAGGGGCACCACGGCGCCACGACCGATCATCGACCGACGGATGCGACGGTGCACGGGCGCGCGTTCGAGCGTGACCGTGCCGTTCCCCTCGTTTGGGCCGCCGTCGGGCATCGCCTCCATCTTGGTGCATCGGCGCGACGAGCGGGAGGGCGAACGTGTCGATGTGCGAAAGTTGCCGCCCATGAGCACCGGGATGTTTCCGACAGATCTCGACATCGCCCGGCAGGCGGCGCTTCGACCCCTGACCGACATCGGCGCCGAGGCGGGCATCCCGCTCGACTGTCTCGAACCGTACGGACCCGGTGCGGCGAAGATCGACCTGCGGGCAATCGACGCGATGACCGACCGTCCCCGGGCGAAGTACGTCGTGGTGTCGGCGATCACTCCGACGCCGCTCGGCGAGGGCAAGACGACGGTCGCCGTCGGGTTGGGCCAGGGGTTCAGCCACATCGACAAGCGCGCCACGTTGGCGATCCGGCAACCGTCGATGGGTCCCACGTTCGGGATCAAGGGTGGAGCCGCAGGTGGCGGGTACAGCCAGGTCGTCCCGATGGAGCTGCTCAACCTGCACCTCACCGGCGACGTCCACGCGGTCACCGCTGCAACCAACATGTGCGCGGCTGCGGTCGATGCCCACGTGTTCCACGGCAACCCGAGCGGGCTCGATGCACACCAGATCACGTGGCGACGTTCGATCGACGTCAACGACCGCTCGCTGCGCAACGTCGTCACCGGGCTCGGCACGCGTCTCGACGGCATCCCGCGCGAGACCGGCTTCGACATCACGGCGGCCTCCGAGGTGATGGCGACACTCGCGCTGTGTTCCGACCTGCAGGACCTGCGCCGCCGGCTCGGCCGGATCGTCGTCGGCTACACGAAGTCTGGCGATCCCGTGACAGCCGACGACATCGAGGTCGCCGGAGCGATGGCCGTCATCCTGCGGGAGGCGATCAAGCCCAACCTGATGCAGACCCTCGAGAACACCCCGGTGCTCGTGCACGCCGGCCCGTTCGGCAACATCGCCACCGGCAACTCGTCGATCGTCGCCGACCTGATCGGCATCCACATGGGCGACTACCTCGTCACCGAGGCCGGCTTCGGTGCCGACATGGGTGCCGAGCGCTTCTTCAACATCAAGTGCCGGATGTCGGGCCTCGCGCCCGACGCCGCAGTGCTCGTCGCGACCGTTCGCGGGTTGAAGGCCCACAGCGGCAAGCACACGATCGTCGCCGGCCGGCCCCTCCCGGACGCCCTGCTCGAGGAGAACCCCGACGAGGTGCACGAGGGCGGCGCCAACCTGCGCAAGCAACTGGAGAACATGCGCATCCACGGCTGCACGCCCGTGGTGGCGATCAACGTGTTCCCCGGCGACCATCCGGCCGACATCCGTGCGATCGAGGAGATCGCCGCCGAGTTCGACGCCCGATCCGCCGTGTCGACGCACTTCGTCGACGGCGGCGCCGGCGCGAAGGAACTGGCCGCGGTGGTCGCCGAGGCAGCCGAGGAGCCGAGTGAGTTCCGAGTGCTCTACCCCGACGACATGTCACTGCGCGACAAGATCCACACCGTGGCCACCAAGGTGTACGGCGCTGACGGCGTCGACTACACCCCGCAGGCCGCTCGCCAGATCGACAACTACGAGCGCAACGGCTTCGGCGACCTGCCGGTGTGCATCGCCAAGACCCATCTGTCGATCTCGTCCGACCCGTCGAAGCACGGCGCCCCGACCGGCTGGACCCTGCCCGTGCGCGAGGTGCGTGCCTCGGTCGGCGCCGGCTTCGTGTATCCGATCTGCGGCGCGATGAGCACGATGCCGGGACTCGGCGCGGCGCCGGCCCTCCAGCGCATCGACATCGACGCCGACGGAAACATCGTCGGCCTCAGCTGAACGGCCCCGTAGATGAGACGCGGGGTCAGACCCCGCGTCTCATCTACGAGAGCGACACGCCCATCGGGTCGGAGATCCACCTGCAGTGGACGGCCGATCGGGTCGCGAGCCGGATCACCCTGTCGGCGCGCTGACGTCGACCTTCGCAACACCGAGCCGAAGGTTCAGCGGTCGGGCTCGCGCCGCAGTCGCGCTCTCGACGCCCGCAGTGGCCGCGACGTCAATCGGATGGCGAACTCGCTGGCGCGCGCCGGCATCGGGACGAACGGACCCTGGAGGCTCATCGGGATCGCATCCTCTGCGACGAGGCGGTACGCGACGTACACCGCGATCATCCCGTGGGTCACCACCAGGCACCAGAAGAACGAGGTCTCTCCGAACGACGCCATGATCGCGCCGGCGATGATCGGCCCGAGCACCGCTCCGACACCGTTGACCCGCAGCGACGTACCGCTCGCTCCCATCGCCGTGCCGGGAGCGGAACGGTCGAGCGTGTGCGACAGCAGCAGCGAGTACAGCGGGAAGGTCAGCCCGCCCAGCAGGAACATCATCGGGAGCGCAGCGAGACTGCCTTCGGGGGTGACGCCGAGCAACGTCGCCGTGCCCGCCGCCGCCAGGGCGACGACGAAGATGACACCGCGCCGCGGAAGACGGTCCGACGACCAACCGATCGGCCACTGGAGAACCAACGCTCCGATCGCCGGCAGCGCGAGGAAGACCGCCGTCGTGCCGGGCCCGAACCCGGCTCGGGTCGCGTAGACCGCGCTCAGCCCCAACACGATCCCGTGTGACGCACCCACGAACAGGATGCCGACCAGACCGGTCGGTGCCGTCCGGTAGAACTCGCGCACCCGCATCGTGGGCGACACCCGGACCGGCGGGGCGTCCGTCGTCGCGGCCAACGCGATCGGGACGAACGACATCGACACCAGGATCGACGCCGCGACGAACAGCACCGGCTCGTTCGGGTTGCCCGTCGCGATCAGCAACTGGCCGAGGCCGAGGCCGCCCATCGACACGATCATGTACACCGCCAGCGTGCGACCTCGGTTGCGGACGGTGGACGCATCGTTGAGCCACGACTCCATCACGACGTAGAGGCCGGCCATGCAGAAGCCGAACACGAATCGCATGACCGACCAGACGAACGGGTTCACCCACACCAGGTGCACGAGCACCACACACGACGCGACCGATGCGAGGCTGGCGAACACCCGGATGTGGCCGACGCCCGACAGCCACCGGATCACCAACACCGGCCCGAGCAGGAACCCGGCGAAGTAGCAGGCCATCACGACGCCGCTGACCTGGACGTCGAAGCCCTCGTCGACCATGCGCACGCCGAGCACGGCGAGGTTGAGCCCGTTGCCGACCATCAACAACGCGAAGCCGAGGAACAGCGTCCACAGCGCAACGCCGCCGCGGATCGCCGGGTGGACGTGGTCGTGGTGGGCACCTGGCTCGGCCGCCGATGCAACGTCGGGGAGAGGGTCGTTCACGGGCACGTTGCCGGCACGCTAGCGACGCTCAGCCGCGTCCGCGGAGACGGTCGAGTTGGCGCCGGTCACGCTTGGTCGGGCGCCCGGCACCCCGATCACGCTGGAAGACCGGGACGTCCTGTTCCCGTTCCGGCGGGGGCGGGCTGTGGTCGACGTAACACTCGACCGCGACGCTCGCGCCGACCCGCTTGACGATCAACCGTCGCACCTCGAGAACGCGCTCCCGGTCGTGGAGGTACGCCTCGACACGATCGCCGATCTTCACCGGCGACGCCGGCTTCGCGGCCTTGCCGTTGATCTTGACGTGTCCGCCCCGGCACGCGGCCGCAGCGTCACTGCGGGTCTTGGTCATCCGCACCGACCACAACCACTGATCCACACGCGCCGATCCGTCGGTCACTCGGGCTCCCCGGTGCCCGCGTCGGGGGTCGGCCCGAGGTTGCCGGTGAGGTAGCGCTGGATCGTCGGTGCCACCTTCTCGACCAGATCGTCGACCGAGGCGTCTGCGACCGGCGCGAACGGCAGCACGAAGCGGAGCATCGCGAGGCCGATGATCTGCGACGCGGCGAGGGCGACGCGGAGCTCGGCGTCGGCACCGCCGATGTGTTCGACGAGCGGCGACCAGATCGTCCGATCGGCCACGCTGCTGACGGCGGCACCACCGGCCGGTTGGGTGACGGCCACCCGAATCAGTGCGGTGAGCTTCTCGGCCACCTCGGGTTGCTGCCACATCGCCAGCACCGTCGAGAGCATCTCCTCGCCCGACACCGGCCCGTCCGGGGCGAGCAGTCGCTGGATCGTGTCGGCGTCGACGGGAAACTCCAAGGCGGCGGCGAGCAGGTCGTCCTTGCCGTCGAAGAAGTGATAGATCGTCGCCGGATCAACGCCTGCCGATGCCGCGATCGATCGGATCGTTGCCCGTTCGAATCCCTTCGCTGCGAACTCCTGGCGAGCGGCATCGATGATGCCGTTCCGGCTCGACTCGGTTCCCGGTCGACGGCCGAGCGGCTTGGCGTTCATCGAGCCGTGTCGACGGCGACCATCGCCTCTTCCAGGGTGGCTGACACAACCGCCAGCCTGCCATCGAGACCGGCGGCGCGAAGAACCGCACCGACGGCGCCGACGTCATCGGACACCACTCGGAGTCGACGACCGGCGAGCATCACGTCGTAGCCGGCATCACCCAACGCCGAGAACGCCTCCGACCACGATGCGGCGGCGACGGCGACGACGGTGCGACCGGCGACGATGTCGCCGACGCTGCCGGTGGCGGCGACCCGGCCGGCCGCCATGAGGACGAGCCGGTCGCATTGCTCGGCCTCCTCCATGTAATGCGTCGTCACGAGCACGCCTGCGTCGCGCTCGACCTCCGAGCGAATCGACTCCCACAGGCGTGCCCGCGCCAGCGGATCGACCCCCGATGTCGGTTCGTCGAGCACGAGGAGTTCCGGTCGATGGCCGAGCGCACATGCGAACGCGAGCTGGCGCTGGCGTCCGAGACCGATCGAGCCGACCAGACGCCCGCTCAGCGACGTGAGATCGTCGGACAGGCTGATCTGATCGGGCCGGATGCCGAACGCGTGCGCGTTGAACTCGACGTTCTCGGCGACGGTCATGTCGCCGTACAGACCCAGTCCCTGCGACACGTAACCGAGCCGCTGCCTCGTCGCTCGCGACGGCGTCGTTCCGAACATGGCGACGTCGCCGTCGCTGGGCGCGAGGAGTCCGAGCAGCATGCGGATCAACGTCGTCTTTCCGGCCCCGTTGGCGCCCAACAGCCCGACGATCTCGCCCGACCGCACGCGCAACGAGACGTCGTCGACGGCCACGACGTCACCGAAGCGACGGGTCGCTCGATCGGCGTCGAGCAGCGCGCCGGGGGACCGACCGCTCATGGCCTCGACTCCGTGGACGCGAGTCGTTCCTGGTCCAACATCCTGGCCACGACGGTGTCCTCGAAACTGAGATCGGCAGTCTCCAGGGGACGCTGTCCGTCCTTCGATGCCCCGTCGGGATGCCACTCTCTGATCGAGCGGCCGCGTCGCCAGGCGCGGCGGGGGTCGGTCGCCCGTTCGGGCGCCGTGATCGAACCGGGGAACGTCGACAGGAGCGCATCGCTGCTCCCGGCGGCGATGACGCGCCCACCGTCGAGCACGGTGATCGACGACGCCCGCTCCGCCTCGTCGAGGTAGGTCGTCGTCATGGCGACCGCGGTTCCGGCCGCAGCGGCCTCGGTGATCAGTCGCCAGAGTTCGACCCGACTCACCGGATCGACGCCGGTCGATGGCTCGTCGAGCACGAGCAGGTCCGGCTCGTGCAACACCGCCATCACGAATCCCAGCTTGTGGCGCATGCCGCCGGAGAGGTCGCCGGCGAGACGATCCGACGCCTCGGCGAGTGCAGCCCGATCGAGCAGGTCTGCGCTGCGCCGGGAACGCTCGACCGCCGACAGACGAAAGGCCTGGGCGACGAAGTCGACGTTCTCCGCCACCGTCAGCTGTCGCCATGTGCCGGACGTGGCAGGCATGTAGCCGATCTCGTGGCTGGCGGGGCGTCGCACGGCTCCGGCGGTCGGGGCGATGCGACCCACGAGACACCGCAGCAACGTCGACTTGCCGGCACCGTCGCCACCCACGACCGAGACGATCGAACCGCCGGTGACGTCGAGGTCGACATCGCTGAGCGCGCTCACGCCGGCGACGTCCACGCAGAGGCCGTCCACCCCGAAACTCATGCCGCGACCGGCTCGTGGTCGACGGGCCGCGACGGAAGTGACGGAGCGAGGTCTCGACGGAACCGAGCGACCGCTCCACCGAGGACGACCACGATCATCACACAGAGAACCGCATAGGCGGGCCACAGCGAACCGATCCCCGCCCCGCGCAGCATGATGCCCAGCGCGATCTCGATGAAGTACGTGAGCGGGAGCAGGTAGCCGATCCACCGCACCCCCCAGGGCATCGACGACAGCGGGAAGATCATTCCGGACAGCAGGATCTGCGGCATGACCACGAACATCGCGGTCTGGATCGCCTGGCCCTGGTTCTCCGAGACCGTCGAGATGAACACGCCGAGGCCGAGCACGACCAGCAGGAAGATGGCCGCCCCCAGCCCGAACAGGACCGCCGACCCTGCGAACGGGACGCCGAACAGGAGCATGCCCAACACGACGACGGCGACCATGTCGAGGTAGGCGAGCACGAAGTACGGCGCGATCTTGCCGATGATCACATCGCTCGGACGCAAGGGCATCACGGCGAGTTGCTCGAGCGTGCCGTCCTGACGTTCACGGA
This sequence comes from Ilumatobacteraceae bacterium, assembly GCA_942492715.1. Classification (GTDB taxonomy): domain Bacteria; phylum Actinomycetota; class Acidimicrobiia; order Acidimicrobiales; family Ilumatobacteraceae; genus Sva-07. The sequence continues at coordinate 243,547 of CALOFW010000027.1, read as the reverse complement.
CGAGTCCCAGACTGGTGACGATCGTTCCGATGAAGGTCATGATCAGACCGATCAGGCCGGGGACCATCACCCATGACGTCTCGAGGTCGGGGTTGAACAGCACTTCGACGTCGAGCGCACCGCCGGCCTGGTTCGCTGCAGCGACGGTCGCCTGCGCAGTGAACAGCGACGAGCCATCGACGAGCAACTGGTTGGTGCCGTCGCCGACCACCACCACGGAGTCGACTTCGGCGTCGACCAGCGCATCGGTGCCCGCCTCGGTGTCACCCGAGGGGTCGACCGCGGTGACGTCGAAGAACGGTGGGAGCTGTCCGGCAACCGAGTCGGCGTTCGGTCCGACGACCTCCACGGTCACGCTGCTGACACTGAAGTTGGCGGCGTAGCCGAAGATGACCAGCAGGACGAGCGGAAGGGCGACGAGCATCGCAACGGTGCGGCGGTCGCGGCGGAGCTCGCGGAACTCCTTGAGGATCATGGCCAGCATGGATGGCCACCGTACGCCCCACGAAGCCACAAATCAACGGTTGTTGGATTACCGATCGATCCACCCGACACGTGCCGGAATCAGGGCGCTGAGCGCGCTGATTCCGGCATCTTTCGGGGATTTCAGGCCGGGAGTTGTTGGGTGATGCAGTGGATGCCGCCGCCACCGGCGGCGAGGACCGTGCCGACGTCGAGTGCGACCGCCTCCCGTCCGGGATACTGCTCGGCGATCAGGGCCACCATGTCGGCGTCCGCCTCGTGTCCGCAGGTGGGCACCAGGACGAACCCGTTGCCGAGGTAGTAGTTGAGGTACGGCACGACCACCCGCTCGCGACCTTCGCCGCGGTCGATCTCGGCGAACGGCAGGACGGGCACGGTGACGACCTCGATCGCCCGTCCCCGCGCGTCGAGCGCACCCTGGGCGACGCGGCGGTCGACGTCGAGCCGCAACCAGTCGTCCTCGTCGGGATCGTCACAGCCCTGCAGCACCAGACGCCCCGGCGCAGCGAATGCCGCGATGTTGTCGACATGGCCGTCGGTGTCGTCGTCGAGCGCGAGTCCGTGCGGCAACCAGATCGTCCGATCGGCACCCAGCTCCGACCGGAGCACCGCCTCGATCTCCACCTGCGTCATCGTCGGGTTGCGGTTGGGGTGCAGCAGGCACTGGGTGGTGGTGACGAGTGTGCCGTCGCCGTCGCCGGTGATCGAGCCGCCCTCGAACACCATGTCGATCGACCGGACCGGATCGCCCTGCCGCTCGGCGAAGCGGGCGGCAGCGGCGGCATCGTCGTCATAGGGCAGGAACTTGTCGCCCCACGAGTTGAACCGCCAGTCGGTCGCGACCATCCGACCGTCGTCGTCGACGACGTAGATCGGGCCGGAATCGCGGAACCACGAGTCGTCGATCGGCAGCTCGACGACGTCGACACCGGGCCCACAGGCGGCTGCGGCCCGCTCGGCGCTGCGGGGCGCCGCGAGCATCGTCACCGGCTCGAACCGGGCGATCGCGTTCGCCACCTCGGCGTGGGCCGCCTCGGCATCGGCGAACAGATCGCCCCACATGCCGGTGCGCGCCGGCCAGCACATCGCCGTGCCGGCGTGCGGCTCCCACTCGGCCGGCAGCCGCGTCACGTCACGCCCCCCACACCCACCCGCAGCGATGAGCGAAACCACCGGATACGGACGGTTGGCTCATCGCTCGCTGGTCTTGAACCGGCGCGACGAGCGAGACCACGAGATACGGAGGGTTGGCTCATCGCTGGCCGATCCCGGTCGTGCCGTCGAGCGTGACGATCGGCCCGTACAGCTCGGGACGCCGATCGCGGAACAGACCCCACGCAGCTCGCTGGGTCCGCAGCTGCTCGCGATCGAAGGTGGCAACGAGCACCGCCTCGCCGTCGCGACCCGCCTCGGCAACCTTGGCGCCGGTGTTGTCGGCGATGAACGATGACCCGTAGAACGTGATCTCGCAGGTCTGGCCGACCTCGCGCCCGACGCGGTTCGCCGCCACCAGCGGCATCAGGTTGGCACCCGCGTGACCCTGCATCACCCGTTGCCAGTGTCCGCTCGAATCCCAGGTCGGATCGGGTGGCTCGCTGCCGATCGCCGTCGGGTACAGCAGCACCTCGGCGCCCAACAACGCCATCGAGCGGGCCGACTCGGGGAACCACTGGTCCCAGCAGATGCCGACGCCGATCACCCCGTGCTGCGTGTGCCAGACCCTGAAGCCCGTGTCGCCCGGTGAGAAGTAGTACTTCTCGGTGTAGCCGGGACCGTCGGGGATGTGGCTCTTGCGGTAGTGGCCGAGCACCGATCCGTCGGCGTCGACGATGACGACGGTGTTGAACAGCGCCTGGCCGGCGCGCTCGTACACGCTCAGCGGGAGCACGACGCCGAGCTCGGATGCGACCGCAGCGAAGTGCGCCACGGTCGGATGCCCATCGAGCGCGACCGCTCGGTCGAAGTGCTCGGGAAGCTGGTCCTTGCAGAAGTACGGCCCCTCGAACAGCTCGGGGATCAGGACGACCTGCGCCCCCTGCGCGGCGGCGTCGCGCACCAGGCGTTCGGCGGTCGCGACGTTGGCGGCGGCGTCGTCGGTCATCGCCATCTGGAGTGCGGCCACGCGCAGTTCGCTCATCGTCGCGACGCTACTTCCCGTCGTCGGTGAGGGCGTCGGCGGTGCCCCACGCGCCCTCGATCGCCTCGAGCCGTTCAGCGGCGCGTTCGCGCCGAGCGGCCGCCACCTCGACGACGAACAGGTTGAGCAGTGCCAACGTGCCCACGTGGCTGTCGAACGGTCCGGTCGATGCCGCGGCGACCACGAACGACCGCTCGGCGGCCGTGGCGAGTGGCGACAGCACGCTGTCGGTGACGGCGACGGTCCAGGCGCCGCGCTCGTGCGCCGCCGTCAACGCGTCGATCAGCCAGCGCTCGTAGCGCCGGAGGTCGAGCACGAGGAGCGTGAAACCGGGCTCGGTGAGTGCGAGCGTCCGCACGACGTCGATCTGCGTGCCGTCGAGTAGCCGGACGTCCGGTCGGAGCTGGTCGAGGTCGCCGACGAACTGCAGCGCCACGCCCCGCGAGGCCACACCGGAGAGCACGAGGACCGCAGCGGAGTCGTCCGCGAGGCGATCGACGACCGCTCGCCCGTCACCGGCACGGATCGAGTCGAGCGTCGACCGGACGTTGGCCGCCTCGACCTCGGCATGTCTGGCGGCCAGCATGTCATCTCCCACCTGCTGGTCGCGGATGCGCTCGACTGCAGGACGCAACTGACCGCTCACGTCGCGCTGGACCGACGCCTGCAGCTGTGAGTAGCCGTCGAAGCCGAGTTTGACGGCGAACCGCACCACCGTCGCGGTGCCCGCTCCCGCGGCTTCGGCCACGTCGGCGACGGTCCCGAAGGCGACGAGGTTCGGGTCGGAGAGGATCGTCTCGCCGATGCGACGCTCCGACGGAGTGAGCGCAGTCGCCCGCGCGGCCAGTCGTCGCTCCAGATCCATCGTCGGCACGGTAGCCCGCCGCGAACTGATCGATTCTGTTTCATCGATGTGATACAATGAAACACTCGTTCCATCACCGGAGGTGCCCGCCATGAACCCCGTCATCGACACGCTCGTGGCCCTGCCGTCCGTGGACGCGTCCGGCTGGAGCGTCGCCGCGGTCGATGAACTCGGCAGCGACTTGGGCGAGGACCTCGTGCACGCCGCGGCCGTCGGTGCACGCACCCTGCCCGCCGACGTCGACGACGCCCTCCTGCGCTTCACCGTTGCCCCACCGCGCGCCGGCGCGCTCCTGCTGCGCAACGTGCCGATCGGCGAACTCCCGCCCACTCCCCCGACTCCTGACACGCCCGTCGCCAAGGATCTCGCGACCGAGCTCGCACTGCTCACCGTCGCCCGACGCCTCGGTCAGCCGGTCGGCTACGTTCCCGAACACGGCGGCCGCATCGTGCAGAACATCGTGCCGACCCAGAGCGACGCCGATCAGCAGACGTCGACGTCGTCTCGTTCGAACCTGATGTTCCACACCGAGACGGCGTTCCATCCCCATCGGCCCCGGTATCTGCTGCTGCTGTGCCTGCGCGGCGACCCGGCAGCGCACACGACGCTCGCATCGGTGCACGACATCATGGATCACCTGCCCGACGACGTCGTCGACGTGATGTTCCAGCCCCGGTTCCGAACCGCCGTCGATGCCAGCTTCCTCGCCGGACGCACCAACGAACTCGGGCCCGCTCGACCGCTCGTCACCGGCACGCGCGGCGAGCCGACGTTCATCTTCGACGCAGACCTCACGGTCGGAATCGATGCGGCCGCCGACGACGTGCTGGCCGCCGTTCGCACGGCGATCGCCGAGGTCGAGACCTCGGTCGTGCTCGAGCCCGGCGACCTCCTCGTCGTCGACAACAACGTCGCCGTGCACGGTCGTTCGCCGTTCTCCGCCCGCTTCGACGGCACCGACCGCTGGCTCCAACGGTCCTTCGTCGTCACCGACCTCGCGCCCAGCGCCGCCGACCGCATCGGCCGAGTCATCACCACCGAGTTCGGCCGCCCCTGAGCGGCACCGGAACGCTCAGATCTCGACGAGGGTTCCGACTTCGAAGACCCGGTCGACCGGCAACGAGAAGAAGCGAGTGGCGCTTCCGGCGCTGCGATTCATCGCCACGAAGAGTCGCTCCCGCGCCGGGTGCATGCCCGGCGCCTTCGTCGCCGTCACCGACTCCCGCCCGATGAAGTAGGTGACCCTGTCGGGATCGAACTCCTGACCGGGAATCTCCAACAGCGCCAACGCGCTCGGAACGTCGGGATCGTCGAGGTACCCGAAGCGAAGCGCCACCTGCTGGATGCCGGGGCCGACCTTGCGTGTCGTCAGCCGATCGGCCTCGGGCACCCGAGGGATGTCGTCGGTCTCGACCGACACCATCAGGGTCAGCTGATGGAGCACGTGATTGTGCGTGATGTTCGTGATCAGCGCGGGTGGTGCGGCACCGGCGTCCTTGAACATGTAGACGGCGATCCCGGGAACACGTGCAGCGTCGGCGACCACGGCCTCGTGGACCACCACCTCGATCGGACGCTCACCCCGGTGGATCCGCGCCGCAACGAGCTGCCGACCCTTTCTCCATGTCGTCATCAACACGACGAGGATCAGGCCGACCAGCAACGGGAACCATCCGCCCGAGACGACCTTGACCAGGTTGGCCGACAGGAAGGCGATGTCGACCACGAACAGCGGAACGCAGACGGCCAACACTCGGGCGAGCGACCAACCCCACCGTGCGCGCGCCACCCGGAAGAACAGCAGCGTGGTGATCAGCATGGTCATCGTGACGGCGATTCCGTATGCCGAGGCGAGGTTGGCCGACGAGCGGAACCCCAGGACGAGGCCGACACAACCGATCATCAACAGCCAGTTCACGACCGGGACATAGATCTGCCCGACGTGGTCTGGCGAGGTGTGCGTGATTCGCATGCGCGGGAGGTAGTCGAGTTGCACCGCCTGGGCGGTCAGGGAGAACGCACCGGAGATCAAGGCCTGCGAGGCGATCACGGTGGCGCACGTCGCCAGCACGGCGAGCGGCACGATCGCCCAGGACGGAGCGAGACGGTAGAACGGGCTCTCCATGGCACTCGGGTCGGCAACGACCAGCGCCGCCTGCCCGAAGTAGTTCAGCAACAGCGCAGGCAGGACGAGCGCGTACCAACTGAATTGGATCGGCCGACGACCGAAGTGCCCCATGTCGGCGTACAGCGCCTCACCGCCGGTGACCACCAGGAAGATCGAACCCAGGGCCACGAACGCATTCGCGGGCTGGTTGACGAAGAAGTCGATCGCATAGGACGGCGAGATCGCACGAACGACACCGGGGTGCTGGAGGACCTGGTTCAGACCGAGGACGCCGAGTGTGCCGAACCAGACGAGCATCACCGGCCCGAACACCGACGAGATCCGCGCCGTGCCGTGGCGCTGGACGGTGAACAACCCGACGAGGATGACGATCGAGATCGGGATCACGAAGTTCTCGAATGCGGTGCTCGCCACTTCGAAGCCCTCCACGGCGCTGAGCACCGAGATCGCCGGGGTGATCAACCCGTCGCCATAGAGCAGGGCCGTACCGAACACGCCGAGCGTCACCACCGCCGCGAGGGCGCCCTTGGCGTTGCCCTTCGGCGGCGCCACGAGCGCAGTGAGCGCCAGGATGCCACCCTCGCCGTGGTTGTCCGCTCGCATCACCAACGACAGGTACTTGATCGAGATGACGATGATCAGCGCCCAGAAGACGACCGATGCGACGCCGTAGGCGCTCTGCGTCGTCGCGTCGAGGCCGGCGTGGTCGAACGTTTCCCGGATCGCATAGATCGGGCTCGTGCCGATGTCGCCGTAGACGATGCCGAGCGCACCGAACGCAAGGGCGGCAGTACCGGCTCGACCCGCTCGCTGGTGACTGTCTTCGTTCACACTCATCCGTGTCGGCTACGGCGTCTCCCACAACGAGCGGCGCAAGACCGACCATTGAACCAGCGTGGGGGCCGCCTCGCTCCGCGGTGTCGCACTGGGAGTTCGGCTACAGGCCGCTGATCTCGCTCGCCGCACGCACGACGAGGAAGACACCGATCGCCATCACGGCGAACGCAGCGATCGGAACGACCCAGATGCGTGCGGTGCGGATCACCGAGCTCTCGTCCATCTTGCCAAAGGTGCGGTCGCGGAGGGCAACCATGCCGAGGCCGACACTGACGAGCGCGATGGCCATGCCGAGGCCGAACGCAAGGATCAGCAACCCGCCGAACGCGATCCGGTTGAGTTGGATCGCACCGAGCAACACGATGATCGCCGACGTCGACGGGACGAGCCCGCCGGACAGCCCCAGGGCGGCCAGCGTCTTCCAGCTGACCTTGCCCGACAGGTCGAGTTCGTCGAGGTCGTACCGGTGCGTGTGCGGGAAGATCCCGTGCCGGTGCCATCCCGCGCCGTGGTCGTGGTCGTGCGGATGATCGTGGTCGTGATCGTGATCGTGGTCGTGGTCGTGGTCGTGATCGTGGTCGTGGTCGTGACCGTGATCGTGATCGTGGTCGTGGTCGTGGTCGTGATGGTCGTGGTCGTGATCGTGATCGTGGTCGTGGTCGTGATCGTGGTCGTGGTCGTGGTCGTGCGGATGGTCGTGGTCGTGATCGTGCGGATGGTCGTGGTCGTGGTCGTGCGGAAGGTCGTGGTGGTGCAGGGCGGCGTCGCCGTGGCCGTGGCCGAGGTGCGGGTCGAGGGCAGACCCGGTGGCGATGGCGACTCCTGCTCGCGCCAACAACGGCGACTCGGCGAGTTCTTCGGCCTGGGCGAGTTCGAGCTGGGCCCGTTCGACCGCTGCGGCCGCCAGCCGGTCACGGGCTCGCCATTCGCGAATTGCCGTCACGACCAACCAGATCCCGATGCCGAACACGATCAGCGCCGAGACGCCCTGTAGCCACGGATACACGCGCTCGGGGGCGAATGCGGCGCCTGCGAGATAGGTGATGATGCCGAGCGCCAGGACACCGAGGGTGTGCGACAGGGCGACGGCGATCGCGAGGACGAACGCCTGGAACTTGGTGCCCTTCGTGCCGACGAGATAGGCGCCGATCACCGTCTTGCCGTGGCCGGGGGCCAACGAGTGGAGTGCTCCGAGGAACGCAGCGAACCCCAGCGAGAGCGCCATTGCTCCGACACCGTTGTCCGCATCGGCGATCAGATCGGAGAAGGCATCGCCACCCGAGTCGTTCTCGCCCGGCTCGGTCGTCGGGAGTGATGCCTCGTCGGCGGTGTCCGAGGCGGTGAACTCGAATGCGACAGTCTCGGTGTCGGGGTTCTCCGACGGGTCGGGGTAGTCGGTGAGACGCTCGGTCAACGACTCGTCGGTGACATCGCCATCGATCGTCGTCCGGTCACCGACGACGATGATCTCGCGCCAGCCGGCGCGACCGCTGTAGTTGGCGTCGGAGAACTCCATCGTCCGGGCCTCGTTCGACGTCGGCAATGGCGAGAGCCAGTCACAGACCACCCGGAGCGTGGTCAACCCACCGTCGCCGTCCTCGCGCAGTGTCGTCGCGTTCAGGCCCGCGAGTTCCACCGGCCGGCCATCGACAGAGAGCTCGATCTCCTCGGCGAGTTCGGTGCAGTACTGCTCCGGATCCGCCTCGATCGAGTCGCCGTCGGCTTGGGTCGGCGTTTCGGCAAGGCTCAACACGTAGTCGAGTTGGACCTCGTCGGGAGCCACCCGGATCGCGGCGTACCGATCGATCGCGAACGGACCGAACTCATGGGCCGAGGCCGTGGACGGTGCGAGGACCAGCAGGACCGCACCGATTGCGACAGCGACCGGACGCCACCCCCGAACGATCGAGCGCACGCTCATGTGGTTCGAATCCTCCATCAGCCGACCGCCACGGATTCTGCTGCGGGCGCCACGGTCTCGGTCGCGTCGGAGCCGACCGAGCGGAGTCGACCAGCGCGCGACTCGATCGCCCGCACCATGGCCGCAAGGGCGATCGCCAGCGCAACGAACCACGCGTTGCGCGGCCACACTCGGAACGGGTTCGCGACCTCCTCGATGGGCCAGTCGGTGTCGAGGAGACGCTCACCGGTCCACGCGAGGGCGTACCCGCCGAGCACCACCGCCAAGACGATCAGCACGCCCGTGGCGAAACGGGTGCGTCGCAGCAGGTACAGCGGCAGCCCGACGAACACGGCGATCAGCGCCATGGCGATCAGCGCACCGAGCAGGAACGCGATCCAGCCGGTGAGCGGCCGGCTGCGATCGAGCCCGTAGAAGATGAACACGCGGCCGAGTTCCATTCCGACGGCCAGGCCGGCGAGCGCTGCGAGCCAGACGTCCGCGGCGCGCACGGCCGGCCGGTACCGGGCAACACCGGAGTAGAGCGCCAGGGCACCCAGCATGATCGCAACCGCGACACCGACGAGGCGATCCGGAAGATCGATCACCCCCAGACCCGCGACGAGCGACCCAACGGCGACCGTGACGGCGAAGGGCGCGAACATTCGTCCCGCTCGCCCGGCGAGTTCGCCCGTCGTGGCGATCTCGGAACGAGAACGCCCTGCCGGGAGCAGGACGATCGGGAGGACCAGCGCGGCCACCACGAGCATCATGTCGATGCCGTTGCGCACAGCGTCGGAGCCGAGACCGCGGATCGCCACCATCGACGACAGGGTCCCTGCATCATCGAGGTCGACCTCCTGCACGGTGAGACCGGTCGAGAAGCCGATCAACGGCTCTGACCCGTTGTCGAACACGGCGCCGCGCCAGTCGTCCTCGACGATCAGGAGTGCGTCCTTCTCGGGGTTGGACTCGATGATGACATCGAACCCGACGGTGAACACTCGCGGCGCAGTATCGAAGTCCTGGTCGATCACGTAGGGAAGAACGACGTACGGGCCGTTCTCGGTGGCCAGCACGCGGAGCCGTCCGTAGTCGATCGACCAGGGTCCGTCCTCGTCGGCGAGCGACAGGTGTTCGGCGACGTATCGATCGATCGCTGCGCGTTCCGCTGCGACCCCGGCGGCCAGGCCACCGGGGAAGCCGACGAGGTCGACGCCGATCGCCGGGCCGAGGTCGACAGCGGGAATCTCGACGCGGCCTTCGACACCGTCATCGAAGATCGAGAGGTACAGGTAGCTCTGCTTCCCGGAGTGCGCGGACGCGGGAGACGAGAGCAGGCCCAAGCCGGCGACCACGAAGGCGACGACGAGCAGGGCGAGGTGAGGTGAGCGCGGTCGGAGTTCCAGACCGGTGAGGCTACGGCTCCGACGGTCGAGGCACCATGCATGTCTCGACGGGGACATCCCGAACCCGGCACACCGACCCGTCACGAACTGCCTCCGGGAGCCAACACGGTCACGGCCAGATCGTCGACGATCTGATGGACGCGACCGACACCCATCACGGAATCGATACCACGATGTCGTCCGATGATCGGCACCACCCGCATGTCGGGCGCAACGGTCCGCCATCGATGTTCGGTGCGCGCCCGATTGGTGGTGTTGGCGGCATACAGCACCACCGGCACCGTCGTCATCGCCGGGGAGTGATCGAGCGCCGTGACCGGGACGCCTGACGCAGTGGTCGATTCGACCCGGGGCAGCGGTTCTCCGGCGATCACCAACAACCGTCGACCGACCTGCGCCACAGCCGACTTGACGCGTCGCTCGATGGCGACCGAGAACTCGTCGATCGCAGCCCTGAACAGGCCAGGACGCAGGATCGACTTGTACTTCCACCAGCGGTTCGACCAGAGATGGCGGTACTCGCCCGGGTAGTTGGTGTCGATCAGGGCAACCGCCCTGACGTCCACACCGACGTCGCCCAGTCGCTGGCCGAGCTCGAACGCCACGACGCCGCCGATCGACCACCCCAGCACCGTCACCTCCGAGGTGCCGCGTCGGGCGAGTTCCGCGCCGATGACGTCGACCGACTCGGAGCACAGCGCATCGACCGTGGGGAACGCGAGTGCGCCGGTGTCGGTCGTCGCGACCGCCAGGACCGTCACGTCGTCGTCGAACGCATCAGCGAGCGCGCGATAGCCCATCACGCTGTCCCACGCCGGCGTCATCACGACGGTCGGTCCGTCCGGTGTGCCCACTCGAAGCGTCAACAGGCTGATCGCCGGCGGCGCCGCCGGGGTGTCGCTTCCGAGGCCGAGATGGGCGGCCAACGAGTCCGGCGTCGGTGCGGCGAGCAGTGTCGAGATCGTGACCTCGCGGCCGACGAGGTCACCGACCGCTGCGACGATCTCGACGGCGGCCAACGAGTCGCCCCCCGCTGCGAAGAAGTCCGACCCACCATCGAGATCATCACGCTGCAGGGCTCGACGCCAGATCTCGACGAGCCCGGATGCGCGCACGACGAGGGCGTCACCCAGCGGGAGCAGCGCGGCACGGGAGCGGTCGAGTTTTCCGTTGACCGTGCGCGGGAGTTCGTCGTGGAACACGATCCGACGGGGTACGACTCCGGCCCCGACACGCTCGGACAGATGGGCTCGAACCGATGCAGCATCGACGATCTCGCGGTCGGCGACGACGTGTGCGACGAGCGCTTCACGACCGTCGACGGTGGCTGCGACGAGCACGGCGTCACGCACGCCGGAGAGCTGGAGCAGATGGTTCTCGATCTCCGACGGTTCGACGCGCTGGCCTCCGACGTTCAGTTGATCGTCGACACGACCGAGGAAGACGAGACGGCCCCGAGCGTCGAGGCGAACCTGGTCGCCGGTTCGGTACCAGCGGTGACCGTCCACCTCGACGAACGACGAATCGGATCGCCCCGAGAGGTACCCGTCGACCACCCCAGGGCCGGCGATGAGCAACTCCCCGGCGGCTCCGGGAGCCATGGGACGTTGGTGGTCATCGGCAACTCGAAGTCGGCATCCGGCAATCGGCAGGCCGATCGGAACGGGGTCGTCGCCGGACTCGCACCGGTGAACTGCGGCCCAGACCGTGGCCTCGGTGGGCCCGTACTCGTTGACCAGATCGGTCTCGGGCAGCATCCGGTGGTGCTCGGCGACGAGTTCGGAGGGGCACGCCTCGCCCGCGACGATCACGGTTCGGAGGCCGGCGAGATCGTCACGCCGCCGAGACAGGAGTGCTCGATAGAGGCTGGGCACCATCAGGAGGTGTGTCACCTCGCGGTCGGCGATCATCGCCCCGAGGCGGTCGACGTCATGCACCTCGCCGTCGGCGGGCACGACGATCGTGCCTCCTGCCACCAGTGGCCAGAAGATCCCGACCATCGAACTGTCGAAACCGATGCTCGGCGTGAGGAGGAACCGGCCCGGTGGTTCGACACCGTAGAAGAGGGGGCGAGCAGCCGTGGATGCGGCGAGATTCGCGTGCGTCACCTCGACGCCGGCCGGCTCCCCGGTCGATCCGGACGTGAAGATCACGTACGCGGGCTGTTCACCGGTCGGGAGGTCGACCGAGGGGTGCTCGACCGGCGCGATCGACCCGATGTCGATCCGCCGGACGTCGTCGAACATCGGAGCGGTCGACGCATCGACGACCACGGCGTCGAGCGACGCGAGGTCGATCATCGCCCGGCGACGACTCGGGGCGGTCGCCGGGTCGATCGGCACGTAGGAAGCGCCGGCGAGTTGCACACCGATGATCGCTTCGATGAGCGATGACGACCGGCCGACCGACACACCGATCCGCGCCGGTGACCCGTCCTCGCGGCACCGGGCTGCGACGCCCGCCGCTCGTGCGAGCAGTTCACCGTAGGAGGTCGACTCGCCGTTCGACTCGAGAACAGCAGGGCGGTCGGGCTCGAGCCGGGCGAGTTCGACGATCGCCGCGAGCGGCGTGTCGTCCGCGTCGACCAGCGCTGGGCCGACGAGATCATCGGCCGCCACCCGCAGCTCGGCGACAGCACGATGCGGCCGACGGCAGACCGCCTCGAGGGCATCGCTGAAGGCGTCGAGGAGGCGCTGGGCGAGCCCCCGGTCGAGGGCGCTGCCGCGGTACTCGACGCCGAGATGCAGCTGCTCTCCTCGTTCCTGGACGAAGAACGTCAGGTCGTTGACCGCTGTGCCCGACGGAATGATCCGGTGCTCCGCATCTGCGCCACCGAAACGTGTGGGTGCGAGCCGCTCGTACGCGAGCATGTGCGCCGTCTCCGGCAGAGCTCGACCGTCGAGCCGTGCCTGGCGGACGATCTCTGCGTACGGGCGACTGCGGTGAGGCAGCGCACGAGCCACGAGCGCGCTCGCATCCGCATCGAGCGCGCGCAGCGTCGAAGCCGGATCGACCTCGAGGCGGATCGGGAGCGTGTTGAGCGTGTAACCGACCAACGGCTCCGCCGACGAATGGTCCTTGGTCGACGCGGTGATTCCCAGGTCGACCCTTCCGCTGCGGCTGAACCCGCTCAGGACCGCAGCGACCGCGCCGAGCGCGGCGGCGAACGGAGTGCTGACGGCGGCCCGGGAGAGCTCGCTGGTCGACACCGACGCGGGTCGTTCGACGTAACCATCGGGTTCGACGGTCTGCGGGGGCGGCAGCTGTACGCCGGCCGACGTGTCGTCGACGTCGGACAGGTCCTCCCAGTAGCCGTCATCGGTCCGATCACGGTCGCGCTGCCATGCACCGAACGCCGCGTACGACACGGGCAGATCGGGGAGATCACGTCCGTGGTACGCGGCGTCGATCTCGTCCCAGAGGACGTCGAAGGTGCCGGCATCGACCGAGATGTGGTGGAGACCGATCACGAGGTTCCACACGCCAGCCCGCTCGCTCCCGACGTGGACCCGTACCAGTGGCCCGTGGTCGAGATCGAAGGGCACTCGACGCAGCCGATCGACGACCTGGTCGACCGGTCCCGCGGGAAGCCGCTCGAACGACAACGCCGCCGACAGCGGCAGGCGGGATCGATCCGACGAATACGAGGTGTGCAACGGGCCGTGTCGTTCGACGACGCGTTCGATCGCTGACCGCAGCCGAGCGACGTCGAGGTCGTCGTCGATCGTGTACCAGCGGGTGACGTTGTAGCGAACGTCGCCGGGCGCCGCCCGGTACTCGAACAGCATCGCTTCTTCCCCCGGCGACAACGGTGGCGCCTCGGACGACTCGAGTTCGGGTATCGCGGCGAGCGGCCGGGCGCGGCCGAGGTGCGCGTCGACCGCTGCGGCGAAGTCCTGCAGTGTCCGATGCTCGAACACGAGGGCGTCGGGAAGTTCGATCGCGAACCGCCGCTCGGTCGCGGCGACGGTCTCCAACGCCGCCAGTGATGCTCCCCCGAGGTCGAAGAAGTCGTCGTCGACACCCACCCGGTCGACGAGCAGGATCCTCGCCCAGATGTCGGCGACGGTCGCCTCGGTCGGCGTCGTCGGCGCCCGATAGGACGTCGAGCCGAGGTGCGACGCTGCGGGCGCAGGAAGCAACGACACGTCGAGCTTGGTGCTGTCGGCCAGCGGCAGCTCCTCGACGTGCACGAAGGCCGTGGGCACCGCACGGGCAGGGAGGACGTCACGGAGGAATCCTGCGAGGAGACGCGGATCGACGGGCGAACCGTCGACGGTCCGGTACCAGGCGGTCAGGACCTCGGGGCGCTTGGGTACGTAGCCGATCTCGGCGAGCATGCGGTCGATCTCGGCGAGATCGTCGTCGTCGTCCAGCTCGTCGAGCGCTTCGTCGCGTGTCTTGTGACCGAGCCGGACGTCCCAGCTGTAGGGCTCTGCGTAGTTGTGGTAGCCCCGTTCGATCCGGTGGACGTGGATGCCGACCGCGTTCACGAGACAGTTGGTCGACCGGCCGGTGTCGTCGGGCCGCACCCACGGTGCGCGCTCGGTGAGGAAGTCGTACATCTCGCTCAGCTCGACGTCGACGTACCGGTAGAAGTCGACGAACTCGATCTCCGAGAGCACGTCGACGTCGGCCAGCTCGAACACCTCCTGCTGCGGGAGCAGCTGTGTGACGGCATCGGCGGTGTGGTGATAGGCGCGGCGCGCCTGGACCACCGTTCGATCGATCTCGTCCGGTTCGAACCGATCGGCTTCGAACTGGTGCGGGACGAGCCGTGTCTCGAAGAACTGGCCGCGGGAGAGCCCGGTCACGATGACGGGAATGCCGAGTTCGTGCGCCCGCGCCGTCGCCAGGGTGTAGATCGTCTTGTAACAGCCGTTGCACACGTTGGAGAACCGCTCGAGGCTGTCCCGGAAGATCTCGTTCATCGCATCGGTGGTCGCGAACTCGTGGCTGATCCCGAGATCGGCGACGCTGCGGCGGATGTTCGCCTTGGCGCCGTCGGAGATGAAGCCGTTGTCGAGCGTGAAGGCGTGCACCCTCCAGCCCCGCTCGACCAGTTGGTAGAGCGCGTACGTCGAGTCCTTCCCGCCCGACAAGAGATGGAGACAGTCGAACTCGCTCGTCGTCCGTCGACGAGCGCGCTCGAGTTGGCCGTCGAGATCGTCGGGAGTACGGAACCAATCCTGGGTCTGTGGCGCCACGACGTCGTACGAGCGGCACACCGAACAGACCCCGGCATCGTCGACGTCCACGCCGGGCACATCGGTACCGAGGCCGCAACGCGAACAACGCCGAAGACGATCGGGCGACGGCGTCCACACCCTCACGACCGCACTCGACACGTCCGGATGTGCGACGAGCGCCGCCTCGATCTCGCCCGGCTCCAACCGGACACCGCCGATCGACAGTTGGTCGTCGATCCGGCCGCCGTAGACGAGCACACCCGCTTCTGCTCGCACCCGGTCGCCGGTGCGGTACACCGGTTCCGGCCCCAGTGAGTCGATCGTCACGAATCGCTCCGCGCTGAGCTCGGGAAGGTTCAGGTAGCCGGCCGCCATGCCTGGTCGTCTGACGTACAACTCACCCCAGGCACCGACCGGCGTCCGATGATGACGTTCGTCGAGCACATGGACCTGGGCGCCCGGGCTGGCGTGTCCGATCGGGACGTCGGTGCCGCGGTCGCGATCTCGGTCCCATTCGTGGATCATGCATCCGACGACGGCCTCGGTGGGTCCGTACTCGTTGAAGATCCGGACCGGGCCCGAACACTGTGCCGCGAGGTGCTCGGCAACCGGTCGCCGAAACGCCTCGCCACCGACGATGACCACCTCGAGTGGCAACGGCTCGACCGCCAGCCTGCACAGGATCTCGAGTTGGCTGGGGGTGGCCTTGAGGACCGTCAGGCTCCGGTCGACCGCGATTCGAGAGAGCGCCGTCACCGCGTCGTCGGGGTACACGACGGTGCGACCCCCGAGGATCTGTGGGAGGAACAGCGAGGTGATCGACAGATCGAATCCGAGCGACGAGTACAACGGCATGACCACCGCGCTCTCGGGCGCGTAGGCCGCTGCGGCGAAGGCCAGGTAGTCGGAGAGCCCGCGGTGCGGGATCGGGACCCCTTTCGGCCTGCCTGTCGAACCCGAGGTGTAGAGCACGTACGCGATGTCGTCGGGGCCGACCTCCACGCTGTCGACCGCATCGGCGAGCGACGATGCCGCGGCGACGTCGTCGATCAACACGGCGACGTCGTCGATGATCACGGCGAGATCGGCGTCGGAGGCGATCGCGTCGTGTCGCGCCGGGGGATCGTCGGGATCGAGCATGACGAACGCGGCACCGCTGCGAAGCACCCCGTGGACCGCGACGAGGACATCGAAACTCCGCGGGAGCCGTATCCCCACCCGAGCGCCGACCGTGATGCTGCGTTCGGTCAGCCATCGAGCGACGGCGTCGGCCCGCCGGTCGAGTTCGTCGGCAGTCATGGCAGCGTCGTCGTGTTCGGCAACGACGTGCGCAGGCGCCTGCCGCAACCTCCGGGCGATCAACACGTGGACGGGCTCACACTCGTCCGGACCCGAGCCAGGCGGGTTCAGCCGGTCCATGGCCGCGATGTCGTGATCCGTGGCGATCTCGAAATCGCCGACGAACCCGTCGGGATCGGCCATGGCTGCGTGGATCGTCCGGCGAAGGTGATCCGGGAACGAGCGGTGGGACCCGTCGGTGCTGAGGCCGTCGTTGAGGTCGAGTTCGACGGTCATCCCGGTGCCGTAGTCGAACGCGTGGATCCTGATCGGATGGGCCGGATCGACGTGGCCGGAGCGAGCCCACGTCGTCACGGTCGGCAGACCTGCGAAATCGCCGTACGTGACGGTCTGCACGTTGAGCACCGCATCGAACGGCACGTCGGGCACTTCCGCGTCGCCCGCCAGGCGGGCGACGCCGAGCAGTTCGCGTTGCACCCGCTGGTAGCAGTCGCTGAACGACTCGTCGAGGTCGACGTCGACACACACCGGGTACACCGCCATCAGCGGACCGATCACCCGGGGCGCCACCGGCCCTCGCCTCCGGTGCAGCGGCACGCCCAACGTGATGGAACGGCGACCGTCCAGACGTGCCAGGGTCACGGCCGTGGCAACGGCGAGCACCCCGAGTGTCGCCATCGACGGGCTGAAGGCCCGGTACCGGTCGTTCGGTTCCAGGAGTGACGCTCCGTCGGGCAACTCGCTCCGTTCCACCGAGGTGGTTCGGGGGCCGCGAGGACCGTAGGGCGCGATCGCCACCCCTTCGGTCGGTGGCCGAACACGGGCGTTCTGGCTCGGCGGCGAGTTGGAGGCGACGTGATCGTAGAAGGAGACCGAGGCATCGATGTCACTCTCCGTGGCGCCATCGTCCGGCGACGACCGTTCGTACGCGGCGGAGACGGCATCGAAGACGAGCGACGACGACCACCCATCGGTGACGACATGGTGCAGGTCGAGCCACCAGGTCCACGACTCGTCGCCGTGGCGGAGGAGCACGGAGTCGTAGCTGCACGTCCGTGCGTCGATCGGCGCGGCGATTCGCTCGCTGCACCAGGCCTCGAGGTCGCTCTCGGGGATCTCGACGACGTCGGTGTGCTGCGGCGGAGCGGCAAGGACCCGGGCGCGAGGTTCCCGCCCGGGGCGGTCGACCACGACCGTCCGCAACGCGTCCGAGGCGCTGACGACCTCGTCGACGGCACGCACGAACCGGGCCGCATCGATGGGTCCGACGATTCGATGGACCTTGCCCATGTTGGCCAGTGGCGCGTCCGGGGACAGCCGCTGGCTCGTCCAGATCTGTCGCTGCACGTTCGTCAGCGGGTGCTCGCCGATGGCGCGCGGAAGGAACGTGATGCTCTCCGCGCTCACTCGACTCGGCAGTCGTCTCTGCTTCGGAGGTAGTCGACGATCGCCGTCACCGACGCGAAGTGTTCGATGACGACGTCATTCGGATCGACGACGATCGCGAGGCGGTGCTCGAGCCACTCGACGACCATCATGACCCCGAGGGAGTCGATCAGACCGGTCATCACGAGATCGGTGTCCGCGTCGAGGGAACCGGCGCCGAGGGCGACGTCGGTGGCGATGAATCCGACGAGGTCATCGGCAAGGGTCGCGGCTTGCTGCGTGCTCACGGCTCGTGGGTCATTTCTGCGGATACAGGCGAATCGGGCAAGCGTGCACGTTACCCGACGGGCTTCGGCGCTGCGACGGTGTGGCCGGCTTCTCCTCGGATCTCGGCGAGCAGGGCTGCGGCTGCGGTGCGGTCGACCTTGCCGACACCCGAGCGCGGAAGCGACTCGACCCCGAGGATCTCGGCGGGCACGGCATAGCTCGGGAGGCGCCGCCGGAGCAGACCGAGCAGCGACGCGCGGGCCTCTTCGTCGAGGGTCGGCGCAACCAGGGCGACCAGGCGGTCGTCGCGGCCGCGCTCGACGAGGACCGCGCATGCCGCGACCTCCGGGGATTCGGCAACCACCGATTCGATCGCCTCCAGCTCGATCCGGTACCCGCGCAGCTTCGTCTGGTGATCGGTACGACCGAGGAAGACGAGTGTGCCGTCGTCGCGTCGCCGAACGAGATCGCCGGTGCGGTACCAGCGTCGCGTTCCCGTGTCCGAACGCGTACCGATCGACGCGGCCGTCAATTCGGGTCGGCGCCAGTAGCCCTCCATCATCGTGTCGCTGCTGACGAGGAGCTCGCCGTCGCCGGCACCATCGATCACCTGGTCGGCTGCGTCGACGAGCAGCGCCTCGGTGTCTGCCCACGGACGGCCGATCGGCACGACCGAGTCCGCTGGTCCGGTGTCCGGATCGATCGGTTGGTCGTCTCCGTACGACAGCTGATCGAGATGGTGGAACGTGCACTGGTTCACCTCCGCCGGTCCGTACACGTTGGAGAAACGGGCATGCGGCAGGGCGCGTTGGGCAGCAGCCAGCGAAGCCGGCGGGAACGACTCGCCACCGAACAGCACCCAGCGGAGCGACGTGAGGTCGCGGTCGTCGACAGCGCCTCGTGTGACGAGTTGGGTGATCGCGAACGGAACCGAGTACCAGACGGTCGCCTTCTCCCCGGCGACGAGGTCGGACACACTGGCAGGAAAGCGCAGGACGCCATCGGGAACCACGACGACGGCAGCGCCGGCGAGTGGCGCTGCCCACAGCTCGAAGGTCGACTGATCGAAGTGCAGCGGCGCGATGTTCACCAGTCGGTCGGCCGAGTTGATCCCATAGGTGGCGACCGCCTTGCGCGCATAGGCGAGCGCGCTCGAGTGGGTGTGGACGATCCCCTTCGGCCGCCCGGTCGAGCCGGAGGTGTAGACGATGTAGGCGGGGCTCGCCGGATCGATGTCGGCGGGCGACGCCGGGGAACCCTCCGTGTGTGGATCGACCACCACGGGTCCCGGTGAGGCCCCGGTGATCTCGCGAAGTCGCTCCTCGCCCGCCGCCGAGACGATCGCGACCGGCTCGGCGTCGCCGATCACCTCGCCCACGTACGCCGGAGGCGCGAACCAGTCGACCGGGACCATCACGGCGCCGAGTCGGACGACCGCATGTGCGGCGACGAACGAGTCGACGGACTTCGGAAGGTGGACGGCGACCCGATCCCCTGGCCGGACGCCTCGTTCGCGCAGTGCGCCGGCGAGCGCCGCCGCACGATCCCGGTAGGTCGACCAGTCCAGGCGGACCCGCCCGTCGGTCAGCGCCTCGTGCAGGGGCCGACGGTCGGCGATGCGGTCCAACAGACCGCTCATCACGTCCGGCGCGCTCGGCGTCTCATTACCCACACCCATTGGATACCGTGGGAACGGTCATGTCTGCCAGTCCGGCCACTCCTGCTCTCCTCACAGCGAACGGATTCCCGGTCGACACCTCCCCGTCGCACTTCGGCGAGTTGGAGGTCGCCAACGACCTGTTGGGCGATGCAGCCGCGCTGCGAGAAGCGATGGACGAACGCGGCTACCTCTTCTTCCGTCGTCTGATCGAGCCCGGCGTCGTCGCAGCAGCTCGCCACGAGGTGCTGCTCAAGTACGCCATCCTCGGCGAGGTCGACGACCGCCACTCGATCGACGACGCCGTCGCCGGCGACGCCGGTGCGGTCGGGAACGCCAATCTGCGTGCGTTCTCCGAGAGCGTCCGCACCGGCGCCCGCTACCTGGCCGTGACCGATGCTCCCGAGGTCGTCGCGGTGCACAGCGCGTTGCTCGGTGGCGACGTGAGATCGTTCGACATGCGGTGGCCGCGTTTCGTGCGTCCGGGTGAGGGGTGCGGCTTCCACTGTGACGGTCCCTACATGAACCGCGGGACGTCGAGGATCTTCTCGAGCTGGATCCCGCTGGGCAGGGTGGACCGCCACGAGGGCGCCCTGATGCTGCTGGAAGGAAGCCACCGCTCCCAACGCCTGCAGGAGGGATACCTCCGCGCCGACGCCGACCGTGATGGGCTGACCTGGCTCGACGACGATCCCACGGTCGTGCTCGATCAGTACGGCACGCGCTGGTTGTCGACCGACTACCAGCTCGGCGACGTCCTCTGCTTCGGGATGCACACGCTCCACGGTGCGCTCGACAACCGCTCGCCGACCAATCGATGCCGGCTGTCGTCGGACAGCCGCTACCAACGTGTCGACGAACCAGCCGATCCCCGCTGGAACGGCGCGGAGTTCGAGGGTCACGGTGGCCGACGCGTCTTCTACCCCGGGCTCGGGCGATGGAACAATGCGGACTTCCAGGACGAGTGGAAACACGTCGACGAGCGTGGCCGACTGGATCTGCGGGAGACGCCGTGACGTCGGTGGACGACGGAGTGCTCCACGATCTGACGCGTGCTCTGCTGGACCCGGATCACCCCATCAAGGTCGAGACCGCGGAGTGGGCACGAACGCAGCTCGGCCAACGCGACAGCGTCGCCGACGACGCCGCATCGACCTTCGCCGTCGACGACTGGCGGCGGTGCGCCGAGCGAGGAATCTTCCGACTGCTCGTCCCGACAGAACTCGGCGGCGCCGGTGCCGATCTCGCCACCACGCTCCTCACACTCGAAGGGCTCGGACAGGGATGCGCCGACAACGGCCTCACCTTTGCCGCCGCGAGCCAGATGCTCAGCACGCAGATCGCACTCACCCGCTTCGGGTCGCCGGCGCAGCAGGAACGGTGGCTCCCGGGCCTTCTCGACGGCTCGAGCCTCGCGGCGTTGGCGATGACCGAACCGGAGACCGGTTCCGACGCGTTCGCCCTCTCGGCGACTGCGGAACGCCGTGACGACACCTACCTGTTGAACGGGCACAAGGCGTACATCACCTTCGGTCCGGTGTGCGACATGGCAATCGTGTTCGCCTCCACGCGGCCCGAGGCGGGCAGCTGGGGCATCTCGGCGTTCCTGGTCGACACGACGACCCAGGGGGTCGTCCGATCGGACGTGCGAGGCAAGATGGGGATGCGGACGACGCCGTTCGGGGACCTCGAGTTCAACGACGTCATCGTGCCGGTGGAGGCACGGCTCGGGCGCGAAGGTGCCGGAGCGCGGATCTTCGGCGCGATTCTCGATGTCGAACGGAGCTACGTGTTCGCGCCGCAGGTCGGGGCGATGGAACGTCAGCTCGACGACACGATCGCGTACGCGAAGCAGCGCAACCAGGGCGGCCACCCGATCGGCCACTATCAGGCGGTCTCCCACCGGATCGTCGCGATGAAGGAGCGTCACGAGCGGGCCCGGTTCTATCTGTACCGGGCGGCGATGGCCGAGGCGACGGGTCGCAACGTGACCATGTACGCCTCGCTCGCAAAACTCGTCGCCGGCGAGCTCGGTATCGAGTCGGCGCTGGACGCATCGGTCGTCCAGGGGGCCCGCGGCTACCTGACCGAGTTCGAGATCGAACGGAACCTGCGCGACGCCATCGGCGGTCTCACCTATTCAGGCACCGCCGACATCATGCGCAACGTGATCGCCCGCCACCTGGGCCTCGGCTGAGTCGACGATCAACGGTCGCGTTGGACGACCCAACGATGGGCGACGGTGACCGCATCGTCGACGACGACCGCGAGCACTTCTTCGGGAGCCGGCAGGCTGGGTGCCAGCGCCGTCTGTTCGTGGAGAACGATGCGGGCCCCCTGGGGCAGTCGGGCGAGCAGATCGGGAACGACTCGTGACGCGACGACCATGGGGAGGAACAACACGACGACGGTCACCTCGGAGAGATCGACCCTCGCGGCGTCATCGTTGACGATCCGAACGCGGTCCGCGACCTCGGCTGCGGCGGCGCGCTCGACGGCGGCAGCGCACAGCTCCGGCGACTGCTCGACCCCGATCGAGCGACACCCCCGCGTCACCGCTGCGGCGACGACGAAGCGGCCGTCGCCGCAGCCGAAGTCGAACACGACGTCGTCGCGGCCGACCGACGCCACGTCGAGGAGCGCTCCCACCAGGCCGTACGGAGTGACCAGGAACGGCTCGAGCATCGAGTGATCGGACGAGCGCAGCCCGAGCCGCTCGGCCGCCAGCCGCGCCGGACGAATCACCGGATACACCCACCACAGCGACTCGGGCGTTTCGACGACATCCCAGTCAGCGGATGTGGGCCCGAACACTCGGTGCAGCCGACTCCGGCGACGTTGCCTCCATCGAAGACGGACGACCGTGGTCGCCGGTCCGTCACGGGTGAACAGTTGCGAGTCCGCTGCCCGCCAGAACGATGCCCGAGCTCCACCGGTCCACGACCGGCTCACCCGGTAGCCGCAGCCGAGCAACACCGAGAACGCACGCGGGGCGTCGCCGGCCGCGACATCGATCGTCAGTGTGTGTCGCTGATGGGACATCGTGACGTCGGCGACGCCGATCGAGGCCTCGTCCAGCTCCTCGACGAGTCGGTCGCGCTCGCGCTCGTTGGACGCACGGATGGTCGCGCACGTCGAGTGGACGGATGCGGCGACCCGGCCGCGGTCGCTGTCCGGTCGAGCGGTGGCGATGGCCGTGTCCGCCCATGTCGACAGGCCGTCTGCCTGGATCGCCGCGACCAGTTCGTCTCGGAGTTCCGGGGCCTCGCTGCCGTGGATCACCGACGACCTCGCTCAGCGAGCGGCGACCACGTCGAGCTGCTTGCGCAGCATCTCCGAGGCCGGTCGGAGGAATCCCGGATTCAGGTACGACGTCCGGGGCCCGGCGAAGCGGAACGGCACCGAGACATTCGCCTCGATCGCCTCCATCTCGTGCGCCCAGAACGGCGGGATGTACAGCGCATCACCCGGGCGGAGTTCTCCGACGTACCGAACCGCTCGCCGCAGCCGAGGAAAGTCCTTCGTCGACGCCTCGGCAGAGCGGCCCGGGAGGTCCGACCATCGCCCGGCGCCGCGCAGCGGGAGGCGGAAATAGAGGTTCGTTCGATCCGATGGCCGGTACATGGCGACCCGCTTCGTGCCGTGCGTCTGGAAGAGCAGCCCGGGCCATGCGTCGTGGTGCAACGGGGTCACGGCACCCGGCGAGCCGACCCAGACCCCACTGAACCGCGGCTCGGTGGGATGTCCGCTGAGCTTGCGCACGCCCTGGTCGAATCGATCGAGGACGGTGGCGGTCTCGCCGTCGAGCGACCGGATCCCGAACAGCTGGTAGACGACCGTTCCCGGTTCGACACCGTCGTCGAACATCATCCGCAGGAAGTCATGAACCCGCATCTCTCGTCGATCGACGGCACTCGTGTCGTATCCACCGCTGTACAGGAAGTAGGGCGCCGTCGCGTCGTAGGCGGTGACCTGGATGCGCTGGTCACCGGCGATGCGCTCGAGCCCGGCCGGTGTCGCTGCGTCGCCGACGCCCAGCGAGTCGAGCAGCCCCTCGATGATCACGGGCTCGCCGGCGTCGATCGCCACGTCGACAGCGGTGTCGGCGGCATCGATCCGGTCGATCTCGACGCTCCGGCCGCGGCGCCGGGCGCCGAGCGCTCTGGTGACGACGTGGTGCACGAACCAGATCGGGATCAAGGCCGCGACCAGGGCAACCAGTACGACCGCCTTCAGTGCTGCGCGAACTCGTCTCACGACTCGCTCTCCCCGGACCTCGGCTCCGTCGCGATCGACGTGATCTCCACCGAAGCCTCGTACATGCCCCAGGATCGGTAGTCGTACGTCACCTGGAACTCCTCGCAGAACTCCTGGAACGCCCTGAACTCGTGTTCCTTCCAGTTCGGGTAGTTGAAGTACTCGTTGAAGACGATGATCGAGCCGGGACGCAGACGAGCCGACAGACCGCGCAGGACGGTTCGAGCCGAGCTGTAGATGTCCGAGTCGATGTGCACGAACGAGACGTGACCCTCATGATCCTCCAGGAATCGAGGCAACGTGTCGTCGAACCAGCCGACGTGGAGACGTACGTTGGGCTCCACGACCGGGATTCCTTCGCCCCCGAACGCACCGCGCTCCATCGTCCACCCGGTCCAGGGCTCCGGCAGGCCTTCGAACGAGTCGAAGCCATGGACCGTCACGCCCGGACGGCGCCGGGCGATGTGGTTGATCGATCGGCCGCTGCGAACGCCGAACTCGAGATACAGGCCGTCGCGCGATGCCCGACGGAGGGCATCGTCGATCACCCCGATGTCGTCGCGCTTGATCATCGCGTCCGACATGTTCGACGAGATGTAGTCCACGGTCTCGTCGAGCGCCCGTTGGAGCAGCGCCGTGTGAGGATGCCATCGGTTCGAGTAGTACCAGCGTCCGTGGTAGGCGGTGCTCGCACTGCTCACGATTCCGCTGATGGCCCGGCGTGCGGCGATCTTGAGCCGACGGGCTGCGGTGGCCGGCACCCTTGCGAACATCGAGGGCACGATACCCGTTCGATCCCGACTGCCGCCGCTCGGCCGCATCAGCGATCGAGCAGCTTCGCTCGCACCAACTCGGTTTCCGGCGGGCTGAGCGGACGGTTGGACTTCACGCGCACCGTCACCGTGTCGGTCGGCGACTGCTGACCGTCGGGCTCGTGGGTCTCGATGTCGCGGAGGAACACCACCCCGGTGAGCCCCACGTCGTTGGAGGCATCGGTCAACCGTTCGACGGCGTCGTGCTCGTCGGCGGCCGCCCATTCCTCGAGCGGCACCTCGATGTCGCTGACCGCGGGAAGCTGCGACAGGTTGGTGACCGCCTCCACCGAGTGGTGGCCCGCGTGCCAGGTCGCACCGTCGGGCGTACGGAGCCGCACCGACGCGCTGCCGATCAGATCGACGATGCCGCGCACCTCGGTCCCACCGACGCGCAACACGACCTCGTCGCCGACGGCGTAGCGATCCTCGAGGAGTGCCCGGGTTCCGGCGAGGAAATCCTTCACCAGGTCCTGTCCGCTGAGCGCCAGCGCCAGCCCGATGAACCCGGCGCTCGAGATCGCGAACGCCAGGCTGACGCCCATCAGTTCGATCGCGCCGAAGGTGGCCAACGTGAAGATCAACACGGTGACGAACCGGCCGATCATCTTCGCGACCGAGTCGGCGCGCTGACGCTTGCGGGTGTCGGCCTGCCCCTGGTCGCCCAGGCGGTCGAGACGCACCCGCCACGAACCCTCGGATCGTTGTGCCCGGCGCACCGCACGGCGCGTGAGTGTTCTGATGACCGTGCGCGCCACCCACGACGCGACGATCGCGATCGGCAGGAGCAGGATGGCTTCGGAGGCGGAGGCGAACCAGGACAACATCGAGTGACTTCCTTCATCGGCCTGACGCCGAAACATTACGGTTGTGTTACGGCCACATCGTGCCAGGTCGGACGACGTCGCACTCGGCGGTTTCGGAATTTCGCGCGTGACATCGCTCACGTCGCCCGTGACCGAAGCGATCGTCAGGCGTGTACCGTGCCGCTCGTGTCATCCTCCCGGCGTGCTGACCGCCCCGTGCTCGGCTGGCGCGAGTGGGTGAGCCTTCCGGAGTGGGACGTCGCCCACCTGAAGGCCAAGATCGACACCGGCGCCCGCACCTCGTCGCTGCATGCGTTCGATCTCGAGTGGTTCGATCGCAGTGGCGCACCGTGGGTGCGTTTCGAGATCCATCCGTGGCAGCGCTCCACCGCCGACGCCGTCGTCGCAGAAGCAGCGGTCGCCTCGACCCGGGATGTCCGCAGCTCCTCGGGCGAGATCGGCCACCGACCGGTCGTGCGTGTACCGATGACGATCGCGGGCACCACGGTCGCTGCCGAGATCACCCTCACCCGACGTGACGAGATGGGGTTCCGCATGCTGGTCGGACGCGAAGCGATCCGCGGTCGCTTCCTGGTCGACCCCGGCGTGTCCTATCTCGGAGGGCGACCGCCGAAGGACGTCCGGCTCAGGAACCGGAGGCGATGATGAACGTCGCACGGCGCGCGTCGTTCAGGATCGGCGAACTCGACGTGGCCCCCGGCCGTTCGGCCACCGGCGAGCTCCCGATCGCCCGGCTGGTCACCGGCACACGGATCTCCCTGCCACTGCAGGTGTTCCACGGACGACGGGACGGCCGAACGGTCTGGCTCAGTGCCGCGGTCCACGGCGACGAGATCAACGGCGTCGAGATCATCCGCCGCGTGACGCGCGGGCTCGACGCCCGGTCGATGGCCGGAACCGTGATCGCCGTACCGATCGTGAACGTCCACGGCTTCCTGAACGGCGATCGCTACCTCCCGGACCGTCGTGACCTCAACCGGTCGTTCCCCGGCTCCCAGACCGGCTCGCTCGCGGCCCGGATCGCCAACCTGTTCATGACCGAGATCGTCAGCCGGTGCGACGTCGGCATCGACCTCCACACGGGCTCCGATCACCGCACGAATCTGCCGCAGATCCGCGCCGACCTCGACGACCCCGGGACCCGCAAGCTCGCCGAGGCGTTCGGTGCTCCGCTGATGCTCCACTCCCGGATCCGCGACGGCTCACTGCGCGGGGCAGCAACCGAGCGTGGCGCGACCGTGCTGCTGTTCGAGGGCGGCGAGGCACTGCGCTTCGACGACGACGCATTGACCGCCGGAGTCGACGGCATCCGACGGGTGCTCGCCGAGCTCGCGGTGATCGAGCCCGAGACCACCGAACCGCGCCCGATGCCCGTCGAGAGCCGGAGCAGCACCTGGGTGCGTGCCCGGCGCAGCGGCATCGCACTGCTCGACGCCGAGCTCGGTGAGGTCGTCCAGCGTGGGCAACTGCTCGGCGTCATCCACGACTCCGTCGGCAAGCGGCTCGCTCGGGTCACGGCGCCCAGCCGAGGCATCGTGATCGGGCGCGTCCAGCAACCGCTCGTCAACCAGGGCGACGCGCTCGTCCATCTCGCCCAGGTCAGCGACGACACGGTGTCCGCCCTGGGCAGATTCGTCTCCTCCCACAGTCAGGATCGTCCGTGAAGCTCGCCATCCTCTCCCGCGCCCCCCGCTCGTACAGCACGCAGCGCCTCAAACTGGCCGCCCTCGAACGTGGCCACGACTGCAAGGTGCTCAACACGCTGCGTTTCGCGATCGACCTGTCGAGGTCGGAGCCGGACCTGCAGTTCCGCGGCAAGCCGTTGTCCGACTACGACGCCGTGTTGCCACGCATCGGTGCCTCGATCACCTACTTCGGCTCGGCGGTGGTGCGCCAGTTCGAACAGATGGACGTGTACACGCCGATCACGGCGAACGGCATCACGAACTCTCGCGACAAGCTTCGTGCGATCCAGATCCTGTCCCGTCACGACATCGGCATGCCGAAGACGGCATTCGTCCGCAACCGCCAGGACGTACTTCCGGCGATCGACCGGGTCGGTGGCGCTCCCGTCGTGATCAAGCTGCTCGAGGGCACCCAGGGCATCGGAGTGATCCTCGCGCCCGACCGCAAGGTCGCCGAGGCGATCATCGAAACCCTCCACAACACCAAACAGAACGTGCTGATCCAGGAGTTCATCGCCGAGAGCAAGGGTCGCGACATCCGCGCCCTGGTGATCGGCGACCGGGTGGTGGCCGCGATGCGCAGAACAGCCCAGGGCGACGAGTTCCGTTCGAACGTGCACCGAGGGGGATCGGTCGAGCCGGTGTCGCTCGACCAGGAATACGAACGGACCGCGGTGCGCGCCGCGCAGATCATGGGGTTGCGGGTGGCCGGCGTCGACATGCTCGAGGGCAACGACGGCCCGATGGTGATGGAGGTCAATTCGTCGCCCGGCCTCGAAGGCATCGAGCGGGCGACCGACCTCGACGTCGCCGGCGCGATCATCGACCACGTCGCCAACCAGGTTGCGTTCCCCGAACTCGATGTCCGTCAGCGCCTGACGGTCAGCACGGGCTACGGCGTCGCCGAGTTGCTGGTGCGCGAGGACGGCGACTTCGTGGGCAAGACGATCGGCGAGTCCGGGCTGCGCGATCGCGACATCACCGTGTTGACGCTGCACCGCGACACCGACGTGATCCCCAACCCCCGCGACTCACGCGTGCTCGATGGCAACGACCGGCTGCTGTGCTTCGGCAACCTCGAGTCGATGCGCGACATGATTCCCGCGCGCCGGCGCCGACGGGCGCGTGTCCGCAAGCTCCCGGAGCACCCCCTCCCCGACGACGCCACCTGATGACAACAGGGGTCAGACCCGCGAGGTACTCGCGGTACGGTTGCCCCGGTGAGCGTCGACCTCGCTGACATCGAAGCGGCCCGGGTGGTGACGGCGGACGTCGCCAAACACACACCGGTGATCACGTCGCTGACGTTGTCGGAGGACATCGGGGGCAACGTCGTGCTCAAGGCCGAGAACCTGCAGCGCACCGGATCGTTCAAGTTGCGGGGCGCGATCAACAAGCTTGCGTCGCTCGGTGCCGGTGCCGAGCGCGGCGTGACGACGGGCAGCGCCGGCAACCATGCGCAGGCCCTGGCGTTCGCCGCCCAGCACTTCGGCGTGCCGTGTCGGATCTTCGTCCCGACCGGAGCCCCGATCACCAAGATCGAGGCATCGCGCCGACACGGCGCCGTCGTCACGGAGGTCGGCGCCGACCTCAAGGCCGCGGTCGCTGCGGCACAGGCGCACGCCGAGGAGAGCGGCATGGCGTTCTGCTCCCCGTACGACGACGCGGCGGTCGTCGCCGGTCAGGGAACGCTCGGGCTCGAGTTGGTGGATGACGTCGACGATCTGTCGACCGTGATCGTGCCACTCGGGGGCGGCGGCTTGATCTCCGGTACGGCGATCGCGGTGAAGTCGAGGCGCCCGAGGGCCCGAGTGATCGGCGTCCAGGCCGCCGTGTGCGCCCCGTACGCGGGCGGTTCGGTGGCCGAGGGACCGGTGCTGACCCTCGCCGACGGGATCGCGGTCAAGTACCCGGGCCGGATCACCGGGCCGCTGGTCGAGCGCTGGGTCGACGAGATCGTGACCGTCGACGAGGACTCGATCGCCGATGCGATGGTGCTCCTGATGGATCGGGCCAAGCTCTACGCCGAGGGTGCGGGGGCGGTCGGGGTCGCCGCACTGCTGTCCGGCGCGGTGCTACCGAGCGAGGCGGGCACGACGTGCGTCGTCGTGTCGGGCGGAAACGTCGATCTCGGTGTCGTCCCGAGTCTGATCCGGCGGCACGAGAACCAGGCGGGGCGGCGGCTGTCGGTCGTCGCCCGCATCGACGACCGCCCCGGTGGGCTCGCGATGCTCTTGACCGTGTTCGCCGACGGCGGGGCCGACCTGATCGAGGTGGAACACATCCGCGAGGGCCTCGATCTCCACGTTCGGGAGACCGGCATCCACGCCACCTTCGAGGTACGTGGCTCCGAGCACGCTCAGCGACTGCTCGAGTCGGCCCGGGCGGTCGGCTACGACATCCTCGAGAGCGGCATCTGACCCGACCGTCCCGAACACGGTCGCCCGACTGGATCTTCTACCTACTGGTCGGTAGGCTGGAACCGTGAACGAGTCCGAGTTGCTCAACGAACTGACCCCGGTCGCCGAGAGCCTCCTCGAGCGGCACCTCGCCACGTCCAAGGAGTGGTTCCCGCACGAGTACGTGCCCTACAGCCGGGGGCGCGATCACGTCGATGGCCACCAGTGGACCCCCGACGACGCCGACCTCGACGGCCACGAGATCACCCCCGAGGTCCGCAGCGCGCTGCTGGTCAACCTGCTGACCGAGGACAACCTGCCCTACTACTTCCGCACGGTCGAGCAGATGTTCGGCAAGGACGGAGCATGGGGCACCTGGGTGCGCCGCTGGACCGCCGAGGAGGGCCGCCACTCGATGGCGATCTACGGCTACCTGATGACCACGCGGGCGATCGACCCCGTCGAGCTCGAACGTTCGCGCATGGCCCAGGTGTCGGGTGGCCAGACCCCGAACCCGCCGCTGTACGAGGGGTTCATCTACCTCGCGCTCCAGGAGTTGGCCACGAGGATCTCCCATCGCAACACCGGCGCCCTGCTCGGCGACCCCACCGGCTACGAGGTGATGAAGCGAGTCGGCAGCGACGAGAACCTGCACCAGCTCTTCTACCGCGACCTCGCGGCGGCCGCGATCGAGGCCGACCCGAACACGATGATGATCGCCATGGAGAACCAGGTCCGGAACTTCGCGATGCCCGGTACCGGGATCCCCGATTTCGACCGACACGCGGCGCTGATCGCCAAGGCTGGGATCTACGACCTCCAGGTGCACTACGAGCAGATCCTCGTGCCGGTCGTTCTCCGCCAGTGGGATGCCGCCAACATCGGTGGGCTCAGCGGCGACGGAGCGATCGCCCAGGAGAAGCTGATGAAGCGTCTCGCCACCAGCGAGAAGGTCGCCAAGCGCTTCGCCGACAAGCGCGAGGCCGCCCTCGCCCCGGCCTGACACCTCCACACACTTCCACACACCTCCACACACCTCCACACCCTTCCCGGCGACGAGTCTCGGACTCGTCCGTGCTTCTCGACGGCGCCGATCGACACGACAAGCCGTTCCGCGATCCCGGTGGTGCAGCGGCCCTCCGCCATCGACGACCTTGACCGAACCCGTGCAAGCACGCACGTGCTTGAGGCTGTCTGCGACGGCTTCGTTGATCACGTAGTACGCCGTGGCCGCGACATCCTCGGGGAGGTCGGCATCGAGGTCGACGTCCACTCCGATCGGGATCGACGCAGCCCCGACGATCGACGAGGACCCGACTCCTCCGGCTCCCGGGTAGGTTCGAGCTCACGATGACACTGCTGGCGAACCCGCACCCCGACGACGTCGACGGGTGGGTGCGCGAACATCTCCTCCAGGTCTCCTGCGACTCGGAGGTGGGTCGGTCGCTGCGGTTCGAGGGGACGCAAGCAGCGGCCGACGCGGGGCTCGCAGGGCTCGACGTCGCCGGCTACGCACGCCGCCGCAACGAGGTCCTGCCCGTGGCGGCACGCGGTGCGACGGGCCTGTCGCCGTACATTCGCCACGGATTGCTGACGTTGCCGCAGGTGTCGCTCGCCGCAGCCAGCGGCCCGAGCAAGGATCGCCAGAAGTTCCGCGACGAGTTGATGTGGCAGGAGTACGCACGCCACGTGTACGCCCGGCTGGGCCGACGCACGCGGTCCGGGCTCCGGTTCGAACCGGTGGTCGACGCTGACCGTACCGACGATCCCTGGGACCGCTCGATGGCGTGCATGGACGCCTCGGTCGACGAGTTGGAGCGTGACGGCTGGTTGGTCAACCAGACGCGAATGTGGATGGCCTCGCAGTGGACGGTCCGCCACGGTGCCGACTGGCGTGAGGGCGAGGACCGGTTCTTCACGCATCTGCTCGACGGGTCGCGCGCAGCGAACCGCCTCGGGTGGCAGTGGACGATCGGTGCGGGGACCGGAAAGCCGTACGGCTTCAGCCGTTGGCAGGTGGAGAAGCGGGCACCGGAGCTGTGCGAGCGGTGTGTGCATCGTGACGACTGCCCTGTCGAGCAGTGGCCCGACGAGCGCATGCCCCCGCCCGCCGCCGCCGACGAACTCCTCTCGACCGATCCCGATCCCGATGCCACCGCAGGCCCGATCGACGTGCACGCGACCGGTTCGCCCGATGTGGTGTGGCTGACCGCCGAGAGTCTGGGCGACGGCGATCCGGCCCTCGCCGCCCACGCCGAGCTGCCGGTGGTGTTCGTGTTCGACGAGCCCCTGCTGCGCCGCCTGAGGCTCTCGTCGAAGCGGTTGGTGTTCCTCGCCGACCGGTTGGCCGAGCTGGCGACGATCCGTCCAGTCGAGGTGCACCTCGGTGATCCGCTCGACGTGCTCGATGGTCGGTCGCTCGCCACGACGTTCGCTCCGGTGCCGAAGGCGCGCCGTCTGCGATCGCAGCTCGACGTGGTCGAGCTGCACCCGTGGCCGTGGCTCGTGCGACCGAACGCCGGGGCGATCGGCAGCTTCTCGGCCTGGCGCCGGAGTCGTTGAGCCGCCACACTGGCCCGATGGCTCGGCTGTTCGTGGCGATCTGGCCGCCGGACGACGTGCTCGACCGGCTCGCCGACATGGACCGCCCGAAGGACCAGGGCGTCAAATGGGTGCCGCAGGAGAACCTCCACATCACGCTGCGGTTCCTCGGCGACGCCGACATCGACGAGGTGATCGACCGACTCGATCACGTGCTCCTCCCGGCGGCGACCGCCGTGGTCGGCCCCGCGTTCGATCTGCTCGGCGAGCGATCACTGATCTCGCCGGTGACCGGCGTCGACGAACTCGCCGCAGTGGTCCAGCAGGCGCTCCGAGGCCTGGGCACCGAACGCGAACGAAAGCGCTTCCAGGGGCACATCACCGTGGCGCGCCTCGCCCGTCGTGCTCGACCGAACCGAAGTGCCGGCCGACGATTCGACGCGACGTTCGACGTCACCGAGGTCGCACTCGTCGCCAGCACGCTCAGTGACACCGGCGCGGTGTACGAGACGGTCGCCACCTGGCCGACCCGATGAGCGGTCGATGTGGAATCCTGCACGGATGCACTCCGAACGACAGCGCATCTCCCAGGGCAGCGAGTTCGAGCGATCGGTCGGCTATTCGCGAGCGGTCGTCGACGGACGATGGGTGTTCGTTGCCGGGACCACCGGTTTCGACTACTCGACGATGACGATCTCCGACGACATCGTCGAACAGGTCGACCAGACGTTGCGCAACATCGACGACGCGCTCACGAGGGCGGGTGCCTCTGCCGCCGACGTCGTGCGAGTGAGATACATGCTCCCGGACGCTGCCGACTTCGAGGCCTGCTGGCCGTCGCTGCGGCGCTACTTCGGCGAGGCGCTCCCCGCGGCCACCATGACCGTCGTGGGCCTCGCCGACCCGCGCATGCGCATCGAGATCGAGGTGACCGCGCTCACACCCGGCTGATCGGACGCCGACCTCCGCTCCGCAGCGGTTGCACGTCGACGCGTAGCGTTGGCGCGCATGTACGACCTCGTCATCCGCAACGGCACCATCGTCGATGGCAGCGGCGGGGAACCGTTCGTCGCCGACATCGCGATCGACGGCGAGCGCATCGTCGCCGTCGGCACCGGCCTCGGCGACGCCGCCCGCGAGATCGACGCGACCGACAGGTTGGTCACGCCCGGTTTCGTCGACATCCACACGCACTACGACGGCCAGGCGACGTGGGACGCCGAGTTGGCGCCATCGACACCGCACGGTGTGACGACCGTCGTGTTCGGCAACTGCGGGGTGGGGTTCGCGCCGGTCCGGCCGGGTCAGGAGCAGTTCCTGATCGAGTTGATGGAGGGTGTGGAGGACATCCCCGGCTCCGCGCTCACCGAGGGCATGTCGTGGGGCTGGGAGAGCTTCGCCGAGTATCTGGACGCACTCGACCGGGGCGAGTACGCCGCTGACGTGGCGGCGATGATCGCCCACGGCCCCGTGCGTGCCTACGTGATGGGTGAGCGAGGTGCGGCGAACGAGCCGGCGACGGCGGAGGAGATCGACTCGATGGCACGGATCGTCGCCGAGGCGATCGAGGCCGGAGCCCGGGGGTTCTCGACCAGCCGGACGCTCGGTCATCGTTCGCTGTCGGGCGAGCCGGTTCCCGGCACGTTCGCACCCGAGGAGGAGCTGTTCACGATCGGGCGGGCGGTGAGGACTGCGGGGAAGGGCATCTTCGAAGTCGCACCGTCCGGGGTGATCCCGACCGAGGACCACATCTCCCCGGATCTGGAGGTCGACTGGATGTGCCGCCTCGCCGAGGAGGCGGGCGTGCCGGTCACGTTCCTGATGCTGCAGACCGACGTCGCCCCCGACGACTACCGCAAGCACCTCGAGCACGTCGGTCGGGTCCGTGAGCAGGGGCACTCGGTCACCGCTCAGGTCGCCGGACGTCCCTTCGGCGTGCTGCTCGGCCTCACCGCTCGGCATCCGTTCATGGTGTGCCCGAGCTACGCGCCGCTCGTGGAGGCTCCGCTCGACGAGCGGGTCGCGGCGATGAGTGATCCCGCCCTGCGTGCCACGCTCGTCGACGAGTACAGGACGATGATCGAGCAACTCCGGACCGCGGAGCCCCTCCTGGCCAAGGCGATGGAGAACTTCGAGCGCACGTACCCGCTCGGTGATCCGGTGAACTACGAACCGACCGACGCCGATTCGATCGCCGGGATCGCCACGGCGACGGGCCGGGATCCCGTCGAGGTGTACTACGACGCCCTGCTCGAGCGCGACGGGCACGCCATCGTCCTCAACACCCTGCTCGGCTACACCGACGGCGACGGTGACGCTCTGTTCGAGATGTTGTCGAGCGATCACGCCGTGATCGGGCTCGCCGACGGAGGCGCCCACTGCAACCTGATCTGCGATGCGTCGACGCCGACGTGGATGCTCACCCATTGGTGCCGCGACCGCACCGGTCCGCAGCTGGCGCTGCCCGAAGTGATCCGGAAGATGACCGCCGAGACCGCCGCACTGTTCGGGTTCGACGATCGTGGCCGCATCGAGGTCGGCCTGCGCGCCGACCTCAACGTGATCGACCACGAGCACCTGACGCTTCGGGCACCGCGGCTGGTGGCGGACCTTCCCGCCGGTGGCACCCGCTTCCTGCAGGATGCCGAGGGCTACGACTACACGATCGTCGCCGGGCAGGTCACCCGCGACCACGACCGGTTCACCGGCGCCACCCCGGGCCGCCTCGTCCGCCTGACCTGAGCGCGCTCCACCGGTTTCCCGCTTCAGCGTCAGCAACAACCCGCAAGTCCGGCGTTCGTGCTGACGCAGAACGTATTTCGCGCTGGGCCTGCGGTCGGTCCAGGTGACAGCGTCGGCGACAACGCGCGATCCGGGCGTTGTTGCCGACGCTGATCCCCGGTGATGAGCTGCGTGGGGTGCGGATGCTACGAACTCCCCATGGGGGATCTGCTCACCGCGCACGCTGCCAACCAACCCGACAAGACGGCCGTCATCGACGACCGCACCGGCGGTGACGTCCGCCGGCTGACGTACGCCGAGTTGGAGGACCGCGCCAACCGACTCGTACACGTCCTCCACGAACACGGCGTGCGCCCCGGCGACAAGGTGGTGTGGTGCGGGCAGAACTCGACCGGGATCGTCGAGTTCGTCAACGCCTCGCGCAAGCTGGGCTCGACCTCGGTGCCGCTGAACTACCGGCTCTCCGACGAAGAGGCGGCCTACGTCACCGATCACTGCGACGCCACCACGGTGTACGTCGACGCGGAGTACGCGCCGCTGTTCGAGCGCATCGACGCCGAGATCCCGAAAGTGCGCAACATCCTGGTGTTCGACGGCAGCGCGCCGGACGGCATGGTCGCGATCGACCCGCTGGTCGCAGCGGCACCGACCACGACATGGGAGCGGCCGGCCAGCGAGGACGAGGGCGGTGCCACGATGACCTACACGTCGGGCACCACCGGGAAGCCGAAGGGCGCCTACCGACGAACGGTGGCCGACCCGCGAGCGGGAGCGGCGCTGCTCCAGCACATCGGCTACCAGCCCGACGACATCTATCTCACCACCGGGCCGCTCTATCACTCGGGTCCGGGCGGGTTCATGGCGAGCGCGATCGCGATGGGCCACACGGTCGTCCTGCAACGGAAGTTCGACCCGCAGGACTGGCTGCGGCTACTCGAGACGTACCGGGCCACCTCGACGTTCTCGGCGCCGACACCGATCCGGATGATCTGCAACCTGCCCGACGAGGTCAAAGCGAACTACGACCGGTCGTCGATGCGGATCATGATCGCCAACGCCGCGCCGTGGAGTTTCGCGCTCAAGCAGCAGTACCTCGCCGACTTCCCGGCCGAGTCGCTGTTCGAGATCTACGGGTCGACCGAACTGGGTGTGAACACCGTGCTGCGACCGGAGGATCAGCTGCGCAAGCCGGGTTCGTGCGGCAAGGAGGCGCCGATGGTCGAGATCCGCCTGTACGACGAGTTGGGCGACATCGTCGAGGGCACGGGCCCGGATGCGACCGGTGAGGTGTACGTGCGCTCGACCGCAGTGTTCGCCGACTACTACAAGCAGCACGACAAGTTCGAGGAGGACCACCGCGACGGCTTCCAGACCGTCGGCGACATCGCCTACCGCGACGACGAGGGATTCCTCTACATCTGCGACCGCAAGAAGGACATGATCATCTCCGGCGGGATGAACATCTATCCCGCCGAGATCGAGGCGGCGCTGGAAGGCCACCCGGACATCTACGAAGCGGCGGTGTTCGGCATCCCGAGCGACGACTGGGGCGAGATCGTCCATGCCGTGATCGTCAAGCGCGACGGTTCTGATCTCGATGACGACGGCGTGCAGGCGTTCGCCCGCGAGCACCTGGCGAGCTACAAGATCCCCCGCTCGATCTCGTGGCTCGACGAACTCCCGAAGACCGGATCGGGCAAGATCCTCAAACGCGAGCTCCGCCAGCCCTTCTGGGCCGGCCGCACCTCCAACGTGTGATCGTGCGCCAGGGTTCGGACCCCCGGTGCAACACTGCGGGCGTGGAAGCTCCGATCGACCTGCCGGTCGTCGTACGGAACAAGGCGATCGCCGCGGGCGTCGAGTGGTGGATCGACGCGCTGCCGCAGATCATCGCGAGCCTGGAACGCGACTGGTCGATCACGGTCGGCACACCGTTCGTCGAGGGAACCGAGGCGTTCGTGGCGGAGGCGACGATGGCCGACGGCGGCGGCGCCGTCCTCAAGGTGCTCGTGCCTCGAGATGCCGACGTCGCCGACCACGAGACGACCGTGCTCCGCCTGGCCGACGGCCACGGGTGTCCGCTGCTGTTCCGCGACGATCCGACGCGCTCGGCGCTGCTGATGGAGCGGCTCGGGCCCTCGATGTTCGCGCTCGGGCTCCCCTACGAGCACCGCCTCCCCGCACTGTGCGACGCGGCCGCAGCGATCTGGCGGCCGGCTCCGGATTGCGGGCTACCCACCGGCGCCGAGAAGGCCGAGTGGCTGATCGACTTCATCACCGCGACGTGGGTCGACCTCGAACGGCCGTGCTCCGGGCGGACCATCGAGCACGCGCTGGCGTGCGCACGTCGACGCAAGGAGGCACACGACGACGAGCACGCCGTACTTGTCCATGGTGACGTACAGCAGTGGAACGCCCTGCAGGCCGGCGACGGATTCGAGCTGGTCGACCCCGACGGACTGCTCGCGGAGCCCGAGTACGACCTCGGCGTGATCCTGCGCGAGGACCCCGACGAGCCGCTCGCTGCCGATCCGATGGCGACCGCGCGCTGGATGGCCGACCGCCATGGCCTCGACGCAACGGCGATCTTCGAGTGGGGTGTCGTCGAACGGGTCTCGACCGGGCTCGTCGCGACCCAGATCGACCTCCAACCCGTTGGACGCCAGATGCTCGATCTCGCCGATCGTCTCGCCCTCGTCCCGTTCTCGTGAACGAGGTCGCGAACTCCCGCGCGACGAGTTCACGAGAACGGCAGCGCGTTGCCGCGGTCAGTGGAGGCAGAACTCGTTGCCTTCTGGGTCGAGCAGGGTGATCCAGTGGCCCTCGGGTTCGTCGAATTCGGCGACACGAGTGGCGCCGAGGTCGACGAGTTCGGCGGCACGGGCGTGGAGTTCGCTCGGCTCGACATGGACGTCGAGGTGCATTCGGTTCTTCGCCGTCTTGCCCTCGGGCACCTTGAGGAAGAACACGCGCGGCCCGACGCCGTCGGGGTCGACGATCGCGAAGGCGCGGTCCGGGTCGGACCGATCGATGCCGAACGCATCCAGCGCGTCCTCCCACGTGTCGAAGCCCGGGGGCGGAGGCTGCTCGACGTACCCGAGCACCTCGCACCAGAACTCTGCCAGCTTGCGGGGCCCGGCGGCGTCGACGGTGATCTGGAGGGCTCTGGCCATGGCGACATCGTCGCGGACCGCGGCGGGGAGGGCAACGTCCGTCATCGGTGACCGTCGTGCGCCAGACACGCCTAGTGTCGATGGGATGAGTGCGGCGAACACGATCGTCGAGACGATCCTGAAGTCACCGGCCCACCCGATCCTGTCCAGGTCGATGGTGCTGGTGCACTACGTGGGCAACCGGTCCGGGCAGGAGCACACGCTCCCGGTGCAGTACGCCGACACCCACCACGGGCTCGTCGTGATGGTCGGCAAACCGGAGACCAAGAACTGGTGGCGCAATTTCACCCAGATGGGCCAGGCGCGGGTGCTCCTCAAGGGCACGTGGACACCGATGACCGCCCACGCGCTACGCGGGGCGGACGATCCCGAGGCGGTGACGCCGCTGTTGCGCTCCTACGCGCAGCGCCACCCGAAGGTCGTCAAGTCGATCGAGGGGGACACGTTGGAGGAGCGGGTCGAGAGCTCGGTCGTGGTCTGGCTCCGGCCCGCGAGCTGAACCCGCTCAGCGCGGTGTTGCGAAGACCTGGGTCCAGTACGGGCGCCCGTTGGCGCCGTAGGCGAGGCCGACGCCGATGTGCGTGTTGGACGACAGGATGTTGCGGCGGTGTCCGTCGCTGTTCATCCAGCCCGCCATCACGGCTGCCGGGGTGCCGTACCCGTAGGCCACGTTCTCGGCCGCCGACCTCCACGCGAACCCGACGCGGTCGATCCGCTGGACCATGGTGGA
This sequence comes from Ilumatobacteraceae bacterium, assembly GCA_942492715.1. Taxonomy (GTDB): domain Bacteria; phylum Actinomycetota; class Acidimicrobiia; order Acidimicrobiales; family Ilumatobacteraceae; genus Sva-07. The sequence continues at coordinate 204,824 of CALOFW010000027.1, read as the reverse complement.
CCCATCGCTGCCCGTGTGGGACATCCGCTCGCTTCGTGCCTGATCGTCCGAATGTCGTTGAGCGGCGAGCTCGAGCTTCGTGTCGTAGGTCATCGGCGCCAGTCCACGCGCCGCCCGCTCGGCGTTGACGAGGTCGAACACGGCCCGAGCAGTCGGCGACTGTTGGATGCGAGGTGGATCCAGGCGAACCGCGGGCTGCAGCGCTGCCGATCGGGCAGGGCCGTCGAGCACCGGCGCCGCGCCCTGTGCCGAGGGCGTGAGCAGGGCGAGGCTCGCGAGTCCTGCGACGACCGGGGTCGCCCACGTCTTTGTACGCATGTCGATGTATCGGCTCCCACCGCCCGCTTCTCGACCCGCAATTCGACAGGGTGGACCGCGGCTCGACCGACATCTCGTCGGGCCACCCTGCCGGCGCGGGACCGACAGCGGGCTCGGCGTCCGACGCTCGCTCAGGTGAAGTCGATCGCCAGGTCGTCGACGAACTCGTAGCCGTCGACGCCGACGAGTTGCCTCGGATCGAGGCTGATCTTCGCCGAGCGAGAACCGGCGCCGACGACGATCCGTTCGCAGGAGAGAACCCGAGCGTCCAGCCACACCGGCACGTTGCCGGGCAAGCCGAAGATCGTGACACCACCGATCTCCTGGCCGGTGAGCTCGCGGGTGACCTCGGCGGGCGCGAAGCTGAGTTTGCGGACGCCGAGCTTGCGGCGGACCGCCCCGTTGACGTCGAGGCGGGTGTGAGCAAGCGCGACGCACACGGCGTGGTGGCCCTCTGGTTTCTTCGACGCGACGAGGATCGCATTGGCCGACTCCTCGAGTGCGACGCCGTACGCCTCACAGAACTGCGCCGTGTCGGCGAGGTCGGGGTCGCAGTCCATCACCTCGTACTCCACGCCGAGACGGTCGAGGTGAGCGAGGACGTCAGGATGTGCGGTCACACGACCTCCGATTCGGCCGGCTCGACGAGTACGAGATCCGGTGCCGGCGGCGCGGCCTCTCCCCGCACGGCGCGGACCCCGCGTCGCCCGAGCGTGTCCAGCTGCAGCGCGATCCAGAGCAGTGCCAGTGCGACGATGCCGTCGAGCCACCAGTGGTGTCCCGTGGCCGCCACCACCAGCATCGTGATCACGAGGTGGGCCATACCGATCCATCGCCACTTGCTGGTGCTCGCCGCCAGCGCGCCGAATGCGACGACGGCCGCCCACGCCACGTGGAGCGACGGCATCGCGGCGAACTGTGACGACACGCCGGTGCCGGCCTCCCCGTACACCGACATGTTGTAGATCTCCGACACGTCGACGAAACCCAGATCCGGGCAGATACCGCGGCGGGGCCACCTTGACGAAACGGATGAACAGACAGAACGCCGTGACGATCGCCAGCGCGTTGCGCCACCGCGGGTACACGTCGCGATGACGCGCATACAGCCACACGAGAAAGACGATGATGCCGGGCACGTGAGCGATCGCGTAGAACGCGGCGGAGGCCCGGCCGAGCCACTCGTGGTCGAGCACGAAGCTCTGGAGCGCGAGTTCGTTGGGGAGATGGAGGAACTCCTGCACCCTGACGATGTCGCGCGCCCGCTCGATTGCGCCGTCGGCCTGGGTGAGCGGCAGGTTCTTCGCCATCCTCCAGATCGAGTAGAGCGATGCGACGAAGGCGAACTCGAGGGCGGCGGGCCCGATCACGTCACCCAGACGGGTCGGTCGCGCACGGCGCAGCGTGAGCGCGAGGATGCCCGCCACCATCGCCGCGATCAACGCTTGGCTCCAGGTCGGCCACTTCACCGCCGTTCAGCCTGCCAGGTCAACGGGCGTATTGCGTCACCTGATCGGCGGCGTCGATCAGCCAGCCGGGCAGGATGCCGAGCACGATCGTGAACACGACGGCGACGGTGATCACCGCACCCATCGAGAACGGGATCCGCACGATGCCTGCACCCTCGGCGGCATCGCCGACCCACATCGAGATCATGATCCGCAGGTAGAGGAAGGCAGCGATCACGGCGCACACCATGGCGATCACAGCGATCGCGTAACTCTCGACGTCGACGGCAGCTTGGATCACACCGAACTTGGCGATGAACCCGCTCGTGAACGGCACGCCGGCCTGGGCGAGGAGCAACACCGTGAAGCCGAGCGCCAGCACCGGGCGCCGTTTGGCGAGACCGCTGAACGTGTCGACGCTCGTGTCACCGGCGCTGCTGCGCGACACCACCGTGACCACGGCGAACGAACCGATCACCAGCACCGAGTACAGGATCAGGTACAGCACCACCGACGGGACACCGGGGCCGGGATCGGGCTCACCGGCTCCGTGACCGGCCGCCTCCACCCCGACGAGGATGAAGCCGGCATGGCTGATCGAGGAGTACGCGAGCATCCGCTTCACGTTGTTCTGGACGACGGCGAGGATCGACCCGACGAGCAGGGTGATCAGGGCGAGCACCCAGACGATCGGACGCCAGTCGTCCTTGTAGAACGGCAGCGCGACGACGAGCACTCGGATCATCGCCGCGAATGCCGCCGCCTTGCCGACCGACGCCATGAACGCCGAGACCGGCGTCGGTGCCCCCTGGTACACGTCGGGCGTCCAGACGTGGAACGGAACTGCGGCGACCTTGAAGCCGAGCCCGACGATCAGCAGCGCGATGCCGGCGAGCACGATCGTCTCGTCGCTGAACGGGTCGATCGCCGTCTGCAACGCAACGACCATCTCGGTGATGTTCGTGGAGCCGGTGCCGCCGTAGACGAGCGCGATGCCGTACAGGAAGAACGCCGAGGCGAACCCGCCGAGCACGAAGTACTTGATGCCGGATTCGGCACTCTGGCTGCTGCGACGGTTGCTCGCCGCGAGCACGTACAGGGCGAGCGACAGCGTCTCCAGGCCGAGGAAGAGCACGATGAGGTCGTTGGCCGAGGCCATCACGATGCCGCCGATCGCGGCGACCATGTAGAGCGCGTAGATCTCGGGGCCCTGGTTCGGGGTGTCCTGGAGGTACTCGTCGGTCAGCATCGCCACGAGCAGCAGCCCGATGCAGATCGTGATCGTCATGAACATCGCGAGCTTGTCGAACGCGATCGCGCCGCCCACGAGGGTCATCGGTCCGTTGTCACTGATGTCGTCCCACAGGACGATCGCCAGCGTGCCGGCAGCACCGGCGAACACGGCGGTGACCACGGCGTAGAGGCGCTTCGGCCACGCAGGCGTCAGCGCACCGACGAGCAGCAGGCCGAGGGCGCCACCGAGCAGGACGAGCAGCGGGGAGAGTGCGAACCACTGGACCTCGGGTCCGGTGAACGTGTCGAACTGGCGCAGCATCACTCGTCCTCCTCGCCCTCGTCGGAGGTGGTGTCGGTCGGCTCATCCGACGTGTCGTCGGACTCGTCACCGGAGTGCTCGCCGATCTCGATCGTCGGCTCGGGTTCGACGTAGGTGGTGTTCGCCTCGACGCGGGTGATCAAGGCGTCGATGCTCGGCTCGATCCGGTCGAGGACGGGCTTCGGGTACACGCCCATGAAGACGATGAGGCCCAGGAACGGCAGCAGCACGAGGCCTTCCTTGACGCGCAGTTCGGGGAACTTCTTGTTCTCCTCCGACGGTTCGCCGTGGAACACACGCTGGTAGGCCCACAGCAGGTACACCGCCGCGAGGATCACACCGAGCGCGGCGACCACGGTCCACCACCGTGCGGTGAGGAACGATCCGGTCAGGATCAGGAACTCGCCGACGAAACCATTGAGTCCGGGTACGCCGACCGACGACAGCATCACGACCATGAAACCGGCCGCGAAGATCGGGGCGACCTTCTGCAGGCCGTTGAGGTCGGCGATCTTCCGGGTGCCGCGCCGCTCGTAGATCCAGCCGACGAAGAGGAACAGCGCGCCGGTCGAGACACCGTGGTTGACCATCTGGATCACGCCGCCGGACATCGCCTGGGTGGTGAACGCGAATGTGCCGAGCACGATGAAGCCCAGGTGTGCCACCGACGAATACGCGACGAGTCGTTTCAGGTCGGTCTGCATCGTGGCGGCGATCGCGCCGTAGATGATCCCGATGACGGCGAGCGTGAGCCACAGGTTGCGGCTCCAGTACGAGGCCTCCGGGAACAGGTACACACCGAATCGCAGCAGTCCGTACGTGCCGAGCTTCAACATCACACCGGCGAGCACGACCGAGCCCGCGGTCGGGGCCTGCGTGTGCGCGTCGGGCAACCAGGTGTGCAGCGGGAAGATCGGCACCTTCACGGCGAAGGCGATGGCGAAGGCGAAGAACAGCCAACGTCCCGTCGAGGTGGCGAAGTTGGCCTGCTCGGCGATGATCGTCAGGTCGAACGTGGTGTAGCCGATCTGGCGGCTGGCGATGGCCACGGTTGCGATGAGCCCGACGAGCATGAACGCCGACCCGAACATCGTGTAGAGGAAGAACTTCGTCGCCGCGTAGACGCGCTTCTCGTAGCCCCAGCCGGCGATCAGGAAGTACATCGGCACGAGCACGATCTCGAAGAACACGAAGAACATGAAGAGATCGAGGCTCAGGAAGCTGCCCATCACGCCGGCCTGCAACATCAACAGCCAGGCGAGGTAGGGCTTCTCGTCGTGGTGCGGGTCGACGGCGAGGATGGCGAGCGGGAACAGGATCCCGGTCAGCACCACCAGGAACAGCGAGATGCCGTCGACACCGAGGTGCCAGGAGATGCCCCACGCCTCGATCCACGTGTGCATCGACACGAACTGGAAGCCGGCGTCGGACGTCTCGAACGACGCCATCAGCCAGATCGACATCGCGGCGGTCGCGACCGAGGCCATCAGGGCGACCATCTTCGGATACTCGGGACGGCTCCTCGGGAGCAACGCGACGAGGACGGCGCCGATCAACGGCGTCACGATCAGGGCGGTGAGGATGGGGAACGCGATCGGCCCCGTGTCGGCGGCCAACATCACAGGATCCCTCGAATCACCACGAACCAGCCGAGGAGCAGCACGACGCCGATCCCGATGACCGCCGCGTACTGGCGGACGTAGCCGGTCTGGCCCTTGCGTGCCTCCGTGGCGGTCGCCTTGACCGCGACCGCGGTGCCGGTGACCGCACCGTCGACCACCTTGGCGTCGAAGTCGGCAACGGCCTGGAACCCTTCACGGCCCGGGTTGCCCATGAACCAACTGATCGCCCAGTCGTAGTACCAGGCGTGGGCGAACAGGGACGGCTCCCACGGCCTGATCCGCTTGCGCTCGTACACCAGCCAGGCGAGCGCGATGCCGGTCAACGCGGCAGCGACGGCGATCGCGACGAGGACGTACTTGTTGTCGTAGGCCCAGGTCCCGGTGATGTCGGCCTCGCCGAACTCGATCACCGGATGCAACCACTCCTCGAGCTTGTAGGAGACGCCCCCGGGGATGCCGAACAGCTTGGGGACGTTGATCAACCCGCCGAGCGCAGCGACGCCGGCGAGCGCAACGAGTGGGATCCACATGATCGGCGGCGACTCGTGCGGCTTGAACTCCCCGTGCGCGTTGTGGGTCTCGACCGGCGGTTCGCCCTCGGCGACCTCGGGAGCCTCTTCGGCGTTGGCGAGGCTCGTCCAACGCGCCTCGCCGAAGAACACCATGATGATCTGCCGGGTCATGTAGAACCCTGTGAGGATCGCCGTGAGGATCCCGATCGCATACAGCACCGGGCTCTCGGCGAGCGTGAAGAGCAGGATCTCGTCCTTCGACCAGAAGCCGGAGAACGGCGGCACACCGGCGATCGCCAGCCATCCGACGATGAACGTCGCCGCGGTGATCGGCATGAACTTGCGCAGGGCGCCCATGTAACGCATGTCCTGCTCCTCGTGCATGCCGTGGATCACCGAACCGGCACCGAGGAACAGCAGCGCCTTGAAGCCGGCGTGCGTCACCATGTGGAAGATCGCCGCCACGTACCCACCGGTGCCGACCGCGAGCATCATGTAGCCGATCTGCGACACCGTCGAGTAGGCGAGCACCTTCTTGATGTCGTTCTGGGCAAGAGCGATCGTTGCGGCGAACAGCGCCGTGATCGCACCGACCCAGGCGATCGTGGTCGGCACCCAGTCGTACGACGCGGCGATCACCGGGTTGATGCGCGTCAGCAGGAACACGCCGCCGGTGACCATCGTCGCCGCGTGGATCAGTGCCGACACGGGGGTCGGGCCCTCCATCGCGTCGGGCAGCCAGATGTAGAGCGGCAGCTGTGCGCTCTTGCCGGCCGCACCGAGCAGGAGCAACATGGCGATCGCCGACGCCGTGGACGCCGCGAGTTCGCCGGTCTCGGCGCTCTCGTTGATCACGCTGTAGGAGATCGATCCGACCGCTGAGAATGCCAGGAACATCGCCAGCATGACGCCCCAGTCACCGACACGGTTGGTGACGAAGGCCTTCTTGCCGGCGGTGGCTGCCGATTCACGGGTGTGCCAGAAGGCGATCAACAGATACGAACAAGTGCCGACACCCTCCCAGCCGAGGAAGGTGACGAGCAGGTTCTCGCCGAGCACCAGGATCGTCATCGAGAAGACGAACAGGTTGAGGTAGAGGAAGAACTTGGAGAACTTGGGATCGCCGTGCATGTACCCGACGGCGAACATGTGGATCCAGCCCGCGATGAACGTGACGAACAGGCACATCGCGATCGACAGCGGGTCGACGAGGAAGGCGAGGTCGACCTGGAGCGTGCCGACGGGCACCCACGAGAACAGCGTGACGACCGTCTGGCGCTCCTCCTCGGGTTGGCTCAGCAGATCGAAGTAGATGGCGGCGGCGACGGCGAACGATGCGAACACCGCGGCGGTGGCGAGATACCCGGCCTTCGGGTCGCCGAGGCGGCGTCCGAGGAGCAGGATGGTCAGGAACCCGGCGAGCGGGAACGCGGGGATCAACCAGACGAGTTCGGCCATTGGTCAGCCCTTCAGTTCCGCGAGGTCGTCGGCGGTCGCACCGGGTCGACGGCGCAGGATCGACACGATGATGCCCAGCCCGACCACGACTTCGGCGGCGGCGACCACCATCACGAAGAACACGGCGGTCTGCCCGTTGATGTCGCCGAGATCGGTGGCGAATGCGACGAACGTGAGCGTCGCCGCGTTGAGCATCAACTCGATGCACATGAACATGATGAGCGGATTGCGCCGCACCAGCAGCCCGAATGCGCCGAGGCCGAAGAGCATCGAGGCGAGCAGGAGGTACCAGGTGGGTTCGATGGCGGCGATCATGCGTCGCTGCTCTCGGTCTCGGGGAGGTCGCGCGGCCACTTGCGGGTGAGGAGGACCGTGCCGGCGACGGCGACCACGAGCAGCACCGAGGTGAGCTGGAACGCGAAGACGTGGTCGCCGTAGAGGTTGGAAGCGAGCTGACGGATGTTGGCGTCGCTGTCGCCCGTGTCGGCGCCGACGGCGATCCCGCTGCCGGGGTTGATCGACGACGCGTCACGCGCTCGGACGATGGCGGCCCCGAGGAGGCCGACGAGGCCGACGCCCATGATCGCCGCCAACGGCCGTTGGATCGGGATCGGTTCGATCGACAGGTCCATCGACTGGTCGACACCGAGCAACATGATCACGAAGAGGAACAGCACGACGATGGCGCCCGCGTACACGATCACCTGGACCGCCGCGAGGAAGTGAGCCTCCATCGCGACGAACTGGACCGCAACGCCGAACAGCGTGAGCACGAGTCCCAGCGCGGCGTGGACCGGGTTCTTCATCGTGATCACGCCCACCGCTCCGCCGAGGATCATGACCGCGGCGGAGAAGAAGACGACGTATTCGAGGAAGGTCGCGTCGGTCACCGCTCGACCCGCTTGACGGTCTTGTCGCGAACGGTCTGCTCGGGCTCCGGAGCGCGGACGCCGTACCCGAGCTCACCGCTCCAGCCGACCTCGCCCTCGAAGGTGGCATCGCCCGACGGCGCCGTGGCGCGCATCCATCCGCTCGTGAGCAGGTCGTCACCTTCGCGCCAGTCCTCCCAGGGAAGCTTCTGCGGCATCCCGTCGTCGTCGACGACCAGCTCGGCCTTCGTGTAGATCGCGTCGTTGCGGTTGGTGAACGAGAACTCGAACAGCTTCGACTCGGTGATCGCCTCGGTCGGGCACGCCTCGACACACATGTCGCAGTGGATGCAGCGGAGATAGTTGATCTCGTACACGAACCCGAAGCGCTCACCCGGGGAGGTGGGATCGACCGGGTCGTTGTCGGCACCGCGGACGTAGATGCAGTCGGCCGGGCACACACCGGCACACAGCTCACAGCCGATGCACTTCTCCATGCCGTCCTCGTACCGGTTGAGCACGTGGCGGCCGTGCAGGCGCTCGGGTCGCGGCAGCTTCTCGTCGTGGTCGACGTCGCGGGCATCGTCGTGCTTCTTCTTGGCACGCCGACCACCCGAGTACTCGGTGGTGACGCGCTCGCCGCCGAACAACCGGTGCTGGCGCAACGTGACGCCGAATCCTTCGAGGTACCCCATCAGGTGGTCACTCCCTTCTTGACGGCGTCGGACTGGACAGCGGCGGCCGAGCGATTGCGCGCGCTCACCTTGAGTGCGGCACCGAACAGGGCGACTGCGACGACCGCCACCACGAAGCTGATCAGCACCACCCGGATGCTGTCGGCCGCATCGCCCTCCGGCGAGAACTCCCGCAGTGCAGCGAGTAGGAGGAACCATCCGAGCGAGATCGGGATCAACACCTTCCACCCGAGATCCATCAGCTGGTCGTACCGCAACCGTGGGAGCGTCGCTCGCAGCCAGACGAACAGGTACAGGAACACGAAGAGCTTGGCGACGAACCAGACCGTGCCTTCGAGGGCCCCCGGGATGAGCGGGATGTCGAACAGCGGCTGGGGACCGCCGAAGAACAGGGTGACCATGATCGCCGACATCGTGACGACGTTCATGAACTCCGACAGGAAGAACAGCGCGAACCGGATGCCGGAGTACTCGGTGTTGAAGCCGCCGACGAGTTCCTGCTCGGCTTCGACGAGGTCGAACGGCGGCCGGTTGAGTTCCGCGGTGACCGCGATCAGGAAGATGACGAACGGCACGATGCCGGTCGAGACGACGTTCCAATCGGCGAGGCTGTTCTGCTGGAACACGATGCCCGCCGTCGACAGCGTGCCCGACGACAACAGCACGGCGGCGAGGCTGAGCCCGAGCGCCGCTTCGTAGGAGATCATCTGCGCCGATGCACGCACCGATCCGAGCAGTGGATACTTCGATCCGCTCGACCAGCCGGCGAGCATGATGCCGTAGACACCGATCGACGACATCGCGAGGATCCAGAGGATGCCGACCGGCGGGTCGGCCAGCTGCACACGCGTGACCTCACCGAACCAGGTGACGGTGCCGTCGTTGCCATCGCTGAAGTCTCCGCCGAGCGGGATGACCGCCCACAGCAGGAAGGCCGGCACGAACGCCAGGAACGGGGCCAGGCGGAACACGACCCGGTCGGCGCGACTCGGCAGCAGGTCTTCCTTGAAGAACGCCTTGATGCCGTCGGCCAACGTCTGCAGCATGCCGAACGGCCCGGCCTTGTTCGGGCCGATGCGGTTCTGCATGCCCGACACGACCTTGCGTTCGTACCAGACCATGAACATCGTGGCGACGAGGCCGATGACGAAGATGAAGACGACCTTGCCGAGCATGATCAGCAACGGCGTCCACAGCAGCCCACCCTCGAGCAACGGATCGAGCGCAACCAACATCAGACGCGTTCGATCCTGACATCGGTGGTCGGCGTGCGGCCGTCGACGATGTCCTCGATGGTTCCCTCGGCTTGGTTGAACGGCGACCACACGACGCCGCGCGGCACCATCGAGTTCGCCCGGACCGCCAACACGGTGGCCGCCTTCGCGCTGACCACCTTGACGTCGTCGCCCTCGCGGACGCCGAGCACATCGAGATCGAGCGGATGGACGTGGATCGCCGAGCCGGGAGCAAGGTTCACGAGCGAACGCGACATCTGCGTTCCCACGGCCCGGTCGTACAACTTGCGGCTCACCACCAACCGATAGTCATAGCTGTTCCGGCCCGGCGCAGAAAAAGCAACGTCGGCGAGTGGCGTGACCGTCGGTGACGTGAGCACGCCGTTCGGGGAGGCGGCGAGCGCTTCCGGCGTCACCGATGCGAACGCTTCGATGTTCGATGCCACGATTGCGGTGACGTCGTCGACCGTCGAGACCCCACGCAATGGATGGTCGGCACCGAAGGAGCGATCGCCGATCATCAGCCCGAGTTCCACGGCGATCATCCAGTCGGGGCGGCTCGTGCCGGTGGCCGTGACCTGCTGGCCGACCGTGGTGACGCGCCCTTCGAGGTTCGTCGTCGTGCCGGCCTTCTCCCCGTAGGCGCACGCCGCCAGGACGACGCCGGCGTGCTGTGTCGACTCACACGGGAACGTGTCGACGGCGAGCACCCGCCTGGCGCCGGCGATCGCTCGGCGGGCGAGATCGGCGTCGGGACAGTCGTTGAGCGGGTCGGCGCCGAGCAGTACCAGCAGCTCGACGCGTCCCTCCGCGGCGGCCTGCAGTATCGCCATCGCATCGTGGTCGGTGTCGGCGGGGGCCAGTCCCAGCGACAGCGCCCCGACGACGTTGCCGCGCCGCAGTGCGGGAAGCACCGTCGCGCCCGGTATCCGATCGAACAGCGTCCGCAGCGCCGCCATCGTGGCGTCGGCGGACTCGGCGAGGTTCGGGCGACCGGCCACGATCACCACGTCGCCGGACGCGATCTGTTCGGCGATCTCGGGATCGGCGAGCGCCTTCGCCACGGCGGCCTGCTGCGCACCGGGCTCGTAGCGCAACGAGTTCCACGCGTAGGGGGTCATGCCGGTGTCGAAGGTCGAGAACTCGATGATCCGGCTACGACGCTTCTCGGCTGCGTCGCGCAGCCGGAGATAGAGCACCGGCAGTTCTTCCTTGAGATCCGGGCCGAGCAGGATGACCGTCGCCGCGTTGGCGGCGTCGTCGATCGTGGCCCGCTCGAGTCCGAGGATGTCGACCGGCAGTCCGTCGCCGAGTTGCGCGTCTCGGTACGGCGTGCCGATGGCGTCGGCGAGCTGGGCCCAGCTGTAGGCGTCCTCGTTGGTGCCGCGTGCGCCGCCCAGGACGGCGACGCTCTCGGGGCCACCGGCCGCCAACGCGTCGTTGACCATCGACGCCGCCGCCCGGAGCGCGGCACTCCACGAGGTCTCGACGAGGCCGTTTCCGGTCTCGACCATCGGGGCCGTCAGGCGGTGTTCGGAGTTGACGGCCTCGAAGTTGAACCGGCCGCGGTCGCACAACCAGCCCCAGTTGACCGGGTCGGAGTCGACACCCTGATAGCGCAGCAGTTCGTCGCGGCTCGACTGGATCACCGTGCGGCAACCGACCGAGCACGTGGTGCAGGTCGACTCGCGCTGGCCGAGGTCCCACGGACGGGCCTTGAACCGGTACGGCTTCGCCGTGAGCGCGCCGACCGGGCAGATCTGGACGGTGTTGCCCGAGAAGTACGACACGAACGGTTCGTCCGGGAACGTCATCACCTGGGTGTTGTTGCCCCGGCTGATGAAGTGGATGAGCTTGTCACCCGCGACCTCATCGGCGAATCGGGTGCAGCGGTCGCACAGGATGCAGCGCTCGCGGTCGAGGTAGACCAGATCGCTGATCGGGATCGGCTTCTCGTAGTGCCGCTTGGACTCGACATAGCGCGACTCGCCGGGACCGTGGCTGAACGCCTGGTCCTGCAGAGGGCACTCGCCGCCCTTGTCGCAGACCGGGCAGTCGAGCGGGTGGTTCGCGAGCAGGAGTTCGAGCATCCCCTCCTGGGCGCGCTTCACGTGGTCGGTGTCGGTGCGGACCACCTGGCCATCGGCGACCGGCGTCATGCACGACACGACCATCATCGGACCGCGCGGACCCTCGACCTCGACCATGCACTGACGGCACATGCCGACCGGCGACATCCGCGGGTGATAGCAGAAGTGCGGGATGTACTCGTCGGCGCCCAGCGCAGCCGCGATGACCATGTCGCCCTTGTGGGCAGGAACATCGCGACCGTTGATCGACAGTGTGACGGCGTCGGGATCGGGCTCGGGCTCGGCGGCGTCCTCCTGTGCCGCGTCCTCGTGCGCCGATTCGGCGTCGGCGATCACTTCGTCGGTCAGCACATCGGCATCGTGTGTCGGCGTGTCGATGTTGTCGTCGCTCATTCGCCGGCTCCTGCCATCACGGGGATGCTGCGACGTTCGCCCCGCTTGGTCACCAGGGCATCGAAGTCCTCGGGGAACAGCGTCATGGCGGAGTGGATCGGCACGTAGGCGGACGGGCCGACGAAGCAGATCGTGGTCATCTTGTACGGGAACGGGACGGCGTCGAGGCCGAGGCGCTCACTCGAGGCGTGCGGCATGTCACCGGGGCAGATCGACTGACCGACGTCGAGAATCGTCTGGAGGTCGGCGTCCGTGCCGTGACCATCGACGATGCGTTGCACGAGCCGATACAACCACGTTCCGCCCTCGCGACACGGGACGCACTTGCCGCAGGACTCGTGGGCGTAGAACCGCACGAGCGACAGCGCGGCGGCGGGAATGTCGGTCGTGGAGTCCATCACCATCACCGCGCCCGAACCGAGCATCGACCCGGCGGCGCCGGCCTGCGGACCCTCGAACGGGATGTCGAGCTGTTCGGCGGTGAACCACGGCGCCGAACCGCCGCCCGGCACGAACGCCTTGAGGTCGTTGCCATCGCGGATGCCCTGCGCGAAGTCCTCCCCGTAGAGCAGTTCGCGGAACGTCGTGGATCCGTTGACGATCTCGTAGACGCCCGGCCGTTTCACGTGGCCGGAGACGGCGATCATGCGCGTGCCGGGGGACGTGGCGGTGCCGATCGCGGTGTAGGCGACCGAGCCCTCCTTGGCGATGAACGGCAGGTTGGCCAGCGTCTCGACGTTGTTGACGATCGTCGGCTGTCCGTACAGACCGACCGCAGCAGGGAAGTACGGGGGCTTCAGGCGCGGCATCCCGCGCTCGCCCTCGAGCGATTCGATGAGGGCGGTCTCCTCACCGACGACGTAGGCACCTGCGCCGGTGTGCAACACGATGTCGACGCCGAAGTCGGTGCCGAGGATGTTCGTGCCGATGTATCCGGCGGCGTAGGCCTCGTCGAGCGCGGTGGCGACTCGCTCGTGCGCGAGCGGCATCTCACCGCGGATGTACAAGAAGCACTGCGACAGCCCGGCTGCGTAGCTGGCGATCAGACAGCCCTCGATCAGCTGGTGCGGGTCGCACTCCATCAGGAGACGGTCCTTGTAGGTCCCCGGCTCGGACTCGTCACCGTTGACGACGAGGTAGCGCGGCCACACACCCTGCGGGGTGAAACCCCACTTCACGCCGGCGGGGAACCCGGCCCCGCCGCGACCGAGCAGCGTCGAGTTCTTGACTTCCTCGGCGACCTCATCCGGGGGCTTGGCCAGTGCGGCACGCAGGCCCTCGTAGCCACCGGTCGCGTGGTAGCGCTCGAGGGTGTGGCCGTCCTCGTACTGGAAGCGCGACGTGACGATCTGCGGGCGATCGCCCGGGTAGAACCCCGGAGCCCAGGGCAGCGGGCTGACCACGCGGTCGGTGTTCTCGGTGTACTCGGTGCTCATGCGGGGGTCACCTGGATCCAGGCGGGTCCTTCCGTGACGTCGTCGGGGTCGGGGGCACCGACCGCACGCTCTGCGGGAATCTGTTGGCGATTGCGGGCCAGTGTGCCGTGCGGAGGGACCACATCGTCGAGGGCACCCGAGCGGAGGTCGTCGACGAGCTGGTCGAACGCCTCCGGCGTGACGCGGTAGCGGTGTCGGTAGTTGACCTGCAGCGTCGGCGCCTCGGTGCAGGCCGCCTGGCACTCGGCGTGTTGGAGCGTGATCAGGCCGTCCGACGTCGTGGAACCCGCTCGGATGCCGAGGCGGTCCTCGGCGTGGTGCATCAACTGCTCCGCTCCCATGAGCTGGCACGACATCGTGCCGCAGATGTTGATCAGGTACTTGCCGGTGGGCTCGAACCGGAACATCTCGTAGAACGACGCCGTGCCGTAGACCTCCGCCGGGGTGACGTCGATCAACTCGGCGACGTGACGCATCGCGTCCTCGGTGACGTAGCCGTTCTGCTCCTGGCTCAGGTGCACGAGCGGGATCAGTGCCGACTTCTTCTTCGGGTACCGGGCGATGATCTCCTTCGCCACGAGCACGTTGTGATCGCTGAGTCTGCTCACCGGTCCACTCCTCCGAGCACGGGGTCGACGCTGGAGATGACGGCGACCGCATCGGCAACGAGACCGCCACGCATCATGTGCGGCAGGCATTGGATGTTGACGAAACTCGGGTCGCGCATGTGCATCCGGTACGGGTTGGCCGAACCGTCGCTCACGATGTAGCAGCCGATCTCACCGCGAGGGCTCTCGATGCCCACGTAGACCTCGCCTTCCGGCACCTTGAAGCCCTCGGTGAAGATCTTGAAGTGGTGGATCAACGCCTCCATCGACTCGTCGATGCGCGCCCGCGGCGGTGGCGTGACCTTCTTGTCCTGGATCCGATAGTCGCCGGTGGGCATCCGATCGAGGATCTGGCGGACGATCCTCATCGACTCACGGATCTCTGCGAGCCTGATCGCGTAGCGGTCGAAGGCATCGCCGTAGGAGCCGACGACGATGTCGAAGTCCATCTCGTCGTAGTGCAGGTACGGCTGATCGCGACGCAGGTCCCACTCGACACCGGTCGAGCGCAGGATCGGGCCGGTGGCACCGAGTGCCAGCGCCTCCTGCGGCGTGATGACACCGACGCCCTGGAGACGCTCGCGCCAGATCGGCTGGCCCGTCATCAAGATGTCGTACTCGTCGAGACGCTCCGGCAGCATGTCGAGGATCCGCAGGACCCCGTCGCGCCAACCGGGCGGGAGGTCCGCAGCCAGGCCGCCGGGACGGATGTAGTTGTGGTTCATCCGCAGGCCGGTGACCTCCTGGAAGAACCGCAGCACCTCTTCGCGCTCGCGCCAGCCGTAGATCATCATCGACACGGCTCCGAGGTCCATGCCGTTGGTGGCCATGAACAGCAGGTGGCTGCTCATGCGGTTCATCTCCGCGAGCAGCATGCGGATCCAGACCGCCCGATCGGGGATGTCGCCGTCGATGCCGAGCAGCTTCTCGGTGGCCATCGAGAACACCAACTCGTTGGCGAGCGGGCTCAGGTAATCCATCCGGGTGACGTTGGTACCGCCCTGCGCGAAGGTCAGCTGTTCGCCGGTCTTCTCCATGCCGGTGTGCAGGTAGCCGATGATCGGCTTGCACCGCAGCACGGTCTCGCCCTGCAGTTCGAGCATGAGACGCAGCACGCCGTGGGTGGACGGGTGCTGCGGACCCATGTTGATGATCATCGTCTGATCGTCGTCGGGATCGTCGGGCAGTTCGCCGAGCATCGCAGCCTCGGCCTCCGACATGCGCAGCACGGAGCCGACCTCGCGCATCAGCTCCTTGGCGGTCTGCTCACTGCGCGGGCGCAGCTGCTGATCGCCTTCGTCGGTACCGGCGACGGAACGTTCGTAGAAGTCGGTGGGCTCTCGGTCGGTGGGCTCTTCGTCGATGGTCGCCGCGTCGACGGTCGCTTCGCTCATGTGTTCGCCTCCTTGAACTGGACCGGGATCCGACCGACGTCGTAGTCCTTTCGGAGGGGATGGCCGACCCAGTCCTCCGGCATCAGGATGCGGGTGAGGTCGGGGTGATCGGCGAACGCCACACCGAACATGTCGAAGACCTCACGCTCCATCGCCTCGGTGCCCGGATGCACATCGAACAGGGTCGGCAGGACGGCGTCGTCCTCCGGCACCTGCACACGCAGACGGAGCCGACGCCGGTTGCGGATGTCGAGGAGGTTGACGACGACCTCGAAGCGTTCGGGTGTCACTCCGGCGGGAAGCCGTCGTCCGGGAAGCTCGAGTCCGTCGACGGCGGTGAGGTCGACGCACATCGCGTAGCCGTCGTCGGCAAGCGTCTTGACGACGTCGAGGTAGCGATCGCGCGGCACGTGGAGCACCGCCTGACCGTTCGAGTCGACGACCGGGCAACCATGGATCTCGGGCACGGTCTCCTCGACCGCGTCCTCGACCGTCTCGTCGACGGTGTCGTCGCTCATGACTGCTTCGTCCCGAGCAGCACCGGCACGCCGGTGGGCTCGACGTACTCGACGTGCACGTTGGCGCCGGCGCCGGTCTCGTCGCGACGCTTGAGGATCTGGTTGGTCTCGATCAGGCCGTGGAGTGTCTCGATCGCGTGGATCAGGGTCTCGGGGGTCGGCGGGCAACCCGGTGCGTACACGTCGACGGGGACCACCTGGTCGACACCCTGAACGATCGCATAGTTGTTGAACATCCCACCCGACGATGCGCACACGCCCATCGAGATCACCCACTTGGGTTCCATCATCTGGTCGTACACCTGGCGGAGGACCGGCGCCATCTTCTGACTGACGCGGCCGGCGACGATCATGATGTCGGCCTGACGCGGCGACGCACGGAACACCTCCATGCCGAAGCGCGAGATGTCGTAGTGCGCGGCACCGGTGGCCATCATCTCGATGGCGCAACAGGCCAGGCCGAACGAGGCCGGCCACGACGACCGCGCCCGCGACCAGTTGACCAGATCTTCCAGTTTCCCGGTGATGACGTTGTGCGACAGCCCACCGAGGCCGTCGTCGCGCACATCATTCACGATGCCCATGCTGATGACTCCTCGTCTCGCTATGCGGCTTCTTCGGTGCCCGCCAACGGCAGGCGGCCTTCGGTACCGACCCGACGCACGGTCGAGGCCAGCGTACGTTCGGGCGACACCATCGACGCGTCGTCGCTCATCAGACGCTCACGCTGCATGGGACCCCAGTCGAGCCCACCGCGAGCGACCTCGTACACGAACGTCAGGAAGAACACGACCGAGAACGCGAGCACCGCCCAGAACCCGTACGCACCCAGCGTCGAGTGTGACACGGCGTACGGGTACAGGAAGATGATCTCGATGTCGAACATGATGAACAGCATCGCCACGATGTAGAAGCTCACCGGGAACCGTTCCGGCGGCTCACGGCTCGGGACGATGCCACACTCGTACGGCGCCTCCTTGGCCGTCGAGGGCCGACGCGGTGCCAGCAACCTCGATGCCGCGAAGCTCAGCACGCCGAAGATCACGGCGAGGATGAACAGCACGACGATCGGAAGGTACTGGGCCATGATCAGACGCCGGCGTCGACCTTCTCGCGTTCCGGTTCGGCGGTGCTCGCCTCGACCGGCGCCTTCACCTTGGCGGTGGGCAGCGGCTGTTCGAGGTTGGCCTTGCGGATCCGGTCACGACGGTTGAGCAGGTAGCAGAGCGCGAAGAACACCGCACCGGCGCCGATCGTCAACACCGCTGGCGGCTGACGACGAGCGCCGAGGTCGCGGATCATGTAGACGTACTCGCGCTGGCGGTTCTCGTCGATCTCGGGTCGGGCCGGCGCGCGGCCGGGTTCCGTCCGGACGGGGGTGAAGGCGGCGGCCTCGGCGACCACGTAGTGCGGAGTGTGCCAGAACGCCAGGAAGTCGAGCGTGTCGTTGATCTTCGGATACGACTCGCCACCGGTGTCGAAGACCTCGATGATCTCGAACTGGCCGGCGGTGAACGCCTCCTCCTCGATCAGGATCTCGGTGGCGGCCGCCTGGGCCTGGCCGAATGCGGGTGACGCGTTGTCGAGCACGACCCAGCCCTGGTCGAGGAAGGTGTTGCGAACGATCTCGGACGACTCCGCAGGCGTCGCCCCCTCGGGCACGTCTGCGTTCGGATCGAGCACGCCGGCGGCGCCGAGCGCATTGACGTCCTGCAGCACCGCCGAGCCGGCAACGGGCTGCCAGGTCGGATCCGGACCGCGCAGGCCGATGCCGTAGATCATCCAGACGATGCCCATCAGCATCATCCAACCGGCGAGCGCCGTGGCCGCCACGAGGAACGCAAGACGCGAACCGACGTTCGTCGCCATGATCATGTACACGCTTCCGCACAGGATCACGAACCCGATGACGACGGTGAGCAGGCCGCGAAGCTCAGGCTCCCATCCGATTGCCAACAACGTCATTGGTCACAAGCTCCGTACGTATTCGAGGATCGAGTCGATCTGCTCGTCGGTGAGCAGGTTTCCGAAACCGGGCATGCGGCCGGAGCCCTGCCCGTTGCGACCATACAACCGCCCGTTCTCCGAGCCGTTCTGGATGAACTGCACCAGCTCGTCCTGGCTGGCGAAGTGGTTGTTCACCGAGCCACCGGTGAGGTTCCAACCGAAGGCTCCCTGGCCGGACACCGTGGGCTGGCCGTAGCTCCAGCCGAGCGTGTGACAGCGGGCGCAGCTGTAGGCCCCACTGGCGAGTTCGAGGTTGAACAGCGCCTCGCCGATCGTCTCGGCCTCGCCGTCGGCGACGGCGCGCTCGGCGGCAGCCTGGATGTCGGACTGGATCTCGGCGGGCAGGTTGCCCGAGTCGCAGATCAACGGATCCTCGCCCTCGGCGCAGTTCTCCCGTGGGATCTGGATGCTCTTCATGTACGCGATCAGGTTGTCGATCTGCTGCGCGTTCATCGGCCCACCGCCGACGAGTCCCCAGGGGGACATCGGAGAGAACGGACGGCCGTAGTTCAGGATGAACCGCACCTCGCTCTCGGAGAACTTGTAGAACACCGTGTTGACCGCAGGCGCCTTCCAGTTGACGGCCTGGACCTCCTGGGTGACCGGATCGGTGACCGAGAACGGTGCTTCACCGCCGACGCCGGCCATGCCGCCGTGACAGCCGGCGCAGTTGAAGCCGCCATCGGCGGTCGGCGCGAAGAGCTGCGAGCCCCAGCTCGCGAACCGGTTGTCCCAGCCCTCCTGAGCTCCGGCCTGACGGCTCGGCTCGAACACCCAGTAGAGCGGGAGCGCGACGACGATGATCACGAGCAGCACGACGCCCCAGAGCTGCACACGCTCGAGGCGCGGACCCTCCAGGGTCTCGTCGTCGTAGTACGGCTTGCGGTTGGGCGCCAGTTCGATCTCGGATCCGACCTCCTTGCGGCCGGCCGCGACGTTGAAGAGCCCGTAGACGATCCAGCCGCCGACGACGACCAGGAGGCCGATGATGCCGATCGTGGTCGTGGTGAGTGCGACCATCAGTGCTCCCCGCCGCTGGTGCAGTGCGGACCCTCGGCCTCCTGGCCGGTGGTGTTCGTTCCGATGGCCGGACCGGGCACGACGGTCCCGGTGTCGATCGTGACGTCACCGTTGGACGCGATCGTCGCCGGGTAGCGATCCATGCCGCGAGGAGCGGGGCCGGCCTTCTTCTCGCCGGCTCGGTTGTACTGCGAACCGTGACACTGGCACTCGAACCATTGGCTGGTGTTGCACTCCGGGACACGACAGCCGAGGTGCGGGCACTTCTGGCTGAGGATCGTGAGGCCCTGGCGCATCGAGACGAGCAGCGACTCCGGGTAGACGGTCTCGGCGAGCGGGAGGGCTTCGGCGGGGTATTCGGTGATCCACGAACGCGCTTCGGGCACATAGAAGAACCCGTTGCCCTGCTTGATGCCGGCCTTGATCGTGTCGATCTTGCCAACGGTGACGTCGCCACCGAAGCCGCCGGTGCCGCTCGGCCAGAGGAACGCAACGAACGCCGCTGCTGCGAACGCTCCGATGCCGGCACTCATCAAGGTGACCGTCGCCCGGTTGAAGAACTGACGACGGGAGACGCCGATCACCTCGGGGTCGGGCGGGGTCCAGGTGACGAGCTGCGTCTCGGCGACAGGTTCGAGCTCGGTGCTGCGCGCCGCCACGCCGGCCGCTTCGACCTCCGCCGCAGTGGGAGCGTCGAGCACGGCCTCGTGCTGCTTGCGCCCGGCGCGGTCGCGTTGAACGGTCTCGCCGGAGAGCGCGCCCGCACCGCGGACGTCGCTGCGACGAGCGAGGGTGAAGAAGGCGATCGCGCCGAGAACGACGACGACACCGATGACAAGGGCGACAACTGCTGCAGTACTCATGACTGGGGGGTCTCCTTTCGCAGTCTCACAATTCGAAGAACAGACCTTCGACCCAGGGTAGGACGAAGTTGAAACCAGGGCCTCGGAAGAACGATCCGATCAATACCAATACGGCCCAGAACATCAAGAAGATGGAAAAAAGCCCGTAGAGGAACTTGCGATCCTCCGGCTTGTTGGACGGATTGCGGTCGAGGTAGGGGGCCAACACGAGCGCAATCAAGCCGACGCCGGGCAGTGTCACACCGGCCACCATCGGGTGGAACATCGTCAGCATCTCCTGCAACCCGAGGAAGTACCAGGGCGCCTTCGACGGGTTCGGGGTCAGGTTGGTGTTGGCGAGCTGCAACAACGGGGCGTGGACGAACACCGAGAAGATGAACGTGAACGCGGTCATGGCGAGCGCAGCGACGAACTCGGCCGCCAGCAGGTGCGGCCAGGTGTGGACCTTGTCGACCGGGGTCGCCTTGACGTCCTGGATCGAGCCGGACTTGACGACGGTGAGGAGGCGTTGTGTGTGGCCGCCCGGACCGGCACCGACCGGCACGCCACCGCCCGCGGGTGCAGCGGCGACGACGGCGCCGACCTTCTCGGCAACTGCCACGGCACCGCCACCGCTCGGAGCGTCGGCCTCGCCGCCGGCCTTGGCGGCTTTCGCCGCCTTGCTGCGTTGCAGCAGGTGCTCGGGGATGCGCGAGTCGGACGGTGCCGCCGCCTCCGCCGGGGTCTCCGCGGCTGCGGCTGCGGGTTCGGCCTCGGTCGACTTCTCCCGTGCGGCTTGCGCTCGCTTCAGCAGATGTTCGGGGATCTCGGTCATTTCATGCTCCAGTCAACAGGGCACATCACAACGGACCAGAAATTCCGCCGTCCTTGCGGACACGCCAGAAGTGGATCGCCATGAAGATCACGATCACGAACGGCAGGAACAACACGTGCAACACATACCATCGAAGCAGGGTTTCGGAGCCGATCTCGGCGCCGCCCAACAAGACGAACCTCACCTCCTGGCCGAACACCGGGGTGTAGCCCATCATGTTCGTGCCCACGGCGACGGCCCAGAGGGCCAGCTGGTCCCACGGGAGCAGATACCCCGTGAACGACAGCAGCAGGGTGAGCGTCAGCAGGATCACGCCGATCACCCAGTTGAACTCACGCGGCGGCTTGTAGGCACCGTGGTAGAAGACGCGGGCCATGTGGAGGAACACCGCGAGCACCATCAGGTGCGCCCCCCATCGGTGCATGTTTCTCACCAGCAGACCGAAGGTCACCGAGGTCTGCAGGTTCTGGATGTCGTTCCAGGCCGCCGTGGTCTCCGGACGGTAGAAGAACATCAGGAAGATGCCGGTGACCGTCAGCAGGATGAACAGGAAGAACGAGAGTCCGCCGAGGCACAGCGTGTAGCTGACCTTCACCGCGTGACGCTTCACCTTCACCGGGTGCAGGTGGTACAGCACCGAGTTCATGATGACGTAGGAGCGGTTGCGGGGGCTGTCGGTGTAGCCCTTGCGGAAGATCGAGCCGGGCCGGAAGATCGAACTCCATGCCTGGCTGCCCTGCACCGCGTCGACCGTGGAGTTCACGCGGTCCTTGACGGTGGGACGTGGTTTGTCGTCGATGATCTTTGCCATTGGGATCGTGGTTCTCTCAGAGCCTCATGCCATAGCCGTAGCCATGGTTGTTGGTGCGGACGTGTGAGTTGCCGGCAGCGGTTGCGGTGCCCGCCTTGCCGAGGATGATGACACCGGTGGGGCACCGGTCGACGCACAGAGCGCAGCGCGTGCAGATGTCGTCGTCGATCGTGAACATGAAGGCATCGGACGGATCGGTGCCGGGCTGCTCGGTTCCCTCGGCGTCGACGACCGCCGACGTCGACACCATGTGGATGCACTTCCACGGGCAGATGTCGACGCATCCCTCGCAGGCGATGCACTCGGTCTGGTCGATGTGGATGAACTGCTTCGGCTTGACGGCCTTGGTCAGGTAGTCCGCGTCGACCTCCACCAACGTGTACTCGTCGGTGTACGGCATCATCGGGGGGTTGGCGTCGGTACGAGCCATCAGCAGCGCTCCCCGGCCACGCAGGCCGCGTCTGGACGCTCGCTCGCTGGCGCTCGCAGCGCTCGAACCGTCGCACGGGTCGACATCTCCGTCACGCCTTCTTCACCAGCGGACGGCCGTAGGTCGAGGTCGGGAGTTCCTTCGGCTTGACGTCGCCGCGCTTCTGCCACCAGACGGCGAGGAAGACGAACAGACCGAACAACACCAGGTGGATGAGCACGACGACGATGTCCCGGACCGCCTCGTACTGGAGCGTGATCGGGTTCCAGCCACCGGCCGACTCGGGCTTCAGGATCCCACCGGGGCCGTAGATCAACTTGTCACGCGACCACCCGAGGTCCTTGTCGGCATGGTCGATCCACTGGTGCGGCACCATGCCGAACGCCAGGAAGAGCAGCCCGAAGATGTACGTCGAGCCGAGCAATGCGTCGCCCCACGTGAGCGGCTTGTCGACCGGGCGACGCTTGCCGTAGGGAATGATGGCCAACGCCAACACCAGGGTGGCGATGAACGACGCGATGAAAGCCTGGTTCATGCCGGGCCACTCGAGTACGTCGATTCCGATCATGTCTGTGGTGATTCCTGTCGTGGTGGATCTGCTGCGGCAACCCGGATCGCAGCCGTGGCCACGCCCGGGACATTGCTGACGAACTGTAGTCGTCTGCTGCCGAGATGCGAAGTCTGGCACGCAAGTGTGACCGGCGCGCCAGGTTGTGCATTAGTTCCCGACGCGATCCGCGGTTCCGGTGTGATCGACGTCTCCCGGGCCGCTGTCGTTTTCGGACCCAGGGATTCCCGCTTCGCGAGCGAAGGCATCTATCATCGGCGCAGTGACCGAGATTCCCGAACATCTCCTGAAGCGATCGCGTGAGCGTCGCTCCGCGATCGGCAAGGGTGACGACGCCGGCGCGAGCGACGAGGCGACCTCGTCCACCCCGGCGACCACCGCCAGCGCCACCCCGGCGACCACCGCTGCTGCTGCGGCGCCCGCCACCACCGGCCCGGCCCCGCGCACCGCCGCTCCGGCACCGGCCGCGCCGCCTCCGCCGAAGCCCGACCCCGTGTACGTGGCGGCCGCGAAGAAGCGCAAGAAGATCCCGTTCTGGGCGATGGCCACGCTGAGCCTGATGCCGGTGTGGGCCTTCATGTACGTGCGGGCGGTCACCGAGCCGCCCGAGGTCGTCGAGGGTCCGTTGGGCATCGGCGCCGAGGTGTACGGCAACTGTGCCAGTTGCCACGGCGCGGCCGGCGGCGGTGGTGTGGGCTATGCCTTCGAGGGCCAGTCGGTCCTCCAGACCTTCCCCGAAATCGAGGACCAGATCCGCTACGTGTACTACGGAACCGAGGGCTACAACGCTGCGGGAGTCGACATCTACGGCAACCCCGACCGGCCCGGCGGCCCGCACATCACCGGAAATCTCGGCGTGATGCCGGCCTTCGGTGGTCAGCTGACGCAGTACGAGATCATCGGTGTGATCTGCCACGAGCGCTACACGCTCGGCGGCGCCGACCCCACCAGCGAGGAGTGGGCCGACGAGTACGAGACCTGGTGCTCACCGGAGTCCGAGGTGTTCACGGCCGTCGAGGCAGGCGAATACGACTACACGTCCGCTGAGTCCGACTTCGAGGGCGTCGATCCGGTCGGCCCCGAGGCGATCCCCGGTTCGCCCGCGTCGGCCGGCTGATCGGACCACCCGCTGGACACCGACGTCCTCGTCGTCGGCGGAGGCCCCGCCGGGGCGTCGGTGGGCCACTGGTTGGCCAGCGCCGGTCACCACGTCACGATCCTGGAGAAGCGGCCCGTCCCTCGCCACAAGGCGTGCGGTGACGCGCTGACCCCTCGGGCGCTGCGCGAACTCGCCCGCCTCGACATCGACCCGCTGCGCCTCGGAGGGCACCGCGTCGACGGGGTCCGGATGGTTCACGACGGCCACGACGTGACCGTGCCGTGGCCGCTCCATCCCGAGCTGCCCGACCATGGTGCCGTGCTCCGTCGAGACCTGCTCGACACCGAGCTGCGTCGCCGAGCCGCCGCCGCCGGTGCCGACGTGTTGATGGGGCACGAAGCGACGGCTCCGATCGTCGAACGGGGCTTCGTGCGCGGCGCCACGCTCGCCATCGATCCCGACACGACGTCCGACGTCCACGACGTGACGTCACGTTTCGTGGTGGTCGCCGACGGCGCCAACAGCAGCTTCGGTCGAGCGCTCGGGACCGCCCGGCACCGGAACTGGCCGTACGGCATCGCCACCCGCACGTACTTCACCAGCCCGCGCAGTGCGGAACCCTGGATCGAATCGGTGCTCGGCATCCCCGACGCGAGCGGGAATCCGATCGCCGGGTACGGCTGGGTGATCCCGCTGGGTGACGGCACCGTCAACGTCGGCGTGGCGGTGCTGTCGACGTATCGCGACGTGCGGGGTGTGAACGCCCTCAAGCTGCTCGGCGCCTTCGCGGCGAGCATCGCCCGACGGTGGGAGATCGATCCCGATGCGCCGATCAAGGCGCCGACCCGGTTCCGGATCCCGCTCGGCGGTTCCGTCGGGCCGAAGATGGGGCCGACGTTCCTGGTCGCGGGCGACGCCGCCGGAGCCGCCAATCCCTTCAACGGCGACGGCGTCGACGCCGCGCTGATGACCGGGCGTCTCGCAGGCGAGGTGCTGCACGAGGCGCTGACCGTCGGGAACTCCACCACCCTGCAGCGCTATCCCACGCTGCTCGCCGACGAGGTCGGGCAGTTCCACAAGGTCGGGCGGCTCAGCGCCCGTTTCCTCGGTCGGCCCATGATCCTGCGTCCGGCGCTCCGTCTCGGGGTGCGCAGCGAACGCGTGATGGGCGCGGTGCTGCGCATCGCTGCGAACGAACTTCGCGACGGGGCCAGCGACCGCCGCGGCGGCGCCGAACGCACCTATGGCGTCGCCAACACGCTCGCCAAGTTCGCACCCAACTGGTGAAGCGCGCTCAGCGGGCGCGGCGGTGCGGGCGGACGACCCGGGGGATGCGCAGGGTGACCACGGACAGCGCCAGGATCAGGGGATAGATCTCCAGGCGCCCGAGCAACATCTGGGCCATCGCCACCCATCGCCCGGGCGGTGGGATCGACAGGAAGTCGTTGGCGTGGTCGAGGGCACCGAGGCCGGGGCCCACGTTGCCGAACGCGGTCGCCGACGACGAGAACGACGTGATCATGTCGGGACCGGTCGCCGAGATCAGGAACGCACCGCCGCCGAGAATCGCCAAGGCGAGTACGAGGAAGCCGAGCACCCGTCGCGCCACGTCGTCGGGGAGGATGCCGTTGCCGATCCGAACCGGACGAACCAGCCTCGGGTGCAGTTGTCGCAGCGCCTCGCGGTGGGCGAAGCTCGCGACCGCGATCACCCGCACGACCTTGACGCCGCCGGCGGTCGAACCCGCCATCGCTCCGATCGGCATCGCGAGCAGGAGCACGAGCTGGGCGGTCTGGCTCCACAACCCGTACTCGGTGACGACGTAGCCCGTGGTGGTCACCGTCGACACCGTGGTGAACAACGAGTCGCGGAATCCGGCGGCCTGGCCGCCGTCGCTGCCGGACGCGACGAACGCCCAGAGGGTGATCGCGGCGACGACCGCGAGATACACCTTGAACTCCGTCGAGCGCAGCAACGGTTTCGGATCGCGCTTCAGCGCCCGGTAGTACAGGGTGAAGCTGCCGCCGGCGAGCAACATCGCGACGATGCAGATCCACTCGATCGACGCGGACTCGAACTGCCCGATCGAGCCCTGGTACGGCGAGAAGCCGCCGGTCGACACCGTGGTGAAGCTGTGGGACACCGCGTCGTAGGGGCTCATGCCGGCGACCAGATAGGCGCCGGCGAGCACGATCGTGAACCCGACGTAGACCGCCCAGAGTCGCCGAGCGGTCTCGCGGACCCGGGGCGTCAACCGCTCGTCGGTCGGCCCGGGCGCCTCCGCAGCCAGCAGGCTCATGCCACCGGCGCCCACCGTCGGCAGCACGGCCACGACCAGCACGATCACGCCCATGCCGCCCATCCACTGGGTCGTCGAGCGCCAGAAGAGCACCCCCTTCGAGGCGGCCTCGATGTCGGGGATCACCGTGGCACCCGTGGTGGTGAAGCCCGAGATCGATTCGAACAGCGCGTCGTCGATCCTCGTGAACTCCCCAGTGAGCAGGTACGGGATCGCCCCGGTGATCGCCATCGCGACCCATGCGAGCGTCACGGTGGTGAACACGTCGAGCGTGCGGATCTGCTTCGGCACGATCGTGACGCGCCACATCACCGACCCGGCCGCCCAGACGACGACCCCCGAGATGAGCAACACCAACACGTCGGGCCCACCGTCGATGGCGTCGACGATGCCAGCCGCGACGATGCCGATGCCGACGACGGCAACGGTGAGACCCACGATGTTGGCGACGATCGACGGAAACCGGCTCGGCGCGAGCAACCGCTCGCCACGGCCACCCAGCCACGACACTCTGCCGCTGCGATGCGACGCGAGCGTCACGCTGAGAACGCCTTGCGGGTCACCGCGAGCGCGTCCGGGCGGGAGAACACCACGACGTTGTCGCCGGCGACCAGCCTGGTGTGACCGCGCACGATCTGTGCGGTGCGATCGGGCCGGGTGACCGCGCCGAGCAGGACCGAATGGGGCAGGTGCAGGTCGGCGACCAGCGTCCCGTCGGCGGAGCTGCCGGCCTCGATGACGAACTCGTTCACCTCGACATCGCTCTCGAGGAAGGTCGCCACCGAGGCGGTGCCGCCGCGGATGTATCGGAGCACCGCGTTCGCCGACGCCGTGCGCGGGCTGAGCGCGGCGTCGATGCCGAACTGGCGAACGAGCGGCAGCAGGGCGAGTCGGTGGAGCACCGCCACCGTGAACGCGTCACCTTCGGCCGCCGCGTACGCGCATGCGAGCACGTTCGACGCATCGTCGCCCGTGGCCGCGATGACGAGGTCCATGCGTGAGACCGACTCCTCGAGCAGCAACTCGGTGTCGGTGATGTCGCCCTGGACCACGGTGACACGGGGCAGCCGTTCGCTGAGGCGTTTCGCCCGGTGCGGGTCGTTCTCCACGAGCACCACGGTGGCGCCTTCGCTCTGCAGCCGCTCGGCCACTCTCGTGCCCACCGCGCCCCCGCCCAGAACCATCACACGTCGCGC
This sequence comes from Ilumatobacteraceae bacterium, assembly GCA_942492715.1. Taxonomy (GTDB): domain Bacteria; phylum Actinomycetota; class Acidimicrobiia; order Acidimicrobiales; family Ilumatobacteraceae; genus Sva-07. The sequence continues at coordinate 177,566 of CALOFW010000027.1, read as the reverse complement.
CCGACGCGTCGCTGCCCCGAGCAGTTCGAGGATCTCGCGCCGCGCCTCCCGCGTGGTCAACACCCGGACGTGGTCGCCGACCTCGAGGACCTGATCGCCTCGCGGGATCACGGTCTCGCCCTCGCGGGTCAGCGCACCGAACAGGAACCGCCAGTCGGGCTCGAACGATCGACCGATCTCGGCGAGGTCGTGTCCGACGAACGGCGAGGTCGGCCCGACGACGGCACCGAGCACCAACAGCTCCCCACCCGACATCGGATACACCTCGTCGGCCCCCGACACATGGGCCAGCTCCATGATCTCGTCCGCGGTGTCGGCGTCGGGGTCGATGATCACGTCGGCCTTCATCGTGGCGAGCAGTTTCTCGCCGAGCGGACCGCGCAGCTCCTCGGTCTGGATCCGCACGACGGTCTGGGCGACGCCGAACTCCTTCGCCAACAGCGACGCCAGAAGGTTCACCTCGTCGTTCTGCGTGACACCCGCCAGGAGGTCTGCGCGCTCGATCCCCGCCGCACGCAACGTCGATGGCACGGTTGCGCTCCCGACCACGACCTGGACGTCGAGTTCGGCACCGATCGCCGCAGCGATCACCTCGTTCTGTTCGACGACGACGACGTCATTGCCCTCGGCGCCCAGACGCTGAGCGAGGTACCAGCCGACTTCTCCCGCCCCGACGATGACGACATGCATCGTCCCAGCCTGCCCGATCGACGCGGTTCAGGCGGTCATGCAGCGACCGACACCGACGTGATCAGCGCACGCGGCGCGTTGCGCAGCGCTTCGGTGGCCGGCGTGTCGGGGAAGTCGTCGCAGGCGGCGACCGCACGGGCGACGTACTCGTGGGCGGTCTCGATCGCCGACTCGATGCCGTCGTTCGAGCGCAGGATCGCGAGCGCCCTGTCCTGCTGGGCGGTGTCGAGCGGCGAGCCCAGGAGGCCGGCGAGCTCTGCCGCGGCAGGTGTTCCCAGTGTCAACGTCCGCAGGACGGGCAACGTGTACACCCCTTCGACGATGTCGTGGCCGGCAGGCTTGCCGAGCTGCTCGTCGGTGGCCGTGATGTCGAGGATGTCGTCGACGATCTGGAACACCATGCCGTAGCTGTTGCCGTACTCGGTGAGCGCGTCGACGAGCGGGCGGTCGTGACCGGCAGCGATCCCACCGATCCGGGCCGCGGTGCCGTAGAGCGACGCCGTCTTGCCGTGGATCGAGGCGAGGTAGCTCTGCTCGGTGCGGGTGACGTCGTAGGTGTGCCGCAGCTCCTCGATCTGCCCCTCGCACAACCAGCCGATCGTGCGAGCGAGCAACCCGGCGACCTCGGTCCCCAACGAGGCGGCGATCTCCGACGCCCGCGACAACAGGAAGTCGCCGGCGAGGATGGCCTGCAGATTGCCCCACTTCGCATTGACCGTCTCGACACCGCGCCGCATGTCGGCCTCGTCCATCACGTCGTCGTGGTAGAGCGATCCGAGGTGGACGAGCTCGCACGCGACGCCGCCGCGCACGACGTCGTTCGAGGCGCGTCCGCCGAGGATCTGCGCGCCTGCCACCGCCAGGACGGGCCGGAGCCGTTTGCCGCCCGCGACGATCAGGTGTGACGCGATCTCGTTCAGGTACGCGTCAGGTGTGACGACGGCGGCGTGCATCGCCGACTCGATCCGTTCACGGTCGGCGTCCATCGACGAGAGAGCCAACAACGGCGATGTGACGCTCGGGGCCAGCACCTCTTCCTGGGACACGCACGACAGGCTAGGCGCTCTCGGCGAGGGACACACGAACGTGCGCACCACTCGTCGTGGCAGCGAACTCCCCCTATCCTGAAGCAGATGTCCGTCACGGCAGCCGTGCCCTCCACCTTGCCGAAGGCGAACGAGCCGTGCTGGTGCGGAAGTGGACGCAAGTACAAGCGGTGCCACAAGAAGTCCGAAGGGCGCGTGCTGCAAGGGGTCGTGTCGCCGATGCGCGACGTTCCCGACTCGATCGAGCGGCCGCCGTACGCCGACACGGGCGACGTCGTTCCATGGGACGAACCACGGATCAAGTCGCCCGAGATCATCGAGAAGATGCGCCACGCCGGCAAGGTCGCCGCCGAGGTGCTCCGCTTGTCCGGTGAGATGGTCGCTCCGGGAGTGACCACGGAAGAGATCGACATCTACGTCCACGATCTCTTCGTCGAGCGCGGCGCCTACCCGTCGACGATCAACTACCACGGCTATCCGAAGGCCTGCTGCACATCGGTCAACGAGGTCATCTGCCACGGCATCCCCGATACCCGGGTGCTGCGGGAAGGTGACATCTGCAACATCGACGTCACCGGCTTCATCGGTGGCGTCCACGGCGACACCAACGCGACGTTTCTCGTCGGCGACGTCGACCCCGAGAGCCGCCAGCTCGTCCGGGTCACCGAGGAGTGCACCTGGTACGGCATCGAGGCCGTCAAGCCCGGCCGTCCGCTCAGCGACATCGGCCGGGCGATCGAGGACCACGCGAAGCAGTACCGCTACGGCGTCGTCCGAGCATTCGTCGGCCACGGGATCGGCGAACAGTTCCACACCGACATCCAGGTGCTGCACTACTACGACTCGCGTGCCTCCACGATCATGCGGCCCGGGATGACGTTCACGATCGAGCCGATGATCACGCTCGGCACCGTGAACTACAAGATCTGGGACGACGACTGGACCGCGGTGACCGCCGACGGCAAGCGCACCGCCCAGTTCGAACACACCGTGCTCGTCACCGACGACGGCGTCGAGGTGCTCACGGGTGGGCCGGGTGCGGCGAGCCCGTCGGCTCCCTGGACCCGCTGACCCGGCGCTCGGCCACCTGCGGGTGGAACAGCCACCACAGTGCGACTGCCGTGAAGGCGATCCCTCCGCTCAACGCCATCGCCGTCGCCAGCCGATCCAGCCAAGCGGGCGCATCGGTCGGGATGATCGCCGCCGACAGCCCGTCTCGCTTGACGTACCCCCAGATCGCCAGTTCGGCGCCGACGAGGAGCATCGCTGCGTCGGCGACGAACGCCGAGCGCCTGCCGGCGACCAGGCCGACCGCCAGCGACACCGCTGCGATCACGGGCAACACCCACCAGACCGCGCGCGGGCCGGTCTCCGGCGGCAGCGAGAGGAACTGCCAGATGCCGACGACGACGGCCACCACCACGACCGGTGTGGCGGCGAGGAGGGCCGGCAGCCTCCGGGACCGGTGCAGGAACCAGGCCGCAACGGCCAGTGTGATCCCGCCGACGACGCCGACAGCGGCGGGCAGGGGCGACGGGGCGGGCTGCCACGTGCTGATCACGGTGACCTCGACGTCGCCTCCGTCGACGACCAACGGAATCACCGACTCGAGGATCTGATCGCCGGGGCCGAGCCCGAACGGCCGGGCCTCCTGCATCCAGTGCGCACGATGGTCGTGCCACGAGAAGTTGCCGTCGGAGGCGACCTGCCGCCAGTCGGGTTCGGCGTCGGCAGTCGCGTTCGCCGGAATGCTGGCGCCACCGAGCCGGTCGGCGTTGAGGTACGTGCTCGGCGAGTTCCCGTTCTCCCACACGGTGCCATCGGGCCGGAACCACAGGGCATCCTCGCCCTGGTAGCCGACCACGATCACCTCGGTGCCGGGGTCGACGGTGAGCTGGAAGAACGAGTCGCCGCCGACGATCGAGGTCTCGATGGTCGCGGTCGGCGGCTCCACCGCGACGATCTCGGACTGGTAGTCGGTGGGGCCGGCCGGGTCGGCGAGGGCGCTGGAACCGAGGAGCGCGGAGCCCAGGAGTCCGGCGGCGATGCCGACCAGGAGCCGGCGGGTCAGCGACACGTGAGCGCGCCTCACGCCTCGACGACGAGCACGATCTCGCCGCTGGGGTGCACGGTGCAGACACCCACGAACTCACCCGGCGACGAGAACCGCTGCGTGAGCGTCTCGTTGGCGCCGACGAAGAACGGGCCGACCGTGTGGCCGCGGTCGTCCTCGTTGACGATCCTGATCGTCTCGCCGACACGTACGTCGAGCTCGCCGGGGAGGATCTCCAGCGGCGTCCCGGCGTCGAGGGCGTCGCCGGCACCAACCGGGATGACGAACTCGTAGGTGGCGGCGTCGAGGGTCTCGATCGCTTCGGCCGCGGGTTCCGACGACGAGTCGCTCCCGCACGCGACGAGCAGCAGCCCGGCGACCACGGCGGCGATCCAACGGGAGCTCACGACGTGGCCGCCTGCGTCTCGTAGAGCTGTTGGACGTCGGCGGCCATCTCCTCCGACGACGTGCCGAACGGCCACGTCACCAGCAGCGTGCCGTCGTCACCCACGAGATAGAGGAACCCGCTGTGCGACACCTCGATGTCGCCTTCGTCGTTGGTCGTGACGTCGTAGCTCACACCGAATGGTTCAGCAGCGGCCGCGAGGCGTTCGGCGTCGAGGGTTCCGGCGGCCTCGGCATCGGGCACGAAACTCTGGACGTAGCCGGTGAGGAGCTCGTTGTCGCGCTCGGGGTCGACGGTGACCATGACGGTGCTGATCTGCTCGGCGATCTCGGGGGGCAGCCGGCGCAACGCCACCGTCCAATCCGCCATCGTGGTCGGGCACACGTCGGGACAGTTGGTGTACCCGAAGTACACGGCCTGCAAGCCGCCCGGGTCGGCGCGGAACGTGACGTCCTCGCCCGCATCGGTGAGCGACGGCAACGTCGTGGCGTCGACCGCCGGGGCCGGATCGCGCACGATGCCGGCCAGGACGCGCTCGGCGTCGGCGACGACGGTCGTCGACGCAGGATCGCCTCCATCGGCCGATTCGTCGCTACCGCAGGCGGCCACGGTCAGCACCGCCGCCACCGCAACCGCGACCGCCGGGACGAACCTCCGCTCACCCATCGGCGGCCAGGGCGTTGATGAAGGCGACGATGTCGGCGACCTCGGCGTCGTTGAGGTTGTTCGCGGGCATCTTGAGTGTGTACCCGTCGACGAGTTCGGCCGACGGGTCGGCGATCGCGCGAGTGAGATAGGCGTCGTCGGCCAACACGGTGGAACCATCGACCAGCGACACCTCGGAACCGGCGAGACCGATCCACCCGGGCCCGGCCCCGCCGCCGAAGTCCTGGCCGTGACAGCCGGCGCACCCCTTGCTCTGCGACAGCTGCTTGCCGTTCTGAGCGGCTGCGGACAGCTCCGCACCGCCCGTCGCCGTGCCGGAATCGGCGTTGTCTCCACAGGCGGCTCCGAGCGCCATCGCCGCGGTGATCCCGCCGGCGAGGGCGAGCCGACCCAGGCGCGACCGGATGCGTCCGGGGACCGGCACCGCGAGCTGGTCGGCGTGGCCTCGTGATCGGTTCCTGCTGTTCATCCGACGGCTTCGTCTCCTTCGCTCCACGGTTGGTCGTCGCGCATCATCTCCACCAGGTCGGCGCGTGCCCGCGACACCCTCGATCGCACCGTACCGATCGGGCATCCGAGAATCTCGGCGGCCTCGTCGTAATGCATCCCGAGCACCTGGGTGAGCACGAAGGCGCTGCGGCGGTCGTCGTCGAGGTGCGCCAGAACGTCGTCGAGGTCGATGCGACCCGAGGGGTCGGGTTCGACGATGGAACCCTCGAGCGAGCCCGCTGTGGTGTTCTGGGCCACGCGGTGATCGAGCCGGCGACGGCGGCCGGCTCGACGGGTGTGGTCGGCACACGTCCGACGAGCGATCGTCAACAGCCAGCCCCGAGCGGAACCGTCTGCTCGATAGCGGTGGATCGAACCGATCGCCCGCTCGTACGTCTCCTGCGCCAGATCGTCGGCGAGCTGGGCGTCTCCGAGGTATCGGCACAGACGCCAGACGTCGCCCTGGGTCTCGGCGATGAAGCGCTCGAGCGCGGCTCGGTCGCCGTCGCGTGCTGCGGTGAGGACGCCGGTGAGATGGTCCACGACACCATTGTCGCTGTAGAAACGACGAATGCAGCAGTGACCAAAGTCGGGAACCAGACGGGCACCGACGACGACCATCAACACCATGGACTGCAGCCAGGCGCGCGAATCCGTCTCCTCGGTGGCCGACGACGAAGCGACACGAGAGGAACACCGCCTGCTCGAGCTGCACCTCGGTGCCTGCCCTTCGTGCCGTCAGTACGCCGAGAGCGTCAGGTTGCTCGACCGGCAGCTGCACGTACGACCCGCCGAGCCCGTGCCCGACCTCGTCGCATCCGTCGTCGCCCGAGCACGTCCTGCGCGCCTCGGGCGAGGCGGCTGGTTGCGTCCCGCGCTGGCCTGGGTCGCCGTCGTCATGCTCGTACAGAGCATCCCGGCCCTGCTGTTCGGCAGCGTGCCCGGAACGGACGACCACCTCGCCCGCCATCTCGGCGCGTTCGGCACTGCGCTCGCCATCGGCTTCGCCTACGCCGCGTGGAGGCCGCACCGGGCGTTCGGCCTGCTCCCCTTCACCGCCGCGTTGGTCGCGACGACGCTGGTCAGCGTGGTCGCCGACGTCGTGAGCGGCACCCGGACCCCGGTGGCCGAGTTGATCCACGTCTCGGAACTGGTGGGGCTGACCCTGCTCTGGATGATCGCCGGATCTCCAGGCTGGCGCGGTTGGTCACACAGCCGCCGGCTGTCGCGCCTCGACCCGTTGAAATAGCGCTTCCCACCACGGATACAGGCCGGCAGTCCCGTCGACGCCGAACGCGCCGTCGACCTCCGCCGCGCACCCGCGGACGTCGCCGGCGCGCAGGGCATCGACGGCTGCAGTCAGCGATCCGGCGGGCCACGGCAGCTCGGCGAGCACGACCGGCGACAGGCGGATGCTGGAGGCGGAGAGCCCCGTCCCCGCCCCGCGGTGCCACAACCACGCCGAGACGAACGGCGAGGACAACACAGCGGCGATCTCCCACGCGGCGCCGGCGAGGGCATCAGCCGGCATGTCATGGGCATCGTCCCAGTGGGCGCCGGTCGGGTACACGGCGATCACCGGAACCGCCGGCAACCAGTCGCCCCGATCATCACAGACCGCTTCGACGATCCGCGTCTGATTGGCGACGAGGACCTTCGGGACCAGCCGACGACGCGCCCACTCCTGCATCTTCGGGTCGAGCGACGATCGATCGACCCGAGGTCGCTCCCAGCGCCGACGTGCGAACGTGATCGGGCGCTGACCCCACAGCGAGCGTCCCGGATCGATCAGCCCGCTGGTGATCAGGCGGGGACCCTCGGCATGGTCACCGACGGCGGGAACCAGGCCGTAGTACTCGTCGCGGAAGTTGGCGTTCAGCGTCGCGCGGTCGCCGAGCCGCCCGCGCCGGGCGACGTCGGCGGGAAGCTCCGGCACCCCGCTGGGCTGCGTCACCACGTGTGACCACGGACGCGTCGGGGATGCCGCGCCGAACTCGAATCCGATGGCGCACGTGACCACCTGCGCGTCGAACACACGATCACCTGTCCACCACGACCAGATCATCGTGGCCCCGCGATCGATGCGGTCACGGATCGGTGCGGCATCGCGGGAGGCGAGCAGCGACTGGGGCAGCACGAAGGCGAGGCGGCCCCCGTCGGGATCGACCACGTCGGCGGCGAGCGCCAGGAACTCGACGGCGGCATCGGCGTACGGCCCGCCCCCTCGCCCGCTCGATCCGCCTCGGGTGGTGCCGCTCGCCAGCTGCGAGAGGAACGGTGGATTGCCGATCACCAGGTCGAAACGACGTCCCGACCAGTCGATGGTCAGCGCATCGGCCCGCTGGATGCGGGCGTCCGGCAGTTGGGCGGCGACAGCAGCGGCGGCGACCGGATCGATGTCGACCCCGTGCAGTTCGACCGAGCCGCCGAAACGGCGCACGCGATCGGCGACCGCGGTGAGGAAACGGCCGTCGCCGCAGGCCGGGTCGAGCACCGAGACCGGCCGGTCACTCCGGGCAGCGACGAACTCGGGTGTCACGATGGCGTCGACGACCGTTGCGACCAGATCGGTCGGGGTGTACCAGGCGCCGAGTTGCTTGCGATCGGCCCGGGGTCCCACCGGCCGAAGGGTACGACACCATCGCGAGCGAGGGATCGCTTTGGGGTGGGCAGCGGCGTCGGCATCTACAGTCGCCGACGTGACCGCGCCGGGCGCCACCAGCCGCTACCTCGAGTTCGACCGCGAGGCGTGGTCGCAGCTCCGGGCGGCGACGCCGCTCACCCTCGACGAGCCCGAGCTGGAACGGCTCCGCGGCATCAACGAGCGCATCGACATGGACGAGGTGGCGAGCGTCTACCTCCCGCTGAGCCGCCTGCTGAACCTGTACGTCAGCGCAACACAGGACCTCCACAAGGTGTCGGCCACCTTCCTGGGAACGATTGCGCCGAAGGTCCCCTACGTGGTCGGCATCGCCGGCAGCGTCGCGGTGGGCAAGAGCACGTTCGCCCGCATCCTCCAGGCGCTGCTCGCCCAGTGGCCCGACCACCCGAAGGTCGATCTGGTCACGACCGACGGTTTCCTGTATCCCAACCGCGTCCTCGACGAGCGGGGCATCATGAACCGCAAGGGGTTCCCCGAGTCGTACGACACGAAGGCCCTCCTCGACGTGTTGCGCCGGATCAAGAGCGGCGACGAGGTCGTCGAGGCACCGGTGTACAGCCATGTCGTCTACGACATCGTGCCCGACGAGCACGTCGTCGTGCGCAGCCCCGACATCGTGATCATCGAGGGGCTCAACGTGCTGCAGACGCGCAGCGGCGCGCCGGAGTTCGTCAGCGACTACTTCGACTTCTCGATCTACATCGACGCCGACGAGCCCGACATCGAGCAGTGGTACGTCGAGCGGTTCCTGGCGCTGCGGGCGTCGGTGTTCCAGGACCCGAACTCGTTCTTCCGGTTCTACGCCGAGTTGAGCGACGACGAGGCCGTCGCGACCGCGCGCCGGATCTGGCACGAGATCAACGGCTTGAACCTGCGCGAGAACATCGCGCCGACTCGCGACCGCGCGTCGCTCGTGATGCACAAGACCGCCGACCATCGCGTCGACCGCGTCCAGCTCCTGCGCCTCTGAGCGACACACCGCAACGGGCCCGAGACCAGCGTCACGCCCATTCGGGGCCGACGGATCGGGGCTACGGTTCCGACCGTGAGGCGTGTGGTCCTCTTCGACCTCGGCGGCGTCATCGTCGATCTCGGCGGGCTCGAAGACTTCCTCGACCGGCACGACCTGGACCCGTCGGAGTTCTGGCCGGCGTGGCTCGAACTCGGCGCCGGGCATCGCTTCGAGAGCGGGCAGTCCACACCCGACGAGTTCGCTCGTGCCTTCCTGGAGCAGTTCGATGTCGATCTCTCGCCGGCGATGTTCCTGGAGGAGTTCGCCGCATGGCCCTCGGGTCTCCTTCCGGGCGCGGCCGAGCTCGTCGACGAACTGCGGTCCGCCGGGATCACGACCGCGACGCTGTCGAACACGAACCCGATTCACTGGGCCTCACCGTTCAATCAGACCGTGATCGTCCCGATGTTCGACCGCCACTTCCCTTCGTTCGAGCTCGGGCTGGCCAAGCCGGTACCCGCGATCTTCGAGCTGGTCGTCGAGATGCTCACCGGAGACCCGGGTGAGATCACGTTCCTCGACGACAACCAGGTCAACGTCGAGGCGGCTCGTCGGGTCGGTCTCGCCGCATTCCACGTTCGTGGCCCCGCCGAGGCGCGTCGAGCACTCTTCCCCCCACGCTGACAGCGTGCATCAGAACTCGGCGACGCCGAGCCAGAGGGGCACGTCGGCGATCGAGGCCAGCTCGGTGACGTCCTCGTCGTGGTCGTCGACGCGTTCGAGTTCCCAGGTGATGTGGTACGGCACGTGGACCGCGTGCCCACCGATCGCCATCACCGGGAGCACGTCGCTGCGCACCGAGTTGCCGATCATGCAGAACCGTTCGGCGTCGACACCGAGGCGCCGCAGGACCTTCGCATACGTCTCGGGGTCCTTCTCGAGCACGATCTCGACGTCGGCGAAGTGGTGCTCGATCCCCGACGTGGTCACCTTGCGGGTCTGGTGGACGAGATCGCCCTTGGTGATCAACGCCACCCGCGTGTGCGGCGAGACTGCGGCGAGCACCTCGGGAACGTGCGGGAGCAGGTGGACCGGTTCGGTCAGCATCGCCCGCCCGAGATCGACGAGTTCGCCGATGACGGCGCTCGGGACCTTGCCCTCCGTGACTTCGATCGCCGAGCGGACCATCGACAGGGTGAACGCCTTCACGCCGTAGCCCGAGATCGAGAGGTCGGCCTTCTCCGTGGCGCGAAGTGCCGCGTCGAGATCGACCCCGATCGGCACGTACGGCCCGACCAGCTCGGTGAACCGCTGCTCTGCGTGGGCGAACGAGTCCTCGCTGCGCCACAGCGTGTCGTCGGCGTCGAACGCGATGACGTCGAAGGAGTCGATGCGACGACTCGTGCCGTTCGGACCGCTCACCGGTGGATGGCGTTCAGGTAGTTGTACACCGTGATGCGGCTCACGCCCATCGCGTCGGCCACGTCCTCGACGGCGCGCCGGAGGATGAACGCTCCCCGCTCGTCGAGCAAGCGCACGGCTCGCTGCTTGTCCTCGCGTGACAGCAGCGGCAGACGGTCGCCGAGTTCGGCCTCGACGGCATCGATCAACCGGTCGAGCGCACCGTGCAGAGGCGGCATCCGGACCCCGGCGATCGTCCGCCCCTCCCAGACGAGTGGAACGTCGCTCGCCTCCATGTCGGCCGCAGCGACGAACGACGCCCCCACTGCCTCGACGACCGGCTTGACCGCCCGGATCAGCGGATGGACCGTCGGCCGAACCTGCGACGCTGTGGTCGACGGGGCCGTGCCCGGCTCGCTCACTCCGACGCTCCTGGAGGGATCACGAACGCAGGCGGCGACGTGGGCGTCTCGCGAGCGACGTGCACGGTCACGTGCGTGGCGCCGTTCGCGAATGCCGCATCGGAGATCGAGCCGACGAGCTCACCGATGCCGTCGAGTTCGACGGTGCACGACGAGCCGAACGGACCGATGTCGACCTCGACGTTGCGATCGCGCGCCGCGTCGATCGCCGCGGTCACATGGAGACCAGGGCGTCCCTCGACGAACGGCTCGATCGTGAACTCGACGTGTGCCACGCCCGCAAGCGTAGAGCGTTCACCCCAGAGGCCGGTCAGGCACCGACGCCCATGATGCGACGGAGCTCGTCCGAACGAGCCACGCAGTCGCGTCCGGCGAGGCCGAAGGCGTCGTTGAGCTTGTTCAACGCCTGCTTGAAACTGCCGTTCCAGTCCTCGACGAAGCGATCCCGGGCCGGGCCGGTCCACGTGGTCCCGTTCAGTACGCCGTCGACGGTGGACATCAGCTGCGCAATCGTGTCGATCTGTCGCTGCAACGTGGTGCCGAGATTGGCAAGCTGCTCCGGATTGGCGCCGTACATCGTCATCTGCGGTTCCTCCTGGGTCGTGGTGGTCGTGGTGGCGACGACGCGGGTGCGTCCTCGCCGTCCGCTCGGGAGTGGGCGATGACAACGATCGGGGGGAACGCGTACCATGCGGCGATGAGCGACTCCCCACCACCCGACGAGCCGATGCTCCAGTCGGTGAAGTCCCAGGCCCAGGACCTCCTCGGCGACACGATCACCCTTCGACGGACACTGCACGAGTGGCCGGAGCTGGGCAACGAACTCCCGATCACTCGCGACCGCGTGCTCGAGTCGCTCGACGGACTCCCCCTGACCGTCACGACGCACGAGTCGACGAGCGGCATCGTCGCCCTGCTCGAAGGCTCGCGCCCGGGCCCGACCATGCTGCTGCGCGGCGACATGGATGCGCTGCCGATGCCCGAGGACACCGGATTGGAGTTCGCGTCCCACGTCGACGGGTGCATGCACGCCTGCGGGCACGACACCCACACCGCGATGCTGTCGAGCGCCGCACGGCTGCTCAGCGACCGGCGCGACGAGATCGCCGGGCGTGTGCTGTTCATGTTCCAACCGGGCGAGGAGGGGCACCATGGTGCTCGCTTCATGCTCGACGAGGGCCTGCTCGATGTGCCGAACCTCTCCGATGGAACTCCGTCGCCCGTCGATGCCGCGTTCGCGCTGCACATCACCTCGGCGCTCCCGAGCGGGTGGGTCAGCGGCCGCGGCGGACCGGTGATGGCGTCGGCCGACACGATGATGATCCGCGTCACCGGGCGCGGCGGACACGCCAGCGAGCCGCACCGCGCGCTCGACCCGATCCCGGTGGCCTGCGAGATCGTGCAGGCGCTCCAGACGATGATCACCCGGTCGATCGACGTCTTCGATCCGTCGGTCGTCACCGTCGGGCGGATCAGCGCCGGCACGACCAACAACGTGATCCCGGAGGTGGCGGAGATCGAGGGCACGATCCGGGCGACGAGCGAACGAACCCGGGCGAAGGTCCACGACGGCATCCGGCGCGTCGCCGAGGGCGTCGCGGCGGCTCACGGATGCGATGTCGGCATCGACATCGTCTACGGCTACCCGGTCACCAGCAACGACGACGAGTTCGCCGAGTTCTCCCTCGGTCTCGCCCGCGACCTCGTCGGCAGCGATGCCACGGTGCGCCTGCCCCACCCGGTGATGGGGGCCGAGGACTTCAGCTACGTGCTGCAGAACGTGCCCGGGGCGATGATGTTCCTCGGTGGCACCCCGGAGGGTCTCAACCCGGCAACGGCGCCCCCGAACCACTCCAACCGGGTGACGTTCGACGAGCCGGCGATGGCCGTGGGCACCGCGTTGTACGCGTCCGCCGCCCTCCGTCACCTCGCCCCCGCCTGACCGATCCCCCCCGGAACACTCCGAAAAATGCCTGGTTCGGCGCGCTGAGCGCGCAGATCCGGGCATCTTTCGGAGTTGGGGAGGGTGGACGGGGGTCAGTCGGTGAGGGATCGGCCGTCGGTGCCGGGAGCCGGGTGGAGGCGCAGCGTCACGAGCTGGAACGGGCGCAGCGTGAGCGCCACGATCCCGTCACCGACCTCCTCTCCCGTCTCCGGCTCCTCGAGGAGATTGCAGCGCCATGCCGACGCGATCCGGTCCGCCGTCGCCACCGAGATCCGAGTCCGGTTGCCGCACGCCTCGTGCAGTCGCACGACGAGATCCCCACCGCCGTCGTCGGCGAGCTTGACGGCATCGACCTCCACGCCGAGCGCAGGCAGCCCGTCGGCACCCGTGACCGTCACCACCGGCGTCGACTCCACCGGCGCCGACCGTCCCACGACCGCACGAACCGGCGAGTTCAGCCGGGCGGCCGCCGCCCGGACCTCGGCGAGCCCGGATCCGTGAGGCCGAACCGCGAGGGTCACCTCGTGGTGGCCGCGGTCCGCGTTCGGGTCCGGATACTGCGCCGCCCGTGCCAGGCTCACCCTCACGGCGCCGTCGAACACGTGGTGGCCGTAGCGCCCGTCGTTGAGCACCGCGACCCCGAAGTCGGGCTCGGAGACGTCGACGAAGCGATGCGCGCACACCTCGAACTTCGCGGCATCCCATGGGCTCGACGGATGGGTCGGGCGCGCGACCACGCCGAACTGGACGTCGCACATCGCCATGTCGGCACGCACGTCGAGGGGGAAGGCCATCGACAGCAGATGCTCGTCATGCCTCCAGTCGAGCGCAATGTGAACGCGCAGCTCCGGGCTCCCCGCCCGCAGCTCGTAGGTGACCGTCGACGTCGACGGACCGAACGAGCGCTCGACACGAACGCGACCGACCAGCGGGCCGGACTCGACGATCGACACCTCCGAGGGACCGGTGAGCGCGTCCGCGCCCGCGCGGGTCCACGACTCGAGATCCCACGCGTCGTACTCGACCGGATGGTCGGGCGCGAGTTCGAGGGCGGCAGCGACCTGCCCGACCGGAACGATCTCGCGAGCGCGCTCGAGATCGATGATCGAGGTGATGTTCCCGTGCGCGTCCCAGCGGACCGCGAGATGACCGTTGGTCATCGACGAATCCGAGAGCACGACCCGGTCGCCCACCGACTCTGCGACGAGGGACGCAACGCCGAGCGCCGGCGCCATCGCACGCAGTGCCACGGTGCCGTCCGACAGCGTCTGGCGGGCGTCGAGTTCGCCCGGGATGTCGCCGAGGTCGACGCAGTCCAGGATCAGCACCTCGTCGACCGGCGCGTCGGCCGGGTTGGCGAGCAGCGGTCCGGCGCCGATGTCGCCGAGCAGGGCGGCGATTCGCTCCTCCAGCTCCTCCTCGACCCCGGCCAGGATCCGCTCCGCGTCCTGGTGCACCCACGCGATCGACGACCCCGGCAGGATGTCGTGGAACTGCTGCGTGAGGACCTGCTGCCAGAGGCGGTCGAGATCCTGCGGTCGACCCACAGTGGCAGCCCACAGCTCGGCCTCGACGAGCAATCGCTCGCATCGACGGTTCCCGAGCTTGGTCTTCAGCTGGCTCGTCAGCGTGCCTCGATGGGTCTCGAAGTACAGCTCACCGCGCCACACCGGCACCGGCAGACCACGATCGGCGTCGCGCTCGATGCGGTCGAACATGGCGGCGGGGCTGTCGATCTCGACTGTGGCGCGGGCGTCGAGGCCCGCGAGGCGCCTCGCCCGTTCGAGCATCTCGCGGGTCGGCCCCCCGCCGCCGTCGCCGTGCCCGAACGGCATCAACGAGTCACTGCTCCAGCCGTGGTCGCGGAAGTTGGCGATCGAGAACGCGAACTCCTCCGGCGTGATCTCGGCGTTGTAGGTGTCGACCGGCGGGAAGTGCGTGAGCACGCGGGTGCCGTCGAGCCCCTCCCACCAGAAGGTGCTGTGCGGGAATCGGTTCTGCTTGTTCCAGCTCAGCTTCTGGGTGACGAATCGGTGCATGCCGCCCGCCGCGAACACCTGCGGGAGACCGGCGGGGTAGCCGAACACGTCCGGGATCCACACCTCGGTGCAGCGCACGCCGAACCGGTCCTCGAAGTAGCGCTGGCCGAACACGATCTGGCGCACGAGGCTCTCGCCGGAGGGGAGGTTCATGTCGGATTCGACCCACATGCCACCGACGGGCACCCACTGCCCCCGCTCGACGCGATCGACGATCTTGGCGAAGAGCTCGGGGTGGCGCTCCTCGATCCAGGTGTAGTGCTGGGCCGACGAGGCGCAGAACTTGTACTCCGGGTAGTCGTCCATCAGCACAGCCGCCGACGCGAACGTGCGCGTCACCTTTCTCTTGGTCTCGCGCAGAGGCCAGAGCCAGGCCGTGTCGATGTGCGCGTGGCCGATGGCGACCGATCGGTGACGGCTGCTGCCACCCACCTCCTCTGCCATCGACGGGGCGATCGCCCGCTGGGCCGCGGCGACGTCCGGTATGCGATCGAGCGTGTCGGCGAGCACGCGCAACAGTCGAGCGCGGCGAGGGTCGTCGGTGGCGAGCGATCGCATCACGCCGTCGAGGACCTCGATGTCGTAGGCGAGCGCCTCTGCGGCCGGGTCGACGAGAACGAGCGACGCCCGCCGGAAGCGGTACAGCGTCCGATCACCGGCGGTGTCGAGCGAACCCAGTGGCGACGGCGTGAACTGCGGGAACATCGGGTTCGACGCCGCCTCGACGTGCAACACGAGCGGCCCGGCCACCGGGTCGACGGCGTAGTTGGTTCGGCGCGGGTGGATCCCCTGGAGGGGACGGAACGTGCCATCGGGCGCGACGTCGACCACGAGCCCCTCGCACTGGAACCCGGCGGCTCGCTGGTGGAAGCCCAGATCGATCACCGCTTCGACACGGCGACCCGCCCACTCCGGCGGGACGTCGCCGGTCAGGCGGAACCAGGTGGTGGCCCAGGGCGCACCCCACGACGAGCCGACCTCGAAGGGTTCGAGGTGGTCGAGGTCGGGCCCGGCCTCGATCGTCAGCTGGCGCCGGTCGCTGTGGACCAGCGGGAGGACCCGCTCCCACAGCTCGCGCTGGATGCGTTTCTCGACGAGGTCGCGGTCGCTGAACACGCCGCGACCCTATTCCGCTGTCCGTTCCGCCCCCGAGCGATGAGCCTCGACGCGACACGTGCGCGCCTGGACTCACCGCATCGGGGTGGTGGAGGTTCAGGCGAAGGGGACGACGCGGACGTCGAACGCTTCTTGGCCGTTGCGGCCCTCGCGGACGTCGTAGGCGACGCGGGCGCCGTTGTCGAGGGTCTTGAAGCCCTCGTTCAGGATGACCGAGAAGTGCACGAAGAGATCCTTGCCACCGTCGTCGGGGGTGATGAACCCGTATCCGCGACCGGAGTTGAAGAACTTGACCGTGCCCTTGCCGTCGGCAGCGTCGCCGGTGGGGACGGGACGGCTCGTGTCGAGCTTCGACCCACGGGCCGCTCTCGGCTCCCGGGTCGGCGTCGCCTCACGGGTGATCCTGGTCTGGCGGTGCTCGACGTCGAGTTCCTCGGTGCGCGCCTGCTTGGCGACCGCCGGGGTGGCGTGGATCACGAGGTCGTGGACGCGAGCTGAGGTCAACGGCTCG
The DNA here is from genome assembly GCA_942492715.1 of Ilumatobacteraceae bacterium. Lineage (GTDB taxonomy): Bacteria > Actinomycetota > Acidimicrobiia > Acidimicrobiales > Ilumatobacteraceae > Sva-07. The sequence goes on along the minus strand of CALOFW010000027.1, from coordinate 161,168 downwards.
CTGATGCCGATGCCGCGCTGCATCTTCATCGCGTCCTTCTTCTGGCTCTGGTCGAGCAGCGACACGACGGTGCCCATGGCGCCGGCACGTGCCGTGCGACCCGAGCGGTGCAGGTAGGTGGCGTCCTCGGCCGGCGGGTCGTAGTGGACGACGGCGTTGACGCCGTTGACGTGGATGCCGCGGGCGGCGACGTCGGTGGCGATCAGCGCGGACGCCTGGCCCTTCTTGAACGACGCGAGCGCACGATCGCGCTGCCCCTGGCTCCGACCACCGTGGATCGGCTCGGCGGACACGCCGTTGCGACCGAGCTGTTTGGCGAGCCGGTCGGCACCGTGGCGGGTTCGGGTGAACACGATCGTGGCGCCGAGACGTTGGATGACGTCGGCGGTCGTGCTGACACGATCTTCACGATCGACCAGCCAGAAATGGTGCTGTGCGGCGTGCACGTCGGGGCCCTTCGGGCCGACCTCGTGACGCACCGGGTTGTGCTGGAAATCGGCGACGAGCTTCGCGACCGGACCGTCGAGCGTGGCCGAGAACAGCAGCACCTGGCGATCCTTGGCGGTCTGCTCGACGATGCGGCGCACGGCGGGCAGGAAGCCCATGTCGGCCATCTGGTCGGCTTCGTCGATCACGACGGTCTCGACGTCGCGCAGATCGATCGCCCGCATCTGCATCAGATCCTCGAGGCGCCCGGGGCAGGCCACGACGAGTTCGACGCCACGGTCGAGGGCCTTGCGCTGTCCGCCGTACCCGACGCCGCCGTACACGGACGCAGCGTCGTGGCCGGCAGCCTTCGCGAAGGGGGTGAGCTCGGCCATGATCTGCTCGGCGAGTTCACGGGTGGGCGCCAGCACGAGAGCGACGGGACGCTTCGGGCGGGCGTCGACGAGGCGGGCGACGAGCGGGAGACCGAAACCGAGCGTCTTGCCCGATCCGGTGGGGGCACGACCGGCGACGTCGCGGCCGGCGAGCGCGTCGGGGATGACAGCGGCTTGGATGGGGAACGCGTTGTGCTTGCCCTGGCTCTCCAGGCGGTGCACGATCGACTCGGGCAGGCCGAGCTCTCGGAACGGGATCGCCACCTCGGCAGCGTCGGGGGACGTGACGCGCGGCGCGTCATCGATGATGGTCATTGGGGGGACTCCTCTATGTTGCTCACACAGCGCAGGACCGGAGCAGAGAGTTATCCGAGTGCGCTCACCAGCCGGGAATTCGACCAGCGCAGGCTCGACGCTACCGGGACATCGATCGATTCGGGTGTGACGCCCGGCAGACCGCGAGCGGAACCGTCGCACGGTGCGCGGTCAGGTGCCGAGCACCTTCGCCTTCGCTGCGGCGAACTCCGCGTCGGTGAGGACACCGCTGGCGTGCAGGTCGCCGAGCTGCTGGAGCTCGGCGAACATCGGATCGGCAGGAGCTGGGGCCGGCGCGGGGGCCGGCGCGTACTGGGGTTGCGGAGCGTACTGCGGCTGGGGCGCGTACTGCTGCGGCGGCTGGTTGTAGCCCATGTCGCGCTCGTACGCGGCCGTGCGGTCGGCCGCGAGCTGGGCATCCTTCTCGGTGTAGCGCGCCGCTTGGCGGCGCCTCACCCGTCCGGACACCGCTGTCGCTGTCCCCGCCACGACAGCGGTGCGTGCGATTCCTCCGATCAGACCTGGCATTCGGTGGTTCCTTTCAGTCGTGCGCCGAGCTCAGTCGGCGGCTTCGAGTTCGTCGAGGGCGGCGATGACCTCTTCGGCCGGGATGCGCCTGGCGGCGATCATCGTGCCGCCGGCGTCGAGTGCAGCGTTGACGAACGGGATCGCCCACGTGTTCTCGTACATCAGCAGCACGCCGGTGGTGCCGGGAAGCATCGTGTCGGCCGCGGCCCGCAGATCGTCGTCGCCGAGCAGACCGGAGCGGGCACCCGCGAGCACGAAGATCTCACCGCCGAGCGAATCGAACTCGACGATCGAAAACGTGTCGTCGTCCTCCTTGCGAATGGCGACGAGGTCGTACAGCCGGATCGTGCCACGACCGACGAGGTCCATCAGCGCCGACGCCGTGGACGAGAGGTCGTGGCCCCCCGTGAACTCGAGGAGGACGAAATCGATCGGGCCGTGTGCGTCGGACATGTCGGTTGCCGTGGCGCTTCCTGTGAGATGGATGGTCGAACGCCAACATGATGGCGCGTCCAGCGGGCGCCGGCGCCATCCAATCCGGGTGAACTTCGTCAGGGCGACGGTGGTCCGTCCGGAGCGACGGCGTCGCCGAGCACCGCTCGCATCACGCCGTCGAGATTCGGGCCCCGGCGGAGGTGATGGCCACCGTCGGCGCTGATGCACTCGCCGGTGATCCAGGAGCTCTCGGGGCCGGCGAGGAAGCGCACGACCGATGCGATGTCGTCGGTGGTGCCGAGGCGGCGGAGCGGCATCTGTTCGAGGTAGTCCTCGACGATCTCCGGTACGGCGGTCAGCCCGGCCGAGATGTCGGTCGGCACCAGGCTCGGGCGCACCGCATTCGCGCGGATGCCGAGCCCCCCGAGTTCGTCGGCGACCTGACGCACGAGCATCTCGAGGCCGGCCTTCGACACGTTGTACGGCGTCATGTACCGGTGTGTCGCAACCGCGGCGATCGACGACATCGCGACGATCGCGCCACCCCCGTTCGCCGCGAGGTGTGGCACGGCGTGCTTCAGTGTGAGGAAGGCACCGGTGAGGTTCGTGCCGAGCACCGCGTTCCAGTCGTCGAGCGAGGTGAGATGGAACGGCCCCGCCGAGCCGGTGCCGGCGTTGGCCACCACGATGCGGAGGGGACCGGCCTCGGCCGCCGCGGTGCAGGCCGCCTCGACGCTGGCCTCGTCGGTGACGTCGCACTCGACCGTGTCGATCACGGCTCCGGGGAACTCCGTCCGCAGATCGGTGGCCGATGCGGCCAGCCGGTCCACGTTGCGGGCAGCGAGCATCACGCCGGCCCCGTCGACCAGCAGCGCACGGGCGCAGGCCAGGCCGATGCCTGATCCTCCACCCGTGATCAGTGCGAGGTGGTCGGCGAGCGGGCGGGCCAGTTCATCGTTCGGCATCGAGTCAGTGTGACTGTTCGTCGGTCGTCGCGCCGTGTCGGTGCGTCGGGGCCGGGTCTGGGTGGGCAGGGTGGCACGATGTTGCGGTGACACCGACGACGACCACTGCCCGACCGCTGTCCGGGGTACGGGTGCTCGACCTCAGCCGCGTGCTGTCCGGGCCGCACTGCACCCGCATGCTCGCCGACATGGGTGCCGACGTGATCAAGGTCGAGCCGCCCGCAGGCGACCTCACCCGGTTCGCCACACCTCGCCGTCACGGGTTGTCGAGCTACTTCGTGCAGCAGAACGTCGGCAAGCGCAACCTGAGCATCGATCTCGCGACGCCGGACGGCGCCGAGATCCTGCTCTCACTCGCCGAGCACGCCGACGTGCTCGTCGAGAACTACCGCCCGGGTGTGATGGCCCGCCTCGGTCTCGACGCCGACACGATGCTCACCCGCAACCCGAGGCTGATCTACGCCTCGATCTCCGGGTACGGCCAGACCGGGCCATGGGTGACGCGCCGGGCCTATGCGCCCGTCGTGGAGGCCGAGGCCGGCATCGTCGCATCGCAGGGCAATGCCCGGGGGGGTGAGCTGGCCAAGGATCCGCACAGTCATGCCGACGTGTACACCTCGCTGGAGACGGCATCGGCGATCCTTGCCGCGCTCTACCAGCGCGAGCACACCGGTGAAGGACAGTGGATCGACGTGTCGATGGCCGAGACGATGCTCTACGTCAACGAGCACCTCCACGACGCCCTGTGGGACGGCCACGACGACCCGCAGTGGATCCGTAGCTTCCGCCCCGGCGACTATCTCGTCCTCACCGTGGCGAACGGCGAGTCGCTCGTGGTGTCGGGACACCCTGCCGAGCGCGGCACGTTCGACTTCTTCATCGCGGCCATGGACCGGAGCGACCTCGCCGACGATCCACGGTTCGCTGACGTGGCGTCCCGACTGACCAACTTCGATGCGCTCCGCGAGATCATCCGCGACTTCGCCGCCACCGTGCCCGATGCAACAGCGTTCGAGGAGCGGTTCTCGAAGCACCAGCTCGCCGTGGGGCGGGTCCGAGAACCCGGCGAGCTGACCGAGACCGAGTGGGCCCGTGAACGCCATGCGGTGGTGGAGGTCGACGATCGCGGCGGCGGGACGATCCGCGTGCCGAACGCTCCGTGGCGGTTCAGTTCCTCACCGGACGTCGGCGTGTCCGGTGTGCCCAGGTACCGCGGCGAGGACAACCGCTCGGTGCTCGGCGAACTGCTCGGGTTCGACGACCGACGTCTCGATTCGCTCGAGGCATCCGGCGTCCTGTCGAGCCGCCTCCCCAACACCTGAGACGACGCCCTCGTGACGCTTCGATTCCCCGTGACGCCGATGAAGGCGACGATGGGATCGACGGCAGCGATCCCCGAGGGCGACGACTGGGCGTTCGAGGTCAAGTGGGACGGCTACCGAACGATCGTCCACGTCGACCGCGGCGCGGTTCGACTGCAGAGCACGGCCGGCCACGACGTCACCGACCGGTGGCCGGAGTTCGCCGGGCTCGCGGACGCGCTGAACGCCTCGTCGGCCATCCTCGACGCCGAGCTGGTCGTGTTCGGCGACGACGGTCGGCCGCGGTTCGAGTTGGTGCAGCAGTCCGGTGCCGGTTCCGCCCGCGAGGCCGTGCTGCAGTGCTTCGACGTGCTGCAGGTCGACGGGACCGACGTGATCGACCTGCCGTACGAGGCACGCCGGCGACTGCTCGACCAACTCGTCGAGCCAGGACCCAACTGGACCGTCCCGGCGTTCCGTGTCGGTGGCGGCCAGGAGTTGGTGGAGGCGACGGCGGCCGAGGGTCTCGAGGGCGTGATCGCGAAGCGCCTCGACTCCGTCTACCGCCCGGGCACACGATCCAAGGTGTGGCGCAAGATCAAGAATCGGACGCTGGTGGAGCTGACCATCGGTGGATTCACGGACGGTGCCGGCAACCGTTCCTCCACGTTCGGCGCGTTGCTCGTCGGACGTGCCGACGCCGACGGCGCCCTGCGCTTCGCCGGAGGCGTCGGCACCGGCTTCGACCAGCGCACCCTTGCGGGACTGCGCTCGCAGCTGGACCCGCTGGTGACCGATCACTCCCCGTTCGATCCGCCCGTTCCCCTCGGCATTGCCCGAACGGCGACCTGGGTGGAACCTCTGCTGCGCGCCACGGTGTCGATCGCCGAGTTCACCAACGACGGTCTGGTCCGCCACGCGAGCTTCGTCGACCTGGTCCGGTGACTCCGGCACCGTCGGGGCAGCCCGGGAAACCCGTCGTTCAGGAGGCCGCAGCCAGCGCAGCGTTCGCGATCGGCGTCACGAGGTCCGGGGCGTCGACGTAGCCGGGCGGATCGCCCTCGAACGCGATGACGTCGATCGTCCAGCCGTTGTCGGCGTGGACCGACAGGATCTCCCCGTCGTACGAGCTGTCGGCATCGACCGCGTCGAGCGGATCGCCGCCGCTCACCACCGTCGCGTCCCAGACCGCCGGTGACGCGTGGTAGGTGACCCTGACCTCGCGGTGGTCCGGCTCGCCCTGCCACTCACACGTCAGCGACGCCGGATCCTCGCTCGCGAACATGTCCATGTGCAGGCGCTCGATGTCGCCGACGATCCAGTCGTTCACGACGTCGTCGAGCGGATCGCACAGCGCCTCGATCGTCATCACCCCCTGGGCGGTCTCGGTCGTCGCTCCGTCCTCCTCGGCGACGACCGTGTCCGGCACGGTCGTCGCGACGTTCGAATCGGTCGAGGAGGATCCACCGTCGCCCCCGCACCCCCCGGCGGCGATGAGCGCAGCGGCACACAGCGGACCGACGAATCGTTCGATGCCCCACATGACACACCTCCATGTTCGGCTCGTCATCAGTCTCTCGCCGTTGTCGAGCGGCCCCAAGGGCCAGGAGTCCCGATGATCGATGCCGTCGACAGCTCCCGCTCGGGTCAGACTGGCCACGCATGATCGAACGCTCCGACGCGCTGGCCCTCGACGCCGCCGACCCACTCGCGCACTGGCGCGACGAGTTCGTGGTCGCCGACCCCGAGCTGATCTACCTCGACGGCAACTCGCTCGGACGCACCCCGAAGCGAACCGTCGCCGCACTGCACCGGGTGGTCGACGAGTGGTCGAACGACCTGATCACGTCGTGGTGGGAACACGACTGGCTGAACCTCGCGCTCGCTGTCGGTGACGAGCTGGCACCGCTGCTCGGTGCACGGCCTGGAGAGGTCGCGGTCCACGAGTCGACCACGGTTGCGCTGTTCCAGCAGCTCAACGTCGCACTCGACCTCGTCCCCGGCCGCCGGGTGATCGCCATCGACGACGCCGACTTCCCGACCGACCGCTACGTGACGGCGGGCGTCGCACGACTCCGCTCGTGCGCGGTTCGGCGCGGCCTCCACGACCTCCAGGGTGTCGACGTCGTGGTTCGTTCGTTGGTCGACTACCGAACCGCCGAGGTCGCCGACATCGCCGACGAGACTGCGCGCGCCGCCGCACATGGAGCCACCACGGTCTGGGACCTGTCGCACGCGGCGGGCGTGCTCGAACTCGACCTTCCGGCCGCTGGGGTGGAGTTGGCCGTCGGCTGCACGTACAAGTTCCTCAACGGCGGGCCGGGCGCTCCTGCGTTCGTCTTCGTCTCGGGCGAGATCCAGGATCGGGTGACCCAGCCGATCTGGGGGTGGTTCGGGCAATCCGATCAGTTCGCCATGGAGCGACCGTTCGATCCGCGGCCCGGGATCGGCCGGATGCTCAACGGCACGCCACCCGTGCTCGGGCTCACAGCCGCCCGCGAAGGCATCCGGGTCACCGCGGAGGCTGGCATCGGCGCCGTCGCCGGCAAGGCCCGCACGTTGACCGGATTCTGCCTCGACCTGGCCGACGAACTCGGGTTCGAGACCGACACGCCACGCGACCCGACCCGCCGCGGCGGCCACGTCTCGATTCGCCATCCCGACGCCCGCTCGCTCCAACAGGGGTTGGCCGACCGCAAGGTGATCGTCGACTACCGCGACCCCGACGTTCTCCGATTCGGACTCTCCCCGCTCACGACGAGTTACGTCGACGTCTTCGACGCGATTCGGTTGCTCGGCGAACTCGTGGACGACACCTGACCCGTCCCCCAACGCCGGAACATGCCTCGTTCGTCGCGTTGGGCGCGACGAACGAGCCACTTTTTCGGGGTTGGAGGGGCATGCTGGAGCGCATGAGCGTCGTCAAGATCAATGCCATCACGATCCCCGAGGGCATGGGCCCGCAGCTCGAAGGCCGTTTCGCCGGGCGGGCGAAGATGGTCGAGCAGTTCGACGGGTTCGAGGACTTCCAGCTGCTGCGCCCCGTCGAGGGCGAGGAGCGCTACTTCGTGTACACCCGCTGGGCGTCCGAGGAGCACTTCCAGGCCTGGATGAACAGCCAGGACTTCGCCCACGGCCACGCCAGCGGTCAGGCCGACGGCAACCAGCCCGCCGAGGGCGAGGCACCGCGCAAGCCGGTCGCGCAGGGCGCCGACCTGATGTCGTTCGACGTCGTCGAACACGTCGTCAAGGGATCCTGAAGCAACGATCATCCCGTTCTCGTGAACAAGGTGCGGCCCATGGGCGCACCTTGTTCACGAGAACGCGGCAGGGTGTGGCCCGGGTGCGGTTGTAGCCTGCGATACCCGTGGCACTGATCGTCCAGAAGTACGGCGGCACGTCCGTTGCCGACCCCGATCGCATCAACGCGGTCGCCGACAACGTCGCCTTCACCCGAAAGCGCGGCAACGACGTGATCGTGGTCGTGTCCGCGATGGGCAAGGCCACCGACAACCTGATCGCCCTCGCCAACTCGGTCTCGCGAACACAACCGGGCCGGGAGATGGACATGCTGCTCACCACCGGTGAACGCCAGACCGCCGCGCTGATGACGATGGCCCTCGCCGACCGGGGCATCGATGCGATCAGTTTCACCGGCAGCCAGGTCGGCATCATCACCGACACCGCCCACCGCAAGGCGAAGATCGTCGAGGTCAAGGGTGATCGGGTTCGCGAAGCGATGGCCGCCGGCAAGGTCTGCGTGATCGCCGGGTTCCAGGGGGTGAGCACCGACAAGGAGATCACCACCATGGGTCGTGGTGCGTCCGACCTGACCGCGTCGGCGCTGGCCCAGGCGATGGGCGCCGACGCCTGCGAGATCTACACCGACGTCACCGGCGTGTTCACCGCCGACCCGCGCATCGTGCCGCAGGCCCGCAAGCTCGCGAAGGTCCACTTCGACGAGATGCTCGAGATGGCCGGTGCAGGCTCCAAGGTGCTGGCACTGCGCTCGGTCGAGTTCGCCCGCAATCACGACGTACCCCTCCACGTCCGTTCCGCATTCACCTGGGAACCCGGCACGTGGGTCACCAACGAGGAGGCTTCCGTGGAAGATCCGATCATCTCCGGTGTCGTCACCGACATGTCCGAAGCGAAAGTCACCGTGTTCGGCGTACCCGACCGGCCGGGCATCTCCGCGGCGCTGTTCGAACCGCTCGCCGACGCCAACGTCAACGTCGACATGATCGTGCAGAACACGTCCACACAGGGCACGACCGACATCAGCTTCACGATGCCGATGGCCGACATGGGCGAGGCCGAACAGATCGTGTCGCGTGTCGCCACCGAGATCGGGGCGACCGGCGTCTCCCACGACAACGACATCGCCAAGGTGTCGCTGGTGGGCGCCGGCATGAAGTCGGCCCCCGGGATCGCCGCCAAGATGTTCCGGGTCCTGGCCGACGAGGGCGTCAACATCGAGATGATCTCGACCTCGACGATCCGGGTGTCGGTGGTGTGCTCGGCCGGCGACATGGAGCGCGCCGCACGGGCGTTGCACACCGCCTTCGGCCTCGACTCGGGCGCCGACTACAGCGCCCCGCTTCCCGAGCGCAAGTAATCGCGGGCGCGTCGTTCGCGACCTTGCTTGAATGTCGGCAGTGGGAGACATCTGGCCGCAGCTCATGCTCGTTGCCGTGCTCGTGGTGATCAACGCTGCGTTCGCCGGTACCGAACTCGCACTGGTCTCGCTGCGCGAGAGCCAGCTGCAGCGTCTCGAGGAGCGCTCGTCGACCGGGATGGTGCTCGCCCGTCTGGCTCGGCAGCCGAACCAGTTCCTCGCCACGATCCAGATCGGCATCACTCTCGCCGGCTTCCTGGCCTCGGCTGCCGCGGCAGTGTCGCTCGCGCAACCGCTCGAGGAGCCACTGAGCTTCCTCGGCGGCGCGGCCGAGGCCGTCTCGGTGATCATCGTCACCCTCGTCCTCGCGTACTTCACGCTCGTGTTCGGAGAGCTGGCGCCGAAGCGCATCGCGATGCAACGCGCCGAGAAGTGGGGCATGGTCATGGCCCGGCCGCTCGACCTGCTGTCGACGCTGACCAAGCCGGTCGTGTGGCTGCTGTCGCGCTCCACCGACCTTGCGGTGCGGCTGCTCGGCGGTGATCCCGATGTGCAGCGCGAACAGGTCACGGAGGAGGAACTCCGCGACATGGTCGCGATCCACGAGACCTTCTCCGACGAACAACGCCTGATCATCGACGGGGCGTTCGAGATCGCCGAGCGTCGGCTCGACGAGGTGATGGTGCCCCGCAACGACGTCGCGATCGTCGACGCCGCCGCCACCTGCGCCGAGGCCTTGACGTTCCTGCTCGAGACCGGTCACTCGCGGGCACCGGTCGCCGACAAGCGCAACCTCGACCGGACCGTGGGGATGGTCCGCCTCCGCAATCTCATCGGACGGAGCGACGAGCCGGTCACCGAGCAGATGCGGGAGATGCCGGCGTTTCCCGATGCTGCTCGCGTGCTCACCGCACTGCGCAAGTTCCAGGCCCACCGCACCCAGATGGCGGTGGTGATCGGCGAGCACGGTCAAGCGCTCGGGATCGTCACGGTCGAAGACCTGGTCGAGGAACTGGTCGGTGAGATCTACGACGAGACCGACCCGAACCTGTCGAAGGTCGGCCGCGAGCCGGACGGGACGATCACCCTGCCCGGCAGCTTCCCCGTCCACGATCTCGTCGATCTCGACGTCGAACTCCCGAGCGGCGACTTCACCACGGTGTCCGGGCTGGTGCTCGACGAGCTCGGCCGCTTCCCCTCGGTCGGTGAAACCCTGGTCGTCGGAGAATGGCTGATCGAGGTCCGTGCGATCGAACGACACCGCATCCGGCAGCTCGCGATCCGCCCGGCCGACCCCACCACAGCGCCGACCAGCTCGGGGTGACCGGCCGGAGAGGCGACCGCACCGCTCAGCGGACGGTGGCGATCAACCAGTAGTGGTGAGGGTTGATCCCGTCGAACTCCTGCACCTTCGCACCTCGTCCGGAGATCTTGCTCTTCGGGTTGCGCCAGATCTCGATGTCGGTCAGCAGCGGCGACAGCGGCCCGATCAGTTCGTCGGGCTGGAGTCGGTTGGCCTGCCAGCCGAGCCGGGCAGCCCAACGACGCTGAGACAGCCACGGCCCGTACTTCGGGATCCGGAACTGCGCGCGAGTGATGGCGCCCAGCGGCAAGAGCACGACGTCCTGTGCGCTCCTCGCTCGGTAGTTGAGCACGATCTTGCCGCCGGGCCGCGTGATCCGGACCGCTTCGGAGGTGAGCTCGAGCGCATCGTCGGGCTCGCAGTGCTGCAGCGTGATGTAGCTGAACGCCACATCGGTCGAGTTCGGCGGGAGATCGAGTGTGTGGCCGTCGATGACGTGACTGGTGCGCAACCGGTCGACCTTGCCGAACTGACTCACCGTCTCGATGCAACGCTCGAGGAATCCGGCGTCGAGGTCGCACGCAACGACGGTCCCGTACTCACGCGTGAACGCGCACGTCATGCGACCGATGCCGGAGCCGATCTCGACGAGCGTCTTGTCATCGGGCGTCCGACCGTCGTCGTCGGATGCCCGCAGACCGAACACCGTCAGGTAGGCGGGCACTTCGGCGTCGCCGGTGGCGACGAACTGCTCCAGCGTCAACTCGCTGCCGGTCTCGTTGTTGAAGACCCAGCCCGTCGTGCGCACGACGTCGTCGCCGCTCGCCTGACGTTCGCTGGTCTGACCGGCCGCCTTCCATGGCACGAGTTGGGGACGACGACGCATGCCGATGATTGTGCCAGAGCGATCCCGGAACTGCCCAGCGCGGTTGCGAAACCTCCGGCGCCCCTGCCGGCGACCGGCGTTATCGTCTGGGCCATGTCTGCAGCAGCACAAGGGCTCCGAATCGGCGTGGTCGGCGCAACCGGCCAGGTCGGCGGCGTCATGCGTCGCCTCCTCGACGAACGCAACTTCCCGGTCGCCGAGATGCGGTACTTCGCCTCCGCCCGTTCCGCCGGCACCACGCTGCCGTGGAAGGGCACCGACATCGTCGTCGAGGACGCCGAGACCGCCGACCCGAGCGGACTCGACGTCGCACTGTTCTCGGCGGGCGCCACCTCGTCACGCGCCTACGCCGCCAAGTTCGCCGCCGCCGGTGCGGTCGTCATCGACAACTCGTCGGCCTTCCGGATGGACCCCGAGGTTCCGCTGATCGTCGCCGAGGTGAACGGCGCCCTCGCCACCGACATCCCGAAGGGCATCATCGCCAACCCGAACTGCACGACGATGGCCTTCATGCCGGTCCTGAAGCCGCTCCACGACGAAGCCGGGCTGGTCCGGATCATCGCAGCCACGTACCAAGCGGTGTCCGGCGGCGGCCTCGCCGGCGTCGACGAGCTCGACAAGCAGGCCCGCCAGGTCGTGGACACCGCCGCCGGACTCACTCACGATGGCGCCGCGGTCGCGTTCCCCACCCCGGAGAAGTTCGCCAAGCCGATTGCCTTCAACGTGCTGCCGCTCGCCGGGTCGATCGTCGACGACGGGTCGTTCGAGACCGACGAGGAACAGAAGCTGCGCAACGAGAGCCGCAAGATCCTCGACATCCCCGACCTCCTCGTGTCGGGCACCTGCGTGCGGGTGCCCGTGTTCACCGGCCACTCGCTGTCGATCAACGCCGAGTTCGAACGCCCGATCTCCGTCGAGCGCGCCACCGAGCTGCTCGCCGCGGCGCCGGGCGTCGTGCTGTCCGACGTTCCCACACCGCTCGAAGCCGCCGGTCAGGACCCGACCTACGTCGGCCGCATCCGTGCCGACGAGGGTGTCCCCGGTGGACGCGGGCTGGCGCTGTTCGTCAGCAACGACAACCTCCGCAAGGGCGCCGCCCTCAACGCGATCCAGATCGCGGAACTGCTCGTCTGAGTCAGCAGACGCAGGGGATCGAGCTGCACTTGGGGCAGCCGGCGCCGTAGCGGGCAACCGCCTCGTTCAGATCGACGCCCTGCTGGTTGGCCAGCGTGGCCACCCAGGCGACCACGTCGCCGAACTCGTGGACGCGCTGCTCGTGGGTGCCCTTGCGAACCGCCTGAGCGAGTTCGCCGATCTCCTCGGCCAGCCAGGCGACCGTGGCCGATACGCCCCGCTCGCGATCGCGCTCGCCGTAGGTCCGCTCGATCACGTCCTGCAGTTCCGCGAAGTCCATGCGGCGCGACGGTAGTGCGCCGGCGGCCAGCGACGCTCGACGTCAGGAGTCGACGCCGACCGGTACGCCGTGTTCGAAGCGCTCGGTGAACTCGACCATCCGTGGGTCGGCGTTGACCACGACGAGATACGACGACGTGAGGCCCGTCGTCGAGGTCACGCGGGTCATCGCGGTGTAGGCGAGACGCCGCGACCGTTCCTCCATCCCGATGCCGAGCACGACCGCCGGGCTCTCCCACCCCTTGAAGGCGTGCACGGTGCAGCCCTTCACGGCGTCGGCATCCGGCCAGAATCGGGACTTGCGGCGTTGGCGCTCGTCAGGGTCACGGCTGTACACGTGGTGGACCGGGTAGCCGGCCGCCTCGATGATCTCCGCGGCCGCAAGCCCGTCATGGTGGTACTCGCACAGGTAGATCACGTCGCGAGGGGCGAGGTCGGGGTGCTCACGCAGGAGCCGGACCACCTCACGGCCGATCTCCGGCCCGAGGTCGGCCACCCGATCGACGTTGCGCCACGACCGCTGACCGGAGGAGACGGTGCCGACGACGGCCGATTGATCCTCTGGAACCAGCGGCACCGGTGCGTCGTCGGACACGTACTCGCGGGCGAAGAGGTTGGTGGATTCGATCAGCTCGGGCGCCATCCGGTACGAGCCGGTCATGTCGATCCACGGTTCGGTGAAACCGGCCGACTCGAGCGTGCTCGGTCTCGCCCAACTCGATTTGCCGTACAGGTCGACCGTCGGGTCGGTCACGAGCAGCATCTCGCCACCCGGTCGAACCACGCGGTCACGAAGCAGGTTCCACCACTGGAGACCGAAGTCCTGTCCTTCGTCGACGAGCACGGCGTCGAATCGTCGCTCGAAGCCGTGGCTGAGCACGTGGTCGGTCTTGACGATGATCTTCTCCGGCCAGGTGCCCCGCCCCGGCTCCGGGGCGACGATGCCGGCCAACGCCGCATCGTCGACCACCCGGGCGCAGAAGGTGTGGAAGCTCGTGCACGTCACCCGGGCCGGGTTGGCGCCGTACTCGGCGCAGCGTTGCACGACGAGGCGGCGCAGGCGATGGGCCAGGGTGAGGTTGAAGCAGAGCACCAACACGCTCTTGCCCTCGGCGGCGAGTCGCGCTGCGCGAGCGGTGAGCGCGAACGTCTTGCCGCTGCCCGGCGGGCCGGTGACCCCACGGATGCTCGAACCCTTCGGGTTCGCGGCGACCATTCGCGCCTCGGCACTGAGCTGCAGCGGGGCGACCATCCCGTGCGAGACCCCGTCGACCACCAATTGGCGGTGCAGCCGCCGGACCGACTCCGCAGACGCCACCGCGCCGGGCGGGGCCATGACGACTCCGGCGAGATGCGTCTCGAGCACATCGGAACCCCAGAGCAGCACCGTTGCATGGGACGGGTCGAGCGGAATCTCGGCAACTGCCGCGGTGGTCGAGAGACCAGGGGCGACGACGGCGGACCGCACGGACGCTCCCGGATCGCGATCGTCGCCCGGGAGGGCAAAGAACTGATCGACGATCGTGCTGCGATGCCGCCGAGCCACGTCGACGACGTTCGGCTGATCGGCGAAGATGTCGACGACGATCACGCCGTGACGATCGTGCACGAGCACGAAGTCGGGAACGTCCTGGCCGAGCTGCGGGCGGGCGTAGACGGTCCACTCGTCGTCGAGGGCCGACAACTGCTGGGCGACCTGGCGACCGTCGGCATCGAGCGGATCGAGGAGTTCGTCGAGATGGTCGAGTGACGGCTGGAACGTGGCCAAGAGAACCCCCGGAAGCAGATGCGGACGCCAGGTCATCGGCACGACGCTCCATCGACTTGAGAGGTTTGTCGCCGGGATTCTCCATGGCTCGGACGCGCCGTCCTCGTCAGGTCGGACCGCTGTGCAGTTCCCGTCGATCTGCGCCCGCGTGCTGATTCAGGAGGTCGTCGGGGCAGCCTGGCCACCGTCGGCGGCCTGCTGGTCGTCGTCCCACTCGATCACCTGTTCAACCTCGGCGTCGCCGTCGTCGGACGGTCCGTCCTGGTTCGGAGGTGGCTCACCAGCGGTGATCGCTGGGCCCGAGCGCGCGCCGTTGCCCTTGAGGCCGGTGTCGCGCCGCGCCGCCCGCACGCACTGCGAGATGCTGTGCCAGAAGCGGTCGGGGCCGACCACATCACCGAAGCCCGACCGCTGCAGCACGGTGTTCACGCGGTGGAGGACCCTGGCCAGGTAGAGCTTGACCTCGCGCTTGTCCAGCTGGACGGCCAGGTGCGTGAGGACGTCGGCGCTGGTCGTGTCGAGCTGCGTCGTGGCTTCGAGGTCGAGCACGAGCGCCCTGGTGCCGGGCCGGTCATCGACCTCGGCGAGCAACTGTTCCTCGAACGCTGTCGCGTTCGCCCAGAACAGCGGCGCATCGAGGCGCACGACGACGACACCGTCCACCGGACGCCGGTCAGGGTGCTTGTGCAACCTGCCCCAGGCAGCCTTCTCGTCGTCGATCTTGCCGAGCACGTCCATGCGAGGTCTCGACGATCGGTAGACGATCGCCAGCAGTGAGGCCGCGATTGCGATGCCGAGTCCGGGCAACGGCCCGAACAGCACGACCGCACCGACGCCGACCACGGCCGCGAAGAAGTCGGCTCGGCGGACCCGGCGGTAGCGGCGCAGGGCCGAGACGTCGATCAGACTCCATACCGCAGCGACGACGATTGCGCTGAGCACCGCCTGTGGGAGATCGGTGAACACCCAGGTGAACGCGACGATCACGATCATCGTGAGGGCGGCGGCTGTCAACCCGGTGATCTGGCTTCCGCTGCCGGCCCGATCAGCGGTGGCCGTCTTCGAGAGACTCCCGGCCACGGCGAGCCCTCCGGAGAGCCCGGCGGCGACGTTGGCGGCGCCCATTCCCACCAACTCGCGGTCCGTCTCGACGCGGTAGCCCCCGCGAGTCGCGAAGAGGCGGCTGGCGGCGAGGCCTTCGGCGAGGGCGACGAGGCCGAGCGACATCCCGCCGATCAGCACCGGTCCGACGTCGTTGCGCGGGATGAAGGGCAAGCCGAGCGGGGGGAGCCCCGAGGGGACCTCACCGATCATGGCCACGCCCTTGGCCTCCAGGTCGAACGCGACCGACGCCACGACCCCGAGCACGAGGGTCACGAGGCCCCACGGGACGCGCGGTGCGATGCGTTGACCGCCGAACAGCAAGGCGAGCGCAGCGCCCCCGACCACCGCCGTCTGCATCTGGGTCTCGTCGAGGTTCTGCATCGTGCGCACGAACACGCCGATCAGATCCCCCGACGGCTTCGGAATGCCGAGCATCGTCGGCAGTTCGCCGATGATGATCGTCAGCGTCAACCCGAGGACGAAACCCGTCACGATCGGCTTCGACAGGAACTCGGCGAGCCACGAGATCCGCAACATGCCGGCCAGGACGAGCACGAGACCTGCGGCGATGGCGAGGGCCGACGTGATCGCCACTGCGTCCTGCGGGTTGTCGCGGGAGATGTCGGCGACCAGCGACCCTGACACGATCGCTACGGTCGAGGCGGGACCGACGATCAGCTGGGGTGAAGATCCGAGCACGCCGTATGCGAGCAGCGCGAGTGGAACCGCGTACAACCCGACCTGCACCGGTACGCCGGCGATCGTCGCGTAGCCGAGCGACTGCGGAACCAGCAACGCAGCGACGATCGCACCTGCGAGCAGGTCGTTGCGCAGCCGGCCACGTCGATACCCCGGGAGCCACTGGAGCACGGGCACGAACTTGGCGACCCGTGCCCACCGTTCCGACGTGGTCGTGTCCGGTCCACTCACGGCGCAGCGCACCCCCCGGTCCCGCACCCTACGCGATCCGAACAGCGTGGAAACACCTCGAAGATGACGCCGGCGCCGGGTTCTTCGCGCCACGGTTGGACGTCGACGGTTCCCCGCCCGAAGAGCAGTGTCCTCGCAGCAACCAGGGCCACGTGCAGACACCGAGATGCCCGACGACATCTCCTGGTCGGGGTGAGAGGATTTGAACCTCCGGCCTCCACGTCCCGAACGTGGCGCGCTAACCAAGCTGCGCTACACCCCGTAGCGGCTCGCCATGCTAACCGGCGGTTGCGGGTTCTTCCTCCGTCGACTCCTCGACCGCATCCATGGCCGACTCGTCGTCCGGCAGCGGCACCATCGGTTCGACATCGGGAGCGTCGAGCGGCAATCCTTCGGTGTAGCGACCACCGGATGCGAGGGCGTCGGCTGCACGACGGAGGCGGAGCGCGTCGAGGGGCTTGACGAGCCAGCCTTCGGCCCCGCTGCGGCGGGCGAGGTGCATGTCGGCAGCACGATCGAGGAGCATCAGCACCTTGACGTGGGGCACTGCGCCGGCGGATTCGTCGAGCCGGAGCGCCATCGTCACGGCCATGCCGCCCATCGAGCCGACCTGGAGGTCGAGGATCGCGAGATCGGGGACCTGCTTCTTCACCTCACCGGCGACGGCACGACCCTCTCGACAGACGGTGAAGTGGACGTCGTCGTCGCCGAGCGCGGCGGTGATCTCGTCGACGATCCAGTCGGCGTCAGTGGCAAGCAGGATGTGCACGGGCCAGACGCTACCGCTCGACGGTCGGATGGTCGAAGAGATGCGCCGCGATCGTGCGGAGGCCCTCGAGATCGTGGACGTCGCGGTCGAGCAACGGCAGCACCACCACTCGCTCGTCGCCCGCCGCCGCACCGAGTGGCGCGATTTCGTCGAGTTCCCGTTCGCGCAGCGTCCGGAGGTCGGCGACGTTGCGCCACAGTGCGGCCAGACCCGGATCCCCTCGCTCGGATGCGAGCAGCGCCTGAGCGCTCGCGTCGTCGGCGCGGCCGTCACCGAACGCGGGGTGCGCCCGATTGACGATCGCCGCCGTGACGTCGACGTTCTGGTCGACGAGTTGCTCGACGAACCACACGGCCTCGTCGATCGTGTCGTGACGCGCCGACGCCACGACCACGAACGAGGTCTCGGGCGCTCGTATCAACGCGATCACGTCGTCGGCTCGCTCACGGAACCCGGTCTCCATGCCCGCGAAGGCCTGGAAGAACGCCACCGAGTCGGCGAGGACGTCGGAGCCGACGACCCGGCCGATCGCTCGGAGGATCGGCTGCGTGGCGGTGCCGATCACCCGCAGGCCGCCCTTGGCGGGCAGCATCAGCAACTTGAAGAGCCGATGGTCGAGGAACCGGGACAACACGCCTGGTGCCTCGAGGAAGTCGAGGGCGTTGCGGCTCGGCGGTGTGTCGACGACGACGAGGTCGAAGCGCTCGTCGCCGTGCAGCGCATGGAGCGTCTCGGCGGCCATGTACTCCTGCGTGCCGCTGAGCGCCCCGGCGATGTTCCGGTAGAACCCGTTCTCGAGGATCCGCTCGACCTGTTCCGGGCTCTCTGCATAGCGACGCACCAGTCCGTCGAACGTCGCTGCCGTGTCGAGCATCATCGCCCAGAGTTCGCCGGGCGCATCGAGCTCGATCCGCTGCGGCTCCGACGCCAGGCCGTCGACGAGACCGAGCGCGTCGGCGAGACGACGCGCCGGATCGATGGTGACGACCACGGCTCGACGTCCGCGACGCGCCGCTTCGAGCCCGAGCACGGCCGCGGTGGTCGTCTTGCCGACGCCACCCGACCCACAGCACACGATCACCGACGACGCGTCGATCAACTCGTCGGCCGGTCGGGCCGTCATTGCGCAGTCTCCACTGGGGCGAGACCGCCGAGGCCGGCGGCGAGATCGGTGACGTCCGCCGCGACCAGGCCGGCGACGAGCCGGGCCGGAAGCACGATCTGGGGGATCGGCAACTCCTCGGCCAGCCGGGCGAGTTCCTGTCGCTCCATCTCCCGGCGCGACCGACGGAAGTCGGCCGCATCGGTGAGCGTGACCGCGGTCGCGGCGTCGAGATCCCCCACGATCGACGACATCTCCGACGCAGCGGGCAACCCCACCCCGAGGTCGACGCCGTTCACCACCACCGGGCCGAGCTGCACACCGACCTGGTCCTCCAACGCGTACGCGGTCTCGATGACCTCGTTCACCGGCGTGGTCTCGGCCAACGTGACCAACACGACCTGACAGCGCTGCGGGTCGTGCAGCAACTCGAGCACACCGTCGGCCTGCGCGCGCACCGGACCCGAGCGGACGGAGTCGGCCAGACCGGCAGCCGACGTCAGGAACGTGATCGCGTGTCCGGCCGCAGGGCCGTCGACAACGACGAGATCCCACTCGCCGGAGCGCTCCAGTTGCTTGATCTTGCCGAGCACCACGATGTCGTCGATGCCCGGTGCCGCGGTGCCGACCATGTCGATCACACCGGTGCGGTTCAGGCGCGTGGCGATACGGGCGAATCCGTTGTCGCGCAGGTACTCGTCGAGCGCGTCGGGCGCCGAGATCGACATCACCTCGAGATCGGGCACGAGCTGGGCGAGCGCCGGCTTGCCGTCGAGTTCCACGACCAGCACGCGAAGGCCCGCGTCCGATGCGGCGCGGGCGATCACAGCCGTTACCGTGGTCTTCCCCACACCCCCCTTGCCCGCCACCACGACGACTCGAGCGGCGGTCAACGATTGCAGCGGATATTCGCTCTCCGGAGGCACCTTTGCGCAGACTAGCGATCAGCATCCTCACGCTGATGGCCGGGCTCACTCTCTTCGCGCCCGCCGTCCAGGCCCAGAGCGACGATCAACCCATCGACACGGGTGATTCCGTCGACGTCGCGCGTGTCGACGTGCTGCAGGTCAGCGGCTACTTCGACCCGATTCTGGTCGATGCGATCGAAACGGCGATCGACCGCGCCGACGCCGACGGATCACAGGCGTTGATCCTCCAGGTGAACAGCGACGGGACCGTCGTCGACGATGACGTCGTCGAGGATCTGCTCGTGCGGGTCGCGACCGCCCCGGTCCCGATCGGCATCTGGGTCGGACCGAGCGGTGCTCGTTTCTACGGCACGGCCGCGCAGCTGCTGGCGGTCGCCGACGTCACCGGCATGGCGCCGGGCTCCCGAGTGGGCTACATCGGCGTGCCGCTCGATCCGGTGGGCCTGCCCGAGGGGACCAGTGTCGACTTCGGCATCGCCGAGGAGCGCCTTCGCAACGGCTCGGTCGGGTTGTCCGACGCCCGCTCGCTCAGCGTGTTCAAGCAGCGCATCGACGACGAAGGCATCCCGACGATCAGCAACATGGTCCAGGCGATGGACGGTTTCGAGGAGAACGGCGTCGAACTCGTGACCACCGAACTCGTCGTCCTCGACGACGGGTCGACCCGATTCGAGACCGTCTCGGTCGTGCGGTTCTCCAAGCTCTCGCTCGTCGACCAGCTGTTCCACACCGTCGCCAGCCCGTCGGTCGCCTACTTGCTGTTGCTCATCGGCCTGGCCCTGCTGGTGTTCGAGTTCTTCACGGCGGGCGTCGGCATCGCCGGCGGTGTCGGCGCGATCTCGACCGTGCTCGCCTTCACCGGGCTGGCGGTGCTCCCGACACAGACCTGGGCGGTGGTGGTCATCATGCTCGCCATGCTCGCGTTCGCCGTCGACGTCCAGGTCGGCATTCCGAGGTTCTGGACCGGGGTCGGCATCGTCATGACCATCGTCGGCAGCTGGTTCCTGTTCGAGTCGATTCCCGGTTCGACGATGCGGCCGTCGTGGCTGGCGCTGTTGACCGGGATCGTCGGCATCGTGCTGACATTCGTCGTGGGGATGCCGTCGATGGTCCGCACACGGTTCGCCACCCCGACGATCGGACGCGAGTGGATGATCGGCAAGCAGGGCACCGCTGTCGGTCCGCTCGATCCCGACGGCATCGCCGAGGTCGACGGCGCCCGATGGCGCGCCCGCACCAACCGTGCCACGCCGATCGCCGACGGCGATGTCCTGCGTGTCGCCGCGATCGACGGCGTCACCCTCGACGTCGAACCGCTGGAGGGTGCCGCACGCGACTACCGCGAGATGCGCAAGAAGGACTCCACCGAGTCCGCGACCGACCTCGCTCCCACCGATCAGTCCACCGAGCCCGCCACCTGACTCTGCGTCAGCGACAACGTCGAGTTCGCACGTCTGCGCTGACCTGGAACCGCCTGGTCGGCAGCTCAGCGACCGGGAAGGCGGGGGCCCGCGATGCGGAGGTCGTCGCGCCGACGGGTGACCCCGCGGGCGTCGAGTTCGGCCACCAGAGGCAGCGCGTACTTGCGGCTGGCGCCCGTGGCGTCGCGGAACTGGGCCACGGTGAAACCGTCGGGGTGCGCAGCGAGCAGACCCGCCGCCACCTCGCCCGCAGCCGCGATCGTCGCCTCGTGGAAGTGCACGCCATCGCGCACCACGACGTGACCGCGCCGCACCAGTTCGCGTAGCTCGCCACGGTCGACACCGTCGGGCTGCGACGGGGTGAACCCGTCGGCCAGCACGACCGCGAGGTACGGGTGGTCGGCGAACGGGTCGACCACGTCGGCGAGGCGCACGGTCGTCGCGTCGACGACGATCTCGTCGATCATGGCCAGCACGGCGCGCTCGCGGTCGTCGAAACCAGCAACGTCGAGGCCGACCGGACCCGCATCGGTGACCCGAGCGAGGAGTTCGTCGTGCATCGAGGCCAACAGCTCCGGCGTCGTCAACCAGTCGCCGACGAGCGGCTCGACGATGTCGCCGGTCAGCCGCTCCACCTCGCGCACCGTGATCCAGCCCCGCTCGCGGACGATCCGATCGACCGAGCGGTCGGGGCTGGCCTTCGACGCCCGCAGGACCGGGTCGATGTCGAGCACTTCGCCACCACCGACGGTCTCGTCGCGGCCGGACTCCCGCAACACGAACCGGTCGCCGGGGAGCAACGGCAGCGCTTCGTCGAGGAACAACCTCACCGCTCCGTCGCGGCCGGGTGCGATCGCCTCTCGGCCCAGCACGCGGAGCTTCACGGTGTGTTCACCGGAGCCGATGTACGCGACGAACGCTCCCCGTCGGGACACGTCGTGGTCGAGCGCGTCGAGCACGTGCAACGACGCGTCGAACCGATCGGTGAGTCGCCACCTGTCCGGTTCGACCACGGCGTGGCCCCGTGCGAGGTCGTGGTGGTCGACGCCCGCGAGGTTCACCGCAACACGGGTGCCCGGCCCGATCGACTCCACCGTACGCCCGGCCGTCTGGATCGAACGGATCCGCGCAGATGCCGATCCGGGCTCGGTGACGACCGCCTGATCGGCCGCGAGCCGTCCACCGACCAGCGTGCCCGTCGCCACGGTCCCGCTCCCCTTGGCCGCGAACACCCGGTCGATCCACAGCCGGGGTCGACCGCGATCGACTGCGCCGGCGGACCTGGCGACGAGCTCGTCGAGTGCCGATCGGAGGCTGTCGATGCCCGCACCGGTGGTCGACGACACTGCGAGCACCGGAGCGTCGGCGAGAAAGGTGCCCGCAACGTGGTCGGCGACGTCCATCGCCGCGAGTTCGGCGAGATCGGCGTCGACGAGGTCCGACTTGGTGAGCACGACGATGCCGGAGGTGATGCCGAGGAGTTCGAGGATGCGCAGGTGCTCCTCCGACTGGGGCTTCCAGCCCTCGGTGGCAGCGACGACGAACACGCACGCGGTCACGCCGCCGACGCCCGCGAGCATGTTGCGGAGGAACTTCACGTGGCCGGGCACGTCGATGAAGCTGAGTTCGGCGCCCGACGGCAGCGTCGTGTGGGCGAACCCGAGGTCGATCGTGAGACCGCGACGCTTCTCCTCCTCGAAACGGTCGGGATCGGTGCCGGTCAGCGCGAGGACGAGTGACGACTTGCCGTGGTCGACGTGGCCGGCGGTGGCGACGACCGTCACGGCACGGCGCCACGCAGGGCGGCCACGACGATCGGGTCGTCGTGCGGGAACACCGAACGCAGATCGAGCATCGTGCGGTCGTCGCGCGACCGGGCGATCACGGGGGTCGCATGATCCCGCAGCGCGCGGAGATGGTCGCCCTCGAGTTCGACGCCATACGAGGGCATCGTGATGCCGGGCGCGGAACCCGCTCCGGGCAGCGCGTCCATCGGCGTGGCCCGGACCGCGGGATGCACGTCGACCACGGCGTCGACGACCGCATCGGCGCGTCGCCGGAGGTCGGCGACCGGCGCGGCAACCATCGCCCAGAACGGCACATCGACGGTTGCGCGCTTGTCGAGATAGGCCAGCGCCGTCTCCTGTAGCGCGGCGAGGACGAGCCCGCCCGGTCGCAGCGCTCGGGCGAGCGGATGTCCCAGGCATGCCTCGACGAGATCAGCGCGGCCGGCGATGATCCCCGCCTGTGGCCCGCCGAGGAGCTTGTCGCCGCTGAACGTCACGAGCGCCGCGCCGTCAGCCAGCGTCTGACGAGCTGCCGGCTCGCCCGCCAACCAGGCCGGCGGCGCGCCGGGGAGCCAGGGGCACGTGGCGTCGATCAGCCCGCTCCCGATGTCGGCGACGACCGGGACGCCCAACGTGGACAGCTCGGCGACCGACGTCTCCTCGACGAACCCCTCGACCCGATAGTTGCTGGGGTGCACCTTGAGGACCATGGCGACGTCGACGTCGGGCCGGTCGATCGCTCGCCGGTAGTCACCGAGCCGGGTGCGGTTCGTGGTGCCGACATCGACGAGACGGGCACCGGACTGCTCCATCACGTCGGGAACCCGGAACGAGCCGCCGATCTCGACACTCTCCCCGCGGCTCACCGGCACGTCACGGCTGGCACCCAGCGCCGCCAGGACCAGCAGGACAGCGGCGGCGTTGTTGTTGACGATCATCGCCGACTCGGATCCGCACAGCCGTGAGAGCAACTGCCCCACCGCCCGTTGTCGAGATCCTCGGCGTCCGGAATCGAGATCGAACTCGATGGTCTGCGCCGCGGCCTCCTGGTGGTGACGAAGGGGTGCTCGACCGAGATTCGTGTGCAGGAGCACGCCCGTGGCGTTGACCGCCGGGGTCAACAGCGAGCGGCGGAACGCGTGCGCACGCGACAGCGCCGACTCGACGTCAGCTGCTTCGATCGACTGGCGAGCGATGTCGACGAGGATCGGATGCGGCAACCCGGTCGGGGCGAGCGATCGGGCGAGCGCATCGACCGACGGTGGCCGCCCCGCGTCGTCCGTCGATGCGCTCATCGGGCCGAGCCTACGACTCGACCCGGGCGCCTCGCCCGTCGAGGTTCAGGCGTCGGGGAGCTTGTCGACGGCGTCCTTGGCCGCCTCTGCGCCCTGTTGCACCTTGTCGGCGTGAGCGCCGGCCTTGTCGCCGACGACGTCGGTGGCCTTGTCGATGCCCTGCTTGACCTGTGTCTTGTTGCCGCCGAGCTTGGACTTGATGGAATCGAACAGTCCCATGGTGGACCTCCTTGTGGTTTGGGCCTCATGGTGTGGCCTGGTGAGCGCGACCCTACTCGCCGACGCCGAGATCAGATTCCTGGTGCACCCGTCAGCGTCCGGCGGGCGGCGTCGAGGACGTCGACCCCGTGGGCTCGGGCGCTGCGCTCCCACTCGGAATCGTCGGGGGTCGAGCCGCAGCGGTGCTCCCACACGATGCGTGCATGGTCGGGGTTCGAGCGGTCCCCGTGGAAGTGGACCCAGTGCTCGGCGCGTTCGTTGACGATCATGCGCGTGTCGGAGATCGTGCCGAGTTCCATGGTGACCGTCCGCCACACGCCGCCAGGAACCAGCTCACCGAGACCACTCGCGATCTGGCCGTACTTCGGTCCGGTCGTGGCGTCGGACGCCGACGTGCACTCGATGCGGTCGGCGTCGAACACCCTCCGGAGCCACGCGTCGTCCGGATGATCCTCGCTCACGTGCGACAGCAACGTGTAGGTGCCCGGAGCGCCGTGGCCGGTGTGGAGGTCGACCACCAGCACCTCCTCGGCGCCAGTGAGCCGCTGCGCCACGATCTCGGCGACGCGGAGATTCGACTCCTCGGTGCGATCGCCCCCGAAGTAGAGACCATCGGGATGGCTGTACTGACCGGCGCTGACCGCCGACTTCACCCACTGGTAGCCGAACTCCTCGACCATCGCTCGCGTCACGTCGAGCAGCGACTCGGGCGACGGCGGCTCGGCGCCGCCCGGGACCAGTGTGCGGTGCAACGCGATGTAGCCCGGGTTCGACGGCACCTCGACCCGTTCGTCGCGACCCCAGTTGCGGTTGAGGTCGACGTTCGACTCGTTCTGACGCCGCCAGTGGCTCATCCCCCATGGGTTCACGCCGTGGATCATCACCACCGCTGCGTCGTCGGCGAGATCACTGTCGGCGCCATCGCTCACCCACCGATCGATGGCGTCACACATCAGCGTCGACGACGAGAAGCCCTCGTCTCCGTGCACACCGGCCAGCACCAGCACGGCGCGCCGAGGGCGAGCCGCGCCGAACGACGTCGCATCGATCGTGAGTTCCTGGCCGTGCTCACCGCGCGCCGTGATCGGGAACGCGTCGAACTCGAGACCCGCTCGACGCACGCTCCACCGGAACCGATCCCGGCACTCGTCGTAGGTGAGCGGGAACCGGTCGGGACGCACCATCGGCAACGACGGTAGCCAACCGCCGATTCGGCGGCGACGGTGGGTCGGGGTCATCCGATGCTCCGGGGCCGGTATCGTGACGGTGCCGTGTACATGACGAGCCCCTGCGAGGCGCGATGAAGAGCTGGTGGCGTTCCGTCATCAGCTACCCGCCCACCTGGATCGCGGCCGTCGTGCTCGGCGCCACCGTGTGGCTCGTGCTCACCGTGCTCGACCCGCCAGGCGTTCTCGTCGTGATCCTGATCGTCCTGGCGCTCGTGGCGGCCGCCGCCTGGCCGTTCACGATGTCGGCCACCGGGACACTGGCGAAGCTGCAGTTCGAGGTCCCCCGCGTGGAGGAGGTCGACCCGGCCGAGATCGCAGCGCTGCGTGCGGAACTGGCACCACTCGCCGACACCCAGCCCACCGAGCAGCTCGATGCCCTGCTGTCGAAGCGCCAGAGCCTGATCAACGTGCTGACGCGTCGCCTCGATGCCGGCGAACTCACCTACGCCCGGTATCTGTCCACGTCGCAGCAGGTGTTCGCCTCCGCGCTCGACAACCTGCACGAAGTGGCAGTCGCCCACGAGAGCATCAGCACGATCGACGAGACCTACATCGATCGTCGCCTCGCCGAGCTGGCCGACGACGACAGCGACGTCGACTCCGCCACCCGTGAACGCGACACGCTCGAACGGCGACGCGACCTGCGTGCGACCCAGCGTCGCCGGATCGCTCAGCTCCTCGCCCAGAACGAATCTGCGCTGACCGCACTCGATCGCACCACGACGGCGCTCGCCGACGTGCCGATCGGCAAGCAACCCGAGGACGCCGAGGCGGCGATGACCGCACTCGAAGAACTCGCCGATCGCGCGGCCAAGTACGCATGAACCGCCAGCGCATGAACGACCCGAAAGGCCCACCGACATGACCGAAGCTCCACGAACCGGCACCGCGACCGCACCCGTGTTGAACCTCTCCCTGGACGTTCCCGAGACCAGGGCGGAACTCGTCCTGCCCGAGCCCGAGCCCACCGACGAACTGCGCGCACAGGCCGACGCGCAGGTCGAGCAGTTGCTCGCGATCGACCCGACGAACGACGAGGCCCGAACCGCAGCGCGCGACGCGGTCGACTCGATGGGCCGCGACCTCCAACAGCGGTCGGCCACCCGCAGCCGGATGCTGCAGGCGCCGCTGAAGGAGATCTCCCACGGCACCGAAGACGGCGGCGAGGTCGCCAAGTCGCTGTCGGATCTGCGCATCGAAGTCGAGAAGCTCGACCCGTCCGGCCTCGACACCGACGCCGGCTGGTTCACCCGCGCCGTCGGCAGGATCCCCGGCGTCGGCACGCCACTCAAGCGCTACTTCATGCGCTACGAGAGTTCGCAGACCCAGATCGACTCGATCGTCAAGTCGCTCGAGAAGGGCCGCGACCAGCTCAAGCGCGACAACGTCACCCTCGGCGACGATCAGAAGCAGATGCGCGAGTTGACGCACCTGTTGGCCGACCAGATCGCGTTGGCGCAGGCGCTCGACGCCTCCGTGGTCGACAAGCTCGCCACCGAGATCACCGCCGACGACCCACGACGCCAGTTCGTCGAGGAGGACATCCTGTTCTCGCTGCGCCAGCGCACGCTCGATCTCCAGCAGCAGCTCGCCGTCAACCAGCAGGGCGTACTGGCGATCGAGATCATCATCCGCAACAACCGGGAGCTGATCCGCGGTGTCGATCGTGCGATCGACGTCACCGTCAGCGCGCTGCAGGTGGCGGTCACCGTGGCACTCGCCCTCGCCCACCAGAAGATCGTCCTCGACAAGATCGAGGCGATCAACACCACGACGTCCGCGATGATCGCCGGCACCGCCGAACGCCTGAAGACGCAGGGCACCGCGATCCATCAGCAGGCGTCGAGCACGATGCTCGACATGGAGGCGCTGCGCTCGGCCTTCGCCGACATCGACACCGCGCTCGACGAGATCTCCCGCTACCGACGCGAAGCACTGCCGACGATGGCGGGCACGATCCTCGAACTCGATCAGCTCACCGCAGAGAGCGAAACGGCCATCGAGAACATGGAACGCGGCCGAACGGCATCGACCCGGATCCAGGAGTCCGACTCAGCGATCGACGTCGGTGAGATCACGGCAAAGGAGAGCGAATGAGGGTGCACCGACCCGCACGAGCGCGCACGTCACGATCCAGGGTGGGACGCCTGGCGATCGCCGCAACCGCGTTCGCACTCGTCGCCGCGGCATGCGGTGTCGGGGAGGAGAGCAACGAACCGCTCGATCAGGCGACCGCGGCCGACCAACTCACGGAACTCGCCGACGACATCGGCTGGGTCGACAACCCGATCGGTCGCACCGCGTCGATCCCTCCGCCCACGGGCGCCAACCTCGCGGACACCCTGCCCCCGATCACCGAGTTCCCGATCCGTGTCCAGGCACCGGCGAGCGCCGACACCGTCGTCGAGATCTGGTCGTCGACGGAGAAGTCCGGTGAACTCGGCACCACCGACGGCTGGATGACCGAGGTCGCCGAGAAGTTCAACGACGCCGGCATCACGCTGTCCGACGGCAGCGTCGCCGGCGTCGACCTGCGCAGCATCGCGTCGGGCACCGGCTACCAGTTCATCGCCCGCGGCCAAGAGCTGCCGGACGGATTCACGCCGTCGAGCCAGCTCTGGATCGAGATGGCCGGCGAGTTCGAGACGATGACCGAGATCACGCCGAACACGGTCGACAACGTCGCGGGCATCGTGATGAAGGACGAGACCGCCGAAGAGCTGCGCGCCACCTACGGGGAACTCAGCGCTGCGAACCTGGTCGACGCGGTGATCGCCGGCGACCTCGTGATGGGCTACACCGACCCGTTCGCGTCCAGCACGGGCCTCAACTTCCTGCTCACCGTGCTCGACACGATCGCCGAGGGCGATCCCGCGCGCCTCACGTCACCGGACGTGGCCAGCGTGTTCGAACAGTTCCAGCGTCAGGTGCCGTTCGTGGCGCTCACGACGCTGCAGATGCGCGACTCGGTCGAGAACGACACCGGCACGCTCGACACGTTCGTCATGGAGTGGCAGACGTTCACCAACACCGAGTCGCTCCAGTCCGGGTTCGAGTTCATCCCATTCGGCGCACCGCACGACAACCCGCTCGCGGCCGTCGGCGATCTCTCCGCGGCTCGTCAGGAAACGCTGCAGGTGTTCGCCGACTTCGCCGCCCAGCCCGAGTTCCAGGAACTCGCCGCCGACTACGGCTTCGATCCGCCGCCGTACACACCGACCGTCGAGGTGCCGTCGGGCTCGACGCTGATCGAGGTCCAGAACGTCTGGAAGGACAAGAAGGACGGTGGCCGCCCGGTCGCCACCGTGTTCGTCGTCGACGTCAGCGGGTCGATGGAAGGCACCCGGATCCAGTCGGTCCGGACCGCCATGCAGTCGGCCCGGGAGTTCATCAAGCCGACGACCGAGGTCGGTGTCGTCGAGTTCAACGACACGGCGATGAAGCGCCTCCCGATCGGCGAGTTCGATCTCAACCAGCAGGCGCGCTACGCCGCGATCGCCGAAGACCTGGCGCCGGGCGGCGGAACGGCGATGTACGACGGCATCGTGCTCGGCCTGCAGATGCTCGAGGAGCAACGGGCGGCGAATCCGGAGATCAAGCCGATCCTGGTCGTGCTCACCGACGGCGAGACCACCGACGGCCTCCAGTTCGGCGACGTCGACAACGTGATCGAGGGTCTGCGGATCCCGGTCTACACCGTCGGCTTCGAAGCCGACCTCGACGAACTCGATCGCGTGTCGTCGCTCGTCGAAGCGGCGAGCATCGACGCCAGCGAGGAAGACGTCGAGTTCAAGATCGCTGCGCTGTTCAACGCCGGCGGCTGACGAGTCCGTGAGCCACGCCCAGGTGTTCGACCGGTGAAGCCACTCGCGATCTGGATCGCGGTGGTCGCGGTGGTGTTCGGCGGCTACGCGCTGGTTGCGTCGTTGCTGCGCGAGACCGAGCAGGTCTTCGTGGTGGTCGACACCTCGTTCTTCATGGAGGCGAAGGAGCCCGAGGTGCGACGCGAGCTCGATCGCATCGACGACCGCGATCGCGGCGAGTTCGCGCTCGCCACCGTGCGCGACCAGGTCGGCAACGGCGGCGCCGCGCTCGTGCACAGCTGGCAGGACGAGCTGACCCTCGGCGGCTTCCAGGCGTTCGGGCCGTGCTCACTCGCCGGCATCGACCAGTTCGCGGAGGCGAGCAGCGCCGACGAACGGATCCTGATCACCACCTCCATGTCGTGCGACACCTCCGCGCTCACCGACTGGACGATCGTCACCCTCGACGACTGAGTGGTGCGCCAGAGGTCAGTCCCCCGACGCAGCACCTACGATCGACGAGGTGAGTCTGCCTGTGCCGATCGTCCAACTCGACCCCGAACTGCCGTTGCCGGAGTACGCCCACGAGGGCGACGCCGGACTCGACCTGTATGCCCGCGAGTCAGCGACACTCGCCGCCGGCGGCGGGCGGGCGCTGGTGCCCACCGGGATCGCGATCGCCATCCCGATGGGGCACGGGGGCTTCGTGCTGCCGCGCAGCGGGATGGCGGTGAAGCACGGCATCAGCGTCGTCAACGGGCCCGGCCTGATCGACGCGGCGTACCGGGGAGAGATCAAGGTCGTGTTGATCAACACCGATCCCGACGCCGACTACGAGGTTCATCGCGGGGACCGCATCGCCCAGCTGGTGATCCAGCGCGTCGAGTCGGTCGCGTGGCAGGTCGTCGACTCGCTCGACGGCGTCGACCGCGGCGGCGGCTTCGGCCACTCCGGGCGCTGACCGTTACACCCGGCGCCGACCTCCGTTTGCGTCGGGTTCTCGGTGACCCGGGCCACCGAAATCATCACGCAAACGATCTGGGGTGGAGGGTGTCGTCAGCCCCAGGCGAACACGGGTTGTTCGAAGTCGACGACGCGCTCGTTGACCCGGCCGTCGAGGGCGACCCACCGGAACTGGACGAGCACCGCGCCCGTCGGGGCGTGGATCAGGTCGCCGCCGAGCGGGACCTGGACGACCGGACGCTCGCTCTCGGGGATCGACACGAAGCGCGGCGAGTCGGGGCGGGTGAGTTCGTGCAGACCGATGCGGTAGGCGGCGAGCACCTCGGCCGGATCGGGGGCGAGGTGCACCTCGGCTCCACCCCACACGACGACCGGCGTGATCACGTACCCGGATCGGGTGGGGTAGTCGTCGAGCAGACCGAGCACTGCGGAGTCCTCCAAGCGCACACCGACCTCCTCGTCGGTCTCGCGCAGCGCCGCCTCGATCGGCGATTCGCCGGCGTCGAGGCGGCCACCCGGGAGCGCCCACTGCGACGCGTGCCGGTTGAGTCCGGCGCTGCGACGGCAGAGCACGAACGACGCCCCGCCTGCGACCCCGGCCATCTGCCCGTCGAGACCCGACACATCGGACGGGATGACCGAGAGACGTTCGGCATCGACTCCGTGCGGGTCGGCGGCGTCGGATCCGAACTCGGAATCGACCACGACGATCGCAACCGCCGCATGGCGGCGACCGTCGAGCGGCATCTCGACACGATCGTGTCGGGCGAGATTCGACTCGATGCTCGCCCGGAGGTCGTCGGTCAGTTCGATGGGTCGTCGACCGGGACGGGATGCGCCGCCGGGTTCGTCGGTGGTTCGGGACTGCTCGGTGTGGTCGATGCCAACACCTTGGCAGCCAGCGCCGTGCTGATCGGTACCGAGGCGACCAGGCCCACCGACCCCACCAACGCTCGCACGATCTCGACGG
This sequence comes from Ilumatobacteraceae bacterium, assembly GCA_942492715.1. Lineage (GTDB taxonomy): Bacteria > Actinomycetota > Acidimicrobiia > Acidimicrobiales > Ilumatobacteraceae > Sva-07. Next base: position 130,294 of record CALOFW010000027.1, on the reverse strand, counting down.
CGACGATCTCCCTGGTCGCCACCGAGCCGAGGCTCTCGTTCGCCTCGCTGAACAACAGCAGCAGCGGGAGCGAGGCGCCCGCGTACGCGAGGAACAGGGTGTTCACCGTGGAGGAGATGTGGTCGCGACCGATGCGGAGCGCTCTGCCGTAGAGCTCACCGAACGTGACATCGGGCGAGGCCCGCTTGAGTTCCCACACCGCCGACACCTGGGTGACGGTCACGTCGTCGAGCACGCCGAGCGAGCCGATCACGATGCCCGCCAGGAGCAGTCCACGGGGATCGATCTGCGAGCCGAGCGCGTCGAGGAAGCCGACGTTCTCGTCCCCGAACCCCGTGAAGTTCGACATCGCCAGGAACGCCGCCGCGAGCGCGGCGGTGATCGCCAGGCTCGCGAACGTCGACAGCAGTGCGGTGGCCGTGGCCAACCCGCGCCCGTGCGCCAGGAAGAGGGCGATGAAGGCGATCGCGCCCGCTGTCACGATCGCGACCGCAACCGCATTCGTTCCCTCGAGCAGGGCCGGGAGGGCGAACACGATGATCACGACGAAGCTCATGGCGAGCCCGGCGAGTGCACCCACACCCCTCCACCGTCCGAGCACCACGATCGAGGTGACGAACACGATCACCAGCAACAGCATCGGGGTACTGCGTTCGAAGTCGTAGAACACTGCCTGCACCGAGCCGTCGTCCAACTCGACGAGGTCGACCAGGATGTCGTCACCCGACGAGATCGTGCTGTCGAGCGGTTGCTCGAGGAACACCACCTCGCCCCGGCGTTCACCATCCGACACGAGCGCCTCGACGAGCTTGCACGCGAGCAGCGGGTCGAACGAGCAGGGCACCTCCTCGACCGACTGGACCGACGCGGCCACCGGGTCGCCCGTGAGGCCGAGCGGATCGCGACCGTCGCCGCTGCTCCCCGGCCAGAGGGCGATCATCCCGACGACGACCACGAGGGCGCAGACGGCGACCGCGATCCAGAGCTGCCGGCGAATCCGCGGATCGACCTGCTCGTCGAGCGACTCGTCGTGACCGTGCACGTGACCCATGCACCCAGTGTGTTCCACCGAACGCTCCGAAACCGGGAGGTCCGGTACGAAGTCGGGGTTCGACGTCGGCCGTGAGGTCAGCGGACGTCGGGGCCGGTGGCGTTCTCGGCAGCGTGCTCGGGCTGGTGGAGGTGTCGATGTCCGACGTCGTCGTGGCTCGGGGCCGGTCCGTGATCGTGCCCGTGACCGTGATCGTCGACGAGTACCGCCTCACCGCCGAGGTGCAACAACCGTCCGCCGAAGGCGACAGCGAGGTGCTCGGGAACGAGCACCTCGTCGGCGGCCCCGTCCGCAATCAGGCACCCGGCGAGCAGCATCACCCGGTCGGCCCGCTTGGCTTCCTCGAGGTGGTGCGTGGAGAACACGACGGTGGCGCCCCGCTCGACCTCCTCGTCGATGATCCGCAGGATCGTCTCCTGGCTGGGAAGGTCGAGACCGGTGATCGGCTCATCGAGCAGCAACAGTCCCGGCGCGCCGACGAGCGCCTGTGCGACCAGCACTCGTTGCCGCTGCCCACCCGAGAGTTCGCCGAACGATCGCTTGGCCAGGTCGGCGACCTCGAGCCGTTCCGCGACGGCACGGATCTCGGCGCGATCGGCGCGGGTGATGCGGCCGAGCAGTCCGCGTCGGCGATAGCACCCCATCCGCAGCACCTCGTCGACCGGGAGCGGCATCCACTGGTGGTGACCGTGCTGCTGGGCGATGAACGACGCCTCGACGCCATCGGCTCGAACCACCCGACCCGTCGATGGCGTGAGCAATCCGGCGAGGAGTTTCAACACCGTGCTCTTGCCGCTGCCGTTCGCCCCCACGAGGGCGAGTGACGATCCCCCCTCGAACGTCGTCGACGTCCGATCGAGCGCCACCAGGTCGCCATAGCGCACCGACACCTCGATGAAGGTGGCAACGGGGACAACGGACGCATCCACGGGGGTCAACGTAGCGGGTTTGAAAGTGAGAACCGTTCTCAGTAACGTGAGGTCATGCGACACCGTGTTCCTCTCCTCGTCGCGGCTGCTGCGCTCTCGCTCGCGGCATGCGGCTCCGACGGCGAACCGGCGACCGACAGCGCCACGGGATCCGGTAGCGGCACCGCTGCCGAGGTGCCGTCGGTCGTGGCGACCACGACGATGTGGGCCGACATCACCCGCAACGTTGCGTGCGACGGGCTCGCCGAGATCACCACCATCATCCCGGCCGGCGGCGACCCGCACTCGTTCGAGCCCTCGCTGCGCGACCGCGAGACGATGGGCAACGCGGCGCTGATCGTGGCCAACGGACTCGGTCTCGAGGAGTCGCTCGAGGACACGATCGACGCCGTGGAAGCGGACGGCACCACCGTGGTGCGTGTCGGTGAGTTCGTCGACACCCTCCCGGCAGGCGACGACGACCACGACGACGGAGACCACGACGACGGAGACCACGACGACGGAGACCACGACGACGGAGACCACGACGACGAGGTCGACACCACGACCGACGAGGCGACCGACGACGACCACGACCACGGAGCGGACGACCCGCACATCTGGTTCGACCCGACTCGGGTGACCGCGACCCTGCCGGCGATCGCGGACGGGCTCGCCGGCGCCGGCGTCGACCGCGCCGCACTCGACGCTTGCGTCGCCGAGTACAGCAGTGCGCTGGCCGCGCTCGACAACGAGGTCAGCGCGATCGTCGACTCCCTCCCGGTCGGCGACCGGCTGCTGGTCACCAACCACGACTCGTTGAGCTACTTCGCCGACCGCTACGGGTTCACGATCCTGGGCAGCGTGATCCCGTCGCCGAGTTCGCTCGCCGCCACCAACCCCGCCGACCTGGAGGCGCTCGCAACCCTGATCACCGAGACCGGGGTCCCGGCGATCTTCGCCGAGACGCAGCACTCCTCGAGCGACACACAGGCCCTCGCCGACCGCGTCGGCGACGTCGAGGTCGTCACACTGCAAACCGACACGCTCGGCGAGCCCGGGAGCGACACGGACGACTACACGAGTTGGCTCACCGCCACCGCGCGCTCGATCGTCGACGCACTCTCCGAATGATCGCCCGCGGTCGGTACGGTCGCTGAATGGAGTTCCTCACCGACCCGTGGAACTGGTGGATCGCACCGTTCGCCGACAACGCGTTCATGCGCGACGCGCTGCTCGCCGGGCTGCTCACCGTCGTGACCACCTCGGTCGTCGGGACCTGGGTCGTGCTGCGCGGCATGAGTTTCCTGGGGGATGCGCTCGCCCATGGCGTGCTCCCCGGCATCGCCATCGCCTTCATCATCGGCATCGACACCTCGATCGGGGCGCTCGTCGCCGCCGGCGTCATGGTGCTCGGCATCACCCTCATCCGCCGACACTCACCGCTACCGGAGGACACGTCGATCGGGGTCCTCTTCGTGGGGTTCCTGGCCCTCGCCGTCGTCATCATGTCGACCCAGCAGGCGTCCTACGTCGGCGACCTCAACCGGTTCCTCTTCGGCTCGATCACCGGTGTCGACAGCGGTGACCTGCAACGTCAGGCGATCACCGCGGTCGTCACACTCGTCGGTGTGATCGTGCTGTACCGGGCGTTCCTCGTGATGACCTTCGATGCGTCCCTCGCCTCGATGCTCGGCCTGCGCCCTGCGCTGGCACAGGCGGCGCTGCTGGTGCTGGTAGCGCTGTCGATCGTGGCGTCGTTCCAGTCGGTCGGCAACCTGCTCGTGTTCGCCTTCCTCGTGGCACCGCCGGCGGCGGCGACGCTCGTCGCGCGACGGGTTCCGGCGATCATGGTGGTGTCGGTCCTCTTCGGCGTCGTCGCCACCGTCGTCGGGATCCTGATCAGCTACCACCACGACAGCGCCACGAGCGCCACGATGGCGCTGTGCTCGGTCGTCCTGTTCTTCGTGATCCTGACCGTCACCGCCGCCCGGCGCGCCGTTCCCAGCGGACGTCGCACCGCGGAACAGGTGCCGTCGGCCTGATCGACGAGACGGTCAGCGGCAGGCAGCGCATCGACCGTAGAGGTCGATCGTGTGGTGTGTCGGGGCGAACCCCTCGGCAGTCGACAACGCCGCGAAGGCGTCGTCGAGACGACGTTCGAGCTTCGGGGTCAGCGTGACGTCACGCACCACGCCACAGGATTCGCAGATCAGGTGGTGGTGGTGCTCGGTGAGATCCTCGGCCAGCTCGTAGCGGGCATGGTCGGCGCCATGAACCAGTCGGCGGACGACACCGACCTCCTCGAGCACGGCGAGGTTCCGATACGCGGAGCTCTGTGCCAGCGTCGGCGCGACGTCGATCAACTCGGGCAACGTGATCGGGCCATCGGTACTCGCGAGGGCATCGACAACCGCACGCCGACCGGTCGTGTACCGCTGGTCGTTCTGGTCGAGACGATCGCGGACCGTGCGGTGGATCTCGGTGTGAGCGGGCGTCATCGAACCGGCCCTACCCTCGGTAACCGCTGGTGATCGGCAGGCGACGGTCCTTGCCGAACGCCTTTCGACTCACCCGCACACCGGGAGGCGACTGTCGTCGCTTGTACTCCGCGATGTCGACCAGACGCGTGATGCGCCGCACCATCGCCTCGTCGTGGCCGAGTTCGATGATCTCCGCAGCGGTGCGGTCGTCCTCGACGTAGAGCTGCAGGATCGGGTCGAGCACCTCGTAGGGAGGCAGGCTCTGGTCGTCTCGCTGGTCAGGGCGCAACTCGGCCGACGGCGGCTTGGTGATCACGTCCTCGGGCACGATCTCGCGACCGGCGACCCGGTTGACATGGCGGCACAGTTCGTAGACCCGCAGCTTCAGCACGTCCTTGATCACCGCATACCCACCGACGGAGTCGCCGTAGATCGTGAAGTACCCGACCGCCATCTCGCTCTTGTTGCCGGTGGTGAGCACCATCCAGCCGAACTCGTTCGACAGCGCCATCAGCAACTGACCCCGACACCGGCTCTGGATGTTCTCGTAGGTGAGGCCCGGCTCGCGGCCCTCGAACGACGGCGCCAGCATGTCGAGATAGGCCTGGAACGCCGGCTCGATCGAGATCGTGCGGAAGTCGATCCCGAGGTTGTCGGCCAACAGCTGGGCGTCGCTCTTCGAGTGGTCGCTCGAGTACCGCGACGGCATCGACACGCCGTGGACGTGCTCGGCGCCGAGCGCGTCGACGGCGATGCAGGCGACGATCGTGGAGTCGATCCCGCCCGACAACCCGATCACCACGTCGCTGAAGCCGTTCTTCGCGCAGTAGTCGCGGGTGCCGAGCACGAGGGCGTCGTAGAGCTCACGGTCGGCGTCGAGTGGCTTCGTGATCGCGGACGCTGCCGGCTCGTCGTGCACGACGGGTGCCTCCGACACAGTGATCGTGGGCAGCAGCGACTCGGTGATCCGGCCTCGCGGATCGAGGAGTCGCTTTCGGTAGACCGGCGGCACCGGCACGTCGACGACGAGCAGCGACTCCTCGAACTGGGGAGCTCGCGCCAACAGACGACCCTCATGATCGAACACGACCGAGGCCCCGTCGAACACCAACTCGTCCTGACCGCCGACCTGGTTGACGTAGACGATCGCCGTGTGCGAGTCGGACGCCCGGGTGGCCAGCATCCGTTCGCGCTCGGTCGCCTTGCCGGTGTGGAACGGCGAGGCGTTGATGTTGATGCTCAGTTCCGCGCCGGCGGCCGCCTGCTCGGCGACGGGCCCGAACGGGCTCCAGATGTCCTCACAGATCGAGATGCCGACCTTGACACCGCCGACCACGTAGAGCTCGAGCGGATCGGACAGGTGGCCGGGGGTGAAGTACCGGGCCTCGTCGAACACCGTGGCGTTCGGGAGCAGGCGCTTGTGGTAGCGGCCGACGATCTCGCCGTTCGCGCACAGGGCTGCGGCATTGTGGAGGTCGCGACCCTGATCGACGAAACCGACCACGGCCGCGCACCGTCCGGTTCGCGCGGCGAGCTTCGACAGTGCGACGAGGTTGTCGGCGACGAACCCCGGCTTGAGGACGAGATCCTCGGGGGGATACCCGGTGGTGGACAGTTCCGGGAACGCGACCAGGTCGCAACCGGCCGCCTCGGCGCGGTCGTACACCTCGATCATCTTCGCCAGATTCCCATCGAGGTCGCCCACGGTCGGATTCAGCTGGGCGAGCGCCACACGCAGCACCGTCACGTCGCCGAGGCTACCTCGGAGCCCACCGGGCCCCGCTGACGATCGTCGATGCCGGAGAACCACGGTGATCTGGCACTATGGCCACGTGCGTTGGATCGGACTCGTGATCGTCGGAGCGGTCGTTGTCGCGTCCTGCTCGCCCGGAGAGGGCCCCGAGTCGATCCCGTTGCCGACCTCGCCCGACACGACGACCACGACCACCACGACCACGACCACCACCACGACGACCCTGGTGCCACCGCGCTACGAATCCACGATCCGCCGCACCACCGACGGGGTCCCCCACATCTCGGGATCGACGGTCGAGGACGTCGCCTACGGGCAGGGCTGGGTCAGCGGGATGGATCACGGCTGCACGCTGATCGACCAGGTGATCAAGGTGATGGGCACCCGCGCCGCCACACTCGGACCGGGCCCGGAGGGAGAGAACGTCACCAGCGACTTCGCCTGGCGTGCGATCGACCTCGCCCGCATCGCCGCCGACGACTTCGAGAACGCAGTCTCGGACGAGGTCGTCGCCCAGTTCCAGGCGTACACCGCCGGGTGGAACGACCAACTCGCCGACGTCGGCGGCGAACGGTTGACCGGCTGGTGCGCCGGCGCCGACTGGTTGCGCCCGCTCGAACCCGTCGAGGTGTACACCTACGCGCGATCGGTCGCACTCCAGGCCAGCAGCGCCCGGCTGATCGACTTCATCGGATCCGCACAACCCCCCGCGGTCGAGCCGGTCGGCCTGCGTCGACGGGACGGGGCTGCCCCCGTGATCGATCTCTCCGCGGTTGCTCAGGCCGCCGCCGACCTCGGGCTGAACGATCCGAACGGCATGGGGAGCAACGGATGGGCCATCGGACGCGACCGGGTCGAAGGTGGCGAGGGCGGACTCCTGCTGGCCAACCCGCACTTTCCTTGGGAAGGCGAGTTGCGCTTCGCCGAAGTGCAACTCACCGTCCCCGGCGAGTACGACATCTACGGCGCCCAGCTGCTCGGGCTCCCCGGTGTCGGCATCGGGTTCACCGATGGCATGGCGTGGACCCACACGGTGTCTGCCGGCAAGCGTCTGACCGGGTACACGCTCACGCTCGACCCCGCCTCGCCGACGTCGTACCTCGTCGACGGCGTGTCGGTGCCGATGACGGGAACGTCCACCACCATCGACATCCTGCGCGCCGACGGCACGATCGACACCGAGACCCGCACGATGTGGCGCAGCGAGTACGGGCCGATCCTCGACTTCCCCGGCGTCGGCTGGACCGACACCGCGGTCGTCACCTACCGCGACGCGAACATCGACAACGACGAGTTCGTCGAGCAGTACGCCCGGATGCCCGCCGTCCAGAGCATCGACGACCTGGTGGCACTGAACGAGGAGTACCAGGGGGTGCCGCTGTTCAACACGGTCGCCACCGACGCCGAGGGCAACGTCTGGTACGCCGACACCGCCGCCACGCCGAACCTCTCGGCCGACGCCGAGCTCCTGTTCCTCAACCGAGTGTTCACCGACCCCCTCACGCAGATCGCGTACAACGAGGGATTCGTGGTGCTCGACGGATCCGACAGCCGGTTCCGCTGGGAGGATCAGCCCGGCGCGCGCGATCCCGGGCTCGTTCCGTTCGGTGAGCTGCCCCAGGTGCGACGGACCGACTACGTGTTCAACGCCAACGACAGTTTCTGGGTCCCGAGTGCCGAGTTCACGCTCACCGGTCCGTACTCGATCGTCAACGGCGAACAGGGCACGGCGCTCACGATGCGGACCCGCCAGAACGCCGCTGTCCTCGGCGATGCGAACAGCGCCGGGCTGGCCGGACCCGACGGGCTGTTCAACGCCGACGAGGTGCGCACGGCGGCGTTCGAGAACTCGGCGCGCACCGCGGTGCTCCTGCGCGCCGCTGCGGTCGACGCGTGCCAGACGTTCCCGCTGATCGACGTCCCCGACCTCCTCGCCGACGACGGCACCGTGAGCCTTCCCGCCACCACCGTCGACCTGACCACGGCATGTCAGGTCCTGGCCACGTGGGACGGGATCTACGACCTCGACCGTTCCGGACCGATGATCTGGCGCGAGACGATGTCACGCTTCGACGACGCCGACTTCAAACAGGCAGGACCCTTGTTCGACGACGCGTTCGACCCGGCCAACCCGACGACGACACCGTCGGTGCCTGCAGCGGATCCGACGCCGCTCCTGCAGGCGATGGCGCGCGCCGTGCAGACGATCACCGAAGCAGGCTTCGCGCTCGACACGACGTTGGGGGCCGCGCAGTTCACCGAACGATCAGAGACGCGGATCCCGATCCACGGTGGGACAGGGCGCGAAGGTGTCACCAACGTCGTCACCTGGAACGTCTCGTCGACATCGAGCGAGCCGGCGCCCGAACGGGGCGAGCCGGTGGCTGCCGGCAGCTCGTTGCGCGGCGAGGGGTACCGGATCAACTACGGCACCAGTTTCGTGATGACGGTCGACTTCACCGGCGCCGAACCAGCTGCCTGGGCGTTGCTCGTGTACGGCCAGACCGGTGACCGGCTGTCGCCGCTCTTCGAGGTGCAGACCCAGGAGTTCAGCGACAAGCAGTGGCGACAGGTCGCGTTCACGGACGCCCAGATCGAGGCGGATCCGAACCTCGAGACCGACGTCGTCGCCCGCCGTTGAGGCTCGGCCGGCGACGGGTCGGTCGACGGCGCGCACGATCAGAGTTCGATGATCTCGAGCGCACCCCGGGGAGCGGCAGCGGCCTCGTGGGCATCGGAGGACGCCGCGGTGCAACACAGCAGGTGACGGCCCTGTGGGCCGCCGACCGCGCACGCGTAGGCGTTCTGCGACGTGGTCACCCGGCGCGTGATCGTGCCACCCTCCTCGACGCGCACGACTTCGTTCCCGAGCGCGTTGGCCACCCAGATGCCGCCGTCGCCGTCGGCGCTCGTGCCATCGGGAACGACGAAGGGCTCGGCCAGCGACGCCCAGACCCGCCGGTTCGACAACGAACCGTCGCCTGCGACGTCGAACGCCGTGAGTTCGAACCCGAGCGTCTGCGCGACGACCAACGTCGCGCCGCCATCGAGCGTGACCACGCCATTCGGGAACGCCAGGTCGTCGGCGGCGACCGAGACGGCGCCGTCGGGATCGACCCGAGCGAGCACCGCCGTGTACGGGCCGCGATCTTCGACGATCGCGGCGAGGAGGCCTTCGGCGCCCATCTCGGCCATCACCGTGTCGAGATCGAACCCGAAGTTGCCGACGTACGCACGCCCGACGTGATCGACGAGCATGTCGTTGCAGTGGAACGTCGCCAGGTCGCTCAGGTCGGCGTGGACGACCGAACGGCCGTCGTGCTCTCGTCGCATCACCGACCGGGACAGCATCGCGACATACAGCAGTCGGCCGTCGGGGAGCCACCCGAGGCCCGACGGGCGTTCGTCGGCGCCGACCGACACCTCGACGCGCACGTCACCGTCGAGACCGACGCTGCAGATCTCGTGCGCGTAGAAGTCGCTGAACCAGAACCGACCGTCGTGCCACCGGGGCCCTTCGCAGAAGTAGCGGCCGGCGACCAACGTCGTCGTGTCCGTGCTCGGCGTGTCGTTGCTGGTGTCCATCGAGTCCCCTCTCGCTCGGCTCTCAGTGTGCCATCTGCTCGACGTGGCAGTCGGATCAGCCAGTTCACACGCCGTTCACGACGGGGCAACGACTCGGCAATCGACCGCTGCGACGATGCCGCTCGCCATCGGGCGACCCCGTAGGTTGGATCGCCCGGAACCCAACACCCCATCGTGGACGAATTGAGGACAACTAGTGGTTTACAAGGCTGAGTACATCTGGATCGACGGCACGCTGCCGACAGCGAAGCTCCGTTCGAAGACCAAGATCTTGGCAGACGGCGCCGAGCTCCCGATCTGGGGCTTCGACGGCTCCAGCACCAACCAGGCGACCGGTGACAAGAGCGACTGCGTGTTGAAGCCCGTCGCCAGCTACCCGGACCCGATCCGTGGTGGCGACGACGTGCTGGTGATGTGCGAGGTGATGCATGTCGACGGCAAGCCGCACCCCACCAACACCCGCGCCGCGGCCGCCCGTACCGCCAAGAAGTACAAGAAGCACGAGCCGATGTTCGGCATCGAGCAGGAGTTCACGCTCATGAAGAACGGGCGTCCGTACGGCTTCCCGCCGGCCGGATATCCCGAACCGCAGGGTGGCTACTACTGCGGTGTGGGCGAGGACGAGATCCACGGCCGGCCGATGGTCGAAGACCACCTCGAGGCCTGTCTCGCGGCGGGCCTGTCGATCTCCGGCATCAACGCCGAGGTCATGCCCGGCCAGTGGGAGTTCCAGGTCGGTCCGCTCGGTCTGCTCGAGGTCGCCGACCAGCTCTGGATCGCCCGCTGGTTGCTGTACCGGATCGGTGAGGACTACGGCATCGCAGCAACACTCGACGCCAAGCCCGCCAAGGGCGACTGGAACGGCGCCGGCGCCCACACCAACTTCTCCACCAAGGAGATGCGTGAGGACGGCGGCTACAAGTACATCGAAGCCGGCTGCAAGGCGCTCGGCACCAAGGCCGACCTGCACATCGCCAACTACGGCACGGGCATCGAGGACCGCCTGACCGGTGCTCACGAGACCCAGCGCCACGACCAGTTCAGCTACGGCGTGTCCGACCGCGGTGCCTCGATCCGCATTCCGTGGCAGGTCGCCCAGGACAAGAAGGGCTACCTGGAGGACCGTCGCCCGAACGCCAACATCGACCCGTACATCGTTGCCCGCCTGATGGTGGAGACGGTCTGCGGCGCGATGAAGTGAACCGCTGAGCGCTCGCACGCGCTCCACACATCACACCGACCAATCGACAGGGCGGGGGCTCCGGCTCCCGCCCTGTCGCTTTCCCGACCGAACTCCGACAGAATCGAGGAATGACCGACATGCTGGACCAACAGCGCGATTACGTCCTGCGCAGCGTCGAAGAGCGCGGGGTCCGGCTCGTACGGCTGTGGTTCACCGATGTCCTGGGCAACCTCAAGAGCCTGGCGATCTCACCGGCCGAGCTGGAGAACGCGCTCGACGACGGCATGACGTTCGACGGATCCTCGATCGACGGGTTCTCCCGCGTGCAGGAAGCCGACGTGCTGGCGATGCCCGACCCCGACACCTTCGAGCTGCTCCCCTGGGGCGACCCGAAGGTTCCCGAAGCCCGGATCTTCTGCGACATCCACCACCTCGACGGCACCCCGTTCGAGGGCGACCCCCGCCAGGTGCTGCGACGCCACGTGAAGGAAGCGCACGAGGCCGGCCTGACCTTCTACGTCGCCCCCGACGTCGAGTTCTTCTACTTCGAGCCGCTCGTGCCCGGCCGGCTGCCGGTTCCGGTCGACCAGGGCGGCTACTTCGACCTGACCACCAGCGATGTCACCGGCGAGCTGCGCAAACAGACGATCCGCACCCTCGAGGCGCTCGGGATACCCGTCGAGTACAGCTTCCACGAGGATGCGCCCGGTCAGCAGGAGATCGATCTGCGCCACACCGACGCCCTCACGATGGCCGACAGCATGATGACGTTCCGCCTCGCCGTGCGCGAGGTCGCATCGCACAACGACGTCCACGCCACCTTCATGCCCAAACCACTCGAAGGAGTGCAGGGCTCGGGCATGCACGTGCACCTCTCGCTCTTCCGCGGCGACGACAACGCGTTCTACGACGCCGACGACGCGTACCACCTCTCGCCGACGGCGAAGTCGTTCATGGCCGGCATGCTCCACCACGCAGCCGAGATCACCGCGGTCACCAACCAGACGGTCAACAGCTACAAGCGACTGGTGCCCGGTTTCGAAGCGCCGGTCCACATCAGCTGGGCGCGCAACAACCGCAGCGGCCTGATCCGGGTGCCGATCCCCAAGAAGGGCAATCCGACGGCGACCCGGATCGAGTACCGCTCGGCCGACCCGGCGTGCAACCCCTATCTGGCGTTCAGCCTGATGCTGGCCGCCGGGATGCGCGGCGTCCGTGAGGGATACGAGCTTCCCGACGAGGCCGACGCCAATCTCTTCGAGATCGGCGACGACGTCCTCGCCAAGCTCGGCATCCAGCAACTGCCGCAATCGTTGAACGACGCGCTGGTGGCGATGGAGAACTCGACACTCGTCCGGGAGGCGCTCGGCGAGCACATCTTCGAGTGGTTCCTCCGCAACAAACGCAGCGAGTGGCGTGCCTACAAGACGCAGGTCACCGCGTTCGAACGCGATCGCTACCTCGGGGTCCTCTGAGGTCGACATGTCCGAGTCGATGATCGCCGTCGTGCCGGACCCGGCGTCTCCGGAACTCGCGCGCACACTCGACCTGGCGGGGTATGCCTGGAAGGCCGTGTCGGCCGCCGAACCCGCCGCCGAGCACGAACCTGCCGGTGGATGGGCGGGGGCGATCGTCGACATCAGCGTCGACGCCGACGGTGGCTGGGCATTCCTCCGGAACATCCGCAAGCAGGGCGATCGGGCGATCCCGGTGATGCTCCTGGTCGGCGGCGCGCAGCTCGGGGATCTCGAACACCGCGACGAACTCTTCGACGACTTCTGCCTCACGCCGTTCCATCCCGCCGAACTCGAGGCTCGTCTGCGCCACCTGTTGGCCACCGACATCGACCTGCACCGTGCGGACCTCGTCGAGTACGGCGAGCTGACGTTGAACCTCGAGACGTACCAGGCCGCGATCTCCGGCCGCCCGCTCGACATGACCTACATGGAGTACGAGCTCCTGAAGTTCCTCGCACAGAACCCGGGCAAGGTGTTCACCCGCGAGATGTTGCTGAGCCGCGTCTGGGGCTACGAGTACTACGGCGGCGCCCGGACCGTCGACGTCCACGTCCGGCGGCTGCGCGCCAAGCTCGGCGAGGAACACGCCAACCTGATCCAGACCGTGCGCTCGGTCGGGTATCGCTTCGGCCAGTCCCGCTGGGACACCTGACCGTTCTCAGCGGCCGAGGAACACCCGGGCGGTGTCGGCGACCACGAACGCGAAGGCCTGCGTCCCGTCGGAGGTCGGGTGCACCCCGTCACCGGTGAGCACGCCGTCGCTCGTGGCGAACGCCGACCACGGAGCAACCACGCTGTTGCCGCGCCGCTCGACACGGTCGTGGATGATCGAGTTGACGAGTTCCTGCTGTTCCGGCCGATCGCGGAAGTAGGTGTCGACCCAGACGAGCGCGGCGTCATCCGGAACGTTGTCGAGTACCTCGTTGACGGCGGCAGCGATCTCGTCGGGGCCGGCGTACTGACCGACGTCGTTGGTCCCCAGCGCCACCACCCAGAGCTCGTTCGCGTGATCGCCGTCACCGCCGCCCGACAGGAACTCGGCGACGGACGCGCCGCCCGGGTTCTGTCCCCTGGACACGACCATGCGCTTGCCGTTCTCCGCTTCGATCAGCACGGTATCGAAACCGAGTGCCTCGAACTGCTCGCGGAGCGAGGGGGTCGAACCCTTGGTGATCGAGTCGCCGATCATCACGACCGAGTCGACGCGGTCGGCGTCGGCGGCCACCTGCCCATCGGCCCCGAGCTGGCCCGGGTTGCCCTCGAAGCCGAGCGGCGAGCCGAGACCGATCGTGGTCAACGGCTCGGACCCGCCGGACGCGGCCGTTGCGCAGCCGGCGAGGGCAACCACGCCCACGGCGACGGCGATGCCCCGGCAGGCAAGAGACAACGGCGCGAGCTTCACGACACAAGTCTGGTCACTTCAGCACGCCGGGCGGTGTCACCCGGCCCACCGGGCACGTGTCAGGCGTCACGTTGCAGCGAGGCGCTGGATCGACCGGGCGAGCCGTGCATGGTTGCCGAGCATCTCCTCGACGTGCGGCGAGACGAGGGCGCCGTCACGGACCACGGGCGTGCCGTTGACCACGGTGTGGTGCGCCGACACCGGCCCGCACCGCAACCACGCCTCGATCGGGTCGGCGAGCGCGCCGGCGAAGCTCGGGCCGGTCAACGACCACACCGCGATGTCGCCCACCGCACCGACGCCGAGCTGGCCGATCTCGCCGATCCGCCCGAGGCAGCCGGCCCCGCCGACCGTCGCCATCTCCAACGCCATCCGTGCCGTACCGGCGGCCGCCCCGTCACGGAGCTTCGCCAGCAGCATCGCCTGGCGGGCCTCCAACCACAGCGACGCCGAATCGGCGGACGACGACCCGTCGACCCCCAGGCCGACGTGGACCCCGGCGGCGCGGAGCGCCACGACGGGCGCGATGCCCGACGACAGGATCAGGTTGCTCGACGGGCAGTGAGCGACACCGACACCGGACGCGCCGAGACGGCGGATCTCGTCGTCGTCCGGCATCACACAGTGCGCGACCCAGGTCCGGTCGGTGCACCACCCCGTGCGTTCGAGGTACTCCATCGGCCGGCAACCGAACGTGGCGAGGCTGAACTCGTCGTCCTCGGCGTTCTCGGCGAAGTGTGTGTGCAGCCGGACGTCGAGCTGCTCGGCGAGTTCGGCCGTGCGCACCATCAGCTGCTCGGTGACGCTGAACGGTGAACACGGAGCCAACGCCACCCGGGTCATGGCGCCGTGCGAGCGATCGTGGTGACGATCGACGGCCTCGGCACTGGCGGCGAGGATCGAGTCGTCGTCGCTCACCACGTCGTCGGGCGGGAGGCCGCCGTCCTTCTCCGACAGCGACATCGATCCGCGGGTGGGATGGAAACGCATGCCGAGGTCGCGGGCGGCGTCGATCTCGGCCGACAACAGGTCGCCCGCCCCCGCCGGATGGAGGTAGAGGTGGTCCGACGAGGTGGTGCACCCGGCGAGCGCGAGTTCCGCGAGGCCGACCCACGCCGACACGTACGCCGCCTCGGTGTCGAGCGACCGCCACAGCGGATACAGCGACTGCAACCAACCGAACAGCGGTTTGTCGGTCATCGGGGGGAACGCCCGGGTGAGGTTCTGGTACAGGTGATGGTGGGCGTTGACGAGGCCAGGGGTGACGAGGCAGTCGGTGGCGTCCAACACGGTCGTGGCGGGCGGCGCGGCGCCCGTGCCGACACCGCTGATGAGCCCGTCGGTGACCGCCACCCAGCCACCGTCGAGTTCGCGTCGCTGGTCGTCGACGGTGGCGACACAACGGGCGTTGACGACGACGAGATCCGCGCGTCGATCGGTCATGGTCGTTCCCGTCATGTCGGTCGGGCTCCGAGCGAGTCGACGATCGAGGAGATGTCCTCGATCGTCGTACGGGGATTGACGATGCAGAATCGCAGGACGGTCTCGCCCTGCCAGCTCGTGGGCACGACGAAGGTACGTCCGGCGGCGAGTTCACGGTCGCTCCATGCCTGGTAGTCGCCCGCCGTCCAGCCCACTCGCCGGAACAACACGATCGACAGCTCCGGCTCCAGGATCAGCTCGGTGAAGGCGGTCTCGTCGACCAGTCGCGCCGCCTCTCTCGCCACACGCAACGTGGTCTCGACAGCGCTGACGTAGGCGTCGGTGCCGTAGGTCGCCAGGCTGAACCACAACGGCAGACCGCGTGCGCGGCGCGAGAGATGGTGGGCGTAGTCGCTGGCGTTCCACGGCTCGTCGACGGCGTCGGAGGCGTGCAGGACGTCGAGGTACTCGGCGTGCTGGGTGTGCGCCGCTCGAGCGACGTTCGGGTCCCGGTACAGCAACGCGCACGAGTCGAACGGTGCGAACAACCACTTGTGCGGATCGACGATGAAGCTGTCGGCCCGCTCGATCCCGTCGAAGCGGTCGCGAACGCTGGGGGCCGCGAGCGCGGCCCCGCCGTAGGCACCGTCGACGTGGAACCAGGTGTCCAACGACGCCGCGGTGTCGGCGGCGCCCGCCAGATCGTCGACCACGCCGACATTGGTGGTGCCGGCCGTGGCGACGACAGCGAACACGCGCCGGCGGTCGTCGCCGAGCGACTCGATCGTCGAACGCAGCGCGTCGGCCCGCATCTCACCGCGCGCACCCGCGGGAACGAGGACCACCTCGGCGTCCATCACCCGCGCAGCCTGCGCGACCGACGAGTGTGCTCCCGACGACGCGATGACCACTCCACGGGTGGCATCGAAGCCGCCCTCGGCCCGACTCCGCCAACGCCATCGAGCCGCCACCAGCGCACTGAGATTGCCGGCGGTGCCCCCGGAGACGAACACGCCACCCGCCTCCGTCGGCAGTCCGGCCAGATCGGCGATCCAGCGCAACGCCTCGTTCTCGGCGAAGATCGCCCCCGCTCCCTCCAACCACGAGCCGGCGTAGACGCTCGACGCCCCGACGACGAGATCGAACAGAATCGACGCCTCGGTCGGCGCGGCGGGAACGAACGAGAGGAACTTCGGGTGGTCCACCGAGATGCAGGCCGGGGCCAGGACGTCCTCGAAGATGCGCAGCGCCTCGAGGCCACCCAATCCGGCCGACGTGATGGTCGGACCGGCCGCCTCGCGCAGGGCCTCGACGGGCAGCGGGTGATCGAGCGGTGGCGGATCCATCCGCATCCGCTCGACGGCGTAGCGGACGACCGCCTCGGTGAGCACCTCGGTCGAACGGTCGTGGAGATGCATCGCGCCAGTGTGCCAGCCCGCCCCACCCCCGCACCTGTTACATCTGGGGTCAGACCCCAGATGTAACGCTCGTCGACGTCAGTCGGGCAGGTCGAGGAGTTCGCTGTCCGCGAACTTCGATCGGGCGTTTCGGTAGTAGACCTCGCCGATGATCGCCGAGGCGACGGCACCGCTCATGATCACCACGACGGGGATCAACAGCAGCACGATGACGATGGCGATGGCGCCGGGCATGACCTCAGGCTAGTGCCGCACACTCGGCGTGGCGAAAGCAGGTGGTGAGGTGGTCGTTGACCATGCCGGTGGCCTGCATGAACGCGTAGCAGATCGTCGGGCCGACGAAGCCGAACCCGCGACGCTTGAGGTCCTTGCTCATCGCACGCGAGCGTTCGGTCTCGGGAGGCACGGCATCCATCGATGCCCACTCGTTGACGATCGTGACGCCGTCGACGAACCCCCACAGGTACGACCCCGGGTCGTCGATCGCCAACCAGGCCCGGGCATTGCGGATCGAGGCCTCGACCTTGGCACGATTGCGCACGATGCCCTCGTCTGCGAGGAGGCGGGCGACGTCGTGGTCGTCGAACGAGGCCACCACCTCGGGATCGAAGCCGCGGTACGCCGCACGGTAGGTGTCGAGCTTGCGCAGGATCGTCGACCACGACAGTCCGGCCTGCGCTCCTTCGAGGACGAGGAACTCGAAGAGCACGAGCGGGTCCCGTTCGGGGACCCCCCACACCCGGTCGTGGTAGTCGAGGTACGCGGTGCCGATGTTCGGACCCCCAGTGGACGCCCACGAGCACCGTTCGAGCTGCGCGGTCACCCCTGCGGCACGTACGCCCAGGCTTCCACCTCGACCAGGAACCCCGCCGGGAGACCGGCCACCGCGACCGTCGAGCGGGCGGGGCGGTGTGATCCGAGCGCCGCCGAGTAGGCCTCGTTGAACGCCGAGAAGTTCTCCATGTCGGTGAGGAAGCAGGTGGTCTTGACGATGTCGGACAGCGAGGCACCGACCGTGGCGAGTTGCGCGGCCACGTTCTTCATCGTCTGGGTGGTCTCGGCGCTGACACCGCCCTCGACGATCTTGCCGTCGGCCATGCCGCCCTGGCCGGAGACGATGACGAAGTCGCCGGCGCGCACGACCGGGCTGTAGGGACCGAGGGGCTTGCTCATGCCGCAAAGCTAGTGCCGCGTCAGGCAACGTTTCGCTCTGTTGTCGGCTGGCAGAGCGAGCAGCCGCCGCCTGCAGTGCGGTCAGAGCAACGGGAGCGTGACGATCTCGTCGGGTCCGAGGCTGTAGACGAGACCGGCATCGGTCCACACGATCTCGCCGAGACGGCCGAGGCCGGCGGGCTTGATGGTCGGGTCGCCGTCGTTCGGTGCGAACTCCGGCCCGGTCGCCAGGACGGTGAGGGGCCCGACCGATCCGTCGGCCGCGATGTCGGCCACCAGCAGCAGGTGCCCGTCGGGGTCGTCCTGGTCTGCGAGGATCAGCGCGACCTGGGCCCCGTCGGGCGAGAGCCCCCCGCCCACGACCCGCATCGACGACGCTGCGAGTTGCGGAATGTCGATCGGGGCGACGTTGCCGGAGGGGACGTCGGCGACCCACAGTTCGAAGCCGCCGGAAGCCACCCGACTGGGAGCGACCAGCAGCGCCCGATCTCCGGCCACGTCGGCGATTGCCGGACTCGGTCCCTCGATCACGATCGAGCGACTCGTTCCACCGTCGACGTCGACGGAGACCAGCTCAGAGCTCCCGACGAGTGCTGACAACATGATCACGATCGAGTCATCCGAAACGCCGCGACCGGCGGTCGGGGGCACCCCAGCGAGAGCCGGGCCGATCGCGGTGGCCACCCCGTCGCCGTCATACCGATGCAGCACCGCCTGGACACCGTCGCTCGGGTCGGAGAGGCGAAAGAAGTACAGCGTGCCGTCGGGGGTGAACGTCGGTGCGATGTCGAGAGCGCCGCCGTCACCGTCGATCGGTACGCCATCGTCGGTCAACACCGTCAGCTCGCCGGTGGCGAGGTCCAACTCGACGAGGTCGGGCTCCTGGCCGAATCCGAAGAGATCGTGGTGGAACACGAGTGCTGTTCCGTCGGGCGCCCACGTGATCGAACCGGGCGCGACCCCGCTCGGAAACGGGTAGCAGCGATCCGCATCGGTCGGGACTGCCGGCGATGTCGAGACGATGCAGACCTCGCTGGCTCGGGACACGGCGATGCGATCTGCGTCGGGCGACACGGCGATGTCGGTCAGCGGCAACCCGTCGAACCGGCGGACGAGCGGCTGGCCGAGCGACAGGTCGGGCGCCGCATCGGGTAAGTCCAGCTCGCCCCGTTGTTCCGTGACCACTGGGTCGGTGGCGGGGACGCTCCGGATCGTGTCGGTCCCGGAGTTCCCGGCCACCACGACCGCGAGCGCAACAGCCGCCGCTCCGCCGACGACCGCGACGATCGGCCACACTCGCCGCCGATGTCCGCCGTTGTCGGGTTCAGCGGCGCGGCGAGCGTGGAGTTGCTGCAGCGCCCGTTGCGTCGCGCCGGCGTCGGGGGCCGCGGCCCGCTGACGCTCGCCGGCACGGGAGAGGGCACCCTCGACCTGCTCGTCGTCGATCATTCGGAACTCCCGTCGCTCGTCGCGGTGATGTGTGCCGCCAGCGCGGCACGCGCCCGCTGCAGGTGTTTCTTCACGGTGCCTTCGGCACAACCCATCACCCGTGCGATCTCGGCAAGCGGAAGGTCATCGACGTAGCGCAACACGACCACGTCGCGCTGGGCTACCGACAATGCGCGGACACGCCTCCACAGCGCCTCGTCGATCGATGTCGGCTCCCGCTGCGACGACTCGGCGGCGACACGCAGGCGGTCGACCGCCGCCCGTTCGCGGCGGCGACGGCGTCCCTCGTTCGCGGAACGGTTCAACGCAACACGGCGCACCCAGGCGCCAGGGCTGTCGAGCCGAGCGACCACATCCCAACGCTGGAGCGCCTGGAGCAGTGCATCCTGCGCCAGCTCCTCGGCGACGCTCCGACTGCCCGACCACGCCGTGAGGATCGCGACGAGGCGCGGAAACTCCTCCACGAAGAACGCGTCGAACGTCTCCGTCGTGGCGTGGTCGGACATCGTCACCACCCTCACACACCGCAACCGGACGTTCGGTGGACCACATCGGCAAGAACTTCACGACGTGGTCACACGCAGCCCTGCATGTTCCCTCCGAACGATGCGCACGATGCCGTCCGGGAAGTCCGCCACCGTCGATCGCGGGCGGATCGGCGATCGCTCATTCGTAGAAGAGGTACGGAGGAAGGAAACCCGCGTCCGTTCGCTGGGGGCTCGCGGTGACGACAACGGTACGGCCGACCGTTTCGATCGATTCGACGTCGAAGATCGACCGCATCGTCAAGGTTTCCTCACCGAGGGGCGTTGCAGCGACGTTGTCGGGAGCGAAGACCGCCTCGATCGACGGTGCGGCGTCCGCGGCTGCCTGTTCGTCGGTGAAGCCGTAGACGTACACGACTCGAGCCGACTCGCCGATTCCGGACCAGCCCGTCGCCAGCACGGAGAACGGACGGTCGATGATGATCATCTCGTCGAGACCCGCAGCGTCGTACAGCGTGGGGTCGAAGGAGAAGTCCTCCACTGACAGGGCGAACGATGCGAGACCGTCGATGCGATCGAGCTGTTCGGCAACGGCCGCGAGGTCGGGCGAGGCCGCCAGGAGCGAGTCGGTGGTGCCGTTCAACCACCGGGGCACGAAGTCGACCCCGCGATCGACGGCGACGGTGTCGGTCTCCGCGTCGAAGCCGACCTGCATCGGCTGTCCGAGCGGACGCAGTGGCGTCCGGGATGCGAGGTTGCGCTCACCCAACTCCCCGCTCCCGATCTTCAGGTAGCCGTCGTCGTCGACCGCTTCCTGCACCGCGTCGGCTCCGCTGACGAGCGTGAACTCGTCGAACGTCCGGGTCAGCCCGCCGCCCATCTCGACGGTGACGAACTGTCCGACGTCGAACGGCGAGAACGGCAGTTCGCCACGGAAGCCCTCGGGGTCGAACAACCCTTCGGTGAAGAGCTCCGAGCGCGGCACGACCACGCCGAAGTAGGCGGGGTCCGAACCGAGGTCACTCGTGATGCGGCCGAGCCGCGCATCGCTGTCGTCCAACGTGGTGGGTCGCTCGATGCCGGTCAGCGTCTCCAACGCGACGAAATCGGCACCAGCGATTCTGAGGTCGCCGAACGTCGCCGCTTCGGCCGGCAGACGTCGGAGCGACTCGGTGATCGAGAGTCCGCTCCGTTCGTCCGTGGGAGTGGGGTCGGCGCTGCGGTTGGTCGCGATCAGCAGGCTGCCGACGAGGGCGACGACCAGCACGGTCGCTGCGACGGTGAGCAGGCGAGCGCGGCTGCGCATGCGCCGTCGGGCGTCGCGGTCGACGGGATCGACGGCCATGACCACCTGCGGTTCGGCGATGCGCGGTGCTGGGAGGACCGGCTCGGTCTGTGCGAAGGCCTCGTCGGCGATCGCTCGGATCTGTTGCTCGATCGTGCTCATGACAGCACTCCCAACTCGGTGCGCAGGCGGGCGAGTGCCCGGCTGACGTGGGTGGCGACCGTGGAGGGGCTGACACCCAACACCTCGGCGATCTCGGCGTGGGTCCAGTCGCAGCCGTGGTCCAACCAGACGGCGATTCGCTGGGGCTCGGGCAGCGCCCGGAGCGCATCGGGGAGCCCCGGTTCGATGTCGGGCATCAGTTGCGGCTCGCGGCGGAACAGGGCGGGTCGCTTGCGGGGGCGACTCTTGGACTGCGCGACGCGATACAGGTAGCCGACGGGGTTGTGCATCTCGCGCAGTTCGTCCCAGTGCTCGGCGGTGTAGGCGAGCGCTTCGCCGACGGCGTCGTCGACGCGGTCGGTCCCGACGCCACCGATCAGGGCACGACGAAGCCGCGGCTCAACGTCGCGGACGAATCCGTCGATGTCATCCTCAGTCGTCACGTCCGCGTCAACCTCACAACCAGTGAGACCATCGACAGCTGATCTCGCGCCACATTCAACAGTAATTTCGCACTGGGTCGAGCGTTCGTCGGCGCGGGAACCCGGCACCGTGTCGATCGAGGGCTGCTGTGACCCGGACGACCGCCAGGGGTAGCGTCGGCGACGTCCGCCCCCACGACCACGAAGAGCACCCGATGACCCCTCGCAGCGTCCCATTCACCGATCGACTCAGCCGACGAGGCTTCCTGATCGGCGCGGCCGCCACCGGTCTCCTCGCGGCCTGCGGGTCGGACTCGACGAGCGACCCGGCACTCGGCTCACCCGACGACATCGCCGACCCGACCGCCGATGACGGCTCAGCCGCCGCCTCGACGTACACGATCGTGCAGCGCTTCCCCCAGAACGTGCAGGAACCCGGGCCGGTGCGGCTCCCGATGAGCCTCGGCACCGCACAGGGTCAGCTGGTCCAGGACGGGCCCGACACCCTCGGGGCGCAGGTCACCGATGTCGACGGCGCACCCCTGGGCGAGCGGATCTCCGCAGTCCGCCGCGACGTCGAACCCGGCCCCTACTACGCCTTTCGCACCGAGATCGACACCCCGGGCGTCTACTACCTGGTCGTCGACGGCGGCCCTGCGCAGGGCGCTGCGTTCCAGATCATGGAGCCCGGCACCGTCACGGTTCCCGGCCCGGGCCAGCCTCTTCCACCGTTCGACACGCCCACGTTCGACGACGCACGCGGCGTCGACCCGGTGTGCACGCGGACCCCCGAGCCGTGCCCGTTCCACGACGTCACCCTCGCCGAAGCGATCGAGTCCGGTGCCGAGTCGGGCAAGGGAGTGGTGTATCTGGTCGGCACACCGGCGTTCTGCCAGACGGGCACGTGTGCCCCGGCGCTCGAATCGATCATCGACCTCCAGAGCGAGTACGTCGATCGATTCACATTCGTGCACGCCGAGGTGTACACCGACAACACCGCCACCACCCCGGCGCCGGCCGTCGACGCGGCAGGGCTCACGTACGAACCGGCGCTGTTCATCACCGACGCCACCGGCACCGTGGTCGAACGACTCGACGCGGTGTGGAACGAGACCGAACTCGCCGAGGTGCTCGACGCGGTCAGTTGACGTCGGCCACGCGAGCGCATCGCACCCGCAGCGCGGCTCAGTTCAGGAGAAGCTCTGGCCGCACCCGCAGGTGCGCGAGGCGTTGGGGTTCGTGATCGCGAACCCGGACTGGTCGAGCCCGTCCTTGTAGTCGAGCGTGGCCCCCTCGAGGAGTTGCGCCGACGCCGGGTCGACGACGACCTTGACGAACCCGTCGTCGCCGAACGTGGCCTGGGTGTCGTCGGCGGCGATGTCGCCGTCGAAGAACATCTCGTAGGAGAACCCGCTGCACCCGCCCGGACGGACGGCGACGCGCAGCGCGAGATCCTCGGCGCCTTCGTCGGCGAGCAGCTGACGGACCTTCACGGCCGCGGTATCGGTGAGCGTGATCATGGAACCTCCTGGTTGCAGACGGACATCAATTTAGCGGGAAGCGACGGTCACACGGCACGGGGTGCGACTGGTGAGGGTGCAGAACTCGCCGACCTCGGCGTCGCCCATCTCGGCGACGAACCCCGCGACGAGCCCGCGGTGCAGCCCGCACACGAGCTCCGGGTGCCGCTCGGCGAGGTCGGCGAACGGGCAGTGGGCGAACGCCACCACCGCAGCATCGGGATCGTCGGGGTCGCCGGTGACCAACGGATCGAAGCCGAGGCGGTCGAGATCGGCGACCAGCGCCTCCAGGGTTGACGGAGCGTCGACATATGGAGTCGCGCGGGCGATGCCCTCGGTGCGGCCGACCGCTTCCGCGTCGTCGGCGCTCGCCTGCAGTCGGGCGGCCATCGCGAGCACCATCCGTGCGAGGACCGGCATGGTCGGCGGTTCGAAGCCGAGCGACGGCGCGTTCCTCGCCACCGAGTACCGGTGCTGCGGGCGCCCGACATCACCACGGCCGCCGACTTCGACGTCGAGCAGCCCGGCTTCTCGCATCCGCTCGAGGTGCGGTCGCACCGTGTTGGGGTGCAGCCCGAGCGACTCGGAGATGTCGGCGGTGGCCAATGGACGGGCCGACCGGGCGAGTTCGAGATAGATCGCGTACCGGGTGTTGTCGCCCAGCGCCTTGAGCAGATCGAGCTGCGGCGTCCCGACCGTCCGGGTCGGGTCCCCCGGCGGTACATCGACCCGATCTCGATCCACATCCGGAGATTACACGGACTTCGCCGGTAAAATGCACCGCATGTCCTCGACGATCGACCCGCCCACGATCGCCCCACCCACGGTCGCCCCACCCACAGTCGACGACGTGATGGGTGTGCTCGGCACCGTCATCGATCCGGAACTCGGTGCCGACATCGTGTCGCTCGGCATGGTCCCGTCGGTCGAGGTCGAGCCCGACGGCCTCGTCACCGTCGGGGTCAAGCTCACGATCGGTGGCTGCCCCCTACGGGCCGAGATCAAGAAGGAAGTGGAGACCCGCGTCGGCGTCCACCCCGGTGTCACCGACGTCAAGATCGCCTGGGGTGAGATGAACGCCGAGGAACGCAGCCAGGTGATGACCAAGGCACGCTGGAACGCCCGCCAGAACGCACCGGACACCGAGGTGCCCCTGTCGTGCAAGGTGCTGGCGATCGCGAGCGGCAAGGGCGGCGTCGGCAAGAGCTCGGTCACCGTCAACCTGGCCGCGGCCCTCGCGGCCGCCGGACACACCGTCGGCGTCCTCGACGCCGACATCTGGGGCTTCTCGGTGCCCCGGTTGCTCGGCATCTCCGATCGGATGGAGGCCCAGCACGTCGAGGGGTCCGACAAGCCGAAGATCGTTCCGAACGAGCGGATGATCGGCGACGGGCTGCTCAAGGTCGTCTCGACCGGCTTCCTCGTCGACGAGGACACCGCACTGATGTGGCGGGGGCTGATGCTGACCAAGGCGGTCGAGCAGTTCCTCCGCGACGTCCGGTGGGGCGACCTCGACTACCTGCTGATCGACATGCCGCCAGGTACCGGTGACGTCCAGATGGGCCTGGCCCGGATGCTCCCGAGCACCGATCTGATCGTGGTCACCACCCCGGCGCTCGCGGCGCAGAAGGTGGCGCAACGTGCTGCCGACATGGCGCAGCGCAGTTTCCTGAAGGTGGTCGGCGTGATCGAGAACATGAGCGCGTTCACGTGCGAGCACGGGGAGTCCTATGCGCTCTTCGGCTCCGGCGGCGGCCAGGCGCTGGCCGACGCGATCGACGCGCCGCTGCTCGGCCAGGTGCCGCTCGAAGCGTCGGTGGCAGCCGGTGGCGACACCGGCGAACCGGTGGCGCTCGCCGGTGAGGGTGTGGCAGCCGACGCCTTCCGGGCGATCGCCGAGCGCATCCTCACCGAGATCGCACCACCCGCCGACCCCGACGCGGTCGACATGGCCGGCTGCTCGGCCCGCCTCTTCGACACCGTCAACGCGGCGTTCGCCGAACTCGATACCAAGAACTGATCGGGACAACAGGGGTCTGACCCGCGATGTCTCGCTCGGTCGGGGACAACAGGGGTCTGACCCCTGTTGTCCCGATCAGTCGAGGTCGTCGTAGTCGGGGTCGCCGGGCATCGAGATGCCGACGATCCGCCCATCGGCGTCGCGTTTGAGCTTGGGGAGGGTGCACGCCGGGCGTTCCACCGCCGCCCCCGCTGCCAACGCGTCCGCCGCAGTGTCGTGGGGAGCGAGAAAACGCAGGTTCGCCATCGTCGGCGGCATCATCATCAGCTCACCGTCGGCCTGCATCCGCAAGGCGTCGGCCGGTCGCACCCACAGGCTGTCGACGGTCTCCTTGTCGTCGTGGAGCGGCTCCTGGTCGTTCGGCATCTCGCTGAGGAAGAACCGGGTGTCGAACCGTCGCTGCTCACCGACCGGGGTGATCCAGTGGTCGACATAGTGAGTGGTCGACAGGTCGAGCACGAGATCGTCGCGTCGGCAGAGCTCCACCAGCGACAGCGAGCTGTCGTGCACCTCGTGGCGATCCTCGTTGCGCAACTGCAGCATCCCCCCGGTTCGCGGCTCTGCGAGCAGGACCCCGGCCTCTTCGAAGCACTCCCGCACGGCTGCCACCCAGTAGGCGAGGCCACCGTGGTCGATGCCCAGTTTCGCGGACGCGGTGAGGTCGTCGAGCCCGCGGCAGTAGGGAGCGATGTCGTCGGCGCCGTCGACACCGTCGACGCGACCGCCTGGGAAGACGTACATGCCGGCGCCGAACGCCGCGTTCGCGGTGCGGCGCAGCATGAACACCTCGGTGCCCGGCTCGCCATCGACGGCATCTCGCACGAGCATCACCGTCGCGGCAGGCTTGACCGGGACATCGCGGGGATCGAGGGGGGCAGCTGGCTGGGTCATGCCCGTCCGACGGTATCGAACCCGCCGTCGCGCCCGAGATTCGTGAGAAGTCGACACGAAGCGGGCGTCGTCGGGCCGTTCGCGTTCTACGGTGGTGAGATGACGACGGCACCGCTCACGGCACCGAACCAACCCAGCGACGTCCTCGAACACATCGCACCGGGAACGCAGATCATCGTGCCGCTGGGCAACGGCGAACCGACCGCCGTGATGGACGCGATCGAAGCGGCCGCCGCGGCGGGCGACCCACGTATCGACGAGGTGCGTGTCCACCAGATGCACGCCATCCACGATCGTCCGTACCTTCGCGGCGAGTACGGGACCCGGCTGAAGAACATCTCGTACTTCCTCTCCCACGTGACGAGGCCACAGTTCGCCGCCGGGCACATCGGGCTGGTCCCTGCCCACTTCTCCGAGGTCTACTCGCTGATGCGGATGCGCACCGACGACCCGCTCGTGATCGCCGCGGCGTCACCCCCCGACCGTCACGGCTACTTCTCGCTCGGCGTGTCCGCCGACTACACGGCCAGCTTCATCGGACGCGGCCGGTTCTTCCTCGAGGTCACCGACGACATGCCGCGAACGTTCGGTCGCAACCAGATCCACGTGTCGCAGGTGGTCGGCTGGTGCCGGAGCGACCGCGAACTCGTGGAGGTCCCGCCCGCGATCTGCGGCGACACCGACCGCCAGATCGCCTCCTACGTCGCCGAGCGCATCCCGAACGGGGCGACGATCCAGACCGGCATCGGCGCGATCCCCAACGCGATCATGGCCTCACTGTCCGGCCACAAGGACCTCGGTATCCACACCGAGCTGGTCTCCGACGGTGTCATCGACCTCATCGAGTCGGGTGTCGTCAACGGGGTGAAGAAGCGGCTCAACCGCACCAAGGTCGTCGGCACGTTCGCGCTCGGCACGCGGCGCCTCCACGAGTTCCTCCACGAGAACACCGCGATCGAGCTCCATGCAGTGCGCTACGTGAACGACCCGCGCGTCATCGCCAACGAGAACAACTTCGTCTCGATCAACGCCACCCTCACCGTCGACTTCATCGGCCAGTGCGCGTCGGAGACCATCGGCGGCAGCTACTACTCGTCGTCGGGCGGCCAGAACGACTTCGCTCGCGGAGCGGTCTACTCCGATGGCGGTCAGGGCTTCGTCGTGCTCCACTCGACGACGTCACACGGTGCCTCACGCATCGTGCCACAGCTCGCCGCTGGCGACGTGGTGACGACGCCGAAGAACACCGTCGACAAGATCGTGACCGAGTACGGCGTGGCCGAGATGCGGGGCAAGTCGATCAAGGAGCGCGCCGAGGCGCTGATCGCGATCGCTCACCCGGACCATCGCGCCGAGTTGACGGCAGCGGCCGCCGCCGTCAACTACGCCTGAGGACCCGTGTCGATCGTCGAACCCACGGCGACGTCCGTCGCCGCGTCGGCGTCGACGGGTTCGGGTGGCTTCGGCCTGGTCATCACGTAGGCGATGGCGCCACCGACCACGACCGCGAGCACGATGCCCACGACCTGCCAGTGGTCGTTGAGGAACGTGGTGGCCTGTGCCTGCCGCTCGAGTGCCCAGTCGGTGACCGGATCGCCTTCTTCCCTGATGTCGACCCAGTAGAAGTACCACAGCAGGTAGACCCCTGACAGGACGACGAACCCCGCAGCGATGCGGTCGACGTACTGCAGGCCGCCCCGAAGGAACTTCAGCAGGCTCGTGTTCGCCGACGCCAATGCGACGGTGAGTGCGCTCACCAGGAGCGCCATGCCTGCGCCGTACGCCAGCACGTTCCCGACACCGGCCACCACTCCTTCGCGAGCTGTGGTGCTGAAGACGGTGGCGATGAACAGCCCGATCGTGCAGCCGATCGATGCGACGGCGTAGGCGATGCCGAACACGAACATCGCCCGCATCGTGCGCTCGGGCGCGTCGCCGCCGGTGTTGATGCTGGGCGTCATGAACGGGAGCTTGTAGCCGAAGAGCATCGCCGTGCCGAGCACGAGCAGGGCCACGCCGATGCCGCCGGTGGCGTACTTGGCGTTCTCGTTGATCCAGTTGGTGAAGTTGTAGGAGATGACGCCGGCGACGAGGAAGACCGAGAGGAACCCTGCCGACACCGCTGCGCTCACGAGGAGCGCACGCCGGATCGTGGCGCGCTGCGTGCCGGGGGCGATGCCCTGAAGACCGAGGAAGTACATGAGGTAGGTCGGCAGCAGGATGAAGCCGCACGGGTTGACCGCTGCCACCATGCCGCGGATGAAGGACAGGCTCATGTGAGGCTCGCTTCTGCGACCAGGAGGTCGTCGATCTTGGCGTTCAACTCAGCGGCATCGAGAACCCCGGCCTGCTCGACGATCGTGCCATCGGAGGTGACGAACAGCGTGACGGGGAAGGCAACGGCCCCGACGCCGTCGGCCAGTTCTGCGAACTGATCGCGGAGGAGGTCGTAGGTGACCCCGCGTTCGCCGGCGAAGCGCTCCATCACCTCGACCGAGTCGATCGTGTTGACCCCCACGAAGCGCACGTCGTCGCGCTGCGCATCGACCTCCGCGAACTCGGGCAGTTCTCGGGCACACGGCGGGCAGGTGCTGAACCACAGGTTGACGACCAGCGGTTCGCCGAGGAGGTCAGCGGTGGAGATCTCGTTGTCGTCGCCGTCGAGGAGGACGACGTCGGGGAACGGTTCGCCGTCGACGGCGTCGTTGCCGAGGCCGTCGACCGGGAACGTGACGACGGCGCCGGGGTCGGTGAGCCGAGCGTCGAGATCGTCGTCACCGCCGTCGGGGCGCTGCGTCCAGGCGAACACGCCGATCACGATGGCCGCAACCGCGAGCGAGCCGACGAGGAGTCGCGGACGGATCTTCACGACGTCGAGGCTACTGAGCGGGTCGCCGGTGGCCAGATCGGCCCAGAGGTTCTTCGCATTTGTTCACTCCCCCGCACCGCACCCGAGCCGTTTGCGGCGAGGTTTCGGTGCGGGGGTCGACGAAACCTCGCCACGAACGGCGACGGGGGAACTGCGGTGGCGGTCAGCCGACGGAAACGGGAACGGGACCCATCTCGTCGATGACCACCGCCGGGCGGGGATGCTTGGGCGGACGACCGCAGGGACGCTTGTTGGCGATGATGCGGCCACCCGAGAGCAGCTCACCGCCCCAGACGCCCCAGGGTTCCTCGCGCTCGAGCGCCCCGGCGAGGCACGACGCCTGCAGCGGGCAGAGCCCGCACATCGCCTTCGCACGGGCGATGTCGACGACGTTGTCCGAGAAGAACAGCCCCGTCATGGTGCCGTGCCCGTCGGCACAACGGGCGACGGGCGTTCTCTCCGGACCGGGTGGTCTCGGACTGTCGGGTTCTCGGGGCTCGTCGAGCACCGATCGGCTGGCGGCGGTGAGTGTCATGGGGTCGTCCTGTTCGAAGATCGTGGAGCTGGTGCGGGTGACGGTGCGAGTGGCGATGAGGACCGAAGAGGTGCCCATCTCGTGGGATCCGTACCCGGAGGTGCCGGAGCGTGGGGTGGTCGTTTCCTGGAGGTTCATGTCGTGCTTCCTGTCGCTGATCGGTGATGGTGGGTGGTGGGGATGGATGGATGGGTGGATGGATGGATGGATGGATGGATGGCACTCGGGGCCGAAAAACCGAAAAGGCCGCCGGGTCGGAACCCGGCGGCCTCGTGAGAGGTGATCTGACGTCGGTGTTACGTCAGAACTCCCATGAGGTGGCCGGGGTCGAGTCGCTTGGACCCAGTGGTGCCGGTGGTCTCGCCATGGTTCACGGACATGCATCCCTGGGCGAGGTCGATCGGCCACGAGGCGGCTCCGAGCGAGCCGACGTGCGGGCGCGCAACGGCGAACGACGGCGCAGAAATCGGTGACATGCTCATCGTTCGTCCTTTCGTGTTCGTCGTCGGCGGGCACGCGGTCCCGTGCTCGGTTTCTCAGACAACCACGACGACCGGGCGGGAGTCAAGGATGTTTCGCGAATTCTGCGGTCGGGGTTCGCAGGGAGTCGGTCAACCAGTCGATGCGTTCACGCATCAGGTCGAGGCCAGGCTGGGCCGGGCACGGTTGCACCGCCGAGCGCGGTCGGTCGAGCACCAGGTGGTGGGGATCGCCCGGATCGTAGGTCGGCCAGGGCTCGCGGCCGGGTGCGTCGGGCACCCCGGTGGCGGCAAAGGCGAACCACCGGTCGCCCATCTCGCGGGTCAGCAGGTGGGCATCGTCGGCGTCGGGAACCAGCGGGAGCTTCGTACCGAACACGTACGTGATCTCTGCAGCATGGAACGCTCCGACCGTCTGCTTCTTCGATGCGGGCACCGCCCGGAAGTGGTACCGGTACACCGGGTGCCCGGCAGCCGCGTGCTGGCGGGTCGCGTGATCGACGTGCACCCCGAACATGTGATCACCGAGGTGCTCACGCACCGCTTCGGGATCGAGCGACGCCAGGCCCGGGTATGCGGCCATCAGCCGGTCGACGTGCTGTGGGCTCGGGTACGAACGCTCGAACACCGCTCGGGCCTGCGCTGGGGTCACCGTCGTTCCGTCGGCCGGTTCCTCGAACTCGCCCCCGGCAGGATGCGAGAACGCGGCCAGCAGGGTTGCCTCGTCGCGGTTGTAGCCGATCATCAGCGGCACCGACGCCTGACGCTGATCGGTGAACGCCGACATCGGGGTCTCGGGCAGGATGACGTCGTCGACCACCGGGTAGAAGTACCGACCGAGTTCGGGATGCGCCTGGTACATCTCGGTCAACACCTCGGGCGCCATCTCGCGCAGACGCGCCAGTTGGCCGGCGGCCGGACCGACGGCCAACGTCGCGAAGTCCGATCCCGCCTCCTCCGCAGGGAGGAAGTCGAGGGCCGGGCGGCGGAGGTGCAGCCAACGGCCACGGTCGCTCGGGCTCTGGGCGATCGCCCGGTGGAACAGGCCACGAGCTCGCGGCGAAGTCATCAGGTTGAGCACGGCCTCACCACCGGCGGACTCGCCGAAGATCGTCACCCGGCCGGGGTCGCCGCCGAACGACGCGATGTTGTCGCGCACCCATTCGAGTGCGGCGATCTGGTCGAGCAACCCGTAGTTGCCCGAGACCTGATCGGGTGACTCCGACGCGAGGTCGGGATGTGCGAGGAACCCGAACAGCCCGAGCCGGTAGTTGATCGTGACGAGCACGCAACCGCGTTCCGGGAGCGCGTTGCCGTGGTACCAGGGCTCCGATGCGCTGCCGTCGGTGTGGTCGCCGCCGTGGATCCACACCATCACCGGCAGTCCTTCGGCGGCAGCAGGGGCGCGGACGTTCAGGGTGAGGCAGTCCTCGCTCTGTTTGCTCGGCGCGACCTTCAGGGCCACGGTGAGCGTCTTGCGGCGCGCGGCGCTCAGGCCGAGACCGCGAACGAGGTTGTCGACGAACTCGTTCATCCCGGCGCCCCGCTGGAACGCGGCCGGACCGAACTTCTTGCACGAACGGACCCCGCGCCACGGCTCCGGCGGTGCCGGGGGCTTCCAACGGCGATCGCCCACCGGCGGCGCCGCGTACGGGATGCCACGGAAGACGGCGATCGCGCCGTGGTCGTCGAGTTCGCCGCGGACCCGGCCGGCCGTGGTGGTGGCCTCCACACGATTGCGCTTCACGTTGATTGCCATGGCGCATGGTGGCCCGACACGCGGCCGGACGCAAGCGCGGCGCGCCGAGCGAAAGTCAGAGATCGACGAGGATCTTGCCGACGTTGGCGTTCGCCTCGATGTGGCGGTGGGCGTCGGCGATCTGCTCGAACGGGTAGCGCGAGTCGATCACCGGTCGGAGCCGACCACTGTCGAACAACGGCAGGATCTCGTCGATGAATCGCTGGCACAGCGCGAGCTTGCGTTCGAGCGGTCGTGCCCGAAGGGTGGTGCCGATCCAGGTGATCCGCTTCGAGAGGATCAAGCCGACGTTGACCGATGCGGAGCCGCCTCCCATCAGGCCCACCTGGATGATCGTGCCGTCCAGGCGAACCGCCTTCAGGTTGCGGTCGACTTCCTCTCCGCCGATCACGTCGAGCACGACGTCGACACCACCCGGGACAGCGGCCTGCAACGCACCCAGCCAATCGGACGGGCTGCGTTCGAGCACCAGGTCGGCGCCCAACTCACGGCAGGCCTCGGCCTTGCCGGACGAACAGGTCACCACGATGCGGGCGCCGATCGCCTTGGCGATCTGGATCGCTGCGGTGCCGACGCCCGACGCACCGGCGTGGACCAGCGCCCAGCGTCCACTCGTCAGTCCGCCCTGCACGACGAGGGCGTCCCAGGCCGTGAGGAACACCTCGGGGATGGCGGCAGCGTCGGCCGAGTCGACCACCAACGGCACCGGGAGCGCCTGGCGACCGTGGGTGACGACCTTCTCGGCGTAGCACCCGCCGGCCTCGATGCCCATCGCTCGATCACCGACCGACCAGCCGGTCACGTCGGCGCCCACCGCCGACACGACCCCGGCGAACTCGAGCCCGGGGATCTCGATCGCCCGGCCTCGCGGGTCGGGATACATCCCCATCCGCTGCAGGACGTCGGCCCGATTGATCGCGGTGTGCCCGACGTCGACGACGATCTCCTCCCGGTCCGGAGTCGGGTCGGCAACCTCCTCGATCGTCAAGACTTCGGGGCCACCATGGGAACGAAGAACAACGGCGCGCATACGCCGGAACCTACCGGCTCGAGACGGACCGGTAGGTTCCGAACGATCAGCGGCGGCGGGCGGCGACGACGGCGCCGGTGCCGAGGAGCAGCATCATCAGCCCGGTGACGGCGATCGGGAGCGTCTGATCTGTTGGCCCGGTCACCGGCATCGTGCCGGAGGTGGTGCCGGAGTCACTCTCGGCCGCGGGCGGCAGCGCAGCAACATCGTCACTGGCCGGCGGCGCCGTCGTCTCGACGGGCGGTGTGGTCGCGGCCGGCGGCGTGGTCGAGTCGACCGGTGGCGTGGTCGGCTCGGTCGGTGGCGTGGTCGGGTCGGTCGGTGGCGTGGTCGGGTCGGTCGGTGGCGTGGTCGGCTCGGTCGGTGGCGTGGTCGGCTCGGTGGGCGGCACGGCCGGAGCGGTGTAGGTGACGTTCACCGTGCACCTGGCATCCACGCCATTGCCGTCGCCGTTGCCGTCGACGATGAAGTCAGGGGTGCCCGGACCGCTGCCAGGCAACGAGACGCAGCTCTGGCCGGTGATCACATACGCAGGGTCACTGACCGTCGGGTACAGGAAGTACGAACCGGACCGCAGCGTGAACGTGTTCCCACCTGCGACGGCGGTTTGGCTGTCCCGCACGCCGTCACCCTTGCGCTCCACCGTGAGGAGCACTTCGCCGATGACGTAGCCGGGGTCACCGGTCACCACGACCGTGATCACGACGGGGCTCGTCGATGGTGCGCCCTGCGCGTCGACCACCGAGGAACCCATCGCACCGAGCAGTGTGGTTCCGGCAACGAGCGCTGTCGTTGCGAGGGCCCGAAGCAAGGCGTTCATGACGACCTCCGATGTCCGCTTGTGTCTTCAACCGTACCCGCGGGGGTATCAGGAGAGGCAGGGACGATGGTCCCGAGTCAGGTCGGGAGCGCTCAGTCGGCCGGCGGGGTCGAGGTGTCCGGCGACTCGGCGACGATCGCCGCGGGGTCGACGAAGACGTGCTCGCGGTAGTACGCCATCTCGCGGATCGACTCCCGGATGTCGTCGAGCGCACGGTGCGAGCCCTGGCCACGCGGCCGGCCGGCGTCGATCGACGGATACCAACGCTTCACGAGCTCCTTGACGCTCGACACGTCGATCGAGCGATAGTGCAGGTGGTTCTCGATCTCGGGCAGGTAGGCCGCGAGGAACCGCCGGTCGGTACCGATCGAGTTGCCACACAACGGCACGCTCGCCGGTTCCGGGACATGCAGCTTGATGAACTCGAGGGTCGCGGATCCGGCGTCCTCGAGCGAGATGGTCGAGGCGCGGATCTGCTCGAGCAGGCCGGACTTGGTGTGCATGTCGACCACGAATGGGTCCATGCGTTCGAGCACATCGTCGGGCTGGTGGATCACCAGGTCGGGTCCCTCGGCGATGATCTGCAGATCGTCGTCGGTGATGATCGTCGCGATCTCCACGATCACATCGGACGTGTGATCCAGTCCGGTCATCTCCAGGTCCATCCACGCCAACATCGACGTCACTGTAGAGCCCAAGTGCTGCGATCATGGCGTGGTGACCGCCTTCGCCGCCCTGCTCGCCACCCCCGGCGTCGAGGAAGTGGCGCACCTGCGCAGTCGGATCGGCTTCATGGCGTACCACGGTGGCGCCCTCGAGGCGATGACCGACGTGATCGCGGCACGTGCTGCTGAACGTGCCGCGGCCTCCCTCTATGCGGTGATCCAGCCCGATGGCATGCGCGAACACCTGCCGTCGATCCAGGTGCGCCCGCACGAGTCCGAACACCTCTCGGCATTCGTCGAACACGTCGACATCGTGATCACGGTGCACGGCTACGGGCGGCGCGGTCTGTTCGGCTCGCTGCTCCTCGGAGGAGGCAATCGGAGGTTCGCCGACCACGTCGGCGATGCGCTCCGCCGCACCCTGCCCGCCTACGACGTCGTCACCGATGTCGACGCGATCCCGCAGCCGCTGCGGGGCCTCCACCGCCACAACCCGGTCAATCTGCCGCGCAACGGCGGGGTCCAGATCGAGCTGCCGCCCCGGGTCCGTGGATCGAGTCCGCTCTGGTGGGACTGGGAGGGCCCGGGTCTCACCCCGCACACCGAGGCATTGATCGACGGGCTCGTCGACGCGGCGACTTCCTGGCCGATCGACGACTGAGGGCAGCCGACGACTCGGGCCCGTCACACCGGCAGCGCGATCTCCACGACGCCACCAGGGCCGTCACCCACACCGATCGACCCACCGTGAGCGGTGACGATGCCGCGGGCGATCGACAGTCCGAGCCCCGCCGTTCCGGTTCGCGTGTCGCGTGCCGGGTCGGCTCGGGTGAACGGCTCGAAGGCCCGGTCGCGGAACTCGGTCGGGAAGCCCGGGCCTTCGTCGACGACGCGCATCGTCGCCACGTGATCCTGCTCCTCGATCTGCACCAGCACGACCGAGTCGTCGGGAGCGTGACGGATCGCGTTCTCCAGGAGGTTGCGGATCACGCGGGCGAGTTGCGAGCCGTCGGCCTCGACGAGCACTCGGTGCCGGGCCTCGAGCAGGAGCGCGACGTTGCGGACCTCGGCGATCGGACGGAGTGTCTCCATCGCCTCGTCGGCGAGTTCGCGCAGGTCGAGGCGTATGCGTTGGAGCTCGATCGTGCCGCTCACCAGACGGCTGTGCAGGTGCAGGTCGTCGACGAGCGCCGACAGTGCTCGGACCTGGCGCTCCATGCCGCTCAGGTACATGTCCGGGTCGTCCGCGACGCCGTCGCGGATCGCCTCCACCGAGGCTCGCAACGCAGTGAGAGGCGTCCGGAGATCGTGGGAGATCGACGACAGCATCAGCGATCGCTCCTGCTCGACGGCCTCGAGTCGGTCGACCATCAGATCGAACATCGCCGCTGCTTCACCGAGTTCGTCGCGCCGGGTCACACCGGTGCGCGCCGACAGGTCGCCGTCGGCCACCCGCATCGCCGCGTCGCAGATTCGAGTGGCGTCACGAGCCACCGGGCGGGCCATCGCCACCGCGACGAGCGCAGCTCCCAGCACGGCGGGTACGAGCGCCCACATGAGCAGGCGCAGATCGTGGTCGTTGATGAACATCGTCTGCGCGGCGATGGCGATCATCAGCACCGCCACGCCGAGGACGGCGAGCGTGGCGACGAGGAACTTGCGGCCGAGCCGGTTCATGCCGCGCGGAGG
Organism: Ilumatobacteraceae bacterium; assembly: GCA_942492715.1. Taxonomy (GTDB): domain Bacteria; phylum Actinomycetota; class Acidimicrobiia; order Acidimicrobiales; family Ilumatobacteraceae; genus Sva-07. The sequence goes on along the minus strand of CALOFW010000027.1, from coordinate 94,319 downwards.
ACCCGGTCGATCGGGTGTCACGGCTCGAACCGGTAGCCGACACCCCACACGGTGGTGATCCAGCGTGGCGTCTCGGGGTCGGCTTCGATCTTGTTGCGGATCCGACGCACGTGGACGGTGACGGTTGCAGGGTCCTGCCACTCGGGCGACGATTGCCACACCGACTCGAGGAGCTGCGCACGCGAGAACACCTGTCGGGGCGACGACGCGAGGAAGGCGAGCACGTCGAACTCCTTCGGGGTCATCTCGACGTTGCGGCCTTCGAGCGTGACCTGACGGCTCAGCGGTTCGATCGTGAGTTCGCCGAACACGATCGGTCCCGGCGCGGCGGCCTGGCGACCGCTCGTCCGGCGAAGCACGCCATTGACGCGTGCCGCCAACTCGCGGGGCGAGAACGGCTTGACGACGTAGTCGTCGGCGCCGAGCTCGAGGCCCGCCACCCGGTCGGATTCCTCCGACCGCGCGGTCAGCATGATCACGGGGACGTCACTGGTGGTGCGCACCCGTCGCAACACGTCGAGGCCGTTGACCCCGGGGAGCATCATGTCGAGCACGATGAGGTCGGGATGGTCGCGATCGACGAGTTCGAGCGCCGTCGTGCCGTCGGCTGCCTCCGACACCTCGTGGCCGTCGCGCCGCAGGTAGCCGGCCACCACCTCACGCACGGTCGGTTCGTCGTCGACCACCAGCACCCTCGTCACGGTCATGCGCACAGCCTCGCCGGTGAGGGGTCGGCATTCAACTCCCGTGACCTGGCGTTTTCCGATTGGCTCGCACCCACCGTCCGTGCTGTCACGTCCCGGGTCTGACCACAGGGCGTGATGACCCCAGGCGTGATGACCCCAGGCGTGATGGTCAGGGGGCGAGGCGGGTGATGGCCCAGTCGGAGTCGGTGCGGCGATAGTGCAGCCGGTCGTGGAGGCGGCTCGGGCGACCCTGCCAGAACTCCCATTCGAACGGGATCAGCCGCCAGCCGCCCCAGTGCGGCGGACGGGGGACGTCACGGTCGGCGAACTGCTCGTCGAAGCCGATCACCCGGGCCTCGAGTTCGGAACGATCAGCGATCACCTCGCTCTGGGGCGACGCCCAGGCGCCGAGCTGCGACCCGCGTGGACGTGACGCGAAGTACGCGTCGCTCTCGGCCTCGCTCACCCGCTCGACGTGAGCACGCACGCGGACCTGTCGGTGCAGGTCGAGCCACGAGAACACCGCTGCCGCCACGGGCGCCCGGTCGAGCTGCCGGCTCTTGGTCCCCTCGTAGTTCGTGTAGAAGACGAGGCCGTGTTCGTCGGCCTGGCGGACCAGCACGATGCGGGCGTCGGGCACACCGTCGGCGTCGACCGTCGCCACGGTCATCGCGTTCGGCTCTGCGACCCCGCCTTCGAGGGCGTCCTGGTGCCAGCGATCCCATTGCGCGACCGGGTCGGGGTCGATGCCGGCCAGATCGAGGCCGTCGGTCTCGTACTGGACGCGCCGCCCCCAGAGCTCGGCCCGGCGATCGGGTGCGGCCCAGTCGGTCACGACCCGGCCTCGATCCGCTCGATGCCACGCATGTAGGGGCGCAGTGCCTCGGGGACGGTGACCGATCCGTCGTCGTTGCGGTACGTCTCGACGATCGCCGCCCACACCCTCGGAACCGCGAGGGCGGAACCGTTGAGCGTGTGGACGAACTCAGTGCCCTTGAGCACCTTGCCCTGCTCGTCGTGGCGACGGAACCGGATGTTCGCCCGCCGAGCCTGGTAGTCACTGAACCAGCTGATCGACGACACCTCCAGCCAGTTCTCGACGCCGGGGGCGTACACCTCGACATCGAAGCTGCGGTGGTGGCTCTGCCCCATGTCGCCGGTGCAGATCTCGATGATCCGGTAGGTGAGGCCGAGCCCGGCGATCGCACGCTCGGCTCGACCCACCATGTCGTCGAGGAGCGCCGGCGCCTGCTCCGGAGTGGCCAGCGCGAGGATCTCGACCTTGTCGAACTCGTGTGCGCGCAACATGCCCCTCGTGTCGCGGCCCGCCGATCCGGCCTCGCGTCGGTAGGACGCGCTGTAGGCCATCATGCGGATCGGCAACTGGGTGTCGTCGAGCGTCTCGTCCGCGTAGATCGAGGTGAGCGGCACCTCGGCGGTCGGGATGCACCAGAGATCGTCACGCTCGATGGCGTACGCGTCGTCGGCGAACTTCGGGAGCTGGCCGGTGGCGGTGAGCGTGGCCGAGGTGACGAGCGACGGTGGCCGGATCTCCTCGTGGACATCGGCGTTCAGGTCGAGGCCGTACTGGCACAGCGCCCGCACGAGCGTTGCGCCCGCGCCTCGCTGCATCGTGAACATCGCGCCCGAGATCTTGACGGCGCGCTCGTTGTCCAGGATGCCGAGGGCGGTGCCGGTCTCCCAGTGCGCGACACCGTGCGGCGCGGTGTCGGGATCGAGCGGTCCGCAGGGCCCCGTGACCACCGGATTGTCGGTGTCGCCGGCCCCGTCGGGTGCGTCGGGGTGTGGCAGGTTGGGGATGCCGAGCAGCAGGTGGCGCAGTTTGGCCGACAGCTGATCGTGGCGGGCGGCGAGCGCTCGCTCGTCGTCACCGAGCGCCCGGCTCTCGGCCTGGAGCGCTTCGGCACCGGGGACGTCCCCGTCGCGGCGGAGCTGACCGACCTCCTTGGAGATCTCGTTCACGCGGGCCCGGATCGTGTCGCGCCGGGCGGTGATGTCGAGGAGTTCACGATCGAGCCGGTGGGCTTCGTCGACCTCGTCGAGCAGTCCGGGAGTGCCGCGCCGGCCCAGCGACGCCTTGACGCCCTCGAGGTCGGTTCGCAACAATCGCTGATCGATCACACCGACGAGGCTAGTGCTCGACCGTCCGCACGACCCGAGCGGTTCCACCGACCGGTGGGGCGCCGTCGTTGCAGGACGGTCAGTCGGTGATGTCGCCCGCGGACCGTGCCTTGGCGAACTCGCGCTCGACGTCGGCCGTCGTGAGCGGCGACTCGCCGTCGACGGCGTGGTCGCCGGTCAACTCGGCATCGGGAATCGGTCGCGGCCGCCGGTAGGTGTTGCCGTACTCGAAGCCCGATGCGAACTTCTTGAAGAAGATGTAGATGATCACGGCCCACAGGAAGATCCCACCACCGGTCTTCATGATCGCACCCGCCAGTTGCTGGTCGGTGGCGACCGACATTCCCCACACCCGCACCGGCTGGTCGTAGGTGCGGTACACGGCGTCGTCGGCGAACGTCAGCCAGGCAGCGGGAATCGTCGGGACGAGCGATTGCAGGAACAGGTAGATGCACTTGCCGAGCGGGGTCATCTGCAGCTCGGGGAACGGTCCGACGACCGGCATCCACATCAACAGCGAGAAGAGCACCACCGCGAAGTGCAACGAGTAGTGCAGTGGCCCGTTGTCGACCGATGCGCTGACCACCTGGGGGATGTGCGTGATGATCACGACGGCGTTGAACAGCACGGCGGCGATCACCGGCTTCGTGAAGAACACGACGACGCGGTAGAAGCGTCCGTTGCCGACGAGCACCCGCAACAGCCACTCGGGTGTGGCCATCAGCACGAGCGGCGGCAGGAAGTAGCTCAGCATCATGTGCTGGAGCATGTGCGCCGAGTACAGGTACTCCTCGCCGATGTCGTGGATCGGCCAGTCGCTGGCGACCCAGAGCATCACCATCGCGCCGATGAAGCAGCCGATGTTGAACCTCGACACGGCGGGCTGCCCGGCGGGCACTGCCTTCGGGCCGATCACGCGCACCATGTAGATGTACGCGCCGGTCAGGAAGGCGACGAGGATCCAGACCTCGGGGTGGAACTGGTACCGCCAAGGGTCCAGGCTGGGGAGTTGGGCGAGCATGGGGGTGCGCCCTTTCGACGACTAGCTGACGAAGAAGTGGAAGGTGGCGAGCACCACGCCGTACAGCCCGATCGCGAACCCGAGCCCGATGTAGAAGACCAGGCTGAACAGACGGCTGTCGAAGCGCAGATGCATGAAGAACAGGATGACGAACAGGAACTTGACCGCCATCAGGACGAGCAGTGAGACGATCAGCAGCGGTCCGTCGGGTCCGACTTCGGTGGCCGCGATCTCGATCGCCGTCAGCACCGCGAGGAAGAGCGCGATGAAGATGTACTGGCGGTCGGTCGGTTCCTTGTGGCGCTGCGCGGGCTCGGCGTGCGCCGACGGCTCGCCGTGGGCGTCGTCCGCGGTGGTCGGCGTGCGGCCGCTGTCGGTGATGGTGGCGTCAGTGTCCATGGATCAGGCCGGAATCAGGTAGACGAGGGTGAAGATGACGATCCAGACCACGTCGACGAAGTGCCAGTACAGGCCGATCATCTCGACGGTCTCGTGTTTGTCGCCGACCAGCTTGCCCCTGGCCAGCATCGCCACGAGCGACAACAGCATGATGATGCCGACGGCGACGTGGACGCCGTGGAAGCCGGTGAGCGTGTAGAAGCTCGAGGAGAACAAGCTGGTGGTGTAGCCGAGGCCCTCGCGGTAGAACACCGTGAACTCGTACACCTGCCCGGCGAGGAACAGGCCGCCGAGCAGTGCGGTGACGGTGAGCCAGAGCTTGGTGCGCTGTTCGTCCTTGCGCTTGGCCGCCGACACCGACATCACCATCGTGAGCGACGACATCAGCAGCACGAAGCTCGTGGCCGACGTGAACGGGATGTCCCACAGCTGGTCGGGGCCCAGCTGGTCGGCCTGCCGGTTGCGGTAGAGCATGTAGGTCGAGATCAGCCCACCGAACAGCAGGCACTCCGAGCCCAGGAACAGCCACATCGCCAACTTCGTGTTGGACAGGCCCGTGGACGTGTGGTGGGGCAGACCGATGTGGTCGCTGCCGTCGTCGTACCCGTGCGGGATCTCGACGGCGTCGTCGGTCTCGGTGATCGTTGCGTCAGACACTGACGGCCAGCTCCTTGCTCGGTTCGTCGTCGCCCGGCGGGGGCGGGTCGAAGTCGGAGTCGTCGGCGGTCGGGGGTTCGAGCGCCCAACCGAACAGTGCGAGCACGGCAATGGCGGCACCGGCGACGATCAGCAGCGTGCTGTAGATCACGCCGTACGCGAGCACCGGGAACGACAGCGCCAGGATGAGCGGCCAGTACGACGGCGACGGCAGGTGGATGTGCGCCTCGGCGTACTTCTCCTCCAGTTCGATGACCTCTTCGCCGGTGGCCACCTGCTTGTAGTCGTGCTGGTCGCCCTCGCCGACGTCTTCGTACTTGCGGTGGAAGAACTCGTCGAGGGTGTGGACGGTCGGGATCCGGTCGAAGTTGTGTTCCTTCGGCGGGCTCGTGGTGATCCACTCGAGGCTGCGGGCGTCCCACGGGTCGGGGGGACAGGGCGGGTGCTTCCGGCTGACCCAGACGTTGATGATGAAGAACAGGGCGCCGATGGCGAGCACCACCGAGCCGATCGAGGAGACGAGGTTCCAGAACGCGAGGTCGAAATAGCCTTCACCGGCGCGAGCCTCGGTCCAGATGTACATACGCCGGGGCTGGCCCTGCAGACCGAGGATGTGCATCGGTCCGAACGTGAGGTTCATTCCGATGATCATGAACCAGAAGTTCCAGCGACCCCACCGTTCGCTCAGCATCTTGCCGAACACCTTCGGCCACCAGTAGTAGATGCCGGCGAAGAGGCCCAGCACCGCGCCACCGAAGATCACGTAGTGGAAGTGGGCGACGATGTAGTAGGTGTCGGTCTGCTGCGTGTCGGACGGGGCCACGGCGTGGGTGACGCCGGACAGGCCACCGATCGTGAACTGCACGATCAGGCCGACGGCGAACAGCATCGCCGTGGTGAACCACAGCTTGCCGCCCCACATGGTCATGGTCCAGTTGATGATCTTGACGCCGGTCGGCACGGCGATGGCCATCGTCGCCACCGAGAACACGGCGACCGAGATCGGGCCGAGGCCCGCTGCGAACATGTGGTGGGCCCACACACCGAAGCCGACGAAGCCGATCGCGGCACCCGAGAACACCACGAACGGGTAGCCGAACAGCGGCTTGCGGGAGAACGTGGGCAGCACCTCGGAGATGATGCCGAAGGCGGGGAGGACGAGGATGTACACCTCGGGATGGCCGAACAGCCAGAAGAGGTGCTGCCACAGGAGCGGGTCGGCTCCGGCCTCGACCGAGAAGAAGGTGGCACCGAAGTTCCGCTGGAACATCAGGAGGAACAACGCCACGGTGATGACCGGGATGGCGAACAGCAGCAGGAACTGCACCACGAGCGCCATCCACGTGAAGATCGGCATCCGCATGAGGTTCATGCCGGGAGCGCGCATGTTGAGCGCGGTGACGATCAGGTTGATCGCACCGACCTGCGAGGCGACGCCGGTGATCAGCAGGCCGAGCACCCAGAAGTCGACCCCGTTGGTGGGCGAGAACGGCACCGAGCTGTTCGGTGCGTACATGAACCAGCCACCGTCGGCGGCGCCACCGAGGATCCACGAGGTGTTGATGAAGATGCCGCCGAACACGAACAGCCAGAGGCTGAGCGCATTGAGGCGGGGGAACGCGACGTCACGGGCGCCGATCTGCAGGGGCATCATGTAGTTGGCGAACGCCGATGCCATCGGCATCACGAACAGGAACACCATTGTCGTGGCGTGCATCGTGAACATCTGGTTGTACTTGTCGGCCGAGAGGATCGTTCCGTCGGCCTGCGCGAGCTGCGCACGGATCAGGAGCGCCTCGAAACCGCCGATGAAGAAGAACACCATGGCGACGACGCCGTACATGATGCCGATCTTCTTGTGGTCGACGGTGAACGCCCACGACCGCCAGCCGGTGGTCTGCACCGGGCGGCGGAAGTAGCCGTACGACGACGACGGCGTGACGACAGCCGCGCCGGAGCCGGCCAGCGCCGGAGTTTCGGTCGGTCGTTCGATGATGGCCATGGGCTATCGGGCTCCCATCACTTGCGTTCGAGCAGGTAGGCGACGAGTTCGTCGATCTGGTCTTCACTCAGGGCGAGGTTCGGCATGCCGCGGACGAGCCCGTCGGTGGGCTCGAGCTTCTCGGGGTCGGTGTACATCGGCTTCATGGCCGGGGCGTTGCGCAACCACTCACGCAGCTGCACGGAGTTGAGGCACTCCGGCGTGACACCCTTCAAGTACTCCTGGCCGACGGTCTCCGGTGGGGCCTGCCACACCTCGGGACGACACGCCGGCGACAGCAGATCGAACGAGGCGCCGGCGAACGTGTTCCGGGTCATCAGCCACGACAGGTTGGGCGCCGCACCGGAGTAGACCGACAGGTCCGGCCGGGAGATGATCGGGTCGCCGTCGGCGTCCTCGAGCCCGTTGACCTGGTGGCATCGCGAACACTGGGCGATGTACGTCTGCTCACCGGCCGCAGCGAGCGTGTCGGGGGCAGGGGCCTCGTAGGGCTTGATCTGGTTCGCCTTCCACGCCTCGAAGTCCTCGGGGGTCATCGCGATGACCTCCATGCGCATGTTGGCGTGCGAGAGGCCGCAGAACTCGGTGCACTGACCGGCGTAGATCCCGGGCTCGTCGGCCTCGAGTTTGTTGGTGTGGACACGGCCGGGGACCATGTCGCGCTTGCCGTTGAGGCGCGGGATCCACCACGAGTGGATGACGTCGCGGCTGGTGCCGCGAACCAGGACGGGCGTGTTGATCGGAATGACCATCTGGCCCGAGGTGATGATCGGCTCCGAGATGCCGGATCCGCAACCCTCCTGGGTCGGGTAGTCGATCTCCCACCACCACTGCTGGCCGGTGACGTTGATCACGCACTCGGTGTCGCTGGTGTCGTTGAGCGCCATCAGCGTGCCGACGGTGGGGATCGCGATGCCGATCAGGATGAGCGCCGGGATGATCGTGAGGATGATCTCGAGGGTCGGCTTGCCGTGCACCTGCTCCGGGATTGCTTGGCCCTTGTCGCGGAACTTGAAGATCGCGATGAACACGACAGTCAAGACGATCACACCGACGATGCCGGCGAGGACGAACACGAGCCACGACAGGTCGGCGATCGACTGGGCGTTGGGCCCGGCCGGTTGCCACATGTCCTGCGGGGCGTCCTCGGCACAACCCGCGGCGAGCGCGCCGAGGCCGAGCACCAGTCCGATTCGTACACGACGACTCATTGGTCCGAAGGTAGCCGAGGATGTCACGGAAGGCCTTTTCGTTCGCGGGTTACTCATGGCACAAGAAGGTTCAGGCGAGCGGTGTCGACTCCGGGCACGAAGAAGAAGTAGCCGTCTTCGGCCGTGACGCTGGGGAGGGCGACACTCATGGTGATGTTCTGGACGCCGCCATCGTCGACGAGGGCGGTGCACACGTAGAAGGGACGTTCTTCCTCGACTCCGTCCTCCTCGACCACTTCGGTGCCGAGGCTGGCGGACAGGCGACGGTGTTCACCCGAGTCGTTGCGGAACACGATGTTGTTCGGGTTCGACCGCGGCAACGTGATGCCGTCGGCGCCCTGGGCGCTGGGCCCGTTGAGCTCGTAGGTCAGCTCGCCGTCGGCGCCGAGGGTGATCGTGGCGGCGACCGCGGCCGTGGCAGCGACCGTCTGCGAGGCCTTCTCGTCGGCCTCGAACTCCTCGGGGCTGGTGCAGATGTCGACACCCTCCTCGGCGAGGCCCTCGGTGGTCTCGTGCTGCTCGATGTCGCGTTCGCCGCTGAGCCCGGCCGCAGCCCCACCGGCGATCAGGCCGAGTGCGCCGACGCCGATCACGACCGCCGCCGCCTTGGAGGAGACCTTCGGGCGATAGGCGAAGAGGAAAGCGAGCGTGATGATGATCGCGCCCAGCACGCTGAATGCGACGACGGTGCTGGTCTTCGAGAGCCACAGCATCACCCGGCTGAACGCGTACACGACGATGCCGATCCCGATCGCCGCCGCGAGCGGGAACTCGAGCGGGTTGGCGATGCGGTCACGGACGTCGGCGTTGTGGCTGACATCGGCCGATGCCCGGTGAGCCCAGGCCTCGGCGGTCCACTCCGCTCCCGTGACGAGGAGCAGGACGACGCCGATGACGAAGACGGCCTGGTAGGTGACGAGACCGACCGCGAACACCGCCGCCGAGAACGCGAACGCGAACGGCCACACGGTGTTGACCGGCGCACGAACGGCGGCAGGCGCCGTGTCGATCGACGAGATCTCGTCGGCCCAGTAGTTGCTGTCGCGGATGAACAGGTTGAGCACGGCGAGGAACCAGAGCACGATCGCCGCCGAAGCGAGACCGATCGTGCCCATCACGCCGTCCTGGGTGACGCCGTAGGCGATCGCTGTGACGGTGGCGATGACGGCCGAGCCGATGAGGAATTTGGATCCGGTGGTGAACATTCAGCAGCTCACTTGGTGACGTAGACGAGGAACCAGATGCCGGCGTAGATCGCCGACATGGCGTACCAGAACAGGGCGTGGGCGACCAGCAGTTCGCGGTCGGCGGTGCGGCCGCCGATGAAACGGAACGCGGTGACGGTGGTGAAGAGCAGCCCGGCGATCATCAGCAGCATGAAGAAGCCCGTGATGGCGTAGAACATCGCGGCATAGGTGCCGTCGGCGATGCCGAGACCCATCTGGGTGTAGACGAAGGCCTGTGCGTTGATCACCAGGATGCCCACAAGGAACGTGCACCCGAGGGCGAGGATCGTGTGACCCCGATCGTCGTTGCCGGCGCTGTAGACCGCCCACTGACCGAACACGCAGAGCCCGATGAAGGCCAGCAGCATCACGTTGGTGGGCACCTCGGGGATCGTGACGCCGTCGGGCAGCCAGGATCCCTCGAAGTCGATCGCCTCGCGGCGCTGGAGCGCCCAGACGGCGAGCATGCTCCCGGTCATCATCACCGCAGCCATCACGGCGAGCGAGACCCCGACGAGCACCTGGCGCTGCGGCGCCGGGGGCGGGGGTGCGGGCAGGGCATACATCAGGAGGCGCTCCCGTCGGTCGGGGCCGTTGCGGCGTCACGGAGGTCGAGCATGGGTTCGGCGGAGTGGATGATCGGCACGTCGACGAAGTTGTCGCGCGGTGCCGGTGACGTGGTGGCCCACTCGATGGTCTGGCCACTCCAGGGGTCGTCGCCGACGTCGTCGTCGTCGTGGCGACCGAGCAGCGAGCCGAGCATCACCACGACGAAGGCGAGTGCCGTGATCGCCATCAGGCCGTGACCGACGAGGCTGAGGATGTTCCACACCTCGAGGTTGCTGTCGTCGTAGGCGACGCCGGCGGGCTGGTCGAGCAGACCGGCGATGTAGAGCGGGAACGTGGCGAGGATCGTGGCGGCGACGCCGAGGAACGCCAGACCGATCGCAGCGACGGAGTTGATCGTGCGGCCCCACAGCTTCGGCGCCCAGTGGACCAGGGCACCCATCGCCCCGAGCACGGCGCCGTAGGCGACGTAGACGAGCGAGCCCTCTTCGAACACGGTGCCCTGCACACCGGCGTCGTCGATGGCGTACATCAGGTTGCCGAGCATGCCGACCAGCACCATCCCGTAGCCGAAGAAGCCGAAGAACACCGCAGGCTTGACGTTGACCTTCATGCCGTCGGTCGGGCGGGCGATCTGGAGGCCGACGAGGAGCACGAGCAACGCACCGAGCACGGGAAGTGCGTTGAAGAGCAGGTACGGAACGAGGTCGCGGGCCTTCTCGTCGAGGTTGCTGGTGCTCAGCTGACTCCCCGCCCACGGCAGGTTCTGGAGATTCTGCTGGGTGACGCCGGCGAGCGCGGCGAGCCCGACGAGGCTCAGGCCGAAGAACATGACGCCGCGGGCCGGCGTGCGCTTGCCGAACGTGATCGGGAAGAGCTCGACGAGCATCGCGATCGCCGGGATGGCGAAGAGGAACGTCGCCGGTTGGGTGAAGATCCAGCCGACCCAGGTGAGGATGCCTTCGTTGCCACCGAAACCGGTGCGGGCGTTGCGGTGGTCGAGGAAGAGGTAGGTGAGCGTGCCGACGAACACCGGCATCACGAGCACGATGCCGAGGCTGAAGACCAGGGCCGACCACGTGGACGGCGGGACCCGGCGCATCGTCATGCCGGGTGCCCGGGTGGTGAGGATCGTGGTGGCGACGGAACCGGCCGAGGCGAGCAACCCGATCGCCATCAGACCCAGGCCGACGATGAACAGGTCGACCATGTCGCTGTCGCCGCCGAGCGTGCCGCCGTTGTTGACGAGGGCGACGACGGTGATGATCGCGCCGCCGAGCCACATCCAGAAGCCGGTGAAGGCCAGGCGGGGGAACACGATCGATCGGGAGCCGACCTGCAGCGGCACGAACGCCACGGCGATCGCCATGGCGAGCGGGAGCATCACCGCGAACACGAGACCGACGCGCTGGGCGTCGAGCAACTGCGGGATGACCTCGATGTCGAGGACGGTGTCGGCGCCGTCGAGGCGTTCGACACCGATGAGCACATTGACGACCACGATCGCCAGCAGCCCGGCGAGACCGCCGCCGAAGTAGTGGCGGCCGATGACCTTGTGGTCGGTCGAGGTGAAGACGTCGATGAACCGATCGAGCCAGCTGACGGTGCCGGCATCGTCGACCGAGCCGCTCGGGGCGGCCACGACGGCTTCAGGGGTGGATTCGATGGTGGTCATACGGGGTGGGCACTCACTTGTCTGACTTCGAAACGTGGCACGGCACGACGGCCGAGACTACTTGCACGGGACCGGTGCGCCCGAAATCCTCGCAGGGGCGGCGCCGGCGATCGCGGACCTGACGGCGGTGGTCACCAGCCGTACCGGACGAGAACATCCAGTGTCATGGCCCCGAAGAGCACGGTGACGTAGGTGATCGAGAAACCGAAGAGCCGCATGCTGTTGGCCGGCGTGGGACGACGGCGCAGGGCGACGGTGCCGCCGATGAACATCACGCCGAGGACGGCGGCGGTCACCCCGTAGATCCAGCCGAGGTCGGCAACGGGGATCAGCACCAGCGTGGTGATCACGAGGGCGACGGTGTACCAGAACATCTGGCGCACGGCGCTCTCGATCGGCACCACGGTGGGCAGCATCGGCACGTCGGCGGCGCGGTAGTCGTCGGCGTACTTGACGGCGAGCGCCCAGAAGTGCGGCGGCGTCCACAGGAACATGGCGACGAAGAGCACGATCGGCGCCCACGCCAGCGAATCCTGCACGGCGGCCCAGCCGACGAGCACCGGAACGGCCCCGGCGGCCCCGCCGATCACGATGTTCTGGCGGCTCGTGCGCTTGAGCCAGAGCGTGTAGACCCCCACGTAGAACGCCGCGGCGCTGAAGGCGAGGACGGCGGAGAGCAGGTTGGCGCCCGCCCACAGCACGGCGAAGGCCAGGATCTGCAGGGCGATCGCGAACACGAGGGCGTTGCGGGCCGGGATGATGCCGGTGACGAGCGGGCGGCCCTGGGTGCGCTCCATCAGGGCGTCGATGTCGCGGTCGACGTACATGTTGACCGCGTTGGCGCCACCGGCGGCGAGCGTGCCGCCGAGGAGGGTGACGGCCACCAGCGACCAGGCGGGCCAGCCGGACTCGGCGAGCACCATCGTGGGCACGGTGGTGATCAGCAACAGTTCGATGATCCGCGGCTTGGTGAGCGCGATGTAGGCGCCGATCACGCTGGTGGGGGCGCGACGACTGCCGTGGGCGATGCCGCCGGGCGTCAGCCGGGACGGAACGAGGGGGCGACTGCCGACGGCCATGACCGGCTCATCGTAGGGCGGTGGTGGCCAGGTGACCAACGCGGGCACACTGGTGTCGTGCCGACCACGCTCGAACCCACGGAGGTGATGGACCCCGACCTCGACGAGGCCGCGGTGATCGACCGTCCGTGGATCGTGCTGGTGTGGAACGATCCGGTCAACCTGATGAGCTACGTCACCTACGTGTTCCAGAAGCTGTTCGGGTTCTCGAAGGAGAAGGCGACCGAGTTGATGCTCGACGTCCACCACAAGGGGCGAGCGGTCGTGGCGTCGTGCGGTCGCGAGGAAGCCGAGATGCACGTGTTCCGGCTCCACGAGCACAGCCTGTGGGCCACCATGGAACAAGATGGCCCTGCGTCGTAGGTTCGTGCCGCCGGTGCGGGCGGTCAGGGGCGGCTGGGAGATCACGCTCGACGAGGAGGAGCGCAACCTGCTGATCCGCCTGATGGGCGAACTCGGGGCGTTGATGACCGGCCCGGAGGACAACGAGCTGCTGCTCCGGCTGTTCCCGGTCGCCTACCCCGACGACGACGAGAAGGAAGCCGAGTACCAGCGGTTGATGCGCGAGGAGTTGGTCACGAGCCGGCTGTCGGCGATCGAGTCGGTCACCGACGCGCTCGATCCGGAACGCACCGAGCTGATGAACGAGGGCGAGACGATCGCGTTCCTGCAGTCGATCAACGCGATCCGCCTCGTGCTCGGCACGATGCTCGACATCACCGACGACGAGACCGCGGACGACGCCGACGTGGGCACCACCCCCGAACACCAGCTGTACGACTTCCTCAGCTGGCTGCTCGAGTGGACCGTGCGCTCGCTGTCGCCGGACTGACGCCGGCTGCGACCGGTCCTCCGGCTGACCGCGGTTTCCCCACCGTCGACGAGCGCGCCCACTGGGCACCGTGCAGGAGCGAATCGACCCCCGTGGGTCCGACGGAAAACCGGCCCCGAACGACCGACTACGATCGGAGGCTCCTCGGGGGAAGGAGGCGTGGGCGGTGGAGTCCGTCGGAGTTCCCGAGCGAGCGTTCGTTCGCTCGTCGAGTGCCCATCAGGGGGATGGGACCGATGACCGGTTGATCCGACGCGCGCTGATCACCTCCGGTGCGATCGGTGCAATCGGTGTGGTCGCGGTGGTCCTGACCGGGTGGCTCCCAGCACCCGCCACGCTCACGATCGCCGCCATGGTGCCCCCGGCGATGGTCGATGCCCGAACGCGACGTCTGCCCGATGGGTGGACCGGCCTCGCCGCAGGTGTGCTGGCGACCACGGTGGCACTGGCGTGGACACTCGGAACTCCACCGGCGTTCGGATCGATGACCGCGGGCGCCGCTGCGATGGCCATGCCGCTGTTGGTGCTCCACCTGATCGCACCTCGGTCGATGGGCTTCGGTGACGTCAAGGCCGCACTGGTCCTCGGCGCTGCCGTCGGCACGTTGGCGTGGCAGCTCGGGCTGGTGGCGCTCTGTGCGGCGGCCGGACTCGGCGCCGCCGTCGGGCTCGCCCGGCGATCGGCGACGATCGCGTTCGGCCCGTTCCTCGTGGCGGGTGCAGCTGTTGCGCTGATCGGGTTCGCAGTCGGGCTCGACACCTTGCTGAACGGAACGGCGCTGAACGGAACGGCGCTGAGCAGCATGACCGACACACGGCGTGCGACCTCCGGTTCCTCCGCGACGGCGACGTCGCGCTCCGTGCCGCCGGCGAGATCATCCAACGGCGCCGGCGACCGCCGGGGGTTCCAGCCCGCGGCGCGCCGTCGCAATCGGATCGCACTCGGCGTCGCCCTGGCCGCCATCGCGATCGGAGGGAACCTTCTCCTGTACTCGTCCCTCGACGACGCCCAGCCGATCGTCCAGGTGGTGCGAGACGTCCCGGCCGGCGAGCAGCTCACCGCCGACATGCTCCGTACGGTCGACGCCGACGTCGACTCGACCGTCAACGTCGTTCCCGGTGAGCAGCTCGACTCGCTCGTGGGGAGCTATGCGAAGGTCCGTCTCGTCTCGGGTTCGCTCGTGACGTCCGAGGCGCTGCAGTCCACGCCGCTGGTCAGCGACGGCAGCGCGGTGGTGGCAATCCAGGTCGCAGAGGGGACGTTGCCGATCGGCATCCGCGAACGCGTGGCGGTGGTCCTCGTCGTGGCGGACGGCGATGCCACACCGATCACCGTCGGCGGCAGGGTGGTCGGCCTCCCTGTGTCGATGAACTCGGCGCTCGGGGTGGAGTCGCTCTCGGTCGAGGTCGATGTCGCCGATGCAGCGACCGTCGCGGCCGCCGACGACGTCCGTGTCGTCCTGGTGGACCCGACCGCCGACCCGGCGACGAACGCCGCCCCGAGCGATCCGGGGATCGAGACGGTGATCACCGACGAGGACGACGAGCCGTGACGATCGTCGCGGTCACCGGCGACTGCACCACGACCACGTGCGTCGCGCTCGCATCCGGGTGGCCGGCCGAGGTGATCGTGCTCGAAGCGGACCCGTCCGGCGGTTCGTTGGCCGGGTGGCTCGACACCCCGGGAACACCATCGCTCTCCTCTGCCGTCGCCGCCACCACCTCGGGAGTCCGAACCGTCGGCGACACGATCGACTCGGTGGTCCAGCGGAGTCGGAGCGGCATCCGGTTCATCGCGGCGCCGGTCCGTTCGTTGCCGGCACGACGGGCGATCGCCGAGGCGGGGGCCGCGATCATCCCCGAACTCGCGGGCCACCACGACGTCGTTGCGCTCGCCGATCTCGGTCGGCCATCCGGTGATCCACCTCACCTGCTGCGCCGGGCGGCCGTCACCGTCGTGGTGCACCGCCAGAGCCCCGCATCGGCCCAGGCGGAATCGGTGCGGCTCGAGCGGCTCGTCGAGCAGGTCGAGGGTGTCGGCGGGCCGGTCGTGCTCGCCGTGATCGGCCGTGAACCGTTCGAGCCCGACGACGTCGTGAGCTTCATCGACGGCTCGGTGCCGGGGACGATCATCGCCGCCTGTCGCCTCGCGGAGGATCCGCTGGCCGCTGCCGTGCTGGCAGGACGAACCGGCGTGTCGGCCAAGCGCCTCCAGCGACTCCCGTTGATGCGGTCTGCGGCGGAGGCCGCCGCGCTCTTGAGCGGGTACGTCGCCTCGCCGTCCGACCCGTCGCTGCACATGGGAGCGCTCGGGCGGTCCGGCTCCGAGGTGGGCTCGTGACGATCATGCGCGACCCCGGCGTCGACGAGGCCCGCGCGACGGTCGCCCTCGTGACCGAACGCGTCGCCGGCCGGCTGATCGAGGCGATCGAGCACGACGACAGCCGCGGTGCCGACCGGCGCGGCGTCGCGCTCGCCGCCGACGAGCGACGTCAACAACTGCTCATCGGAGCATGGATCGGCGAGGAGATCACCACACTCACCGAGGAGCGACTGCAGCGCGGGCTGCGCCCCCTGACTCTCGACGTCGAGCAGCGTGTGCGCGCCGACGTGGTCGCCGAACTCACCGGTGCCGGTCCGCTGGAGCCGTATCTGAGCGACCCGATGGTCGAGGAGATCGATGTCAACGGACCCGACTCGACCTGGGTGACCTACACCGACGGCCGCAAGGTCGACGTCGGTGCGTTGTGGGCGTCGGCGGACGAACTCACCGCGTTCCAGAAGCGAATGGCGTTGCGCATGACCGGCACCGGCGAGGGGCGCCTCGACACGTCGTCGCCGATGCTCACGCTCCAGTCACGCGACGGGTCGCGCATCGTGATGGTGCTCGGCGGGGCCGGGGAGCACGGCGTGTCGACGCACCCCCGGCTCGCGATCCGCCGGTTCGTCGTCCGTCAGGTGGGCCTCGCCGGCCTCGCCGATCTCGGCCTGTTCCCCCACTCGCTCGTCGAGCCGCTGCGAGCGCTCGTGCGATGCGGGTTCACCATCCTCGTGTCCGGGCCACCCGGTGCCGGCAAGACCACGCTGCTCACCGAACTCCTCGGCGAGGTGTCGCCGCTCGAGCGGATCATCACGGTCGAGAAGAACCTGCTCGAACTGCGGCTGGAGGACGACCCGAGGCATCCGGACGCACCCGCCTTGTTCACCCGCCAGGCCAACGCCGAGGGCGAAGGCGAGATCACCACGCGGCAGCTCGTGGAGCTGACGCGCCGGTTGAACCCCGATCGTGTGGTCGTCGGCGAGCTCGTCGAGGACGAGGCGCTCGACATGCTGGACGTCGCCTCGATGTGCAAGCGAGGGTCGCTCGCAACGATCCACGCACACACCGCCGACATCGTCCTGCAACGGCTGGCGTACTACGTGTCGAAGTCGAACTCGAGCCTGCCGGAGTTCGCTGTCTGGAGCCTGATCGCCCAGACGGTCGACTTCGTCGTGCACATCGATCTGGTCCGCAACGCCGTGGACGATCAGCCTCCGGTGCGGCGGGTGACGTCGATCATCGAGGTGGGCGGTCTCGGCGAGGCCGGCGGCGTGTCGAGCACCGAGGTGTGGGCCCTCGACGAGTACGACGACGAGCTCGCTCAGGTCGCACCACTGTCGCAGCGGCACCTCACCAGGCTCCGACTCGCCGGCTACCGGCCCGACCAGTTCGCGGTCACGGGACGGTCGTCATGAGTCTCGACCTGGCGCTCCTCGTCGTGTTCACGCTCGTCGGTCTCCTCGCCGTCGTCGTGCTCACCGGCTCGGAGCCGATCCCGACTCCGACTCGGCCGGTCGACGCCGACGTGGTGCGCCGACTGCTCACCTCGGTGGGCGCGGCCGCGATCGTCCTGGCCTTCTCGGGATGGGTGATCGCGTCGCTCGTCGTCGGCGTGGGGTGCTGGTTCGCCGTCGGGGTGTGGCAACGCCGCGATCGACGGGCCGTCAGCGACGTCGAACGCACCGATGCGCTGGCGTCGTGGATCGAGAACCTGCGCGACGTGTTGGTGGCGGGGGACCAACCCATCGGCGCGATCACCGCGACGGTGGCGACCTGCCCGGAGGCGATCAGGCCCCAGGTGCGACGGCTGGCGGCGAGCCTCGGCCGCCAGGACCCCGCTGTGGTCTTCCGCCGTTTCGCCGACGACCTCGACGATCCGCTCGGTGACCTCGTGGCCGCCGGGCTGCTGATCGCAGTACAGCGCGGCGCCCGCACTGCGGCGGTGCTCAGCTCGCTCGCCGAACAGGCGCGGCGGCAGGCCGATCGGCGCAGGCTCGTCGAGGCCGAGCGGGCCCCGATCCAACGCGAGGTCACGTTGCTCACCGTGATCATGGGATCGCTGATCGTCGGACTGCTCGTGTTCGGGCGGGCCGAGTACCTCGAGCCCTACGACACCGCCGGCGGCCAGCTCTTCCTCGCGATCGTGCTGACGCTCTACGCGCTGCTGCTGGTCCGGGTGCAGCGGCTCGCCCACTCGCCGCGACCCAGCCGGTTCCTGACGGCCGCTGCCCGACCGCCCGTGGCGAACGACGCGTTCGACGAGATCGGCTCGACCCGATGAGGACGACCGGGTGGCTGCTCGCCGGCGGGGTCGTGATGTGCGTCGGCGTGTGGCTCGTCGTGTCGGGCTGGGCACAACCGCGGCCGAGCGTCAACCGCGCGATGCGTCACCTCCGGCGGCCACCCGACAGCGGGCCGGTCACCTCCGACCCTCGTTGGGCGGCGCGGCTCGGCCGGGCCGTGCGCCGGTCGGAACTCGGCGTCCGCACCGATCGCTGGCGCCGACCACTGCGGCTCATCGGACGGCCGGTCGACGAACACGTCGGACTGCTCGTGCTGGCCGCGATCGCCGGGTTCGTCATGCCCACGCTCGTCATCGGCGCGCTGCAGGCCGCCGGCGTGGTCTCGATCGGTGTGTGGATCCCGCTCGGGCTGGCGCTCGCCACCGCGGCGCTCCTGCCGGTTCTCGTGCACTCCGATGCGATCGCCCGGAGCGCCGAGGTCGCCGTCGACCTGCGCCATCAACTCGGCGCGTATCTCGACATGGTCACGATGCTGCTGGCAGGCAACAGCGGCTACGAAGGAGCGCTCGACCAGGCGTCCCGCGCCGGCGACGGTCTGCTGTTCGTCGAACTGCGCCGCCGGATGCGCGAGGTGTCGACGACCGGGCACAGCCTGGTCGGTGCGCTCGAACTCGTTGCCGCCGACTACGGCATCGTCGAACTCGAACAGGTTGCGGCGACCGCGACGTTGTCGGCCGCCGAAGGTGCACCGGTGGCGCGAAGCCTGAGCGCCAAGTGCGCCACGCTGCGCTCGACCCTCGCCGCCGAACAGGAGGCGGCGGCCCGGATCCGCAACGACAAGATCACGCCGCCGCTCGTGGGCATGGCCCTGCTGTTCATGGCGCTGATCATCTACCCCGCTCTCAACCTGAACTGAGCACGATCTCGAACCGACCGCACCACACCCACCCGGAATCAACAGGAAGGAACCCACCATGCAGGACCCGATGTCGTTGATGAACGGCCTGCTCGCCGTCATCGCCCACGTGATCGGCACACGCAGCGAAGCGGGGAACGTCACCCGAGACCACGGCGCGGTGTCGATCGAACAGGTGCTCTGGTACGCCGCCGCGGCCGTCAGCGTGGCGGTCGTCGCAGCGATCATCTGGAGCCAGATCCGCACCACCGCCAGTACACCGGTGCAGTCTCCGTCCGCTCCCTGACCGGCATCGACCGACGATGACGGACGAACCGGGCCGCACCGCCCGCCGGGTTCGCGACGTTCGCCGAGGTGTCGGCGACGACGGGGCCGCGACGTCGCTGTCGGTCGCGCTCCTGACACCGATGTTCGTGTTCCTCGCATTCGCCGCCTTCCAGGCCGCGATGTGGAGCCACGCGAAGACCGAGGCGCGGGTGGTGGCGCGCGACACCGCGGCGCTCGTCGCCCGGTCCGGTGTCACCGCCGGTGATGCAGCAGCGTCGGCCACCGCGGTCCTGGAGGCCGACACCGACCTGCGCAACGTCGTGGTGGTGGCGTCGACATCGGACGGGGTCGTCGCGGTGACGGTCACGGCCGACGCTCCGGGCATCATTCGCGGCACCTCGACCGGCATCTCGGTGACCTCCGCGATTCCGCTGGAGGAACTGACGCCGTGAGAGCGCAACGCGACCGGGGCTCGGCCGATGCGCTCGGGTTGGCACTGCTCGCCCCGGCGGCGATCGGCCTGGCCGTGGTGATCGTGTTCCTCGGGCGCGGCGTCGACAGCCGGGCGACGGTGCAGAGCGCGGCCGAGGCGGCCGCACAAGCAGCAGCACAGGAACGAAGTCCGGCCGCCGCTGTCACCGCCGCGCAGGAGGTCGGTGCGGCGATGCTCGTCGATGCGTCGTCGTGCTCCCTGCCGCAGGTCAGCGTCGACACCTCCGCGTTCGGGCCCGGCGGCCGCGTGGTCGTGACCGTGTCGTGCACGGTGTCGAGCGCCGGCCTCGAGCTGGTCGACCCGCCGTCGACCGGGCCGACCACGGCGACGGCGTTCGCGGCGATCGATCCATTCCGCGCCACCGAGGGTGGGCCGTGAACCGGCGGGACCGGCTGCAGGGCGATCGCGGTGCCGGGCTCGTCGCCGGGGTGGCGCTCATCTTCGCCTTCACCTTCCTCGGGCTGGTGTGGCTCGCACGCGACGTCGATCGCGGCGTCTCGAACCGTTCCGCTGCGCAGTCGATCGCCTTCCAGGCGGCTCGATCGGGCGCACAGGCGACGTCGGTCGGCGGCCTGCGCACGACGAATCGAACGGTGACGATCGACGCCGACGCGGCACGGGTCGCCGCAACGCGGACCGCCGAGGACCTCTTCGCGAGCTACGAAGTGAACGGCTCGATCAGCTCGATCGACGTCACCGCCGACACCGTGTCGGTGACCGTCACGATCACCGACGGCAGCATCAGCGTGACGGGCGCCGGAACCGTCCGGGCGGAGCGCGCGCCGTGACCTCCACGACCACCCGGTGTCGGCGTCTGCTTCTGTCCCGTCGTTCCCTCCGACCCGGTCGGGCGCCCACTGGCGAGATCGAGGGCGGACCTCGGAGGAGTCGACGACACACGGCACGGTCGCCAGGAGGGGAGGGATGATGCGACGCGACCAGCACGACCTCGGTCGCTTCCTCACGGCGCTCGGCGCGTTCGTCTTCGTCGCTGTCCTGATGCCGCTCGGCGCCATCGCTGCGTCGCAGGCCAGGTTCGGGTCGGCCAATCCCCTGGCCGGGGTGGACCCGCCGTGGCGATGGTTCGCCGACGGCACCGGTTCGACCCTGTCCGAGCCGGTCGCCGACGACACGGTCGTGGATGCGCTGATCCGCCTCAGCCTGTGCGCCATCTGGGTCGTGGTGGTGGTCGTCGTCGTGACCACCGTGTTCGAGATCGTCCACCTCGTGCGGCACCGGGGGCTGGCGATGCCGTCGGTGCGCGGACTCGGGTGGGCGCAACGCATCGCCCGCTTCATCGCCGCCGGTCTCCTGGTCGTGATGCCGACGCTCACGTCGACCGTCAGCGTCGCCGAGGTCCCGCGTCCACCGGTCACGTCGTTCGGCGACGCGCCGGGCACGGTTGCGCAGCCCCGCCACACTCCCGCCGCAGCTCCTGCATCGGAGGAGACCGCCCCGTCGTCCGTGCACACGCACGTCGTGCGGCCGGGGGAGTCGATCTACTCGATCGCGCAGGGCCTGGCGAGAGGTGATGGCGCCCGCGTGATCGTCATCGCCGACGCGATCATCGACGCCAACCTCGGCGCCACGATGGCACCGGGTCGGCGTTTCACCAATGCCGCATACGTCGAGGCGGGATGGGTCCTGCAGATCCCCGCCGAGTTCGCCGACCACGCCCCGCAGGTGGCGGAGCCGCCAGACGGGCCGGTCGCCGGGGCGGCGAGCAACGTCTACGAGGTGCAGCGGGGCGACACGCTCTGGGACATCGCCGACGAGCAACTGGGTGATCCGACGCAGTGGACCGACATCTGGGATCGCAACGCCGGCGCCGACATGGGCGGTGGCAGGACCTTCGACGATCCCGACCTGATCCTCCCCGGCTGGGACCTCGAACTGAGCGACGATCCTGCGGCCGCGATCGAGATCACTCCCGATGAAGTACACGATGCTGAGCCGACGATCGAGCAGCAGGTCGTGCCGGCCGAAGAGCCCACCGACTCGTCGATCGACGCGCCGAGCGGCGAGGCACCAGCGCCTTCGTCGACACAGGAGGTGCCCGCCGACGTCGACGTTCCGCAACCGACTGCGCCGGTTGTGGAGGCGGCCGGTCCGCTCCCCCTGACGCCCGGGGGGTCGGCCCCCACCACACGGGACACGACCGACACAGCGGCCGCGACCACCACGACGGTCGTGCCGATCGGTGGCGGGACCAACGATGCCGGTGGGCCATCGACGACGTCACCGGACGCGCCATCTCCGATCCGGCTCGAACACGCCGCGCTGCTCGCCGCCGGCATCCTCGCGCTCGTCGGCGTCCGCCGTGGGCAGCGGTTGCGGGCGGCGCGACCTCGGCATCGAGTTCCCGAGCCCCGTCCCGAGGTGATGGCCACGGAGCGCCGCCTCCGGGCGGTCGATGCCGGGGAACGAGCACTGCGCGTCGATGTCGCCTGTCGGGCGGCGGCCTGGTCGATGATCGACACCGGCGCCCAGATCGGCTGGGTGCGGGTGTCGATCGACGGTGACGTGGAGATCCGCACGACCGCGCCGGTTGCGCTGCCGCCGCCATGGAGTCCGAGGAGTGGCGCCGGTCAGCAGTGGCAGCTCGGCGCCGAGGTTCCGATCGAGCTCCTCGGCGAGGATGCGCGACGCGTGGGGATGCCGTGCGTGGCCCTCGCACAGCTCGGGGTGAACGATGCCGGCGACGACGTCCTCGTCGACATCGAGGCGTGCGGCGTCCTCGCCGTCGAGGCCCGCCCGAACCAGGCCGATGAGGTGATCACCGGGCTCGCCGCCGGGTTGGCGTCGTCGATGTACGCCGAGGTCGCCCATCTGATCGGCGTCGCACTGGCACCCGAGGCGCTGCTCGGCCACCGGAACGCGCATCGGGCCGACTCGCTCGACGAGGGGCTGGAGCTCGCGGCCACCCTGGTCGGTACGACCGCAGATCAGGAGCACACCACCTTCGAGTTGCGGTCATTACGCACCGGGGGCGAGATGTGGGAACCGGCGATCGTGCTGCTCGGTGACACCACGGCGGGTTCGACGGGATTGGAGGAACGGGGGCTCCCGGCGGGCGGACACGGTGTTGGGTTCGTCGTCGCTGTTGCGCCCGGCGCGCTGGCCGACGCTCCGGTGCGACTCGTGGGAGCGGCTGGCGGGTGGGCGCTGGAGGGGTTCGGCACCTCGATCGGACTCACGCCCGTCGGGTTGACGGCAGAGGACCTCGCGGCGATCGACGAGGTGCTGGTCGATGCCGATCGACCGTTGGAGCCGATCGAGCTCGGGGCGGTCGACGAGGTCACCTGGGCCCATTCCGGCACGGCCGATCACCTGCGGTCACCGGAGTCAGGTGACGGAGACCCGGTGCACGACGTCATCGACGATGTGTCGCCATTCGTGCCGATGGACCACCGCATCGTGGTGGGACTCCTGGGCGGGATCGAGGTGCGAGACCTCGACGGCAACCCCGGCAGTTTCGAACGCTCGAAGACGGTCGAGCTGATCGCGTGGTTGGCCACCCATCGCGAGCGGTCGACGCGATCCGGGGCGCGCACGGCGTTGTGGGAACTCGACGTGCGCGACGCGACGTTCGCGAACGTCGTGTCGGAGGCCCGACGCGGGCTCGCCCGACTCGTCGCACCGCCCGACGGCGAGGAGTGGGTGGGGCGCACCCTGACCGAGCAACTGCCGCTCCACGACGCCGTGGTCACCGACGCCGACCTCGTCGATGAACGTGTCGCCGCCGCGCGCCTGCAGCCACCCGCACAGGCGATCGACACGCTGCGACCGGCGGTGGCGATGATCCGTGACATGCCGTTCGCCGGCACGAGCTACCTGTGGCCCGACGCCGAGGGCATCACGTCGAACCTCGTGCTGCTCGCGATCACCGCGACCACCGACTACGCAGCGCACGCGCTGTCGCTCGGCGACACCGACGGCGTGTTCTGGGCGACCGGTCACGGTCTCGAGGTGCTGCCGGGTCATGAGGAGCTGATCGGGCTGCGGATGCGTGCCCACGCTCGTTCCGGCGACCTCGCCGGTGTGCGCCAGGAGTGGGAGTCGTACGAGCGGGTCGTGATGGCCGATCCCTGGTCCGACGGCGAACCCTCCCCCAAGCTGCTCGACCTCCGCCACCAACTCCTCTCCTGAGGGCGTGACATCTCGGACAACTGGGGTCTGACCCCAGATGTCCTGCCTGGCGGGGAACGAAACGTTCGGTGAACCGGGGCCGGTTCGCTTCGGCTCCGGGCCACACTGGCGCCATGCGAGACGTCGCTACCTCCGGTTCCCGTCGACGGCGCGCCGCGACCGCGGTGGTCGCTGGGGCGCTCGTGCTGGCCGCATGTGGCGGCAGCGACAACTCCTCGAGCGAATCGAGCGGCGGGACGACGCTTCCGGCGCCGCCCGACGAAGTGGAACTCGATCCGGCCGCGGACACCGTCGCCAACCAGCTGCCCGACGTGGTCGTCGACAACGTCACGCTCGGCAACAAGGTCAACCTGCGCAACGTGGCGCCGGCCGACACACCGATCCTGCTGTGGATGTACGCACCGCATTGACCCACCTGTCGGTCGGAAGCGCCCGACGTCGAGCAGTTCGCTCGAGCACACGCAGACGAAGTCACCGTGATCGGCCTCGGCACCCAGGACAGCCTCGGTGAAGCCGAGGAGTTCGTCGAGGACTACGGCACCACGTTCACGATGCTGTGGGACGAATCGTTCCAGTCGTGGATCGAACTCGGTGTCAGCTCGCAGCCGACCGCCATCCTGCTGACCGCCGACGGCACGATCGTCACCGGCTGGGTCGGCCGGTTCCCCGAGGACACCGTCCTCGAACTCGCCGCCGAGCTCAGCGCCGCCTGACCGATTCACCGCTCTACGGGCAGCGGGAGGAGGGTTGCGGGGTGACGTTGCCGTCGGCATCGACGTCGTGGAGTTCCGACTCACCGCTGAGCAGCCCGACGGCCACCAGGGTCATCTCGGGGCTCGTACCGGTCTCGCCGGCCACCGCCGGGTCGCTGATTCGGATGACGTCGCCGCCGCGTTGCGCGAAGTAGGCCTCCGTGGCGGTGAGCATCCGGCGGGTGTCCTCCTGGCAGCTCGAGTCGTCGCCACGATCCGACACACCGCGGACCGCCATGACCGTGACGGCGGCGATGATCCCGAGGATCACGATCACGACCAGCAACTCGACGAGGCTGAAGCCGGCGCTCCGGTCGGCGCCGGACTCGGCATCGAGGTGCGCATCGGAAGAGGGGGGTGGGGTCCACCGCATGTATCTTCGTCGGCTGCCGAGGTCAACGAGTGGAGTCCAGAAATCCTCAACATCCACCGCTCCAACTGGCAGGAAGACGCGAAGAATCCCCGCCGGCCGGAGCCGACGGGGATTCTCAGTACTCTGACTGATGAGTGATCAGTAGGTGAAGGCCGTGCACGGGTTGTCGGTGACGGCAGTATCGGGAACTGCGATCTCACCGGTTCCGATGGTGAAGTTCGTCGACTCCGTGGACATGAAGTCCGGCACGAGGCCCGCCTCGGTCACGGCAGGTGTCGCGCCGTTCTGAGCGATGTACGCCTCGATCGCAACCTGCAACGTCTTCTGATCAGCCCGACAGGCCGATTCCTCACCCTGGTCGGTGATGCCACGGACCGCGAACACCGTGACGGTGGCGAGGATGCCGAGGATGACGATGACGATGAGGAGTTCCACGAGGGTGAAACCCTTGTCCTGCTTGTTGTCCATGTGAATGGTTCCTTCCGCTCTTTGGTTGGGTGCTCCCGAGGGAGACGTTTCTCACGAATGCGCTCCGTGAGAACCAGCTCCCGTTGCGCAGTTGTTTCTTCGGCGTTCCCGGATCGATCTTGAGCACAAAATCGAAAATGCACCGAAGATCAACGACTCGTCACGTCGCTCTCAAGAGCAGGACAAGGCGCGCCGATAGAAGAACAGACGCACGCAGCCCGCGGCGCACCTCCTACAGGAACGATGAAGATGTTCGGCAAGCCACACGACGACACCGACACACTCGACTCCAGCGCGATCGACGGATTCTTCGGCGACGAGGCCGCGACGGCCAAGGCCGTCGAGGTCGACGAACTGCAGCACCGCGTCGAGCAGGTCGAGGCGCAGATCAGCAGCCAGTTCACCTCGCTGGCCACCTACGCCCAGATCGCGCAGGAGCAGGTGGAGCTCGCCCGCTCCGAGGCGAAGGCCGCCACCGAGCGGTCGGAGCAGCGCGTCACGTCGCTCATCGAGCGTGAACGCGCCGACCGCATCTCGTCGTTCACCGGGCAGGCACCCGCCGGCTCCGCGCCGGACGTGTCGGTGCGCCTCGACGCCGTGGAGCACTCCGTCGCCCAGCTCCGCAAGGGGCTCGACGAGTGCCTGCAGCGGCAGAAGTCGCTCGCCGAGGCCATCACCGTGATGTTCGAACGTTTCGCCCCGACTGATCCACCGACGGTCGGCGATGCCCAGGATGCCGCTCCCGCCGGCGCTGATGCGCAGGTCGAACCGGCACCCGCTCCGGTCGATGAGCCCGCGTCGACGGCACTCGAGCAGCACATGCCGGCTCCAGTGATCGATCACCAGGCCCATGGTCCGCTGAGCGGTCCCATCGCCGACCTCTCCCTCGAGGCCTGACCCCCGCCCGGCGGCGTGGCCCACCGGGCCGCATCACCGAATCAGCGGACGATCTCCATGCGCATGCCGGTCTCGTCCCAGGTGGGATCGATCGGCATGCGGCTGATCGCTCGACCCGAGCCCCGCCGAGCCGTGAAGAGGAGCGCTGCAGCCATCAACTGATGGACACTCGCGGCGCCATCCGGCGGTGTCCGGGTGACGACCTCGTCGACGCCGGGCAAGCGCTGACGGATCAACTCGAGGCGCTCCAGGCGCCCGTCCTCGTGATACGGCGAGGTGCTCAGCGGCACGTCGGAGTTCATCGCGGTGAACGACACGTCGGGGTTGGCGGAGAAGAAGCTGCGCGAGTGGTAGGGCTGCAGCTCCCGCTCGGCCTCACGCAGCCAACGCAACCGCCGGATGTCGTGCTTGGTCATCCACGGCTCCAAACGGCGCGCCTCACCGTTCGATGCACGGATCGCGTCGCGGCTCGGGGTGCCGTTGATCGCCACCATCCGCGGCCACCCGACGTAGTCGCGCGCCTCACGGTCGCACGGCCGGTACTGACCCGACGGGATGTCGAACAGCCCCATCGGCGCGTTGATCGCCGCTGCTTCGAATGTCGGACGGAAGTCGAGTACGTCCACCAGCTTGCGGAGCACGAACGCCTCCTCGGCCGCGACCGTGATGCCCGCGAGACGCGCCGGCAGGATGAGCCATCCCCCGGGGCATGGAGTGACCCCGGCGATGTTCTTGTACGGAGGTTTCTTGGCGACCATGCTCGACCAGCGCGAGTCAGGAACCGTTGGCCGACGGCACCGGGGGCGGCATCTCCTCGCCGGCGTACGTTCCGGACCCCGACGAGCCGGCCTGGCCGGTCGACATCGTGGCATGGGCGTGCATCTGCGCCCGGGCGGTGGCGAACTGCGCCTGCACCTCCTTGGGGTACTGGCTCGACTCCATCGCCGTCTCCATCGTGATCAACCCGGCCGCCACGAGGCGGGCGAGGTCCATCTCGATCGTCTGCATGCCCTCGGCGGCACCGGTCGAGATCATGTTGCGCATCTGCCGCGACTTGCCCTCCCGGACGAGGTTGCGGATCGCCTCGTTCGCGACCATCACCTCGTAGCCGGCCACGCGGCCGCCGCCGATGGCGGGGAGCAGACGCTGGGAGATGACCCCCTGGAGCGCACCGGCCAGCATGATCTGGATCTGGTCGCGGCGCTCGCCGGGGAACACGTCGATGATGCGATCGAGCGCCTGTGCGGCGTCGTTGGTGTGCAGCGTGGCGAACACCAGGTGGCCGGTCTCGGCGAGCGACAGGGAGATCTGAATCGAGTCCAGATCTCGCATCTCGCCGAGGAGCACCACGTCGGGGTCCTCACGCAGGGCGCTGCGCAGGCCGTCGTTGAACGATTCGACGTCGGTGCCGACCTCGCGCTGGTTGACCATCGCCATCTTGTGATGGTGCAGGTACTCCACCGGGTCTTCGATGGTGAGGATGTGCACCGGCTTGGTGTCGTTGATCCGATCGATCATCGCAGCCAGCGTGGTCGACTTGCCCGAACCGGTCGGACCCACCACGAGCACGATGCCGTACGGCTTGTTGAGTAGCGTCGTGCACGCCGCGGGTGCGCCGAGTTCCTCGAGCGTGCGGACCCGGTAGGGGACGACACGCAGGGCGAGCGCGAGGTTGCCTCGCTGGCGGAAGGCGTTGGCGCGGAAGCGGCCCACACCGGCGAGGCCGAAGGAGAAGTCGACCTGACGGTCACGACGCAGCTCCTCGAGCTTCCGCTCGTCGAGCAGCGAGTAGACCATCCGGTCGATCTCCTCGTCGGTGAGCACCGGCACGTTCTCGAACGAGATGAGCACACCGTCCCGGCGAGCCGTGGCCGGCCGACCCACCGTGAGGTGGAGGTCGGACGCGCCGGAATCGACCGTCGCCTTGAGGAGCATCTCGAGCATCGGATCTGGACTGGACATGGTTGACTAACCTCCCGCTCGGACCGACGCACGCCAGAACGGCGTGTTCGAGGGCCACACTTGCTGATGAGCTTTTCTCTGTTGATCGTGTTCGCCGTCGTGGCCGGCCTGCTGATCGGCTCGTTCCTGACGGTGGTGGTGGATCGGGTACCGCAAGGCGGCTCGGTGGTGGCGCCGCCGAGCCGTTGCGGTTCGTGCGGTCTCCGCCTGGGTCCGCTCGACCTGGTGCCCGTGGTCAGCTGGGCCGCACTTCGAGGCAGGTGCCGACAGTGCGGGGCCAAGATCGGTATCGAGCCGATCGTGCTGGAGCTGACGACCGCGGCGCTGTTCGTGCTGATGGTGATCCGCTTCGACGACACCCGAGCCGTGATCCCGGCGTACTGGATCCTGTGCGCCACGCTCGTGGCCCAGACCTGGATCGACCTGCGAACGCAGCGCCTCCCACGCGAGATCACCTACACCGGCATCGTGCTCGGCGGGATCGCCCTCGCGATCGGCGCGGTGGTGATCGACGAACCGGAGCGCATCTGGATGGCGGCGCTCGGCGCGCTGATCGCGCTCGGCGCGATGTGGCTGATCTACCACTTCAGCAAGGGCGGCATGGGCGACGGCGACGTGCGCCTCGCGCCCCTGCTCGGCATGTTCCTCGGCTGGTTGAACCCCGGCATCGTGCTGCCCGGGCTGTTCTTCGGCTTCATCGCCGGCGCCGTGTACGGCGTTGCGATGATGGCGATCGACCGCGCCGGCCGTCGCACGGCGGTGCCGTTCGGACCGTTCCTCGCCCTCGGGACGATCGTGGCGATCTTCGTCGGTCAGCCGTTCGTCGACTTCGTTCTCGTGCGCTGACGCATGCATCAGACCTGACCCTTCGTCCCGTTGAGCACGCCGTACATCGCCGACACGAGCGCCACGGCCACGAAACCGACGATCAGGCCGACGAACACGATCATCAGCGGTTCGAACATGGTCGTGAACTTCTTGATGCGGCTCTCGAGTTCCCGATCGAAGTAGATGCTCGCCACGGCGAGCTGCTGATCGAGCGTGCCGGTCTCCTCGCCGACCTTGAACATCTGCTTGGCCGCACCGGGGAACAGCTCGGTGTCGATCAGCGGCTGGGCAAACCCCTGGCCTTCGAGCATCTGCGCCCGGGCGATCTCGAGGCGCTCCTTGTAGACGATGTTGCTGGTGGCGTCCGTGGTCGTCTTGAGACCATCGGGCAGCGGCACGCCCGCGGCGAGCATCGCCGAGAGGATCCGGCAGAACCGTTCGAGGATCGAGTAGTCGACGATGCCCTTGATCACCGGGAGCTTGAGAACCAGACGATTGTTCCAGAGCTTGCCGGTCGGGTGTTTGAAGAGGAAGAGCAGGATGCCGATGACGATCAGGAAGAAGCCCGCAGTGATGAACCACAGGTCGGTGAAGAGACGCGAGAACGCCAACAGCATCTTGGTGGGCAACGGCAGCTCCGCGTCGAGTTCCTCGAACAGCGGCTTGAACTGCGGGAGCACGTAGCCAGCGAGGATCAGGACGGTGATCATCGCCATCACCATGACGACCATCGGATACGACAGCGCCGACACGACCTTGGAGCGGGTCTCGATCTCCCGTTCGAGGTAGTCGGACAGGCTCTCGAGGGCCGTGTCGAGCTGACCGGTGAGTTCGGCCGACTGCAGGATGCCGACGTAGTACTCGGGGAACACCTCGGGATGACCGGCCGCGGCCGCCGAGAACAGCCCACCGTTGCGCAGGTCGTCGACCAGGTTGCCGAGCGCACGCCGCAGTGCCACGTCCTCGGTCTCGTCCCCGATCGTGATCAGCGCGTCGGTGATCGGGATGCCCGCCTTGACGAACACGGCGAGCTGACGCGTGAAGTGCATCAGCTCCTTCTTCTTGACCTTCTCCTTGGTGAGCTCGAAGTCGAGCATCCCGCGGCGTTCCTCGATCTTGGTCGGGAACAGGTTCTGCTCGACGAGAATCGCGCGCGCGGCGCCGATCGTGTCGGCCTTGGTCACCCCCTCGACGGGGGAGCCGGTGGGGTCGACGGCGGCGTAGGCGAACTTGGGCATGATCTGCTCCGTGTCTCTCGTGTTCAGTGGGCAAACAGGGTTCGGACGACTTCGGGGACGGTCGTGACGTCGTCTTCGACCATCTGCATTGCTTCTCGGAGCATCGTGCGCATACCTTGAGCAACTGCCAGACGCCGCAGCTCCTCCGTGGTCGCCCAACCGACGATCAGGCGGCGGATCTCCGGGGTGATGCGGAGCAGTTCGTACACGCCGATGCGGTCTCGGTAACCGGTGTTGGAGCAGTAGCTGCAGCCCTTGCCCTGGTAGAACACGGTCTTGTCGCTGCCGCCGGAGTGCTGGCGGAACACGGCGAGTTCCTCCGCTCCGGGCGTGTACGGCTCCTTGCAGTTCTCGCACATCTTGCGCAAGAGACGCTGGGAGACGACGCCGACGATTGCTGACGCAACGAGAAAGGCCTCGATGCCCATGTCGAGCAAGCGGTGCAGGGCAGCCACGGCGTCGGTGCCGTGCAGCGACGAGAGCACGAAGTGGCCGGTGAGCGCCGACTGGATGGCGATGCGTGCCGTGTCGGCGTCGCGGATCTCACCGACGAGGATCGTGTCGGGGTCCTGTCGCAGGAGGGCCTTGAGGCCGGTGGCGAACGTGAGACCCGCCTTGGTGTTGGTCTGCACCTGGTTGATGCCGGGGAACACGTACTCCACCGGGTCCTCCACGGTGGTCACGTTCTTGCCGGTCGAGTTGATCTCGAGCAACGTGGCGTACAGGGTGGTCGTCTTGCCGGCGCCCGTCGGGCCCGCACAGATGACCATGCCGAACGGTGCATGCACCAGCTTGGAATAGGTCTTGTAGGTCTCTGCCGGCATGCCGAGCTGGCCCAGGCTGACCATCGACTTCGACTTGTCGAGCAGACGCATGACGATCTTCTCGCCGAACACGGTGGCCACCGACGACACGCGTACGTCGATCGGGCGGCCGTCGACCTTCGTGGAGAACTGACCGTCCTGTGGTGCCCGCTTCTCGACGATGTTCATCTCCGACATGATCTTCAGACGGCTGATCAGTGCGTTGTGCGCCGACAGCGGCAACGAGAAGGCCTCGATGAGGTGGCCGTCGACGCGGAAGCGGATGCGCAACCGGTCGTCGAGCGGTTCGATGTGGATGTCCGAGCTGCGGTCGCGCAGGGCCTGGCCGACGATCTTGCCGACGAGCTGCACCACGGGCGCCTGGTCGTCGAGGTTGACCTCGGCGATCGTGTCGGCGACCTGCCGCTGCTCGTCCTCGGCGGCGAACGCCGCGACGATGTGGTTGACGTCGGACGTCGAGCGGTACATCTGCTCGATGAACGACGTGACCGTCTTCTCGTCGGACGCCTTCCAGGCGAAGCGCTGCCCCGTGGCCGACTCGACCTCTTGGCGCCGCCACGGCGAGGGGTCGGCCGCGTACAGCACGATCAGCCCGTTCTCGTCGGCGATCGGCATCACCTTGTGGGCGCGGGCAACATCCTCGGGGAACCGGGTGACGATCTCCTCGTCGAGCTCGACGAGCGAGGAGTCGGCCAGCGGCACCTGACAGACCGTGGCGACCACCTGTGAGAGGTCGTTGCGGGCCACGCCGTAGTTGCTGAGGAGCTTGGAGACGAGCTTGAGCAGATCGCCGTTCGCCTCCTCGAGTGCAAGTGCGAGCCTGTCCGGCTGGATCTGGCCGGCCTGGACGAGCGCCTGACCGACAGCAGCGCACTCGTCGGAGGACGGGCCGGCCACGGGCGGCTCGGCGAGCGCCGTGGCGGTGCCTCCATTGGATCCGCCAGAGGCAGCGATGTCGTCGGGACGTGGTTTGCGAAGTGCCATCAGTCGATCCTTCGATTCAGTGCTGCGCGTTCACGGGAGGGCTGAACGGCGTCGGGGCGGACAGCGGAGCGGATGGCGGGGGTGTGCCTTCCGAAGATGGTGACGACGTTCCTGGGCGGCCCATTGCCGCAAGGGCCCGCTGCACGGCCTCGTCGGCGTCGGCGCTCCCAGCCGTGAGTTCGGCATCATCGGTCGGCGTCGATGCCACGGGGCCGCCGGTGTCGCCCTTGCGGACGAACTGGTTCGGATCGAGGGCGATCAACGCTCGCTCGACCTCTTCGAGACGTTCGAGCTGCACCGCGGTCTCGACGTCGAGATGCTGTTCCTGCATCTGCGTCTCCAACTCCACGAGGCGCAGGTTGGTCTTGTCCACCGAGTCGCCCATCGACTCCTGGAACCGCTCGTTCTCGATGCGGATCAGCTCGACCTGACCGGCCACACCGGTCATGCGGTCCTTCATCTCGTCGATGGCATCGACGTCGATGCTGGCGAACTTCGCGCTCATCGCTGCCAGTGCGGCGTCGACGTCGGCGAAGCGAGATTCGCTTCCGGCGATGCGGTCGTTGAGCATGGTGACCGCGTCGTCGAGGCCGGCGCTGACACGACCGACGTAGGCGTCGTTGTCGGCGATCCGCTGTCCGAGGGTCTCGTTGATGCGGGCTTCGGCGGTGAGCAGCCGTTCGTTGATGCGTGACTCGGCCTGCTCGACTCTGCTGGCCACCACGTTGGCGACCTCGGACTGCTGACGAGCGGCCTGTGCCGACACCTCGTCGAGGCGGGTCGCGAGCACTGCGAGTCGACTGTCGATCTCGGCCGCCACCTGTGCCGACACCTCGTCCATCCGCGCCTCGGTGGCCTCGGTGATCAGGTTGAAGTGCTGGACCATCTTCGCGGCCTGGTCGTCGAACTTGCGGACGCTGCGGTCCACGTTCGCCAGATCGGCTTCGAACTGATCCTGTCGGTTCTCGAGCTGCTTGACGATCGGTTGGGCCGCGGAGGCGACCGCCGCCGTCAGCCCGATGTTGGTCTCGTCGACGATGCGACCGATCCGGGCATCGACTTCGTCCTGGCGACGCTTGGCAGCCATGGTGTGTTCTGCCAGGCGGGCGTCGAGCGCCCGTTGGATCTCGTGCTGGTACGACGCCTGCGAGCGCTCGACCGCCGGCATCAGCGTCATCAGCTGTTCCTCGGTGTGTGCTCGGGCGGCGCGCTCGGAGGCGAGTTCGGCCCGCAACCGCTGGATCTCGCCGGAGACCACCTCGTTGTAGCGGGTCAACTCCTGCTGCACGGCCGCGACGATGCTGGAGCGGAGTGCTTCGAGCTGATCGGTCATACGTGGTCCTTCGGGTTCGGGTCGCCAGCTGCCTGGCGTTGGGTTCCAGGTCTCTATCGGCAGCCCCTCTGCGGATCTTGAGAGTTCGCTGAGGCGGAGTTGACAGAGTCCGTGCACAGCCCTGTGCGGCCGGCGACGTAACGTCCCGTCCATGCGCGTGCATCTCGTCGACGGCACCTACGAGCTGTTCCGTCAGCACTTCGGGTCGGCGTCGCGCCACGCCGACAGCGGCCCGTTCGCCGGGGCCGCTGGCGTGGTGGCTTCGACACTCGCGTTGATCGAGGACGGCGCCACCCACATCGGCGTCGCCTCCGATCACACGATCGAGAGCTTCCGCAACGAACTGTGGGCCGGCTACAAGACCTCGGACGGGATGGATCCGGCGATTCTCCGGCAGATCCCGGTGATGGAGCGGGCCCTGGTCGCAGCTGGGTTCACGGTGTGGCCGATGGTGGAGTACGAGGCCGACGACGCGCTCGGCGCGGCGGCCGCCGTTGCCGATGCCGACGAACGGGTGACGCAGGTACTGATCGTCACACCCGACAAGGATCTCGGGCAGTGCGTGCGAGGCGACCGCGTCGTGCAGTTCGACCGGCGCAAGCGGGAGATCATCGATGCCGACGCCGTTCGCGCCAAGTTCGGGGTGGGGCCCGAGTCGATCCCGGACTACCTGGGGCTCGTCGGCGACACGGCGGATGGATTCCCGGGTCTCCCGGGGTGGGGGGCGAAGAGTGCCGGGCTCGTGCTGGCGCGCTATGGCCACCTCGAGCAGATCCCGGCAGCGGCGGGTCAGTGGGACGTCACCGGCCTGCGCGGCGCCGCCAAACTCTCGGCGACGCTCCAGGCACAGTTCGCCGACGCTGTGCTGTTCCGCGAGATCGCCACGGTGGCCACCGACATCGACGTCGGCACGGTGGACGAGTGGCGCTGGGGCGGCCCGACCGAGGAACTCGCTGCGGTCGCGGCCGAGATCGGCGCCCCCGAACTGGAGGCCTTCGCCAAGCGCCTGGCCCCGTAGACGATCGAGCAGCGGGTGTTACATCTGGGGTCTGACCCCAGATGTAACCACCGTCGACTGAGGTGACGACCAGGCGATCTGCGGCACACGGACGATGCCGATGAAGGCTGCTACCTTCCGGTCCTGACCTGGTTCACGGGCGTCCATTGCACAGGACCCGGTCGTCACCTCACTCGACGGCGAACCGCCGTGCTCCACCTTATCGCTTCCGTCGGCGATCACCCGATGGGGTTGGCCCGCTCGCCAGCTAGCCTGCGCAGGCGGTTCCGTCGCCACCCGGTGGCGGCGGGATTCGAGGAGGGATGCGAGAGCGGCCGAATCGGCACGCTTGGAAAGCGTGTGAAGGGCAACCTTCCGTGGGTTCGAATCCCACTCCCTCCGCCATGCGGCCCCAGGACATGCAGGTCGACGAGTTCATGGGGCTCGCCCTCGCCGAGGCGCGTGCCGCCCTCGAGCACGACGACGTCCCGGTCGGGGCGATCGTCGTGCGACATGGCGAGGTGATCGCCGCCCGCCACAACGAGCGTGAGCTGTCCGACGATCCGGTCGCCCACGCCGAGATCCTGGCCCTACGCGACGCTGCAACCCGCTTGGGGCAGTGGCGGCTCGACGACTGCACGATGTTCGTGACGCTGGAGCCCTGCCCGATGTGCGCCGGCGCGCTCGTGAACGCTCGGCTCGACCGTCTCGTCTACGGAGCCCACGATCCGAAGGCCGGTGCTGTCACCAGCCAGTTCGAGCTGCTCGACGGGTCGCAACTGAACCACCGCGTCGACGTCACCGCGGGTGTGCGCGCCGCTGAGTCGGCCGAGCTGTTGCGGGCGTTCTTCCGACTCCGTCGAACGTCGAAGTCGGGCGACGCCGATCAGTGATCCTTGCGGCGCAGGCTGCCGATCAGGCGGCGCAGTGCCGAGCTGCGCTCGTCGGCCGGCTCCGACTCGGGCTCCTCGTCGAGGAACACGACCGAGGCGACTCCGTGCGATGGCTGCATCGGCTCTGAGTACGCCTGGTCGCCGACCGCGTCGGGAGGAGCGTCGAACGGCGACTCGGCCATCGCCTCCTCCGCCATCGCCTCCTCTTCCATCTTGGCGTACATCACCTCGGCCCGCATGTCCATCGTCGGCGGCGCGAACCCGGCGAAGCCCTGCGGAGCGGCCTCGCCCTCGACGGCGGCGAACTGCGTGGTGATCTCCGCCGCTGCAGGCACGCCGGCGGACTCGACCGGCGCTGCGTCGACGGTCGCCTCAGGCGTGTCGACCGTCGCGAGCACCGGCGCGCCCGCTGCCGACTCGATGGCGGCGATCGCTCGCCGGACGGCGGACGCGACATCGTCGGGTACCTCGTCGGCCGCAGCCTCGTCGTCGCTCAGCTCCAGGGGCGGGATCTCGAACTGCAGCTCACCGTCGTCGGTCTCGACGAATGCCGGCGCGTCGCTCGATGTGTCGACGCCCTCGGGTGAGGCGGCGACATCGGTCGGCGCAGCCACCAGCTCTTCGGTGCCGTCGGGCCACGTGACCTCGAACTGGAAGTCGGCGCCGTCGTCGTCGACCGGCACGACGTCGACCGGCACGACGTCGACGGACTCACCGTCGGGCTCGCCGACGAGGACGAACGCGTCGGCTTGCTCGTCGTCAGCCTCCGGATCGGCGCCTTCGGACGCTTCGGCGTCGACAACCTCGACGTCGATCGAGTCCACCACCGAGGGGTCGGCGAACTCGACGGAGGCGGTCTCCACCTCACGGTCGGAACCATTGCCGGTCTCGGTCTCCACTCCCTCACGGAACGGGTCGAACATGGCCAGCTCGAACTCATCGACCTCAGGCAGCGTCGCGACGTCGGTCGGACCGTCGTCGAACTCGTCCCATTCGATCGTGAGTTCGTCGGCGGCGAGATCCAGCTCCGGCAGCTCATCGACGGTCACCGTCTCGATCTGCGGCACCGATGCCATCGTGCCGGTCGCCGCGACGGTGTCGAGTTGCGCAACGAACCAGCGGTGCACACCGGAGGGGTGGTGACGGTAGGCGGTCACGCGCACCGTGGTGACGGCCTGATTGGCGAGATCGGCGATCAGTGCCTCGGTCGCCGTCTCGGTGACGACGAGCACGGCGTCACGATCGACGGACGCGTCACGGTCGAACAGGCGTCCGAGATGCTCGACGTCGCCGACGCGCACGGTGCCGCGTTCCAGCTGGCCGGTGTCGACCACACCCGCTTCGAGCAGCCGCCGCCCCAAGGGGGTGTCGGACGCCCGCTCGGCGTAGTACACGACGCCGTTGTCGAGGTACGCGAGCACCTCGGGGTCGACCTCGAAGACGACCTCGCCGGTGAAGGCGCGTTCGCGAGCCTCGTCGAGTGTCATCCACGCCGGCTGTGGTCCAGTGACCGACAGTGCTCCCGTCGCGATGTCCGTCGAACCGGACTTGATTCCTGTGTTGTGCATCATCAGGCCACCTCTGCCTTTGTTGACTCCATGGACGCGAGGAGCGTCAGGAGGATTTCGACCACGACCTCCCGGCCGGAGTCGGGGTCGATCAGTTGGCACGGCACGACGGCTTCGCCGTCGAGCGCACCGAGCGAGCGTGCGAGACGGCGCGCCACCGACATGTCGTCACAGCGGTTCACGGCGACGACCGCCGGAACCCGAAGATCGCGCAACAGCGCCCGGAGTTCCACGCCGGCTGCGGCATGGGTCTCGGTCGCCTCGGCGTCGATCACGAACGCGACGACATCGACGTCGCCCTTGAGAATGTTGGTCATGAACCGGAAGCGGGCCTGGCCCGGCGTACCGAAGAGCAGCAGTCTCGTGTCGTCGTCCTCGAGCTGGTAGGTGCCGAAGTCCATCGCGACGGTGGTGTGCGATTTGACGTCCGACTCGTCACCACTCGTGACGACGTCGGTCGAGATCACCTGGGTCTGCGAGACCGACTGGATCATCGAGGTCTTGCCGGCCGCGAACGGTCCGGTGACGAGGATCTTGAACGTGTGACTCACGCCGACACCCCGGCGAGCATCGGCGCGCGGCGCTGAACGAGCGCCCGCAAGCGGCGCTGCTCGACGACGGGCGAGGCGAGCACGGCGAGCACCCGTTGGGCACCGATCGGCCACACGAGGAGCAGGCCGCCATCGTGGTCGACGACGAGTTGGCGCAGCTGTTCGCCGCCACCGATCGCCACGAGCTGATGAGCGAGGCCCACGGCCGCCGCGAGCATCGCGGGGTGCGAGGGCTCGTTGTTCATCGACGTACTCCTGGCGAGCCCGAAGCCGTCGACCGATGCCAGGATCGCTCCCCTGACCCCGTCGATCTCCTCGGCGAGTTCGTCGAGGACCGTTGCAGGGTCGACCGGCGTCGCTGGAGCGATCGGTGCGGAAGGCGGCGTCGCCGAGGCGGTCCAACCACCCGCGGGCACCGGCGGTCGCGGCGGAACGAGCCCGCTCGCGGGCCTCGGTGCCCCGTCGACGACTGCCTTGACCTTTTCCATACGAATGCACTATCGGCAATCCGGGCTGCTTCTTGAGGGTTTTCTGACCCGGCAACGGGCGAAGCGCCGGGATCAGGGATCAGAGATGGCGGTTCCGCTCGAGCCGCACCGCCGGCCGGCGGGGAGGAGATCGTCGTCGATCGGCCGGCCCGTTCACCAGGCGGACTTCGTGATGAGCGATGTGAACGAGTACCGGTCGCATCGCTCACCACGGTCCGCATCGGGTGGCGGAA
This sequence comes from Ilumatobacteraceae bacterium, assembly GCA_942492715.1. GTDB lineage: Bacteria > Actinomycetota > Acidimicrobiia > Acidimicrobiales > Ilumatobacteraceae > Sva-07. The sequence continues at coordinate 56,046 of CALOFW010000027.1, read as the reverse complement.
GGCGTGGGATTCGAACCCACGGAGGCCCGAAGGACCTCAACAGTTTTCGAGACTGTCCCATTCGTCCGCTCTGGCAGCCTTCCGTTGGTGGAGGCTAGCGGTGAACGGTCGGGTCGGCTACGAGCAGACCGTTCCGTCGTCGGGCGCCACCAACTGCAGCAGGTACTCGTGCACGATGCCCTGTACGCAGTCGGAACCCCGGTAGCCCGTGTGCTCGTTGGCCTCCACCACCACGAGGCGACCGTCCTCGAGCGCATCGGCCATCGCTCGTGTGCTGTCGAGCGGTGTGGCGGCGTCACCGGTGGTGCCGACCACCACGATCGGGCCCGCCCCCGCGCCGGTGATCTCGAGACGCGGATCGATCGCCGGTGGGAAGAACGTGCAGGAATAGGAACCCGTGGTGTAGGGGAAGATCCGCGGCGCGACCTCGAGAACCGCGTCGACGTCGGCGTCGGACTCCGCCACCGTGGGCCGCTCGGACTGATCGGCGCAGTTGATCGCCTGGAACGACTCGATCAGGTTGCCGTACGAGCCGTCGGCCCGGCGGCCGTAGTACGCGTCGTGCAACTGCAGCAGACCGGCGCCGTCACCGGCCTGCGCGTCTTCGAGCGCACGCTCGAACGCCGGCCAGTAGGAATCGGAGTACATCGCCTGTGCGAGTGCGATCGCGGCGACGCCACGATCGACCGGCACCCGACCGTCCGCAGACGGCAGCGGCGACTCGTCGAGTGCCTCCATCAGCCGATCGAAGGCGCCCTCGGCATCGCCGCCGTTGTGGAAGGCACACGCGCTGTCGGCGCTGCACTGGGCGAGGAACGTGTCGAGCGCCGCCTCGAAACCCCGGCCCTGCGCGAGACCCACCTCGAGCGGGCTGGCCGCCGGATCGACCGCTCCGTCGAACACGGCAGCGCGCACGCTCGTGGGATACAGCGTGGTCCACACGCCACCCAGTTCGCTCCCGTAGCTGAAGCCGAAGTAGCTCACCTGGTCGGCGCCGAGCGCCTGGCGGATGGCATCCATGTCGCGCGCAGAGTTGTTGGTGCCCACGTACTGCAGATCGTCGACCCGGTCGATGCAGCGTTGGGCGAACTCCTCGGCGAGGTCGATCAGCGCCTGACGCTCGCCGTCGTCGTCGGGCGTGACGTCGAGCGTCGAGTAGAAGCGGTCGTACTCGTCGTCGTCGATGCAGTCGACCACGCCCTCGCTCTGCCCCGTGCCACGCGGATCCCAGCCGATGATGTCGAAGTTGTCGGTGATGTCGGGTCGGAAGAACCCCGACGCGTTCAGCGCGAGCGAGGCACCCTCGGCGCCGGGCCCGCCACGGTTGGCGAGGAGCGGCCCGACCGGCGTCTCCGCCGACGCTCGATGGCGCACGACGTACAGGTCGATCGTGTCGCCCTGCGGGTTGGCGTAGTCGACCGGCACCGTCAGCCGCCCCTCGTCGATCACGTCGTTGAGTGGCGTCCAGTCGATCGTGTACTCGAGTGGGACCACCGCCGTCGACGACGCAGTGGTGCCACCGGGCGACACCACATCGGAGGGATCGGTGATCCCGGTGACGTCTCGCGCCACCACCGGGGGGTCGTTGGAGCCGCCCGAACACGCGGCGAGTGCAAGCGCAGCGGTGACGGCGAGGGCGAAGCGACGCATCGACCCCAGCGTAGGGTCGCCATCTCCGCCAGCGACTTCGGCCCCGACGCGGCCCCGGACTCGTCCGCCGGGCGGCGGGGTGCTCGTAGCGTGGGAGCATGCGCATGCCCCCGCACTCGATGATGCCCGGCGACAAGGATGCGTTGAAGGGCGTCGAGTTGCAGGAAGGGACGTTGCGACGGGTCTGGACGTTCGCCCGCCCGTACCGCGGCACGATCATCGTGTTTCTCGTGGCGATCATCTCGGCGGCGCTGCTCGCCCTCGTGCCGCCCTTCGTGTTCCGCAGCATCATCGACAACGCCATCCCCGACTCGAACCGGGGTCAGATCGTCGTGCTCGCCGGCCTCGCTGCGCTCGCGGCCGTCGGAGATGCGGGTCTCGCGATCGTGCAGCGCTGGACCAGCGCCAAGGTGGGCGAGGGGCTGATCTACGACCTGCGGCGGGCGCTGTTCGCCAAGATCCAGCGGATGCCGATCGCGTTCTTCACGCGCACCCCCACCGGTTCGATCACCTCCAGGCTCAACAACGACGTGATCGGCGCACAGACGGCGGTCACGTCCACCCTCGGCAGCATCGTCAGCAACGTCATCGTGCTCGTCACCACGTTGGCGGCGATGTTCTGGTTGCAGTGGCAGCTGACGCTACTCACCCTGATCGTGCTCCCGCTGTTCATCGTTCCGGCTCGACGGGTGGGAACGCGACTGCAGACGATCGCCCGGGAGCAGATGGGCTACAACGCGGCGATGAACACCCAGATGACCGAGCGGTTCAACGTGTCGGGCGCAACGCTGGTGAAGCTGTTCGGCTCCGGTGCCCGCGAGCGCGAAGCGTTCGACGACCGAGCCGCCGGGGTGCGCGACACCGGGATCCGCTCGGCCCTCCTCGGGCGGGTGTTCTTCGTGGCTCTCGGTCTCGTCGGCGCGCTCGGAACGGTCGCCATCTACGGGTTCGGCGCGTTCATGGCGGTGAACGGCACGATCACGGCGGGCACGCTGGTCGCACTCGCCGCGCTCGTCACCCGCGTGTATCAACCGCTCACCGGCCTCACGAACGCCCGGGTCGACCTGATGACCTCGATGGTGAGCTTCGAGCGTGTCTTCGAGGTGCTCGACGCACCCGAGGCGATCGCCGAACGGCCCGGCGCGATCGATCTCGTCGACGCGCGCGGCGCAGTCGAGTTCGACGATGTCGTGTTCCGGTACCCACCCGCCGCCGAGTCGGCGATCGCAACGATGGAACAGAACGCCGGGCTGGGCGCCGACACCGACCCTGACGTCGACGTGCTGCGCGGGCTGTCGTTGCGGGTCGCTCCGGGCGAAACAGTGGCGCTGGTCGGCGCGTCGGGTGCAGGCAAGTCGACGACGATCTCGCTGCTGCCGCGGCTGTACGACGTCACGACCGGCGCGGTGCGCGTCGACGGCCACGACGTGCGCGACCTGACGCTCGACTCGCTGCGCGGGGCGATCGGCATCGTGTCACAGGACCCGCACCTGTTCCACGAGTCGATCGGCGACAACCTGCGTTACGCCGACCCCGACGCCACCGACGAACAACTCGTCGACGCGGCGAAGGCCGCACGGATCCACGACACGATCGCGGCGCTCCCCGACGGCTACGACACGATCGTCGGTGAGCGCGGCTACCGGCTCAGCGGCGGGGAGAAGCAGCGGCTGGCGATCGCACGGCTGCTGTTGAAGAACCCGTGCATCATGGTGCTCGACGAGGCGACCAGCCATCTCGACAACGAGAACGAGGCGTTGATCCAAGCGGCGCTCGACACCGCGATGCGTGACCGCACCGCGCTGATCATCGCCCACCGCCTCTCGACCATCCGCAGCGCCGATCGGATCGCCTTCGTCGAGGACGGACGCATCGCCGAGATCGGAACCCACGACGAGCTGCTCGCCGCCGACGGCCGATACGCCCACCAACTCAACGCCGGGGAGCTGCTGCTCCCCGGCTGAGACACGTGCCTCGCCTGCGCCCCTGCGAGTCGCCCTACTGCACTTCCCAGGAGTTGATCGCGTACGCCCCGTTCTGGTTCACCTGCACGATCGCCGTGGACGTCTCGTAGCCGGCATCCGTCGTCGAGACGATCCGGAACTTCCGCTGCACGATCGTCTCGAGGAACCCGATGGGCACCGTCTGAGGCCCGGCGGCCCGTGCGTCGGACCCGTCGAACTGGGCGGCCAGGACACCGCCGGAGATCTTCACGGCGAGACCGTTCGGGTTCGCCAGGCTGACCCGTCCCTGAGGCACCGCGACGTAGCCCGGGATCTCCACCGTGGCGGGAGCGGCCGCGGGCAGGCTGATCTCGAGGATCGACACGGGCACGACCGGAGCCGGAGGAGGAGCTGGGGACGGCGGGGGCGGCGGGCCGAGGACGGCGTCGGGGATCACCGCACCGCTGGGCGCCGACGGGGCCGATGCGCCGACTTCGTTGATCGCCGTCAGCGAGAAGGTGTAGGCGGTGCTCACGTCCAGCCCAGCGACGTCGCACTCCAGGGCCGACCCGGTGCTCGTGTCGACCTCGCAGGTGTTTCCTCCGGGCGATGCGGTCACCCGGTAGGTCCGGACGGGTTCGCTCGCCGGATCAGCCGCCCATGACACCCTCACCGTGCCTGCGTACGGAACCGCCGCCGGGGTCGCCGGCGGATTCGGTGCAGCAGCGGCAGGGGGAAGGGCCACCGCGTTCACCGGCGTGAACACCGATGGCAGATATCCCTGGGTCGTTGCCGGCACCGGGGTGTCGGAGCCGACCAGCGACGCCGGCACGTCGATGATCCCGGGCGCGACCAGGTCGGTCCCGGTCACGCCATCGGGGGCGAGTACCCCGTTGACGCTGACGATCGACACGTCCTCGGACGGTGCGTCACCGGTGTCGCCAGGCGCCACGTAGCGCTTGTTGAAGCGCAAGGAGAGCTCGGAACCGTTGGAGTTGTCGACCACGACCCGTCCTTCGGCCCCGAGCACCCAGGTTCCTCCGAGCCCGCTCATGTTGTGGGTACCGGGAGCGTTCTCGGCGTAGAAGATGGCCTCCTGATCGGTGGTACAGCCCGGCACGGCGCCGAGGCCGACCACGACCGAGGCGCCGCCTTCGATGCGCACCTCGTTCTCGAAGTAGTAGATCCCGGATGTGAAGTAGGTCGGGCCGTCGAGCACCACCTGGTCGGGGTAGGTGCCAGGGAAGTACACCGTGCACGTCGGGAAGCCGCTCGGCATCTGGTTGCCATCGGGCGAGCGGCGGTTCAGGCCGTGCACCGGAAGGTTCGGTAGCCAGATCTTGTCGGTCTCCGACAGCAACGTGCTCTGGGTCAACCACTCGCTCGACGAGGCCGGATCCGTCGGCCCGAAGTCGCAGGGCACGGTTCGCGATGGTGAAGGTGCGCACCACGAGCTGCCCTCGAGTTCCTCGGGCGGGGCCGTGCCGACCTGCGTCGATGTGACACCGACGCGGAGTTCCTCGGCCGACTGGGCGCTCTCGTAGTCGATGAAGTAGCAGTCCGTCGTGACATCGACACCTCCCATCGAGACCGGGGCCAGCTGGACGGGGGTCGACGGCCCGCCTGCGCCGCACGCGTCGTAGAGCCGGACGGGGTCGGCCAGCGAGAGCCGGAGACCGGCCTTGGCGCCCTCGATGCGCATCGTCTTCTCGCTCAACACGGTGTTGGCCTTGAGGACGGTGATCGCATACCTCATCGTCGGGATGACGATGAGCGACCCGATGACGATCATCGCGAGCACGAGCGGAAGCACGGAGCCCGCATCACGCTCCCGGCTCGTTGTCACGGTGTCGTCCTGCCGGCTCATCGGCTCACCGACAGGCTGCAGGACACGGCCTCGTTCGCCGCGACTCGGACCCGGACGCCCTTCCAGGCGCCGGCATCGGGGATGTCGAGGAGTTCGAACGGCCGGGCCTGATTTCCTGCTCGACAGGTCCACGAACCCGGCGTGTAGCCCGTCAGCTCCGAGTAGTTCTGCGGGAGCACGTCGACCGTGACGAACTGGCCGTTCGGGATGGGGAAGTCGAACGTCCCGGTGACGAACTGCTGATTGGTCGTCACGACGGTCGGCTCGAGATCCAGGGGGTCACCGCCCGAGTCGGTGACCGCGCTGTTCTGGTACCGGAACGGGTCCGGAGCCGCACCGCCGCCGAGCTTGGTCTGCAGGGTGAGCGTGCCACCGCACTCGCCGAGTGCGATCTCCTCCATCGCCGTACCGAACTGCGACCACTGGGGCAGAACGTACATGTCGGCGATCTCGGCGTTCGTGTAGTTGCTGCCGTCCCAGACCGCCGGTGTCCCATTGTCGTTGCCCGAGATCAGCCGGGCGAGAATCGTGTCGTTGCGGGTACTTGCCGTCACCGCCGGGTCGAAGCCGGTGTACGGCGGTGAGTTGTAGAGCTTCGACGTGCGGTACTGGCTCGACCCGTCCGACGAGCCGGTCCACACTTCCCAGTCGGGGCCGTCGCTCCACGTCTTCGTCACGGCGCGATAGGCCGGATCGGACGAGTTGGCGTTGTACTCCGCCGTGCTGACCGGTGTCTGGACGACTCCGCCCTCGAGCAGGCCGTCGTCGTTGTCATCGGCCGACGTCGTGTCGTCGATCGCCAGGAACTCGGCCTCGGTGATCACGGTCCAGCCACGGTCACGCTTGCGATTGTCATTTCTCTCGGCGTTGTAGGTCGGCTTGTCGACCCATCGCCACTCGCCCGAGTACCTCCGCTGGTAGCGAGCCCGGTAGTCCGGGGTCTCACGCACATGGCTGTACGAGCCGCGTTCGACGACGGTGCGATAGCCGGCGCCCGGGTCGACGATCCAGTCGGACGACCGGGTGATGCCGTCGCCGACGCCGACGCCGACCAGGCGGACGCTGCGCCGGAACTTGTTGGCGATGTAGTCGGCCCGGTTGAATGCCACCTGGCTGAAGGCGCTACCGCTCGACTCGGGCCACGGTGATCCAGGGGGGAGCGGCTGCGACGGAAGAACACCTGGGACCGAGCGGAACGGGCCATACCCATCGGTGCGATCCAGCCGATCGAAGGTCGGAACGCCATCGGTGAAGAACACCACCGTCTCGGGAATCGTTGCCGCGGTCGATCCATCCGGCTGGAAGAAGGTCCGGAACATCGCCTCCTCCCAGTTCGTGCCGCCGTTGCGAGCTGAGCTGCTCGACCAACTCCCCCGCAGGTCGTCGATCGACGCGAGGAGTGTGTTGACATCGGCTTCGTCCGTCATGTTGAAGTAGCGGTGCCAGTCCGAGCTCCCGAGCACGCTGCCGTACGTGTGGAAGCGCACGATCTGCAGCTGGACCGGGGTGCCGGCCAGCGCCTCCACGAAGCGTCGGACACCGGCTTTGACGTCACCGATCGACGAGCCGATCGAGTTCGACTCGTCCACGACCAGCGTCATGGGGCCACCGCACCGGCTGAACGCCTCGGTGAACGATGGTGCTCCCTGCACGCTGTTGGCGTCGATCGAGGTGCGGACCGTGCCGCCTGCGGTGATGCTGACCTGGTTGATACCGCCGCCGGCACCGGCTGCGTCGCCACCGCCGTTGATCGACACGATCACGCGGTTCGCGTCCTTGCGGTCCGATTCGTTCGCGACCTGGTCGCTGCTCACCGCGTCGGGTGCCAGTGGTTCGCTGACGATGATCACCCAGTCGGGCCGCGTGCACGGCACCGTGCCGTCCGGAACGCAGTTGCCGCGGTTGGCGACGCCCGGGACGAACGGATCTCCGCCAGGCGGCCCGGGAAGCTCGCGCAGGACGACACGGGACGAACACGACCACCCGCTCCCCGAGCTGACGCACTCGACCCGGGAGAGCTCGTAGGTCTCGCCATCGCCACTCGGAGCGAAGTGGTACGAGACGTTCGTCGTGGTGACCACACCACTGGCGTCGACGTTCTCCCACGAGAGCATGAGGACGTTCGAGCCGCTGCTCAGATCGATCCCGTCACAGACAGTGGCTCCGCACGGGCTCGCATCCGGGCTCGTGTCGACGACGCTGGCGGACGACAGGTCGGCCGGAATCCACATGCTGATGCTCTGCTCGGCCTGAGCGACGTTCAAGCGCCCCTCGGTGTTGTCCTGCTGGCGAAGCGTCACGATGACGGCGCTGGAGAGCACCGTCATCAGCAGCCCCATCATGGTGATGGTGATCAACAACTCGGGGAGCGTCATCCCCCCGTCCCGCAACCGCGTCCTGCGGACTTGTGCGTTCGAGTGATCAGACATCGGACTTCACCACCTCGATGTTGCGACGGACCTTGCCGTCGGGGCTTGTGATCGAAATCGTGACCCGCTGCACGAGCAGGTCGGTCGGAGCGGGCCCGGAACAGCCGGGCGAGCCGGCGGCACCGGTTTCCCAGGTGCCCTCGACGGTTGCGTCGACCCCGGGCACGTAGTACTCGTGGGTCACCGACGCCGTGTCCGGCGACCAGCCCTCGGTCTGCACCGCGGCTTGGACGTAGATCGTGTAGTCGCAGCGCTTCGGAGCGCGGTTGACACGGTCGGCGGCATTGACGACGGCGGTCTCGACCTGCGCAGCAGACCGGCTCACCGACGATGCCTTCACGCTCGTGGACACGGCGTTGAGGATGGCGACGACGACGGTGCCCATCAGTACGATCGCGATGACGACCTCGACGAGCGAGAACCCGCCGTCGCGGCCACCCTTGGCGTTCCTGGCAGTGTGTCGACAACTCATACGGTCCCTCATCGGTCTGATTGCGCCCCGTCTCGAGGCCACACCGGGACCGTACGGAGGCGAGGTTCAGCAGCGTCTCCGACGACTGTCAGCAGACTGCAAAGTCAAGAAACGGTCGCAAAGCTTGATGTTTCCTCCGACTGCCCCGCCGGCGCATGTCGGAGGCCGATGACCACCGACACCACACAGGCCGATGGTTGCGGACCAGACTCAACCGTCCGGGGAGCCTGCTCGAGCGCTCTCGATCAGGACGTCCACTCGAGTTCGTGCGAGGACTCGCCCATTCGTTCGTAGTAGTCGACGACGATCGTGTGCGTGCCAGCCGTCAGCGTGGGCGTGACCGCTGTGGTGGTCGTGTGAGCGTGCTGGGCCCAACCGCTGATCACGGTGGTCCCGTCGATCCGTACACGGACGCCGTCGTCGCTGCCGGCCCGGATGGTGACCGAGCACGCGGCGCCCACGTCGATCGTTCTCGTGAACCGAGCGGCGTAGTAGTCGCTGTTGACGACGCCAGGCACCGGTGACGCTCCGTCGAGATACCTGTTGATCTCGGACAATTGCTCGGTGTGGACGACGGTGCCGCTGAACGGATCTCCCGGGGGTGTCTCCGTCGAAAAACTCGCGAGGTTCCAGTACTCGACGGTCCAGTCACCGTCACCGAAGTCGTTCGTCCATGTGGTCGTGGTCTCGTTGCAGGGTCCCGTCGTCGGCGATGGCCCGGGCCCGGGGCGGCGGCGGCGGTGGCGGTGGCGGTGGCGGTGGCGGTGCTGCTGGCCCCTCGGGGGTCAGGCCGACCACGCGTCGGCTGTCGACCGCGAAGGCGGTGGCTCCGTTCGAGCGCTGCACGGTGACGACCGAGCGGACCGAGGTCGAGCCCTGGTTGTCCGGACTGTCAGCGGTGGTCGTGAGGTTCAGCACCTTGTTGGCCGGGGTCGTCGCCACGCGGATGAGGAAGTTGTTGGCGTTGGCCGATGCACCGGCGCTGAGTTCGCTGACGACCGCTCCTCCGGTCAGGGCCGCGACGGCATCGTTCGAGATCAGGTCGAACTCGAGAGCTGCGTAAGGGGCCCACACGAGTCCCTGGATGGAGAGTTGCTTGTTGGAGCCCGGTCCGGTCGTGATGATCCGCTCGTCGCCGCGGATGGTGCTCGGGTTGCCGTTCGTCTGCAACGCCTGCACTGCGATGTTCTGGCCGCTGCGTTCACGACCGGAGATCTCGACGGTGGCGTTCTGTCGAACCGTCAGCTGGGAGTTGCCACCGAGGTACACGGTGGCGCCCGCCGTGTTCGGATCGTTCGTCCAGGCGTCGCGGCAGGGATTGTTGGCGAAGGTGTCCTGGGGCTTGAAGCCGTCGATGCTGGGGCCGGTGTCACCGGGATATCCGAAGAGCGTGAACGCACTCGAGATCTCCCAGTTGCCGATGTTGTCGAAGTAGTAGTCGCCCGACTGGAAGTAGTTGTAGCTCTGATTGCCCAGCTGCGGGGGCGAGGTGTACGTACCCGGCTCCCAGATCCGACAGCCGAGCGCGTCTGCTGCGGGCGGGGAACTCGCGCGGGCCGGGAACGCCGTAGTATTGGTGACCGCCGGCTCGGCGGGAAGGAACGCGCCGAACATCTCGGGATCGTCCCAGGGCTCCTCGTAGCACTGCGTGCCGTATCCGACCGGTGAGATCGTCAACTGGTTCGGCAACGACGGAGTGACAGAGCCGCAATCAGTGCTGGAGTACGACAGGTCGGCGTTCTTGATCTCGAGAGTCGCCCCGAAGTCGAGGGTCGGGTTCGCTCCCGACGGCGTCGGCGTCGCCGCCATGTAGACCGGCCCCTCGAACACCTTCTGGGCGTTGGCCGAGTTGCCACCATTGGTGACCGTGAGCAACGGCCCGGTGCGCCCGGCGCCGGCGCCGGTCATCACCACGGCGAACAGATCGCCGACGTTGAAGCGGCCGCCCACCCAGGTGCAGTCGACCTCGGGCGACATGTCGTTGACCACGTCGGTCACGGTGTAGTCCTGGCCGAACAGCAGGCACGGGCCCACGCCGCGCTCGAGGTCTTCGAGTGCGCTGTCCATGGCCCCGTTGGCGCTGGCGAGCCGATCGGACGACCGCTCGGCCGCTTGACCGAGGCGCAGCGTCGACGAGGCGTAGGTGGCGAGCGCGACCACGACCATCGCGAGCACGACGGTGAAGACGAGGACCAGGGGCAGGATCGAGCCGGCGTCCCGTTGCGTGTCGTTGGTGACAGATGTGCGGATCATGAGACGTCCCTCATCGCGTAGTGGTCAGGTCGATCGACAACTCGGCGGGTCCGTTGGCGCCCTGACGGACGTTGAGCGCGACGACACGGGTCGAGTTCGCCGCGGGTCGAGTCCAGGCGAATGCACTGTTCTTGTTGATCGTCGCCACGTTGGATGCGTTGAACTCGACGGTCGCCTCGACCGACGACGTGTCGTTGGGCAGGAATCCCAGCACCAGCGGGCTGCAGGCACCGTTGGAGGTGATCTCGACGGTGACGGAAGTGAAGAGATCGCCGTTGTTCTTCACCTTGACCGTTGGCGGGGTCGGTGTGACCGACACCAGGCTGACGGTGCACACGTTGACCGTGATCTGCGACGTCGCCGTGTTTCCGGCGCTGTCGGTGACGGAGTACCTGATCACGGTGGTCCCCGATGCCGACGCCGACGGCGTGACCGTGACCTGGTCGCCGCTCACGGTGGCACTCCAACCGGCGGGGATGTCGGTCGCATCGAGCACCGGCGTGAGCGGATCGCCTTCCGGGTCGGAGTAGACGAGCGTCGCCACGGACGGAACACCCTTGGAGGCCGGGATGCTCACCGCGTTGGCGATCGGCGGTTGGTTGGGAGTCGCTGCCGAAATCGTCACCTTCAACAGCGCTTGCGCCCACTCGCCGGAGGTGTCGGTGACGCGGTAGGTGATGTCGTAGTCGCCGGGCGCCGCTGCCGGATCGGGAGAGACCTCGATGGTCACGCCGGTGGCCAGGATGTTCCAGTTCGCGGGCAGACCGTTCGGGAACGTGGTGAACAGCACGTCACCATCGGGATCGATCGCCTGCAACGTGTCGATCTGCGTGGCCGGTGGGGTGACCGTCATCGACAAGTCGCTTGCGATCGGCGGCGTGTTGGTTCCGGTGGACCCGCTGGCCCCTCCCGGCAGCGTCGTCACGACGTTCGTGGTGGTCGCGTCGAGGCTGAGCAGCTCGCGCTGGACACCGTCCTCGTCGAGGATCAACACGACGAATTGCACACCCTTGGTGCCGGGGGACCCGTCGACGAGGGTGGATGGCGTCGGGGTGATCTCGACAGGCGCCGGTGCGAAACTGCCGGTCGACACCTTGTTGAGCTCGGCGGTCATGGGGCGTTCGATGCCCGCCTCGCCCTGCTCGCATGCGTAGCGGAAGATCCGTCCCGTTGACGCGCTGGTCTCGACGAACCGGTAGTTCGTCACGAAGTTCTGCGACCCCTCGCTCCAGTGCAACTCGAGCAGGTTGATCGACGAGGCGGGCCACGACGACTCGAGACACCCGCCGCTCGGAGCACTCGTGCCGATGTAGAAGCCGTCCTCTCTCGTCGACGACACGTCCTGGCTGATCCAGTTGGTCAGGTTGAGCAGCGCGCGTGAGTCGTCCGCGCGATCCTCTGACGAGGGCGTCGTACGGATCACCACGCTGAACGCCAGGGCCAGCACCGGCATGATGATGCCCAGGAGGAAGACGACGATCACGACCTCGGTCAGTGTGAAGCCGGCGTCGGACGTCGGACGTTCGGGGGGAGCAGTCGGTTCAGCGGTCAACTTTGATCATCTCCACCGATTCTTCGACGCCGTTCGGGTGATTGACGACCAAGCGCACGAGCTGCTGGCGTAGACGCTGCTGGTCGTAACACACCGTCTGGGAGTCGAACGGCACGTACCCGGTGCCGTCCCACACTTCGGGCACCGCAACGGTGAGTACGCCTTCGTACTGCCACGGTCGCTGCGCACCGTCGTCGGCGTTGATCTCACCGTCGCCGTTGGTGTCGACGCGACCGACGGTGACCGCATCCTGGTAGGCCTGTTGCACGTTGGTGCCCGTGATGACCGCCGGGTCGCAACTCTCGAAGTCGACCGCCTCGATCACACCGATCGCCGCCTGCAACCACTGCTGCGCCTTCGCGTGATCGCGTTCGTACGCCGTCGCCTTTGCCGTCACGGCCACCGCCGACAGGACGGCCACGACCACCGTGCTCATCAGCGTGATTCCGATGATGATCTCGATCAGGCTGATTCCGCGGTCGCGGCGGACGGTGTCGGTGGAGCCGGGCGATGGACGACCGACCGCGGCGGACCGACACCTCTCGTGACGCTCGGTTGTCAGCGATTTCGCCATGGAACTGGTCATCGGCGCTCTTTCCGAATACTTGAGACGAATGCCGAGGATCAGCATTCGTCGAAGACAGTCGTTCGACCACCCAGAACGCTAGGCCGGCCACTGTCAGTGACGACTGCGTTCCGCGTCAAGAATGCGCCAAACTCCGTCCGTGCGGGGTTCGGCGAGATTGCACCCGACGCCCGCCCGGATGCGACAATCGGCGGGTGATCGAGGCCGCCGTTCGTGCCGCGGCCGTGCCGCCGTTCCATGCCATGGCGATGAGCCGGGAGGCGAGCGCGCTGGAGGCGTCGGGGCGCCGCATCCTGCACCTGGAGGTCGGACAGCCGTCCACGCCGCTGCCCGATCTCGCCCGCGCCGCCGTGCGCGAGCAGCTCGACGCGCCACTCGGCTACACCAACGCGGCCGGACTGCAGTCGTTGCGTCGGCGCCTCGCCGAACGTGAGCACGTCGACTCGAGCAGGATCCTGGTGGTCGCCGGCGCCTCGGCGGGGTTCACGCTCGCGTTCCTCACGTTGTTCGAGCCCGGCGACCGGGTCGGGGTGCTCGAGCCCGGCTACCCGTGCTACCGCAATGCCCTGATCGCCCTGGGGATGACGCCGGTCGCCATCCCGGTGGGTCCCGAGTCGCGGTGGGCGCCGACCACCGGGCACCTCGAACGTGCCGGGCACCTCGACGGGCTGGTGCTGGCCTCGCCATCCAACCCGACGGGAACGATCCTCACTGCCACTGCGCTCGCCGAAGTCACGTCGGCGTGCCGCGCGCGAGGCATCACCGTCGTCGCCGACGAGATCTACCACGGCATCGTCGAGGGCGAGCCCGCCCCGAAGGTGCTCGATCACGAGCCGGACGCCGTCGTGGTCAACAGCTTCTCGAAGTACTGGTCGATGACCGGTTGGCGGGTCGGCTGGATCGTGGTGCCCGATGCCGTGGTCGACACGGTCGAGCGGTTGCAGCAGAACCTGTACATCTGCGCGCCGCACGTCTCACAGGTGGCGGCCCTCGCCGCGCTCGACGCCACCGAAGAACTCGACGGACACGTTACGCGCTACCGGGCGAACCGCAAGGTGGTCATCGACGGCCTCGCCGCAGCCGGGATCACCGAGCTCGCTCCCGCCGACGGTGCGTTCTACGTGTACGCCCACGTCCCGCAGCTCACGACGGCGCTCGGCATCGACTCGCTGGAACTCACCCGGCGGTGGTTGCACGAGGTGGGTGTCGCCGCCACGTCGGGCATCGACTTCGACCTCGCACGAGGCCACGAGTACGTGCGGTTCTCGTACGCCGGCGCCGGCACCGACCTGGCGGAGGCGTGCGAGCTGCTCGCCGGGTGGCGGCCGTGACGTCCACGCCATTGCAGCCGCCGCTGCCGCTGAGCGACCTGCGGGTGATCGACATGTCGACCGTGCTCGCCGGGCCGAACTGCGCTCGCTACCTGGCCGACTTCGGGGCCGACGTCATCAAGGTCGAGCGGCCCGGGGGTGACAGCCTGCGGGGCATGGCGTGGCGGGATCCCCGCGACGGCGAGGGGCTCTGGTGGAAGCTCGTCAACCGGAACAAGCGCACCGTCGTGCTCGACGTGAAGGACGACGCCGACCGCGAGCTGCTGCTCGGGCTCGTCGACGACGCGCACGTCCTGGTCGAGAACTCGCGGCCGGGCACGATGGAGCGGCTCGGCCTCGGACCGGACGTGTTGCTCGAACGCAACCCGGGTCTGGTGATGACCAGGGTCAGCGGGTTCGGCCAGGACGGCCCGTACGCGTCACGGCCGGGCTTCGCGACGATCGCCGAGGCGATGTCGGGGCTCGCGGCGCTGAGCGGAGAACCCGACGGCCAACCGCTGCTCCCGCCGATCGCGCTCACCGACGAGGTCACCGGGCTCGCCGCCGCGTTCGCCACGATGGTGGCGTTGCACTCGGGTGTCGGGCAGGTGGTCGACGCGAACCTGCTCGAGACGATGTTCCAGATGATGGGGCCGCTGGCGTCGCTCTACGGGGTGACCGGCGAGCAGCAACCGCGCCTCGGTGCCGGCCTGCCGTACACGGTGCCGAGGGGGACGTACCGGTGCAGCGACGGCCGATGGGTCGCGGTGTCGACGAGCAGCGACTCCGTGGCCGCCCGCGTGATGGGCGTGCTCGGCGTGGCCGACGATCCGCGATTCGGCACCTTCGAGGGGCGCACCGAGCACCGCCTCGAACTCGAACGGGTGATGAGCGAGTGGTGCGCGGACCGGACCCAGAACGAAGTGCTCGACGCGTTCACGGCGGCCGAGGCTGCGATCGGGCCGGTGTACGACATGGCCGACATCGCCGCCGACGAGCACTACGCCGCTCGCGAGGCGATCGCCTCCGTCGACGGCACACCGATGCAGGGCCTGATCGCCCGGCTGTCGGCGACGCCGGGCTCACTGCGGTGGTCGGGCCGTCAGCTCGACGCCGACGGCGACGCCATCCGCCACTCCGGCTGGACCTGACCCACCTCGACCACCCCCGAAAGATGCCCCGTTCGTCGCGCTGGGCGCGCACATCCGGGCATTTCTCGGGGTTCGGGTCAGGTGGTGAGGCCGATGGGGCAGCTCACGCCGGTGCCGCCGACACCGCAGTACCCGTTCGGGTTCTTGGCGAGGTACTGCTGGTGGTACGGCTCTGCGTAGAAGAAGCCGGTGGCGAGGTCGAGCGGCTCGACATCGCTGGTGATCTCGCCGTAGCCGGCGGCGGTCAGGCGCTCCTGGAAGATCGCCCGTGACGCCTCGACAGCAGCGCGCTGCGAGTCGTCGGTGAGGAAGATCGCGCTGCGGTACTGAGTGCCGATGTCGTTGCCCTGGCGCATGCCCTGGGTGGGGTCGTGCTCCTCCCAGAAGGTCTGCAGCAGACGGTCGTAGCTGACGATCTCGGGGTCGTAGACCACCACGACGGTCTCGGTGTGGCCGGTGCGCCCGGAGCACACCTCTTCGTAGGTGGCGTTCGGGGTGTAGCCGCCGGCGTAGCCGACGAACGTGGAGTACACGCCGTCGAGTTGCCAGAACTTGCGCTCGACCCCCCAGAAACAGCCCATCGCGAACGCTGCGGTGCGCAGCCCCTCGGGCCACGGGCCGACGAGCGGGTTGCCGTTGACGAAGTGGACATCGGGAACGGGCATGGTCTGATCGGTGCGGCCGGGAAGCGCGTCGGCCTGGTCCACCATCTGGACGTTCTTGCGAAACAACATGGAACCAGCCTAGGAGCGGTTCGGTGACAGGGCCATGTCGATCCCGTCACCGTTCTGCGCGCTCGCGCGCTCCATCGAACCTGCTCGAGGCACCGGGTTCAACGCAGGAGGAGGCCGTCGATGCGCCGGGCGGTGATCGCCAGGCCGACGAGGGCCAGGGCAACGAGCACACCTGCGTTGCCGAGCATGCTCCACTCCAATTGTCCGAGATTGCAGCCCCGCACGATCACCACGCCGTGGTACAGCGGGCTGAGCTGCACGAGCCAGCCCCACTCGCCGTAGCTCGACACCGGGTAGAACGTCGCCGAGAACAGCAGCAGCGGCAGGGTGACCGCGTTGACGTACTCGAGGTCGGACCAGGCCCGCATGTAGGTGGTGTAGGCCATGCCGAGCGCGGCGAACGTGAACCCGATCAGCATGCACGCAGGGATCGCCAGCACGATCAGCGGCGAGCCGACCAGCCCGAGGATCCACATCGTCACCACGAACGCGACCGAGTAGATCGTGCCCCGGATGACGGCGAACATGATCTCGCCGACGGCGACGTCGGCCACGGTCATCGGCGTGGCGAGCACGGTGTCGTAGAGCTTGGTGTGGCGCAGCTTCTCGAACACGTTGCCGGTCGCGTCGAAGATCGCGCCGTTCATCGCCGCGACGGCCAGGAGCCCCGGAGCGACGAACGTCGCATAGTCGTAACTCTGCCCGTCGACGGTGATGTCGCCGACGAGCGCGGCGAAGCCGACCTGCACCGACAGCAGGTACAGCAGCGGCTCGAAGAACCCCGACACCAGCAGCACCCAGGCGTTCCGGTAGAACATCACCGCCCGCTCGATCATCCGGTGCGGCCGCCGGGCGGCGAACAACGGCACGATGCGAAGTGCGGTCGAGCGACGAGGGACGTGCGCCGCCGAGGGTGCTGCGGTCTCGGTCACGGCTGCAGCCTCCGGCCAAACGTGAGACGGCATGCGTACCAACCGGCGACGACATAGGTGAACAGCACCGCGAGGTGGACCGCCACGTTGCCCGGGTCGACCGACGCGATCACCGCCCCGCGACACAACTCGATGCCGTGCCACAGCGGCGTGACGTAGGCGACCGGCTGGAGCCACCCGGGTAGTTGATCGATCGGGAAGAACGCCCCGCCGAACAGGAACATCGGCAGCAGCCCGAATCGGATGACGACCGGGAACGACGCGCCGTTCGTCCTCGTCGCCGACCACGCCGAGATCGGCAGCGCGAACGCGAGCCCGGTGAGCACGGCGATCGGGATCGCCACCAGCAGCCCCCAACTGCGGGTCTCCTGGAACAACGCCAGGACGGCGGCGACTCCGGTGACGCCGATCGCGGTGCGGGTGGCGTGCCACAGCGCGAGGCCGTTGGCGACATCACCCGGACCGAGCGGGGTCGCTGCCATCGCCCGGTAGCGATTGCTCCACTGGAACCCGTCGAGCACCTCCCACAGCGACGCCTGGCCGGCGCTGATCATCGCTGTCGTCGCGAGCAGCGCCGGGGCCAGGTACTCGAAGTAGGTGATCCCGCCGAGCGACGCGATCGAGGAGGCGTTGTCGTCGACGAGCGCACCCACGCCGAGCCCGAAACCGACCAGGTACAGCAGCGGCTGCACGAAGGCGAGCAGCACGTGCGAGTGCCAGACCTTGCGGTAGACGGCGGCCTGGCTCTCCCAGACCCGGATCGTGGTGGGCGTCGACATCGCTCAGTCGATCAGCGTGCGGCCGGTGAGACGGAGGAAGACGTCCTCGAGCGAGCTGCGACGCACGAGGCTGCCGACCGGGTCGAGCCCGCGCCGGTGCACCTCGGCGAGCGCATCCTCACCGTCGAAGGCGTAGATCAGGATGCGGTCGGGCAGCACTTCGGATCGGTCGCCGATGCCGGCGACGTCGACGTCGGGGAGCAGGTCCTGATCGCCGACGTCGCCCGTCGCGAATCGGAGCTCGAGCACCTCTCGTGTCGCGTACTGCTCGATCAGGGCCCGCGGCGGGCCCTCCGCGACGATCCGGCCCCGATCCATCACGACGAGCCGATCGCAGAGCTGTTCGGCCTCGTCCATGTAGTGGGTGGTCAGCACCAGCGTGACGCCGCGCTGCTTGAGCCGGTAGAGACGGTCCCACAGGATGTGACGGGCCTGGGGATCGAGGCCGGTCGTCGGCTCGTCGAGTAGGAGCAGGTCCGGCTCGCTCATCAGCGAACGAGCGATCGTGAGGCGCCGCTTCATCCCGCCTGACAGCGGATCGACACGGTCGTTCGCCCGCTCGGTCAACTGGACGAACTCCAGGAGCTCCGCGGCGCGGCGCTTGCACTCGGCTCGCGGGATGTCGAAGTAGCGGCCGTAGATGACCAGGTTCTCGACGACGGTCAACTCCGGATCGAGCTGGTCGGCCTGAGGCACGACACCCATCCTCGCTCGGATCGCCGGGCCGTCGGTGGCTGCGTCGAGGTCGAAGATCCGCAGCGAGCCCGACGTGATCGGCGAGACGCACCCGATCATCCGCATCGTCGACGTCTTGCCGGCCCCGTTCGGGCCGAGGAACCCGAACGACTCGCCGGACTCGACGACGAAGTCGATGCCGTCGACCGCCACGAACTCGCCGAACTCCTTGCGCAGGTTCCGGGCGGTGATCAGCGGCGCGGGCACGCCGGGGACGGTACGGCACGGCGACGAGCACCACCAACGCCTTTCTCCGCACGGCCCACCGCTGCCCGCCGTCGCTGCCCGTCTCCGCCGAATTGCTGTCGGCCGCAATACGGTGCGGCCGATGAGTTCGAACCCGTCCCCGTCCGAGGCCGTCGCGGTGCGCGACCTCGAGCCGTCCGACCTCGCCCGGATCCTCGAGATCAACCAGGCGAACACCCCCGAGGTCGGCTCGGTCGACGAGGAGCGGATGGCGTTCATCGTCGGCGAGAGCCCGATCGCCCTGGTGGCCGCGGTCGACGACGTCCTGGCGGGTTTCTGTCTGGTGCTCGGCGCCGAGTCGACCTACGACTCGGTCAACTATCGGTGGTTCACCAGCCGGTACCGCGACTTCATGTACCTCGATCGTGTCGCGGTCGACGCACGGTTCCGCGGTCGCGGGATCGGCACGCTCCTCTACGGCGAGGTCGACCGGCGGATGTCGGAACTCGCCGGCGCCGACCATCTCGCGCTCGAGATCAACGTCGATCCGCCGAACGAGGGCTCACTGCGCTTCCACGCCGGGCTCGGCTTCGCCGAGGTCGGCCAACAGGACACCCCGTACGGCATCCGCGTGTCGATGCAGATGCGCCCCGTCACCCCCCTCTCGTGAACTCGTGCGCGCGTTGGGCCCGCACGAGTTCGACGAGAAGGGTCAGCGGCGGTCCTGGAGGAAGCGGAAGTGGTCGCGGGTCGACGCGACGTGGGCGGGGTCGAGGTCGGCGAGCAGCACGGTCTCGACGCCGGCGCCCGTGGCGAGCACCTCGCCGAGCGGATCGATGATCGCACTGTCGCCGGAGTAGTCGAGGCCGCCTCCGGACCCGACACGGTTGACACCCACGACGTACGCCTGGTTCTCGATCGCCCGCGCCCGCAGCAGCGTCGACCAGTGCAACCGCCGCTTCGCCGGCCAGTTCGCGACGACGAGGTAGGCGTCGGAGCCGTTGGCGCGCGCCCAGAACTCGTCGGCGAACCGCAGGTCGTAGCAGACGAAGAGGCTGCATCGGAGGCCGTCGATGTCGACGGTGACGAACTCGGTTCCGGCGCGGACGTAGCGCTCTTCGTCGGCGTGCGAGAACGGGTGGATCTTGCGATACCGGTGCTGCGTCCCGTCGGGAGCGACCAGCACGAACACGTTCGACGGCCGTTGGTCGTCCGCCGGTGCGTCCGGGGCGACTTCGGGACAGGATCCGCCGACCCACACCGCGTGCTGCACGGCCATCTCGGCCAGGAACGACGACGAGGGTCCGCCCTCGGGCTCGGCGATGCCGGGGGTGTCGAACGAGAAGCCGGTCGAGAACGTCTCGGTGAGCAACACCACCCGGGCGCCCGAGGCCGCGGCGCCGGCCACCATCGGGGCGAGGTGCGCGAAGTTGGCGGCGCGGTCGTGCCAGACGATGTCGTGCTGGATCGCAGCGACGCGCACGGCGCTCACGATCCCGCTCCGACTGCCAGACGTTCGACCGCCGCGTCGATCACGTCGAGCCGTTTGCAGCAGGCGAACCGGACCAGATGGCGACCGTGTTCGGGCCGCGCGTAGAACACCTCGTTGGGGATGGCGACGACTCCACAGCGGGCGGGCAACGACCGGCAGAACGCCATGCCGTCGCCGGAGGGATCCACGGGGCGGATGTCGACCGTGGTGAAGTAGGTCGCTTCGGGCACGTAGGTGGTGAAACCGGCGCTCCGCAGGCCGACGACGAGATGGTCGCGAGCCGTCTGCAGCTGGGCGGCGAGACGCTCGAAGTAATCGTCGCCGAGGCCGAGGCCGACCGCCATCGCCGGCTGGAACGGGGCACCGTTCACATAGGTGAGGAACTGCTTGGCGGTCTTCGCTGCCGTCACCAACGGCTCGGGACCCGACATCCAGCCGATCTTCCAGCCGGTGGTGTGAAAGGTCTTGCCGCCCGACGAGATCGTGAGCGTGCGCTCGAACATGTCGGGCAGTGTGGCCAGCGGGACGTGGGCCCGCCCGTCGAACAGGAGGTGCTCGTACACCTCATCGGTGACGACGATCAGATCGCGGTCGAGCGCCACCTCGGCGATCAGCTCGAGCTCGGTGCGATCGAACACCTTGCCGGTGGGATTGTGCGGCGTGTTCAACAGGATCAGCTTCGTCCGAGCAGTGACCGCCGAGCGGAGATCGTCGGGATCGAAGACGTACCGCCCCGTCGCATCGGGGGCGAGAAGCACCGGAACGGCGCGAGCGCCGGCGAGCGCAATCCCGGCCTGGTAGCTGTCGTACATCGGCTCGAACACCACGACCTCGTCACCGGCGTCGAGCATGCCGAGCAGCGCTCCGGCGAGCGCCTCGGTGGCACCTGCGGTCACCACGACCTCGGAGACCGGATCGAGCTCGATGCCGTAGAAGCGCCGCTGATGATCGGCGACGGCCTGTCGCAGCTCGATCGTGCCCGGGCCCGGCGGGTACTGGTTGACACCGCCACGGATCGCCGCAACTGCAGCATCGAGCACCTCGGCGGGCCCGTCGGTGTCGGGGAACCCCTGCCCGAGATTGATCGCGCCGGTCTCGAGCGCGAGCGCCGACATCTCGGCGAAGATCGTGGTGCCGAATCCGGACAACTTGCCGGTCAGCGGGGTCCGTGCGAGCACGGTCGCAGTGTAGGCAACCGTCCGATGCTCGCTCTCGAACCGACCCGATCAGACCCGATCGTGGTCACGCGCGCGGCGGCGGTCGGGGCCGACGTATCCACGTCCGATCGCCGACACGACGTCGATGCTGTGACCGTCGGCGAGTCGGTGGACGACACCGGTCGACTTCGCGCCGTACATCGCCTCGTCGGCGGCGCGCACCAGTTCGTCGAGTGTGGAACCGTGACGGGGGAACAGTGCCGCCCCGATCGCTGCGGTGACGACGACGTCCTCCGCGATCGGCGTGTCGCCGAGAAGGCCTCCGATCCGCTCCGCGCTGGCCCTCACGCCGGAGGCATCCTCGACACCGGGCAGCAGGATGACGAACTCGTCGCCACCCCACCGGGCGACGACGTCGGTGTCGCGCACGGCGTCGCGCAATCGTTTCGCAGCGGCTCGCAGCACGAGGTCGCCGAACTGGTGGCCGAGCGTGTCGTTGATCTGCTTGAAGCCGTTGAGGTCGATCAGCATCACGCACACACCGGTGTTGAACCGTTCTGCGGCCAGCAGTTCCTCCTCGGTGATCCGCTCGAACTCGCGCCGGTTGGGAAGACCGGTGAGGTCATCGGTCGTCGCCTGGCGTTCCAGGGAGCGACGATCGAGCAGGAACGTCCAGCCGGCGAGCGCCGCGAGCAGGCTGCCGAGCGCGAGCAGGAGAAGGTACAGCGTTCCGCTCTCGCCGAGCAGGCTGGCGTTGTCGTCGACGGCTGCGGAGACACGGACTGCTCCCCCGTCCCCGGGGAGCGAGATCGTGTCCACGACGACGACCCGGCCGTCGACCGTGGTCGGTCCCGAGCGATCGGGCCCGCCGACGCCTCCTCGATTCGTCGTCAGCTCGATGGCGACGACCGCGTCGTTCGCTTCGATCGCCCCCGCCGCGATCGGGTCGACGAGCCCAACGACGGGGAGCTGCAAGGCAGTGGTGACGTCGCCCGCCCGGGCGACTGCGAGGAGCGTGTCCGTGGCGTCATCGACAACGATCGCCGGTTCGCCCCGCTCGACCGCGTCGCCGACCGCGTCGCCGAACGCAGACGTTGCGGTCAGGTCGCCGGCCGTGCACCGGTCACCCGCCTCGGACTGGACGCACGCCGACGCTCCGTCCGCGAACGAGCGGATGATCGTTGCGGGATCGGTGTCGGCGGTCACGACGTCGACGACGGCGAGAGCTCGCAGAACGGTGTTCTGTACGGACTGATCCGCGAGCAGCACGGTGGAGGTCACCCGCGCCTGCTGTTCTGCGCGCTGCTCCGCTCGTTGGTTGACCATCGAGACGAGCGTTGCGACGAGCACGACGACGCTGCCCACGAGCGCGCCGAGCCGAAACAGTCTCACGCGTGACCATCGGCATCACCGACGCCGAACTTGAGGAAAACCTGACAGTGACCGATCGTTCACCGACGATTGCCATCCTGCGCAGGTGGTGCGCTCGTCCCGGCGCCGGTTCGGATCGACGGCAGGTACGCGAAGAGCGGCACCCGAGGGTGCCGCTCTTGCTGGTGCCGGTCAGAAGGAGCCGGCGACGTCGACGATGACGTTGGCCGTCGCCGAGGTGTACACGCAGATCGTGCCCGTCGGCGACAACGTTGCGAACAGCTCGTTCGCGACGTTCTCACCCGCCGAGTAGTTCACACTCGACGTGAACGGAACCGTCCCACACGGATACACCGTCGCATAACCGCCGGCGACCGGATCGGCAATGGTCACATTGGCAACCACGGCCGTCGCGTCGGCCGGCACACCACCACGGCCGGCAACGGGAACCTGCACGAACTGTCCACCCGACACCGGACCGGTGCCCTCGAACAGCCCATCAGCAGCAACCCAACCAGCCCGGGTGTCAGCCAACCGCACCGGATTCAACGACACCACGTCGAACCCCTCACCCGGTGGGGCGACAGGGGGCGGCGTGGGGGTCGGCGTGGGGGTCGCCGAACCTCCGGACGTCGTGACCTCAGGAATAAGGGCCTTCCGAACCCTGAATCGAGACTGGATGAACCGTCTCGACCCCTTCAGGCTCCACCGGAGTTCATCGGCGACACAGAGCAGAAGGTCCCGGTGTGACCAACGTTGCTCCGTGTGCTCGCAACCGTCTGCCGGCAGACGAGCGTCGGTCCCGGAAAACGACTCAGGGGCCTCCCGTCGCCGGAAGGCCCCTGAGTGTCCTGCGCGCTCGGAGAGAGTCGAACTCCCAACCGCTTGATCCGTAGTCAAGTGCTCTATCCATTGAGCTACGAGCGCCGGCTTGTGACGGGCGACAGTGTAGACGCGACATCGCCGAGTTGCCGACGCCCGGACCTGTCGAGTTTCAGCCGCCCCAGGGGCCCCAGCCACCCGCCCGCTGATACAGGGTCAGTGCGGCGCGGGCGTTGAGGGTGGGGTCGAAGAGCTGCTCCGCAGAGGTGATGCCGAGGTCGGCGAGCCAGCTGCGATGCACGCTCCAGTAGATCTGGAACACGCCGTAGCAGCAGTTGTTCTTCGCCGTCGGGCGGTAGTTGCTCTCTCGCCAGGCGATCTCGAGGGCCCGATCCTCCAACTCGTCGGGCCAGACGTCACGAATGATCGTCTGGACCTGGTCGGCGCTGGCACTCCATGCGGCCGGCGGGGTCGGCGGAGCTGCCGTCGTCGTCGGCGCGGTCGTGGTTCGCGGTGCCGGGGCGGCGGGGGTCGGCGAGGCGCCCCGGTTGGTCGATCCCGACGACGAGTTGTTGGTGGACGCGGTGGGCGCGCTGGTCGACGGCGTCGTCGGGGGAGGCGGCGGGGTGTCGGCACCCACGGGAAGACAGATCATTCGTCCGGGGTAGAGCGGCGTGTCCGAGGTGGCGTCGTTGACGGCGAGCAGGTCGCTGATCTCGACCCCGGCGCCGTCCGCGATGCGGATCCAGAAGTCGCCGACGGCGATCTCGTATTCGTCTCCACACGGCGCAACGACGAGCGCCTCGGCCGACGGTGGGTCCGTTGCCTCGACCGACGGTTCGGCGATGACCGCAGGGGCGGACGGCTCGGCGCCAGCAGGTGCCGGAGTCTGACCGGCTGCAGTGGCGGTTGCCACGGTGGGCGTCGGGGTGACGTTGGGTTCGGCGGCGGTGACCGTCGCATCATCGAGGGCCGAGTTCGGTGCCGGCCCGGCCGCTGGTGCGATCGGGGCGTCGGCCGTCTGGACCGTGTCCGAATCGTCGGAACCCGAGGTGAACCCCATCACGACGGGAACGAGGAGGGTGATGACGACGGCCGCGCCACCGATTCGTGCGAGCAACGGGTCGACGCCGGGGCGTGGACGCTGCGCCGGCTCCCAGCCGTCGTCCCATCCATCGTCCCATCCATCGTCATCTGCATCGTCGGTGAGGTGCTGCACGTCGGGCGCCTCGGCGGCGGCGATCGAGTCGGGGCGCTGCGGCGTCTCGGGGCGGGCGTGGGAACGGCTCGCGTGGGTCCTGGTCGCCGGACGGGCGGTCGAGTTCCACCAGCGACCGATCGTCGCTCCGAGTCCGGCTCGTACCGGCTCCACTGCCACCTCGCCCGTGGGCTCGGACGGCCAGTCGACGGCGTCTCCCCAGAACTCGCGGGTCGGGTCACTGCCGGGGTCCGCGGGTGCCAGATCGCGCCAGCGGTCGGAGTCGGGGTGGGAGTGGTTCGTCATCAGCGAGACACCTGATCTGGCCAGCGCAACGGCGCTCACCGATCGGACGTTGAGGCCCGAACGCCTGATCGGCGCCACGGGTCGTTCTCCGTTCTATCCCGTTCGTCACAAAACCGCAACATCAGTGACATCCAAACGACACACATGTCATTCGAAACGGAGTGGCTCACCATCACCCCGGACGAACGACGACCGGCGCGCCCGAAGGCGACGCCGGTCGTGGCGGAGAGGGTGGGATTTGAACCCACGGATCACATTGCTGCGATCAACGCCTTAGCAGGGCGCCCCATTCGGCCGCTCTGGCACCTCTCCTGGGAGCCCAGGAGTGTAGCCCGGTAACCTCGGGACCGGAACGGTGGCAGAGTGGACGAATGCAGCCGCCTTGAAAGCGGCCGGCCGCAAGGCTCGGGGGTTCGAATCCCTCCCGTTCCGCCAATGTGATGAGCAAGCAGCCCGACTCCGGGTCCCTTCGCTCATCGTCGGCCGCGTCCCCACCCGAGCGATGAGCGACCAGCCCGACTACCGGTCCGTTCGCTCATCACATCATGATCGTGGCGTCGCCTGGCCTGGTTGTGGCGCCGCGGCACCGCATCGATCGACCGCCTCCGCCGGTGCTGCCAAGATGAGCGGATGACAGATCTCCGGTTCGGCGTGTTCATCCCCCAGGGCTGGAAGATGGAGCTCTCCTCCATCGCCGACCCCGTGGACAAGTGGCAGCAGGCGGTCGACATCGCCCAACTGGCCGAGGACCTCGGCTACGACTCGCTGTGGGTGTACGACCACTTCCACAACGTGCCGGTGCCCGCACACGAGACGATGTTCGAGTGTTGGATGACGCTGGCCGCGATCTCCCAGCGCACGAGCACCATCAAGCTCGGTCAGATGGTCGGATGTGCGCCGTATCGCGAGCCGTCGTTGCTGGCCAAGCTCACCTCGAACCTCGATGTGATGTCGGGCGGTCGTCTGATCTGGGGAATCGGTGCCGGCTGGTACCAGCACGAGTTCACGGGTTACGGCTACGAGTTCCCTGCGCCGGCCGACCGCATCCGCATGCTGCGCGAGACCGTCGAGATCGTCACCGCGATGTGGCGGGAGCCCGACGTGTCGTACGACGGTCGCCACTACACACTCGACGGTGCGCAGTGCGACCCGAAGCCGCTGCAGTCACCACGTCCCCAGGTGCTGATCGGTGGTGGCGGTGAGCAGCTCACCCTCCGTGTCGTCGCCCGCCTCGCGGACGCCTCGAACTTCGGTGGAAAGCCACACGAGTTCCAGCACAAGTGCGCCGTACTGCGCGAGCACTGCCGCGAGGTCGGCCGCGACTACGACGAGATCCAGAAGACGTGGTCGCCGGAGGTGTTCATCCGAGAGTCCGAGCAGGAGATCCTCGACGGTGGCACCCGCAGCTTCTACGGCGAACCGTTCGAGTCGTGGCACGCCGGCAACCTGGTCGGCACGCCGGAACAGGTCGCCGAGAAGCTCCAGACCTACATCGACCTCGGCTGCACGGGCTTCTACCCGTGGTGCTCCGACTACCCCGACACCCAGACGATGCGGCTGTTCGCCGAGCAGGTGATCCCGCAGATCCGCGCGGCGAACTGACCGGGTCGGCGCCCGGAGGCTCATCCGAGATCGGAGAGCCAGTCGACCTTGTCGGCGTCGGCGGCGAAACTGTGCTCGATCGAGTTGCGGGCCAGTGCCTTCACGCCGTCGAGATCGAGATCGCACCACTCCCACGCGCGCCGGTATTCGGCGAGCAGGTCGGTCTGGAACATCGGCGGATCGTCGGTGCCGAGCGTCACGACGACGCCGGCATCGAGCATCTGCGGCAAGGGATGGTCGGCCGCGGACTCGACGGCGTGCAGCGCGAGGTTCGATCCCGGGCAGACGTCGCAGGCGATCTGACGATCGACGAGCATCACCACCACCTCGGGATCGGCCATCACGCCGATGCCGTGCTGGATCCGGACCGCACCGAACTGCTCGACGGCGAAGCGCACTTCGGCCGGGCCGCCGTGTTCGGCCGCATGGGAGACCCCGGGCAGCCCGTGATCGCGTGCAGCAACGTAGATCGGTGCGAAGTCGTCGGTCGTCCAGCTGTCGGCCGGGCCGCCCATGCCGACGGCGACCAGATGGTCGGTGCCGTGGGCGAACACCTCTTGCATCGCAACGGCGCAGGCCTCGGCCGGAAGATGCGGTGAGATGTCGGGGATCAGACCCCACGAGATGCCGGTGCGATCGGCCGCCCGCAGGCAGCCGTCGACGATGCCGTCGTGGATGGGGCCCCACGCCTTGCCCTGCTCCACGATGTGGCCGGTGGCGGAAACATGGAACTCGACGTGGACGACGCCCTGCGCGACCGCGTGGTCGAGGTACCGCTCGGCGACGAGCGCGAAGTCGTCGGGCTCGCGCAACAGATCGAGCACGGCGAAGTACCGCTCGAGGAACATCGGGAACCCGTCGAAGCGGAACCAGGCGTCGACACCGGCGATGTCGTCGGCCGGCGGGCGAACGCCGTGGCGTTCGGCGAGCGTCAGCACCGTCGCCGCATCGACGGTGCCCTCGAGATGCACGTGCAGCTCCGCTTTGGGCAGCCCCCGCACGTACTCGGCGGGAAACGGGGCGCTCATCGCGCGCGGCGGGTCAGCCGGCTTCTGCCGTTGCGATCGCGACTCGAGGATCGCGGTTCGGATCGGCGTCGGCGTCCAACGAGTCGCGGAAGAGCGTGATCGCCAGGTTGCGCTGGTCGTCGTCGAGTTCGGCGTCCATGATGCGTTCGATCGACGGCGCGAGATCGCGCCGTCCGATGACGAGTTCGTGGGCGATCTGCTCGGTCGGGGGGAGATCCTCGACCGGGGTGGTGCCGTCGTGCCAGCGGCTGACCGGCTGCTTCTTGGTGGCCATGTTGCCTCGTTCCGTCGACGCCCGGACCGTGGTGACTCCACGACCGCTCGGCGATCAGGACAACGCGCGCCCCAATGAAGCCACCTTACCGGGTGGCCTCGACGGCGCCGTTGGCGCCGGCAAGTCGCGCATGGAGGCGCGAGCGCAACTCGTCGGGAGGCAACTCCACCCAGGCCCGACGGTGCCGGCGTTGGTAGGCGACAGCTCCGGCGGCGCCGAGCACGGCGACCACACCGGCGACACCGAGGATCTTGGCCCACCTCACGAGCACCTACGTTAGGGCACCGATGCCGGACTCGATGACCCTACGCGATGCACTCGACGAAGCGGCGACCGGCGACGTCTGGCTGTTCCGCGGGCGATCGGCCGCCGATCGTGCGATCCGCCTCTTCACGAACAGCCCCGTCAACCATGTGGGGATCGTGCTCGCGATCGACGACCTCCCGCCGCTGATCTGGCACGCCGAACTCGGCGCGAGCATGCCGAACGTGTGGACCGGCGAGCGCGAACGCGGCGCCCAGCTCCACCTCCTCGAGCGGGCCGTGAGTGTGTGGACGCACCGGTACGGCCAGGATCCGTGGTTCCGTCAGATCGACATCGAGGTGTCCGACGACATGGAGAACCAGGCGCTGGCAGTGGTCGCCGAGTACAGCGGTCGGGGATTCCCCAGCCCGGCGTCGCTCGCCAAGCACTGGCTGACCGGGCGTGTCCGCAAGCAGATCTCGCTCACCGATGTGTACTGCGCCGAGTTGGCCGCGATCACGTACGAACGCATGGGGCTGCTCGGCGGCGAGCGCCCTCCGAACTGGTACGACCCCGGCACGTTCTGGAGCGGGGATCGCCTGGAGCTCGTCGGCGCGTCCCTCGGTCCCGAGATCCACGTCACCGACGTCACGCCGCTCGACGACGCCTGGCGCGACGGCTGACCGTCGCTCGAACAGCGCTCGTCGCTGCGCCCGAATCAGATTCGTGTTCGAACATTTGTCTGAACTCATGTTCGATTAATGTTGCTGTTGTCGTACTGGTGTGCTATCATGACTCCATGGAGTCAGGCGGCGCCATCACCTTCGAGGACGATCTCGACACGGTGCTGAACGAGACCGCCGGCCACCTGAACGCCTTGCACGGCCGCCTCGTCGATGCCTGTGTGCTGATGCTCGCCGATCGCACCGCGTGGGCCGGGCCCGGGGTGGAACGCCCCGAGTTGTACCTCGCCTGGAAAGTCGGGCTGTCCGCCGCCCGAGCGAAACAGATCGTCGAGATCGCCGAACGCGCCACGGAGCTCCCGGTGACCGTCGACGCGTTGCGGCGCGGTGAGTTGGCGATCGACCAGGTCGTCGCCGTGGTGCGGCGGGCGCCGTGGTGGGCGGACCGTGAAGTGTGCGAGTTGGCCCGCAACGCCACCGTGCACCAGCTGCGCACCGCGCTCGGCAAGTATCCGTTCCCCGACTACCCCAACCCCGACGACCCCGCAGACACCGACAACAGCAGTGGCGACGACAGCGAACCGGAGGCGGCAAACACCGACACCGATGATGCCGAGCCGTCTGTCGATCCTGTCGCTGAACCGTCACCGCCGAAGCCGCGGGTGCAGGACCGGGTGTGGTTCGGAGTCGGCGCCGACGGCCGGTTCCGGCTGAACCTCGAATGCGACGAAACCACCGGCATGATCATCACCAACGCACTGCGTGAATCACGCGACCGGCTCTTCCACGACGGCCACCCCGACCTCGACTGGATCGACACGATCCGTGACATCGCGGAACGATCATTGGACGCCGTCGGCGACCTCGCCCGCCGCGACCGGTTCCGGATCCACATCCACCTCGACACCGACGGCACCGCCACCAACGACCGAGGCCGACGCCTCCCCGACGCCATCGCCAAGTACATCGGATGCGACGGACTGATCACCCCCACCTTCATCCACGATGCGATACCGATCTCGATCGGACGCTCCGGGCGCATCATCCCCGAACGCACCCGCCGCCTCGTCATCCTGCGCGACCAGCACTGCCGGGTACCCGGCTGCACCCACAGCCACGTGTTGGAAGTACACCACATCATCCACTGGCAACACGGTGGCCCCACCGACACCTGGAACCTCATCGCCTTGTGCCCACACCACCACCGCCTGCACCACCAAGGCCAACTCGGCATCGCAGGCAACGCCGACGAGAACACCGTCGCCTTCACCGACACCAACGGCCAACGCCTTCGTCCGACCGGGGCGAGACCCGTGCCCCCCGGGGCACCACCACCACCCCCCACCGGGGTCTACCAACACCCCCTCGGCGAACGCCTCGACACCCAATGGCTCCACTTCAACCCACCACCCGAACACCGAGCCACCTGGCAACCCCCCGAACACCGACGGCACACCGCCTGAACCCGTACCGGGTCAGGATCCGATCAGTGCAGCGAGCTGGCGACGCCACTCGACCGACGGCCTGTCCGACTGCACACTCACCGTCGCCTGCTGGTCGAGCGGCAGTACCCCGGGCACCCGTTCGAGCATCACCTTGTCCTCGGCACCGATCGCCCGATCGAACGCGATGATCTCCTCGCTCGACGTCGAGAAGTCGTCGTTTCGCCACACGACGAACGTGAACGACGACGTCGTGTCGTCCACGGGGGTCGAACACAACAACAGCACGTGG
The DNA here is from genome assembly GCA_942492715.1 of Ilumatobacteraceae bacterium. GTDB lineage: Bacteria > Actinomycetota > Acidimicrobiia > Acidimicrobiales > Ilumatobacteraceae > Sva-07. The sequence continues at coordinate 25,557 of CALOFW010000027.1, read as the reverse complement.
TCCAACCCGGTGTCGTACTGGATGGTGCTGCGCACCGAGAAGGGCAGGTGGAAGCCGGTGCTCATCCGTCGGTGCACGACGTCGCTCTCCTGGCCCGATGCGACGGTGCCGCCGGTGTCGTTGCGGGCCTCGACCTCGTACCTGTAGCCGAACCAACCGTCGTCGAGCGCCTCCAAGTGAAGCGCGGGCACGTCGGTGTGCTGCTCGACGCCGAACGTGCCGAGATGGACCCACGGGAAGTGGGCGATGTCCATGAAGTTGTCGGTCATCCGCGTCGCCGACGTCGCCCAGGTCTCCATGCCAGTGTTGATGCGCCGGTACGAAGGATCGTCGTCGACCGACATCGACGGGATCGTTCCCTCGGGCTCGTCGGGGCACAGCCACACCAACCCGTAGCGCTCGACCACCGACACGGTGGCGAGATGTGCCGTCGGCGGGATCGGTCGATCCCGACCGGACGACGGCACCTCGACACACCGGCCGCCGTCGCCGAACGTCCAACCGTGGTAGGGGCAACGGAGACATCCGTGCTCGACGGTGCCGATGCTGAGCGGTGACTCGCGATGCGGGCAGCGGTCGGGGGCCGCGGTCACGTCACCGCTCGGCGACCGCCACACGACGTAGTCGGCGCCGAGCAGCCGCACGCCGACCGGCGCGTCGGTGACGTCGGCTCCTTCAGCGACGACATACCACTGATGTCGCAGTGCGGGGTTCTCGACGAACATCAGCGCCATTCTTCCCGACTGCACCGCGTCCGGATCATCGTGCGTCTCGATGGGGCCACGTGTGCTGCAGCTCGAGCCCCGCTCGCGCAACGAGCCCGTCGTGCTGCTCAGCGGCCCGGGCGAACAGTTCGGCCGTGTCGACCGTGAGGACTCGGCCGTCGCCGACCACCTGTCGACCGGCGATGAACACGTCGCGCACCGTCCGACCATCGGTGCCCCAGACGAGTTGCATCGCAACGTCGCCCCGCGGCGTCCACCCTGGCGTGTCGGTTCGATGCACGACCAGGTCGGCCTGCTTGCCCACTTCGAGCGAGCCGATCCTGTCGGCCAGACCGATCGCATCAGCGCCAGAGATCGTCGCCAGCTCGAACGCCTGATGCGCACCGAACCTGGTCGGGGCCAGCCGGGCATCGCGAGCGATGCCGGCCGCGAGGGCCGCCGTGCGCAGCACGTCGATCGAATCGCCGGCGTTGGCCGCATCACATCCGAGACCCACCCTGCCCCCGCGTTCGACGATCTCGGCGTGTCGGCCGTTCGCGAACACGCCCTGCCCCAACCGCAGGTACGCCCATGGGCAGTAGGCCAACGCGGTGTCCGACGACAGGACGAGGTCGACCTCGGCATCGTCGAGCCACACACCGTGCCCGATCAGGAGGTGACGGCCCAGCACGCCGAGGTCGCTCAGGTGTTCGACCGGGCGACGACCGGTGCGCTCGAGGTACCGCTCGGGATCCGACGACGTCGGCGAGAGATGCATCGTCATGCCCGTGCCGAGCTCGCGAGCGAGATCGGCAGCACCGACGAGCAGTTCATCGGAGGCGAGGTCGTGGCCGACCAGGGTGACCCAGCCCTCGACGAGGCCGCCCGGCGGGTAGGCATCGACCGTGGCGCGCTGACGGGCGAGCACCTCGGCAGCGGGGGCCGCGCCCGGCCCGTCCTCGATGTCCCAACCCCAGACACCCACCGCGGCGCGGAGCCCCACCGCCCCGAGTCCGCGTGCCACGGCGTCGACGTCGGTCACGGTTCCGGCCTCGATCACCGTCGTCACGCCGTTGAGGACGGCCTCGACCGCAGCGAGGCTCGCCGACACCTCGTCGTCGACCGAGTCGTGAACTCGGTGAACCGGGATCGACCACTCGAAGATCGCGTCGCCCGGCGGCAGGAGATCGGGAATGCAGCACCGCAACAGCGGGTCACCCGTCAGGTGTTGGTGGGCGTCGATCATGCCGGGGGTCACCACGCAGCCCCTCGCGTCGAAGACCGACGCGTGCGGATACCGATCGCCGAGGATCGTCGACGAGCCGACGTCGACGATCGCGTTGCCGTCGATGACGACCGCGCCACCCACGAGCACCTCCCGGTCGGCGTTCATCGTCACGACGTCGCCGCCGCTGACGATCAGCACGGCGAGAGGGCCGTCGTCCGGCAGTTGGCGATCATCGGCGACGGCCGCGGTGGTCGATGGGTCGGAGCATCGAGCCGAAGCTACTCTCGGCCTCATCGGCCGACTTCACGGTCGGCGCATCGACCCCGTGAGGAAGACCCAATGAACGAACCGCTGCACCGACTCCGCCCGGCGGCGCCGCGTTGGACCCACACCGCGCTGCGAGTGTCGGACATCGAGGCCACGATCAACTGGTACCTCGAGTTCACCCCGCTCGAATTGCTCGATCGACGCGAGGACGACGACGGCTACGGAGCCTGGCTCGGGCACTCCGACTGCGGCGAGTTCCCGTTCATCCTGGTGATCGCCCAGTTCCACGAGCACCGCGATCCGTTCGCGCCGGCGCCGATCGCCACCAGCGGGCCGTTCAACCACATGGGCATCGAGATGCCCGACCGCGAGGGGGTCGACGAGGTGGCTCGCCGGGGTGAGGCCGCCGGTTGTCTGGCGATGCCGGCGACCCAGATGCCCGACCCGATCGGCTACATCTGCATGCTGCGCGATCCGGACGGGAACATGGTCGAGTTCTCCTTCGACCAGGGGGTCTACGAGAAGGTGCGCGAAGTCTGGGGCGACCCGACCTCGACCTGATCGTCGGTCTGACCGCGCGGACTCATCCCGAGGCAGACGCCAACCATGCGCTCGCCTCTGCGCACTGCCGTTCGATCTCCACCACCGCCGCTTCGAACGCTCTCGGGCTCGAGCCGGTCGGATCGGCGACGTCGACGATCGGCTCGCGCAGGTAGGCGCCCGCCGTGCGCTCGGCGGTGAGCGCCTCCACCCGCGACCGGATGCCGTCGCCGTCGAGCGCAACCGGAGCGGCGGCGGCTCGGGTCAACAGCTCGGGCAGCGTCATCGCGCGGGCGAACGCCGGTGGCGACAGCGCCGCGATCTTCACGACGTGATCGCGTTCGGCGGTGACGATCACGTCGGCCCCGTCCACGAGGGCGACCGTGGTCGCGCGGCTGCGGTGCGCCGACACGTCGAGCCCGCGGCGCTGCATCGCCGCCACGGCGTCGTCGATCGCCGGGATGCCAACGGGTCCGAACCCCGAGGAGCGCACCGTCACCCGCCCCGGTCCCAGCCGCTCGGTGAGCATCGACTCGAACAGCGCCGCCATCATCACCGATCGGGTCCGGTTGTGGCTGCAGACCGTGAGGATCCTCACGGGCAGAGGCGAATCGGTCGGGGATGAATCGGTCGGGGATGAATCGGGCAGAGGCGGATCGGTCAACGAAGATCGAGCCCGAACACGTCGTGGAAGCGCTGGTAGTACGCCTCGTCCTCTTCGATGGCGCCCATTGCGATCCAGTCGCTGTGATCGATGCGGTCGTGCAGTTCGGCGAGTTCGGCGCCACCCCAACTGACGGGGTAGCGCAGGCGGGGCTCGTCGGTGACGATCGCCTCGTGGATCACCTCCGCGACCTCGAAGGGGTCGGTCGCGTTGGCCATGCCGGTGGCGTAGAACTGGAACATCCGTCGGTAGTGGGGTTCGTACGCGCCGGTCGAGTTCGGTGCATCGATGTTCTTGGCGAAGATCGCCGACTTCGTCACACCGGGTTCGATGATCGCCACGCGGATGCCGAACGGCGCGAGTTCCTGTGCCAGCCCCTCGCTGAAGCCCTCGAAGGCCCACTTCGAGGCGACGTACGGTGACTGAGCCAGCGCGGCGATCCGGCCGGCCACCGACGAGATGTTGACGATCGTGCCGCTGCCACGTTCGCGCATCTGCGGCAACACCGCTTGGGCACAGCGCACCGCGCCGCACAGGTTGACGTTCATCACCGACAGATAGAGGTCGGTCGGACACTCCTCCGCGACCGCGTTGCCACCGACCCCGGCGTTGTTGACCAGATGATCGACTCGCCCGGTGGCGGCGAGCAGCTCGGCGAAGCCGTCACGAACCGAGTCGTCGTCGGCGACATCGAGTTCGAACAGCTCGACCGACACGCCGGCGTCGGAGGCCATCGTGTTGAGCTTCTCGGCCTTGGCGATCGATCTGACCGTGCCGGCGACGCGATGGCCCTGCTTCGCGAGATGGATGGCGGTGGCGCGCCCGATGCCTGAGTTGGCACCGGTGACCACGGAGACCGGACGATCATCGGAGTTCGACATGGCGCCGAGCGTACGTCGCGACCGGCTCCGCTTCACCGGCGAACGTCGCGGCCACGTCCGTGGCGAACGTCGCGGCCACGTCCGTGGCGAACGTCGCGCGGCGAAACGGGCGTGGCGTCAGCGCTCGACGCTGGCGCGGATACGAGCGACCCAGTCGTCGGCCTCGCGCCAACGCGCATCGGCATGTTCACGCGTCGTGTCGGCATGGTCGCCGGCCGCCGGATACGACCCCAGGAACTTGACGCCGCCCTGCTTGGCGTGCAGCGCCCGCATCGTGTCGGCGAGCAGTTCGTCGGCGACGTGCGATTCGGCGTAGACGATGAAGCAGTAGTCACCGAGACCACCGGCCTTGGTCGGCCGGCTGGTGAGGTTCGAGAGGTTGATCCGACGGGCGGTGAACTCCTGCAGGATCGACACGAGGCTGCCGGGTTCGTCGGCTCGTTGGTAGATGACCAGCGCCGTCTTGTCGTTGCCGGTCGGCGCCGGAACGCCGTGGCGGGCGACCACGACGAACCGGGTCTGGTTGTCCTTGTGGTCGGCGATGTCTGCGGCGAGGATCTCGAGGCCGTACACCTCGGCCGCGACCCGCGGAGCGATCGCCGCCGCGTCACGAGCCTCACGTTCGCTCACCTGTTGGGCGGCGTCGGCGGTGCTGTACGCCGCCCGGATCTCGGCGTCACCCAGTTCTTCGCGGAGGAACCGGTGGCACTGTGCGGTGGCGACCGGGATCGAGAACACCTCGGTCACGTCGGCCAGCGCGACACCGGGGCGAGCCATCAGGCAGTGCTCGATGTCGATGACGATCTCGCGCTGGATCAGCAGGTCGTGGTCGAACGCGAGCGCGTCCTGGGTGAAGTTGACCATCCCCTCGATCGAGTTCTCGATCGGGACGACACCGACGTCGACCTCCCCGCGCTCCACCGCGTCGAGGACATCGGGCACCGTTCGATACGCGACGTGCTCGGCGTCGGCGAGATCGGGCTGCGACAGCAACGCCTGCTGGGTGAACGTGCCGAACGGCCCGAAGAACCCCACCCGTTTCGCCGTCGACAGGGTGGCATGGGCAGACATGGCGGCCAGGCTAGGGGTCGTCGTGCTCGAGACCGTCCCCCGCTCGAGTACGTGCCACGATGAGCCGATGGACGAACCGAGCCTGCGGGCCCTGCTCGACGACGTGCAGTCGGGAGCGATCACCCCCGATGCCGCCGTCGTCACGTTGCGCCGCCTCCCGTTCGCCGACGTCGACGGCGCCACGATCGACCATCACCGCCACCTCCGCCAAGGCCTGCCCGAGGCGATCTACGGCCCGGGCAAGAGCCCGGCGCAGTGTGTGGCGATCGTCGGCGAACTCCTCTCCAACGGGACCGGCCCGGTGCTGCTGACACGCACCGACGAGGAGCAGCGCTCGGCATGTGTCGCAGCGCACGGCGCTCCCGCAGCCGAAGCGAGCCGCAGCATGGTGTGGCGCCTGCCCGCCGACGCGTCGACGGCCAGAGTGGCGATCGTGACCGCCGGAACGAGCGACATCCCCGTCGCCGACGAAGCGGCCCTCACGATGCGGGCCTACGGCGTCGAGCCGACCGTCGTCACCGACGTCGGCGTCGCCGGTCTGCACCGCCTGCTCGCACGCCTCGACGACCTCACCGACGCCGATGCGTTGATCGTGATCGCCGGGATGGAGGGCGCACTCGCGAGTGTGCTCGGCGGCCTGACCGGCGCCCCGGTGGTGGCGGTGCCCACCAGCGTCGGGTACGGCTCGGGCCTCGACGGCGTCACCGCCCTGCTCGCCATGCACGCCTCGTGCGCCAGCGGCGTCACCGTGGTCGGGATCGACAACGGTTTCGGTGCCGCTGCGGCGGTGGCACGGATCCTGACGTGGCCGACGCGATGACGAACGGCAGCACCGGCGTTCGGGTGGCCTGGTTCAACTGCCAGGCCGGCGTGGCCGGCGACATGACGATGGCCGCGCTCGTCGATGCGGGTGCTGATCCCGAGGTGGTCGCGCAGACCATCGGCGGACTCGGCGTCGACGGCTACGCCCTGCTGTTCGAGCGGGTCCAACGCTGCGGAGTCGGGGCCACCTGGGCGAACGTCGTCGTCCACGATCACGGGCAGGCAGAGCGAGCGCCCGATGATCACGTTGCACACCGACCCGCCAGCGACGTACTCCGACTGCTCGACGATGCCGACCTTCCCGAGCGAGTGCGCGATCGGGCTCGTGCGGTGTTCACCCGCCTCGCCGAGGTCGAAGGAGCGATCCACGGCATCGATCCCGGCGACGTCGAGCTGCACGAGGTCGGTGCCCTCGACTCGATCGTCGACGTGGTCGGTGCGTGCGCCGCGTTGGAAACACTCGGCATCGACGAGGTCTGGTGCAGTCCGATTGCCGTCGGGTCGGGAACGGTCCGCAGCGCCCATGGCGCCATCCCGAACCCGGCGCCGGCCACCGTCGCGATGCTGCGCGAGGTCGGTGCACCCGTGGTGGGCCTCGACACGACCATCGAGGTCGCCACGCCCACCGGCGCGGCCCTGATGACCACCTTGGCCACCGGGTTCGGCCCGCCACCGCCGATGGCGATCGACGGCGTCGGCTACGGCGCGGGAACCGCCGACCCCGCCGACCGGGCCAACGTCGTGCAGGTGATGATCGGGGTGCGCGAGATCGCCGAGACCAGCGATGGCACACCGGTCACCCTGCTCGAAGCGAACGTCGACGACGTGACCGGGGAGGTGCTCGCCCACACGATCACCGCGCTGCTGGCCGCCGGCGCCCACGACGCCTGGATCGTGCCGATCGTGATGAAGAAGGGCCGTCCCGCCCACACGGTGAGCGCGCTGTGCGATCCATCGGCCGATGCCGAACTGCGCGCCGTGCTGCTCCGCGAGACCGGCACCCTCGGAGTGCGTGCCACGACGATTCGACGTTGGCCACAACAGCGCGACATGTCCACCGTGCTGGTCGACGGCCACGAGATCGGCGTCAAACTCGGACGCCACCGCACGAAGGTCGAGTTCGACGACGCGCTGGCCGCCGCTGAGGCGCTGCGGGTTCCGGTACGTCAGGTGATCGATCGCGCAACCGCCGTGGCCGAGTCCGAGCGGCGCGAATCCCAGGCCGGGCACGAGACGACCGACTCGTAGGATCCCGACCCGTGGGATCGATCGCTGTCAGCCGACTCGCCTGGCAGCTGCCCGGCGGCGACGAGCTCTTCCGCGACGTCGGCTTCCGCGTGGGCAACGGCGACCGGGTCGCCATCGTCGGGGCGAACGGTGTCGGCAAGTCGACCCTGCTGAAGCTGATCACCGGAGACCTCCAGCCGAGCGACGGCACGATCAGCGTCGACGGCGAACTCGGCGTGATGCATCAACTCGTCGGCACGGCGGATCACCCTGCGACGACCGTGCGCGAACTGCTCGTGTCGGTCGCACCTCGCCGGCTCCGGCAGGCCGCCCGCCGGCTCGACGCCGCCGAGCCCTGCCTCGCCGATGATCCGATGGTGTACGCCGATGCCTTGGCGGCATGGGGTGACGTCGGTGGCTACGAGGTGGAGGTGGCCTGGGACGAGTGCGTCACCAGGGCGATCGGCGAGACGTTCGACACCGTGGCCGATCGGCCGTTGCGCACGTTCAGCGGCGGCGAGCAGAAGCGCCTCGCCCTCGAATCGCTGCTGCGCAGTGAGTTCGACGTCCTCGTGCTCGACGAGCCCGACAACTTCCTGGACGTGCCGGCGAAGCGCTGGCTCGAACAGCAACTGAACGACACGCGCAAGACGGTGCTGTTCATCAGCCACGATCGTGAACTGCTCGCGGCGACCGCCACGAAGATCGTCACCGTCGAGGCGTGGGGCGCCTGGACGCACGGCGGCTCGTTCGCCGACTACGCCGAGGCGAAACGACGCCACGACGAGCAACGCGGGCACGACCGGGCGCTCTACGACGACGAGCGCGCACGGCTCGAGGACTACGTGAAGCTGATGCGCGAGCGGGCGAAGATCAGCGAGACGTTCGCACCCAAGCTCAAGGCGGCCGAGACGAAGCTGCGTCACTTCGTCGAGAAGAACGACCGGCCGCCGGAGGTCCGCGACCGGCGCATCGACGTACGGCTACGCGGGGCGCGCACGGGCAAACGCGCCGTGATCTGCGAGCAGCTGGAGATCGCCGGGCTGACCGATCCGTTCGAACTCGAGCTCTGGTACGGCGAGCGTGTCGCCGTACTCGGCGGCAACGGTGTCGGCAAGAGTCACTTCCTCCGCCTCCTGAACGAGACCCCCGGCAGCTCGGGTGGACCCGTGCCGGCGTCACGCGCCGTGGAGTACGACGGGGTGTGTCGGCTCGGTGCCGGTGTGGCCCCCGGCCTGTTCCACCAGACCCACGAGCATCCCGAGTGGGTGGGCCGCACACTCGTGGACATCCTGTACTCGCACGACGTCGTGCTCGGCCCGGCGATGGGGATGCTGCGGAGGTACGAACTGCACGGATGCGCAGAGCAGACGTTCGAAACGCTGTCGGGCGGTCAACAGGCCCGCTTCCAGATCCTGCTCCTCGAACTCTCGGGAGCGACGCTGCTGCTGCTGGACGAACCCACCGACAACCTCGATCTCGTGTCGGCCGAAGCGCTGGAGGTGGGGCTCGCCCAGTTCGACGGCACGGTGGTCGCCGTCACCCACGACCGATGGTTCCTGCGCGGCTTCGACCGCTACGTCGTGTTCGGTGACGACTGCACCGTCACCGATCACACCACGCTCCCCACCGCCTGGCACTGACGGTCACATCAGGCAGACGGTCACATCAGGCAGACGGTCACATCAGGCAGCGGTGGCGAGGGCGTTCTGGATCCAGGCGTTGAGGTCCTCGGCTGACTTCGCACCGCTGGCCCGCTCGAGCACGTTGCCGTCGGCGTCGACCAGCATCAGGTACGGGAATCCGCCGCCGCCGTTGACGACGAAGCTCGTCGCCTCGACGCTGTCGGCCATCACGGGCCACTCGGCCGGCCAGTCCTTGTCGACGATCCACTGCGACGGTGGGTAGTTCGGGCCCGTGCTGTCGACCCCGGTGCTGATCGCAACGACGTTCATGTCCTCGGGAACACCACCGCGGTTCTTCAGTTCGATCAGTTCCGGGATCTCGTCGTTGCAGTGAGGACACCAGTGAGCGAGGAACACGTACATCGTCGGGCCGTCGGTGGGCCCCCCGATCGTCAGGGCCTTGCCGTCGAAGGTCGCACCGTCGATCACCGGCGTCGGCATCCCGACGGCGGGGTCGACCTCGGCCACGGTGTCGAGCGCAGGCAGCGGATCGCCGGACACCTCGACCGGGCGGTTCTCCTGCACGTCGTCGCCATACGTGGGCCGCGTGGTTTCGCCCGGAGCGAGCACGCCGCCCGAACTCTCGTCGTCGCCACCCGTCAGCAGGACCGCCGCCCCGGCCAGCCCGAGCACCAGCGCGATCACTCCGACGACGATGATCACGGTGCGGTTCTTCACGAGGAGGTCTCCAATTCGGGCTCGGATGTGGACATGTCAGGTGCTGGGTCCAGTCTGGCGGGAAAGCGCACCAACAACAGTATGAGGATGGTGAGAAAGCCGATCAGCGCCATGTTGGCCAGGCTCAGGCCGAATTCACGGAACCAGACGAACGTGCACGATGGACCCTGGAACTCGCATTCGCCGTTGTCGAGCGCCGGGCGCCATTCGATCAAGCTGTGCCAGGCCGAGATCGCGGCGCCGATGAGCGCGAGCGGCACCCCGTACCACCGCACCCCAGGATCCTTGCGGAGCGCGCCGACCAGCAGGATCACCGACAACGGATACATCGCAATGCGCTGGAACCAACAGAACCGGCACGGCGCGAAGTTGGCCACCTCCGAGAAGTAGAGGCTCCCGAGTGTGGCCCCGACTGCGACGAGCCACGCGAGCCACACCCCCGAATCGCTGATCGCGGACCCGAGTCTCCATGCACCGTCGCTCCCGGCAGCGGCGGCGATGCGCAGGACGACCACGACGATGGCGCCCGCTCCTGCGGTGACCGTCAGAAGGGCGAAGAAGAGCTGGGCCGTCTCGGTGCTCACTGCACAAGTATGCAACGGGGGCAGTACGTTCTCTTCGCGATGACGTCCGACGTACTCGCGGTGCCGGCGCACGCCGACGCGAAGGCGACGCTGAGTGAGCTCCGGCGAACCCGTCAACGTCGACGGCTCGGCGAGACCGACTGGTACGACATCGCCTACCGCGTCTACCTGTTCGCGCTGGTCGGCCTCGTCGTGGTCGTGTGGGTGTCGGACGCCGTCGACGGCGCGATCGGCGACGGCATCGACACCCAGGACCTGCTCACCCGCGGTCCGGCGATCATCGGGCTGATGGTCGTGGTCGCCTTCGCGTTGGGGCTGCGAAGCGGCGCCGACGGTGGACCGATCTCGATCGAGGTCGCCGACATCCGCCACCTGCTGCTCGCCCCGATCTCGCAACGATCGGTGATGCTGCGTCCGATCGGCCAGCGGCTGCGCTCCGCCGCGTTCGCGATCGGACTCGCGGGCGCGGTGCTCGGCCAGCTGATCGCCACGGAAGTCGAAGGTTCGCGTACTGCGTGGGCCGCCGCCTGCGGCGTGTTCGGCGCGATCGTGGGCTCGACGTTCGTCGCGACCGCCGTCCTGAGCCATGCGCTCCGCGTGCCGCGCTGGGCCGCCACCCTCGTCGCCACCCTCGTCGTGGCCTGGCAAGGCCTCGTGGCATGGGGGGTCTGGAACGACTCCACCGACGGCCTCGCCCGAGTCGGTCCCGGCAACCTGGCCGGTCGACTCGCGCTGTGGGGAGTCAGCCAGCGAGGCATCGACGTGCTCGCGATCGTCGTGGCGGTCGCCATGGCCGCAGCCGCGCTGGCGCTCGGCGGGCGCCTCCGACTCGAGCCCCTCGCCCGGCGCGGTGAACTGGTGTCACAGCTGCGCTTTGCTGCGACGGTGCAGGATCTCCGCACGGTCGTGCAGCTCCGCCGGCAGCTGCGTTCCGAGGTGTTGCGCACGCGACAGTGGGGGCAACGCCACGTCCCGACGCGGCCATCGCCCGAGGCGCCGACCGGTGTGCACCGCCGACCGACCGCAACCCCATCCGCGGCGACATCGAAAGCACCATCCAAGGCGACATCGAAGGCGACATCGAAGGCGACATCGAAAGCGACATCGAAGACATCGAAGACGCCGGCGATTCCGGCCGGTCCCGCGGTGCAACCGCGCCCGAGCGTGGTGTGGCGACGGGGGGCGCGGTCGCTGCGGCGCCTGCCGCTCGCCCGTCTCATCCGCATCGCATTGCTCGCCGCGCTCGCCGGAGTGGGCGGGGCGCTGACCTACGGCTCATCGCCGCTGTTCGGCCTGGTCCTGCTCGGCGCGCTGTTCCTCGTCGGGCTCGAGTCGCTCGAACCGTTGTCGCAGGAGGTCGACCGTCCCGACCTCACCGACGGCTACCCGATCGAGCGCGGCTGGCTCTTCACCAACCACCTCCTCGCACCTGCCGTGCTGCTCGTCGGCGTCGCGATCATCGGCGCAGCCACAGCGACGGCCGTCGACCCGTCGTTGGCACTCGGTGCCTTTGCGATCGCCGTCCCGATGGCCTGGGCCGGCGCGATGGGCGGCATCGTGGTCACCGTGCTCGATGCGCCCACCGCACCGAGCGCCACCACACTGCTGGGCACTCCCCGGGACGCCGAGACCAGCTTCGTCCCACCCGAGTTCGCCGGGTTCAGCACGGTGATCACGGCGATGATCCCGGTCGTGCTGAGCGCGGTGGGCACGATCCCAGTGTTCGTCGCCCGGTTCACCGACGACGCTGCCAGCGTTGGCCGATCGATCGTGGGCCTCGCACTGTTCATCGCCATCGGTGTCGTGTGGGTGCGCCGTCGCGACCCCTGGACCGCCAAGATCCGCAACTTCTTCGAAGAAGGGCGTGCTGCCGCATCATGAACCAGCCATCGAAACCCCGGTCGAGCTCTCGATCCAACCGGCCGGCGTCGAAGCGACAGCGCCCTTCATCGACATCGGGGTCGCGATCCGCGTCGAAGAGTGCCCGTGAGCCCGCCGCCGACCGGTCGGTCGCCCCGACGAAGCCCACAGGGCCACCGCCGGCGATCGAGACGATCGGACTGGGCAAGTCCTACGGCGATGCGCCGGCGCTGGCCCCCCTCGACCTGAGTATCGGGGCTGGTGAACGGATCTCGCTCATCGGTCACAACGGCAGCGGAAAGACCACGCTGATCCGGATGCTCGTCGGCATGCTCGAAGCATCCGAGGGCAGTGCTCGGATCGCCGGCCACGAGATCGGCTCGCTGGAAGCCAAGGCCGCCGTGTCGTATCTGGCCGACCAGCCCGTGTTCTACGACGACCTCACCGTGTGGGAGCACCTGGAGTACATCGCTCGTCTGCACGGCACCGAGGACTGGGAGCAGCAGGCCGTCGACCTCGTCGACATGGTCGGCCTGATGCCGCGCGTCGACGACCTCCCGATGACGTTCAGTCGCGGACTCAAGCAGAAGGCCGCGATCACGATGGCGTTCGTCCGGCCCTTCGACGTGATGCTGATCGACGAGCCGTTCGTCGGTCTCGATCGCACGGGCCGCGAGGCGCTGCTCGAGTTGCTCACGCTCGCGCACGGCGACGGCGCCACCATGGTGGTCGCCACCCACGAGCTGTCCAGTGTGAAGGAGAGCGGCCGCCTGATCGCCTTGAGCGGCGGCGAGCTGACCTTCGACGGCCACCCCGAGGACGCGGATCTGGCGAGCCTCACCGAGGGCATCCGCCAACGCGACGACTGAGACCGACTGTTCACCCGATGAGAACGCGCACAGCGGGCGCGGTGGTCTAGCATCACCGCCATGCAGGAGTTCTCTTCGGTCACCGCCTCGTCCTACGACGCCGCCTCACTCACCCCCTTGCTGAACGAGAAGGCGGCCGAGGGCTGGAGCATCGTCTCGATCGTGTCCGCCGGGACCAACATCGTCGCCTACCTCAGCCGCGAGACCGACCAGTTGGACATGCTCGAGGAAGCCGCAGTCGAGTTGGCTGTCGAAGAGGCCATCGTCGAAGAAGCAGCCGCCGAGGTCGCCGTCGAAGAGGCCATCGTCGAAGAAGCAGCCGCCGAGGTCGCCGTCGAAGAGGCCATCGTCGAAGAAGCAGCCGCCGAGGTCGCCGCCGAGGCGACCGCCGAACCGGCGGGATGGGCCACGGAGCCGGCGGCCGACAGCCCCGCACCTGCCGACGACTCGATCGCCGGTCTCGCCGCACAGGTGGGCGCGGCCGACGCCGCCACCACCGAGCCGGCGGCGGCCGCCGAGCCCTCGCTCGCCGCTGCTGCGCCCGCACCGGCACCCGCCGCTGAGCCTGCCCCGGCAGCCGAGCCGGCCGTTCCTGCCGGTTGGTACGCCGACCCGTCGGGCAGGTTCGAGCTCCGCTACTGGGACGGCGCGGCATGGACCGAGCACGTCTCGCGCGCCGGCCAGCAGTTCACCGACCCGCCCGTCGCCTGATCCACTCGCGTTGACTGCTCGCAGTCCGGGAGCGGTCGTACCCTGACGTCATGCGCGCCACCTCCATCGGCCATGCCGGCATGCTCATCGAGACCGACGCCGGTTCGGTGTTGTGCGACCCCTGGTTCGTGCCCGCGTTCTTCGGGTCGTGGTTCGTGTTTCCGCGCAACGACCAACTGAGCGACGACCTGCGCGACCGAATCGAACGGGCCGACTTCCTCTACATCTCCCACCTCCACGGCGACCACCACGACGAGCCGTGGCTCCGTGAGCACCTCCGTCGCGACATCCCGATCCTGCTGCCGGGATTCCCCACGCGGGAACAGCAGCGCACACTCCGAGCGCTCGGTTTCACCGAGTTCGTCCGCACCGTCGACACCGAGGAGTTGGAGCTCGCTCCGGGCCTGACGGTGGCGATCCACGTCGAGACGTCGATCACCGACGGACCTGGCGGCGACTCGGCGCTCGTCGTGTCCGACGGCGAGTCGATCCTGGTCAACCAGAACGACTGCCGCACCAACGATCTCGCACAGCTCCGCGCCCATGGCCCGGTCGACCTCCACTGGCTGCAGTTCTCCGGGGCGATCTGGTATCCGATGGTCTACGAGATGCCCGATGCCGAGAAGCGAGCGTTGTGCGAAGCGAAGGTCGACGCCCAATTCGCCCGTGCAATGCGCTACGTCGAGAACATCGACGCGCGCTACGTCGTGCCGAGCGCCGGCCCGCCCGCGTTTCTCGATCCGGACCTGTTCGATCTCAACATGATCGACGGCGACGAGCTGAGTATCTTCCCCGACCAGACCCACTTCCTGGAGCGTCTGGCGTCGGTCGGCCGCCGAGGGATCCTGAACGTGCCGGGCACCACGATCGACATCGGCCCGGACAGCGTGGAGGTCACGCACCCGATCGACGACGTCGACGCGATCTTCGCCGACAAGCGGTCGTACCTTCGTGCCTATCAAGCCGACTGGATGCCGTGGCTCGACGACCTGAAGGCATCGTGGAACCCGCCGAGCACCGACCTGCTGGCCACCCTGCAGGACTGGTGGGAGCCGCTGCTCGAGATGGCTCCCACCCTGCGGGCCCAGGTGGGCGCCAACGTGTTGCTGCGCGCCGGTGATCTGCCGATCCTCGTCGACTTCCCGAACGGCGAGGTCCGGCTCCACGACGGCGAGGAGTATGCGTTCCGTTTCGACATCCCTCGTGAACTCGTCGAGACCGTCGTCGCCCAGCGGGCCGTCGATTGGAGCAACTCGCTGTTGCTGTCGTGCCGGTTCACCGCGTGGCGCGAGGGCGAGTTCAACGAGTACGTCTACAACTTCCTCAAGTCGCTCTCGCGCGAGCGGATGCGGCGCGCCGAGGCCGAAGTGGTGCGCAAGCTGACACCGATCGACGAGCTGACGGCGCGTGACGAGCCGGACATCCGCATCGGCGACTACGTGGTCCAGCGTCGATGCCCCCACCGCAACGCCGACCTCGCTGCCTTCGGGGAGATCGACGGCTGCGACTTCGTGTGCACCCTGCACGGCTGGCGCTTCGATCTGGAGACCGGACGCAACAAGACGGCATCGGACCGACCGATCCGAATTCGCCCCGCCACCCCCACCGACTGACCCCGACCGACCCGCACCCCCAACAGCCCGAGCAGCAATCCGTCTGCGTGAGGATTCAGGTGGCACGGGTCACCACAAACGTGACGCAAACGGCCAAGCCCGAGCACCAAACCGTCTGCGTGAGGATTCAGGTGGCACGGGTCACCACAGGCGCAACGCAAACGGTCATGGCCTCGTAAAGATGTATCAGGCGACTTTCGGAAAGTTCAGGCACCAAGGCTTGGTCCACATTTCCGTTTTCATCCAGAATGCTGAGCCGGCTGATCTGAAATTCTTCAATGATATCCAAAGGCATGGCAAGCCTCCTTTGTTGGAATGTTTACGAAAAAGATAAGTATGACGAATGTTTTGTAAAGATAAATAAAATTAGCTTTTATTAACAATTTCTATACTATCAGTCTGAATGGGCAATTGTCAATTCAGTCCGGACCGTGTTAAATTAGGGACTCACCTTTAAACCAAGGAGAATGTCATGGACAGAAGAGCTTTTTTAAAAAACACCGTCACTCTGACCATGGGGGCCGGGGCAACCATGGCCCTGGCCGGATATCCGGGACCTCTTTTCAGTGCCCCGGCATATCCGGACCTCACCGCACTCATGGGCGGGGAGCCTGAAACCATGTTCGACAAAGGTATTGAGGCCATGGGCGGGATGGGGCGATTTGTGAAACCCAACCAGACCGTGGTCATCAAACCCAATATCGGATGGGATACCCCCCCGGAACGGGCGGCCAACACCAATCCACGGCTGATCAAGCAGATGGTGAAACAGAGCCTGAATGCCGGGGCCAAAAAAGTGTATATCTTTGACCATACCTGCGATACCTGGAAACGCTGCTACGACCATTCAGGCATCAACCAGGCGGTCAGGGATGCCGGCGGCACCATGGTGACGGGCAACAGCCACAGGCACTACCATAAAATCCAGGTACCCAGGGCAGAGGTCTTAAAACAGGTGGAAGCCCATGAACTGTTCCTTGAGGCCGACGTGGTCATCAATGTGCCCGTGCTCAAGAGCCATGGCAGCACCACATTGACCATGGGCATGAAAAACCTCATGGGCGTGGTCTGGGACCGGGGCTGGTGGCACCGAAACGACCTCCACCAATGCATCGCCGATTTCGCCACCTACCGGGTCCCTGATCTCACGGTCATTGATGCCTACCGGGTCCTC
Source organism: Ilumatobacteraceae bacterium (assembly GCA_942492715.1). Taxonomy (GTDB): domain Bacteria; phylum Actinomycetota; class Acidimicrobiia; order Acidimicrobiales; family Ilumatobacteraceae; genus Sva-07. The sequence continues at coordinate 8,979 of CALOFW010000027.1, read as the reverse complement.
AAGATCAACGGTCCCAAGGGGGTTTCAGATGGTGACGCCCTGCTGATGAAAGCCCTGCTGTTGTCTGCTGATCCCGTGGCCGCAGACACGGCAGCAGCGAAAATGTTCGGCATTGATCCCTCACAGATCGGTTATATGCACAAGGCGCAGAACCTGGGTATCGGCACCATGGATCTGACGGCCCTGAACATCCGGAAAATCAGCATATGAGCAAGGCCGCTTCCCGGAAAAAGGGAACCGGCAGCTCTCTGAAAAGACTGCGGATCGTCCTGGCTGCCGGATTTTTTATGGGCCTCAGCCTCCTGTTCCTGGACATCCATGGGGCGGTACCCCAATGGGTATATGATGCCGGATTATACCTACAGTTTCTGCCCTCATTCATACACGGCATACGGGCGTTCGGCATGGCTGCCACCGGGTTTATCCTTGTTTGTGCACTGGCACTGATTTTCGGACGGGTTTATTGCTCATCCGTCTGCCCCCTGGGCGTTCTCATGGATATGATCTCTGGTCTGAAACGGAAAACAGGCCCCCTTGTCAGCCACCGATACGCCCGGCCCCACAAGGCCCTGAGGTACGGTCTTCTCATGGGCACAGTGCTCTGCTTTGCCTCGGGCTCCATGCTCATGATCGACCTGCTGGATCCCTTCAGCAATTTCGGCCGCATGGCAGTGGCCCTGGCCCGGCCCCTGGTCATTTTAGGAAATAACGGGGCAGCCTATGCCCTTGAAATGGTAGGAAATTATGATATCCCCCCCTTATCCTTTTAAGGGAATCCATTTGGGAATGATTGTTTTCACCCTGGGATTCGCCGCCCTGATATCGGGTCTTACCCTGAACCGGGGCCGCCTGTACTGCAATACGATCTGTCCGGTGGGCACCCTCCTGGGAATCTTCGCCAAGGCGGCTCCCATTAAAATCCGAATTCTAAAGAATGACTGCATTGGATGCGGCAGGTGTGAAGGGGTCTGCAAATCAGACTGCATCAACTTAAAGGAGAATCGCATTGACCACAGCCGGTGCGTGGTCTGTTTCAACTGCCTGGACACCTGCCCCACCGGGGCGGCGGTCTATACAACTCAGACCCTTTCCCCTGAACCGCCCACAGCGGAAGGCCATCCTACCCATACCCGCAGAGGATTTCTTGCCGCCCTGGGCACGGCTCTGGCACTGCTGCCCCGGACCAGCCCGGGAGCACAAAAAATTCAGGTCACCATACCCAATAAAATCCCGGTCCCCCTGGCCCCCCACCCCATCCTGCCGCCCGGGGCCCTGAGCCTGGACCATTTTACCGGCACCTGCACGGGATGTCATGCCTGCGTGGCCCACTGTCCTGGCCATGTGCTCCAGCCCAGCCTGACCCAATACGGACTGGCCGGCCTGTTCATGCCTTTTCTGGATCCGGGAAGCGGATTCTGCACCCTCAACTGCAACCTTTGCGGCCAAGTCTGCCCCACCCATGCCATCACCCCATTTTCCCTGGAAAAAAAGAAAACCATTCAGACGGGAGTGGTCAAATTTATCCGGGACAATTGTATTGTGGTGCTCCAGAAAACCGACTGTGGGGCCTGTTCGGAACATTGCCCCACAAAGGCCGTGACCATGGTCGCCGAAGGCAGGGTCAGGGTTCCCAGGGTGAACGAAAGCCTCTGCCTGGGATGCGGGGCCTGTGAGTATGTCTGCCCGTCCAAACCCAACAAGGCCATCTACGTTCACCCCCACACCATCCACCAATTGGCCCGGGCGCCGTCGTCCATCCGGCAGGAAACCCAGGCACCGGCCCAGGGGGGGGATGGATTTAATTTCTAATCTGTGTTTATGGCGGGCGCATTTGTATCGCTTTTGAAAAACACTGACCACAGGCTATTTCAACTGGCTGTCCTTGCTGCCCCGGCGGTTAATTCCCGTTGATTTTTTCTGCTCGGCTTCAAGTTCGGTCTGGCAGGCCACGCAGAGGCGGACCCCGGGCACGGCCTTACGCCGGGCCTCGGGGATTTTTTCCTCGCAGACCTGGCAATGGGTCAGGCTTTCACCCCTGGGCAGGCGGCTCCTTGCCAGTTTTACCGCATCGTCAATGCCGGCATCAATCTGTTCCTGAACCGCCCCATCCTTTGCCCATCCCACTGCCATAACGTCTCTCCTTTCTCCGAGATCAGGACAAGTTGTCCCAGAATGATTTTCCCTGGTCTGCCATGGTCTGCTTGTTACCGGCACCACCGGCAGGCCCTGAAAAAGGAGGCGTCCTGTCCTGCCCCCGAAGCCGTGCCACCCGGTCCTCAATGGGGGGATGGGTAGAGAATAGATTCATCATCTGCCTGCCGGACAATGGGTTGACGATAAACATATGGGCGGTGGAAGGATTGGCATCCACCTGCCCCCTCTGGCTGTAATATCCCAGTTTGGATAAGGCCGAGGCAAGACCACCTGGATTGCCGGTGATCCGGGCGGCTGTGGCGTCCGCCAGATATTCCCGGGACCGGGATACGGCCATCTGGACGATCATGGCGGCCATGGGCGCCACCACCGAGAGCACCAGTACCCCGATGATCCCCAGCCCGCCTTCATCCTCGTCACGTCCCCCGAAAAAAGCGGAAAACCTGGCAATAGTGGCGATCCACATGATGGCCCCGGCCAGGGTTGCGGCAATGGTCGAGATCAGGATATCCCTGTTTTTAATATGCCCCAGTTCATGGGCCAGGACCCCTTCCAGCTCTTCCTGATTCATAAGGTTCATCAGACCCTGGGTGACGGCCACCACCCCGTGGGCGGGGTTCCGGCCTGTGGCAAAGGCATTGGGGGCATCTTCCGGAATAAGATAGACCCGGGGCATGGGCAGCCCGGCCCGTCCGGCCAGACGGGCCACGGTATCGAAGAGTCCCGGCGCCTGGGACCGTTCCAGGGGCTGTGCCCTGTACATTCTCAAAACAATTTCATGGGAATACCAATAACTGCCCACATTCACAACGCCTGCAAAAATAAGGGCGATGAACATGCCGGACCGGCCGCCCAGAAGATATCCTATGGCCAGAAACAGACCGGTCATGGCCGACAGTAGAAAGACTGCTTTCAATTGATTTCCCATACCTCACCTCCGCTTATCAGGAATTAGAATTCACCCCCCGTTGCCGGGTTATCGAAAAAGATAAATCTGATGTGTTAAAAAATCAACCAGCCAATTTTCTTTTCAGATTTACCTTCCTGGAAAGGATCTCCAATTCTGATATCGCCACTGGTTTCAAAGCTTTTTTTGGATAAATCCTTCTGTCAATTGCGCCAATAGAGGTCCTGTCTATTCCGAGTATTGCTGCGAGTTTTGCTTTGTTATGACGGGCGTTGCTCAGCAAATGATAGAAATAATCGTTTCCCAGTTCAGCCAGGGTCATTCCATAGTCGTCAGGCCCCTGATATGAATGCAATTCAAACGCCGTCATATCGGGGGAAGCGCACAGGCGCATATTTCATGGCCCCGGCAAATTGCACGATAGATCACATATTATGGAAGGGGTTGATGTGATCGGGGCGTCCCTTTACCGGAATCAGATGGACATGAACCTCCCTGACCCCTTCCACGGCCCCGGCAATTTTGCTGAGCATGGCACTCATTTCACCGGCAGCGCCTGTTTTACCTTGGACGTTGCTGATGAACACCACTCCGGAATCGGCTGTTACCCCAACCTTGGGAACAAGATGTATTAATGCAGTTTGAACCCTTGCTGCCAGCGCCATATCATTAAGCTTTTTCTGAGATTCGGCTGTGGTCTGAAACACTTTTTTACGAACAGTCTCGTACAGAATATCCACGGCATCGTCCACGGTCATCGTGCTGATGTGAAGAACCATATCATACAACTTGCTGTCCTGGGTATCCACCCCATAAACCTTGATTCCCCATTTGCGGCGTTCTTCATCATCTTTTTTCAAAATAAAGAGGGCCTCTTCTGCCGAAATATTTTCCCGGCGCATCTCTTCTTCAACCCGATCTTCGATATTGGCAAGGATTCTGACTTTTAGAACATGGGGAATGTCCCGGAGAAAATAGTGCCCGGCCAGACCGTGATACACCAGGTTGTCTTTCTGGGTGTGCTTGAGCAGCGAGGAACGCAGATAGGCCACATACCTTTCTTTACCGTTATTGAACCGTTCAAGGACGGTGGGCGCATCATGAAGGGCTCTGATAAGTTTAATTTCAGGAATGTTGAATTCATCAGAGGCCTCGATAAGAATATCCCGGGAAAGGCATTCATATCCCAGCCGCTGGGCAAGTTTTTCAGCGACATCCTTACCCCGGCTGTAAGATCCTCTGGAAATTGTTATAATAGACATATGTCTCCTTTGTAAATTAAATCGTTTGGGGACGCGTTAACGTACGTCGTGGGTAAAAAAAATGATTAAAATCGTACTCCCCATCGGTATCATTGTACAGTAAAAATTTCATATCCCAATGATAAGAACCGGCCCGGCTAAAGTGATGCCAGGCCGACAGCAGGGTAATCCCCGGGTCATGAACAGGGAAATATCCATTTGAAAAATACGGTTTTTTTTCCTATACTCCTTTACTGTTTTTCAGGAAAACTGAAATGAATAAAATGGATGCAATACACAGAGAAACAAAAAAACAGAGGCATCTGTCTCCTGCCGGAATGACCATTGCAGGGTTTCTGATCCTGATTGCCCTTGGGACGATGCTGCTGATGCTGCCCTGGGCTTCGGACGGCCCCTGTCTGGGCTTTATCCAGGCCTTGTTCACCTCCACCTCGGCGGTCTGTGTCACCGGACTTTCCGCCATTGATGCAGGCACCCGGCTGACCCTGTTCGGACAGATCGTACTTGTTTTCCTTATCCAGACCGGGGGCCTGGGGATCATGACCCTTTCCACCCTTCTCATCATGGTGGCCGGAGGCAGGGTCAGCCTGACCAGCCGTCATATCCTCCAGGACACTTATACCGGGAGCGGAAAATGGTCTTCCCGCAGGATTCTCCAACAGGTGGTTCTCATCACCATCTGTATTGAACTGGCAGGCGCAGCGATCATGTTTCCCAGATTTGCCGAAACACTTGAACCGGGCCGGGCGGCGTACTACGCCATCTTCCATTCGGTTTCAGCCTTTTGCAATGCCGGGTTTGCTCTTTTTCCGGACAGCCTCTCGGGGTATGTCCTGGATCCGGTGATCAATTTCACCGTCATGGGCCTGATTATCGGGGGGGGCATGGGATTTCTGGTTATCTCGGAAATCTGGGAGATTTTGAGAACAGGCCGATTCAAGTTTTCACGGCTGAGCCTGCACACCAAACTGACCCTTTTAAGCACGCTGGTGCTGGTGATCACCGGGGCCCTGGTGTTTATGGGGATGGAATGGGACAACACCATCAAGGGCATGACGATTCCGGAAAAAATAATGGCTGGGTTTTTCCAATCCGTAACCACCCGGACCGCCGGGTTCAACACAGTGGATACAGGGTCGCTGACCAATGAAACCCTCTCCCTTTTCATGCTGTTCATGTTTATAGGAGCCGGCCCGGGGTCCTGTGCCGGGGGAATCAAAACCACCACGGCAGCCGCCCTGGTTCTTTTAGGCATTTCCCGGGTCAGGGGAAAGGATCAGGCCCAGGTCTTCGGCCGGACCATTCCCGATACCGATATCAACCGGGCCACCAATACCCTCCTCTTGGGCATGGGGGTGGTCATTCTCGGCACCATGCTCCTTTTCATGACTGAAGCAAACGGAATTTCAAAAATTGCCGGGCACCAGGGATTTGCACAGATCTGCTTTGAAGTCGTATCGGCCTTCGGCACTGCGGGGCTGTCCATGGGCATTACCTCAGAACTTTCAATTACGGGAAAACTGATTATTTCGGCCATCATGTTCATGGGACGGCTGGGGCCCCTGCTCATGGGAGCGGCCCTTGTCCGACACACCCCCTCCCGGATTCAGTTTGCCCAGGAAAATATAATGACAGGATGATACACCGACCATGAAACAATTTGCAGTCATCGGTATTGGAAATTTCGGCTATTACCTGGCCAGGCGCCTCTATGAAATCGGCAATGAGGTCCTGGCAGTGGATATTGATCCCAAACAGATCCAGGCCATCAAAGACCACGTGAGCCGGGCCGTGGTCGCGGATTCAACGGATCCGGAAGCCTTGAAGGAACTGAATCTAAAGGAATTTAACACCGTGATCCTCAGTACAGGGTCAGTGCTGAGCAATTCAATTCTTTCGGCCATGAACCTCATGGAGCTGGGGCTTGAGAATGTGTATGCCAAAGCCCTGAGCCGGGCCCACGGGAAAATTCTGGAAAAAATCGGGGTGACCCAGGTTTTTTTCCCGGAAAAGGATATGGCCGAGTCCATGGCCGAGCGGCTCCATTCCCCGGACATGCTGGACTACCTGCCCTTTATGGAAGGATATGCCATTATCAGGCTGGCCGCCCCGAAAAAATTTATCGGAAAGACCTTGAGCAAGCTGAACCTGACCAACCGGTATGGGGTTCAGGTCATTGCCGTGGCCCAGGGAGAGGACAAAAGGCCTGCCGTAATGCCAACGGGTAATTTTGAGGTGGGGCCAGACCATTTTCTCATCCTTCTCGGGCCGGCCAAGGCTCTGGACAAGCTCAAGCGGCTTTAAGCAGAAACATTCTCACCGGTCTTCTTTGGAGGAGGAGAGCACGATGCTGGTCCGGGTTTTCCCAAAGGGGCTGAATTTTGCCACCAGCGTCTCAAGATCTGCCACGGAATCCACCTGAACCTTTATAATAAAAGCGGCCCGGCCGCTGACATGGTGGCATTCCAGTACCTGCGCCGCCCGGTCCGCGGTCTGCTTCACCCGGTCATACAGAGCGGCCGGCGCATCCAATTCCACAAAGGCGGAGATCCGGGACTCGGCCGTTTCCCTGCAGACCCTGGCATGGTACCCCAGGATAATACCGGCCTCTTCCATCTTCCGCACCCGTTCGGTCACGGCCGGGGTGGAAAGACCCGCCACCCTTCCCAGGTGGCTGTAAGAGACCCGGGCATCCGCCTCAAGGACCGTGAGGATCTTCTCCCCGATTTCATCCATCAACTTTTCAAATTTTGGGTCCATTGACTGTTTGCTGTTCTCCTAATCTGAATGGGGACTCCCGGCCATGGGAACAATCTCCCGCCAGGAACGGCACCGGACCACCCGGGCGTTATCCGGGTACCCCCGGTTCCAGGGCCGGTCAACCAGGGCCGTGGTCACCCCCATTTCATGGGCCAGGAACAGGGCCATTTCCCCTGAATCCTCCACCGCCAGGTCATAGGGACGTTTGGCCAATTCATCCTTTGATACGGCAATGGACATATCATTGCCCGGCCGGTTGTATTTGTCCACCATGATGAATTCGTCATAGGGAACCCCGTGGGTGGCCAGCCACCCCAGGCTCGCCTCCCGGGCCGAAGTGGGGCGGCCCGTGACAATATCAATGGAGTGGCCCCGGCAGGCCCAGATTTTCAGCCCCTCAACCGCCCCGTCCACGGGATCAAAACTCAAAAGATGATCCTCCTGATGAACCCGGTCGAAAAAATAATGAAACTCATTATCTGTCAGCTGAAACGAAACCCTGAGATCAAAGGTGGTCAGGTGCTCAAAGGGCACGGTCCGGCCGAACTCCTCTTCAAGAATCCGGGTGTAGGTTTCCGTGGTGCGGGACACCACATCATCCAAGTCAATATATATATGCTTTTTCAATCTGTTCCAAACCCATAAGATGTTGACACACCGTCAATAGTTATTTTGCTTCCACATCCTGACAGATGGAATGGGTGAGAATTTTATCAGGCATCACCCTGAATCACAAATGAAACCTTTATTAAATTTCTCACTCCCGGTCCCTTGCCGACATATCTGACCGACATCCACAGCCTTATCTGTCTGCGAAATTCATAGGACGCCCCAACAAAAGAGGCTGGGTACAGCCCCCATGGATCCGGCCGTCGGACGGTGACACCCGCCACCAGTCACTGTCCCCGTTACCGGTTACAGCCTGTAACCAGTATTCCGGGCCAGGGTAAGATTCGGGTCCAATTGTATTGATTTTTGTCATCTTCGTTTCTGGGAAAATATGAAATGAAATTCTGCTGATAACGGCAATCGGCCTTGGCAGGGGAACGCCGCAGTCACGAACATTAAAACCAGGTAACCGGGTTTTAGACCTCAGCCTGAATGGTATTCCTGTGGAGACGGTTCTCCGCGGCCAGGGCTGAGCCAGACGGCGTTGAGGGTTAAAAAGAGAGGGACCAGGCGGTCATGCTTGGTCACGATTTTCCCCCGCCCGCCCCCCACTCCCCCACTGCCCCCCCACTGCCCCCACTGCCGCCACTGCCGCCACTGCCGCCACTGCCGCCAGAACCGCCAGAACCGCCAGAACCGCCAGAACCGCCTGAACCCCCTGAACCCCCTGAACCCCCTGAACCGCCTGAACCCCCTGAACCGCCTGAACCGCCTGAACCGCCTGAACCTGAGCCGGAATTGCCCTGGCCTGTGCCTTGTCCGGATTTCCCCGAAAATGAGTCGGCATTGGTCTTGCCTTTGACGTTCATCGCTTTCATCTGGGCGCTGGTGGCCCCCTTGTGCATGGCCTGATGAATGGTGTCTGCAACCGTTTTTGAGGCAACCCCGCGGCGGGCCATGTCCCGGGCCGCTTTCAGGGTTTCTGCTGCCAGGGCCCTTGCCTCGGCAGGGTCTGATTGCTCGGTTCTGGACCGGAGGGCCTTCACGATGGCTTCAATGTCCGGGTGGGTAAGGCCTGCCGCGATCCCGGCGGCCACCATTTTTCCCAGCCGGTTTTTTTCCCGGCTGTGGGGCAGGGCCTTTTCAGCCAGGCGAAAGCTGTATTCATACCTGGACCGTACCCGTTCCATTGCCTGAACAACCCGGGCTGGTGACACCCGTTTGGCAATTCCCTCAGACACCTTTCCCATGATCTGGTCCGCGGGCAGACCCTGTTGGTGAGCCCTG
>CALOFW010000026.1:0-177917 GCA_942492715.1 Ilumatobacteraceae bacterium | reverse complement strand
GGCGTCGGCTTTCTTCGGTGCGGAGCTCGACCGCCAGTCCAAGAAGTGATCGCGTTCATCGACGCGCACCGTGACCGCTTCGGGGTCGAGCCGATCTGCAGGGTGCTGCGTGAGCACGGCTGTGGGATCGCCCCGAACACCTATTGGGTCGCCAAGCAGCGACCACCATCGCCGAGGGCGCTGCGTGATGCCGAACTGGTCGTGGAGATCCGTCGCGTCTATGAGGAGAACCTGTTCGTCTATGGCGCCGACAAGATCTGGGCGCAGCTCAACCGGGAGAACATCCGTGTCGCCAGATGCACCGTCGAGCGGTTGATGCGCGCCGAGGGCCTCTCCGGCGCTCGACGGGGCAAGGCGTTCACGATCACCACTCGCAGCGACGACCGCCTGCATCGACCGGCGGATCTGGTGGAGCGCCAGTTCCGGGCGCCGGCACCCGACCGACTCTGGGTGGCGGACCTGACCTACGTCAAGACGCACTCCGGGTGGGTCTACGTCGCGTTCATCATCGACGTCTACTCACGGATGATCGTCGGCTGGCAAGCGTCGAGATCGCTGCGTTCGGATCTGGCGATCGACGCGTTGGAGATGGCCGTGTGGAACCGGCGACGAGCTGGCCGCAGCCTCGATCAGCTGGTCCACCACAGCGACATGGGTGTGCAATATCTCAGCATCCGATACTCCGAGCGGCTCGCCGACAACGACATCATCGCCTCGGTCGGATCCAAAGGCGACTCGTTCGATAACGCAATGGCCGAGTCGTTCAACGGGCTCTACAAGTGGGAGCTCATCTACAAGCAGGGTCCCTGGCGCGGCCTCGACGACGTCGAATTCGCCACCATGACCTACGTCGACTGGTTCAACCATCGCCGCCTCCACGGCGAGATCACCGACGACGCCACCTACACGACCCCGGCCGACGCCGAGGCCGACTACTACCGTCAAACAACGACAGCCCCCGAGGCCGTCACCCAATAGCCAGAGCAGTCACCAGACCCGGGGCGTCTCAGGCTGCGTCCCTGCGCACGTTCGAGGCCCGTGTTCCCAGGGGTGCGCCTGGTGATCTCCGGTGCCCACGTCGTTCTCGCGTGGCAATCCGCTGGAACCTCCGGGGCGTCTGTTGGCGGCGGTGCGGTGTCTGCGTTGACCGACGATCGTTGCCCAAGGCCCGCCGAGCTGATGGATGCGGCGCGATTGGCTGCAGCAACCCTTTCGTCAGGCCACCTCGGAGACAGGACGGAGCCGCGCTGGCGTCGTCGACAGGATCTACGGCAGGGAGTGACAGCACCCGAATCGGGCACATCGCGGACGCTGTCGAACTCGGCATCAGTGGGTTCGTCAAGCACCTCGACCTGGCGGGATACCACCCCGTACGATGACGTCGGTCACCAGAATCTGCGCCCAGACGCCCACGAGCGTGGCGTGATCTGGGCCTCCAGGGCGCGAGCGTGAGCGGTTCGGCCGACGTCACAATCGCGAGTAAACACCAGCAACGTCTTGCGCCATGCGATCGATGGTGAACTTCTCTTCGACGAGGCTTCTGCCAGCCACTCCCATACGTGGTCGTAGCGCAGGATCGCGTAACCAGAGCCAGGAGGTTCCGAGCGAGCGCTTCGGTGTCGTTTGGCTGCGACAACAATCCGGTCGCGCCATCTTCGACAACTTCGGGTGTGCCGCCACTGTCGAGAGCGACGACCGGGAGTTGCATTGCCATTGCCTCGGCAAAGACGAGACCAAATGGTTCTTCGAACGACGGCATCGCGTAGATGTCGGCGGCAGCCATCAGTGAGCTGACATCCTCCCGCCGTCCCAGGAACTCCACGGCATCATCGACCTCCAGCCGAGAAGCGAGGTCCGCCAATTCCTCTGCATAGCCAGGTGTCATCTCCTGGCCAACGATGAGAAGACGCATCTGTGGCTCCTCACGCCGTGCCAGTGCGAACGCGTTGATCAGTAGGCCGGGACCCTTTTCGGGAAAGAGTCTGCACACGGTCAGAAGTACGACGTTTGATGGTTCGATTCCGAGCCCATCCCTGGTGGTGATTCGATTGGAATCCGGAATCCACCGGGACGGGTCGATTGCGTTCTTCACGACGTGCACTCGTTCACTGTGACCGCCTGCCGCGACGAGAGTTCGGCCGACGAAGTCCGAAACGGCGATGAGTGCGTCCGCTCGGCGGATCGACCACTGGAGAAGGCGACCCATCCACGCCTCGTTGTAGGCGACGTGGACGTGCACGATGCTCTCGGGGCCCGAGTGAGTCGGCCGAGAAGAACAGCGACAAACTTGTCGCGTTGGACGGTCACTTTGTGTGGATGACGGCAATCTGATGTCGACGGATGTACAGAACGAGACGCGAGTGAGCTCAACAGAGCGGGCGTCGTCCGAAGCAACGTCCTGACCCTGGACGCCAGAGACTCGCGTGAGCAGCTCCGGACCAAGGTCGATGCCGATCAGGGTGATTGCTGGGGTCGTCTCGAGCGCTCGGTACGTTGGGGTCGTACCTTTGTTGGTTTCGCAGCGCACAGGCGACATGGACACCGTGTTGGGAGCGGTCGAGACGATCAATGATTTGAACGTGCACCCAGGTGTCGGCTCCCAACGGTGGTTGGGTGGCAGTGTTGAGAAAGAGGATGTTCTCTCATCTCAGCGGTTGGAACGACGCTGGATCGACCGCCGCACCGCCCGCAGCGTTCAGACGAGTCACGTTCAAGATGCTAGTGGAGTTGGCCGACGTCGGCTCGAGTTTGGTCCACGCCGCACGACCATCCGGCGATCTGGATGTGTACGGCGCCGCTCCTGGACCCGGAGGCGACTGACACCAGTAGCAACCTCTCAAGACCCGGACCACTCGGCGTAGGCTGCCGTGTGGCGGGTTGAAAAGCGACGATCTCATTCTGCCAGCGGGGCAAGGTCGAGTCGAACAATCGAGTCCTCCTTGATCTCGGCAGTGCAGTCGGATTGCCAAGCGTAGAGCGCGTTCTGAGACGGCGAATACGTGATTCCGGCGACGTCGAACGGTAGGCGCGGGCCGGCGCGTCGCCATCGTGCCGCCGTCGGCTGAGGTGATCACGAAGTCGTCCGCTGTCGTGGCGATTCGTCCATCCGGCAGTGCCACGAGACTCATCGCCGGGTCGGCACTCGGACCGGCACCGTGAATGACCGATGAGACCGGCGTCGGTGCTCGTGACCATGCCAAGTCCCGCGCCAACAACCAGTGCATCGTCCCGTCCGCCAAGACGAGTGGTCGGCCGATCCACTCGACGTCGAGCACCCGATCCCAGGTGATTCCTCCGTTGTCCGTTCGGTAGACGCCGACGTTCGTGTTCTCGTCGTCGTTGAACGGTGCCTTCGTGCCGACGAGGAAGGTCGATTGATCCAGGACGTGCACCGGCGCGGTAAAACCGATGTTCCTCGGAAGGCCTGCGGTGATGTCCTCCCATGTTGCCCCTCCGTCGCCGGACCGAAGCACCTGCGTCCGCTCGTGAGTTCCGGACAGCATCGTCAGACGGTCGGGATCCTGGAGATCGACGGACACCGGATCGGGTTAGAGCATCTCCCAGGGCCAAAGTCAAACCGTTGTCGGTCGTACTGACAACACCTGGTGCAGTGTAGATCCCGCTCTCCCACCATCTGTCGGGATCGCTCGGATCGTAGACGATGTTGGACGCCGCGATTGAGGACTTGAGTGCCGTCGTTCGACCCCAGCTTGACCCACTCCTGGGCCACACCCGTGGTGGCCCACAGACCGGTGAGTGCAACACCGGCGATGACCATGTCTCGTTCGGGATGCGCCGAAACCAACGAGAGGATGTTGCCGCATTCGGTTGGTTGGCCAACGAGTTGTTGGTGACGGGGACCCAGTCGCCAACAGCATCGAACGCCGTCCCAGTTCCTGAGCTGCCGGGGGCTGGGGTCGTGGTTCGATCCTCATTGACGACACGCACGACGGTCGTCGCCGTGGTCAGGCCCGGTTCGAGGCTGTCAGTGTGGAGTGGTGGTGGCGACTGGCGTCACCGAAATGCTGGTCGGAGACCTCCTGGCCGAGTGAGGCGATGCGAACCGTCGCAGCGGGATCGGAAACCTCCCACGACAACTCGCTGGTCTCCACCGTCCTGCACCTGATCCGGGCTGGCGGGTTATGAAGTCGATGACTGGTACCTCCGAGATGGGTTCAGACTCGGACCGGTCGACTCGACGGAGACGGTGAGGAGCCGCGAGCAGTCCCATGACCACGACCAAGAGAAGTGTAGAGACGAGCTTGGGCATGCCGGACCATTTCAGAGTCGATCTTCCTCGACCGAGATGGTCAAATTCGGGTGTCGTCCTCGTCTCGACCACACTCTCGACTGGGTGCCGCTTCCCGAAATCCATACAGTAACCGAAACCACAACAGTTCGAGCTCCGAGCCCAGCGCTCTGTTGCTCGTGCCGATGGACAGTTGGAAGTCCCCTTCATGTGTAGTACGAGACTGGTCGGCATCCTACTCGTGCGGTGCTCTGCTTTCCTTGTCAGTCCGGTTGGATCGTTGGAGACCGCGGCCACCCGTGAGCGAGACGTGTCCGTCGATCGGCCAGTGCGAATCCTCGATCGCCTCGCACAACGAGGCGTCAGAGGCGGACTCGGCTGCGGAGAGCGCCCCTTGATGCGGTGGGGCTGGTCGGCGCCGGCGCCGAGTTCCTTCTTGCGGCGCTCCTCGTACTCGGAGAAGTTGCCCTCGAACCAGCGCACCTGGCTGTCGCCCTCGAACGCGAGCACGTGGGTGGCGATGCGGTCGAGGAACCAGCGGTCGTGGCTGATGACGACGGCGCAGCCGGGGAACGACTCGAGCGCCTCCTCGAGCGCCCGCAGCGTGTCGACGTCGAGGTCGTTGGTCGGCTCGTCGAGCAGCAGCACGTTGCCGCCGGACTTGAGCAGCTTGGCCAGATGGACGCGGTTGCGCTCGCCGCCGGAGAGCTTGCCGACCGACTTCTGCTGGTCGGTGCCCTTGAAGTTGAAGCTCGACACGTAGGCCCGGCCGTGGATCTCGCGGCCGCCGACCTTCCAGCACCTCGGCGCCGCCGGTGATCTCCTCGTAGACCGTGGCGTCGGGGTCGAGGTCGTCGCGATCCTGGTCGACGTACGACAGGTCGACCGTGTCGCCGATCTTGATCGAGCCGGAGTCGGGCTCCTCGCGTCCGGCGAGCATCTTGAACAGCGTCGACTTGCCGGCGCCGTTGGGGCCGATGATGCCGACGATTCCGGCCGGCGGCAGGGAGAACGACAGGTCTTCGATCAGCAGCCTGTCGCCGAAGCCCTTGCTCAGGTGCTCGACCTCGATCACCAGTGATCGCCGAGACGACGGCCCGGCGGGGATCGCGGATCTCGAGCTTCTCGGGCGCCCCGGTCGGCCTCCTTGGTCTCGTTGTAGAGCTTCTCGTAGGCGGCGAGGCGGGCCTTGCCCTTGGACTGGCGGGCCTTCGGTGACATCCGCACCCACTCGAGTTCGCGCGCCAGGGATCGCTTGCGGGCCTCGTTGCCCTCGCTCCTCGTCGCGCAGGCGCTCCTGCTTCTGCTCCAGCCAGCTGGAGTAGTTGCCTTCGAACGGGATGCCCTTGCCGTTGTCGAGCTCGAGGATCCACTGGGCGACGTTGTCGAGGAAGTAGCGGTCGTGGGTGATCGCCACGACGGTGCCGGCGTAGTCCTCGAGGAACCGCTCCAGCCAGGCGACCGACTCGGCGTCGAGGTGGTTGGTCGGCTCGTCGAGCAGCAGCAGGTCGGGGCGCGAGAGCAGCAGGCGGCACAGCGCCACGCGGCGCTTCTCGCCGCCGGACAGCTTGGTGACGTCGGCGTCGTCGGGTGGGCACCGCAGCGCGTCCATCGCGATCTCGACGTTGCGTTCGAGCGACCAGGCGTCGGCCGCCGCGATCTTGTCTTCGAGCGCCGCCTGCTGCTTGCCGATCTTGTCGTAGTCGGCGTCGGGGTCGGCCCACATCGCCATGACCTCGTTGTAGCGGTCGATGATTGCCCTGCACCTCGGCGACACCGTCCATCACGTTGCCCTTGACGTCCTTGGCCGGGTCGAGCTGTGGCTCCTGGGCGAGGTAGCCGACGGTGAAGCCCGGGGTCAGGCGGGCCTCGCCGGAGTAGCCGTCGTCGAGGCCGGCCATGATCTTCAGCAGCGTCGACTTGCCCGCGCCGTTGATGCCGAGCACGCCGATCTTGGCGCCCGGGTAGAACGACAGCGAGATGTTCTCCAGCACTGTCTTGTCGGGCGGGTAGTGACGGGCGAGCTTGTCGGCCGTGGCGGAATTCGGCGCCATGGTGCTCCGAGGCTGGGCGGCGCCCGGCCTGCGCGCTTTGCCGCGCCCCCGCCCGCCCCTCGCGGCCCCGCCGCCGGGGTTCGACTCGGCGGCCCGGCCGGGATCGGCTGGCTGTTCTGCACGTTGTTGATCGTCGTGCTCGTTGCTCCCGCGCGGAAGCTTCGATGCCGCAGGGCAGTCGTTCGTCCCGGTGACGCCGGCGAGGATTTTGGATACGCGTGGTGGGGGCAAGGTTGGTGCGTTGGATGGGTCTGGTGCGGCGCGTGAGTTGAGGGTGTTCGGTCAGGGCGGGTTGCCGTCGGGGGGTATGCTGCGGTTGCGTTGAATGTGACGGCGGTCGAGGGTGAGAGTCCGTTGGTGGGTGGCGGGTTCGTGACGGTGTATCCGTGTGGGACTCGGCCGAATGCGAGCAATTTGAACTTTGTTGGTGGGCAGACGATTCCGAATGCGGTGATTGCGCCGGTGTCGTCGGGTGGTGACATCTGTTTGTACGTGTATGGCAAGGCGCATCTGCTGGTCGACGTGTCCGGCTACCTTCCGAGCGGTACGGGGTTCTCGGCGGTGACGCCGGCGAGGTTGTCCGATAGCCGTGGTGGGGGCAAGGTTGGTGCGTTGGATGGGTCTGGTGCGGCGCAGAAGTTGAGGGTGTTCGGTCAGGGCGGGTGTGCCGTCGGGGGGTTGCTGCGGTTGCGTTGAATGTGACGGCGGTCGAGGGTGAGAGTCCGTTGGTGGGTGGCGGGTTCGTGACGGTGTATCCGTGTGGGACGCGTCCGGATGCGAGCAATTTGAACTTTGTTGGTGGGCAGACGATTCCGAATGCGGTGATTGCGCCGGTGTCGTCGGGTGGTGACGTCTGTCTGTACGTGTATGGCAAGGCGCATCTGCTGGTCGACGTGTCCGGCTACCTTCCGAGCGGTACGGGGTTCTCGTCGGTGACGCCGGCGAGGATTTTGGATACGCGTGGTGGGGACAAGGTTGGTGCGTTGGATGGGTCTGGTGCGGCGCGTGAGTTGAGGGTGTTCGGTCGGGCGGGTTGCCGTCGGGGGGTATTGCTGCGGTTGCGTTGAATGTGACGGCGGTTGAGGGTGAGAACCCGTTGGTGGGTGGCGGGTTCGTGACGGTGTATCCGTGTGGGACGCGTCCGAATGCGAGCAATTTGAACTTTGTTGGTGGGCAGACGATTCCGAATGCGGTGATTGCGCCGGTGTCGTCGGGTGGTGACGTCTGTCTGTACGTGTTGGCAGGCGCATCTGCTGGTCGGCGGCTACCTTTCGTCGGAGTTCCCTCTGGAGCGTGCCGCCGGGGGCGGTCGGGATCGGCGGGTGGCTCACGGGTGGCGGTTCGACGGGTCGGGTGGTGGCGACGGGGGGCGGTTCGACGGGTTCGGGGGTGCGTCGACGGGTGGTGGTTCTGAGGGTGGCGGTTCGACGGGGTCGGGTGGCGGTTCGGGGTGGCGTTCGACGGCAGGCGGTCCGACGGGTGGCGGTTCGACCTGACCGTCGATCTCGTCGCCCGTCGACGTCCGCGGTCGAAGCATCTCAGTACGGTTGCGGGTTCCACCGGTGGTCAGTCGGTGAGCCTCTTCGATCTCCGCGGCGGTTGGCGGCACGACGACCGGGGAGCGCACCGTGGCCGGAGATGTCAATCCGAACACCGTGAATGTCATGGTCTCAGCGCATCAGGAGGGGGTGACAACCGGATCACGGACCGCCACCGGCACCGCCGGAGGAGGGGCCGTCAATCTGTCCGTGTCGGCTGCGAACGGTGGCAGCGTGACGGATCTCGCACCGATCAGCGGGAGATGTGGGAGGGGTCGCCGTGAACCTCTCGATCTCCTCCGCCACGAGTCAACACGGCGGACGAACCGTGACTGGCACCGTCGGTGGTCTCCCCGTCAACATCCAGGTGTCACCTCGGCCACCACAGCTACAGGGGAGCGGACGGTCAGCGGAACCGATCCCACCGGGATCGCCCCAGTGATTGCTGCACTGTCCGGCAACGGCATCTTCTGGTGACGGCGGGCGGGTTCGCCCGCCCGCTCATCGGCCGGTCTGCCCTGACACGCGACGGCCTCGCCAATACCACCCGTCCGCGACCGGGGCAACGGCAAGCGGGGCGGCCGGCATCCTCGATCACGGCGCCGATGGTGACGCCTCGGACGTCGCGATTGTGGAGCAGTGCGTCGACCTGGTGGAGCGAGATCAACCGGATACCGATGAAGCAGACGAGCGTGAACACCACGATGGCGGTCGGCAGGTACCGCCGACGACGTTCGGGGACTCGCCACACGGCGATCGCAACCGTCACGGCCCAGACTGCGGCCACCGCGCCGATCACCCACGCCTGTAATGAGCGTCGCACGTCGTACCAACCGCCCGAGCGTGCTCGCTCCCGGCCGAGTTCCGTCAGGAGGTCGCTGATGTTGCTGGCCCGGCCCACTGCCATGATCAGGAGCAGGCCTCCGGTCGCGAACCAGAACGTCGGCCAGAGCCTCGGGTCGGACGCGATGCCTCGCTGTCGCTCGACGACGCCGAGCAGCAGCGCTGTCGTCCCCGTCAGCGCGTACAGGGCGACGGCAAATGCGGTGGAGTCCACCCAGGTCGACACGGTCTTGCAGAGGCTACTGACGTCGGATTCCCACCGGACCTGCTTGACAGAGACTTGTCGGAAGCTCGAGCCTTTCGAGGGTGTTGCGTTGGTCACGTGGCGGATCGGGAGGCGAGCGGGCTGTGGCCCCAGCCTCCACGCCGTGGGGAACTACGACCTTGTGAGTAACCGGGCGACCACTCTTCGTGACGAAGGCGGCGGCATCTTGAGGTCAATCCGCTTGCTTTGCCCCCGCAGCAATGGCACGGTAGGAGTTCAACGCATTCGGGGTCGCAATCCAGGCGGGTTCGGCTATGTTCGTTGGTTCAGGACGGGAAACAGGTGTGGGCAACATGTTGAGCAGTCGGCGATCGAGGACCACGACTCCGTCGATCAGCGATGCCGACGGTGGGGGGGAACCCGAGGTCGGCGAGCCGGTGGAATTGCCACTCTCCGTGGCGAATGACGACCCGCCTGCCCTCCGGTTGAAGCGCCGGTTGATGCTCGCAGACGCACTTGCGATCACGGTCGCGATCATCGTGTCGATCCAGGCCCAGATGTTCCTCAAGCCTGTACCGCAGCACCTCGCCTACAAGCAGCTCGCCCTGCTCCTTGTTGCGCTCCCGGTCTTCGCCGTCGCCGCAGGGTTGAACCGGTTGTACCTGGCCCGGGCGAACGAGCGGGTGGGGGAGGAGATCGGGAACATCGTCAAGGCGGTCGGTTCGAGCATCGCTGCGCTCGTGACCGTGTCGTTCGTGATCCAGTACGACCAGCTGTCGAGGCTCTGGGTCTTCCTCTTCGGGATCTCGATGGTGTTGGCGCTGATCGTCGAGCGGCAGATCGCCCGCAGGATGTTCGCCCGGCTCCGCGCCAGTGGCCAGATCTCCCGGCGGATCGTGATCATCGGCACCGATGCGCACGCCATCGGCCTGATGCACACCTACGAGCGTCGCCCCGAGCTCGGCTACAAGGTCGTGGGGTTCGTCGGCGACGGCGACCTCGGGCGTCGTGGCGGCGTCGAAGTCCTCGGGCCGGTGTCCGACGTCGACCGGATCCTGCACGAGCAGCACGCGGTCGGCGCCGTCGTGTCGCTCGCCTCGGTGGGCCAGGACGAGGTGAACTCGCTGACGAGGAGACTCACCGAGAACGGATTCCACGTGGCACTGTCGTCGAGCCTGCGGGACATCGACATCACACGCCTGCGGCCGCAGGATCTCGACGGTCGCACCCTGATCTACGTCGAGCCGGTGATGCGCGGAGGATGGCGAGGTGTTGCCAAGCGGACGTTCGACCTCGTGCTGGCAACGACGGTCCTCGTGCTGTCGGCGCCGATCCTGCTGGTGGCGATGATCGCCATTCGCATCGACTCGAGGGGTCCGGTGTTCTTCCGGCAGGTACGTGTCGGTCGCCACGGGGAGACGTTCCGTTTGACCAAACTGCGGACCATGGTGGTCGACGCCGAGGAGCGCAGGGCCGATCTCGCCCATCTGAACGAAGCCGACGGCGCCCTGTTCAAGATCAGAGAGGATCCGCGGATCACCAGGGTGGGCCGTGTGCTCCGCAAGCTCTCCATCGACGAACTCCCGCAGCTCTTCAACGTGCTCCAGGGGACGATGAGCATGGTCGGGCCCCGTCCGGCGCTGCCCGACGAGGTGGCCGAGTGGGACGACGAGGTCGTGGAGCGGCTGCGCGTGCTGCCCGGGCTCACCGGGATGTGGCAGGTGTGGGGCCGTTCCGACGCCTCGTTCGAGACCTACAAGCGGCTCGATCTCTACTACGTCGACAACTGGTCGCTCGCCCACGATCTGCGCATCTGCGTCCGCACGGTCGGTGTGGTCCTGACCGGACGCGGCGCCGCCTGATCGGTCTCGGCTCACTGCGCAGCGGTGTCGGTGACCTGTTCGACGAAGCGTTCGACGACGTCGGGATCGCACAGCTCGGTCCCGGGCGTCAACACCGTGGCGGTCCCCGCCGCGACTCCCGAGGCGGACCGCCGAGACGAGGTCGTCGCCCTGAGCGAGTCCGGCCGCGAGACCGGCGACCATCGAATCACCGGCACCCACCGTGCTGACCGGACGGACCGGTGGCGGCCGGTACCACCGGAGTTCGCCGTCCCGGGTGGCGAGCAACGCACCCGAGGGCCCGCGGGAAGCGATCACCGCGCGCGTCCCTCCGAGTCCGAGCACCTCCTGAACCGCTTGTTCGATCTGGTGCGGGGTCTCCGGCTCCCAGCCGACCAGTTCGGCGAGCTCACGCTGCGACGGCTTCACGACGTCCGCGCCACGAGCGGCACCCCCGACGACGGCGGCCAGCGCGGCACCAGCAGTGTCGACGATCGCAGTGACGTCCGGATCCAGGTCCTCCAACAGACGCGCGTAGAAGTCGCTCGGCAGCCCGTGCGGCACGCTGCCCGAGAACACGACGATCGACGCAGTGGCACTGATCTCGCGCAGGATTCGCTGCAGCTCGTCGGGCCGGTCCACGGTCGGCCCCGGCACCGACACGCGGTACTGGCGCGCGGTGTTCGTCTCGGTGATCGCGACCGACTCCCTGGTCGTTCCGTCGATCGTGAACCCGATGACGTCGAGCCCCTCGTGACGCATCAACGCCAGCAGTTCGTCGCCGATGGCGCCGCCGGTCACCACGAACGAGGTACTGGGAACGCCGAGCCGACGAAGGACTCGCGACACGTTGACGCCTCCACCCCCGGCTTCTCTCCGCACGTCGTGGGCGCGGAGCTTGCGGTCGGGCACGAGCAGGTCGATCGACATCGACACGTCGAGCGCCGGGTTCAGCGTGACGGTCACCACCCCGTGCTCCGTCCGGCTGTCGACGTTGCGCTGGTCGGGTCGACGCTTGTCGGAACGCCCCATCACGACGAGGCTAGTGACGAAGGCTGGTGAGCAGGGCCGGCACGCAGTCAGGGTTCAAGAAGGAGCGCCGAGATCCCGATACCCACGGTGGTCGACACGGAGTCGACTCGCGACTGGGCGGAGCAGCGTGGCAACGACACCACATGAACTCGAGGCGGTCCGGATCGGAGCACGTCAGCGCGCCTCGAGCGTGGCGGCCTGGCAGGTTCCCGATCGCCTCGCGCTGACGGTCGCTGCCTTCGGCACGTTGGCAGTCGCCGTCGCAGTCGTCGTCGCCGTCATCCGAACCGACCTGTACAGCGAGCCGCCCGACGCCGACTGGCCGGCACTGGCGATCCTCGCGCTCGGGTTGCTCGCCGGCGAGACGAGCCGCCGGTGCTGGATCCGATCCGGCCCGAACACCTTCGTCACCCCCGTCTATCTCTTCGCGTTCGCCCTGTTGCTGGTCGGCTCGCCGACGGGGGCGTTGTGGGCCTCGATGCTCGGGACGGTTGCCCATGCGCTCGTTCTGCGTGCCACCCCGGTCTCGACGCTGATGCGGCTGTCGAAGGTCGCGCTGACGGTGGGATCGGCGGCGTCGGTGTCGATGTGGCTCGACGCGACCTGGTCGATGGACAACGTCGCCGGGGTCTCGTGGCGTTGGGTGGTCGGCGCAACGATGATCGGAACGACCATCCTCCTGGTCGACGGCATCGTCACGGCGATCGACGAAGCCGCGCGCTCACGAGTCGCACTCGCGACCGGCCTGGCGCACGGCGTCGGTGCGCGGGTGACCGCCGAGGGTGCACTGCTGTCGCTCGCGCCGATCTGGATCGTCGGCGTCGAGTTCAGCCGAGCCCTCGCGCCCCTGCTCGCGATCACGACGGTTCTCGTCTTCCAGTCGACGAGACAGGCCTTCGAACGCGCCTACGAGGCCCGTCACGACGCGTTGACGGGCCTCGCGAACCGTCGGGCCTTCTCCGAACGCGTCGACATGGTCGTCGGTGGGGCCGGCGGATCGACATCGGCGATGGTGTTGCTGATCGACCTCGATCGGTTCAAGGAGGTCAACGACGAACTGGGACATGACGTCGGCGACGCGCTGCTCACCGCATTCGCCCGGCGACTCGCCGACAGCTTGCCGACCACCGCCGTGGCCTCGAGGCTGGCCGGGGACGAGTTCGCCGTACTCCAACCCCTGCGAACGAGCGCAGAGGGCAGTGCGGAGGTCGAGAGCCTGGTGAGCGCGTTGAGCGCCGAGCTCGCGCAGCCGCTCTGGGTCCGCGGGTTCCCGATCCGCGTCGACGTGAGCGTCGGCGTGGCGTTCGCTCCGCGGCACGGTCGGTCGGCGTCGGATCTGCTGCGCGCGGCCGACATCGCGATGTACCGTGCGAAGCGGCTCGCCACCAAGGTCGAGCGGTACGACGACTGTGTTCGCGTCCAACGACGCGGCCACGTCGAGCTGTTGAGCGACATCGACCGAGCCCTGGCCGAGGGTCAGTTCAGCGTGTACGTCCAGCCGCAGGTGCGCATGGACACGGGCGCCGCCGACACGGTCGAGGCGCTCATCCGTTGGGATCACCCCGTGTACGGCAGGATCCAGCCGAACGACTTCATCGCACTCGTCGAGCAGACCGAGCTGATCGGAGGCGTCACCGAGATGGTGCTGCGGACCTCGACACAGGGCATGCGGATGTCGGGAATCGAGGACGTGAAGCTGGCCGTCAACGTGTCGCGGCGAAGCCTGCAGGATCGGAACTTCTCAGCGCTCGTACTCGGGGTACTCGCCGACGTCGGGTTCCCGCCCTCGCGCCTGGAAGTCGAGGTGACCGAACGGGCGTTGGGGGCCAATCCGGAGCACTCGTGGTTCACGGTCGATCGGCTCCGGGAGGCCGGCGTCTCGATCGCCATCGACGACTTCGGGACCGGGTACTCGTCGTTCGAGACGCTGCGGCAACTCCCTGTCGACCGCTTGAAGGTCGACGCGGTGTTCGTCGGCGGGCTGCTCTCGAACCAGGCCGATCGGGTGATCGTCGAGAGCGTCGTCGACCTCGCACACCGTCTGGGTTTCGACGTGGTCGCCGAAGGGCTCGAGACGAGTGACACCTGGAACGCACTCGCAGCCCTTGGCTGCGACTTCGCGCAGGGATTCGGCATCGCGCGTCCGATGCCGTTGGCCGACCTGCGGGGCTGGCTCGCGAGACGGGCTGCGGCGATCGCAGGTCCGCTTCCGACCCCCGTGGGTGATCCGATGCCGGCGCCGCGTCTCGAACCGCTCCGTCCGGCCTGAGCGCTGGGCCGGCGCCGAGTCGGTCATTCCTGCTGGCGCCGACGTCAGTGGCGTTTCACGCCGCCGTACTTCATTCGGGTGTCACTCATGGCTGCGGACCGGGCCTCGTCGTCGCGGATCGCGGCGTCCACCACCTCGCCGACGAACAGGGTGTGGGTGCCGAGATCGAGCGTGTGACGTACCGCGCAGTCCATCCACGCGATCGCCTCGTCGAAGACCGGTGCGCCCGTCGTGGCCGTCCGCACGACCGACCGTTGAGCGTCTCACCGTCGTCGACGGCGGGCTTGGAGAACTTCACGAACACCCGGGTGTCGTTGCTGTCCCACAGGTTGACCGTGAAGGCGCCGCTCGCAGTGATCAGGCGGTGGGTGACCGCGGTGTTGTCGACCCCGATGCCGATCAGAACGGGCTCCATCGACAGCTGCGTGATCCAACTGGTGGTCATGCCGTTGCGTTCACCATCGTGAGCGGAGCCGACGAGTGCGAGCGCATTGGGGATCTTCCAGGTCAGCTTGTTGATCAGTTCGTCGTCGATGGCCATGGGTTCCAGGGTAGGAGCGCCGGATACCGTGCAGCCCGTGGCATCGCTCCCCGCTCCCGTCGCCGACGCGCTGAGGACCTGGCTCAGCGCTCACGACGAGGTGGCGCCCGGGACGATCGAAGGCCTGTACGTCGTCGGCTCGGTCGCGCTCGACGACTGGACGCCGCACAGCGACATCGACGTCGTCGCTGTGGTGGCCGATCCGTCGGACCCCGACCTGGTCGACGACCTTGCTGCGGCGCAGTCGATGCTGCGGTCGCGAACCGAGGCGAAGATCGACGGGCCGTACGTCGGATGGGGCGACCTGGTCGTTCCGGCGATGGCGGTGCAGCGGCCCTGGGTGCTCGACGGCGTGTACCACCTCGACGGGGAGTCGTTCGAGATCAACCCGGTCACCTGGTACACGCTGGCTGCCCACGGCATCGCGCTCCGTGGGGTACCGCCGGAGCAGATCGGTGTGTGGCACCAGTTGGAGGAGCGTCGGTCGTGGGTGGCGGGCAACCTCGACACGTACTGGCGAGGTGTGGGCGCGGCCCTCGGTGCGGGTCTCGCGGAGAGCGACGAGGACGAATGGGGCGGCGAGATCCTCGAGTGGGTGGCGCTCGGTGTGGCTCGGATGCTGTACACGTTCGAGACCGGTGAGGTGATCTCGAAGTCGGGCGCCGGTCGCTGGGCTGCCCAGCGGATCCCGCAGCACGCCGACGTCTTCGAGCGGGCGGTCGAGGTTCGATCCGCACCGTCGTCGGTGGGTCGGGAGCTGCTCGCCCGCTGCGCTGACGTCACCCTCGAGATCGTCACCGCCGTCACCGGCTCCTGACCGCTCTCCACCGCACGGCGCCCGCCCCGCCCGTCCGAGCCGAGCGATGAGCTACCGCCCCGTATGTGGGGGCCTCGCTCATCGGTCGCGACTCCCAGGCGGCGGGTCAGCCGGTGAGGCGGGTGATCGCGTCGTGGAACTCGGTGATCGTGTCGCCGATGATGTCGGCGACCGAACGGACCGACTCGATGCGACCGGCGACCTGGCCGGAGAGCGCGATCGCCGCGTTCATGTCGCCACCGAAGTAGAGCGCCTGCGGGTCACCGAAGTCGCCGAACACGTTGTGCTCGGCATCGACGAGTGCGGACGTGCGATCGGTGCGCAGCGCCCGGAGTGCGGGGGAGTGGCGTTGGTTGAGGAACAGCGTGTCGGTCTCGGCGGCATCGATGATCGCCTGCTTCCAGTTCTGGTGCACGGGCGACTCGGCCGCCGAGACCATGCGCGTGCCCATCTGGACGCCCTCGGCGCCGAGGGCGAATGCGGCTGCCATCGTGTAGCCGTCGGTGATGCCGCCGGCCGCGATGATCGGCACGTCGACCTTCGACCGCACCAGCGGCAGCAGCACCATGGTGGCCACGGGCGTCGGGCTCTTGAACCCGCCTCCCTCGCCGCCTTCGACCACGAGACCGTCGACGCCGGCGTCGACCGCCTTCATCGCGGCGGCGAGTGTCGGAACGACGTGGTACACGGTGAGCCCGGCCTCCTTGAGGATGCCGGTGTACTTGGTCGGTGACCCCGCCGACGTCGTCACGAACTTCACGCCCTGGTCGATCACGAACTCGGCGATCGCCGGATCGCGCACGAACGCCTGGGCGATGTTCACCCCGAAGGGCCGGTCGGTGAGGTCGCGCATCTTGCGGATCTCGTCCTTCACGGCGTCGAGTTCGCCCGACGACGTCTCGATGATGCCGCACGCACCGGCCCGCGACACCGCCGACGCGAGCTGTGAGCGGGCGATCCAGCCCATCGGCGCCTGGACGATCGGGATGTCGACGCCGAGGTCACGACTGACCCGGTTCGAGAATGCGGCGGGCAGCGGCGTTGGCGCAGTCATCGCACCATCATGACCGTCCGCCGGCGATCCCACAGAGCCGGCCGGTTGGTCCGTTCGTCGTCACCGGCGTCGCTGTCCGGCGCCGGCCCGGGCGTCCAGTTCGGGTCGTGCGCCGTCCGACCGCGGGATCCGCCACGCGATCACCGCGATGACCAGCATCAGGAGGCCGACCTCGACGACAGCACCGACGGTGACTCCACCGAGGTCTCGGTCGTGGAGCAGTGCGTCGACCTGGTGCAGCGAGATCAACCGAATGCCGACGAAACAAACGAGCGTGAACACGACGATGGCGGTCGGCAGATACCGCCGGCGTCGTTCGGGCACCCGCCAAATGGCGACAACGACCGTCACGGCCCAGACCGCGGCCACCGCGGCGATCACCCACGCCTGGAGCGAACGGCGTACGTCGTACCATCCACCCGACCTGGCCTGTTCCCGGCCGAGGTCCGCCAGGAGACTGCTGATGTTGCTGGCTCGGCCGACCGCCATTGCCAACAACAGCCCGCCGGTGGAGAACCAGAATGTCGGCCAGAGTCTCGGACCCTGCACGCTATTGCGACGTCGCTCGGCGAGACCGATCAACATCGCCGACGCTCCTGCGAGCGCGTAGAGGAAGGTGGCGAGTGCTGTGGAGTTCGCCAAGGTGGACACGGTCCCGGAGAGGCTACCGACACCGGGTTTTCGATGAGTCAGGCCGAGGAGAGGTTGCTGCGTCAGCCGGCGACGAGCGGAAAGCGCGGATCGTCACCGAGTGGTCCGCCCGGTACCAGTCCATTCGGCTCGTACGGCGGCGACGTCGTCCACGGGCGAACTCCGAATCGGGCGTCGTCGCCGAGCCACCGCAGGCTGACCGCCCGACGGCGGGTCGCGAGGGCGTTGCCCGGCGCGCCGTGCAGCGTCCGGTAGTGGAACGCCAGCACGTCACCCGGCTCGACGTCCCAGCCGATCACCTCGTTGCCGTCGAGGAGTTCGTCGTCGGACGGCAACAGCTCGAATCGGTCGTCGGCGGCGCCATACGGTGCGTGGTCGATGAACTTACGCGGCACGAATCGGCGTCCCCACAGGTGAGAACCGGCGATGAAGCGCAGTCCCGAGGTCGCAGGGACGGGGTCGAGTGGGATCCACATGCTCACGTTCTGCATGCCGTCGATGCCGTAGTACGGATCGTCGTGATGCCACGGCGTCTCCTCCGAGGCTCCCGGTTCCTTCACCAGCACGTGCTCGTGGAAGAACCGGACGGTCGACGACTCCATGAGCTGCCCGGCGATGTCGGCGAGCCCGCTCTCGAACACGACGCGCCGGTACTGCTCGACGTCCGGCCAGGTGACGTAGTCGCTCCAGAATCCGACGGCGTCGTCCTGGCTCGTGTACCAGTGCGACCACGCACTCGGATGCGTCCGGTTGAACTCCACCCCGTCCTCGAGCATGGCGAGCCACTCGGCGCCGACGACACCGCGCAACACCGTGGCGCCGTCACGCCGGAACTGCTCGATGTTCGTGTCCACCGCCCGATCATTTCAGATCCAGTGCCCTGACATCATCAGCGCGTCCGGATCCTGATCGGTCGGGGGACGTTGGGCTCTGGCCTTCACCGCGTCACTCGATGACCATGGCGACGTGCGACTGAACGGCTCCGCATGATCGCGCTCGCGATCGCCACGGCGATTGCCGCAGCCGTGGCGCTGTTCGGGACACGGCTGCTGATCGTCGTGCTCGCCGAACACGGTGCGAGCCAACCGATCCTCCAGCAGAACCCTGACAACGCGGTGGTGCCGCCTCATCAACACAAGGCGGGGACGCCCACCATGGGCGGGTTGGCGATCCTCGCCGCAGCGCTCACCGGGTACCTGGTCAGCCACGTCCGCGCCGGCGTGGTGTTCTCCGATCAGACCCTGGTGGTGATCGCCGGGATCCTCGCGATGGCGACGCTGGGGCTCGTCGACGACACGAGCAAGATCCGCGCCCGCCAGAATCGCGGGGTCTACTGGAAGCTCAAGGGTGCGTTGTCGCTCGGCATGTCGTTCGGGATCGCGACGGTGCTCGTCGTCACGACGGACATCGACACGAGGGTCTCGCTGACGCGTGCCTCACTCCCCGGCTGGGAACTCGGACCGGTGCTGTGGGTGCTGTGGGCCGGCATCATCATCTTCGCGACGGCCAACGCCGTGAACGTCACCGACGGCCTCGACGGCCTCGCCGCCGGCTCCGCGCTGTTCGGATTCATCGCGTTCACGGGCATCGCCTTCTGGGCGCTGCGCAACCCGGTGATCTACGGCGACGTCGTCAACCCGTACGACCTCGCCGTGCTCGCGGCAGCCTTCGCCGGTGCCTGTGCCGGATTCATCTGGTGGAACGCCGCGCCCGCGCGGATCTTCATGGGCGACGTCGGAGCCCTCGGCATCGGCACGGCGCTCGCCCTGCTGGCGCTCACGACGAACACCCAACTCCTCCTGCTGCTCATCTGTGGCATCAACGTCGTCGAAGCGGGCTCGGTCGGTGTGCAGATGACCGTGTACCGCGCGTCGGGACGTCGCCGTCGGCTCTTCCGATTGTCGCCGCTGCACCACCACTTCGAGGTCGTGGGGTGGCCGGAGACGACCGTCATCGTGCGGTTCTGGCTGATCTCGGGGGCGTGTGTCGCCGCAGGCGTGGCGGTCTTCGTCGCCGACTACACCCATCAGAACGCGTTGCCGTGATGCGTTGGCAGACGCGGCGGCCGTTCGGTGGTTCGGTCGGGGCAGGGTCTCCACACCTCGGCTAGCGTCGCCGACATGTCGTCACTGCCGACCGCACCCTTCGGATCGACAGGACACGACTCGACCCGTGTCATCTTCGGCGCGGCGGCGCTCGGTGGCATGAGCCAGGAACGGGCCGACGCGACGCTTGCGCAGATCGCCGACTGGGGCATCAACCACATCGACACCGCGGCGTCGTACGGAGCGTCGGAGGATCGCCTGCAGCCGTGGCTCGCCGATCATCGGGGAGAGGTGTTCCTCGCGACCAAGACGGGTGAGCGCAGCGGAGCTGCAGCCCGCGCCGAGCTCGAGCGCTCGCTGGAACGGATGTCGGTCGACCACGTCGACCTGATCCAGATCCACAACCTCGTCGAACCGGACGAATGGGACGCAGCGTTCGCGCCCGGAGGAGCGATCGATGCACTTGCCATCGCCCGCGACGAAGGGCTCGTCGGCGCCATCGGCGTGACCGGCCATGGCGTGCGGATCGCCGGGATGCACCTGCGCAGCCTCGAGCGCTTCGACTTCGCGTCGGTGCTGCTGCCGGTCAACTTCGTCCTCCTCGACAACCCCGGCTACCGGCGCGACGTCGAGGACCTGTTGGCACTGTGCGCCGAACGTCAGGTCGCCGTACAGACCATCAAGTCGATTGCACGGGGCCGTTGGGCCGACCAGACCGCACCGCACTTCAGCTGGTACGACCCGCTCACCGATCCCGCCGCCATCGACCGTGCCGTGCGATTCGTGCTCGCGAACCCGCAACTGTTCCTCAACAGCACGAGCGACGCCCGGCTGCTCCCGATGATCGTCGACGCCGCCAACGGCTCGCTGGCGGCGCCGACCGACGAGGAGATGCGAGCGGACGTCGTCGCCGAGGGCATCACCCCACTGTTCGACGGCGACGTGCTGGAACGGATCTGATCCGCCGCCGGTGGGACATCTGGGGTCTGACCCCAGATGTCCCAATGCTCAGAGAGTGGTGACCGGGGCGATGCGGACCGGGCCGCGGCGTTCGGTGACGTCGGTGTACTCGGCGACGATCGACTTGATCTGCTCGCCCTCCAACTCGTCGCTCTCGCAGAGCCCATCGGCAATGCGCAGCAGCGCCTCCCGGTACTTCGACGTCATCAGCGCGGCGCGCTCGGCGCCTTCGACCATCAGTGCCTCGGCTGCCTCCCGGCTCGGTTCGTCGGAGAGGACCTTGGCGACGAGGTTCCCCGCTGTCGGAATGCCCGCTGCTTCGAGGCTCAGGAGGCCCGGACCGTTGCCGAGCTGTCCGACCAGCTGGGAGGCGAGGTTGGTGGCGACGGCAAGGTCGGAGGAGATGCCACTCGACGCCTCGCCGTACTCCTGGAGCTCGGCCGCGCGGCCGGCCAATGCAACACAGATCAGGTCGCGAGCGTCGCTCGGGGTCTTGAGGAACCGCTCCTCGACATCGCCGTGGGCGACGAGGCCGAGCGCCGCTGAGCGACGGAGGATCGATGCCATCTTCACGTCGCGGCGAGTCAGGATCGCCGTCAGCGCGTGACCCGCTTCGTGGATCGCGATCCGGCGACGCTCGTCGGGGTGATACCCCATCTCGTGAGCGACGCCGACCTCGGTCACCAGTTGGGCTTGGAGCACGTCGGTGAGGTTCATCGCCGTACGGCTGTAGCGCAGGGCGATGATCAGCGCCTCGTCGAGGAGCTTCTCGATCTTGACCGGGGTGTAGCCAGCGGACAGGTCGGCGATCAGCGACGCCGTGACGGCCTCCTCGTGATTCTTCCGGTCGAGGTAGTACTGAGCGATTGCGAGACGATCGGCGCGCGGGGGCAGGTTGAACCCGATGACGCGGTCGAAGCGACCCGGGCGAAGGAGGGCGGGGTCGAGGTCGGCGGCACGGTTGGTGGCGGCAACGATCAGGATGTTCGCCTCGGTGCGCTTCGGCCGTGGACGGCGCTTGTCGGCCGGCAGGAAGCCGTTGAACCAGTCGATGAAGTTCGCCTTGAACTTCTGGCGTCCGGTCGGCAGGTCGAAGCTCTGCATCTGGACGAGCAACTCGTTGACGACGCCGACGATGCCCTCACGCTGTGAGCCGGTGTTCATGCCACTGCGGGCACCACCGATCGCGTCGAACTCCTCGATGTAGCCGATCGCCCCGCCCTCGTCGCGGGCAGCCTTGCGGAGCGCCTTGAAGAACGACCGGATCTTCTTGTTGGTCTGCCCGTAGTACATCGACTGGAACTCACTGGCCGACACGAACAGGAACGGCACACCGGCCTCGGCCGCCATCGCCTTCGCGAGGTAGGTCTTGCCGGTGCCGGGCGGGCCTTCGAACAACACGCCACGGCGGGCGTTGCCACCCATCTCCCGTTGGAACGTCTCCGACGCGAGGAACAGGTTCATCGAATCGATGGCCTCGCGCTTGGTCTGGTCGGCGCCCACGACGTCGTCGAGACGGATGTTGGAATCGGACGCCCGCAGCAGCGTGTGCGGCGACCTCCCGGCAGTGAGGAACGGGATGAAGATGACGGTTCCGAGGATGAGGATCAGGCCCAGAGCGATGATGATCTCGGGGTTGCCCATCAGCCAGCCGGGGATGCCGAGCCGGATCGGGTTGTCGTTCACGAGTCGCCACAACAGGTACGTGAGCACCAGCCCGAGGATCACGAGCCACTTCCGGAGTCGCTTCTGGCGGGTGCGTTCGCGGTTCGCGTTGGCGTCGATGTCCTTGCCGCTCAACATCTCGCCCGTGCTCAGACGTGCCATTTCCATGCGGATCCCCTGTCTGGTGGGACGTCGAGATGCGACGTCGTGGTGTGCCCACCGAACGTAGCTGTGCAACACCGACAGTGGTCAAGGTCTGCAGGTCAAGGCTTGGTCAAGATCCCGTGATGGCACCGTCAAGCTCCGGTCCGCGTAGTGTCGACCGCATGATCGCCGCCTACCGGGGAACCGGTTACAACGTCATGCTGTTCCTGCACATCCTCACGGCGTTCGCCGCGTTCGCGCCGGCCTTCGTGCACCCGCTGCTGGCCAACCAGACCAAGGCGCTCGACGCCACCAATCGCGGCAAGGTGGTCGGGATGATCGCCGGCAACGGCCGCCGCATCTATGCGCCCGCGCTGATCATCACGGGGCTGTTCGGCTTCGCGATGCAGGGTATGTCCGACGGCGTGATCGAGTTCGGCCAGACCTGGTTCTGGCTGGCGATCGTCGTGTGGCTCGGGATGAACGGCGTGCTCCACGCGATGCTGTTGCCGAGCGAGCGAGCGCTCGCCGGCGGCGACGAGACGGCGGCGAAGAAGGTCGACACGGCGGGGATCGTCATCACCGTGTTGCTGTTGGTGATGCTCTACCTGATGGTGTTCCAGCCGGGTTTCTGAGCGCGTCCTGCTGCTTGAGCGCTTCTACTGCTCGACGGTCACGAGCGCGAGGTGTCGGTTCTCCACCATGACGTACCTGCCGGTGAACTCGACGCCGTCCGAGAGGATCGTCGCAGCGAAGTCGCCGCTTCGGTGATCGAATCGCACGGACACGTCACGGTGCTCCAACATCCGGCCGCCGAGCGAGCTCCACGCCTTGTAGGCGGCCTCCTTGAGCACGAAGACCAGATGGGCATCGAGGTGCCGTTCCTCGGGTCGACAGATGACGGGCACGAGGTCCCGCTCCAACTCCGTCGTCGGCTCGATGTCGATGCCCAGGGCACGGCACGACGTGGCGGCTGCCGTTGCGGCGATGGCGATGTCCTGGTCGTGCGCGAGCGTGCCGACGATGCCGTCGGGGAATTCGGGTCGCCGGTCCGGTCGGACCGGGATCTCCGTGTCGATGCCGAGCAGCTCGCGCAGGAGCGCCCGTCCGGTGGCGAACTCGATGCGGCGACTGCGCACGGCCGCCGCAACGGCCGCCTGCTCACCCGGCCACAACGTCGCCTCGTCCGCCGCGTCGATCGCCCGAACCCCGGTGCGCACCGAGGACGGGACGATGGCTCGGAGCGCTTCGCGGATGGGGACGATGCTCGGCGGAGCCGACGCCTTGGTGTCAGGAGCGCGGCCCCTCGGCGTGTCCCCCTCGCCCGGATCGCTCACGTCAGCCGACTCGCCAGAGCCGAACCGTCGCATCGCTCGAACCGGTGACGAGCGTGCCGCCGTCCGACGTGAACGCCGCGGACGTCACCGGTGCGGCGTGGCCGGAGGCCTGCGTCAGCAGCCCGCCGGTCGACGTCGACCACACGCCGACGGAGTTCCCGTCGGACGCGGCGGCCACCAGCGTCCCGTCGGGGGACACGGCGGGACGTCCGGTCCGGCTCGTCGCTCCGTCGAAGGCGACGAGTTCGGCGCCGTCGTTCACCGCGATCAATCGCAGCACCCCGGTCAGGTCGCTCACGACGAGCGAGTTCCCGTCGGGCATGAAGGCGACCGACCAGTAGCCACCGGGCGGGCCGATGTACTCGTTCAGCAGCGTGAACCCGTCGGCGCTCCACACCCGCACCGCCCCGTCGTCGGAGGTGGTGACGAGCCGGTCGCCCGTGGGTGAGAACGCGACGTCGAGTACCGAGCTGACATGTGGCGGAAGCGTCGTCACGAGCTCGCCCGAGTCGGCTCGATGGATGCCGACGGTGAAGTCGTGCGACGTCGCGGCGAACAGCTCGCCGTCGGGCGAGTAGACGACGGTGTTGCGGAAGTTGGCGCACCCGTTCACGTCCTCGCCCTCCCCTCCGAATTGGGCGGTCCGGACGCCGTCGTCCAGATTCCACAGGCTGACCGTGTCGTCGAACGAGATGTCCGACAGCCGTTCGCCCACACCGGTGACCACCCGTGCTCCGTCGGGGGAGAAGGCGACCGAGTCGACGTTGCCCTCGGGGTGGTCGAGTAGCAGCGGTGGATCGGATCCGGCGACGTCGACGACGGTCACCGTCCCCTCGGTCGATGCGGCGGCGACGTGCGAGTCGTCGGCCGAGATCGCCACCGCATTCACCGCTCCTGCCCGGAACGAGGTGATCTCGTTGAGCAGGGTTCCGTCGGCGCTCCACGTCCGCACGTCGCCCGCAGCATCGACGACGATGGCGCCGCCGGCTCCGGCGAGGCGATCCAGATCGACGATCCGCTGACCGGTCGGGACCGTCGGCCCACTCGGATCTCCGTCCGGGCCCGCCAGCAGGAGCGTGCGGTCCGAGAGGGCGACCGCATACCCGCCCTCGGTGGCCACGACACCGGTCGCGGTCCGGGAGTCGCCGAGCGCCCATTCGGCCTCGACACCTCCGTCGACGCCGATGAGTTGCAGTGTGGATCCAGCGGCGACCAGCACGCGCCCGTCGGCGCCCACATCCCAGGCGGAGCCGGGGGAGTACGAGTCCGCGGCTGACTCCCACACGATCTGGCCCGTGCCCGGATCCCATGCCGCGAGCTGTGCTTCGAATGGGTCGCCGGAGGACACCTCGACTACGAGCCGATCGGGGCGGCCGCCGAAGTCGGCGCGGACGATCTTGCGTTCGGGTTCGACGAACACGTCGACGGGGGTGGCGCCGGATGCCGCCGTGTACGTGTACAGATCGGCCGCCCCGCCGGTCACCGGGACAGCGATCACGGCGCCGTCCGGTGTCATCGTCGCGGTGCCGAGTTCCGAGCCTTCCGGCGGCGTGATCACGGTCTGCGGCGATTCGGTCACCGTCGCGGCGGTGACCTGGAACGGCGATGACGTCACCAACATCGAGCTGTCGGTGGTGAACATCCCACGGGTCGGTGCCTCGAACGCGGCGATCAGCGACGGGGTGGTCTCGATCGACCACAGCTCGCTCCGCGCGAACCCTTCGATGATCGCGTGGCGCCCGTCGGGCGACATGGTCACCTCTGACGCCGGCGGGTCGATGTCGGCCGCGACGGCGGTCGTGGCACCCTCGTCGTCGACCACGTTCAGCCCGATGGTCGTTGCGATCAGCGTGCTGGTTCCGTTCGCCGATGCAGCCTGTACGGCGCGCCCGTTGCCGATCACCGAGACTGCCTGGAGGGCGCCTGCCGGAAGGTCCGCCTGAATTTCCGCGTCGGGGACTCCGGAGACGGTCGACGGGTCGTCGTTCGACGAACAGGCGGCGAGGACGAGCAGGAGGGCGGCGGCGGTTGCGAGCGGTGGTCGCACGTCGGCGACGCTACATGTCGCCCGTGCATGCACGGCGTCAACCGCGAGGGGTGGGGCCGGGTCGGGCGGTAGCGCTCCGGTACGCTGGCTCGCGTGGCAGCACCAGATGGTCAGGGGTCGGGGTTCGGGGCGAACTCGTGGCTCGTGGAGGAGATGTACGAGCAGTTCGTCGACGACCCGTCGTCGGTGAGCGAGTCGTGGCGGGAGTTCTTCGCCGACTACCGGTCGCAGGCACCGAGCGTTGCCGCGGCGGCAGCGACCTCCACCGAGGTCCAGGCCGTGGTCGAGGCCTACCGAGCCGACGACGGCCTCAGCAGCGGCAACGGCGCGCCCGCTGCTCCGGTCGCCGCGGCACCTGCTCCCGCTCCGGCCCCGGCCCCGGTTGCGGCGGCACCCTCGACCGAGACGGCAGCGCCCCCGACCGAAGAGGAACCGGGCAAGCCGATCCGGGGCGCCGGCGCGGCGATCGCCGCCAACATGGAGCGCAGCCTCGCGGTGCCCACCGCCACGAGCTTCCGCAACGTTCCGGCCAAGCTGCTCGAGGTCAACCGCAAGGTGATCAACGGCTTCCGTGCCCGTACCGGCCAGACCAAGATCAGCTTCACCCACCTGATCGGTTTCGCGATCGTGCGCGCCATCGCCGATCAGGTGCCGGCGATGAAGAACACCTACGTCGAGGGCGCCGATGGCAAGCCACGATTGATCGTCAACGAGCACGTCAACATGGGTCTGGCCGTCGACGTCGAGAAGTCCGACGGCAGTCGCACGCTCGTGGTACCGGTGCTGCGCGATGCGGACACACTCGACTTCGACGGGTTCCTCGCCGCGTACGAGGAGATCATCCGCAAGGTCAAGAGCAACAAGCTGACCGTCGACGACTTCATGGGCGCCAACGTCAGCCTCACCAACCCGGGCACGATCGGCACCGTCCAGTCGGTGCCCCGACTGATGCCGGGCCAGGCCGTGATCGTCGGTGTCGGCAGCATCGACTACCCGGCCGAGTTCGAAGGTGCGGATCGCTCCAGCCTCAGCTCGATCGGCGTCAGCAAGGTCGTCACCGTCACCAGCACGTACGACCACCGCATCATCCAGGGTGCCGAATCCGGGATGTTCCTCAAGCGGGTGCACGAGCTGCTGCTCGGTGAGCACGACTTCTACGAGGACATCTTCCACGCGCTCGACATGCCGTACGAGGCGGTCAAGTGGCGGCCCGACACCAACCCGATGGATCGCGAAGAGGCGATGCTCGCCAAGCAGATGGCGGTCGCCAAGCTGATCCGCGTCTATCGCGTGCGCGGTCACCTGATGGCCGACCTCGACCCGCTGCGCTGGAAGGAGCCGTTGACACCCAAGGAGCTCGATCCCGCCACCTACGGCCTGACGATCTGGGATCTCGACCGCGAGTTCCTCACCGACGGTGTGGGCGGCGTGCCCAAGATGCGCCTCGGCGACCTCCTCGGCGTGCTGCGCGATGCGTACTGCCGCACGATCGGCGTCGAGTACATGCACATCCAGAACACCGATGAGCAGAAGTGGATCCAGGAGCGGTTCGAGGGGAGCGTCGAGGAGTACTCGAAGGAGCGCAAGCACCGCATCCTCGAGCGGTTGAACGCCGCCGAGTCGTTCGAGAAGTTCCTCGCCACCAAGTACGTCGGCACGAAGCGCTTCGGCATCGAAGGTGCCGAGTCCGCGATTCCCGTGCTCGACGAGATCCTGTCGAACGCCGCCGACGCGAGCTTCGACGCCGCCGTGCTCGGCATGGCGCACCGCGGCCGACTCAACGTGCTGTCCAACATCATGGGCAAGAGCTACGAGGCGATCTTCTCCGAGTTCGAGGGCCACATCGATCCGTCGTCGGTCCAGGGCTCCGGCGACGTCAAGTACCACCTCGGCATGAAGGGCAAGTACGTCAGCCCGTCGGGGGCCGATGTCGCGATCGAACTCGCCGCCAACCCGAGCCACCTCGAGACCGTCGGGCCGATCGTGATGGGCATGGTGCGCGCGGTCCAGGACCAGATCGAACCGCCGGGAGCGTTCAGTGTGCTGCCGTTGCTGATCCACGGCGATGCGGCGTTCGCCGGCCAGGGCGTGGTGGCGGAGTCACTCGCGATGAGCGACATCGGCGGCTACCGCATCGGCGGCACGATCCACCTGATCATCAACAACCAGATCGGGTTCACGACGGCGCCGCAGTACGCACGCTCGTCGATCTACTGCTCCGACGTCGCAAAGACGATCCAGGCGCCGATCTTCCACGTGAACGGCGACGACCCCGAGGCGTGTGTCCGTGTGGCCCACCTCGCCTGGGAGTACCGCCAGCGCTTCCACAAGGACGTCGTGATCGACATGGTGTGCTACCGCCGCCACGGCCACAACGAGGGCGACGATCCCAGCTACACCCAGCCGCTGATGTACAAGGCGATCTCGGAGCGGCGCAGCGTGCGCAAGCTCTACGTCGAATCGCTGGTGCGGCGCGGCGACATCACCGTCGACGAGGCCGAACAGGCGCTCGCCGACTACCAGGGCAAGCTGCAGGTCGCCCTCGACGAGACCCGGTCGCAGGCCCCGCCGGCGATCACGGTGCCCAAGCCACCGCGCCCGCTCGGCGTGCTCCCGCACATCCCGACGGGCGTCGATCGCAGCACGCTCGATCGGGTGTTCGCGCGGCTGACGGAGTATCCGGAGGGGTTCACGATCCACCCGAAGCTCAACCGGCAGTTCGAGCAGCGCAAGGCGCTCTACGAGGAGGGCGAGGTCGACTGGGCCGGCGCCGAGTCGCTCGCCATCGGGTCGCTGGTGCTCGAAGGACACCCGGTGCGACTCGCCGGCCAGGACTCGCGTCGCGGCACGTTCAGCCAGCGCCACGCGGCGCTGATCGACTTCGACACGGGCGAAGCCTGGATCCCGCTCGACAACCTGGGTGCCGACGCGCACTTCTGGGTGTTCGACTCACTGCTGTCGGAGTACGCCGCGCTCGGTTTCGAGTACGGCTACTCCCACGCCAATCGTGACGCGCTGGTGATGTGGGAAGCCCAGTTCGGCGACTTCATCAACGGCGCCCAGATCGTCATCGACCAGTACATCGTGGCCGCCGAGGACAAGTGGGACCAGCAGAACGGCGTCGTCCTCCTGCTCCCGCACGGCTACGAGGGCCAGGGTCCCGAACACAGCTCGGCTCGCATCGAGCGCTTCATGACGCTCGCCGCCGAGGACAACATGCAGATCGTCAACACGACGACCGCCGCCAACTACTTCCACCTCCTGCGCCGCCAGGTCCACTCCGAGCGACGCACGCCACTGATCGTGTTCAGCCCGAAACAGGGCCTCCGCATGAAGCAGACCCGGTCGACGATCGACGAGCTGACGATCGGCTCGTTCCAGGAAGTGCTCGACGATCCGGGCGACGTCGACGCCGACGCGGTGTCCCGCATCGTGTTCTGCTCGGGCAAGGTCGCCTGGGACGCGATCGACGAGCGTGACCGTCGTGGCGCACCCGTGGCGATCGTGCGCATCGAGCAGCTCTATCCGTTGCCCACCGAGCAGATGCTCGGCATCCTCGAGAAGTACCCGAATGCCCGCGAGCTGCGCTGGTTGCAGGAGGAGCCCGAGAACATGGGCGCCTGGCGGTTCATCGAGGCCAACACCTGGCGGGTGAAGGAGCAGGGATACGACCTGCGCCACATCGCCCGCGTGGAGTCGGGCAGTCCCGCCACCGGCTCCAAGGCGATCCACGACCAGGAACTCGCCGATCTGATGGAGCGCACCTTCCGCAACCTCTGAGGCGGTCCGGTGCTTCAGCGGCGGGCGGCGACGGCGCACCTCATCGTTTCGTCGGGGGCCTCACTCCCTCGATGATCGACCAAGCCGCGGCGATCGTGTCGTCGACGTCCGCGTCGAGGTCGGGCTCGGGGAGTGTGCCCAGGTGGCGGAGTGTGCCGGTGATGGCCTGCTCCTCGAAGCCGGCGCGTGAGCGTCGTCGGCTCCGACGCAGGCCCTCGGTGGCGGCGAGCAGCGATCGTGCGCTGTCGCTGGCCCCGGT
Source organism: Ilumatobacteraceae bacterium (assembly GCA_942492715.1). GTDB lineage: Bacteria > Actinomycetota > Acidimicrobiia > Acidimicrobiales > Ilumatobacteraceae > Sva-07. The sequence goes on along the minus strand of CALOFW010000026.1, from coordinate 148,586 downwards.
CTCGAGCGCCAGCCATGCCACCCCCTCGGCGCAGTGGATCGCGCAGAACGTCTTCTCGTTGTCGATGTGGAGTTGAAGCGCTTCGGCGAGGTGCGTGGCGGCTCCCGTGACGTCTCCGACGACGAGTGCGGCGAGGCCCTGGAACTCGCGGGGATGGCCGTCGGCGGGCTCGCTGCTGGACTCGACTGCGGCGAAGAACTCGTCGGCAACCGCAGCGGCCCTCACGGGCTCGTTCGTGATGCTCCAGGCGGACAGGAGATGCAGTGCTGTGGCGCATTCGTCGTCGAGATCGGCGTCGGCCAGCCGGCGGAGGCGGGATCCGAGCCCGGAGTCGTCGTCGTCGAATGTCGCCTCGATGAGCCGCAGTTCGACGTGGTCTCGTGCCGACGACGCTGTGACCTCGAGGAGCAGTTGCTGGGCGAGCGCGATCAGCGAACGGACGTCGCGATCGGGGACGGAAGCGATCCGTGCAAGGGACGCGAGCGTCGCCGTCGCTGCGGCCCGATCGTCGGGCCCGAGGTCGGCCGTGCTCAGCAGCGCCTCCAGTCGTTCGAACCCTTCGCCGGCGGCGCTCCGCGCCCTCCACCACCCGAAGAGTCGATGGCAGATCATCGCGCCGCGGGCGGCGTTGTCCGGCCGGGAGGTCGCATGATCGAGTGCCGCTCGGACCTCGTGGCGTTCGCGGTCGATCGTGTCGATGCCACCCGGTTCGCCGCTGAAGCCGTGGGGTCCCTGCGCCCGCAGCGTGAGCTCGTCCGCCCACTCGAGGTGCCGGTCTCGACATCGCTCGATGGTCTCGGTTCGCTGAGCATCGGCCAGCGCGAAGTAGCGGATGGAATCGAGCATCTCGAAGCGCGTGGGCGCCGTGGGCGACCGGCGGATCTCGACGAGTGACTTGCCGGCCAGTCGTTCGGCGAGGTCGAGGGTTCCCCAGCGATCGAGCTGCCACACGTGCGACGCGGCGTCGACGGTTGCCCCCGAGTGGAACACGCCGAGCTGGTGCAGCGCAGCCACTTCGGTCTGGTCGAGCAGGTCCCAGCTCCACTGGATCGCGTCCTCGAGCGCGGTCCCGCCAGGGTCGCGCAGTACTCGGAACCGTTCGGACAGCGCCTGGAGGATCTCGGTGGGGGACAAGACCGTGGTCCGCGCCGCTGCCAGCTCGATCGCGAGCGGGAGACCGTCGAGCGAACGGCACAGGCGGGCCACCGACTCCCGCCAGGTCTCGGGTGGAAGGTCGGCGCCGTGCCGCTGCGCGCGATCGAAGAACAGCTCGACGCCGGGGCCGGCCGGCCCGGTCGGGAGCGGATCGACCTTGACGACCCGCTCGGCTCGGATCCCGAGCCGCTCGCGCGTCGTCACGACGATTCTGCAGGACGGGCAGGCGATGGCGATCGCGTCGACGAGATCGGCCACCCCGTGCACGACCTGCTCGCAGTTGTCGAGCACGAGCAAGGTGTTGCCGGTGCCGATGTGGTCGAGCAGCGCATCGGTCGGCGCGGTACCGGGCTCGACGGTGACCTCGAGCGCTGCCACGACCGACGGCACGACGCGGTCGGCGTCGAGAACCGGTGACAGGTCGATGAAGCACCACTCCTCGTTCGGCAGACGCCGGAGCAGTTCGACGGCGAGGCGGGTCTTGCCGACACCTGCCGGCCCGAGCAAGGTGAGGACGGCATCGGTCGACAGCGACCCGGTGATCGTGGCGAGGAGCTCGTCGCGTCCGATCAACGAGGTCGACGTCACCGGGAGCTGGGTCGGAGCGTGAATGGGTTCCGTCGATCCGTGGAGGAGGTGCCGCTCGAGTTCGGCGGCGGACTCACCGAGGGTGAGGCCGTGCTCGCCGAGCTGGCGGCGCGCCCAGCGCAAAGTTCGAAGTGCGTCGACCCGGCGGCCCAGCCCGGCCTGCGCGACCGCCAGCGCGAACCAGCACGACTCGTCGACCGGATCCGCGAGGACGATCCGCTCCAGCAGGGGAATGGCGTCGGCGCTCCTGCCCAGCGCCACCAGCGCCCTTGCGCGGATTCGCTCGGCGCGAGCGATCTCCGATTCCAGGAACGCCCGATCGGCTTCGACCTCGATGAACGAGTCGACGTCGTGCCAGGGGCGCCCGCGCACGTACGCGAGCGCTTGATCGATCGTGTCGAGGGCCTCGTCCGGTGCACCATCGACGAGCTGGGAGGCACGCGCGACGGCGGCGATGAAACGACGACGGTCCGACGCGGTGTGTTGGCCGAGGCGGTAGCCGGCCCGGGTCGTCTCCACGAACCGGTCGCCGTGAGTCGCCCGCAGACGGGCGACCAGATTCGCCAGCGACTGGCGCGCCGTCGGGGGTCGGGTCGGCGGCGGCCAGACCGCGTCGATCAACCGTTCCGTGGAGACGCCCTCGTCGTCGGCGAGAGCGAGCGCTGCGACCGCCGCGCGTGTCCGTTCGCCGCGGATCGGACACCAGGCGCCGCCCGATCGCACACCGAGTTCGCCGAGTTCGCAGACATCGACCACGCCCGAGGGGGCGCGGTCCTCGTTCCCCACGACGACGACGTTATCGCACGTTGTCGCGACGGATCCCCGACGTTGCCGGTCGTTGACGGCGTGTGATGAGCGGTCTCCACCATGGTCTCTCGAGGGGCCGCACGACGGCAACGACGGCACGACGGAGAAGGGGGGTCCGAGATGGCGACGACACGACTCGGGACGGCGACAGTGGCGAGGCGACGAGCGGCGGCGGTCGTCGTCGCGGTCGGCGCGGGCGACCGAGGGATTCGACGACTTCGACGTACGGGGCTTCGAGGTCCTGCACGACCTGAGCTCGACGACGGGGGTCGTGGTGGCGCGTTCGCTCGCCGCGGACGTGTGACGACATGACCAGGCGTCGGTCCCTCGCTCTGCTGTCGGCCGGGGTGATGTTCGTCGCCGGCTGTGCCAGTGGTTCGGACACCACCGGGCCGAGTTCGAGTGCCACGTCGTCGCCGGCGACGACGTCGGCGAGCGGCACTGGTACAGCGGTCGACCAACCGCCCCGCACACGGGCGGCGGAGACCGAGACGGCCACAACGGACGTGGGGCGGAGCGACCCGACCGAGCTCTCCGACCTCGGCCTGCTGAGCCCGGGCGAGTACACCTCGGATCTGCTCCCGCTCCGCCTCGAGCTGACGACGACCGAGTCGTTCCGCCTGGAGCGGGCGTCTCCCGGCATGATCGAGATCGTGTCGCTCGGGTCGAGTCCCGACGCCTATCGCGGCGTCGCGATCATGGTGGTCGACACGCTGATCGACACCGATGGCGTTGGCCGTCACCGGTCGCGTTCAGCTGCGTCGGTCGACCTCGACGAATTCCTGCGGTCGCGCGATCGAATGGAGGTCCTCGAACGCCGAAGCGACGAACTCGGTGGGCTGCCCGCCGAGGTGTGGCGCGTCGGGTTTGCCGATTCCTGCGACGGCTGTTGGTTCACGGCGCTGTTCAACACGACCGGGTTCCAGAACCAGTGGGGGCATCCGCCCGGCTACACGCAGGAGTACTGGGCGATCGACGGGCCGGAGGAACCGATCATCGTTGCCGTCGAGGCCCCGGAGGACTCGTTCGACGGGTGGAGGGACGAGGTGAACGATCACCTGTTCTCGGGGCTGCGGTTCGGACCGCCGACCGGGTATTCGCTGGGGCTCCCGCCGATCCCGAGTGGCTCCTCGATGAGCGGCTTCGGTCCGTTCAACATCGGACGCGCTGAACTCGAGGTGGTCGATGCCGCCCGCCCCACCACCGAGGTGCGTGACGACCGCGGGCTGATCGTCCCGTCGAGCGACGAGCGCAGGTTGCTGTTGAGCGTTGCGTACCCGTCGGAGGCCGGCGGGTTCGGCGCCGATCCGGCCGACGGGTCGTTCCCCCTCATCGTCGTCGCGCCGGCGCTGTTCGATGCGGCGATCTCATTGCCCGCCGATCGCCGGCTCGCCTCGCACGGCTTCGTGGTCGTCACCGTGCGGTTCCCGGAGTCGACTTTCCCGGGCGGCTCGGTCTTCGGTGTTCCCCAGCAACCCGCCGACGTGACGTTCGTGATCGACGAGATCGAGCGTGGTGCGCTGCCCGCCGACCTCGCCTCGGTCACCGACCTCGAGCGGATCGGCCTGATCGGCCACTCCGGCGGCGCCACCACCGGCTTCGGCCTGCTGACCGCCGATTGCTGTCAGGACGGCAGGATCGGTGCCGTCGTGGCCCACGCCGGCACTCCATACGACTTCGACAGCGCACGTCTGGCGAGCACCGCACCGATTCTCCACGTCGCCTCCGACGCTGACCGCCAGATCTCGGTCGATGCCATCCGTGCGTTCCACGATGCGACCGACGGGCCGAGCACGTTGGCGGTGATCGAAGGAGCGCAACACCTCGAATGGCTCGACCCGACGGCGAATCAGTACGACGCTGCGTTCGATCTGTCGCTTGCCTTCCTCGACGAACACCTCCGCGACGGGCCTGGCGACGTGACGGCGGTCGCCGACGAGTCCGTGTTCGTGGAGATCGATCAGCGGTGAGCGTCAGCGCAGGTTGATTCCGAGCACTGACTCCAACTCGGTGATCGCCTGATCGGCGGCGCCGACCTTGATGGTGGTCATGCCCATCGCCTTGGCCGGCTTGAGGTTGATCCCGAGGTCGTCGAGGAACACGCACTCCGCCGGCTCGACGCCGACCAGCTCGCAGGCGATCTCGTAGAACCGCGGTTCGGGCTTGCGGCAGCCGACCTTGCTCGACTCGACGATGTGGTCGAACATCACCATCACGTCGCCGACGTCCATGCGCTGTTCGCCACCGACGACGTTGTTGGTCAGACAGGCGGTCCGGTAGCCGGCGCGGATCACCCGGTCGAGCGCCATGACCATCTCGGGTCGGATCTCGCCCGACAGGAGGCCGAGCACATCGGCGCCGGGAACCCGGTTGCCGAGTGCCTCGGATTCGTCGGCGAACAGTGCGTCGAAGTCCTCGGGCGACACGTCGTTGCGTTCGAGCCGGGCCCACGCGTTGGTGTCGGGATTGGTGGCGTTGACCGACCGGATGAAGTCGAGCGGGAGCCCGTTGGCCGCCTCGTACCGGTTGAACGCCTCGAAGGGACTGGAGAGGATCACGCCACCGAAATCCCAGAGCACTGCTCGGATCATGACGGGCGAGCCTACGATGGGAGCGCGGCAGCCGACGTCATCGAAGTCTCGAGGCGTGCGGCGTGCCCCAACCGACTCAGGAACGAGAAGCAATGACATCATCCAACGGGCCTGCCCACGTCGTGGTCGACGGGTCCAACATCGCCACCGAGGGCCGCTCGCTGCCCAGCCTCGCCCAGCTCAGTGAGGCGGTGATGAGCTTCATGGAGGAGTACCCCGATGCGGCGATCACGGTCGTGGTCGACGCCACCTTCGGGCATCGCATCGACAAGAAGGAGGTGAAGGAGTTCGAGGAGGGGATCTCCAACAACGAACTCGTCGCCCCTCCCGCCGGTGCCGTCGGACGAGGCGATGCCTTCGTCCTCGCCATCGCGCAGAAGTCGAACGCATCGATCCTGTCGAACGACTCCTTCCAGGAGTTCCATGCCGACTACGACTGGCTCTTCGACGAGGGGCGGCTGATCGGCGGCAAGCCGGTGCCGCACGTCGGATGGGTGTTCGTCGACCGGGTCCCTGTGCGCGGACCGGTGAGCCGAAAGGCGACCGGTTCGAAGGGGTCGGGCCGTCGCGGCTCGAAGAAGGAGAACGACAAGGACAAGCGCAGCGGCCGCAAGGGGAGCGAGGCGGCGAACCAGCCGATGCCCGTCCCGAAGACCCCGCCACCGAGCCGAGCCCAGAAGGCCGAAGACGAGGCCGCGGCGGCAACGACCAAGAAGCAGCGCAGCTCGGGGACGCGGCAGAACTCGCCCAAGGCGGGAGAGACCGTCAACGAGCTGATGCCGTTCCTCGAGTTCGTCGAACATCATCCGGTGGGAACCAGTGTCAACGGCACGGTCGAGTCGTACTCCTCGCACGGCGCCTACATCTCGATCGGCGAGAACGGCGTGCGCGGCTACGTGCCACTGCGGCTGATGGCCGACCCGCCACCGCCGAGCGCTCGCAAGGTGATGAAGCTCGGCGAATCGGTGACCCTCGTGGTGGTCAGCTTCGCCCCGTCGCGCCGCAGTATCGATTGCGCCCTTCCGGACATGGCCGAGGCGGCGATTGCCGCGGCCCAGCAGGAGCAGGCGGAGGAGGGCGCAGCGGAAGCGCCGGCCGCATCGAGGAAGCGTGGTTCGCGGAAGGCGGCGCCGTCTGGGGACGAGGCACCGACCACGGCCGACCAACCGGTCGACGACGCGAGCGCTCCCGATGACACCGAACCCGTGAAGCGTTCGAGGGCGAAGCGCGCGGCTCCTGCGAAGAAGGCCGCCGCGAAGAAGGCCCCGGCCAAGAAGGCTGCTGCGGCGAAGAAGGCGCCCGCCAAGAAGGCGCCGGCGAAGAAGGCGGCAGCGAAGAAGGCCCCTGCGAAGAAGTCCGCAGCGAAGAAGGCCCCTGCGAAGAAGGCCGCAGCGAAGAAGGCGCCTGCCAAGAAGGCTCCGGCGAAGAAGGCGGCGAGCAAGAAAGGCGCCGTCGAAGAAGACTGCTGCGAAGAAGGCGCCGGCGAAGAAGTCCGCGGCCGGGTCGGCCGGCAGCTGACATGCGCGTCGTCACCTGGAACATCAACTCCCTGCGCGCCCGGCAGGAGCGCGTGGAGGAGTGGGTCACCGAGGTGCAGCCCGACGTGCTGCTGCTCCAGGAGACCAAGCTGGCCGACGATGCGTTTCCGGCGCTCTCGTTCGAGGCGCTCGGTTACTCGAGCGCCCACTACGGGCAGGGCCAGTGGAACGGCGTCGCCATCCTGTCGAAGGTCGGCATCGACGACGTCGTGACGAACTTCGCGGGTGACGTCGAGCCCGATCCCGACGCGCGGATCATCACCGCCACGTGCGGCGGGGTGCGCGTGAGCAGTGTCTACGTCCCCAACGGTCGCTCCCTCGACGACGACCACTACACGTACAAGCTGTCGTGGCTCGATCGGCTGGTCGCTCACCTCGATGCCGACACCGATCCGGAGCGGGACGTGATCGTCGGCGGCGACTACAACATCGCGCCCGACGACCGTGACGTCCACGACCCGTCGAAGCTCGTCGGTGCCACCCACGTGAGCGACGCCGAACGCGATCGGCTGGCGGCACTGGAGCGGTGGGGTCTCGTCGACGTGTTCCGCCGGCAGCACGCCGACGATCGGGTGTACTCGTGGTGGGACTACCGCGGAGGCGACTTCCACCAGGGGCGTGGCATGCGCATCGACCTGCTGATGTGCTCTGCGTCGGTCGCAGCCCGAGCCGAGTGGTGCGTGGTCGATCGCAACGCCCGAAAGGGCAAGCAGCCGAGCGATCACGCGCCGGTCATCGTCGACCTCGCCGACTGAATCCCGGCTGGTCCCCGACTCTTGGACCGGGCCGTCGTCAGGTCGAGCGGACGATCTCGACGATCTGCGGTGCGAGCTTCTCGGCGGTCATCAGACCGAACGATGTGGCCTCGACGAGTTCGTCGACCGTGGTCGGCCGAGCTGACGCGATCGCCTTGAGATCGCGGTCGCTGCAGAGCTGGACCGGGAGGATGTCGGCACGGCGGGCTGCATCGTCGCGCCATGCACGCAGCGACTCGATCAGTGGATCGGTGCGGGCGCGAACCCGGCGAGGCGGAGGAGCGGGCGGCGCGTCGTCGAGATCGATGTCGTGGATCAACGGGCTGACGGTGCGGGCGTATCCGCCTCGCCGGGTGGCATGGCTGACGAGCAGGCGATCGGTGGCGCGCGTGAGCGCCACGTAGAGCAGCCGGGCCTCTTCCGACCGCGCCTCGGCGGTGGTGGCGGACTTGTGCGGCACGAGACCGCTCTCCACGCCGGTGACGACGACGGTGTGCCACTCGCGGCCCTTCGCGCTGTGGAAGGTGAGGACGTCGACGCCGTCGGTGGACGCGTCGTCGAACGGGTTGGTGGTCGCCACCCAGGCGCGGAAGGTGGCACCGTCGCCGAGCGGTTGTTCGCGGAGGAAGTCGAGCGCTGCCGCAGCGACGCGTCGCTCCGGCTCGATGTCGTCGGTCCGGTCGGAGGCGACGCCGGGGCCGGCCGCCTCCGGGGGAGCGTCGAGGATGTCGTGGGCCCACCCGCGCAATCGTGAGGGGGATCCCAGCGCCGCCGCCTGGCGGACGGCGACCTGGAGCGGGGAGCCGGATGCGGTGGCCGACCGACGGACGGCGATGCCGACTCGTTCGAGCGCCTCGGCGAATCCGGGGAGCTGCGCGTTCGTGCGGGCGAGGACGGCGATCTCGCCGGTGCGCACGAGGTTGGGGTCGCACCGCAGGACGAACTGCGCCGCCCGGTTCGCCTCGTCGAGCTCGTCGTCGGCGACCAGTTCCTCGACCACGGGGCCATCGGCGCGGTTCGACACGAGCCCGCTCGGTTGACCGCTCGTGGCGAGGACGTGGACGCCGGCGGCGACGACCTGCGGTGTGCTGCGATGGTTCACCGGCAGGCGGATGATCTCGACCCCGGGAAACCGCGTCTCGACGTCGACGAGCAGGCTCGGGTCGGCCCCGTTGAATCCGTACACCGCCTGTGACGGATCCCCCACGAGGAACACGTCGTCACGTCCGGCCCGCAGGAGATCGACCAGGGCGTGTTGGAGCGGGTTGAGGTCCTGGGCCTCGTCGACGAGGAGGTGCCGGAACCGCCACCGGACGGTGTCGGCGAACTCGGCGTCGCGGCGCAGGTCGCGAACGGTGTGGGCGAGCACGTCGTCGAAGTCGATCACGCCGCGCCGCCGCTTGAGCGTCTGGAACGCCGTGTAGGCCCCGGCGCACCGGTCGATGCCGGGCGAGGGGCGTCGCTGAGCGCGGCGAGCCGCCGACGGGTAGGACCCGGCATCGATCCCTCGTGCCGACGCCCAGTCGATCTCGGCGAGGAACGCAGCGAGTTGTCTGCGGTCGCCCGCGTCGATCGAGTCGCTGAGCAGGCGGCGCCGGTCGGACACCACGGTGAGCGGGCGTCGTTCGGTGTCGGCCCAGCGTTGCTTGAGGATGCCGAGCATCACCGAGTGGAACGTTCCGGCCTCCACGTGGTCGCGCAGGCCGAGGCGGTGCAGCCGCCGCCGCATCTCGCCCGCGGCCTCGCGGGTGAAGGTGAGCGCGAGGGTGTGCCGGGCGTCGGCGGTCCCGATGGCGATCCGGTAGGCGATCCGACGGGTCAACACCCGGGTCTTGCCCGATCCGGCCCCGGCGATCACCGCGACGAGCTGCGACTCGGTCGTGACCGCCGCACGCTGATCGGCGTCGAGATCGGCGATCAGGGCATCCACGTCCACTCCGCAACTGTACGAGTTCCGTCCTCCACCGTCCCGCGATGAGCGAAACCCCGGTATCCGGTCGGTTCGCTCATCGCTCGCGGTGTTCGGGCTGGCGAACAGGTGTTCCTTCGGTAGCATGCCGTGATGGCCGAGACCGTCACGCCGCCCCACTCGCCGCCCCACTCGCCGCCCGTCTCGCCGGAGGAACTGCTGCTCGAGGCCGCACCGGCGAGCAACTATGCGGCGCTCGACGACGCCCGTTTCCGAGTGGTGTCCGACTTCGACCCGGCGGGCGATCAGCCGGCGGCGATCGCCGCGCTCAGCAAGGGAATCGACGAGGGCGAGCGCTTCCAGACGCTGCTCGGCATCACCGGGTCCGGCAAGTCGGCCACGATCGCCTGGACCATCGAGCAGACACAGCGCCCGACCCTGATCCTCGCCCCCAACAAGTCGCTCGCCGCGCAGCTCGCCCAGGAGATGCGCGAGTTCTTCCCCGACAACCGGGTCGAGTACTTCGTCAGCTACTACGACTACTACCAGCCCGAGGCGTACATCCCGTCGAGCGACACCTACATCGAGAAGGACTCCTCGATCAACGACGAGATCGACCGGCTCCGGCACTCGGCCACCGCTGCGCTGCTCACCCGGCGCGACGTGATCGTCGTCGCCTCGGTGTCGTGCATCTACGGCATGGGCAACCCCGACGAGTACCGGGGCAACCTGCTCGACCTCAGCGTCGGCGTCGACTACGACATGCGCAACATCCTGCGTCGCCTCGTCGACATGCAGTACGGCCGCAACGACATGACGCTCGGGCGCGGCAACTTCCGCGTCCGAGGCGACACGATCGAGGTGCACCCGGCCTACGAGGAGTCGGTGCTGCGCATCGAGATGTTCGGCGACACCGTCGACCGCATCACCACGATCGATCCGCTCACCGGCGAGCAGCTCAGCGAGCTGTCACGAGCGCACGTGTTCCCGGCGACGCACTACGTCACCGGTCCCGAGCGGCTCCGCACGGCGATGGCCGGTATCGAGGTCGAGCTCCAGGAGCGGCTGAAGTGGTTCGAGGAGAACGACAAGCTGCTCGAAGCGCAGCGCCTGCGGATGCGCACCCAGTACGACCTCGAGATGATGAGCGAGGTCGGCTACTGCAACGGCATCGAGAACTACTCGATGCACATGGACGGTCGCGTGCCCGGCGAGCCGCCGTTCACCCTGCTCGACTACTTCCCCGACGACTACCTGCTCGTGATCGACGAGAGCCACGTCGCCGTGCCGCAGTTGCACGGCCAGTTCGCGGGCGACCGCAGCCGCAAGGACATGCTGGTCGAGCACGGCTTCCGCCTGCCGTCGGCGCGCGACAACCGGCCCCTCACGTTCGAAGAGGTGCTCGAGCGCGTCAACCAGTGCGTGTTCCTGTCCGCCACCCCGAGCGACTACGAACTGCGCGTCTCGACGAACGTCGTCGAGCAGATCGTGCGGCCGACCGGTCTCGTCGACCCCGAGGCGATCATCAAGCCCACCAAGGGCCAGATCGACGACCTGATGGAGATGGTCAACGACCGCATCTCCCGCGGCGACCGGGTGCTGGTCACCACCCTCACGAAGAAGATGGCCGAGGACCTCACCGACTACCTCCTCGAACAGGGCCTGCGGGTGCGCTATCTGCACTCGAACATCGACACGATCCAGCGCATCGAGATCCTGCGCGGGTTGCGCCTCGGCGACTTCGACGTGCTGGTCGGCATCAACCTGCTCCGGGAGGGCCTCGACCTTCCCGAGGTGTCGCTCGTGTGCATCCTCGACGCCGACAAGGAGGGCTTCCTGCGTTCGGAGACGTCGCTGATCCAGACGATGGGTCGCGCCGCCCGCAACGTCGACGGCCAGGTCGTGATGTACGCCGACACCGTCACCCGCTCGATGCAGGCTGCGATCGACGAGACACAGCGGCGCCGCAAGGTGCAGATCGCCTACAACGAAGAGCACGGCATCGATCCGCAGACGATCCGCAAGGCCGTCGGCGACATCCTCTCGTTGCTGCGCCCGGACGACACCGCCCCCGTTCCGGGCAAGGATCGGCGCCGTCAGCGCGAGCGCGACAAGGTGCAGCGCGATCTCAAGTCGCTGCCCCAGCAGGAACTCGCCCGTCTCATCCAGACGTTGGAGGAGGAGATGCACGAGGCGTCGGCCGAGCTGAAATTCGAGTATGCCGCCAAGCTCCGCGACGAGATCAACGATCTGCGACGCGAGCTGCGCGACGCCCAGTAGTCCCAGTAGTGTCATCGCCGTGGGAAGCAGCACCAGCAAGCCTCGCAAGGGCCACGAGAAGCCCAAACACCTCCCGAAGGTCGGCTCGCCGGCCAACGAGCAGTGGGAGCACGAGACCCACAAGGCGGTCGAATTCGGCTCGACCGGCAAGATGATCGCGATCGGTCTGATCGGCATCCTTGCCGTGTTCGGCCTGCTCGTTCTCACGCTCTGAGCCGCCGCAGCTACGACCAGTCAGCGGAAGGTCCTGCAGAACTGCTCGACCAGCGACGTCTGTTCCTCTGCCCGACGACCGACGGGGAACAGTGGATGCTCCGAGCGCTCGACGAGAGCAGCGAGCACCAGTAGCCCGGTGCCGCCGAGCGCGATCCAAGCCCACGTGGGTGCAGCGGCGAGGCGGGCACCGGCGGACAGCAGCACGGTGCCGGCGACCATGATCGTGCCGGCCACGAGCGGCGCGCCGAGACGACGCCACCCCCCGATGCCGATCGACACGACGCCGATGGCGAGCGCTCCGAGGGTCGCCCAGTCGGTGCCCGGCTCGAGTTGTGAGGCGAGCAACCACGTGCCGACGAGCGCGAGCCCTGGCCCGTAGGCGAGCCAGGTGGACACCGGCTGTGCACGTCGCACAGCCCATCCGGCGGTCAACAGGGCTGCCGAGAGCACGCCGACGGCGAGGTCGACGCCCGTCGCTCCGTACGGCGCGATCGCAGCGATGGCCCAGGCATTCGTGCCGGTCGTCCACCACATGCTCACCAGCCCGATCACCGACACGATCGACCCGGGAAGCGCAGCGACCGATCCACGCCATGTGGCCCCTGCGAGCGCGAGTTGGGCACCGAGCATCGTCACGGCGATCGACGCGAACACCGGGCTGGCAGCGGCGCCCGCCAGCACGGCGAGTGAGGTTGCCGTTGTGCCCGCAGTCAGGAGCGGAAGCAGTCGGCGGTCGAGCAGCGCGATGCCGCTGAGGGCCGTTCCCACTGCGACGCCGGCCATCGTCGCCGTACCGGGATCGACGCCGGCGGTGGCGAGAGCCAGGGCACCGGTGACCGTGCAGAGCGCTGCGGCAACATGCGTCCGAACGTCTGTGACGCTCCGACTCGATCCCGCGAATGCCGCTGCGGCCACCCCCACGAGCGCCACGGTTGCCCACTCGGTGGGGGCATCGTCGATGGTCAGGAGGCCGACGATGCTCACCGTCGCGAGCGGCCACAGCGACCGGTCGGGCTGCAGTGTGACCCCGAGTGCGATCAGCGCCGCGAACACGAGCGTGCCAACCTCCAGCGCTCCGTCGGTGACCACGAGTGCCGAAGCGATGCCGACGAGGCTCGCCCCGAAGATCAACCGGAAGCCTTCGTCGTTGCGGCGCACCGTCGACACACTGATCGCCCAGGCGACGCCGGTGGCGACGACGATGACCAGCCGTGCCCAGCCCGGGAACGTCGAGTCGACCAGTTGGGCGAACACGACCCACGATGCGACGACGGCCGTGGTCACATCCCATGACCGCCAGGGGGTTGCGACGCTGATGGCGATCCACGCAGCGACCGCTGCCAGTGACGCGATCGCCAAGGGTGCGCCGCCCACGACGAGAGCGCCGAACCCGGCGGCGGCGGCTGCCAGCGACGCCGCCGTGCGCCACCGGTCGTCATCGACTCGGCGGGCCGACCCGAACGCCGAACCGAGCAGGCCCAGGCAGGTGAGGACTGCCGGAACCGCCGCGCCCGCGTCGTCGAGGCCTGCGCCGAACAGCCAGCGGGTCCAGAGCACACCGTACGGCACGAGGAGCGCGGTGGTCCCGAGGCCGACGGCAACGACCGGGGCCGACCTGCGCGCCATGCGACGCCAGATCGAGTCGGTCGACGTCGCACCGGCCGCCTCGGCGGCGAGCAGCAGAACTGCGGGGATCGACCACCAGACGTACGTCCCGGCGTCACCGACGACGAGCGAGGTCAGCACCCCGGAGGCGAGGGTCGCCAACGCGACGACCGCCAGCGGAAGGTTGGTCCGACGGGTGGCGACGACTGCGAGGACGGCCGCCGCGATCGTGCACGACACGGGCGCCGACCAGACGAGGTCGTCGCCGGTCATGCCCAGCCGGGCGATCGTGCCGGGACCGAAGCCGAGCGCTGCCAGCCAGACGGCGACCGGGCCGAGACCCACGGCGACCGAGAGGGTCACGGTCCGTCGGGTCGATCCGAGGAGCAGTGCGCCCACGGCCCCGGCGGCCGCGATGATCGTCACCGGGATCGAGGTGAGTGCGGACCCACCGACGGCGGCGAGCCCGAATGCGACGACGGTCGACGCCTTCAGCACGGTGACGTCCCACCGGCGCGACTGCATCTCGGTGGCGACGAGGGCGGCAACGCCGCCGACGAGCGTGCAGACCGGCCAGGGCTCGCCGAGCGTGGCCGCCGCGGCGATGCCGACCGGCGCGGTCAGCGCGGCAGCCAAGGTGGCCAGCGCACGTGATGTCGACGGGAGGCGACGGCGCCCTGCCTCGGCGGCGGAGTAGATGGCGACGAGCGCCGACACCAGACCGGCGAAGCGAACCTCGGGATCGATCGACTGCCAGTTGCCTGCCACGACGATGATCGATGCCACGAGCAACAGCGAGGCGCCCACGGTCGCCAGCCAGCCGGCTGCGCTGAGCGGTGGAGGCCGCCACGAACGCACGGGCTGATCGGGCTCAGGGGAGCGACCGGTCGGCGAGGGTGCGGCCGGGGGAGCGGGCCACGTGGGTGGGGGAAACGGTGCGTTCTCCATGTGACCGATCCTGAAGGCCGGCGACGTCGAGCACCATCGGGGCAATCCCCTACGACGGCGTGGGGTGCCCGGGAACCCCCAGGCATCGATGGGGGATTGACCTGATGGACACGGATGGTCCCGATCTCGATGATCGATCACATGGAACGAACGAACCGACCGGGTGGCCCACGATGATCGCCGGAGCGATCTGCGAGGAGACCGACTGCACGGGCCTGGTGCTGATGTTGCTCGCTGCCCTGGCGGTCTTCGTGCTGGTGGCGACCGTGGTGGCGCTGGCGTGGGCCGCCACCGTCTCGGCCGTCCTGGAGCGTCGCGGATGGGGTCCGGCGAAGCGCCGAACCGCGGGCGGTCTCGTCGCGGTCGCCGGGATCGCACTGGTCTGGTCGGTTGCGACCGGCGTCTCCGATGTCGGTGCTGCGATCGCCGGGCTGGTGGCGATCCTCGCGGTCCCGGTCGCGATCTGGCAACGGTCGGTGACGAAGCGGTACCGGGCCGGTCAGTCGAGCCCGTGCTCGACGGCGTAGCGCACCAGGTCGCTGCGGCGTGACAGGTGCAGCTTGCCGAGGATGTTGCGCACGTGGTTCTCGGCGGTCTTCGGCGAGATGTCGAGTTCGGCGCCGATCTCCTTGTACGTGTGGCCGCGGGCGACGAGTTGGAGCACCTGGCGCTCGCGCTCGGTGAGCGGGTTGGTGTCGGCGGACTTCGCGAGGCGCCGGAACTCACCGAGCACGAGTGCGGCGAGCGACGGGGAGAACACCGGCTCACCGGCCGCCGCCGCGATCAGCGCCGAACGGATCTCGTCGATCGGCGCGGTCTTGACGAGGTAGCCGGCTGCTCCCGCGGCGACGGCGTCGAGCAGGTCGCGCTCGGCTTCGCTCACGGTGAGGATCACGATCGGGCAGATCGTCGCACACGCCTCGACGACGGCCAGCCCGCCTCCTCGTGGCATGTGCAGGTCGGACACGACCAGGTCGGGCTGACGAGCCCGGATCACATCGATCGCTCCCTCGGCGTCGTCCGCCTCGCCGACGACCTCGAAGTCCGGTCCCAGCTCGCCGCGCACTCCGGCGCGCATCAGCTCGTGGTCGTCGGCGAGCACGATCCGGATCGGCGTCGTCATGTCGACCACACTCGCACCTCGGTGCCGGCGCCCGGTGAACTGACGATCTCGGATCGGCCGCCGACGTCTCGGATCCGTCCGACGATCGAATCGTCCACGCCGTGACCGCTGCGGCGAGCGTCGACGTCGAAGCCGCTGCCGTCGTCGCGAATCGATGCGAAGACCGTTCCGTCGTCGTCGACGTCGACGAACACCACGATGTGAGCCGCACCGGCATGCTCGAGTGCGTTGGCGACCGCTTCGCCGATCGCCCCGGCAACCGCATCCTGCACGGTCGCTGGCGCATGGTGGTCGTTGTCGAGCACCCCGACCGAGATCGTCACGTGTGCCGGATCGTGATGCTTCGCTGCCCGGTCGACCGCCGTCCGCACCTTCTGCTCGAGCGACTCGTCCGATCGAGTCGCCACGCCGAAGATGAACCGCCGCAGTTCGCGATCGGCGTCGCGAGCGGTGCGAGCGAGGTCCGGATCGGAGTCTGCGGTCCGCCGCTCGACGAGGGCGAGGGTCTGCAGCACGGTGTCGTGGAGCATCCGGGCCACGTCGTCGCGGGCGCGACGGTCGGCGATGTCGGCCTCGGCGCGACGCAGCAGTTGTGCCTGCCATCCGAACACGGCGCCGACCGCTGCGTAGAACAGCGACGTCGCGACGATCGAGATCACGTGTCGCGCACTCCAGGCATCGAACTCGTTGAGCACCGCGCCGAGCCATTCGGCCGGCCCGATCGTCAGGCCGACCGCTCCGGCGACGATCGGCCCGCGGGCGAGCCCGATCGAGACGACGGCGATGAGCGGATACTGCGTCGCCAGGCTCTGCGACACCTCGAAGACGTGGCCCGGCTCGAACACCCACCCGTCGACGATGCTCAAACCGATCGCCAGTGCCGCTTCGACGACGAGGAACCCGGTGCGGAAGAGTCGTGCCGGCTCGGTTCGCACCGCCCAGGTCGTCCAGCCGGACACGGCGGCGACCCCGGCGACACACATCCACGCAGCGAGTGGGTGCTCGATCGCCTCTCGTTCGGATGACACGACGACCACGCCGATCATCCAGAGGAGGGTGAGCCAGCGCGCCACGACGAGCGCCCGGGCGACGGTGATCGCTGTCGGGAAGACCGTCGTCGTATGCTCCGGCACAGCACGACTGTGTCAGAGCGAGCGCCTGCGGCGGGGGACGCTGGGCGCGAGCCGGACCTGTCGGCCCGATCGGGCCTGTGACATCATCGAGGCGGTGAGCTGGAAGTGCTGAAATCGTTGGGGGCGACGATCGCCCAGGTCACCCAGCGCGTTCGGGTCGGGGAGCCCGACGACCGCGGCCGGTCGCTGCAGCACTACGAACGGGCCCAGCGTGCGGCGGAGCAGGCCGAGCGCCGCCGCCGTCAGAAGACCTTCTTGGTGCTGGCCGTGGTGTTCGTCGTGATGGTCGCGGTGTTCAGCACGATCTTCCACACGTTGATGGAGTACGAGGACCGGGAGTACTCGTGGCCGACGAGCGTGTACTGGACGCTCACGACGATGACCACCCTGGGGTTCGGCGACATCACGTTCGAGTCCGATGCCGGGCGCATCTTCTCGGTCGTCGTGCTGCTCGCCGGATCGACGTTCCTCCTGGTGATGTTGCCGTTCGTGTTCATCCAGTTCGTGTTCATGCCGTGGATGACCGAACGCGAGCGGCGGCGGGCGCCCCGGGTGTTGCCCGAGTCGACGTCCGGGCATCTGCTGCTCACCCAGCTGGGGCCGGTCGAGGCGGCGATCATCGAGCGGGCCGATCAGGCCGAGGTGCCCTACGTGCTGATCGTGGACGACGTCGCAGAGGCCGGCCTGATCCACGACGAGGGCCGCAATGTGATGGTCGGCGCGCTCGACGATCCCGCCACCTACCGCAACGCCCGCGTCGAACAAGCGGCGCTCGTGATCGCCACCCAGTCCGACCAGATCAACACCAACATCGCGTTCACTGTCCGAGAGATCGCCCCGGACGTCGAGATCGTCGCGAGCGCCAACTCGCCGGCGTCGGTCGACATCCTCGAGATCGCGGGCGCCGACCACATCGTCCAGCTCGGCGAGATCCTCGGCTCGTCGATGGCCGCTCGTACGTTCGGGCTGTCGGGCCACAGCCATGTGATCGGCGAGTTCGCCGGTCTGCAGATCGCCGAGGCGAGCCCGATGGGCACCGATCTGCTGGGCAAGACGCTGGCTGAAGCGCAGCTGCGCAAGCGGCTCGGCGTGAGCATCATCGGAGTGTGGCGGCGTGGTGACTTCTCGATCGCCACCGCCGACACCGTGCTGACGGACTCGTCGATGCTGATCCTGGCCGGTACCGCGGATCAGCTCGCGGCCTACGACGCCTGTTACTCGTCGAACTCGACAGCACCGAACCGCGCGGTGATCATCGGCGGTGGTCGGGTGGGCCGCGCCGTCGGCGCCGCATTCGCTGCCCAAGGCATCGAGTTCGTGATCGTCGAACAGCTCCCCGAGCGCCAGCGTGATGGCGCGAGCTATGTGATCGGTGACGCCGCTGATCGCTCGGTGCTGGAGGCTGCCGGAATCGACGAAGCGGGAGCGATTCTGATCACGACCCACGACGACAACGTCAACGTGTATCTCACCCGGTACTGCAGGGGGTTGCGACCCGACGCCCGGATCGTGTCGCGTTCGAAGCTCGATCGGAACGTCTCGACGCTCTACCGGGCCGGAGCCGATGCCGTCCTGTCGTACGCAGGCACCGGCTCTGCCGCGATCTGGAACCATCTGCGCGGCGACGAGACCGTCCTGGTGGCCCAGGGACTCAACGTGTTCCGCACGCCGATCCCCAAGGAGCTCGCGGGGACCACGTTGGCCGCGGCCCACGTGCATCGGCGCACGTCGTGCAACGTCGTCGCGGTCGAGCGAAACGGGGTGCTCGAGGGCAATCCTGATCCGGATGCTCCGCTCCCTTCGAGCGGTGAACTCGTCCTCGTGGGCACCGACGTGGCCGAAGCTCGGTTCTCCGCCGAGTTCCCACACGCCCGCCGCCGCCCGTCGCTGCGCCGGGGCGAACGGGTTCGTCGACAGCGCTGAGCACGGTCCTGCGGAACACATGTTCGGCGATAGGATCGGGCGCTGATGGCCGCCACCACCTCCGCCACCGGTGCCCGCTCCGGGGCGACGCCCACGAAGACCCCCCGCAAGCGAAGCGCCAAGGCGAAGGTCGACGAACCGCAGATCGTGGTTCGCGGGGCCCGCGAGCACAATCTCAAGAACGTCAACGTCGAACTGCCTCGCGACAAGCTCATCGTGTTCACGGGCCTGTCCGGGTCGGGAAAGTCGAGCCTGGCGTTCGACACGATCTACGCCGAGGGGCAACGCCGCTACGTCGAGTCGCTGAGCTCCTACGCCCGGCAGTTCCTCGGGCAGATGGACAAGCCCGACGTCGACATCATCGAAGGGCTGTCGCCGGCGATCTCGATCGACCAGAAGTCGGGCAGCCGCAACCCGCGTTCCACCGTTGGCACGATCACCGAGGTCTACGACTATCTCCGGCTGCTCTACGCCCGCATCGGCGTGCAGCACTGTCCCAACGACGGCACCAAGCTGCAACGGCAGACCCCACAGCAGATCGTCGACCGCATTCTCGACATGGACGACGGCATCCGCTTCCAGGTGCTGGCGCCCGTGGTGCGCGGTCGCAAGGGCGAGTACGACACGTTGCTGGAGGACCTCTCGGGCCAGGGCTATGTGCGGGCCCGCATCGACGGCGAGACCGTCGACATCGACGAGTTCCTCAAGCGCGATGAACGCCTCGCCAAGTACGAGAACCACAAGATCGAGATCGTGGTCGACCGTCTGGTGCTCAAGGAGGGCATCGAGCGTCGCCTGACCGACTCGTTGGAGCAGGCGCTCGGCCTCGCCGACGGCGTCGCCGAGATCGAGGTCGTGCCGAGGGAAGGGGAGGGGCAGCCCGAAACCCTGACGTTCAGCCAGCACCTCGCCTGCCCGGTCTGCGGCACCAGCTACGAGGAACCGGCGCCACGCAACTTCTCGTTCAACTCGCCCTACGGGGCGTGCGCCGCATGCGACGGGCTCGGCACCACGTTCGAGGTCGACCCCGAGCTGATCATCCCCGATCCCGAGATGTCGCTGCTCGACGGTGCGATCGCGCCGTGGCGAAGCGCGAACACGCAGTACTTCACCCGCATGCTCGAATCGGTGGCCGAGGCCCAAGGCATCGACATGGGTGCCCCCTGGGAGGCGCTGACCGCCAAACAGCAGAAGGTCATCCTCCACGGCGTCAAGGGGAAGATGACCGTCAAGTACAAGAACCGCTACGGACGGTCGCGGTCCTACTCCACCGAGTACGAAGGCGTGATCCCGTGGATCAAGCGACGCCACGAGGGCAGCGACAGCGACTGGGCCCGCGACCAGTACGAGGGCTACATGCGCCTCGTCGCCTGCTCCACGTGCGACGGCGCCCGGCTCAAGCCGTCGACGTTGGCGGTCACGATCGAGGACAAGAACATCTCCGAAGTGGCCGACATGTCGATCGGTGAGTCGGCGAAGTTCCTCGCCGCGCTCGAGCTGTCCGAGCGCGACCGGATGATCGCCGAGCGGGTCACGAAGGAGATCAACGCCCGGCTCGGGTTCCTGCTCGACGTCGGCCTCGACTACCTGACGATGTCGCGGTCGGCGGGCACGCTCGCCGGTGGCGAGGCGCAGCGCATCCGGCTCGCATCGCAGATCGGGTCCGGACTGGTCGGAACGCTCTACGTGCTCGACGAACCGTCGATCGGCTTGCACCAGCGTGACAACCGTCGGCTGATCGACACGCTCACGCGCCTGCGTGATCTCGGCAACACGGTGATCGTCGTCGAGCACGACGAGGAGACGATCCGCGAGAGCGACTGGATCGTCGACATCGGTCCGGGCGCCGGCGAGCACGGGGGAGAGGTCGTGTACTCGGGCAAGGTGCCCGGGATCTTGAAGGTGAAGGAGTCGGTGACCGGGCAGTACCTGTCGGGCCGCAAGACGATCCCGGTACCCGAGCAGCGTCGTCCGCAGGGGCTCGAGTTCCTGCGGATCCAAGGGGCGCGCGAACACAACCTGCAGAACATCGACGTCGACATCCCGCTCGGCAACTTCGTGGCGGTCACGGGAGTGTCGGGCTCCGGCAAGTCGACGCTCGTGCGCGACATCCTGCTCCCGGTGCTGATGCAACGGATCTACAAGTCGAAGATGTCGGCCGGCAAGCACAAGCGCATCGACGGCATCGAGTTCCTCGACAAGGTCATCGACATGGACCAGTCGCCGATCGGTCGAACACCGCGGTCGAATCCGGCGACGTACACCGGTGTGTTCGACAACGTGCGCAAGCTGTTCGCGTCGACCAACGAGGCCAAGGTGCGCGGCTACATGCCGGGTCGGTTCTCGTTCAACGTCAAGGGCGGGCGGTGCGAGGCGTGTTCGGGCGACGGCACGTTGAAGATCGAGATGCACTTCCTGCCCGACGTGTACGTGCCGTGCGAGGTGTGCCACGGCGCTCGGTACAACCGCGACACGCTCGACATCGAGTTCAAGGGCAAGAACATCGCCGAGGTGCTCGACATGCCGGTGGCCGAGGCGGTCGACTTCTTCGCCAACCAGCCGGGCATCGCCCGCTACATGCAGACGCTGGTCGACGTCGGCCTCGGCTACGTGCGCCTCGGGCAGTCGGCGCCGACGTTGTCGGGCGGTGAGGCGCAGCGGGTGAAGCTCTCGGCCGAGCTCGCCAAGCGGTCCACCGGGCACACGATCTACCTGCTCGACGAGCCGACCACCGGTCTGCACTTCGACGACGTGCGGCGCCTGCTCACCGTGCTGCAGCGCCTGGTCGACCAGGGCAACACGGTGCTCGTGATCGAGCACAGCCTCGACGTGATCAAGACCGCCGACTGGGTGGTCGACCTCGGCCCCAACGGCGGCAACGGTGGCGGCATGATCGTCGGCGAGGGCCCACCCGAACACATCGCCACCCTCGAAGCGAGCCACACCGGCCGCTTCCTCCGCGACGTCCTGGCCTGAGCGCGCACCGCTCGCCCGAGCGATGAGCGAACTCCCCGCATCGCGGGATCGCGCTCATCGGTGTGACGGGCTGGTCGTCGGGGCCGGTCCAGGTGGCAGACTGCCCTGATGGTCGACGCGTTGGCTGACACCGGCGTCGACCGGGAGGAACTCCAGCGCCGGACGCTTCGCTCGTTGCGGTTCTCGCAGGTGCCGGGCCAGGCGGCGGTGGCGGGGATGGTCGCCGTGGTCTCACTCCTGGCCAGCGACCTGCTCGGATCCGATCGCCTCGCCGGGATGGGCAGTGCATCGTTCACCGTTGGCGCAGCGTTCACGGCGATTCCGCTGGCCGCCTTCATGCGACGTCGGGGACGTCGCATCGGGCTCACCCGGGCGCTGCTCATCGGCGCGGCCGGCGCAGCGATCGCAGCCACCGGCGGGCAGCTGCGGTGGTTCCCCCTCTTCGTCGCCGGGATGGTGGCGTTCGGTGCCGGCCAGGCCGCCACGCTGCAGCAACGCTACGTCGCCGCCGACCTCGCCGAACCCGACAAGCAGGGGACCTCGATCGCGGCGATCGTGTGGGTGGGCACGCTGGGTGCGGTTCTCGGCCCGCTGCTCACGCCGTTCGAGAAGGCGTTGGCCGGCAGCGTCGGGCTCGACGAGCTGGTCGGCCCCTTCCTGTTCGCTGCGCTCTTCTTCCTCGTCGCCGCGTCGGTCGTGTGGATCCGGCTCCGACCCGACCCGCTGGAGGTGATCGGCGGCATCGATCCGCATGCGGAGCGCACGCGACTGCTGCGGGTCGTGCGGTCGTCGGCGTCGGTGATCTGGGCGTCGCCGGGCGCACGGCTCGGCCTCGCCGCGATGGCGGCGTCCCAGGCCGCCATGGTCGGCGTGATGACCATGACGCCACCGCACATGAAGGATCACGGTCATGCCGATCTGTCGGCGTTCGTGATCGCGCTGCACATCGTGGGGATGTACGGCTTGTCGCCGCTGGTCGGCCGGTTCGTCGACCGCACAGGCCCGGTCCGGGCGATCCAGTTCGGTGCGGTCATCCTCGGCGTGGGCACGATCAGCACCGTGCTGGCGGGCTACGTGCCCGTGTTGATGTTCGCGGGGCTGTTCTTCCTCGGGCTCGGGTGGAGCTTCGGCCTGATCGGCGGGACGACGATCCTGACCGCGTCGGTCCCCGAACGATCGCGCGTCGAGGTGCAAGGCACCGGTGACCTGACGCTCAGCCTGTGCGGTGCCGCTGCGGCACTCGGTTCGGGTCTGGTGAAGGATGCCTTCGGCTTCCACCTCCTCGCCGATGGTGCCACCGTGCTGGCCGGAGCTCTCCTCGTCCTCGCCTGGTACACCGCCGCCACCACAGGCACACCCCGCCCCGTAACCTGACACCCGCAAGCGATGAGCCAAGCGCCCACATGTCGGCTGTTCGCTCATCGCTGCCGGCGAGTCCCCGCGAGCGATGAGCCAAGCGCCCACATGTCGGCTGTTCGCTCATCAGCTTGCAGCGCGCGACCGGAGTTGCGCATGGAATGAGGCGATCCCGGCGATCGTTTCGTTGAATCGGTCGTCGTAGTGCGACCTGGTGATGCGGGTCGTGATCCAGTTGGTTGCGGCGGCGGCGCGGTCGCGAGCGGCGTCGGAGGCGATCCCGGCTGTCTCGCGGTGCGTGGGGTGGAGATCGATCTCGATGGCCCACCGGAGCTCGGGGACGGCGAGGTCGAATCGGACCTGGCCGTGGCCGGGGAGGTGGAGGCGGTGTTGGCGAACGAGGCCTCGAACCCCAGCGCGCCGGAGTGCGTCGGCGACACGAACCTCGGGGTGCGACTCGGCTGCTCCGCCCGGCAATCGACGGTCGAGCGCGCGGAGGAACGCCCGAGCCCAGGGTCGTTGGGGTGACAGCCACTCGGCAGCGACCTCGAGGAAGTCGTCGTTGGACTGCCCTCCGTCGTGAGCCGCCTGCTCGATCACCGACAGGAGGTCATCGGGAGTGAGCCAACGTGCGAGATCGAACGCCGTGCGGGCTCGGGACGTGACCCGGATGCCGTCGTCGCGTTCGATGACGTCGTGCTCATGGCGCGCGTCGGTGTGGTAGGCGACGACCCACTTGGCGATCGCCGGATTGCTCGCCCGCGGCGCGAGCACGTGGATCCGACGGTCGGATGGGAGCCGCCGGAAACCCCACAGGCGTCCGGCGGTCGGACCGGCGATGGCGACGTCGGCGCGTGCGAGACACACTGCAGCGCAGCGCCCCAGCTCGGTGAGCGGGGCGCTCGGTGTTCGGTACGCACCGCGAAGCACCAAGTCGAGGGCGCCCGACTGCTGGAGGTGTCGGAGCTGTCGGTGTGACATTCCGGCATCGAGCAACTGTTGCACCGAGGCAGCGCCATGTTGGCGTGCGAAGACCGCGTGGGCCTGCGGCGTGAGGTGGGCCACATCGAACCTCCTGGACATCGAAACGTCGGAGGGAGTCGGCCGAGCAAACGCTACCGAGGCGGAATCTCGCACACTCCGCGCGTCCGTAGCGATGAGCGAAAAGCCGGCATCAGGGCGGTTGGCTCATCGCCCAGGGATCCGAACGGGCAGCGATGAGCGAAAAGCCGGTATCAGGGCGGTTGGCTCATCGCTCGGGGTGGTGGGGGCGCGGGATGGCCGGGTCAGCGGTTGCGGAGGCGTTTGCTGAGGTCGTTGAGGCGCTTCTTCTCGTCGTTGGTCAACGAGTCCATGCCGTTGGCGCCGATCTTGTCGAGCAGCGCGTCGAGTTCGGCCTGGTCGGCGGGCGACGGACCAGCCGCCGGCGGCACCGGTGCCGGGGCGTTCTTCCACGGTCCCTCGACCACCCGCGGGCCGGACGAACCCTTGGCCTGCTTCTTCGGCTTGCTCTTCTTCGGCTTGCGCTGCACGGAGCCGTCGAGCGGGAGGTGCGGGATCGGCCAGCCGGTGGCGAGACCCAGCGAGCGACCAGCGACCAGCGCAACGCCGACCGACACGAGCAGGAAGATCGTCTGGCCGGTCTGGTCGGTGCCGGTGAACTGGAGCAGGTTGAGGACCGTGAACACTGCCGCGAGCGCCCACAGCGGGATCACCTCGAACCACTTCACGCCGGGGTAGGTGGCGGCATACACCCAGATGCCGCCCAGGAACAGGTTGCTGAGCCCGTACTGCACCATGAAGTCGATGCTGTTCGACAACGGCCCGAGGAAGGTGAGGATCAGCGCGGGCGCGAACGTCATCGCCAACACCCAGGCGAGGAACTTGCCGCGTCCGAACAACGCCTCGAGCTGCTGGCCGAAGAGCCAGAAGAACACCACGCCGAGCAGCGGCCAGATGGCGGGTTCGGTGGCGATCGGCCAGGTGAACAGGCGCCAGAACTCGAAGTCGCGCACGAGCGCCGGGACGAAGCCCAGCTTCACGAAGTAGTCGACGCTCAACCCGTACACGAACATCGTGCCGAGGCTGAGCGCGCACACGATGTCGGTGGTGGTGACGTCGTAGCGGCCAGCGCGGAACCAGCCGTCGTTGGGTCGACGGCGGAAGATGGCTGCGAACTGGTCGGACATCGGACATCACGGTATCCGGCCCTCCGTATGCTTGGGGCGTCATGCAGGAAGCGAGATGGTGAAACGTCCGCCGGCCGGCACGATCCCGGAGGCACCGGGGTCGTACCAGTTCAAGGACGCCCACGGCCGCGTGATCTACGTCGGCAAGGCCTCGAACCTCCGCCAACGCCTCTCGAACTACTTCCAATCGCCGGTCAACCTGCATCCGCGCACCGCACAGATGGTGGAGACCGCCGAGTCGGTCGAGTGGACGATCGTGCGCAACGAGGTCGAGGCGTTGATGCTCGAGTATTCGCTGATCAAACAGCACGATCCGCGCTTCAACGTGCGCCTGCGCGACGACAAGAGCTACCCGTTCCTCGCCGTGACGATCGACGAGCAGTGGCCGCGGGCGCTCGTGATGCGGGGCCGCAAGCGCAAGGGCACCCGGTACTTCGGCCCGTACGCACACGCCTACGCGATCCGCGACACCCTCGACCTCTTGTTGAGGTCGTTCCCGATCCGAACGTGCAGCCAGGCCAAGTTCAATCAGCACGAGCGGCTGGGCCGGCCGTGCCTGCTGTTCCACATCGAGAAGTGCGCCGGCCCGTGCGTCGGTGAGATCGAGGAGATGCCGTACCGACAGCTCGTCACCGATCTGTGCGAGTTCCTCGATGGCGACACCGACGAGATCGTCGACCGGCTCGAAGCCGACATGCAGACGGCGGCGACCGATCTCGAGTTCGAACGGGCGGCCCGTCTCCGCGACCGTCTGCTGGCGGTGCGCAAGGCGATCGAGAAGCAGCAGATGGTCGCCGAGCGCAGCGAGGACCTCGATGTGATCGGTATCGCCGAGGACGAACTCGAAGCCGCCGTGCAGGTTTTCTACGTCCGCAAGGGCCGTGTCGTCGGGCGCAAGGGCTTCATCCTCGACAAGGTGGAGGAGCTGACACCCGGCCGGTTGATCGATCGCATCCTCGAGTCGATGTACGGCGACGACCCGATCCTCGGTGTCCCCAAGCAGGTGTTGGTGCCGTACGAGGCCGAGGAGCTCGCCACCTACGAGGAGTGGCTCTCGATGGGACGCGGCTCACGGGTGCAGGTCAGGGTTCCCCAGCGCGGCGACAAGCGCTCGTTGCTCGAAACGGTCACCCGCAACGCCGAGGGGGAGTTCACCCGCCATCGGATGAAGCGGGCGAGCGACCACAACTCGCGCAGTCGGGCGCTCACCGAACTGCAGGACCACCTCGGGCTTCCCGAGGCCCCACTTCGCATCGAGTGCTACGACATGGCCCACCTGCAGGGCAGCGACTACGTCGGGTCGATGGTCGTGCTCGAGGACGGCTTGCCGAACAAGCGTGAGTACCGGCGTTTCAAGGTCAACACGGTCGGCGGCGACGGGGTGAGCGCCAGCGACGACTACGCCGCCATGGCCGAGGTGGTTCGGCGCCGGCTGCAGGCGTACCTCGACGAACGCGACCGGCCGGTGAACGAGCGTGGCGACAAGCCCGGCAAGTTCGCGTATCCGCCGCAGCTGTTGCTGGTCGACGGTGGCAAGGGCCAGCTCAGCGCCGCCAAGCGCGTGATCGACGAACTCGACCTCACCGACGAGATCCCGGTCGCCGGGTTGGCGAAACGGTTCGAGGAGGTGTTCGTCCCGGGACGCAGCGAACCGGTCGAGATTCCGCGAGGGAGCGAAGCGCTGTTCATGTTGCAGCGCATCCGCGACGAGGCGCACCGGTTCGCCAACACGTTCCACCGGGAGCGCCGCAGCAAGCGGATGACCACCAGTGCGCTCGACGGCATCCCCGGGTTGGGTGAGGTGCGCCAGAAGAAGTTGGTGAAGGCGCTCGGTGGGGTCAACGCAGTGAAGCGTGCCGACCTCGACGAGCTGCGGTCACTCAGCTTCCTCCCCGATGCGGTGGCCGAGGCGGTGTACGCGAAGTTCCACACCGAGTGACTCGAGACCACCCACCGCGTTGATCCGGCCGTGCTCGGAGCTGTCGGGCTCGCTTTGTTCAAGCTCGTGTTAAAGGTCCTCCACCAGCGGGCCGATGACAGTTGGATGTGTTTCGTGGACCGCAATGTCGTAGGTGGTTGTGAGGACGGACCGTCGGCATGAAGTCCCATCGACTGCTCGCGATCGTCGGCGCAATCGCATGTTCCGTGCTGGTCGTCGTACCGCAGGTCCAGCCATCGCCGGCACAGGCTGCTGCGAACCTCCAGACGGGCAAGTCGGCGCCCGGCGAGTTGCTCGCCGGTGACCCGCTCACCTACACCCTGACCGCATCCAACCCTGGCGCATCGTCGGACCCCTTGTACAACCTGACGTTCCGAGACGTGCTCCCGCTCGGCGTCACCTACGCCGGCCCGACGTCGCCCGCCGAAGCCGGCGAGCCCCAGATCGTCACCAACCAGGTGCCCGACACCAACCCGGGCGCGGCGCTGGGTGCGACGATTCCGCAGCAGACGCTGATCTGGTCGAACGTGTCCGATCTGCAGGCCGACGACGACTTCTCGATCACCTTCGCGGTGAACGTGAACTCGACCGGCGACCCGGCGCGCAACGACGTGCATGTCATCGGCGCGCAGATCTCGAACGTCGGCGAGTCGTATGCCGGCACCGACCCGCGGCGACTCCCGACCTTCTCCACCAGTGGAGAGCCGATCGCTCAGCCAACGGTCGTCAGCGATCCATCGGACGCTGCCGTCACGACGCTCACCGCCCTGCAGATCGACAAGTCCGAGCCCAGTCCCGAGGGCGAGCTCCTGCGCGGCGTGCACGACCAGACCACCACGTACACGCTCACGGTCGACGTGACCGACCTCGCCCCGGTCAGCGGGATCACCGTCACCGACTACATCCCTGCCGCGCTCGAGTTCTTGGGCTGCGGCACGGTCGACAACAGCGCCCCGGGGACCGAGGAGTACCTCAACTCGGGCCGCCTGACCAACGGCAACGGCGGTGCGAACTGCCTGCTGCCCGATTCGGTCGAGACGGTGGAGGACCCGCCGGCGGACGGGGCGACCACCTACCCCGCAGGCGTCTACACGAAGGTGACCTGGACGCTGCCCACGCTGACGGCGGGGGTGAACGTGCCGTACGTCATCACCTACGCGGCCGGCATCCCCCTCTTCGAGAACCGGCCGTTCACCGGGACGGTACCGACACCGCAATCGCGACAGCAGGGTTCGAACCTCGACAACAACACCGGCCCGTCGACGCGCGAGCTCGCCGGGTCCGAGCGTGCGGTGACGAACATCGCCCGGGCCGTCGGAACCTTCGACGACGCCGGCCTGCTCGAGCCCGGAGTCCCGAACGCCACGGTCGCCGACGACGCCCGGCTCACTCGCACGGTCGAGGATCTCCGCATCCGCAAGACGGTCGACACCGCCACCGGCGACTTCAGCTCCGGCGCCGAGGCGACGTTCCACGTGTACGTCGACACGAGCGAGTACATGAGTGCCTCGGGCGTGGTCCTCACCGACATCGTCCCGAACGGGCTGTGTCCGCTCGGCAACGTCGCATATTCGACGCCGCCGACCGAGTCGCAGTGCGGCCCCAGCGCGGCCAACACCCCGAACCCGCCGTTCGAGTCGGTGACGCTGATCACGACCGGCACCGGCGGGTACACGACCGTCTTCGAGCCGATCCCGGTGGGCGCCCTGCCTGCCAACGGCTCGTTCGATGCGGTGTATCGGGCCTTCATGCGTGGCAACTACGAGGGTGGCAGCCTCGACGGCCGCCCGACCGTCAGCGGTGACTCGTTCACCAACACGGTCAGCGCCGTGGGCACGACGACCGGGATCGCAGCGATTCGAGAGCCAGCCTTCGGTGCCGCAGTCGGTGATCCGCTCCCGGGTGTCCAGGACGGATCGTCGGCGACACTCGAGACGAGGACGCTCCGCCTGTCCAAGGACATCCTGCCGCGCAACGTGACGCCACGGCTCGACGTCGGTACTCCCGTCGTCGACCGGTGCCCCGACCTCAACACCGGTGAGCCCGGGGCCTCGGCCGACCAGTACATCTCGGGTGACGCCACCCCGGTTCCCGGTGACGTCGAGACGTTGGGGTTCCGCCTCGGCGACCAGGTCTGCTTCCGGCTCCGTGTCGATTTCGACAGGTCGGTGGAAACGCGGAACACGCTGGTCACCGACTTCATCCCACTCGGAACCCAGTACGTGAACGGCAGCGCTCGCGCCACGGCTGCGAACAGCACGGCGTTCACGGTGACCGGCGTCCCCGCGGCGCCGGACCTGGTCGACGGACCGATCGAGTTCCAGATCGGGACACCGGACCCAACCGGACGCTACGTGAACCTCGGTGGCACGTTCGAGGTGGTGTTCGCGGTGCAGGTCGTCGAGGTGCCCGTCGCCGACGACGCCGTCATCGCCGGCAACTTGATGAAGATGCGCACCGAGAACTCGTTCGGCCAGGCGCAGTCGTACCGCGATGCCGCCAACTTCGGCATCGTGCCGCCACCACCCGTCGGGGTCGTCAAGGGAGTCGAGTCGGTCGACACGCCTCCGTCGGGTCCCAACGGTGTGCAATCGAACGTCGACGGCGTGCAGGTACGTCAGGGCTCGGCCGTGACGTTCCGCATCGACCTCGAGAACCTGGGCGTCGCCGAGGACTTCACCAACTACTCGGCGCGCGAACTCGAAGTACTCGACGTCCTCCCGGCTCAGGTCGACTGCACGGCGATCACCTCGATCACCAACTTCGGGCCCGATTCGACGGTCGGCGAGTGCCTCGATCCCGGAGACACCTCGGGCGACAGCGACTACACGAACGGATTCACCGATCAGAGCGTGATCCGGTGGGCGTTCGACGGTTCCGATCCGTACGCGCTGTATCCCGCCGACTACACGGCATCGAGCGTCGGCGATCCGTCGTGGCTCGGCGTGCGGTCGCTCTTCTACACGATGACGGTGCCGACGCCGACGAGCGTGTCGACGCGCTTCGACAACAACGCCGGCGTGCGGACCTACGGCGGGTTCACCAACCTGCAGGGTGTCGTCTCACCCGGCTACGTGCCGTCGAACAACATCGACCCGTCGCTGAACGGGGTGTCGAACGCGCCCGACGCACGCGATCCCTCCTGGGTGATCACGCCCGGCCCGATCGTGGCGAAGGCCGGCGTCACCGGAATCGTCGAGACCAACAACGACGCCCCTGTGCAGGCCGTGCCCGGAGAGACGGTGACCTACACCTACGGCGTCACCATCCCGGCACAGACCACGGTGTTCGAGGGGATCCTCTCCGATGCGTTGCCCAACCAGGTCGAGCTGATCGCTCCCGACGCCTTCGGGCGCTTCTATCCCGACGCGGGATCGGCGATCTTCGAGGCGCTGCCACTCCTGTTCGGCCTGTCGGCCGACGGCACCCTCACGTTCCCGGCGACGTACACGAACGCGACCGCCACCGACCAGCGCTTCGAGGTGGTCGCGACGACCCGGGTGAAGCCAACGGTCACCGGTCAGCCCAACCCGGTCACCAACACGGCGTCGTTCCGATCGCGCACCGCACTCGGCGGTCAGATCGTCGACGCGACACCGGCGTCGTACGACATCGCGGTCCGCCAACCCAACCCCAGTCTCGTCAAGACCAACGACGCGCCGGCCGGTGTCGTCGTGGCCGGAACGGTGGTGCAGTTCACGCTCAGGGCCAACAACGGTGGCGCGCGCCCCCCGCTCCACGACGGCGTGATCGTCGACTGCATCCCGGCGGGGCTCGCGTTCACGCCGGGACAACCGGGCGACGACGCCCCGACGACGGGGCCCGTCCCCGGCGACGGCACGAACGGCTGCCCAGCGGGGACGACGCTGATCTCCTACGACATCGGCACGGTGGAGCCGGCGACCCCGGTCACCCGCGAGTACTCCGCCACCGTCGAGCCCACGGCTGTCGGCGGCGACGTGTACCGCAACGACGCCGAACTCACCGGCAGCACGTTGGACGACGGGACGAACGACCCGACCAACGAACGCGTCATCACGACAAGGAATTCCAGCCAGGTCACCGTTCCCGGCGCCGGCACCGTCAAGTCGGTGACGCCGGAACGTGCCACGATCGGCGAACAGGTCACCTACACCGTCGGCGTCGTGGTACCGCAGGACACCAACTTCTACCAAGGGGCGATCCGCGACGCCCTGCC
This sequence comes from Ilumatobacteraceae bacterium, assembly GCA_942492715.1. Lineage (GTDB taxonomy): Bacteria > Actinomycetota > Acidimicrobiia > Acidimicrobiales > Ilumatobacteraceae > Sva-07. The sequence goes on along the minus strand of CALOFW010000026.1, from coordinate 117,357 downwards.
CCCCGGCATCGACATCGACACGATCCAGTTCGTGTCGGCCGACTGCGCGGCGGTGGCGCCCAATTCGTGCGCGCTCACGTCGCGATGGCTCCCGCCGGTGAGCACCGCCGATGGTGGCTCGCTGGCCGCCCTCTACGTGGGCGACGTGACCGCGAGGCCCTACACCCGGGTCGTGACGCTCGTGTACACGGCGCGCCTGAAGGACATCGCAGGCTCGGTCGCGGGCAGCACCGTGGTCAACCGGGCCCAGGCGGTGTGGGATTCGACCGACAAGCCCGAGGACCCGAACGTCCGCCCCGACGGTACGTGGACCAACGCCGGCCTCGAGGGCTCGGCGTCGGTCACGGTGATCGAACCCTCGGTCACGATCGACAAGACGGTCAGCGACGCATCGCCCGAACCCGGCGACCCACCGTTCCTCTACACCGTGACGTTGCGCAACGGGCCGACCGCCCCGGCGAACGCATCCGACCCCGATGACCCCTTCTATCTGGTCAGCGCCGCCTACAACGGCACGCTCGTCGACACGGTTCCGGCCGGGGTCGAGGTCGTCACGAGCTCGATCTCCGATGGCGGCGTGTACGACGCGACAGCCCGCACGATCACCTGGGACGCCTCCGACCTCCAAGGGCCGCTGTGCGGCGTGTGGGCGGCGAGCGCCGGCGGCGGTGCCGGCCAGGGCACCTGTACCGGCCCCACCCAACTCGATCTCACCTACAGCGCAACGCTCGCCCCGAGCACCTCGCTGACGACCGGCCAGGTGCTCACCAACACCGCCGACGTCACCCGCTACGACGGACTGCCGACCTCGGAACCCGACGCGAACCGCCGTGTCTACGACGGCCCGCAGGACAGCCAGAACGTGACGCCCGACTTCCCGGTGCTCACGACCACCAAGACCGCATCCGGCGAGCCCACCTACATCGGCGACCAGTACCGGTGGACGGTGTCGGTGCAGAACACCGGTACCGGACGCGCCGTCGCCACGCAGATCACGGACACGCTCCCGCCGAACTGGACGTACGTGGCCAACTCGGCTGAGGTGACGTTGCCGACCGCGGGCACCCAACAGATCGAACCGACCACAGGGTCCGGCTGCGTCGGCGCCGACCTGTGTTGGCCGGGTCTCGTCGACCTGGCACCCGGACAGACCGTGTCGCTCACGTATCTCTCCGTGCCCGGCCCGAACGTCGTCAACACACCGGGCGTCGGCGCAGCGACCCCCCATGTCAACTCGGCCACGGCGACCGCCGCGGACGGCGGCGGGTACGCCGGGAACCTCTCGGGTCCCTACGCGTCGACGAGCACCGCCTCGACCCGGATCGATCGTGTCGATCTGGCCATCGACAAGAGCCACACCGGCTCGCCGATCGCCGGGTCCAACTTCTCGTGGTCGATCGTCGTGCGCAATCTCGGCCCGGACGCCGCGGTGGGCTCGGCCACCAAACCGTTCACGGTCACCGACACCATCCCGACGCTGCCTGCCGGCGTGACCTACGCATCGGCCTCGGGGACCGGGTGGACCTGCACCCCGGCGACCGGGCCCGCGTCGCCGCCGACAACGGGCACCGTCACCTGTCGGCGCACCGTCGCAACCGACACGCTGGCTTCGGGCGCGTCGTTTCCCGCCGATCACGTTCACGGTGCGGATTCCGGCGGACACGCCCGACGGAACGCTGATCTCCAACACCGCCTCGGTGGCCAGTCCACGAACATACGAAGCGCCGACCGATCTCGCCAACAACACCGACACCGACCCGGCGACGATCATCACCCGAGCCAACTTGCGCATCGTCAAGACGCTCGTCAGTCCGCCGGGTCTGATCGCCGGGACCGACAGCACCTACAACCTGGCGATCACCAACCTCGGCCCGTCGGTCTCGCGAGCCACCACGGCGCAGCCGATCGCGGTGAACGACACGCTCCCGCCGACGGTGTCGTTCGTCAGTGCGACCGACACCGCGGGCTCGCCGACGTTCAGTTGCACCCACGACGGGTCGGCGACGGGTGGCGTCGTCACCTGTACCCGTCCGACCGACATGGCCGTCACGTCCGTCGCGACATCCAACATCCGGATCGTGGTCAGGGTGCCGAGCGGTCTCACGGGAAACCTCACCAACCGGTCCACGGTGACACCGGGGATCACGACCGATCCGACAACGGGCAACAACACCTCCAACATCACCAGCCCCATCGTCGAGCGGGCTGACCTCGGCATCACCAAGACCGCCCTCGGCCCCAACGTCCCCGGCGAGCCGACCACCTATCGCCTGAGCGTCACCAACAACGGCCCCGGCGACGCATCCGTACGGATCCAGGACACACTGCCCGCCGGCCTCACCTACCGCTCGTTCTCCAACGTGGCCGGCAACTGGACGTGCGCCGCGTCCACGGCGCCCGATCCCGTTCCGGGTTTCCGCTGCGATCTCGCCGGCAGGCTGGCGTTCACCCCGTCGCCCCTCAACATCGTGACCGTCGATGTCGTCGTCGACACGGCACCGAGCGTCAACGGCACGGTGCGCAACACCGCCGTCGTGTCGACGACCGCGCAGGACACCAACCCGAACAACAACACCGCGATTGCCGACCTCACGTTCGCAGGCGTCGCCGACCTCGCCGTCACGAAGACCGCGACCAGCACCCCGGTCGTCCCGGGGGGGCCGATCGGATGGACCGTGAACGTCACGAACCTCGGACCCTCCGACTCCCAACCCACCATCCGCGTCGACGACCAGTTGCCCAACGGCGTGGTCGGTCCGGTGACGGCCGCAGGTCTCACCGGGGCCGACGACTGGAGCTGCACCGTCAGCGTCACCCGCCTCGTCAGCTGCACCAAGGCGACGAAGCTCGCCGCGGGCGCACAGACGAACATCAGGATCACCGCCGTCGTCGATCCGGCGATCGGCGGGCCGACCTCGATCACCAACGCCGCAACCGCCTTCCCGACGACGGCCGAGAGCAAGGATCCCGTCACCAACCCGAACACGGGCAACAACACGGGCGAAGTGACGGTTCCCGTCGCCGAGCCGGCGGTCACGTTGACCAAGGCGGTCGACGTCGCAACGCCACAGCCGGGTGAACAGTTCACCTACACGATGACGCTGACCAACACCGCCGGCGCCGCCACCGCGTACAACATGACGGTCTCCGACGTGCTCCCTGCCGGGATCGTCTGGGTGAGCGGCGGAACCCTCACCGGCAACACGGTCAGCTGGACCGTCCCCGGCCCCCTCGCCGGCGGCGCCAGCACCACCGTGTCGTTCGTGGCGGAGCTGGCGGCGAGCACGACCATCGACACCGGTGCGATCACCAACACCGCCACGCTGGGCAGCTTCGAGAGCCTGCCGACCGGCGGCCGCACCTACTCCGGCAACAGCGATGACGCCGTGATCACGCCCGTGTTCCCGAGACTGACCGCCGCGAAGACCGCGCTCGGGAACAACCCCACCTACATCGACGACGAGTTCGCGTGGGAGATCACGATCACCAACACCGGGGGAGGGGACGCGGCCGCGGTCGACGTCACCGACCTGCTCCCGCCCAACTGGACCTACGTCACGGGCTCCACCACCGTCACTGCGCCGAGCGGTGTCACCACGCCTGATCCGACTGCGCCGATCCCCGATCTCGACCCTGACCCGATCGACATCGAGCAGCAACTGACATGGCTGGACGTCGGCGCCCTCGCACCGAACCAGTCGCTGACCGTTGCGTTCCGTGCGACGCCGACACGCGCGGTGGCCGACAACCCCGGCGTCGGCAGCGGCCAGGCCCACACGAACCGTGCGAGCGCCACGACGACCGACAACGCCGGGTTCGCCGGCAACAGGGTGGAGAGCTATGTCAGCAACACCCCGACCGCGGATGCGTTCATCGACTCCGCCGATCTCGAGATCCGCAAGCTGAACGCGGCCACCCCCGCAATCGCCGGCGAGAACTACAGCTGGACGCTCGAGACGAGGAACCTCGGCGACGATCCTTCCGTCGGACCGTTCACCGTCGTCGACACCCTGCCATCGACGACACCGGCGCTCACCTTCGTGTCGGCAACCGGTACCGGCTGGAACTGCACGGAGGCAGCCGGGGTCGTCACCTGTACCCGAGGTGGCTCACTGCCGGCACCGGCGTTCGCTGATGACCCGGCCGCAGCCTTCCCGGACATCACCGTCACCGTGGCGGTCCCGTCCGACTACCTGTCGGTCGCCGGCATGACGAACACCGCGACGATCACCGGTCGCACGTTCGATCCGGTCCCCGACAACAACCTCGCCACTGCGGTCACCCCGGTGAGCGGGGTCGCCGATCTCGCCATCACCAAACGACACACCAACGCCACCGTGACCGCCGGCTCGAACATCACCTATGAACTCGTCGTGCGAAACAACGGCCCGTCGACGTCACGTGCCACGATCTCCGTCGTCGACACCCTCCCGCCGAACACGACCTTCGTCAGCGCATCGAACACCGCCGCCGGCGACGCCTGGAACTGTGTCAACGGCATCCCCGCCGCCGGTCAGGTCACGTGCACGCTCACTGGGGACATCCTCACGAGCACCCCGGCCGAGGCGATCACGATCACGGTCGCGCTGGCGTCGGACGCGCCGGACAACGTCGCCGTCGTCAACGACGCCGAGGTGATCCCCGGTCCCACTCCCGAGGGTGCAGCCGACCCGACCGACCCCGACGATCCCAAGGTCAGGAACAACTTCGCCTCCGACAGCGTGGTCCCGAACACGTCGGCCGACCTGATCATGGACAAGCGCTCCGTCGGCCAGCTCGTGCCCGGCGAGACCGGCGTGTACCGGTTGCGCGTCGACAACGCCGGGCCGTCCGATGCGAACGCTCCGACGATCACCGACACGCTCCCGCCCGGTCTCACCTTTGCCGGGTACACGAGCAACCCCGCTGACGTCGTCGGCTCGGCGCCCGGTGTCTGGACCTGCTCGGCCACCTCGGCCGATCTCCGGACCTTCACGTGCACCCTCGACCGGGCGCTCGCCACACCGGGCTTCAGCGTCGTCGACATCGACGTGAACATCGACGCGACCCTGCAGGGCCCGATCGTCAACACTGCGAGCGTCACCTCGACCACTCCGGACCCGGACACCGACAACAACACCGACACCGACAACACCGACTTCACCACCCTTGCCGACCTCGCCATCGTCAAGACCGGGCCAACGGCACCGGTGATCGCGGGAGCGACGTTCGACTGGACACTGACGATCAGCAACAACGGCCCCTCGGTGTCACGCGAGCCGATCCGGGTGTCCGATGCACTGCCGGACTCCGTCGTGTTGGTCACCGACGTCACCCAGATCGCCGCACCGTGGAGTTGTACCTCCGCCCCCGCCACCGTCGTCGGCTTCTCGACCGACATCACCTGCACACTCAGTGGCGACCTGCCCGGCCCCGGACGACGCGCCCGCCAACGTTGCGCCACCGATCTCGTTCACCGTGCGCGCGTTGCCCGACGCCGGGCCTGCCGTGATCACCAACCGCGCAACGGTGCAAGGCACCACCACCGAACCCGCCGGCGCCCTCGGCAACAACACCTCGAGCCACGACGTGACGCTGATCGATGATGCCGATCTGCAGATCCTCAAGACGCCCGACATCCAGACGGTGACCGCCGGCGAGGACGCCACGTTCACGCTCTCCGTCACCAACAACGGCCTCTCGACCGCTGACGACGTGGTCGTGTCCGACCCACTGCCACCGGGCATGACGATCGCCCTGCCGTTCACCGCAACCGGTTGGGACTGCTCGCTGTCGACCACCGTGCTCGTCGACTGCCGTCTCGCCACCCTCGATCCGGGAGCGGCCGATCCGATCACGGTCGTGGCGAAGGTCGCTTCCAGCGTGCCGCCCAGCGGGCCGCAGTTGACCAACCTCGCGTCGGTTGCGTCCTCGACACCGGACAGCAACACCGACAACAACGAAGACGACGCCGTGGTGAACGTGGAGACCGACGCCGATCTCGGCATCACCAAGACCCACCCGGCGACTCCCGATCCCGTGGTGGCGGGCACGACGGTCGAGTTCGAGATGATCGTCACGAACACCGGCCCGAGTGATGCAGCGGCGGACATCATCGTCACCGACACGCTGCCCGCCGGGTTCAGCTACCTGTCCGCTCGCGGCTCGTGGACGTGCGCGCCACGCCTCGTCGACCCGCAGATCATCGACTGCACCAAGCTGGGCGGAGGGCTCGCGGCCGGCGACACCGCCGACACGTTGTTCGTGCTGACGCAGACCGACCCGGCGATGGATGCGGGCAGCTCTCGGAACACGGCGGCCGTCGACTCCCCGACGCCGGACAGCAACAGCGCCAACGACGTCGCGACCGACGACGTCAACATCGGCAACCAAGCCGACGTGTCGATCGTGAAGTCGCACGACGGCGACCTGGTCCGCATCGGCGACAACCTGGTGTTCACGCTCGCGGTGTCGAACGCGGGGCCGTCGGAGGCTCGTGATGTGGTCGTCACCGACACCCTGCCGGCCGGCCTGACGTTGGTGAGCGCTGCAGGTACCGCCAGCCCGTCCACGTGGGACTGCTCGGCGACCGCGGGCCAGCAGGTCGACTGCAGGCTGAGCGCGCCGCTCGCCCCGACCGATGCGGAGCGGATCCTCGTCACCGCGCTCGTGGAGCCGGCGGCGTTTCCGACGGTCTCCAACACCGCTGAGGTCGGATCGTCGACGCCGGACGACGACCTCGACAACAACATCTCCACCGACGTGGTGGACGTGCCGCGCCTGGTGGACCTGTTCATCACCAAGACCCACACCGGCCCGGTCGCCGTCGGCCAACCGATCGTGTACACCCTCACGGTCGGCAACAACGGTCCGATCGACGACGTCGCCGTGGTGACCGTCACCGATGCGGTGCCGCCGGGCCTGCGGGTGACCGGCGCAACCTCCGCCGCTGCCGACTGTTCGATCACCGGTGGTGTCGTCACCTGCACCAAGGACGACGGCCTGGCGGTCGGCGCGACGTTCACGGTCATCGTGACCGCCGACGTCTTGGCCGGCGCCTACCCGACCGTCACGAACACCGCCACGGTGTCGTCGCCCACCGACGACAGGGATCTGACGAACAACACTGCCGCCGATCCTGCCGTGGTGCCCCCGCTGGTCGACCTGGCGATCACCAAGACCCACGCCGGCACCGTGCAGGTCGGCGGGCAGATCACCTACACGCTCACGGCACGGAACAACGGCCCGACACCAGACCCAGGACCGGTACGCGTGCTCGACACGCTGCCTGGTTCGCTCACACCCGTGTCGGCAACCGCAGATGGGATGACCTGCGACATCACCGGCCAGACCGTGGCCTGCACGGCGCTCGCCCCGCTCGGCGTCAACGCCGAACTGGTCATCACGATCGTCGCCGATGTCGGTCCGGCGGCCTCCCCGTCGGTGTCGAACACGGCGATCGTCACCACCCCGGGCTGCTCGGTCGGCCCATCCGCCGGATCGGACACCGCGTGCCCGGACACCGACCTCACGAACAATCAGGCAACCGACGTCGCCACCGTCACGCCACTGATCCGCCTCGGGTTGGACAAGTCGCTCGCATCGCTCGATGGTGCGACGGCAACCTGGTCGCTCGTGGTCACCAACACCGGACCGAACGACACCGTGGAGCCGATCCGCCTCGTCGACAACCTCCCGTCGACGTTGGCCTTCGTGTCGGCGACCGGATCGGGTTGGGTGTGCGAAGCCTTCCAACAGATCGTCGGGTGCACCCACGCAGCGACGTTGTCGGCGGGTGCTGTCGCTGCGCCGGTGACGATCGTGACGACCGTCGATGCCCCGGCGGGCACCGAGGTGGTCAACGTTGCGGGAGTCGAAGGCGGAGGCCCCGACGTGCCGGCGGTGACCGACGACGCCAACCTGGTTGCCTCGGCCGTTGCCAACCCGGGAACGTCGACGCCGACGTCCCCGTCGACGTCCCCGTCGACGTCATCGTCGTTGCCGAACACCGGCGGCGGTCCGGGTCTGTTGCTGCGCTGGGCCCCGCTGATGGTGTTGCTCGGCCTGGCGTTGGTGGTGGTCGCCAACCGCCGCCGTCCCCTCATGTTCTGACGAAGCTCAGGCGAGCTGCGGGACGACCTCGGACTGCAACGTCCGATAGTTGGCGAACCGTTCCTCGGCCGTGCCGCCGAGCGTGAAGTCGGGGACGATGAACTCGTCGAAGCCCAACTCGGCGTAGCGGCCGAGCTGGTCGACCAGTTCATCGTTCGACCCGATGATCGAGCGGGCGCCCATGTCGCCGCTGCGGATGTTCTCGGCGAACTCGGCGTTGTCGGTCATGAACACCAGCGCCTGGGCCGACTTCCACATCGTGTCGGGGTCGCGGTCGACCTGTTCGCATGCTGCACGCAGCTTGTCGAGCCCGGCGCCGGCGAGTTCTGGGGCTCCCCAGGTGTTCCATTCGTCGGCGTGTCGGGCAGTGATGCGCAGCATGCGCGGGCTGGCGGTGCCCACGAGCAGCGGCAGCGGCGACTGCACGGGCTTGGGATCGGACGGGGCGTCGGTGATGTCGTAGTACTCGCCATGGAAGTCGGTGCGTTCGTTGTTCAGCAGCGACCGGACGATCTGGATCGCCTCGTCGAAACGCGTGACTCGCGGGCCCGGTTCCTGCAGTTCGATGCCGTAGGCGTGGTGTTCGTTGATCTGCCAGCCGGCACCGAGCCCGAGCACCATGCGCCCGTCGGACAGGTGGTCGATGGTGGCGGCGCGGTTCGCGAGCACGGCGGGGTGGTGCACCGACGTCGGTGACACGAGCGGACCGATCCGGATGTGTTCGGTGACCGCGGCGACCGCCGGCAGGATCGCCCAGCACTCGTGCACGTCGCCCGGTTGGATCGTCTCGCTGCCGGTGTTCGGCATGTAGTGATCGGCGAACCAGAAGCCGTGCCAGCCCTCGCTGTCGGCCATACGGGCCAGCTCGAGCACCTCGGCGGTCGGACGTTCGGGATTGGGCCACACGGAGAACTTCATGCTCGGACCGTAGCCTCCGACCCGTGACCGACGACTTGTGGGAGGACCACGCCGACTGGTGGATCGACGGATTCACCGAGGGCGCCGACCCGGAGTACGTCGAGCAGATCCTGCCGATGGCACGCGAAGAACTCGCAGGGTTCGATCGCGTGCTCGACGTCGGGTGCGGCGAGGGCCAGATCAGCCGGCTCCTCGCCGCGGACGGAGCGTCGGTCGTCGGGATCGACCCGACCTGGAACCAGATCCGTATCGCCCACGAGCGCGGCGGGGGAGCGGCGTTCGTCCGGTCGGGCGCGGCGGAGCTGCCGTTCGCCGATGCGAGCTTCGATGCGGTCGTGGCGTGCCTGGTGTTCGAACACATCGACGACGTCGACGAGGCGATCGCCGAGGTCGCCCGTGTCATGCGTCCGGGTGGACGTTTCTCGTTCTTCCTGAACCACCCGCTCATCCAGACGCCGGGCAGCTACTGGATCGACGACCACACCGTGGAGCCGCCCGAGCAGTACTGGCGAGTCGGGCCGTACCTGGCGGAGCAGTCCTTCGTCGAGCAGGTCGAGCGGGGCGTGTTCATCCGGTTCGTCCATCGACCGTTGTCGCGCTATGTGAACGCGCTCGCCGCCAGCGGCCTCGTGCTCGAGCGCATGGTCGAGCCGACGCCGCCCGCCGGTTTCCTCGCACTCGCAGAGGAGTATGCCGCGGCGGCCGCCATCCCCCGGCTGCTGTACCTGCGTCTCCGGAGAACCGCTGATCAGTAGGGTGACGACGTGGCCGATGTCGTACTGATCACCGGGCTCTCCGGCGCCGGTCGCTCCGGCGTCGCCGACGTGCTCGAGGATCTCGGCTGGTTCGTGGTCGACAACCTGCCGACCGCCCTGATCGGGACGATCGTCGAACTGGCGGCCAAGCCGAACAGCGACATCGAGCGGCTCGCGCTCGTCGCCGGCCGTCAGCACGCCGAGGTGCTCACCAAGGTCGGCGAGCTCCGCGCCGACGGCCACGACGTGCGGATGGTGTTCCTCGACGCGTCGACTCCGGAACTCGTGCGTCGCTACGACGCCACCCGCCGTCGCCACCCGCTCGCCGACGACACCGATGGCCTCGTCGAGTCGATCGAGCTGGAACGTTCGATGTTGGGACCCGTGCGCGACGCCGCCGACCTCGTCATCGACACCAGCGACCTCAACGTCCATCAGCTCAAGGAGCGTGTCGATCACGCCTTCGACACCGTGAGGGGGTCGCGGCTCCAGGTGGCGGTCGAGAGCTTCGGGTTCAAACATGGGCTCCCGCTCGACGCCGACATCGTGATGGACCTGCGGTTCCTCCCGAATCCTCACTGGGAGAACGACCTGCGTCCGCTCACCGGCCACGACCCGAAGGTGCGCGACTTCGTGTTGGAGACGGCGGTCGGCTCGGCGTTCGTGGACCAGTTCGACGACCTCCTCGCCACGCTCGTGCCCCTCTACCAGGCCGAAGGTCGCAGCTACCTCACGGTCGCCGTCGGCTGTACCGGTGGTCGCCATCGATCGGTCGCCGTCGCCGAGGAGTTGGCGTCGCGCCTGCGACAGCGCGGCGTCGCTGTCCGCGCCACCCATCGCGACGTCTCGCGCTGAGTCGCGCTGAGTCGTTTCCGGCGTCGAATCCGTGGGGAACTACAGTCGGTGCCGGACAATGTTGTTCCCCCACCCGCCAGGAGGCACCCAGTCATGACCATTCGAGTCGGCATCAACGGTTTCGGCCGTATCGGACGCAACTTCTTCCGCGCCGCCAAAGCGAGCGGCGCCGATTTCGACTTCGTGGCGGTGAACGACCTCGGGTCGATCGACACGATGGCGCACCTGCTCCAGTACGACTCGGTGCTCGGCCGCTTCCCCGAGAAGGTGTCGGCGACGAAGTCGAGCATCAAGGCGGGCAACGACACGTTGCGCGTGCTCAGCGAGCGCAACCCGGCCGACCTCCCGTGGGGCGAACTGGGCGTCGACGTGGTGATCGAGTCGACCGGCTTCTTCAACACGCGTGACGCAGCGAGCGCACACCTCGACGGCGGCGCCCCGCTCGTGATCGTGTCGGCGCCGTGCACCAATGCCGACGCCACGTTCGTCTACGGAGTCAACCACAAGGACTTCCGGATCAGCCGGCACAAGGTGATCTCCAACGCCAGCTGCACCACCAACTGCTTCGTGCCGATGGTCAAGGTGCTCGACGACAACTTCGGTGTCGACCAGGGCCTGATGACCACCGTCCACTCCTACACCGGCGACCAGAACCTCGTCGACGGCCCGCACAGCGACATGCGCCGTGCCCGCGCCGCGGCGATCAACATCGTGCCGACGTCGACGGGCGCAGCCCGCGCCACGTCGCTCGTGATGGAGTCGATGAAGGGCAAGCTCGACGGTACGGCACTGCGCGTGCCGACGCCGACCGGCTCGCTCACCGACTTCACGGCCACGCTCAAGAAGTCGGCCACCGTCGAGGAGATCAACGCAGCGTTCGCCGCTGCGGCGAAGAGGGAGTTGAAGGGTGTCCTCAAGTACACCGAGGACCCGATCGTGTCGAGCGACATCGTCACCGACCCGCACTCGTGCGTGTTCGACGCCGGGCTCACGATGAGCATGGGCAAGCTGGTGAAGATCAACGGCTGGTACGACAACGAGTGGGGCTACTCGAACCGTCTCGTCGACCTGACGGCGTTCACCGGCAGCAAAGTCAAGCGCTGACCGCCATGGGTGAGACCTCCTCGGCCATTCCGACGTTGGAGGATCTGGAAGCGACACTCGGCGATCTCGCCGGGAAGCGGATTCTCGTCCGGACCGATTTCAACGTCCCGCTCGACGACGACGGCCAGATCGCCGACGACTTCCGCATCCGCGCGGCGCTCCCGACGATCCAGTGGCTGACCGAACGCAACGCGACCGTCGTCACTGCCAGTCACCTCGGACGGCCGAAGGGAGCGCCGGATCCGAAGTACTCGATGGAGCCGGTACGCGAACGCCTCGCCGAGCTGGCGCCGGGCGTCGAGCTGCTCGAGAACCTGCGGTTCGACCCGGGCGAGACCGCCAACGATCCGGCGTTCGTCGCCCAGCTCGTCGACGGCATCGACGGCTACGTCAACGACGCCTTCGGCGCCTCGCACCGTGCGCATGCGTCGATCGTCGGCCCGCCGCAGTTCGTGCCGTCGGCGATGGGGCGACTCCTCCAGAAGGAGGTCGAGGTGCTCCTCGGCCTGCGCAACAAGCCCAAGCACCCGTTCGTCGCCGTGCTCGGCGGAGCGAAGATCTCCGACAAGCTCGGAGTGGTCGAAGCACTGCTCGAGGTGGTCGATTCGCTCGTGATCGGCGGAGCGATGTGTTTCACGTTCTTCGCCGCGCAGGGCAAGACGATCGGCGACTCGCTGTTCGAACCCGATCAGGTCGACACGTGCGGTCGTCTGCTCGCCGAGGCGGGCGCGCGGGGCAAGACGATCCATCTTCCCGAGGACATCACCGGGGTCGATGCCCGCGGCGAGTACGCCACGTTCGGCACGAATCTGCCCGACGGAGCCAAGGGGTTCGACATCGGGCCCGGATCGGCGGCGGCATTCACCGATGTGATCATGGACGCCCGGATGGTGTTCTGGAACGGCCCGATGGGCATGTTCGAAGACGAGCGATTCGCCTCGGGCACGCGCACGGTCGCGCAGGCGATGGCCGACACCAAGGCGTTCACCGTCGTCGGCGGCGGCGACTCCGCTGCCGCGCTCGCACAGTTCAAGCTCGACGACGACGTCGACCACGTCTCCACCGGCGGCGGCGCCAGCCTCGAACTCCTCGAGAACGGCGACCTGCCCGGCCTCGAAGCTCTACCGACAAGGAACGCAGTGACCCACCAGATCGGAATCCCATGACCCGTCGACCGCTCATCTCCGGCAACTGGAAGATGAACCTCAACCACTTCGAGGCGATCCAGACCATCCAGACGCTGCACTACCTCGTGCCGAAGGAGACGTTGGAGGACGTCGACGTCAGCATCCACCCGCCGTTCACCGACATCCGCAGCATCCAGACCGTGATCGAGACCGAGGACTTCGAGTTCCACCTCGGCGCCCAGCACTGCCACTGGGAGGACAGCGGTGCGTTCACCGGCGAGATCTCGCCGACGTTCCTCGCGAAGTTGAACGTGGTGTACGTGATCGCCGGGCACTCCGAGCGGCGCGAGCTGTTCGGCGAGACCGACGAGATGGTGAACGCCAAGGTGGCCGCGATCCAGGCGCTCGGCATGACGCCGATCATGTGTGTGGGGGAGACACTCGACGAGCGTGAGGCCGGCCAGACCGAGTCGAAGGTGCTCGGGCAGGTGGCAGCCGGCCTGGCCGGCCGGTCGAACGAGCAGATCGCATCGCTCGTGATCGCCTACGAGCCGATCTGGGCGATCGGGACGGGCAGGACCGCGACATCGGACGACGCGCAGGCGGTCTGCGCATCGATCCGCACGAAGGTCGCCGAGATCGCCGACGTCGCCACCGCCGACGCCGTTCGCATCCAGTACGGCGGCTCGGTCAAGGCGGCCAACGCAACCGAACTGATGGCCCAGCCCGACATCGACGGGGCCCTGGTCGGCGGGGCCAGCCTCGACCCCGAGGAGTTCGCGAAGATCGTTCAGTTCGGGGCCTGAGGCGCTCGGTCGCGACCGGGTGTCCTCCCATCGCGCCCTTGACTTTTCACACACAGGAAACAGGGCCTCCTACCGCTGGGTAACACACGCTGATATGGTCGCGTGACTTCGAACCACCGGGGAGGGGGTTCGAAGCTGTTCAGCCGTAGTTGAACGCCGGTACTGCCGGGCGGTTCCCGCGGCGCACGACTTCCCTGTTTCATATCCATCTTCCAGGAGGACACATACGTGAACACGACACGACGGAGCGCCAAGCTCCTCGCCGTTGCGGCCGCGTCGGCGTTGATCTTCGCAGCCTGTGGCAGCGACGATGACACCAGCGCACCCGACGGTACCGATGCCGCCGAAACCGGCGACACCACCGCAACCGACACCACCGAAGGCGGCGAGACCGAGACCACCGATGCGATGGTCGAGGGCGCCGATGGTGGCACCCTGATCTGGGCGCACGAGCAGGAGCCGCCCGACCTGCACCTCGACGATCCCGAGAACAACCTCTCGATCACCTCGTGGATCCGTTCCGCGATGCTCGAGGGTCTGCACGGCATCTCGGGAGCGACCGAGTACTACCCCGAGCTGCTCGACGGCGAGGCGACCGTCACCGAGAACGACGACGGCACCGTCACCGCAGACTTCACGCTGCGTGACGGCCTCGTGTGGAGCGACGGCGACGACCTGACCGCCGACGACGTCAAGTGGACCTACGACGCCATCATGGCGGCCGACGGCACCGACGAGGAGGGCGATCCGAACTACATCTACCTGTTCGGCGACCGCACCGGTTGGGACACCGTCACCGACTTCACGGTGACCAGCCCGACCGAGTTCAGCATCACCTGGGAGTCGTTCTACGCCGGTTGGCAGGGCGTGCTCAACGAGGTGTACCCGATGCACCAGTTCTCCGAGGATCCCGCCACCGCTGCGGCCGAGCTCAACGACGCACTCCGCGAATGGACCGTCGATGGCGAGGTCATTGCATCGTCCGGCCCCATGATCTTCGATTCGTGGGAGAAGGGCGTCCAGATGAACCTGGTGCGCAACGACAACTACTTCGGCTCGAACAGCCCCGACGCCAAGAACGACGGCGTTGCGTTCGTCGACGGCGTGCAGATCAACTTCGTGACCGACACCGACGCGCAGATCAACGCGCTGAAGGCCGGCGAAGCGCAGATCGTCATGACCCAGCCGCAGCTCGCGTTCGAGGAACTCGCCAGCGACGCCACCTTCACGGTGTCCAGCTCCGCTGGCCCGGTCTTCGAGCACTGGGGCCTGAACCTCAACAACACGCACCTCAGCAAGCCCGAGGTTCGTGAGGCGCTCGCCTACGCGATGGACAAGAGCGAAGTCATGGCCGGCCTCTACACCCCGCTGTTCGGCGACACACTGCCGGCCGAGGGTCTGGGCAACACCTACTGGCTGTCCAACCAGTCGACGTACGAGAACCACGCCGGCGACGCCGGCTACGGTGCGGGCGACATCGAGTCGGCAGCTGCCGCGCTCGAGTCGGCCGGCTACACCCTCAACGGCGACGGCATCTACGAGCACCCCGAAGACGGCGTGCTCAGCCTCCGGGTCGGCACGACCGGCGGCAACCGTCTGCGTGAGATCCAGCAGGAGCTCATCCAGGCCCAGATGAAGGACGCCGGCATCGAGATCACCATCGACAACGTCGAAGGCGGCGCCTACTTCAACGAAGTGCCGTTCTCCGAGGGCTCGATCGAGTGCTCGACGAGCGGCGGCACCGCCGGCAACTGCGACATCTGGGACATCACCCAGTTCGCATGGGTCGGTGGCCCGTGGCCCGGCGGCCAGACCGCTTCGTACCGCGCCGGTGGCGAGAACAACCCGTACGGGTTCGCCAACGACGAATTCGAGGCCCTCGCCGACGAGTGCGATGCGACCGTCGACGCCGACGAGCGTGCAGCGTGCTACAACGAGCTGGACAAGTTCGTCACCACGCTGGAGAGCGACCCGGTGCAGGGTCTCTTCATGCTCCCGCTCACCCAGAAGCCGTCGTTCTACGGCTACACCCAGGCGCTCGCGCAGGCCGGTGTTGCTCCCGACGCCCAGGGTGCGGGCCCGTTGACCAACGTTGCGGACTTCCAGTTCGCGAACTGATCAACCGAACACCTTGTAACACCATGTGAGATGTAGGACGGGGCCCCGCAAGGGGCCCCGTTCAACATCTGATCATCTGTCGTCTACTGTCTCCGTCCGAGGTCCCTCACACCGTGTTCGCCTACATCACCAGACGTCTCCTGGCAACGATCCCCCTGTTGATCATTGCGCTGTACCTGGTCCACGTCGGGATCTCACTCACCACCGACCCTCGGTCGGGGTTCTACCTCTGTCTGCCGCGCTGCCAGGACGGCTTCGATCAGATCACCGAGGTGTACAACCTCGACGTCAACGTGTGGATGCGTCCCTTCATCTGGTTCGGCGACGTGCTCAGCGGCGACCTCGGTACCTCGAGCAGCATCGGTGAGCCGGTCAGCGAGATCATCGTCGACCGCGGTTGGAACACCGCCCTGATCGCCGTCCCGGCCTTCATCATCAGCGCCGTCGTCGCACTCCTGCTGTCGGTGTACTCGGCCCGGCACCAGTACTCGAAGGGCGACTACCTCCTCACCGGCCTGGCCTTCTTCGGCCTCGCCTTCCCCTCGTTCGTGCTCGCCTTGCTGATCCAGAACATCTTCGGCGTGCAGCTGGAGAACTGGTTCGGAGTCAAACCCTTCAACACCGGCCGCAAGACCAACGAGAACTTCATCGAACTCCTGCGCGACATCGCGCTCCCGGTGATGTCACTGTCGATCCTCTTCATCTCCGCCGACAGCCGCTTCGGGCGAGCGTCGATGCTGGAGACCCTCAACCAGGACTACATCCGTACCGCCCGAGCGAAGGGGCTTCCCGAGAAACGGGTGGTGTGGAAGCACGCACTGCGCAATGCGCTCATCCCGCTCGTCACGCTGTGGGCGCTCAACTTCTCGGCGCTGCTCGGTGGGTCGATCGTGACCGAGAGCATCTTCTCCTGGCCCGGCCTCGGCCCTGCGTTCGTTCGCGGCCTCAACGACGCCGACATCTACCTGATCCTCGGCATCGTGTTGTTCACCGGGTTGATCACCGTCTTCTTCAACCTCGTCGCCGACATCATGTACGGCGTGCTCGACCCCCGGATTCGACTGGACTGAGGACCCCGATGGCCAAGAGCACATTCGACCAGGAGAACCTGGACCCGGAGTACTTCGACAGCGAGCGCTACGAACACCACGTCCCGGTGTTCTCCGCCGGCGAGGTCGAGGGGCTCACCGAGGCGCCGCAGACGTTCGGCTGGCTGGCCTGGAAACGGTTCCGTCACCACCGCATGGCGATCATCGGTGCCATCGGCCTGGTCGTGATCCTGCTGCTGTTCATCGCCGGTCCGATGCTCAGCCCATGGGAGTTCGACGAGCGCAACATCGCCGACCGTCTCCAGGGTCCGTCGTCCGACCACTGGTTCGGCACCGACGAGATCGGTCGCGACCTGTTCGTCCGCACCGCGCAGGGCGGCCTCTACTCGCTGCGGATCGGGTTCATCGCTGCGATTCTCGCCACCGCGGTCGGCACCCTGCTCGGTGCCCTCGCCGCATACTTCGCCAAGGGCACCGACATCTTCATCTCTCAGGTGATCAACATGGTGTTGATCGTGCCGGCGCTGATCGTGCTGTCGATCTTCTCGAAGTACTCGGGGGGCAATGCGACCAGCCTGGCGATCGTGCTGTCGCTGTTGCTGTGGACACGAATCGCCAGAGTCGTACGCGGCGTGGTGCTGTCGATCAAGGAACAGGAGTACATCCTCGCGGCACGTGCCGCGGGGGCGTCGCACATGCGCATCATCTTCCGCCACGTGCTGCCCAACGTCGTGGGCCCGGTGGTGGTCGAGGTGACGCTGCTGCTCGGCACGGTGATCGTGCTCGAGAGCACCCTGTCGTTCCTCGGTCTCGGCGTCCAGCCCCCCAATGCATCGCTCGGCACCCTCGTTGCCGACGCCAAGGGCAACATCGACAACGATCCGATCCGCGTGCTGACGCCCGGCTTCTTCATCGTGATGATCGTGTTGTGTGTGAACTTCCTGGGTGACGGCATGCGCGATGCCCTCGATCCCCGTTCGAAGAACGAGAGAGGCTGACGTGGATCAGTCCCCACTGTTGAAGGTCGACGATCTGACCGTTGCGTTCCGCACCGATGCCGGTGTGGTCCGTGCGGTCACGGACATCAGTTTCGAGATCAGCTCCGGCGAGGTGCTCGCCGTCGTCGGCGAGTCCGGCTCGGGCAAGTCGGTCACCGCGTTGGCGCTGATGCGCTTGCATCCGAAGAACACCGAGATCACCGGCAGCGTGAACTTCGACGGCATCGACGTGCTCGCGCTCTCGGAAGAGGAGATGCGTTCGATCCGTGGTCGCGACGTGGCGATGATCTTCCAGGATCCGATGACCGCGATGAACCCGGTGTACACGGTCGGCGAGCAGATCGCCGAAGCGATTCGAGTGCACACGGCGACGTCCAAGCAGGCGGCCTGGGATCGCGCCGTCGATCTCCTCCAGTTGGTCGGCGTGCCGGAACCGAAGCGTCGTGCCTCGCAGCATCCCCACGAGTTCTCCGGAGGTATGCGCCAGCGGGCGATGATCGCCATGGCGATCTGCAACGACCCGAAGCTGCTGATCGCCGACGAGCCGACCACTGCTCTCGACGTGACCGTGCAGGCCCAGGTGATGGAGGTCCTCCACGACGTCCAGCAGGCGACGGGCTCGGCGATGATGCTGATCACCCACGACCTCGGCCTCGTCGCCGGATCCGCCGATCGTGTGCAGGTGATGTATGCGAGCCGCCTGATGGAGACCGGCGATCTCGACGACATCTTCTACGAGTCGCGCAATCCGTACACGATGGCGCTGCTCAACTCGATTCCCGACCTCGAGGGCGTGAAGGACTCGCTCGAGGCGATTCCGGGCAACCCGCCGAGCCTGCTCAATCCGCCCTCGGGCTGCGCGTTCCGGCCCCGATGCTCGTTGGCCGTCGACGAGTGTGCGGCATCCGACCCACCGATCGTGCTGGTCGGCGAGGCCCATGCGAGCCGTTGTCACCGGACCGCCGAGATCGGCATGGGCGTGGAGGCGATGTCATGACAACCGCCTCGCTGTACGACTCCGGCGCGCTGACCGGCGTCGACGAGGATGCCCCGATCCTCGAGATCCAGGACCTGGTGATGGAGTTCCCGATTCGGGCCGGAGTGTTCCGACGCCAGGTGGGATCGGTCCAGGCGGTGTCTGGCGTCACGCTCGACCTGATGCGCCACGAGACGCTCGGCATCGTCGGCGAATCGGGCTGCGGCAAGAGCACGCTCGGGAGATCGTTGCTGCGCCTGATGGAGCCCACGTCGGGCACCGTGATGTTCGGAACCGAGAACGTCACCACCGCGTCGAAGAAGCGGTTGCGCCAGTTGCGCAGCGACCTGCAGATGGTGTTCCAGGATCCGTACGCATCGCTCAACCCCAGGCTGCCGATCCGTGAGATCGTCGGCGAGCCGATGAAGATCCACGGCGTTCCGAAGAAAGAGGCGCGAGACCGCGTCGGTGAGCTCCTGACCCGGGTGGGGCTCCTGCCCGAGCACGGCAACCGGTACCCGCACGAGTTCTCCGGCGGGCAGCGCCAGCGCATCGGCATCGCCCGGTCGCTCGCTCTGCGTCCGAAGGTGATCGTCCTCGACGAGCCGGTGTCGGCCCTCGACGTCAGCATCCAGGCCCAGGTGCTCAACCTGCTCGACGAGATCCAGGACGAGTACCAGCTGAGCTTCATCTTCATCGCCCACGACCTGTCGGTGGTGCGCCACACCAGCGACCGTGTCGGCGTGATGTATCTCGGGCGCATCGCCGAACTCGCGGACCGTGACACGCTCTACGAGTCGCCGGCGCATCCGTACACCCAGTCGCTGTTGTCTGCCGTGCCGATCGCCGATCCTCGCCGCGAGCGGGCCCGGCGCCGGATCATCCTCCAGGGGGATGTGCCGAGCCCCGCGAACCCGCCGTCCGGATGCCGGTTCCACACTCGGTGCCCGATCGCGCAGGACGTGTGCTCGCAGGAGACTCCGGAGCTGACCGAAATCGCACCTGGTCACACCGTCGCCTGCCACTTCGCGTTGCAGCCGGGGGAGACCCTGCTGGAGCGGACGGTGCAGCTCGGTCGCAAGGTCGAAATCGCCGGCGACTGACGTGGCCGACGGGTCGGTGACCCTGCACTCGACGTGGCGGGGGATCATCGCTTCGGCGATCGGTTCGACGACGGTTCTCCTGGCGGGTGTTCTCGTGGTGGCGAGCGCCGGTTGGGGCGTGCTTCCGACTGCGACGTTCGTGTTCGGAGTGGTGCTCGTCGGAATCGTCCTGTTCGACTATCCGGTGGCGTCGACGTTCGATGCCGATGCCGTGACTCGCCACATGGTGCTGCGTCGCCAACGGCTGTCGTGGGATCGCATCGAGAAGCTGTCGCGTACCCGTCCTGGTCTGGTGTCGGGGTTCCGCAAGCTTGCGTATGGCGGCCTGGTGGCCGTGATCGGGCGGCGTCGGTACCTGCTGACGGACCGCTGCGAGTCGTTGGAGGAGTTCGAGTCGGTGCAGCGGGCGCTCGGAGACCGTGCGGACGATCTGCTGGCGACCACCCCGGAACCACCCGCTGGAACGGCGCCGACATGGTGGTACCGGCGTCGCAAGTGGGCGCCGGACGGCGCCGGGCACCGGTAGGATTGTCGACCGTGCGCGACGTCATGCTCTACATCACCCTCGCCATCAACATCGTGTCGATGGGCGCCCTGATCGCTGGCATCCTCATGCACAGCGGTCGTGGTGGCGGCCTGTCGGACATGTTCGGCGGCGGTGGCGGTGCGGCCCTCGGGTCGACGGCAGCCGAGCGCAACCTGAACCGGATCACGTTCGTCTTCGCACTGATCTGGCTCTTCACGGTGATGGCGCTGCCCTTCCTGTACGACTAGGTCGTTCGGATCGGTGGCACTCCTCGCTGCGGGAGATAGGGTCACAGACCCAAACCACGTCGGAGTGGCGGAATGGCAGACGCGCTAGCTTGAGGTGCTAGTGCCCTACTTATGGGCGTGGGGGTTCAAGTCCCCCCTCCGACACCAGTCGTTCCCCGTTCTCGTGAACGAGTTGCGGTCTCTGTGCGCAACGAGTTCACGAGAACGCCGTGAGGCGCCAATGACCGGTACGTGACCCTGCCGACCGGTCCTCCGACACGAACCTATGCGCAACAGGGTGTGTGGTCAGGATCAAGCGGTTGACCTGCGGTTCGTAGGTCCCGCTGATGCCGACTGCGTCGTAGAAGCGTGCTCGCTCGGCAGGCTTGTTCGTTCTCCGCCGCACGAAGCACGCCTCGCGCTCCAACCAGCCCAACGTCTCTGCGAGTGTCGCCTCGCAGGCCGTGACGATCAGATGCTGCACGCGTCGGTTGGCGAGGGCGTAGGCGACCGACACCGACTTGGGCACCGAGAACATCAGATCGAAGCCTGGGACCTGGCGGGGATGAGCATGCAGCGTCGTGCCGTCCGGGGTCAATCCGGTACGCGGCGTGAGCCCCGCACGCACGGCGCGAAGGTGAGCCGGCTCGACCTCGCCGACCAGCCCGAGTGACTCGACCCTGGTGCCGACCCAGACACCGGGCGCCTCCCCGGCACCCGTGTAGTACTCCTCGAGGCCGTTCGCCACCTGTTACAAGTAGTAAGGCGCGGGTAGCTCTAGCAGGAAGCCTGAACCATCTCTGTTGCCGGACCCGGCGAGCACGCTGGTGACCCGTGGGTGCGGGTGACGGGCTGAGCCCAGCACTGGTAGGCGGCCGACCCCGCTTCCAGGAGCTACAGGTCGAGGTACAGGGTCTGCTGGAGTGCGGACTCGAGCTGCTCGCTTCGATAGAGAACCGTCCGATTGGATGCTTCGAGCAGCTCGTATTGCCCGGGTGTCTCGGGGTCCGTTCGGAGGCCGACGTTGGACTCGAGGGCCGTTCGGACTCCGGCGACCGCAAGTTCGAGTTCGTGGAGTGCTCGGCGGTCGTGTTCGTCGGTGAGTTCGTCGGCCAGCCCCGCGATCCGCGCTTCGAGATCGATCAGTTGGGCCCGGGCCGCAGCGAAGCTCGTCTGGAGGATCGTCGGGTCGTTCGTCTGGAGGATCGACAACACCGCGCTGTCGTGGATCGATCGGCAACTCCGGGTGATGTCGTCCAACCGCCGTCGATGGGACAGCCGCAGTTCGTCGCGGTCGCGCGAGCGGCGTGAGGCCAGCGCGGTGGCCCCGATCACGATCGCGACCACGACGAATCCGAGCACGATGATCAGCACCCACTGCTCGCTGGTCAGCCCGTCCTCGTCGGCGGGAGCGGGTGCTACGTCCTGGGGTGCGGATTCTTCGGGTGCGGGCTCTTCGGGTGCGGGCTCTTCGGGTGCGGGCTCTTCGGGTGCGGGCTCTTCGGGTGCGGGTTCTTCCGGCGCAGGTGCCGTCGCGACCGGTTGGCCACTCCCTGGCAACGATGGATCGATGCTCGTGAGCGGGCTGCTGCCGTTGCCACCACCGCAAGCCGCCAACAGCGCCACCGCCCCCGCCAGCATGGTCCACTGCAGCCTGCGCAAGGGCATCGTCGTTGCCGTGGGGGTCCGCATGTCGTCTCCTTCGGGTACGCACCTTCGGTGCGGGAACCGGGTGAACGCTACGGATGCCCTTCGGGCGGCCGATATTCACTATCCGCAATCTTGGATCGAAGGTCCAGCGTGTTCGGATGCCGTCCTCGGACCGAATCTGAATAGCCCCGCTGGCCGGACCGTGATCCGATGGCGGTGATCAGCTGTCGCCGCACGGCTCGAGGCAGCATCGGACCACTCCTCGGGAGAAGGCGAACATGGGAGATCGAATGCCAGCGTCGGCCTCGGTTCGTCATCGTCAGGCGATGGTGGTCGAATGAGCGACAACCTCCCGGACGCTGTGGGAAGTCGGCGAGGCGGCCGGGCACTGCGGTCGCTCGAAGCGGCGGCACTCGCCGGGCTCGCCCACGCCGTGCTCTTCGCTATCGCCCGATTGCTGCTGCTGCGCTCGCCCGAGCCTGGCGACCCGGGCCTGACCGAGTGGTACGGGAACACCGGGAACCAGCGTTCGATGATCGTTGCGCTCAACCTGACCACGATCGGCTCGATCGCGTTCGTCTGGTTCGTGGCGGTGATCCGGCGCCGGGTCGGCGAGCGCGAGAACCAGTTTTTCGGCACCGTCTTCTTGGGGAGTGCGTTGTTGTCGGTCTCGATCTGGATGGTCGGCACCCTGCTGCTCGCGACGCCGGCGGTCGACGCGTACATGTTCGGGACATCGCAGACGGTCCAGAGCGTGTCGGGCTGGCGGGCGGCAGGCGCCGCCGCCTTCACCGTCGTGGCGGTGCGGCTCGAGGCGGTCTTCATCATCTCGGCGACGACGGTCGCACGTCTGTCCGACGCGTTCCCGCGCGGTTTGGTCATCTCGGGATACAGCGCAGGGTTGGTGCTGCTGTTCGCTCCCGTGCCGACGGGCGCGCTCGCCTGGGTCTTCAGCGTCTGGGTGGTCGCGGTGAGCTGTGTCCTCCTGATCCGTCACCGGCGGATCGACCAGGAGCTGTCGACTCGCGGCGGAGAGGCCCTTCGCCCATGACCAGCCGATCATCGATCGTCCATCGTTCGTCCTCGACGCGGTCGTCGGTGACTCGATCCTGTACTGGATCTCGCGCACCGCGCTCCGGCGCTTCATGGCCGACCGTGTCGCTCAGGCGCAGCAGAACGAGCAGGTCGCCAAGACCTTGGAGGTGCTGAGTGGTCACGCCCCTCAGCTGATCGTCTTCGGACGGTTCGTGCCCGGGATGCGTTTCGTGATCGGGGCGACGATGGGCCTGACCCGGAATCCGTATCCCCGGTTCCTCGCGTGGGACGCCATCGGCAGCACGGCCTGGGCCGCGTTCGCTCGGCGGAGCGGTCCCGGTGCCCCGTCGTCAGTCGATCAGCTCGAACTCGCCGGGTCGCCAGGTCTGGTCGAACCACGGCTCGAGCGGTCCGTACAGGCGCAGGAGGACGAACCAACCCTTCCCGGGGACCGTCTGGATCCAGTTCTCCTCGTGGCCCTCGGGCACGGCGGGTCCGAAGTAGAGGTCGACCGAGCCGTCGTCGTTGACCACGATCGGATCCTTCTCGCTGTTCTTGCTCGGATACGGCTGGCCCGTCTGCAGCTCTGATCGAGTCTGTGGGTCGTATGCGACGACCGACCAGAAGTCCTTGGCCGGCGGATTCGCGGGAATGTTGAGCCGATAGGTCTTCGATCCGTCGAGGTAGTCACCGCTCTGGTCGACGTCGAGCGCGGCGTACTGAGACCCCACGCCCACCATCTTGAGGGCCATCGCGGGGGTGTTGACCGTTGCCATGTAGAAGAAGTACGTGCGGGCGTCGAGGTTGCGCCCGCCTTCGCCCTCGTCGATGAGCCACTGGTAGTCGCCGCCGACGAATCCGGTCTTCCAGTGACTGCCATCGTCGTAGACGTATGCCTCGGGGTCCTCTGGTTGGAAGAACAACGTTCGAGCGGTGGCGTTGCCGACCGCGGCAGCGTCGCGGAGGATGCCAGTCATGCGCTCGTCGGGTGCGAAGGGGCGGCCCTTGCGAATACCGATGCTCGCCATGAGGCCGCGGGTCTCGAGGTCGATCACATCGAGGTGTTCGCGGTCGATCACCGAGTGGATCTCCTCGTAGAACGTGGCGTCGTTGGCGTGAATCGTGTTGAAGCTGTGGCCGCTCGCGGAGATGAACTCCATCGCCGGTGGATCATCGGAGGCTGCCAGGGGGTAGACCTTGAGCCCGCCGCGGAACATGGCCGCGGCAGCGTCAGGACGGCCATCGACGAGGAAGCCACGGAGAATCAGCCAATTCGTGTAGCTCGGTGAACGCACGGTGAAGTAGCCGCCGGGAACAACGCCGTCATGGTCGGGCGGAAGGATCAGGTACTTGCCGCCCTGTCCGCGGTCCGGGCCCGGCCCGCCCATGTCGATCACGAAGCGGAACCAGGCGTCGTTGACCGTGCCCGGCCCACACCCTGGCGGAATCTCGACCACCGTCGGACCGTCGTGCGCGAGGTCGAGGATCACCATGGCGTAGACGGTGTCGGTATTGCCCGTCAGGAACAGCGGGTTGGAGTCCATGAGCTGATCGAACATGACGCAGTGATGCGACGTGACGCCGCCCATCTCGACCACGCCGCGACGCATCGCCTCGATCGAGGCCGCCGGGATCCCGTTCAGGAAGGCCTCGACACCGCGGATGAACTTCAGGTGGTCGTGCAGCCGACGCGCCGTTTCCGGCAATGGCAGGCCGTCGAAGAACTCGAGCATGCCGAGACGGGTCTCCACCCGGTCCGGAGTGGTGATCGACGCAGGGATCGGAGTGTTGTAGCCGGGGCTCGGTTGGGTCATGTCTGCCTCTTCGGTGGTTGCGGAGCGTGGAAGTGGTCGCCGATGGGTGGAAGTCGCGGGACCGCAGCCCACTGTTCTACGTGAAGGGTGGCCGATCCGCTATGCAGAATCGGCACGAACACCGGTGGTGCCGGTCTCGCATCGGTGGCGATTCTGCATAGCGGAAGTCGGCGATCAGGCGCAGGATTCGACCGGCCTGCGCGTCGCTGACGTGCAGGCGGTCGTGGGAGCGGCAGCCGCTGGTGGGCGCAGGGGAGCCGGCGCCGGTGGTCACCGTTACCAGATGCGGCAGCGCATGTTCGCGATCGGCGACGACTTCTTCATCGAGGACGACCAGGGGCGCCGGGCGTTCAAGGTCGACGGCAAGGCGCTGCGCGTCCGCTCGACGCTCAAGTTCGAGGATGCCGACGGGCGCGAGCTCTACAAGATCCAGGAGAAGCTCGCCCGAGTGCGCGACTCGATGACGATCGAGCGCGCCGACGGCGGAGCGGCCGCAAAGGTGCACAACGCGCTGATCACGCCGCTCCGCGATCGTTGGACGATCAACATCCCCGGTGGGGACGACATGTCGACGCAGGGAAACATCGTCCAGCACGAGTACCGCATCGAGCAGGGTCGGACCACGATCGCCACGGTCTCGAAGAAGTGGTTCCGCGTCCGCGACTCCTACGGCGTCGACATCGCTCCCGGGCAGGACGACGCACTCGTCCTCGCCATCACCGTCGTCATCGACATGATGGCCCACCAGGGTCGCTGACGGCCTCGTCCGCCCCGCCCATCCGACCCGCTCCACCCGTACAACTCCATCTGAACAGCACACGTGGGCCTCGGAGCTGAAGGCGGCCGACGCCTTCGCCCGTCCTGGCGGCACGGGAAGTCGATGACTGACTCCGGGTGACCGGCGGCGGAGCCCGCCCGAGCATCGCAGTGCGATACGGGGGTCGGCGTGACGGCGAGGTGGCCCGGTCAGCCTCCGTCGGCGCGCTGCTCGACGCGTCGAGCTGCCCCCGGCCAGGACCGCGGTGGGTGCCTGGCTCGTGACCCGACGGCGACGTCCTCGGTCTCGAAGGTCAGCTCGCTCCGGTTGGCGTCGAGCCAGCGGGCATCGCAGTCGGTGAGCCAGGGCGCCGTCATCCCGTGGGCGGTTCCGACCGTGAATCCGATCACGACGAACGCCATCGGGGCCGTGACGAAGGTTCCCTCCAGGCGCCTCGAGATCTACGCGTCGGCGAGCAGTGCCGCACCGATGAGTGCGACGTCCCATCCGGTCACATGCGTCAGATCTCGATGGGCAGGGACAGCACGTAGATGGTCGTGCCGAGGAAGACCGTCGCGGCGATCACGAGGGAGGCCGTCTTGAAGCGTGCCCGCACGAGCTTGCTCGACAGGGCAGCGAAGAACAAGGCGCTGGCGAAGAGCACCGCCGTGAGGACGTAGTTGTCCGACGTCTGATTGGCGTCGCCGGCGTCGCTGGCGCGGTCCTCTGCCGCGAGCAGCAGGCGCTCGGACTCCTCGTCGGCCGCGAGCCGGTACTCGTCCATCTGGAACGGCGTCGCCGGCGCCCCGTCCTCGATGAACGGGTTGGTCGCGAGCCACGCATCGACGGCGGGCCGGAACTCGTCCCGGAATCGTTCGTACGTGAAGCCGGAGAGGGTCTGGGCGGTCGGCTGATACGTCGTTGCGTCGGTGGGCGCCTCGATGTCGCCGCGGTCGATGTCATCGACGACCGCTTCCAGCCAGTTGAAGAACGTGGTGACGTCGACGGAGCTCTGTTGCCCGGCCAGTGTCGAGAAACGTACCGACTCGGTGCGAGCGGCGCCCGCCTGGCTGAAGTTGGTCGCCTGGACACCACCCCACTTGGCGGATTGGAACCCGGCCCATGCCGTCGACACCGCTGCGAGCGCGAGCAGGACCGTGGCCAGCAACTCGAAGAGGTCGCCGGCGTCCCGAGTGGGACGTCGGGCGGCCTCGTTCGCCGGTGTCTCACTCATCGGGAGCCTCTGGTGTGGGTCGTGGGGGTGCCGGAGCGACGCACTGCTGCTGTGGGGCAGCCGTGCGTGCCATTCCCCTGATCAGTCCTGGCATGGTGCTGGCTCGTTGGTCATGCGTCGAGTGCATCGGGGTCGTTGCTCGAGGTCGGATCGACCGTCAGCCCCCGCTCGCGGCGATGTCGCGTCCATGGACCGTCAGGGCCCAGATGACCGCTACCGAGAGCGCGATCATGACCGCCGACCACACCGGGTAGTACGGCAGCCATGCGAAGTTCACGACCGAGCTCAGGACCGCAACGGCGACGCCGATGCTCCGAGCGAGCACGTTGCCGGTCAAGATGCCGAAACCGGAAGCGACGACGATGATGCCGCCGATCAGATGAATCCATCCCCATGCCGTCACGTCGAATTCGAAGATCCACTCACGGCCGACGACGAAGAAGGTGTCGTTCGCGATGGCGACGACGCCGGCCAGCGCGTGGAAGATGCCGATCATGATCAGCAGGATCCCGGCGAAGGCCGAGAAGCCGACTGCCCACGCGCTGTGGTTTGCATTGCTGTGGGTTGCCATGGTCGCCATTGATACCGATCCGCCTTTGTCCGGGCTATTCAGAATCGCCACGTCAGCGAGGTCGCGCCGGCGGATGTCGGTCGTCAGCGTCGAAGGGTGTCGCTGGGAAGCTCGTCGTAGAGCCGGCGATACCGTCCCGCGATACGGCCGAGTTGGGTCACTCCGAGCGAGCTGGCGATCCGGGTGACGGTCTCCCGCGTCGGGTCGGCCCCGAGCAGGTCATCGCGCAGTCGGCTGAGGAGCCGATACTGGAAGTACTGGGTGGGTGACGCACCGAGTACCTCGATGAACGCCTGGCGTACCCGGCTCTCCGATGCGTGGGCGGCGCGGCGGAGTTCCAGCATCGAAGGCTGGTGGCAGTCGGTCGCATCGACGTATTCGAGGCATGCCAGCACGATCTTCCTGCTGTCGAGTCGTCGGTGCTCCGCGTCGGTCCGCGAATCCGAATTCGTCAGCGTGACGACCGCGGCATCGACGAGTTCGGCCGTCGGCTGGACCTCGTCGGCCGACTCGGGACGCAGCGATGCCGCCTGCATGGCTCGCCGAAACCGCTCGACCGCCGGCCGGGAGGCGAGCGGCTTCACCGATGACGGTATCGATGGGGTGACACCGAGATCGTTGGCGGCTCGCTCGATCGTTTCGAAGTCCACGGTCAGGAAGGTGGCGCCGAGCCCGACGGGGTTGACGCCCACGAACGAGGTGCCGGGGCCGTAGGCGTTGAGCTGTCCGACGGTGACGTCCACTCCACACCAGACGGCGCCCGGAGGAGCCGCGGTGATCAGGCTGAAGACGACGAGACCGTCGGGCACGTCGGTGCGCGAGATCGCCGAGAACCCCATGGAACCGGTGCTCAACTTCGCCACGGTCGTGCCGGCGTTGGTCATGCGGCACGGACCCACACCCGCCCCGGTACGGATGTACTCGGTCTCGAGCCCTGCGACGGCCGTGGCGAACTCGTCGACCTCGAACGCTTCGATCTGAGTCGGCATCTCTCGCATCTTCTCGTGAAGCGGGCAGTCGGAGCATGCGCATGCGACAGAATCACTCTTCGAGGGTGATGTCCGAGGGTGAGAGGTCTGCCGGCACGAACGGCGGGCGTCGGCCGTGGCCGCGACCGTCAGAGCAGGCCGAATTCCGATGCCCGTCGGACGGCGGCGTCACGGTTGGGAACGCCCAGCTTGCGGTAGATGCTGCGGAGATGAGTCTTGAGGGTATTGACCGAGATGTACAGCTCGGCAGCAAGCTCGCTGTTGTCGAGACGACTCGCCAGATACTGGAGGATGGCCAGCTCCCGGTCGGTCAGGTGCTCGTCGAGCATCTGGTTGGCGGTCTGCCGAGCGTCCGCATTGGCGGATCCGAGCAGCGATGTCACGAAGGGTTCGTTGATGCGGCGATCGGCCGTGCGGAGCAGGGGGAGTGCACCGGGTGCTTCCACGAACGGCGAGCGCAACTGCTCCGGAGCCGCACGGCCGACCGCCTCCAGGATCGCCCGCTCGGCGGCTGCCGCCCTTCCCTCGGCCTGCAGGACGAGGGCCTCGCGCAGGAGGCGATCGACCGACGCCCGGACCTCCGGTTCGGTGACCTGCCACGCATCGAGCACACGGCGTGCCTCTCGACCGTTGCCGACTGCGAGCAACACGTCGATGTGTGTCGCCGGCAGCATCATGGGGTCGATGCCTTCGAGCACTCGCGCAGCGCGGCGGGGTTCGTGCAGGGTGAGCCAGAGCCTCGCTTCCAGAGCGACACCACCGATCCGGATCAATGGCGTCGCCACGCCAGAGGGCAGTGGAGCCTGGAGGGTGGTCATCGAGTCATCGGGTGTCGAGGTGTTGGCGAGCAGCGAAGCGAGCAGCAGACGGTGGAGTTCGCGGTCTCTGGCGCGGCGACTCTGGATCGCCCGATCGAGCGCCCGGCCGAACTGTTCGTGGGCGCCGGTGGGGTCGGAGCAGCGTCCCGTCATGACCGAACCGAGTGCCAGGTGGGCGTGGGTGGTGCTGGTACGCGGATTCGGCGTCGTCTCTCGTGCCAGCTCCAGCGACGAGAGCGCGAGTCGTTCGGCATCGCGCATCCGACCGAGCCAAGCATGGGCGAGCGCATTGGCGCCCAGCGCACTGATGCGCCACAGAGTGCTGCGCAGCCCTGGTCGTTCCAGTAGGGCGTCGAACCCGTCGATGCTCGCGATCAGATCTCCCTCGAGGAATGCCGACCAGGCCAGCGTGTACCGGGCGAACGCCTCGACGGTGTCGTGACCGCCGACGCCGAGGAAGTCGAGCTGCGATGGATCGTCGACGCGCTCCAGGTCGCCGAGAGCAGTCCGAGCCGACAGCTCCGCCTCGCTCAACGGGAGATCATGACGCACGAGCAGCGAGAAGATCGCTCGGCTCGCCACTCGTTCCCCCAGCAAGGGTGTCTCGTTCACCGACAGCTCCCGGAACAGATCGGCGGCTTCGGCGTGTCGGCCGCTGATCGTGAGCGCCGCCAACAGGTCGATCCGAGCGTGGCCACCCAGTTCCCGGTCGATCGTCCGCAGCCAGCGCACCAGTGTGGCTCCCCGGCTGTCGGAGACCCATCGGGCTCCGTGGGCTCGGATCGTCGCCAAGGCCTGCTCGTTCTCCCCGGCGAGCAGCAGATGTTCGACGGCCGCCTCGGCGTCGCCGACCCGAAGGTGCCAGTCGGCGGCGCGTCGATGCAAGGTCGGGATCTCGTCGGGATGTTCATCCTGCAGGTGGTAGCGCAGGAGGTCCCGGAACAGTTGGTGGTAGCGGACCCGTCGACTGGCGACAGCGTCACGGGTGAGGAGGATCGAACGTCGCTCGAGTTCCGCGATCGTCGATCTCGAATCGGACCGTTGGAGGACGTGGTCACACAGGTCGACGTCGAGCTCGACGAGCACCGACGTGCGCAGCAGGAAGCCGCGAAGGTCGGTGCCGACCTCGTCGAGAATCTCCTCGGTGAGGTAGTCGGCGACGAGACGGCTGCTCCCGCTGAAGCGATCCGCGAAGTCGGCGAGGTCGTCGCGTCGCTGCATCGAGACCGCTGCGAGTTGGAGGCCAACGGCCCACCCCTCGGTCCGGTCGATCAACTGCTCGACGAGGGGTGGATCGAGTTCGCGTCGACTCACGAATCGGAGGAGTTCGGCTCCCTCAGTCGAGTCGAATGCGAGATCGCTACCACGAATCTCGGTGAGGCGATTCTCGAGGGTGAGTGGGAGCGTCGCCAGCGGCGGGTCCGTTCGCGAGGAGAGGATCAGCCGGGCGTTCCTCGGGAGATGCGTCATCAGGCGTTCGAGGTCGTCGACGAGGGCAGGTCCCAGCAGGTGAACGTCGTCGAGGATGATCCACACGGCACCCTCGTGGGTGCCGACGAGGTGGACGAGCGAATCGACGAACAGGGCGCCGAGCGCGTCACCGTTCGCGTCGATCAGCAGGGCAGTGCCCGCATCCACGTCGATGCAGTCGCCGAGGGCGCTGAGCAGGCGCCGGCCGAACAACTGGGCATCGTTGTCGCTCGGCTCCACGGTGAGGTGCACCACGTCCGATTCGGTTCGCCCGGCGGCCCAGGTCGACAGGAGCATCGACTTTCCCGAACCGGCCGGCGCGACGATCAGGCCCACTCCTCGAGGGGCGATCCCCTCGAGCAGTCCCAGCAACCGCGGACGGATGATCGCGCTCGGTTCGCCCTTGGCCCCCATATCGATGTCCGCCGACCGAGCCACACGGCCAGCTTGCCAGAGCGCGGTCAGATCCGATCACATTCGATCCGGGCAACGGGCCGTCCGGTCTCGTCGCGCCGTCCGCTCGTCACCATCGCTCCGAGCGAATCTGAATAGCGCGATCGGTGCCGTTGCGCTCGAGTCGAGGGCGCAATTCACGGAGCGGGCGTCGGCGACGCCCCATCTCGATCCAGGAGAACTCGATGCTCGCGTACGACTACCCCATCCTCGGCCTGTTCTGGACGATGTTGATCCTCTTCTTGTTGGTCGCGTGGATCCTGCTGGTGTTCCAGGTGATCGTCGACGTCTTCCGCAGCGACATGGGTGGATTCTCCAAGGCGCTCTGGGCAATCTTCGTCATCGTGGTCCCGTGGTTGGGTGTGTTGATCTACATCATCGCCAATGGTGACAAGATGACTGCTCGGAACATCGCGGCGGCCCAGCAGCAGCAGGCGCAGCTGGACGCCTACATTCGCACCACCGCAGCTGCGGGCGGCACCGCAGACGAACTCACCAAGCTGGCTGCACTCCGTGACCAGGGCGTCATCACCGCCGCCGAGTTCGAGAACCAGAAGTCCAAGCTCCTCACCTGATCACCGATTTCCCGTCCCGGAGGCTCGCAATGACCAACGCACCTGACCATCACGCCCGTTCCGTGCTGCCGATTCCCGACCGACCGGCCCCGGGGCTCACGACGTACGACGCGAAGGATCCGGCGACGTCGTATCCGCCGATCGAGCCCCTGTTGCCTCCCGCAGGTGCGCCGAACGTGCTCGTGGTGTTGATCGACGATGTCGGTTTCGGGGCGTCGAGCGCGTTCGGTGGACCGTGCAACATGCCGACGGCGGAGCGCCTCGCGGGCGGTGGACTCCGGTACAACCGGTTCCACACGACCGCGTTGTGCGCGCCGACGAGGCAGGCGCTGCTGACGGGCCGCAACCACCACTCGGTCGGGATGGGCAGCATCACCGAGACCGCCACCTCCGCGCCCGGCAACAACACGTTGCGGCCGAACACGAAGGCGCCGTTGGCGACGACGTTGAAGTTGAACGGCTACTCGACCGCGCAGTTCGGCAAGTGTCACGAGGTGCCGGTGTGGCAGACGTCGCCGATGGGACCGTTCGACGCGTGGCCGACTGGGAGCGGCTTCGAGTACTTCTACGGTTTCATCGGTGGTGAGAACAACCAGTGGGACCCGGCGCTCTACGAGGGCACCACGCCCATCGAGCCGCCGGCCACGCCCGAGGAGGGGTATCACCTGACCGAGGACCTGGCCGACAAGGCCGTGGTCTGGGTGCGCCAGCAGAAGGCGCTGATGCCCGACAAGCCGTTCTTCATGTACTTCGCTCCGGGGGCGACGCATGCACCGCACCACGTGCCTGGCGAATGGCCGGCGAAGTACGCCGGACAGTTCGACGACGGCTGGGACGTGCAGCGCGAGCGGACGTTCGCGAGGCAGAAGGAACTCGGCGTGATCCCCGCCGACGCGGAGCTGACCGCACGTCACGACGAGATCCCCGCCTGGGACGACATGCCCGACGAGTTGAAGCCGGTGCTGACACGCCAGATGGAGGTCTACGCCGGGTTCTTGGAGCACACCGATCACCACGTCGGCCGCGTCATCGACGCGATCGACGACCTCGGCGTGCTCGACAACACGATCGTGTACTACATCATCGGCGACAACGGCGCGTCCGCCGAGGGCACGGTCAACGGCGCCTTCAACGAGATGGCGAACTTCAACGGCATGGCGGCGCTCGAGACGCCGGAGTTCATGCTGAGCAAGATCGACGAGTTCGGCGGCCCCGCGTCGTACAACCACTATGCGGTCGGCTGGGCCTGGGCGATGAACACCCCGTTCCAGTGGACCAAGCAGGTGGCCTCGCACTGGGGCGGGACCCGCAACGCGACGATCGTGCACTGGCCGGAGGGCATCGACGGCCCGGGTGGGCTGCGTGAGCAGTTCACGCACGTGATCGACCTGGCACCGACGATCCTCGAAGCGGCGGGTCTGCCTGAGCCGACATTCGTCAACGGGGTGATGCAGTCGCCGATGGAGGGCACGAGCATGCTCTACACCTTCAACGCGCCCGAGGAGCCCGAGCGTCACGACCTGCAGTACTTCGAGATGTTCGCCAACCGGGGTATCTACCACCAGGGCTGGAGTGCGGTCACCAAGCACCGCACGCCGTGGGTGATGGTCGGCGGCGATCTGCCGGCCTTCGACGACGACGTGTGGGAGCTCTACGACGGCAACGTCGACTACAGCCAGGCCCATGACCTCGCCGAGCAGCACCCGGACAAGCTGCACGAGCTCCAACGTCTCTTCCTGATCGAGGCGACGAAGTACAACGTCCTGCCGATGGACGACCGCACCGCGGAGCGGCTGAACCCCGACCTCGCCGGGCGTCCAACCCTGATCAAGGGCACGAGCCAGCAGTTCTTCCAGGGCATGGGACGGCTCTCCGAGAACAGCGTGTTGAGCATCAAGAACCGGTCGTTCTCGGTCACCGCCGAGGTCGATGTCCCGGCCGGCGGGGCCAACGGCGTGATCATCGCCCAGGGCGGGCGGTTCGGCGGATGGTCGTTCTACCTCCACGAGGGCCTCGCGACGTTCTGCTACAACGTGCTCGGCATCCAGTGGTTCACCGTTCGCGCCGAACAGCCCGTCCCCGAGGGCAACCACCAGATACGTGTCGAGTTCTCGTACGACGGTGGCGGCCTCGCCAAGGGCGGCGACGTCACGCTGTACCACGACGGCTCGGCCGTCGGCACCGGGCGCGTCGAGCACACCCAACCACTCGTGTTCTCCGCCGATGAGACCACCGACATCGGCTACGAGTCGGGCACCACCGTCTCGCCCGACTACACGACGGGCACCAGCCGATTCACCGGCACGATCCGCTGGGTCCAGCTCGATCTCGGCGACGACGATCACGATCACTACATCGACCCGGAGGAGCGACTGCGCGTCGCGATGTCACGCCAGTAGACCCGTTCGGCGTGCCGGCGTCGAGGTCGACGTGGTGCTGCGGGTTCGCTCCAGTTCGCGATTCGCGAGCGTGGGCCGCGCCGAGCGAATCAATCCTGTCGTGGGGTGATGGTGGAACTCATCCCTCCGACACGGAGTTGAACCCCCACGGGTGTTAGCGCGAAGATCGAGCAGCGCAACCGAGTTTCGGGCGGTGGGCAGGCAGGCGTCGCCGGGAGTCTTCACGTCGAGGCTCCGTGGCTGAGTCCACGCTCGGTATCCTCACTCCATGTCGTTGCTGGACCGCATCTCGATCGACCCGGAGATCGTCCATGGACGTCCTGCCGTTCGCGGGACTCGAATGCGCGTCGCCGACGTCCTCTCGTTGCTGGCAGCCGGAGCGACGGAGGACGAGATCCTCGCGGACTACCCTTATCTCGCTGCCGAGGACATCAAGGCGTGTCTCGCCTACGCGGCGATCCAAGCGGATCACCGAGTCGTGAACGCGTCCTGAGGGCGTGCGGTTCCTCGTCGATGCCCAACTGCCGCCCGCGCTGGCGCTGCTGCTTGACGAGCACGGCCACGTTGCCGAGCACGTCATCGACATCGGCCCGGGCGACATCCCGGACCGCGAGCTCTGGCGCCATGCACTCGAACACCAAGCAGTGATCGTGACCAAGGACGAGGACTTCGCCAACATGCTGGCCACTGGCGTGGATGCGCCAGCCGTCGTGTGGATTCGGGTCGGCAACACCCGGCGCGCCTCGCTGCTCGCCTGGTTCGAGCCGCTGATCGACCAGATCGTGACCATGGTTGAAGCGGGCGATCGACTCATCGAACTCCGCTGACTCCGCGCGATGTCTGCGACCTGCGTGGGGTGATGGTGCAACTCATCCCTCCGACACCAGCAATCTCAACTGTTCGATTCCGTAGCCCTGCCTCGTGTAGGGCTACGTTGATTTTCGGGGCTCCTCGCACCTCGACCTCGAGGTGGTCGCCCTTGACCTGCACCGCCGAGACGTACTCGTCGAGCAGGGTTCGCCTCTCGGTCTCGGTGGCCGCTTCCCAGATCTGGTCGACGTCGATGTCGGACAGGAGTTGAGCGACTCGCTCGGACTGTTCGGCGAGGTCATCGGCCGGCGGGAGCGCGCGCAGGTGCCGCGTCGGACCGGCCCGACATGAGATCGTTGCCAGGTCGTTGGGCCTTGGTGCGTCAGTATTGAGCGGCTTCCCGCGACGCTTGATGAGGAAGCAATTGGGGTCCTTGCACCCTGTGACGTGAGGCGCTCCAGCGGGCCCGGCACCTCGTCCGCACTGCTCACAGCCCTGTCGTCCGCGAGGCGCGCTTTCGGGACAGTCCAAGACTGCCGGTCGGTTGTCGCGAACGCACACCCCACTCCACGCATGCAGTCCGACCAAGACCGCAGTGCCGGAGAATTGCCGCTTTCACGAGCGGCCGAAGTCGGTCGGAGACCCGTACTGTCTCGAACCGCGTACCTCCGCAGGGCACTCGAACGCGAACGGTCCGAATCATCGGGTCCGGTCACGGTCGACACACTGGAGCGGTTGGCGTCGCTGACTGCGGACCTCGATGATCCTGGGGTCATGTCCGACGCCCGGTCGTGACGACGACCTGGCTGATCGACAAGTCGGCGATCGGCCGGCTCCATCTCGCAGCCGAGGCAGCGACGTGGGCAGAGCGGATCGCGCGGGGACTCGTCCGCATCAGCACCGTGACGCGCCTCGAGGTCGGCTTCTCCGCCCGATCCCGTGGCGATCACCACGTACTCTTCGCCGAGCCTCCGATCGCTTCGATGCCGGTCGAGTACCTCACGCCGCTCATCGAGGACCGGGCCGTCGCGGTCCAGTCGGCACTCGCCGAGCGCGGGCAACACCGAGCACCGTCGATTCCGGACCTGCTGGTCGCAGCCACGGCGGAGCTCGCCGAACTCACCGTGCTCCATCTCGACAAGGACTACGAACTGATCGCCGCGCTGACCGGACAGCCGCTGGAACGACTGGAACTCCGCTGACTGCGTCGGGAGGGTAGGTCGCGGGTCGCCTGAGCATCTCACACGTTGCTGGCAAGCATCGCTCTGCTTCGGCGGGCACGACCCGGCGCCCTTCCGTGGGCCGCGACTCGCGCCGTGGGGTGAGGTGCACTCATCCCTCCGAAACTGGTCGGGTATACTCATCGGTATGCCTGAATCGACTACCATCAAGGTTTCGGTCCAGACCCGCGATGCGCTCCGTCAACTCGCAGAGCGCGACGGCGTCACGCTTGACGCACAGCTCGAGAAGCTGATCCGCCGGGAACGCCGTCGGATCATCGGCGCTCAGCTCTCCAGCGCTCCGCTCGATGACGACGACGTGGCCGTCTTGGACGCGTCGGCAAGCGACGTCGCTGATGCGAGCCGGTGACATCGTCCGCTGTGACTTCGGCACACCAGCGAGGGGTGAGCCCGGGTTCGCTCGCCCGGCGATCGTGGTCACGTCCGACGATGTCCTCGAGTTCCGTCAACACGCGGTCGTGGTCGTTCCGTGCACGACGAACAGACGAGGGTGGCTGAGCGAGGTCGACGTCGCCGGGTTCGGTGTCGCTCAGACGCACCTCCCGACCACGATCAGCGTCGATCGCATCGTCGAAGCGACAGATGCCAACGTCGGGCCCGTCATGCTTCAACAAATCCGCGAGCTCATCGCCGACTTGCTCGGAATCTGACCGGGCGCGCCAGCGCAGTCCGTCTGCCGATGGTGCAACTCATCCCTCCGACACCAGGTCCCACCGTTCTCGTGAACCACCTGCGGCCCATGTGCGCAAGTAGTTCACGAGTTCAGGGGAGGTCAGCTCACCCAGACCTGCGGTGGCCCGAGCACGCCGGCCGCCTGCATCTGTGCTCCCCGCTCAGGATCGCTCATCATCGGCTCGACGATCGCCGGGTCCGCTTCCATGACCATCCAGATGGAGTTGGGGTTGTCGGCGTCGCGAAGGACCGCCACATCGGTGGCTCCTGCAGCTTCACGGCCTGGCTTGTCGGCGTCGAAGATCGGACGCCATGTGTCGTAGTCGGCGACCTCGTGTTGGATGAAGATGTGAGCCATCGGGACCTCCCAGGAACCGAGTAGTCGAGTTCTCGACCGTACCATCGCGGCGAAGATCCGCGAGTCGGCTCCCCGATGGTGCGTCGGGAACCGGCTAGCTTCGGCAACGACACGAACGAAGGGGTCTCGAACATGAGCAACACAATGGAATCCGGCACCGGGCTGGAGGGGCTGCAACTCGCCCGCGAATGGCCGGCGGTGTTCCTGATGGGTCTGATCACGATCGGGCTCGGCATCGTGGTGATCTCCTGGCCGCAGGAGACCCTGACGGTGATCTCGGTGCTGATCGGCCTGCAGATCCTCGTCTACGGCGTCTACCGACTGATCACGGCGTTCGCCCACGACACGGTCTCACCCGGTTGGACAGGCTTCATGGGGGTGTTCGGGATCATCGTCGGCATCGTCGTGCTCCGTCACCCGTTCCAGACCGTGGCCGTGCTCGCCGTCCTCCTCGGCGTCGTGTGGATCATCGGCGGCATCATCGAGTTCATCGGATCGATCGCCGACAGCAGCAGCGAACACCGGTGGCTCGGCGTGTTCGGCGGATTGCTCTCGATCGCTGCAGGTGTGATCGTCGTGTCCTGGCCTGCTCCCACCGTGACGGTCATCGCCTGGATCGCCGGCCTCTACCTGATCGTCTTCGGACTGTTCCTCTGCGTGTCGGCCTTCCAGCTTCGCAGCCTCTCGAAGTAGGCGACGCGCAACGGCGGGTTCGTCCGAACCGGCCGCGGCTCAACGGAGCCGCAGAATCCGCTCGACCGCGCGTTCGGCTGCGGCGAGGGCACCCTCGATGTGGCCGGGCGCGTCGTTCGCCGTCTCGGTCGAGCACCAGTGCAGGCGGCCGTCCCACGCCGGCTCGGCGTACACCTCGTGGCCGTAGGTCCGGTAGTCGTCCAGGCGGGCCACGTCGGGCGGCGACGTCCACCGCTCGGTACGCCAGTCCTGGATGGTCACATCGGTCGGCGCCGCAGCCTCGGGACCGAAGATCGCGACCAACTGGTTCACGATCTCCTCGACGGTGACCGTGGCGGACCCGTTGGGAACGAATCCGAACAGGGCGGGCGGCACACCGCTCGGCCCGCTGATGTCGTGCAGTTCGCGCATCGGACCCGCGTGGCTGATCGCCGATCCGGCGAGCCCGCGTTCACGCCAGAATCGCGTGCGGTAGCGAACGACCACCTTCGTGATCGCACCCATCCACACCGGGGTCGCCGCCGCAACGCGAGCGAGTCGGTCCGGCAGACCCGGTTCGAACCGGATCGAGTCGATCGCCAGTGCGGGCGGGACGGCGATGACGACGTGCGCTGCATCGACGGTCTGCTCGGTGGTGTGAACGGTTACACCACCAGCGGCGGTTGCGACCTCCGACACCGGCGCGCCGAGGCTCACCGTGCCGAAGTGCAGCTGGTCGGCGGTCGTTCGGGCGAGCGAGTCGGCTCCCACGCTGAAGCGGAAGCTCGGGGTGTCGAGCGGGTTCCCGTCGAGGCGCTGTACGCCCGCCGGGACCTGGTACATCGCGTCGCCGACGGGACTCTCGGAGAAGTACTCGACGCCGAGCTCACCGACGAGGTGCCGCACTCGGCGTTCGTGCGGCCAGAACCACGTGGCCCCGAGGTCGAGTGGATGTGCACCATCGGGTGCCGACGACAGCAGACGACCTCCGACACGATCGCGTGCCTCGAGAACACGGACATCGAGGCCGTTGCGCTCCAGTTCCCATGCCGCGTACAGCCCGCTGATACCGGCGCCGACGATCGCGACGTCGCACGTGGTTGCCGCCGAGCTCACCAATCGACGTCAGGCGTGGGCGGGAACAGGGCGTCGCGCTCCGCTGCCAGCCGGTCGCAGTCCCAGTCGGCGTCGACCCGCTTCAGGATCATGGGGCTCTTGGCGAGGTCGGGGTACTGCAGCCAGTTCGCGTCGGACGTCGCAAAGATCGGATCGCTGGCGCCGATCACCAACTGCTCGGAGTCGTCGGTGACCGTGCCGGTCAACACGTTCGGCTCGGTGAGCAGGGCCTCGTAGGCGAAGATCTCCCGACGGGCGATGTACAGCTCGCCGGTGAGTTCGTCGGTCACCCGGATCGTGACCGTGATTCCCGGCTTGCCGTCGCCGTCGTCGTCGACGATGCGGGGATCGGCCGGATCGGTGGGCAGCGATTCGTTGGCAGGGTCATCCAGGCGGATGCCCACCGGGGTGGGTGTCGCCGCACGTCGGACTCGCAGTACGCCGTCGACCTCGTCGACCTCGACGGGTGTGCTCGGCGGCCGGATCGCCTGGGTCGCGGCATCGGACAGCGACGTCTCGATCGGCTGGTCGGTTCGCTGTTCCGAGAAACAGAACGATGCCTGGTCGACGATCTGACCGTCGACCTCGGTGAAGTCGTTGAACCCGTAGCTGATGATCAACGTCTTGAGTAGGCCGTCCTCGTAGGCCACGACGTCGTAGTGCGCCCAGCGTCCCAGAAGCTCCTCGCCGACCAGCCCGGGGTCCGTGGTCGACGGGACAGTTGGAGCCGGTGTCGGCTGTGTGGACGATGCGGGGGCCGATTCCCGTGGCGCAGACGTCGCGACCGCGTTCGAGCCGCCGGTCGAGCCCGCCGCATCTGATCCGCAGGCAGCGAGCAGCGCGAGGAGGGGCAGGGCGAGCAGTCTGCGCACCGTGTCGAAGCTACCGGGAGCTCAGGGCTCGAACGCCGCGGCCAGTTGTTCGAATGCGCGGTCGGGCATCGAAGTGTAGAGCAGCTCCGCGCCGGCGAATCGCCGTGCCTCGTCGGCGAGGGCGGTGACGTGCACGTGCTCGGCCAGGATCACGACGGTCGACGTGCCCGGCTCGACCGCGTCACGGAACCAGGCAACCCATTCGTCGGGGATCCCGAGATCGACGATCTTCGCAGTGACGGCGCCGGTTGCCGCGCCGATGCCGAGTCCGGCGACCCAGCCGACCGGACCGCCGACCAGGAGCCCGAGCAAGCCGGTCCACATCGCACCGGTGAGTGCGGCCCGGCCGGGTGTGGGATCCATCGTCTCCACCACCTTCACGGAACCGTTGGTGTCCTTGGTGACGACGACGGCGTCCTTCATCTCGAGCGCTCCGCTGTCGCGCAGGCCACCCATGGCGAGGAGGAACTGCTGGGCCATGACGAGACGGTCGAACGAGACGCCGATGATCACCGGGGCGCCGGGATCGGACACCACCCGCGCCTCGGGCTCGATGCCAGCGCGCAGCGACGGGTCCGGAGGTTCGAAGACCGGTCGGGACCCGCCGCCCGTCTCGTCGTCGCGCGTTGTCATGCCCCCAGTGTGCCAGCAGGGGTGCCGCCGGGCGGGCGCCGACGCGTAGGTTCTCGGTCATGGCATCGCCGGTGTACTGCGAGACGACGTTCCACTATCACGATGGAGTGACCGGCGTCGCCGTGCCATCGATGGTGGTCGACGGACGGCACCCCGACTCGCCAGTCGACTTCGAGCGCAGCGGTTTCGTACTCGTCGAGCATCGCTCCGAGGTCACCGATTGGACCGATCGACGTGAACTCGATCGGGTCTACCGTCCCGAGTTGGAGCGCTTCGCCGTCGACTTCACGGGGTGCGACATGGCGGTGTCGTTTCCGCTGATCGCTCGAAGCCTGGAGGCGGCCCGCGCCGAACCCGACCACGCACCGATCGAGTTCGTCCATTCCGATTTCACCGACGACTACGGACCGATGGTCACCGAACCCGGGCGGCCGTACCGTTCGTTCCTCGATCCTCTGTTGGCGGATCACGGTCTCGACCACGACGATGTCGTCACCGCCTCCCGGCTGATGGTGCTGCAGTGGTGGCGCAACATCGGCCCGGTCGATGCCGACGTCCCCCTGGCGGTGTGCGACGCGGAGAGTGTCGCACAGGACCGGCTCGTCCGGCAGATGCTGCCCTACTATGCCGGACTGCGGCTCGATTTCGAGATCTTTGCCGTACGGCCACCGGAGTCGGCCGACCGCTGGTTCACGTTCCCCCGGATGACGGCGGACGAGGTGATCGTCCTGCGGACCTACGACAGCGAACTCGCCGACGAGGGCCGAGCGTTCTGGACCCCGCACTCGGCGTTCCGGGATCCGCACGTTCCCGACGATCCAGCACATCGACGCTCGAGTATCGAGGCCCGAGCGCTCTGTATCTGGCGCTGATCGGAGGTCTACGATCCGGTTCGTGATGTCCACGTGACCGTTTCGACCACAGCTCCTCAGAACGCGGCGGGCAGTGCATCGCCCCCGACACGCAGGGTGGTGCCTCATCCGACCGTGGCCGAGCGCGTAGCGCGAGGCAAGTCCGCCCGGCGGGAGGTCCCCCGGGCGAGCCATGCTGAGTACGCCGCCGGTCCCGCACGACCGGATCCGGTCGCGCTCCTCGAGGGACAGGCGGCTTCGCGTGTTCCCGATCTGGTGCCGATCCGCTATGGCCGGATGCTCGTGTCACCGTTCACCTTCTACCGCGGCGCGGCGCTGATCATGGCGTCCGATCTCGCCGGCACCCCTCGTTCGGGGCTGAACGTCCAGCTGTGCGGCGATGCGCACCTCATGAACTTCGGGGTGTTCGGTTCGCCCGAGCGGCGGCTGGTGTTCGACATCAACGATTTCGACGAGACGGCACCCGGCCCGTTCGAATGGGATGTCAAGCGCCTGGCGGCGAGTTTCGCCATCGCCGGCCGCGACAACGGGTTCAACGAGAAGGAACGTCGTCGGTCGCTCCTCGCTGTCGCCAACGGGTACCGCACGTCGATGGCGAAGTTCGCCGGGATGCACAACCTCGACGTCTGGTACACGGTGCTCGACGTCGACGCCTGGCTCGCCACGGCAGGCAAGGACGTCAAGGCGAAGGTGTTGAAGCGGGCGGAGGCCAACATCGCCAAGGCCCGCACCCGCGACAGCCACCAGGCCTACAACAAGCTGACCCGACTCGTCGATGGTGAGCCCCGCATCATCAGCGATCCACCGCTGATCCAGCCGGTCGCCGAGCTCTTCGACACGGTGGACCACGAGCGGATCCGAACGGAGATCCACGAGATGTTCGTTCGGTACCGCGAGACCCTCCAGAGCGACCGTCGGAGCCTGTTGGAGCAGTTCCGGATCATCGATCTCGCCCGCAAGGTCGTCGGTGTCGGCAGCGTGGGCACCCGGGCGTGGATCATTCTGCTGCTCGGTCGCGACGGCAACGACCCGCTGTTCCTCCAGGCGAAGGAGGCACAGGCTTCGGTCCTGTCGTCGTTCGCCGGACCGAAGCCGCGAGTGTCCAACGGCCAACGGGTCGTGGACGGCCAGCATCTCATGCAGGCGTCGAGCGACATCTTCCTCGGATGGAGTTCAGCGGTCGGCATCGACGGTGCCAAGCGGGACTACTACTTCCGCCAGCTCCGTGACTGGAAGGGATCGGCGATGGTGGAGACGATGGATGAGAAGCGTCTGGAGCTGTACGGCCGGCTCTGCGGGCGAGCGCTCGCACGAGCACACGCGCGCTCGGGTGACCGCATGGCGATCTCGGCATACCTCGGCACGAGCGACACCTTCGACAGGGCGATCGCCGAGTTCTCGGAGCTGTATGCCGAGCAGAACGACCTCGACTACGCCGCACTGCTCGCGGCCGAGACCAGCGGCCGCATCACGGTGCAGCGGGACCTCTGAGCGCTGGAGTTCAGACGGTGCTCCGTGCCCGGAACGCCTCCTCGGCCTCGCCGACGGTCGCGAAGATGTGCTCCGGGCCGATCAGGTCGGTGAGTTCGTACCGGTCGAGTTCCGCCTGCACCTCGGGCATGATCTCGGCGAACGCGAGCGTGACGCCGTTCGCGGAGAGGTTCGTGACGATCGACCTGAGCGACTCCGCGCCGGACATGTCGATGTCGGGGATGGC
Source organism: Ilumatobacteraceae bacterium (assembly GCA_942492715.1). Classification (GTDB taxonomy): domain Bacteria; phylum Actinomycetota; class Acidimicrobiia; order Acidimicrobiales; family Ilumatobacteraceae; genus Sva-07. The sequence goes on along the minus strand of CALOFW010000026.1, from coordinate 73,976 downwards.
GGCCGCGTAGATGCACACCCACTCGGGTGGCTGGTCAGACGTGCCGAACGCCAGCAGCTCCTCGGTGAAGTGCTCGGCGTTCGCGTAGTACAGCGGTGCGGAGAACCGGTACACCACCAGGCCAGGCTGGGTTCGTGCGTCGGGGCTCACCTCGCCGGCTCGCCAGTGGCCGCTCTCGTCACCGGTCGGCGAGGTCAGCACTGCGGTCGGCGGCCGGTACGAGCGGCGGAGGTGATCGATGATCGACAGCACGATCGCGATGATGATCCCCTGGAGCACTCCGACGAGAACGACGGTGGCGGCCGTGATCGCGGCGACGACGAACTCGTCGCGACGGAACTTCCAGATGCGCTTCATCCCGGCGATGTCGACCAGCTCGATGCCGATCAGGAACACGACCGTGGAGAGCACAGCGTTCGGCATGTACTGCAGCGGCGCGGTGAGCCACAGCAGCACGATCGCCACGATCGCAACGGTCGTGATCGACGCGAGCTGGCTCTTGCCGCCCGCACCGTCGACCATCTGGGTCTTCGTCGGGCTGCCGTTGACCACGAAGGTCCCCGTGAAGGCTGCGCCCAGGTTCGCGGCGCCGAGGCCGACCAGGTCGACGTTCTCGTCGAACTTGTCGCTGTACTTGGCGGCGTAGGCCCTCGACGTCGCGGCGCTCTGGGCGAGGATCAGCACGAAGATCGAGATCGCCGTTCCCATCAAGGCGGGTACGTCGCTCCATGGCACCGACGGGAAGCTGATGCTCGGGAGGCCGCCGGGCACCGGTCCCAGCGTGGACACCCCGTCGTCGGCCAGGTCGAGTTGCCAACTGATGAGCATCGATCCGATCACCGCGATGAGCGCCCCGGGGATCTTCGGTGAGATCGCCTTGCCGCCGAGGATCACCACGAGGACGCCCACCGAAACCGCCACGGTCGCCCAGCTGATGTCGGCGATGTTCTCGAGTGTGCTCCAGAACTTGGTGAGCGTGTTGTCGAACGTGTGGCTGCCGATCGTGACACCGCTGCCGGTCGGGATGCCGAGCATGCCACCGACCTGACCGAACGCCACCTGGATGCCGACACCGGTCAGGAAGCCGATCAGCACCGTTCGCGACATGAAGTCGGCCAGGAACCCGAGGCCGATCAGGCGGGCGATGATCAGCAGCCCCGCCGCCATCAGCGCCACCATGCCGGCGAGTGCGACGTACTGATCCGACTGTGCCGTGGCGAGGCCGGCCAGACCGGCAGCCAGGACGGCGGCCGTCGCCGAGTCGGCGCCGACGACGAGGTGCCGGGACGAGCCGAGCAGCGCGAACAGCAGCAGCGGGATCACGATCGTGTAGAGCCCGGTGATCACCGGCATGCCGGCGATCGACGTGTAGCCCATGACCTCGGGGATTGCGAGCGCGGCGAGCGTCACACCGGCGATGATGTCGGTCGGTACCCCGCTGCGGTTCCACGGGAGGATCCCCTGCATCACCGGAAATCGGTGCGCTGACTTGGTGGTCGTTGTCGTGCCCATCTGTCCTCTCCGTGGCGAGAACGTGAACATACGCCAAACCGATCCGTGGATCCGTCAACCAAATGGGGTGAACGGGCCGTGGCGGGGAACGCTGGCGTCCGATGGTACGTTTCGTCCCGGAGGCGCTCATGACGATGAAATTGATCGACGACCTCCCCGACAACGTCGTCGGGGTTCTGGCCATCGGTGAGGTCGAGGACGACGACTACGACGACGTGCTCGAACCGGCGATCGAGGACCGTCTGTCCCGACACGGCAAGATTCGCTTGCTGTACGTCCTCGGCAGCGAGTTCACCGGGTACGACGCCGAAGCGATGTGGGACGACACCAAGTTGGGAGTGAAGACGTTCAACTCGTACGAGCGCATGGGCATCGTCACCGATGCAGCCTGGGTGCGCCGGTCGGTCAAGGCGTTCGGGTGGCTCATCCCCGGTGAGGTGCGGGTGTTCCACCTCGACGAGTTGGACGCAGCAAGAACCTGGATCGCAGCCTGAACCCCTCGGGGTTCGACGCAGTCACCACCATGGACTCGGTCGTGCGATGACCTTCGAGGGAGCGATGGAGAACATCGCCCTGGTCTTCGAAGCGGTCGGTGTGGCGATCATCGCGATCGGTGGCGTGATCGCACTCGTCCGCGGGGTGCAGGACTTCGGTCATTTCGAGCGCTTCTTCGTCGACGTCCGCCGCGGCTTCGGGCGTCCGCTGATCCTCGGTCTCGAAGTGCTCGTCGCCGCCGACATCATCAAGACGATCACGGTCGACCCGAGCCTCGAGAGCGTCGCCGTGCTCGGCATCCTCGTGGCGGTACGGATCGCGCTCAGCATCTCGCTCGACATCGAGGTCGACGGCGTGGTCCCGTGGCATCGCCTCCGCAGCGATGCCATGTCGCGCGAGCGCGGCGTCGAGTCCGCCGAGGAGTCGTGACGGGGAGCGTGGCGGGATCGTACGAGGCACGATCCCGCCGATGCGAAACGAGTCAGTAGATCTCGATGAGACCGGCGGCGCCCTGTCCGCCGCCGATGCACATCGTGACGACGCCCCACTTGGCGCCCCGACGCTTGCCCTCGAGCAGGATGTGCCCGGCACAGCGCGTGCCGGTCATCCCGAAGGGGTGGCCGATCGCGATCGAGCCGCCGTTGACGTTGTACTTCTCGGGGTCGATGCCGAGCGTGTCGCGCGAATACAGGCACTGGCTGGCGAACGCCTCGTTGAGCTCCCACAGGTCGATGTCGTCGACGGTGAGGCCGTGGCGCTTCAGCAGCTTCGGTACGGCGTAGATCGGGCCGATGCCCATCTCGTCGGGTTCGCATCCTGCGACTGCCCAACCCTTGAACGCGCCGAGCGGCTCGATGTCACGGCGCGACGCCTCCTCGTCGGACATCAGCACCACCGCGGCGGCGCCGTCGGACAACTGGCTGGCGTTGCCCGCCGTGACGAAGTTGCCCTCGCCGCGCACCGGCTGGAGTTGCGAGAGGCCTTCGAGGGTGGTCGACGGTCGGTTGCACTCGTCGCCGGTGACGGTGTACTCGACCATCGACTCCTCCTTGGTCTCGCGGTCGACGAGCTTCATCGTGGTCGCCATCGGAACGATCTCGTCCTCGAAGAGCCCGTTCTCCTGGGCGGCGGCCATCCGCATCTGCGACGTGTAGGAGTACTCGTCCTGGTACTCGCGTGACACGTTGTAGCGCTGCGCGACGATGTCGGCGGTCTCGATCATCGCCATGTAGATCGCTGGGTACATCTCGGTGAGCTTGGGATCCATGTTGACCGAGCCACCCATGCCCGGGCTCGGGATCGAGATCGACTCGACGCCGCCGGCGACCACGCAGTCGGCGCCGTCGACCTTGATGTAGTTGGCTGCGACTGCGATCGAGTTGAGACCCGACGAGCAGTGGCGTTGGATCGTGTTGCCGCCGGTGGTGACCGGCAGGCCCGCCAACAGCCCTGCGAGACGGCCCAGGTTGCCGGCGCCGTGGGCTCCGTTGCCCAGCGCAACGTCCTCGACCGCCTCGGGCTCGACCCCGGACCGCTCGACGGCGTTGCTGATCGCGTGGGCCGCCATCGACATGGCGGGCGTGACGTTGAAGCCGCCACGTCCTGCCTTGGCGAGGCCGGTGCGGGCGTAGGACACGAATACTGCTTCGCGCATGGTGCGCTCCTTCTGGGACTGGATCGAATGATCGGGCGTCGGCGACGCTAGCCCCCGGACCCGCCGACGGCCGAGGCCGACCCGAGTGCTCGATCCTGGTCTACGGACCGTTCAGAGCGCGCGGCCGCTGAACGCCACGAGTCGCTCGAGCGGGCTGGCGCCGACCGGAGCGGCGGTCGCGTCGGCGAAGGTGTCGCCGTCGCGCATCTCGGCGCCGATCGTCTCCCGGGCGAACCCGTCGACGGCGGCGACGACGTCGTCCGGCGGGTCGTAGGCGAAACCGGTGGCCGACGCGATGTCCCAGCCGTGGATCAGCCCGTCGAACGCGACGAATCGTGCGAAGACCGAGCCGGGCACCTGTCCGAACGGTGCATCGATCGTGCGCTCCATCGCTCCCGGAGTGGCGGCGGCAGCGCGCAGACGATTCATCGCCCGGCGGAAGTGGTCCGCGGGCACGGATCCCTCGACGGTCGTGGTGGGTGACGGTTCCGACGGTGCCTCCCCGCGGAACGCAGGGGCGAACGCTCCGGCGCCGCTCATCATGTGGTCGAGCACCCCACCGACGGTGAAGTCGGCGCACGCCGTTCGGTTCGAGAGCTGGGCTTCATCCAGCCGATCGACGAGGTCGGTGAGCATCGGAACGATGACGGCGAGTTGATCGTTGGGTTCCATGGCGGAGGCCTCTCTTCGGGCCGGCGGAAGTGCCGACAACCGTGAGGCGTGACAAGCGATGTCACGGCCGGGACAACCGCAGGAACGTGGTGCGGGGTGGGTCGACCGCCCCTCGACCGTCGGGTCGATCGCGTCACCTCGCTTCGTCGATGGGAGTGAGTGCCACCGACCTCGCGTTAGCCTGCGATACCTCCCGAGACAAAGGATCACGAACATGGCTCCGCAGGCCAAACTCACACCGCTCCAGGAAACCGAAGCCCGCCGACTCGCCGACCAGGAAGCTCGCGCGAACAAGGTCGCCAAGACCTACTCCGACGAAGAGAAGGCCACACGCAAGGAGCGCGTCGCGAAGGCGAAGGATGCGATGAGCCGATCGGTCGGTCTCAAGGGGGCGCACGTGGCGCCGGCCCGGGCTGCGATCAAGAAGTACCTGCAGAACTTGAACGATCCGAAGCAGCCCGACGACGCTGCGTTCGAGGCGCTGATCGAGGCGCCGTTCAAGGCGCCGCCGAAGAAGAAGACGAACGACCGCCGCTTCTGAGAGCGTCTGCGAGCGTGTCGATCACGCGGTGAGCCCGCTGATGCCCTTCCCGACGAGGACGGCACCGATCACGGCGAAGAGCACGGCCATCACTGCGGCGTTGTTCTCGGCCAGCCAGATCTTCCAGCCGTCGAGGATGACCGTGGAGCGAGTGCCCAGGGCGACCGCGACCACGAGCGGTGCCGCAACGCCGGCGGTTCCGATCACGGCGTAGACGACGACCGTCGAGACGTCCTCGCCGGTGCTGAGTGCGGCGGCGGAGATCGTCGCCGCCGCGGCGAGTGACATGGCGAGGTTCTTCGGATTGACCGCGCCGATCACGAGGCCGGTCGTGAACGACTTGCCGGTGGTGAAGCTCGCGATGCCCGCCATCCATTTCGGCTGCACCGGCTCCGCGCCGTCTGCGGGACGCTGCTGGAGTTGACGGTAGGCGCCGAGGAACAGCAGGCAACCGAGCAGGATCCTGATCCAGAACGATGTCGTCGAGGCTCCGGAATCCGAGTTCGACAACTCCTGTGACGAGGCGATCGCGATCAGGACACCGAGCACGCCGGCGACACCGATCATCCGGTCGCCGGCAGCACGGCGTCGACGAGGGCGTTCTCGAGGCGGTTCAACTCGCTCGTGATACGAGCGCGCGCGCGTCGGCGTTCGGCGAGCGGCATCGTCGCCGAGATGGCCGCGGCGCGCTGGAGTTCGTCGACGGCGCGATGGATCGCCGAGCCGGTCGGGTCGTCGCGATCGGGGAAGACGAGGTCGGCGTTGCGCTGCACCGCCGAGAGCCGGCGCTCGATGCCCTTCTGACCGAACCGCTGAGTCGGGTCGAGGCGGCTCAGGCTGCTCTGGGCCCGGTTGTCGCTGCCCGATCGTCGGGTCGTCGCCCACGATCGGGCGGCGGCCGGTGCCTTCGCCAGTTGCGCCCGCACCCGCTCGTCCTGGAGCGCGGCGATCGCGAGCATCACGGCGCCTCGGACGAGCTTGCTGCTCGACAAGGGGGACCGTTGGAGTGCCATCGGTCCCGATCCTAGGGGTGTCCCTCGGGATCGGGGTCAGCCGGCCCCGCTGGACTCGACCTCCACGAGTTCGACGTCGATGCGTTCGTCGACGACGAGCGACTGGTCGGCGAGACACAACCCCCGAAGCCCCTCGATGCAGGCCGCGACGATTGCCGCGAACACGAGGATGCCGAACCAGTTCGTCAGGGCGGGCAGCGGCGCCCAGAACACGATGATCAGGAAGATCGCAGCACCGACTCCCCAACGCACGCCGGGGCCGCCGACGAACGCTGGTGCGATGAACCGTCGGATCGACCTTGCGATCGCTGTCGGGCCGGCGATCACCGCGCCCACGATGATGATCAGGCCGATCCACGTGATGTTCCAGCCGATGTCGCGGAGGAGCTGCGATCCGATCTTCCACACCGCTTCCGCAGCGGGGCGATTGCTCTCCTTCTGCACTGCGCTGTCGAGCAGGGCGCCGCCGCCGAATCGGAGCCCGGCGAGGATGAGCAGCCCGACGATCAGGATCGAGAGACCCGCCGCTCGTGTGGCGACCCGGCGCCAACCGTCGGCGAGGAAGATGGCCCCGGCGTAGAGGCCGATCACGACGAAGAACAGCAACCACGACGCCCACTGGACGAAGGTGACCGCGGTTTGGAGATTGTCGAGTTTCGACGACTGGATGATGGTGATCTGGCCGGCATCTGCCGGGATCCGGTCGACGACGGCGCCGGGCAGCCCGAGGTCGGCGGCCAACTGCACCACCACTTCACGCACGTCGAGGGTGACGTTCCCGTTGGAGGTCGACAGTGCCTCGACCCTCGTGTCGTCCTCGAGGATGTTGACGATCGTCTGGTGGGCGACGCGGTTGGCGTCGGACCAGATGGTGGCGGCCTGGTCGGTGGCCAACAGTCGGTCGACGGCGTCGGTCGCCGGGTTCCGAAGCGCCGAGGCGAGCGCGCCCGAGAGTCCGCTGAGGTCTCCCGGCAGCAGGCTGCCGAGTTGGGCGGACACGTCGACGTTCGTGTACAGCTGATCGACGACGTAGACCGAGATGGCCTCCCGAATGGTGGGTTCGGCGAGCAGCTGATCGGACGCATCGACCCAGTTGTCGGTGTTGAGTGCGGCGCGGTCGACCCACACGTTCGCGGCCGTGACCAGCATGATCACCGCTGCCAGCACGATCATGAGATGGACTGCCACCGAATGCGGCCTGGCCGATTCGGCCGTGTCGGTCGCCCGGTCGACCGTGATGTCGACTTCTTCCACGATTTCGCTGTCCATGGCGGATCCCTTCGTTCGGCCCGCGCGGTACGGCGGAGGCGTCCCCATCATGGTCGCTCGGAAGTCGTCGGTTCGACATCATCCGTTCTGGGTGAGCCGGACAACTTCACCCCGAATGGATGACGCTGTCGAATTCGGGCGCTGCGACCATCGAAGAGAAGCAACAGCTCAGACGACAACGGCGACAGCGTTCGCCAGAAGGAGCCACCCATGACCGATGCATCGATGGACGAGTTCGGTCCCGTCGACTACCTCGTGATCGAGTTCCCAGCCGGACAGGCCACGTTCAACGGGGAGATGGCAACCGAGCTCGCAGCACTGGCCGAGGCGGGAGTCATCCGGATCCTCGACCTCGTCGTCATCGTGAAGGATGCCGACGGCAACATCGAGGGATTCGAGATCGACGACTTCGACGAGATCGACGAACTCCGGGCGCTCGAAACCGAGATCGCTGAGATCCTCGCCGCCGACGACCTCGAACACCTCGCCGAGGCGATGGAACCGGGCACGACCGCCGGCGTCCTCGTCTGGGAGAACACCTGGGCCGCACCGTTCGCGGCTGCCGCCCGGCGCGCCGGCGGCCAACTCGTCGCCAACGGCCGCATCCCCATCCAAGCGATCGCCGCGTCGATCGAAGCAGAAGGAGCCTGACCCATGCCACTACGACCCGCACGCCGCGCCCGACGAGGAGTCGTCGGAGCCCCGGTCGCCCGTACCGCCGCCGTCGTCGGCACCGCCGCCGTCGTCTCCCATGGCGTCAACCGACGTCAGGATCGGCGCGAGGATCGTCGCGACCGTCGCTGAACCGACCAATTCGCCGACGCGTTCGTTGGATCTCGAAGCGGGCCGTCGTCAGCGCATGCCGGCGGCGGCCCGTTCGGCGTCGCCGGATCGGTCGTCGAGCAGATCGAGTTCGATGGCCCGTTCGACCGCCTCGCTCCGGCCGGACACGAGCAGCTTCCGGTAGATCGACACGGTGTGGGTCTTCACCGTGTTGCGCGACACGTAGAGGTGGTCACCGATCTCGGCGAGCGTACGGTGCGTGGCGAGCTGCTCGAGCACCCGGTGCTCGGCCGGGGTGAGTTCGACGGCGCGGGCGCCGTGGTCGATCGAACAACGTCGAGCGATCCGCTCGGCCCACTCCTGCAACACCACGGCGTCGGGATCCGACGGCAGATGTCTCTGGGCCGCGCGCAGCAAGCGATGTGCCGTCGACTGTTCACCTCGGACGAGTGCAGCGTCGGCGAGAATCAGGTGATGATGGATCTGCGACCTGTCGTGCACGGTGTCGACCGTGCCCAGGAGGTATTCGACGTGTTCGGACGCCTGTCGTGAGGCGTCGAAGGCTCCTGCCCGGGCCTCCGCGAGCGACTTCGCAGCGAACACCAGGCTGACCTGCGCGAAGTCGTGCAGACCTGATGTGTCGACCTCGTCGACGGCCTTGCGCGCGAGCTGGCCGCCCAGCGAGTCGTTGCCCCGGTGCAGCGCCTCCATGGCCAGATGGGCCAGCGTGACCGCGTGGGCTGCCGCGAAACCGCGGGTCTCGAACTCCGCCACCTCGAACCCTGGCCGAGGGTCGCCCACCTCACCGCTCAGCTGGAGGGCGACGGTCTCGAGCAGGAACGCCAGCGATCGCCACGGTCCCCCGCCCGCGCCCGCTTCTCGGACGATGCGGGCCATCTCGGCCGTCTGCGCGACGCCGGTCTTGCCGATCATCATCCTGACGCTGGCGGCGGCGGTGGCGACGTCGACCGTCCCGTCGGGGAGCGGCCCGACGTAGCTCGCCTGCTCGGCGGCGTGGAGACAACGTTCGATCTCCGGCCCGCGGTTGGTGAACAGTGCATGCCAGGCTGCGGTGAGCCCGAGCAGCGCGTTCGTTCGGATGTCGGCAGGATCGAAGCCGTCCAGCCACCGTCCGACTGTCGCGACCTGACCGGCTGCGATCGCAGGGCGAACGTGCTTGAACATCTCCGCGGACGCGTCGATCGCACCGTTGCTCGCAAGTGCCTGATCGACGGCGGCGCTCCATTCGCCGTGCCGGTCGTGCCACTCGATCGCGCGGCGGCGCAGGTGTACCTCGAGTTCGGGAGCGGAGCGTCGGAGTTCGGCCAGCAGCACGTCGGTGAACAGCGGGTGGTAGCGGAAGACGCCGGTGCTGCCGATCGGTACGACGAACACGTTGCCGGACCTGACCAGTTCGTCGAGATGTTCGGCGCTGCCCGGCTGCTCGAGGACGTGGTCGCACAGCTCGCCCGACAGCCGGTCGAGCACCGAGGTCCTGATGAGGAACTGCCGCTCGGCATGGGGAAGTGAGCGCAGGAACTCCTGCTGGAAGTACGAGGTGAGCAGCTGTGCACTCCTCGTAAGCGGATCTTCGATGCTGCCGTCTGCTGCGCTGCGCATGCCGAGCACCACGAACTGGACCCCGGCCGGCCACCCTCCGAGTTGTTCGATCAGGGCTCGTCGATCGGCGCGATCGGCGAACTCGTGGACCAGGGCGTCGGTCTCTTCGGCGGTGAACAGCAGTTCGTCGGCGTGGATCGACTCCAGTTCGCCGGTGAGTTCGAGGCGCGCGGTTCGTATCGGAGGTGCAGATCGGCCGGACAGCACGATCCGGCTCGAAGGAGGAACCGATCGGATGACGTCGTCGAGGAGCCGGGCGGCATCGGGGTGGGTGACGAGGTGGGCGTCATCGAGAACGAGGACGAACGGTGCCGCCATCTGCAGCTGGTCGTCGAGCCGAGCGAGTCCCTGCGTCGTCGACCGGGGGCTGACGTCGCGGGCGATGCGCAGGAGTCCTGCGTCGGGCATGACGGTGTGGAGCGCGGCCAGGATGCCGCGGAGCAGGCGGACCGGGTCGTTGTCACCGCTGTCGAGCGACAGCCATGCAGCCGGATCGTCCAGGCGGTCGGTCCATCGGCCCAACAACGTCGACTTTCCGTATCCGGCACCACCGACGACGAGCACCGTCGGACCGCTCACACGATCGAGTCGCTCCAGGAGACGTTCGCGACCGAGGGCGGATTCGTGCGGGCGAGGCGGAGCGAGCCGGTGAGGCGCGACGCCGAGCTGCGCGGGCGTCGTCGGTTCTGGTGCGCTCATCTGGCTCGGATCGGGTCGGGGTCACACGGGTGGTGCGGACAGGGCAGAATTACCGTAGCGCGACGGCAGGGGCCGCCTCATCGCTGTTGGGTGCTGCCGCCGATCAGCACTGCTGGCCACGGCAGGTGCTCACGCGAACCCGACGTGGTCGGTGCGATCGGCTGGGCGATCGGTCCCCGCCGGACGACGGGGCAGTCCCAGTGCTCCAGCGTGTCATTGAGCGAGTTGGCCCACAAGTGCTCGACGACGAACACCGCGACGCACGTGGCCGGTTGGAGTGGCTCGGCGAGCACATCGAGGTCGACCATCGTCAGGATCGGCGTCACGTCGGCTGCGAAAACCGACAGCGGATGGCGTGGGTCGAGCTGTCCGGCCTCGACCACCGAGACAGTCGAGTCGGTCGAGCGTTCGATCAGCACCAGGTCGATGATGCTGACGATCTCGGCGTCGACGAGGGACAACATTTCGCGAACCGCCTCGAAGGGGAGCGCGTCACGGTCCGGGAGGCGCACGACGTAGAAGTCGAGTGGCCCGAGGGTTCGCTGCACGGTGTCCACGGTCTTCCTTCCTGGCCCGGCGAGTGAGCCTCAACGCAGACGGTACGCCCGGCATGCCCATGAGTGCCTCGCCCACATCGGACGATCAGGTCGTCGCAGTAGGACCCGCGCGGCGGCGCTGCGCGGGCATGTTCATGATCTCCGCAGGTGCGCGGTCCTGGCGCAGGAGCTGCGTCATCGTGGTCATTGCCGGGCCGATGTGCGCGAAGAACTGTTTGTACCCCGCACAGAGGTAGTTGAGGCCGTCCTCGCCGTCGGGGGTCCGGATGAAGCGATCCTTCGGGCAGCCGCCGTTGCACGCGAATCTGACGTCGCAGTCGATGCAGTACCGGGGGAGGGTGTCGCGTTTTGCCTGCCCGAACGCGACCTGTTGTTCGGATGCCACCAGGTCGATCATCGGGGTGTCGGTGATGTTGCCGAGCAGGTGGTCCGGCTCGACGAAGTGGTCGCAGGAGTAGAGGTCGCCGTTGTGCTCGAGGGCGAGTGCCAGGCCGCACGTCTCGGCGAAGATGCAGAGCCCACCCGGCTCGCCGTACCAACTGGCGAGCGCGGTGTCGAACATCTGGACGTAGACCTCGCCGACATCGTGCCGCACCCACTCGTCGAACACCTCGATCAGGAACCGCCCGTACCCGTCGGCGCCCACCGAGCGCTCGGTGACCCGATCACCCTGCTGCAGGTAGAGCGGGCGCTTGTCCTTCGACGACGCGCTCCAACCGACGTTGGCGATCTGCAGCAGCTCCTCGGTCGATCGCTCGACGATCGGGATGAACTGAATGAAACGGACGCCCATGTCGTCACGGAAGAACCGGTAGACCTCGAGCGCACGGTCCTGGTTGGCGGTGTGGACGGTGCAGAGCACGTTGACGTCGACGTCGGCGGCCCGGAGGTGCTCGAAACCAGCCATGACGCGGTCGAACGAACCGAGACCGCGTTTGTCGACGCGGTAGGCGTCGTGGATCTCACGCGGACCGTCGACCGACAGGCCGACCAGGAAGCGGTGACGGGCGAAGAAGCGCGCCCAACGCTCGTCGAGCAGCACCCCGTTCGTCTGGATCGTGTACTCGGGTCGTTGCCACGGCTTGCGGTGCTTCTCGACGAGCTCGACCGACCGCTCGAAGAAGTCGAGGCCCATCATCGTGGGCTCACCTCCCTGCCAGGCGATCGTCACCTCGGGGGTCCGATGCGCCTCGAGCAGTTGACGGATGTAGGTCTCGAGGAGGTCGTCGGCCATCCGGAATCGATCGCCCGGGTACAGCATCTCCTTGGAGAGGAAGAAGCAGTACTCGCAGTCGAGATTGCAGATGGGGCCTGTCGGCTTGGCCAACAGGTGGAATGCCGGCGGGGCCCCCTGCCCGGCGGAGGTCAGGGGGCCCGACACGGCGGTGTTACGTCGTTGGTCGGCAGCCTCAGCTGCCGAGGACCTTGGCCTTCGCAGCGGCGTACTCGGCATCGTCGATCTTGCCGGACGTGTGCAGCGCTGCGAGCTTGTCGAGCTGATCGGCATCACTGGTGCCGGTGCCGGCGGCCTGCTGGATGTAGGCGCGCTGGGCCTCGTCCATCGCCTTCGCGTCGGCAATGGCGTGCTCGTTCATCTTGCTGCCACGGGCGATCAGGTACACGAAGACGCCGAGGAACGGCACGATGATGACGAAGATCACCCAGAGGGCCTTCGCCCAGCCGCCCATGTCGTGGCTGCGGAAGATGTCGGCGAACACCTGGAACAGGATGATGATCCAAATGAAGAACAGGAAGAACCAGAGCATCGACCAGAAGACCTGACCGGTGCCGAATTCGGCGGCGAGCAACATGCGAGATTTTCTCCTCGTTTGATGGTTTTCGAACGGCGATGGCCGTCGTCGCCCCCAAGGATGGCGGCTGACGACGCGAATCACATCACCCCATCTGGAGGAACGTCGGCGAACGGGGCCGAATAGGGTGCGATCCATGACCGCCGACGCTTTCCCCGACACGTGCCTCGAACTCCGCTCGACGCTGACGGACGACGGCATCGTCACGCTCGGTGTCCGTCGCACCGGCGTCAGCGCCCCCGGCGACGACCAGGTCGTGGTGCGGATCGAGGCGGCGCCGATCAACCCGTCCGACCTCGGCATGTTGTTCGCCGGCGGCGACGCGGGTGCCGGTCTCCCTGCCGGCGACGGCGTGCACCCTGCAGTCGGGGTTCCCGTTGCCCCTGCCGCGTTGGCCGCGCAGCGTGCACGGCTCGGCAAGGCGATGCCGACGGGAAACGAGGGCGGTGGCGTCGTCGTCGCCGCGGGGTCGTCGCCGGCGGCGCAGGCGTTGCTCGGCAAGGTGGTCGGCTTCCTCTCCGGCAATGCGTACGCCCAGTACCGGACGCTCCACGTGAGCCAGTGCCTGCCGATGGCCGACGGCACCGACCCCGAGGACGCGGCGGCGGCCTTCGTCAATCCGCTGACCGCGTTGGGGATGGTCGAGACGATGCGGTCGGAGGGGCACACCGCCCTGGTGCACACGGTGGGTGCGTCCAATCTCGGGTTGATGTTGAACCGGATCTGCCGCGACGACGGTGTCGACCTCGTCAACATCGTCCGCAAGCCCGAGCACGTCGAGCTGTTGCGCGCCGAAGGGGCGTCGCACGTCGTCGACTCGAGTGCCGACACCTTCATCGACGACCTCACCGACGCACTGCGTGTCACCGGGGCGACGATCGCCTTCGACGCGATCGGTGGCGGCGACCTCGCCGGCACGATCCTGTCGCGAATGGAGAAGGTGGCGAGCGAACAGGCAGGGGAGTTCAGCCGGTACGGCTCCGACACCCACAAGCAGGTGTACATCTACGGGGGGCTCGACCGGGGACCGACGATCCTCCGGCGCGACTTCGGCATGTCGTGGTCGATCGGGGGGTGGCTGTTGACGCCGTTCCTCGTCGAGATCGGGCAGGAAGCGGCTGATCGGCTCCGCCAGCGCGTCGCCGACGAGATCACCACCACGTTCGAGAGCACCTACGGGATGCGGCTCTCGCTCGCCGATGCGGTCGATCCCGAACAGGTTCGCCGTTACGCCAGGATGGCCACGGGCGACAAGGCGCTCGTCGCGCCGCAGGCCTGAGCGCTCGGCCGCCTCAGCGCGGGCCCTGGCCGTCGTCGACCTTGATCACCGTGCCGGTCACCATCTCCGACGCGGGCGAGACGAGGTAGAGCAACGTGCTGTCGAGGTGCTCGGGCTGACCGATGCGTCGGCGGGGGAACCCCTTCGTCAGGTCGCCCATGCGTTCGATCATCCCGTCGGACATCTCCGATGCGAACAGCCCCGGAGCGATCGCATTGACGTTGATGTCGAACTTCGCCCACTCGACGGCCAGCGCTTCGGTGAGGCGGTTCACCCCCGCCTTGCTGATCGAGTACAGCGCAGCACCGCCGCCGGCGTAGTGGAACCCACCGACCGAGGAGATGTTGACGATCCGGCCCGGTAGTTGCCGGTCGATCAGGCGTCGCGCCACCTCGCACGACAGGAGGAACGGTGCGCGCAGGTTCGTGTCGAGCACCTGATCGACGAGTTCCACGGGCATCTTGGTGGCGTACTGGGCGTCGGGGATGCCGGCGTTGTTCACGAGGATCTGAACCGGCCCGAGGACGCGCTCCGCGGTGGCGACCGCCTCCGCGATCTGCTCGGCGTCGGTGACGTCGAGCTGTACGGGAACGCAGACACCGCCGGCACGGTTGATCTCACCGGCGACTTCTTCGAGGCGATCGAGGCGGCGAGCGGTGGCCACGACACGGGCGCCGTTCGCTGCCAACGCCTGTGCGAAACGTCGCCCGAGCCCAGAGGAAGCGCCGGTGACGATCGCCACCTGTCCGTCCAAGTCGATGGTGGCGTCGATGGTGGCGTCGATCGTCGGCTCGGTGTGGTCCATCGGTGCATGCAACCACACCGGGTTGTCGCGTCCGAAGGTGAACGGAACGTGACAGCTGATCGGGGTCGGTCACGGAGGTCGATGCCCTGGCGTACCCTGGCACCCCGTGAACGACATCTCGCGTATCGCCATCAGTACGGGCGGGGGCGATGCCCCCGGTCTCAACGCCGTGATCCGGTCAGCAACCCTGGCCGCTCGCAACCGCGGCTGGCAGGTCGTGGGCATCCGCGACGGCTTCAACGGCCTCATGCATCCCGACGAGTATCCCAACGGCGGGTTGATGGAACTCGATCGACAGACGGTGCGCGGGATCTCGCACACCGGGGGCACGATCCTGGGCTCGACCAATCGCGGGAACCCGACCCGGTACCCGGTGCTCCAACCAGACGGGACCTATGTCGAGGAGGACCGTTCGGAGGAGCTGATCCAACGGTTCGACAACGCCGGCATCGATGCCCTCATCACGGTTGGTGGCGACGGGTCGCTGACGATCGGCAACCACCTCCACCAAGCGGGACTCCGCGTGATCGGCGTTCCCAAGACGATCGACAACGACCTCGACAAGACCACGGCCACCTTCGGGTTCGACACGGCCGTCGACTTCGCCACCGAGTGCATCGACCGGTTGTTCACGACTGCGACCTCTCACGGCCGTGTGATGGTCGTCGAGGTGATGGGCCGTGACGCCGGCTGGATCGCACTGCACGCCGGCATGGCCGGTGGTGCGCACTGCATCCTGATCCCGGAGATCCCGTATCGCATCGAACCGCTCGCCGAGACGATTCTCCAGCGTGACCGCAATGGTGCCCGATTCACGATCGTCGTCGTCGCCGAAGGCGCGTGCCCGGTCGATGGCGAACCCACCGTGATCGGCCACGCGGTCGGGCAGGCCGTGCAGCTTGGCGGAGTCGGTGCGAAGGTGGCGCACGAGATCGGCGAGATGACCGGCAAGGAGACCCGCACCGTGGTGCTCGGACACCTGCTGCGCGGAGGATCACCCACTGCACTCGACCGGCTGCTCGGCCTCCGATTCGGCGCCGCCGCCGTGCGGGCGCTCGACGAGGGCGAGAACGGCATCATGGTCGGTCTGCAGCCTCCCGAGGTGGTCTACGTTCCGCTCGCCGACGCCACCCGGCGGCTGAAGACCGTGCCGCTCGACGGCGACACGGTGCGCACGGCTCGCGACCTCGGCATCAACTTCGGCGACACGATGCCTGGTGAGCTCCTGCGGGCATGAGCCTTCCCGACGCCGCGGCGACGGCCGACGACCGCGATGTACGCGACCAGCTGCTCTCGACCACCGAATTCCTTCGGCGTGTCGCCTCGTCGCGTGATCTCCTGACCGTCCTGTCGCCGGAGGAGAAGATCGCGCTGCTGAACGCGGCCGGTGACGTGTTCTGTGCCGATCCGGAGGAGCGTCGGCTCCGCACCAAGGCGCTCAAGCGGCAGCGTCGATCGGAACGTGTTCGCGGCGACGACGGCGTGCTGGCGGAAACCGGCATCCGTCTGCTCCGCAGTCAGCCCGAGTTCACGACACCGAACGTGTATGCGCCCCGCGGTCCAGGGGGTGCAGCGTTCGAGCAGCACGACGTCGACGACCCGGCCCAGCGTGAAACCGTCGAGCCGCAGCACTGCTACGTCTGCAAGGTCAAGTACCACGAGGTGCACCACTTCTACGACCAGCTGTGTCCCGACTGCGCTCGATTCAACTACGACAAGCGCGGCGAGTTGGCCGACCTGACCGGCACGGTCGGGCTGCTCACGGGTGGCCGCGTGAAGATCGGGTACCAGGCGGGCATCAAGCTGCTCCGCTCCGGCGTGTCGCTGATCGTCGCGACCAGGTTCCCGCGTGATGCGGCCACCCGGTACGCGGCCGAGCCCGACTTCGACGAGTGGGGTGATCGGCTGGAGGTGTTCGGCCTCGACCTGCGCCACACGCCGAGCGTCGAGGCGTTCTGCCAGCACGTGCTCTCGACGCGTGACCGGCTCGACTTCGTCGTCAACAACGCCTGCCAGACCGTCCGCCGGCCACCCGACTTCTACCGGCACATGATGGAACGCGAAGCAGCAGCGCTCGAGACCCTCGACCCCGACGTCCTCGCGCTGGTCGGCGCCTACGAGGGCCTGCGCGGCTACCACCTGCTCCCCGGGTCCGACACCGCGCCGGCTCTGTCGCGTCCGCTCGCCGGCCTCACCCAGGCGGCGGCGCTGTCGCAGCTGCCGCTGCTCCCCGACGAACTCGACGCCCAGGCCGACCTGTTCCCCGCGGGGCGGCTCGACCAGGACCTGCAACAGATCGACCTGCGTGACCGCAATTCGTGGCGGCTGCTGCTGCACGAGGTGTCGTCGGTCGAGCTCCTCGAGACGCAGCTGGTGAACGCGGTGGCACCCTTCGTGATCAACGCACGGCTGAAACCGCTGATGGAAGCCACCCCGGGCACCCACAAGCACGTCGTGAACGTGTCGGCGGTCGAAGGCCAGTTCTACCGGCTCTGCAAGACCACCCGCCATCCCCACACCAACATGGCGAAGGCGGCGCTCAACATGATGACGCGGACGTCGGCGACCGACTTCCATGCGTCGGGGATCAACATGAACAGCGTCGACACCGGATGGGTCAGCGACGAGGATCCGGCTGCCATCGCCGAGCAGAAGACCGCCGAGCACCGCTTCCATCCGCCGCTCGACATCGTCGACGGCGCCGCCCGCATCGTCGACCCGATCATCGACGGCGCCAACACCGGCCGTCACGTGTGGGGACAGTTCCTGAAGGACTACCGGCCGACCGACTGGTGAGGTCACCGCAGGCGGTGACCACGTGATCTGGTACAACCGGCACCATGCGTGTGATCGTGATCGGAGCTGGCGTCTCGGGGCTGACAACAGCCAAGGGACTCACCGACCTGGGCCACGACGTGGTCGTCGTCGAAGGTCGGGATCGCGTCGGCGGCAGAACCTGGACGGTCGACCTCGGCGGTGCGCCCGCCGACCTCGGGGGATCGTGGATCCACGGGACATTCCGGAATCCGCTGACCGATGTCGTGAGGGCCGCCGGCCTGGAGTGGCACAACGACGGGATCTGGGGCGGAGCCGGGCGGGTGTTCGTCGATGGGATCGGACCGCTCGACGGTCCCGACACCGCCACGGTGGTCGCGGCCCAATTCGACTTCGACCCGGCCGAGGCGGTCGCGGCGTTGGGCCGAGACGGGTCCTACGACGAGGGCGTCGCCTGGTTCCTCGACGATCGGGGGTTCACCGGGCTGTTGCGTCGCGTCGTCGATGCTCGCATCCGGTGGGGCGACGCCGGCCTCAACACTGCGGGTCCGCCGGATCGCGTGTCGCTGCAGGGCAACGCCGGCTACGTCGATCACGGCGGTGGCAACGTCGCGTTGAGCGGGGGCTATCGGACGCTGGTCGATCACCTCGCCCGGGGGCTGGACATCCGGGTGAACGAGCCGGTCACCGACATCGCACACGGACCTGACGGGGTCACCGTCACGACCTCAGAGGGGCGCCACGACGGTGATCAGGTGGTGCTGACCGTGCCGCTCGGCGTGCTGCAGGCAGCCTCGATCGGGTTCGACCCGCCGCTCCCCGACGTCGAGCAGCGGGCGGGGCGCCTGGCGATGGGCAATCTCGAGAAGGTGGTGCTCCGGTTCGACCACCGGTTCTGGCCGGACAATGTCCGGCGCCTGGCCTTCGTGTCGGAGCACCGGCGGTTCACCGACTGGGTCGACATCACCGCGCACTCCGGGGCCCCGACGCTCGTCGCTTTCCACAACCCGACCCTCGCGGAGTACGGGCCTGATCGTGTCGCCGAGGCGATGACGGTGCTGCGCGCGATGTTCGACGACGTGCCCGAACCGGTCGCCGCTCACGCCACCGACTGGACCAACGATCCGTTCTCCAACGGCTCGTACTCGTACATCCCCGTCGGCGGTTCGAGCGACGACATGCGCTCGCTCGGAGGGCGCCACACGCCACAGGTGGTCCTCGCCGGCGAGCACACCGTGCCCGAGTACTTCGGCACGGTGCACGCCGCCTACGTGTCCGGCGTGCGAGCGGTGGAGGCGTTTCGATGAGTTGGCCTGGGGCCAGGGATCTGTGTCAGCGACGACGTCCGATTCGGTGATGTGCGCTCACGCGAACTCGGGGTCGGGGATCTGTGTCAGCGACGACGTCCGATTCGGTGATGTGCGCTCACGCGAACCGCGGGCCGACGTGAACTGCATCACGCCGTCGTCGACGGGGTCCTTGCGGAACATCTTGCGGTCCTTGCGGTAGTCCTGCGGGTTGATCCACGGCTCCCGGTCGCCCTGCTTCGGGAACCGGTCGGCAGCGCGCTGCACGTAGCCGGATGTGAGGTGGTCGAGCAGCGGGCGGGCGACCATCGAGGCGTCCGAGGGTCGGAGGCGTGGTGTGCAGATCTCGGTGTGCGTCTCGGTCATGTGGTTCAGGAGCCGGCAGGTGTACGTGGCGATCAGGTCGGCGCGCAGCGTCCACGACGCGTTGACGTACCCGAACGTGGACGCGAGGTTCGGCACGTCGGAGTAGGCGAACCCCTTGTACGACCAGGTCTCGGAGAAGTCGATCTGCTCGCCGTCGACGACGATGTCGACCTCGCCGAGCGTCACCATGTTCAACCCGGTCGCCGTGACGATGATGTCGGCATCGAGGTGCTCGCCCGACTTCAGCGCGATGCCGGTTTCGGTGAACCTCTCGATGTGGTCGGTCACCACCGACGCCGATCCGTTGTTGATCGCATCGAACAGGTCCCCGTTGGGCACCAGGCACAGGCGCTGGTCCCATGGTGCGTAGGTGGGGGTGAAGTGGGTGTCGACGTCGTAGTCGGGGCCCAGTGCCTCACCGACCTGCTTCAGCAAGAACTCCTTCGCCTTGTCCGGATGCTTGCGCGTCCGCTTGTACGTCACCTGCTGGAGGAGCGTGTTCTTGGTTCGGGTGACGCTGTAGGCGAGTTTGTCCGGCAGCACCTTGCGCAGGCCGTTGGCGATTGCGTCGACGTCGGGTCGAGCGACCACATAGGTCGGCGAGCGTTGCAGCATCGTGACGTGGGCGGCCGTCGACGCCATCGCGGGCACCAGCGTCATCGCGGTGGCTCCGGAGCCGATCACGACGACCCGCTTGCCGGTGTCGTCGAGGTCCTCGGGCCACTGCTGGGGATGGACGATCCGGCCCTGGAAACGGTCACGGCCCGGGAACTCGGGGGTGTAGCCCTCCTTGTACGAGTAGTAGCCCGAACACATCGACAGGAAGTTGCAGGTGTAGGTGAGGTGTTCGCCGGTGGTGGCGAGTTCGACGTCGACGGTCCAGGTCGCCGTGGCACTCGACCACTCGGCGCGCCGGACGAGATGGTTGAAACGGATGTGCCGATCGATGCCGTTCTCGGCGACCGTCTCGCGCAGATACGCCATGATCGACGGCCCGTCGGCGATCGCCTTCTCGGCGTTCCACGGCTTGAACTCGAATCCGAGCGTGTGCATGTCGCTGTCGGAGCGGATGCCGGGATAGCGGAACAGGTCCCAGGTGCCGCCGATGTCGGCGCGCCCTTCGAGGATCAGGTAGGTCCGGTCCGGAGACTCCTCCTGGAGGTGGTACGCCTGCCCGATGCCGGAGATGCCCGCTCCGACGATCAGTACGTCGACATGGTTGGGCGGCCCGGAACTGTCCATCCAGCGGACCGTATCGGATGAAGTCTTGACGTGACCCGGTCGGAAAGCCGTCGTAGCCTGTCACCATGAGCACGACGTTCGCACCTCCCTCGGCCCCGCCGGCATGGGGCCCGCCGTCACCGACTGGTGACAACACGGACATCGGCAGCACGCCGGACCTCCCGCCCTCGTCGGGTCGTCGGCGCCCGGCCCTGCTGATCACTGCGGTCGTTGCGCTGATCGCGTTGGGTGTCGGCGCCTTCGTTGCCCTCGGCGACTCGTCCGGCGACGCCGGCGTCACGTTGCCGCCGGCAGAGGCGTTCGACCTCGCCGCCGCCGCCCAGGGCACCGTCGACGCCCGAACCGTCGAGTACGACCTCACGGTCACCGCCGGTGGTCTCGGTGGCGTCACCGTGTCGGGTGCGCTCGACAACGAGACCAAGCTCGCAACGGTTTCGGCCGACATGTCCACGCTTCTCGGTCTCGACGGATCGCTGCCGATCGACGGAGAGATCGAGCTGCTGGTCGACGGCGCCAACGGTGTCGTCTACTTCGGGGCCGACGCGCTCGGAGGTCTGCTTCCGGCCGACTCGGCATGGATCTCGATCGATCTGGCCGTGCTCGCGGAACGCAGCGGTGTCTCGCTCGACGACCTGCGCAGCGAGTTCGTCGTCGACCCGGCGGCGTCGGCACAGGCGCTGCTGGATGCCGACAACGCCGTGGAGCTCGGCACCGAGGAGATCGACGGCGTCACCGTCCGGCACTACGAGGTGACCGTCGATCTCGCCGAAGCGATCGCCGCAGCTCCGCAGGCCGCCGAGCAGTTCGATGCCGAACTCGGCGAGTTGGATGCTGCCCTTCCCGAGACGGTCACCTACGACGTGTGGGTCACCGAGGACAACCAGCTCCGTCGGGCCGCCTTCGACGTCACCGTGGCCGATCAGACGGTGTCGATGGTCCTCGACATGACCACGAGCAGCGAACCACTCGACCTGCAGGTTCCCGCCGACACCTTCGACGTCACGAGCTGGCTCGACTGGTGACGCCCGATCGGGCGACCAGCAGCGCAGCGGCCACCCGATGACCTGAGCGGCACGCACCGATGGGATCGGTGCGCCAACCGGGGGAGTGGGTCAGGAACCCCGCGGTGAACGCATCACCGGCGCCGGTGGTGTCGTCGACGCCGGAGATCTCGATCGCAGCGACCTCGATGCAGGTGCCGTCGGGCTCGTACACGAGCGCCGGGTCCGGGCCGTGCTTGACGACGGTCACCGCCCCGGCCCACGCCTCGCCGAGATCGAGCACCGCGGCCTCGTCGCGGTTGGCGAGCAGGACGTCCGGTCGGAGTTGCTCGAGGCGCTCCCGCACCCGGGCGACACCCAGTTCGAGCAGGACTGCGCTCGACGACACGTCGATCGACACGTCGATCGAGCGCTCGTGTGCCCAGCCGATCACCGTGGACGCGGTCCGCTCAATCGCCCCGGAGATCAGCGAGTAGAGGGGCACGTGGAGCACCGTCACATCGTCGAGCCACGACGGATCGGGATCGGTGAGATCGATGCAGGCGCGGCGATCGGTGAGCATCGATCGCTCGCCCGCTGCGTCGAGCAGCGCCACGATCGTGCCGGTCGAGCCCGACCGACGCACCGGATCGACGTCGACGCCTTCGGAGCGCATCTCCGCAACGAGCGCCGTGCCGATCGCGTCGGCGCCGACCTGTCCGATGAACCGACTCCGATGGCCGATCGACGCGGCTCCGACCGCGGTGTTCGCCGCGCTGCCACCGCGCCGCCGGGTGATGTGCGCCGGCGTGTCGGACGCAGGATTGACCGGTTCGTCGAGCCGCACGATCACGTCCTCGACGAGGTCGCCCAGGCACGCCAGCGACACCGGTGGACGTGGCGAACGTGGCAGATCAGCCACCGTCGACGTCGTCGGTCAGCGACGGGTCGTCGACGACGGCCATCACGTCGAGGCCGGCCATGCGCCCGCTCGGATCGGCGACTTCGGCGACCGGATCGTCGACGTCGTCGTACTCGAGCCGCAGCGCCCGGCTCATCGTGGCGTGCATCGCGTACGTACAGGTGATGTAGGTGAGCTCGAGGATCTCCTCGTCGGAGAGGTGCCGTTTCAGTTCGTCGAACAGCCCATCCGGGACCCGCCCGTGCTGGAGCGTCAGACAGTCGGTGTAGGCCAGGACCGCGCGCTCGACCGGCGACCAGCAGTCGGCCACCGACCATGCCGGGATCGCGGCGACCTGCTCGTCGGTGAACCCGACGTCTCGCATCGCCTTGCAGTGCTGGCTGAAGACGAACCGGCTCCCGACGGTGAACCCGGCGCGTGTCTGGCCGAGCTCGCGAAGGGTGGGAGCGAGCTGGCGTTTCGGGTCGCGGTAGAACTGGAACCCGGCGGTGGTGTGGTCGAACGCGTCGGGCACGAGCGCGAACACGGTCCACCAGTTGCCGGGTGTGCCCGATGCGGTGCCGGGCTCGGCGACCGGATCGCGGTCGCCGAAGATCATCGAGTACAACGCCTGCGCGAACGGGTGGGCGTCGTCGCGGGGGACCTCGCCGAGCCGGGGCACGGTCAGGCTCCCGCCGCTTCGTGAAGGGGATCGACGGTGAGGAGACGGTGTGCCTCGTTCGGGTCGGGAGCGAACCCGGGCGTGTCGCGACACAGCTCGACCATGATCCCGTTCGGGTCGAGGTAGTAGAGCGAGTGACACCAGCCGTGGTCCTGCTCCATCGCCGGCTGGATCCCCTCGGCGGTCATGCGGGCCCGTACGGCTTCCTGCTGCTCGGCGCTCGCCCGGAACGCGCAGTGGTTCACCCAGAACGGGAGCCCGACGCCGTCGGACAGGTCGGTGGTCCACCCGGGCCGTTCGCCGACCTCGTGGAGTTCGAAGAACGCGATGCACTCCGCCTCGCCGTCAGTGGTTGCCGGTGTGTCGGCGGTGATCTCGTAGAACACGTGGCGGATCCAGCTGTCACCGAGGGCGGTGATCTCGGTGTGCACCAGCGGGAACCCCATCAGGTCCTCGTAGAAGCGTGTGGTGGCCTCGACGTCCCGGGTGGCGTAGGCAACGTGGTGCAGCGGCATGTGTCGAGCGTAGATCCCGCGCCGGGGGCGACTAACAAGGGGAGATGCCGATCGCCCAGGCCAACGGACTCGACATCTACCACGAACTCCACGGTGACGGGCCGCCTCTGCTGGCGATCAGCGGCAGCGGGAACGACCTGCGCGTGTCGCAGCCCTCGCTGCTCCCGGTGAACGAGCACTTCCGGACGCTGTCGTACGACCAGCGCGGGCTCGGCCAGACCTCGAAACCGGACACCTACTACACGATGGCCGACTACGCCGACGACGCAGCCGCGCTCGTGGCCACGATGGGATGGGATCGCTGTCACGTGATGGGGACGAGCTTCGGTGGGATGGTCGCGCTCAACCTCGCGGTCCGGCATCCAGGGGTGATCGATCGGCTCGTGCTGTGTTGCACCTCACCGGGAGGAGCGGCGCCGTCGTATCCGCTCCACCGATTGGGCAAGCTGAGCCCCGCCGAGGCGTTCGAGGAACGCTGCCGCCTCACCGACCGCCGCTACGACCCTCGAGCCGACGAGCCGATCCCCGGTGCAGGTCGCTACTTCGACGTGCTGAAGGAGCAGTCGACCGCGCCGGCCGACCCCGAGCGGCTCGCCGGTCTCGGCCGCCAGATGCGCGCCCGCATGGGCCACGACGTGATGGCCGATCTCCCGACGATCACCCACCCGACGCTGGTGTGCGCCGGGGAGTACGACGACATCGCTCCGGTGGCGAACTCCGAGATCCTGGTCGACCGGATGCCCAACGCGACGCTGCGCGTGTTCGACGGCGGGCACATCTTCCTCCTGCAGGATCGCTCGTCCTGGCCGGCGATCATCGAGTTCCTCGGAGGTGCATCGTGATCCGTCTCCGCCAGGTGGCCATGATCGCTCCCGATCTCGACCCGGTCGTCGACGAACTGTGCGACGTGTTCGGCGTGCCGGTCGTGTTCCACGACCCCGGCGTTGCCGAGTTCGGTCTGCGCAATGCGCTGCTGCTCGTCGGCGACCAGTTCCTCGAGGTCCTCTCGCCGGTGCGCAGCGACACGACCGTCGGGCGATTGCTCGACAAGCGTGGTGGCGCCGGCGGCTACATGGCGATCTACGAGGTCGACGATCTCGATCACCGGGTCGCTCGGTTGGGTGAGCAGGGCGTGCGGATCGTCTGGGCGGGCGACCTCGACGACATCCGTGGTCGCCACCTCCACCCCCGCGACGTCGGTGGAGCCCTCGTGTCGCTCGATGAACCGGTCCCCGCCGGGAGTTGGCGTTGGGGCGGCCCGACATGGCCGACCACCGACCTGTCGGAGGCGGTCGTCGATGGCATCGCGGGCGTCACGGTCGGTGCGGACGACCCCCAGGCGCTCCGGTCGCGCTGGGAGGAACTCGATCTCGCCGAGGCGGTACGGTTCGTTCCCGCATCGACACGAGGTGAGGGAATCGACGGTGTCGACCTCCGCTCGGTCGACCGCTCCCGGGTCGGCGAACGTCACGACATCGGTGGCGTCGCGTTCACCCTCGTCTGAGTGTTCACGGGTCGGGGTCAGCCGCCGTCGGTGACGTCGTTCCAGACCGAGGTGGCGCCGGAGTGGCCGACCTCGATCACCGTCCAGGTGGCACCGGCCCCGACGATCAACGACGCCCCCACGAGCACCGCGGTGACGATGCGCGGTGACCCGAGGCGCTTGCGCGTGTAGGGCTCGGCGGCGACGAGCGCGCTGACGACCGTGACACCGATGGCCCACGGCAGGACCGTCTCGCCCTGCTCGGTGTGCTCCTCGACCAACTCGGTCTCCTTCACACTGTCTTCCAGCGACTCACCCGACTGTTGGGCCAGGCCGACGGCGATGGTGGCAGCGACCGCGACGCCGAGCACGATCGGGCCGTAGACCCGTCGCGCCCGCGGGATCGCTGCGACCACGACGAGTGCGATCGCAGCGATCGGGAGGAGGACCACTGCCGCATGGACGACGAGCGGATGGGCCGGAAGGCCGAAGAGGGTGTCGATTTCCACGGTGGTCTCCTGGTTCTCAGCCGCTCGGTGGCTCAGCTGCTCGGTGTCAGCGTTCGCGTGCGAGCGCGGGTGGGGCGCTTGCGGTGCGTGAGTCGATACACGGTCGACCACACCACGGCGATGATCGACGCAACGGCCGTCACCTGGTAGAGCCATTGGGCACGATCGGTGCCGGCGAGTGCTGCGTGCAGGCTGGTCAGCAGGAACACCGCATAGCTCGAGAGGTGGATCCACCGCCACACTCGACGCGGCAGCCGCTTCATGAGGAGCGAGGTCACCTCGACCGCCACGAGGAGCCACATGGCCACGACACCGAGCGCCACGGCGAGCGGTTTCCACGCCGACGCGAACGGCACGGTCAGATCGACGAGATCGAACGAGACGTAGCTGTCGGCCACGAGTGCGGCCATGTGGATCGCGACGAACGAGACCGTGAGGCCGCCGAGCCACCGGTGGAGGTCGAGCAGCCAGGCGGGTCGGCGCTGCTCCGGGAAGGCCTTGGTCGACAGCACGATGCCCCAGATGACCGACGCCGTGAGCATCAGCCAGGCCACGATCCCCGAGGCACGGGTGAGGTACCACCAGAACTGCGGGTTCATCGGTCGACCAACTCTCGGGCGATCGCGACGTCGACCGTCGCGTGCACCGTGCCATCGAGGCCGACGGCGATCCCGGTGAGGTCGTGCCGGTCGAGATGGGCGATGGCGCCGTCCGATCCGGCGAGCAGCGCAGCGGTCGCGTGCGCTTCGGCGATCCACCCCGAACGTGCGATCACGGTCACGGTCGCCAGGTCGGTCGACGACTGCGCTGCGAGGTGAGGATCGACCAGGTGGTGCCGCTCCTGGCCTGCCTGGACCCATCGGCGCGACCTGGTGCTGGACGTCGCCACGCCGCCGCCGCTCACGACGAGTCGACAGAGCTCGCCGTTCGACGGATCGGGATCCTCGACCGAGACGCTCCAACCGCCCGCGTCACTCGACGTCGGGGGTGGGGTTCCTACCATCGTCATGTCGCCGCCGATGCTCACGAGCGCGCCGGCCACGCCGAGGTCGAGCAGGCGCTGCACCGCGAGGTCGGCTGCGAGACCCTTGCCGATGCCCCCGGGGTCGAGCGCCAGCCCTGCGGGCAGTCGGATCGCGGCGCCGGACCGGTCGATCTCGATGTCTCCCATGGTCGGCCCGGCATCGTTGCCGAGAGCGACGAGCTGACCGTCGGGGAGGATCGTCACCCTCCACGGATCGTCGATGCTCGCTCGATATCCGGCGTCGACGAGGATCGGAAGCACGGAGGGGTCGAAAGCGCCCGCTGTCACTTGCCACGCCTCGATCATCGAGACGACGAGCGTGACGGTGAACGGGTCGACGGCGACCCATGCGCCGGGCGAGTTGTTGAGCCGCGTGATGTCGCTGTGGGGGAGGAACCGGCTCCAGCGCGCTTCGAGGTCGTCGAGCAGCCCGACGGTCTGAACGAGGGCCTGATCCAGCGTCCGGTCGTGGTGGTCGTCGCCGACGACCACGATCCGGAGTTCGCTCGCCATCACGCGAGCGCAGTGCTCAGCCGCTTCCACGGGTCGTCGCCACGGGCGCGGGTGCGGGTGCGGATGCGGATGCTGGTGCTGGTGCGGGTGTGACGACCCGGACGTCGGGGCGGGCCTCGAGCACGATCGGGCCGGCGGTCACCGGCGGGGTCGTGAGGGCAGTGCTCGGTGCCGCCACGGGTGCAGTGTTCGGTGCGATGGTCGCAGGGGCGGCCGCCGGCACCGGCACCGTCGTCGCGGTCGCAGTTGCGACCGGGGGAGCAATCGACGGGCTCGTCTCGGATGACGCAACGGCATTGGCGACACCCATGGCGGCGACGATGCCGAACATCGTGCTGGCACCCAATGCGGTCGCAACGACCCGGGACCCGGCTGCCGGGTGGCGGCGTCGAGGTGACGTCGTTCGCCGCTGGGGTGCTCGTGGCGACGGTGATGGCGGCGGCGGTGGTGGCGGCAGTGGGTGACGCAGCAGCGGGTCGAGGTCAGTCATCGTCGTCTGCTCCCTCGTACTCGTGATGGTCGTCGTCGTCGTGGTCGTCGTCGTGGTCGTCGTCGTACTCGTCGTCGTACTCGTCGTCGTACTCGTACTCGTGGCTGTCGTCGTCGTAGCTGCCGCTGGAGGTCGAGGCCGAGGGGGCCGGTCGGGTGGCGGTCGCCGGGCCGGCCGGTGCAGCCCCCATCACGACGATCGGTTCGGTGACGTCGGCGAGGATCTCGCCGTCCGCTCCGAGTGTGGCGACGAACACCACGGTGCGGTCGCCGGTTCGGAAGGTGACGGTCAGGGTGCCGGGGTCGGCCTGGACGGCTTCCGCTGTCCAGCCGGGGTTGGCTGCCGCGCCGAGCAGGGCGAGCCCGGTCGGGGTCGCGGCCACCGAGACGGAGCCGGCGTCGGCGACCACGTAGGACGAACCTGCGGGGACCGTGGACTCGGTCGTGGTGGTCGGTGCCGGGACGGTCGTCGGCGTGATCGTCTCCACCGGTTGGACCTCGACGACGGCCGGGGCCGGTTGGGCGAGTTCGTCGGTGGCGGTCAGGGAGCCGATCGAGCTGTCGTCGGTGGAGTTGAGGATGCCGATGTTGGCGGCGATCGCAGCGGTGCCGGCGAGGACGACACCGGCGATGGCGAGGCCCGTGATCAGGGTGGTTCGGGTTGCGAGTGACTTCATGGCGTGCACGGTACGAAACCGCTCACCAGCGCCCGGCAAGACGAAGGCAAACGTTCGGTAAGCGATCCTCCGGCCATGAGCGTCGTGCGCGAATGTTGCTGGGTGCGACTCCTCCTGGTCGAAGACGACCCCTCGATCTCCGAGCCCCTCGTCGACGGGCTGCGTCGTGAGGGCTTCGAGGTGGAGCTCGCAGCGACGGGCGCACAGGCCTTGGCTGCAGGCCCGGTCGACCTCGTTCTGCTCGACCTCGGGCTTCCCGATCTCGAGGGGCGCGTCGTGTGTCAGGAGATCAGAGCGGTCAGCTCGGTGCCGATCATCGTGGTGACGGCGCGCGGCGACGAGATCGATCGGGTCGTCCTCCTCGAGCTGGGCGCAGACGACTACGTGGTCAAGCCGTTCGGGTTCCGAGAGCTCGTCGCCAGGATCCGGGCAGTGTTGCGCCGTACCGCCTCGGCCGCAGGCCCGGAGGCGCCGTCGGCGCTGGCCGTGGGTTCGCTGACGGTCGACCTGCGCAGCCACAGCGTGACGTTTCGCGCCGAGCCGGTTGCCCTGACGCCGAAGGAGTACGACCTGCTCGTCTGCCTCGCGTCGGACGCTGGAGCGGTCAAGACCCGTGAACAGTTGATGCGTGAGGTCTGGGACGAGCACTGGTGGGGATCGACCAAGACGCTCGACGTCCACGTCGCGTCGCTGCGTCGCAAGTTGGAGCCGGAGGTGATCGAAACAGTGCGGTCGGTCGGGTACCGGTACGTCGATGCCGACGGCGATCGCCCGTGACCAGACGCCTCCTGCTCAGTTATCTCACGATCACCCTGATCGTGTTGTTGATGCTCGAGATCCCGCTCGGGCTGTTCTATGCACAGCGCGAACGTGAACGTCTCGCCGCCGACGTCGAGCACGACGCCAGCGTCATCGCCACCTTGTACGAGGACGACCTCGAGGGAGGTACCCCACTCGACCCGACCCCTGCCGACACCTACGAGGATCGCACCGGTGCACGTGTGGTCGTGGTCGATGACGGAGGGATCGCACGCGTCGACACCGGCGGCGAGGTCCCGCGTGACTTCTCGACTCGCCCCGAGATCGCTGCAGCGCTCGACGGCGAGCGGACCGCCGGCACCCGCAGGTCCGACACGCTCGGTACCGACTTGCTGTACGTCGCCGTGCCCGTCGCGTCGGGCGGAACGGTGCATGGCGCCCTGCGGGTCACCCTCGACGTGGCCGACGTGAACGAACGGATCCGATCGTTCTGGCTCGCGCTCGCCGCGATCGCCGTGGTCGTGCTGTCGGCGGTCGCCATGATCGGGTGGGTGATCGCTCGGTCGGTCACGCGGCCGCTGCGAGCATTGACCGAGTCGGCCGAACGGTTCGCCTCGGGCGATCTCGCCGTCACGCCCACAGCGACAGGAGGCCCTCCGGAGATCCGAGCGCTCGACGACACGCTCACCACGATGGCCCTGCAGCTCGACGGTCTGCTCAGCTCCCAGCGCGCCTTCGTCGCAGATGCCTCCCATCAACTCCGCACGCCGTTGACAGCGCTGCGGCTCCGGTTGGAGAACCTTCAGAGTGACCTCGCTGCCGGTCCTGGCGATCCTGCGCTCGACAGCGAGGTCGAGCGAGCGATCGACGAGACCGGACGGCTGGCCGAACTCGTCACCAGCCTGTTGCAGCTCGCACGCGCCGACGACCGCCCGGAGACGACGACCGTGGACGTCGTCGCGCTCATCCGTGATCGAGTCGACACGTGGACCGCGCTGGCGGAGGAGCGTGGCGTGGCACTGACCGGAGCGCTCGGCGAGATCGACCTGGACTCAGCGGTCATGGTTCGCGTCGTGCCCGGTGCCGTCGAGCAGATGCTCGACAACCTGCTCGACAACGCGCTCCTCGTGTCCGACGCCGGCGCCACCGTGGAGGTCGGGCTCGAATGCACGCCGGAGTGGGCTGCCCTCCGTGTGGTGGATCACGGCCCAGGGCTGTCGGACGCCGACAAGCAAGATGCGATGCGCCGGTTCTGGCGAGGCGACACGACGAGGCCGGGAACCGGCCTCGGGCTGGCGATCGTGGATGCGCTCGCCACCGCGTCGGGCGGATCGGTGGTGCTGAGCGACACCGACGGCGGAGGGCTCACGGTGGTCGTGACGCTCCTGCGTGCAACCGTCGCATCCGTCTGATACCCTTGGGGGTATGTGTAGACAAACCACCTGTAGAACGTGTGGCCGTCCCGGTTGGGCCGGCTGTGGAGCCCATGTCGAGCAGGTGCTCGGCCATGTCCCGCAGGACGATCGCTGCCAGTGTGCTGCGAACGGGGTGCCGAAGAAGAGCTGGTTCCGCCGCTGAGGTGAGCTGAAGTGATGGCGGCCGCCTGACCTCCGGCGGGGAACAGGGTATTGCGATCAATACTCTCAATTCCCTAGGATGAGCGGCCGTGGGGGAGCGAATCGAACACCCGTCCGTCGACGGACGCCGCGCGCGCCGTGAACGCGGGCGTGCCGCGGTGATCGATGCGATGTTCCAACTCCTCCAGGAGGGCAAGGTTCCCCCCACGGCCGACCTGGTCGCCGAACGCTCCGGCGTGTCGGTGGCCTCGATCTTCCGCTACTTCGACGGCATCGACGACCTGCAGCTCCAGACGCTGCAGCGTTTCCGTGAGCGCTTCGAGCCGCTGCTGCACACCGACACCACCGGTGACCTCACGGCGCGGATCGGCTCGTTCGTCGGGTCGCGCCTCGACCTGTACGAGCGCGCCGGCGCGATCATGGCGGTCGGGCGGCTCCGCGCGCTCGAGCACGAGCCGTTGGTCGCGGCGTCCGCGCAGATGCGCTCGACGCTCGCCGGACAGGTTCGTCTCACGTTCGCCACCGAGACCGCGGGTTCGACGCCGGGTCGCGCCGCCGATCTCGTCGCAGTCGTCGACGCGCTGACCTCGCTCGAGTCGTGGGACGTCATGCGCAAGACCCACGCTCGTTCGCGCGCGCAGATCGCGCAGGCGTGGACGCAGGGGATCAGCGCCCTGATCCGGGCATGGAACGAGCCGACCGAGCAGCCGATCGACGAGGGGGATCAGACATGAGCAGGCCATCACGTTTCGAGGGAACGATCGGCCGCACGGTCGCCGACTCGACACCGTGGTTCGACGAACCGCCGCATCCCGGCGATGGGGCGCCGAACGTCGTCGTCATCCTGCTCGACGACACCGGTTTCGCCCAGTTCGGCTGCTACGGCTCCGACATCGACACCCCCAACGTCGATGCGCTCGCCGCCGAGGGGCTCCAGTTCACCAACTTCCACGTGACACCACTGTGCTCGCCGACCCGTGCGTCGCTGCTGACCGGGCGATCGCAGCACGCCGCGGGCATGCGGGCCGTGTCGAACTTCCGCACGGGTTTCCCGAACATGCTCGGCCACATGTCGAACCACACGGCCACGATGGCCGAGGTGCTGCGCGATGCCGGTTACGCCACCTTTGCCGTCGGCAAGTGGCATCTCGCTCCGATGGAGCAGTGCTCCGCCGCCGGCCCGTTCGAGCAGTGGCCGCTCGCTCGTGGCTTCGATCGCTTCTACGGGTTCCTCGAGGGCGAGACCGACCAGTTCCACCCCGAGCTGGTGTGCGACAACCACATCATCGGGCCGCCGGCAGGCCACGACGACGGCTATCACCTGTCGGAGGACCTCGTCGACCAGGCGCTGCGGATGATCTCCGACAGCGTCGGCGTGCGGCCCGACCGCCCGTTCTTCACCTACCTCGCCTTCGGCGCCACCCACGCCCCGCACCAGGCGCCACCCGAGTACCTCGCGAAGTACCGCGGCAAGTTCGACGAGGGCTGGGACGTCGTGCGTGCTCGGTGGTTCGAGCGGCAGCTCGAACGCGGCGTCATCCCGGCCGGCACCGAACTCGCGCCGCGCAACCCGGGTGTCGACGCGTGGGACGGTCTCCCCGAGAGCCAGCAGCGCCTCGCCTGCCGCCTGCAGGAGGCGTTCGCTGCGTTCCTCGACCACACCGACGCCCAGATCGGCCGGTTCGTCGACGGTCTCCGAGCGCTCGGGCAACTCGACAACACGATCCTGATGGTGCTCGCCGACAACGGCGCCTCCCAGGAAGGTGGCCCGTTCGGCGTGATGCACGAGATGAAGTTCTTCAACGGCATCCTCGAGACGCCGGACGAGGCGATCGAGCGCATCGACGACATCGGCGGCCCGCACAGCCACACCAACTACCCGTGGGGCTGGGCGCAGTGCGGCAACACGCCGTTCAAGTGGTACAAGCAGAACACCCACGAGGGCGGCGTCCACGTTCCGCTCGTCGTGCACTGGCCCGATCGGCTCGGTGCGGGGAACGCGGGTGGCCGCCGCGACCAGTTCACGTTCGTGGCCGACATCGCGCCGACGCTCTACGAACTCGTCGGCGTGAGTGCACCGGAAGTCTTCCGCGGCGTGGATCAGTTGCCCGTCACCGGTCACTCCTTCGCGTCGGCCGTCGACGACGCGGCGGCACCGGCGACCAACGAGCTGCAGTACTTCGAGATGGGCGGCAGCCGAGCGCTGGTCGCGGGGGAGTGGAAGGCGGTCTGCAAGCACGTTGCCGGCGCCGACTACGACACCGAGCCGTGGGAGCTGTACCACCTCGCCACCGACTTCTCCGAGTGCCACGACCTCGCCGAGGCCGAGCCGGACAAGCTGGTCGAGCTGCAGGCGCTGTGGTGGCAGGAAGCCGAACGTCACGGGGTGCTCCCGCTCGACGACCGGATGTTCGAGCTGTTCGGGGCCCGATTCCGGCCGAACTCACCGCACCCGCCGGATCGTCGCTACGTCTACCGACCGCCGATGTCGCCGCTGCCGGGCCAGGCATCGGCAGCGATCGGCGGCCGCAGCTTCGATCTGACCGCCCGCCTCACCCGGTCGGCCGCCGACGACGGCGTGCTCTACGCGACCGGTACGGAGAACAGTGGCGTGTCGATCTTCGTGCAGGACGACCGTCTCGTCGTCGACTACAACGCGTTCGACGACCACACCGTGGTCGAGTCGGCCGCCGATCTGCCCGAGGGCGAGGTCACCGTCGTCGTCTCGGTGCGACGTGGACCGAGTCGCACCGGGTCGGTCCGCCTGACCGTCGACGGCGCGCCGTCCGGCGAGACCACCCTGCCGCTGTTCATGTCGATGATGTCGTCGGTCGGGCCCAGCATCGGCGAGGACCACGGTTCCGCCGTGTCGCCGCGCTACGAGGCCCCCTTCCCGTTCACCGGGACGCTGCACGAGATCGAGATCCAACTCCTGTCCCGGGAGGACGCGGAGGCGCGCGACGCCGAGGCCCGAGCAGAGATGAGCCGTCAATGAGCATCGACGTCACACTCCTCGGCACCGGCAGCCCGTTGCCCGACCCGAACCGCGCCGGCCCGGCAACACTGATCCAGGCGGGTGGCGAGCACTACCTCGTCGATGCCGGCCGTGGGGTGCTGATGCGGCTCGCGGCCGCCGGGGTTCCCGCCAACCAGCTCACCGCCGTGCTGATCACCCACCTGCACAGCGATCACATCACCGACCTCAACGACGTGATCACGTCACAGTGGATCAGCACGTTCCAGCCCACGCTGCTTCGCATCGTCGGCCCGCCCGGCACGAAGGAGGTCGTCGGCCACATCGTGGCGTCGCTCGGCCCCGACATCGCGTACCGGATCGCCCACCACACCGATCTGAACGAGCAGCCGTTGCTCGAGGTGATCGAGGTCACTGACGGTCCGGTCGACCTCGGTGGCGCCGTGGCGATCACCGCCGGCCCCACCGATCACCGCCCGGTCGAGCCGAGCGTGGGGTTCCGGTTCGACCACGCCGGCAACGGCGTCGTCGTCGCCGGCGACACGGTGCCGTGTGCCGGTCTCGACGCGTTGTGTGCCGGTGCCGACGCATTGGTCCACAGCGTGATCCGCAAGGACATCATCGGCAACATCGCCATCCAACGCCTCCAGGACACGCTCGACTACCACTCGTCGCCCGAGGAGGCCGCCCAGACCGCCGCACGAGCCGGGATCGACACCCTGATCCTCACCCACTACGTCCCCGCGATCCCACCGGGCGGCGGCGACGACTGGCGCCAGTTGGCCGCCGCCCACTTCTCCGGCCGCGTCGAACTCGGCGACGACCTCCACCAGATCCAGATCCCCTGACAGATCCAGCCACGCCGAGGAGCCCCACGATGCAGGCACTGCGCACACCCGACGACCGCTTCGACAACCTCTCGGGGTACCCGTTCGAGCCGCACTACGCCGAGATCGACGCCGAGCCGGGCAATCCGGACGGCGGCACGATCCGAGTCCACTACATCGACGAGGGCCCCGCCGATGCCGCGCCGGTGCTCCTGATGCACGGCGAGCCGTCGTGGAGCTACCTGTACCGGCAGATGGTCCCGGTGCTCGTCGCCGCCGGCCACCGCGTGATCGCACCGGACCTCGTCGGATTCGGCCGCAGCGACAAGCCCACCGAGGTGGCCGACTACACCTATGCCCGCCACGTCGAGTGGATGCGGCAGTTGCTGTTCGACCACCTCGACCTGCGCGACGTCACCTACTTCGGCCAGGACTGGGGCGGGCTGATCGGGCTTCGGCTCGTGGCGCTCGTCCCCGATCGCTACGCCCGCGTCGCTGTCGGCAACACCGGGCTGCCGACCGGACACGGCCCGGCGAGCGAGGCGTTCCTGAGGTGGCAGAGGTTCTCCAAGGAGTCGCCGGTGTTCCCGATCGGCCAGATCATCAACGGTGCCACCACCACCGACCTCACCGACGACGTGATCGCCGGCTACGACGCACCGTTCCCCGACGACACGTACAAGGCCGGCGCCCGCATCTTCCCGACGCTCGTGCCCACGAGCCCCGACGACCCCGCCAGCGCCGACAACATCGCTGCCTGGGAGGTGCTCGCCGCGTTCGAGAAACCGTTCCTGCTCTGCTTCAGCGACCAGGACGCCGTCACGCGGGGTGGCGATGCACCGTTCCTCGCCAAGGTGCCGGGCGCGCAGGGTCAGCCGCACACGACGATCGAGGGCGGCGGCCACTTCCTGCAGGAGGACCGCGGACCGGAACTCGCGCACGTGCTCGTCGACTTCATCGCCGCAACACCATGATGGAGGATGGCACGCCGGTCGACTGGCGCGACCTGAGCCGGCGAGCGGCGCTCGAATCGCACCGCCTGATCGGCTGGATCTACTGGGATCCGCGGGCGGTCGCCAACTACTCCGCGTTGGGCGTGCCCGACGGCGTCGGCTACTACATCGCCAGCCGGGGGGCGACCCTCGCCGCCGCCGGCAACGACGCCGTCACCGCAGCCTTCTACTCGATCCACCCGGCATTCGTGGCGTTCGGGCTCGACCAGTGTCGGGCCGTGACGACCTTCGAGCACGCCGCCGGCGCCCGCGACGCCGCCGTGGTCGCCGGACTCCGCGAGTACACCCCGGAGATCTGTGACGACCTCGCCTCGATGGCCGACGAGCTCTGGGCCGCAGTCGACGCCGTGCCGGTCGCCGGACGGGTGCTGTTCGCAACGACGCGGTCCTGGCCCCGCCCCGACGACTCGCTGTTGTCGGCCTGGCTGGCCGTCAACTCGATCCGGGAGTGGCGCGGCGACACCCACTGGGCGATCCAGATCGCGGAGGACGTCGGCGAGACCGAAGCCGGGATCCTCGACGGCGCCTGGCGCAACTATCCCGACGACTGGCTCCCGCGGAGCCGTGGCGCAGACGACGCGATGCTCGTCGCCGCGTTCGCGTCGCTCGAAGCACGTGGGCTGGCCACCGACGGCGCGGTGAACGACCGTGGGGTCGCCTACCGCCAGTCGCTCGAGGACCGCCTCGACGACCTCTCGTCGGCTGCGTGGCGCCATCTCGGCGAGGCGGGCACGCGCCGGTTCCTCGACCTCCTCGAACCGGTCAGCTCGCGCTTCGTCGATCGGATCGATCAGACCGCCGGACCGAACTGGATGCCAGCAGCGAGGAACCGGGAGGCGCGGCCGTGATCGAAGTCACCCGATCCCGAACGGTCGCCGCCCCGATCGGCGACATCTGGAACGTGCTCGCCGAGTTCGACACGATCAGCCGCTGGGCGCCCAATGTCGACCACTCCTGCCTGTTGGCCGACCGACCCGACGATGATGGCTTGGCGGGCGACATGCTCGGCATCGCTCGCCGCGTCCAGTCGGGGCGGTTCGTGCTCGTCGAGCGGATCACCACCTGGGAGCCGCAGACCCGGCTGGCCTACGAGATCACCGGCCTGCCACCGGTGCTGCGCCACGTCGTCAACGAGTGGCGTCTCACCGCGCCGGACACACCCAGCAGCACGCACGTGGCGCTCGTGACACAGGTCGACTGCGGGCCACGGCCACCACAGCAACTGATCGCTCGAGCCGCCGGCCGGAGCCTCGCCCGAGCATCCGACAAGATGCTCGCCGGTCTCGCCGACTGGTGCACCACGACGAAGGGAACGACACCATGACCGAACCTGACGCCCCACGCCCCGACGTGATCGTGATCATGACCGACCAGGAACGAGCTGCGCCGCCCTACGAGTCGGATGCGCTCGCCGCCTGGCGCCGCGAGACGTTGACCGGCCGCCAGTGGTTCGCAGAGCACGCCGTGTCGTTCGAGCGGCACTACACCGGGTCGCTGGCGTGTGTCCCCAGCCGTCCGACGCTGTTCACCGGGCAGTATCCCGACCTCCACGGCGTCACCCAGACCGACGGGCTCGGCAAGCAGTACGACGACTCGCGCCTGCGATGGCTGCCCGAGGGAGAGGTGCCGACGCTCGGCAACTGGTTCCGGGCCGCCGGGTACGACACGCACTACGACGGGAAGTGGCACATCAGCCACGCCGACCTCACCGACCCCGCCACCGGCGACATCCTGGCGACCAACGACGACGACGGCGTGGTCGACCCTGCGGCCGTGCAGCGCTACCTCGATGCCGATCCGTTGGCGCCGTACGGGTTCTCGGGCTGGGTGGGCCCTGAGCCGCATGGCGCGCCGCTCGCCAACGCAGGGGTCCGGCGCGACTCGCTGATCGCCGACCGAGTGGTCGCGTGGTTGGAGGACCGCTACGCCCGCCGGGTGGCCGGCGATGCCGACGCCCTCCGACCGTTCCTGTTGGTCGTCAGCTTCGTCAACCCTCACGACATCGTGCTGTTCCCCGCCTGGATCCGCCAGGGTCTGCCGATCGAGCCGGGACCCGGCGATCCACCGACGGTCGCACCGTCGCCCACCGACGACGAGGACCTCGCCACGAAGCCTGCTGCGCAGATCGCCTATCGGGAGGCGTACCCGACGGGGTACGGACCGGTGGCGCTCGTCGGCAAGAGCTACCGCGACCACGCCCAGGAGTATCGCGACCTCTACTACCGCCTCCACGCCGAGGTCGACGGTCCGCTCGACCGGGTCCGCCAGGCGGTCACCGACGCCCACACCCAGGGCGCGTTCGAGGAGGCCGTCGTCGTGCGAACCGTCGACCACGGCGAACTGCTCGGCGCCCATGGCGGCCTCCACCAGAAGTGGTTCAACCTCTACGACGAGGCGACCCGGGTGCCGTTCGAGGTCGTCCGGCTCGGCGCTGCGCCGTCGACGCCGCGTGCGATCGACGACGCGCCGACGTCGCACATCGACCTCGTGCCGACGCTGCTCGCCGCGGCGGGCATCGACGAAGCCGCCGCGGCCGACGTCCTGCGCGAGCGGTTCAGCGAGGTCCATCCGCTGCCCGGGCGCAACCTGATGCCCGTCGTCGACGGAGACGAGTCGCCAGCGCGTGACCGGGCGGTCTACTTGATGACGCGCGACAACATGCTGGAGGGCGACACCGGCGCGTCCGGCTTCGCCCGACGGATCGGCCGTGCCGCCAAGCCACCGGCACCGCTGCGGATCCGCGTGCCGGCACACGTCGGTTCGAACTTCGAGGGGATCGTCGTGCGGGTGGCCGACGAGGAGGCCGACGGGGGAGCAGGGCATCTCTGGAAGCTGGTGCGCACGTTCGACGACCCAGCGACGTGGACCGAGCCGGGTGTCCGGCACCTGGCCGCCAACGCCCCGGGCGGCGACGTGTACCGCTCGGAGCCGCTGCCCGACCAGTGGGAGTTGTACGACCTCACCGCCGACCCGATCGAGCACGAGAACCGCTGGCACGATGCTGATGCGAGGGCGGTGTTCGAGCATCTTCGTTCGGTGCTGAAGGTGGAGCGGGCCCGTTCGGTGCCCGAGCGCAACGTGCCGTGGCCGTACGCACGTCGCCGGCCGACGACGCCTGCGACGAAGCGCGTCCCGCCGCCCGCGCGACTTCTGCGCAAGGGCCTGCAGCGCCTCGGCCTGCACCCCGACGACCCCGACGCCGTCGAGTTCGAGCTGCTCGGCAAGCGGGCGCTGATCGTGTGCACCAACCGCGGGGTGCTCGACATCGGCAAGGCGACCGGCGTGTTCGCCAGCGAGATGACGGTGCCGTACTACGCGTTCGTCGACGCCGGGATGTTCGTCGACCTCGCGAGCCCGAAGGGCGGTGTCATCCCCGTCGATCCGCAGAGCCTCAAGCCGGTGATCCGGACCGCCGAGGACGACCGGTTCCTCGCCGATGACGAACTGCGGGGCAAGGTCACCGAATCGCTCGCGATCGGCGATGTCGATGTCAGCCAGTACGACATCGTGTTCCTCGCCGGGGGCTGGGGCGCCGCGTTCGACCTCGGCACCTCCGACGAACTCGGGGCCAAGATCACCGAGGCGAACGGCCGCGGGACGGTGATCGGCGGCGTCTGTCACGGTCCGCTCGGCCTGCTCAAGGCCACTACCCCGGCCGGTGAACCACTCGTCGCCGGGCGACGGATCTCGGCGGTCACCGACAAGCAGGTCCGCGAGCTCGGCATCGAGTCGACCCCGCAGCACCCCGAGACCGAACTGCGTGGCCAGGGCGCGAAGTTCGAGAGTGCGACGGCGTTCCGGGATCCGCTGGCCAACCACTGGGTGGTCGACGGGAACCTCGTCACCGGCCAGAACCAGAACGCCGGGCCGATGGTGGCCCGCGAGATGATGCGACTCGTCGCAGCGAAGGAGACCCGATGACCAGCAACGCACCTGGCTACGGCAGGGTCGACCGTGACTACGGCATGCGCCTCGCCACCATGCCGCCCGACGAGGACGGACCGGTGTGGATGGTCAACCTGATGAAGTACCGCGAGGTCGCTGCGTATGCCGACGGCGGCGGTGGGGCCGGCCGCACCGCCATCAGCGGCAAGGAGGCCGACGACCTGTACACACCGCTCGAGTCGTTGGCCGGCGTCGGCGCCGAGATCGTGTTCGGCGGGGACGTCGACCAGCAACTCCTCGGCGATGCCCCGATCTGGGACCGCGTCGGCGTGGTCAAGTACCCGACACGCCGATCGTTCATCGAGATGCAGTCGCGCCCCGACTTCCAGCGCCAGCACGTCCACAAGGAGGCCGGCATGCAGGAGACGATCGTGATCGGCTGCCAACCGATCGCGACGCCGACGGCGCCAGATGGTGTGCAGCCGGTGGACTGGGCCGACGTCCCACATCCGCCGACCGACGAGGACGGGCCGGTCATGGTGATCCACGTGCTCAAGTACCACGACGCTGCCCGAGCCTCGATCACCCCGGAGAACATGGCTGCCTACCAGCGCGCCGCCGGCGAGGTCGCGATGCCGCATGGCGTCCGGATCTCGGGGTGGTTCGCCGCCGAGGGCACGATCCTCGGCGATGGCCGCACGTGGGACCAGGTCCGGTTCAACCTGTTCCCGAGCAAGGCGGCGTTCATGGCGGTCGTGATGGACCCGGCCCGGTTGGAGGCCCAGAGGACCAGCCGCGAGCCGGCGATCGCCGACACCTACACGATGATCGTTCGCCCGACGATCGACCGGATCGCCGAGAGCATCGGGGACTGAACGGCGCACGTTGATCAGCGCGGTCAGGCGCTGCGGAGTGCTCGGGCTCGTGCTCGTGCGAGTTCGTCGAGCTGGTGGCTGTCGGGTGGGAGTTCGTCGGGGTGGCGGCGACCGACGGCGAGCATCGGGGTGCCGTCTCGTCGGTGGTGGATCACGTATCCCCGGCTGGTGCGTTTCACCCGGTAGTGCGTGTGTTTGGTGGGGTTGTGACGCCCGCAGGCGATCGAGGAATTGTCGGGGTCGGTGGGACCGTCGTCGCTCCACTCGGTCACGTGGTCGACCTGTGCGAAGGTGACGCCCACCGCGCAGCCGGGGTGATCGCAGCTCGTTGCCATCAGCTTGGCGGCATCTCGAGCGGCTCCCGTGAAGAGTCGCTGCTTGCGGCCCATCTCGATCACGACGCCGGCAGAGTTCATCACGACCCGCCGGACGTGGCCCTGCAGCGTCGCCCGGACGATGTCGTCGGGCAGGAGGTTGATGCCGGTGTCGGTCTCACAACGGCGTTCGGCGAAGTCGAGGGAGGGGAGGTCGTCGGGGAATGGGATCAGACCGTGCTCGGCGAGGCCCTCTTCGTGAGTGCGCTGGTCGACGATGATGTTCACCAATGGAGGGGGAATTCGCCCGTTGGCGGGAGCGGTCACCGACTTGCGGAAGATCGCCCGGAGCGCGTCGTAGCGACGTTGCGCGTCGGTACGTGGGAGCAGCGAGGTCGGCGTGTGCGCCGTCGAGGTCGGCGAGGATCTCCCATCGCTTCAGGCAGGTTCGCGCAGTGTCGAAGTTCAGTTGTTCGGCCTGTTCCAACAACACGTCGATCGAGTCGACGAGCTGGTCGCCGCAGCGCGGATTGGCGCGTGCCCGGGCCAGCTCGTCTGCTTGCGCGGTCCCGATCCGGCCGACGTGAAGGGCCTCGCCCACCTCGGGAAGGTCGTCGACGAGTCGGGCGAGCCTGCGGACTCGGGTGCACTGGGCGCCTGAGTAGTTGGCGTTGGCCCTCAGCCAGCCAGTCATCGAATGATGATGGTCGATCACGTGGATCGACCGGCGCTCGCCCTCGGCGACCACTGCCGCCATCACCGTGCTCGGGATCGCCTGGTCGGAGTAGGGCGACCAACCCGCGTCAGTCGAGGTCGAACCAGGTCCAGAACTCGGTGACGGCCGCATCGTCGCTGGTGGACGCGTCGCTGGCGGCGAGGAGGTCGCCGATCGTGCGACGTCCGTTGAACAGGTCGGCCCAGGCGGTGCGAGTGATCGTGAGGGTGACCTTGGCGTCGTCGCCGCTGGTTGGAACGGCCACCGCGTTGCGAACGTGCAGCCCCGCCGTGCCGTCGGGGAACTCGACGGCGAGATGGCGGTCGACGCCGGTGCAACGGCTCGGGTCGAGCGTCACCCGGAGCACGTGCACGAGATCGCTTGCCGGCGCAGTCGCAGCGTGGTCCGGGGTCAGTCGATGCCTTCGGAAGCGGTCCGTGCTGATCGTGCCGTCGAGGTGCCGGGAGCGCGTGAGGCACCAGTTGCGAACGTTCGCCGAGGTGGTGCGCCGGGCGATGGTGCGGAGCACCTCGGCGAGACGATCTCGGTCGCTCTGTTCGGCGTCGGCTCGCCGAGCGAGCCACGACGACAACTCGAGCGCCCAGCGGACGTCGTCGTCGGCCAGCGCGGCCTCGGCCTGAGTTCGCACCGCATCCGGACCGCCGAAGCCGGCGACCAAGCGAGCTGCCCGCTCGGCCGTCGGCAGCGGGAACAGCGTCGACTCGTCGCCGTCGAACCAGCCCCGCAGGCCGGTGTGGATCTGGCGGGTGTGATGCTCGACCAGCCCATAGTGCTGGGTCTGGAGGTACGACTCGTCGTACAGCTCCGGCAGCTGGACGAACTCGATCAGCTCGCCGTGGGTGAGGCCCTTGTTGACGCCGCGCACCGTCTGGTCCCACATGAACTGGATCGCGTCGCGGCTGCGGGTGAGCTCGGCAGCGATGTGGTCGGCGCCGCTGATCGGCGGGCCGTGTGCGCCTACGAGGTGGTCGGCACCGAGCGACAGCAGGTGGTCGAACCCGGCGAGCAGCACCCTGGGGTCTCGGTATTCCTCGCCGCGTATCGCGAACACGTTGAACAGCGCCGGCCACATCAGGTTGTTGACGCACACGCCGAGATCGGCGAACCACAGGGTCACGGAATCGTCGGCGTCCGAGGGGGCCGGGGTCATCTCGATCGTCAACCCGGCGAGCGTGATCGTCGTCGGCTCGTCGAAGGTGTCGGTCGGCGGCAGGAAGCCCTCGGTGAACGGCGCGTGCTCCGGATTGCGGAACGCCCGCCCGATGCCGGCACCGGTCAGTGCGTCGGGACCGTCGTCGGGCAGCAGGACGCCGAACTGGTGGATCAGACCGCTGCGCGAGATCGGCCCGACCTCACCGGCCTGGCGGCTGCGATTGGCGAGCACCTTTGCGTGTGACCAGATCGGGAGGTCGGCCGGAGCGCCCGCATCGAGCAGCGCCTGCGTTCCACCGACGTAGTGGAAGTGCGTGTAGATCGCGGCGACGATCGGCGCATCGGTGAACGCTCGGACCTCGGCCAGCGCCGCTGCCATCTCCTGGATCGACTCGCCGGTGTCGACCACGATCAGCCCGTCGGGACCCTCGACGAACGTCTGGTTCGACAAACCGTTGCCGACCATGCACCACACCCGGTCGGTCACCTGCCACAGCCGCCGCTCGAAGCGCTCGGTGTGTTCGATCATCTCCCGGCGGGCGAGCCCACCGTTCGGCGCCGTCACGGTCAGCGAGTCGTCCGCAGCGAAGCTGGCGGGAACGGCGTTCGCAGTGGGGTTCGTGGTCATGGAGGCGATCCTGCCAGACCGCTCCAGCGGTGATCGGAGCCGACCGGCTCGCTACGGTCCGGCGATGGCATCGCCGACACCTCCATCGCCCACTCCCGCCTCACCCACTCCGCCCCCCCGCAAGCCCCACTGCCCTCCGGCTTCGGGATGCGCTCGACGCCCACCGGCGTGATCGGCGGCCGCGATCTGACCGGAACGGTCGCGCTCGTCACCGGCGGGTACTCCGGCCTCGGGCTCGAGACCACCAGAGCGCTCGCCGAGGCCGGCGCGGCCGTGATCGTGCCGGCTCGACGCCCGGATCACGCCCGCGAGGTACTCAGCGACGTGGGGTCGCTGAGCGATGCGAGCTTCGATCAGCTGACAGCGGGCGAGATCGCCGTCGCCGAACTCGACCTCGCCGACCAGGGGAGCGTCTCCCGTTTCGCCGATTCGGTGCTCGCAAGCGGTGTCTCGCTCGACATCGTGATCAACAACGCGGCGATCATGGCCTGCCCGGAGACGCGGGTCGGCCCCGGCTGGGAGGCCCAGTTCGCCACCAACCATCTGGGCCACTACGCCCTGATCAACCGGCTGTGGC
This sequence comes from Ilumatobacteraceae bacterium, assembly GCA_942492715.1. Lineage (GTDB taxonomy): Bacteria > Actinomycetota > Acidimicrobiia > Acidimicrobiales > Ilumatobacteraceae > Sva-07. The sequence goes on along the minus strand of CALOFW010000026.1, from coordinate 30,486 downwards.
CCGCCCTGGCCGCCGACGGCGGGGCGAGGGTCGTCTCGCTCTCGTCGACCGGCCACAAGCTGTCGGGCATCCGGTGGGACGACATCGACTTCGAGACCGGCTACGACAAATGGGTCGCCTACGGCCAGGCCAAGACCGCCAACGCCCTGTTCGCCGTCCAGCTCGATGCGCTCGGCGCGCCGCACGGCGTGCGCGCCTTCGCGGTGCACCCCGGCGGCATCATGACCGAGCTCCAGCGGTACCTGCCGCAGGACGAGATGATCGAGCGTGGCTGGATCGATGCCGACGGCAACGTCAACGAGCTGTTCAAGACCCCGGAACAGGGCGCGGCGACGTCGGTGTGGGCGGCGACGTCACCGCAGCTCGCCGACATGGGCGGTGTCTACTGCGAGGACGCCGACATCGCCGCCGTCACCGATCCCGACAGCCCCTTCGCCCGCTTCATGGGGGTAGATCCACACGCGATCGACGCCGATGAGGCCGCTCGCCTGTGGGTGCTGTCCGCGGAACGGACCGGCGTCGACGCGTTCAGTTGAGCGTGGAGATGCCGCCGTCGACGGGGACGACCGTGCCGGTGGTGTAGGCGCCGGCACGGCTGGCGAGGAAGATCACCGTCCCGGCGATGTCCTCGGGTGAACCGATGCGCTTGCGGGGCACGCTTGCCTCGACCATCTTGCGGCTGTCCGGGTCGTCGAGGCGGTACGCCATCATCTTCGACTCGAACGGGCCGGGTGCGATCGAGTTGATCGTGATGTTGTCCCTCACCAGGTGCGCGGCCATGTGGCGCGCCATCATGTGGACGCCCGCTTTCGAGGCCGAGTACGAGTAGTTGTCGCCGATCGGCACCCGGATCCCGTCGATCGAGCCGATCATGATCACCCGGGCCGGATCGTCGGCGGTCGCCCCCGCCCTCAACTGGGGGAGCAGTGCCTGCGTCAGCATGAACGGCGCCTTGACGTTGATGTCCATCACCTTGTCGAAACCGATCTCGGGGAACTCGCCCAGCGGCGCGCCCCACGCGGCACCGGCGTTGTTGACCAGGATGTCGATCTGCTCCTCGCGTTCGGCCAGCGCGGCCACGAACGAGGCGAGGCCGTCGGCGGTCGACAGGTCGGCCGGGATCGAGATGCACTCACCGTGCTCGGACAACTCGGCCGCCGCGGCGTCGCACGGCTCCGCCTTGCGGGCGGTGATGTACGTGCGCACCCCGTTGGCGACCAGACCCGAGGCGATCATGAAGCCGATCCCTCGGGAGCCGCCGGTGACCACGGCGACCTTGCCGTCGAGACCGAACAGATTCGTGAGTGCGAGTGGCGAGCGGGAATCAGGCATGCTGGGAGTATGGCGTACGACGACATCACCGCCCCGAACGGCAGCACGGTCCGCCGGACGGCGATCGGCCTCACTGCGTCGTTGCGGGGATGAATCGTCCTGAACTCCATCGTCGGTTGCTCCGGGTCCCGCGGCCGAACGAGAAGCGCCTCGCCGTCCGCGTCACCCCCGATGCCCTCCGACACATCCGCGCCCGGCACCCCTGGGTGTTCGAGGAGTCGGTCACGTCGGTGAGCCACGAGGCCGAGGCGGGCGACGTCTCGGTGATCTTCGACAACGACCGCAAGTTCGTCGCACTCGCGCTCCACGATCCCGACTCGCCGATCCGCTTCCGCATCGTCCACGTCGGCAAGCCGACGCCGCTCGACGACGACTTCTGGCGCGCCACCTTCCGATCGGCACTCGACCGTCGGTCCGCGTTCACGTCCGATCCCGACGCGGACCGGTTGGCGTACCGCGTCCTCAACGGCGAGAACGACGGCGTGTCGGGCCTGGTGGCCGATCGCTACGCCGACGTCCTCGTCGTCAAGCTGTACTCCGCCGTCTGGTTCCCGCACCTCGTTGCCGTCACACGCGTCCTGCTCGACGTCACCGGCTGTGGCGGGGTCGTGCTCCGGCTCGCTCGCAACGTCGCCCGCGGCGAGACGTTCGGGCTCGCCGACGGCGACGTCATCGCCGGCACGGTTCCCGACGGCCCGGTACGGTTCTTCGAGGGAGGGTTGCAGTTCGACGCCGATGTGCGCGCCGGTCAGAAGACCGGACACTTCCTCGATCAGCGCGCGAACCGGCTCCGGGTCGGTGCGATGGCGTCGGGGAGCGACGTGCTCGACGTGTTCGCGTCCACCGGCGGGTTCAGCGTGCACGCGGCGGCCGGCGGTGCTCGGTCGGTACACGCGGTCGACCTGTCCGCGCCGACGCTCGCAGCGGCGGAACACAACATGGAACTCAACCGTGGTCTCGACGCCGTACGCAACTGCGCGTTCACCACCGAGGTCGGCGACGCGTTCGAGGTGATGGTGCAGCTCGCCCGCGCCGGCGTGAACTACGACCTCGTGGTCGTCGACCCGCCGTCGTTCGCCCAGCGCCAGGCGAACGTCGATGGGGCGCTGCGGGCGTACACACGCTTGACGCACCTCGCGCTGCGCCTCGTGCGACCGGGTGGCGTGCTGATGCAGGCCTCGTGTTCGAGCCGGGTCACGCCGCAGCAGTTCTTCGACACGGTCCTCGCCGCCGCCGAGGCGGCCGGTCGGACGCTTCGGGAGATCGAACGGACCGGACACGACACCGACCATCCGGTGGGCTTCGAGGAAGGCGAGTACCTCGAGGCCGGCTTCTGGAGGGCCTGACCGGTCGCCGGCCCGTCACTCGACTCATTCGACGAGGCGGTGCCCCACCGGAGTCGCGCTTCGGACGTGGCCGAGCACCTTCGAGGCCTTGACGGTCGCTCGGGCTCCCTGGGGAACCGCGGTGCGCTCGTTCGCCCGCCACGCCACCACGTCGTCGGCGGACCCGTCGTCGACGGCGAGATACACGCGGTAGCGGTCACGGTCGAGCTGACGCCGGACACGGCGAGGGAGCGAGGAGACCTCGACCGGTCGACGGGCACGGATCACCACGCCTGTCCGTTCGACGGTCATGAAGAGGTCGGTCACCCCGGCGATCACGAGCCACACGCCGATCACGATCGGGGCGACCGCCACGATCGTGACCACGGTCGCGACGTCGGCGACCAACCAGTCCTGCTCGGGCACCTGCTCGTAGATCCATGCGAAGCCATCGCCCCGAGCGACCTCCTCGGACCAGCGCCGCAGCCGAACGCCGAGGAGGAACAGCACGACGCCGACGCCGATCGCGACGGACGGCGCGAGACCGAAGCCGATCCGCGACGGATAGTGCACCCGAACCAGACGGGAGCGACCACCGACGGAACTCCATGCCCGGAAGTGGTCCTCCCGCGCCAAGGGGAGCTCGACGGCCGCGCCGTCGGCGAGACACATCGCCGTCGCGTAGGCGAGCCGCCGATCGCCGATCTCCTGCGCGCTCGGGGCCAACTCCCCGAAGCCGGTCTGGTCGAGGCGTCGACGCACCGCCAGCCACGCACCGGTGGCGACAGCGCCTTCGTTGGTGAGCGTGAAACCGGGTTGGAGCACGACTCGGACGATCCTCACCACCAGGACCACCAGCGCTGCGAGGATCAGCCAGGAACCGATCCGACGCTCGACCGAGTCGATGACGGCGATCTCGTTGCCGGTCTGTGCCCCGATCCACCACGCCAGGCACGCGAGCAGCGTGACGCCGGCGGGCGCCGCGAGGTCGAACGGTCGCCATCGCCGGGTGACGAGGCCGTTGTCGCGTGCATCGTCGGCGACGAGACCGGCGAAGCGTCGCCACCACGAACCGCGCACGTCGACGGCGAGGTAGGGCGCCGGGATCGCACGATCGGTGGTGAAACGGGCGATCACGTGCTGCAGCACCAGGCGTTCGTAGGGTCGGAGCGCATCGCCGTCGTACGCCTCGGCGGCGGGGCGAACCCGAGCGAGGTCGTCGCCGCCGTCGGGTGGCAGGATCCGCAGCCAGCCACGTGCCGCCAGGTCGATCACCGTCGCTCGGAGCGCCTCGGCGGTCACGGTGGCGTCGTTGGTGATCATGTTGACCACGGCGGGCGGGTCGGACCGCAACGACTCGACGCTCGGCGCTGCCGTCGGGCGCGGTGGAGCGGTCCGCTGTCGCTGCCAGTCGAACACGGCGAACGCGCCCCCCGTCAGGAGCGCGGCGATGATCAGCCAACCGATGTCGAACGCAGGAGCGAGGGCGTCGAATCCCACCACCACCGCCGATGCCATGGCGGTCATTGTGTCATCAGGGAGCGTCGGCGAGTGGATCGTCGCCCGACGATCCGTCGTCTCGCCGCACCCAGATCGTTCGCTGCGGGAACGGGATCTCGATCCCGGCGCCGTCCAGCGCGCCCTTGATCGCCTCGCGGAGTGCTCGCTGCAGCGCCCACTGGGTGCCCGGCTCGGTCTTGACCGTGACCCGGATGGTGATGCCGTCGGCTCCCAACGCCTCGACCCCGAGCAGTTGCGGTTCGTCGAGTATCGCGGAACTCCAGTCGTCGCTCGCGCAGACGGTCTGCACGGTGTCGAGGATGACCTGGCGCGCCGCGCCGAGGTCGCAGTCGTAGGCGACGTCGACGTCGATCAGGGCCACCGACCACAGCTGCGACTTGTTGCCGACCCGCTGCACCTCGCCGTTGGGCACGTGCCACACGGTCCCGTCGACTCCGCGGAGCACCGTCGTGCGCAGCGAGATCTTCTCCACCACGCCCGTCGCCTCGTCGAGATCGACGATGTCGCCGATGCCGTACTGGTCCTCGACCAGCATGAACAGTCCGGCGATGCAGTCCTGTACGAGGCTCTGGGCGCCGAAACCGAGGGCGACGCCGGCGATGCCGGCACCTGCGATCAGCGGTGCGAGGTTGACGCCGAGTTCGCCGAGCGCCATGATCAGCGCGATCGACCAGATGATGACCGCGGCGGTGCTGCCGACCACCGCGGAGATCGAGTGCACGCGCGCAGCTCGACGCGGATCGGGCTCATCGGAGACCAGCTCGGCAGCGCCGTCGCCCAGCCGTGCGAGCTGGCGTGTTGCGATGGTCGTGTCCGGCGCGACCATCCGGGCGACCAGCCGCGCGAAGTAGCGCCGCGTGACCAGTGTCAGGATCCAGGCGACCAACAGGATCAGACCGATCTTGACGATCGTGTCGATCACGCCGGGCAGCACCGTGTTGCCGTTGGTCAGGTCGTAGACGGTCTCGCACAACCAGCTGGGGTCGGAGCCGCAGCTGTTCTCGACGTCGGTCTGGTTGATCAGCTCCGTCGGCAGGTGCATGGCGTCCGGCAGGTGCATGGCGTCGAACGTACCCACTCGACCGGTTGCGAACCGGTGATCCCCGTCTCTCTCACCTTCGTCAAGATTCGGACCCGGCCGATTTGCATCGGGTAACATTGTGGCCCGCTGCGCTTCGGCGTGGCTGCTGTGGCGGACTCATGAAAGCGTGACGAGATGACCGATACACCGATCCGACTCGCCGTGGTGGGCACCGGCTACGTCGGGCTGACCACCGGCGCCTGCTTCGCCCACCTCGGTCATCACGTCGTGTGCGGCGACATCGACCCGCGGAAGGTCGACCTGCTCAATGCCGGACACATCCCGATCGTCGAGGAGGGCCTGGAGACGATCGTCAACGCCGCTCGCGCCGCCGGCATGCTGGAGTTCGTCCTCGGAGCGGCGGAGGCCGCCCGCGATGCCGACATCGTGTTCCTGTGCGTCCCCACCCCGCAGGGCGACGACGGCAGCGCCGATCTGTCGTACATCGAGCAGGCCGCCGCGCAGATCGCGCCCGTGCTCAAGTCCGGCGCGGTCGTGGTCAACAAGTCGACCGTGCCCGTCGGTTCGACGCTGGCGGTCGAGCGGGTGCTGCAACGCACCGACGTCAGCGTGGTGTCGAACCCGGAATTCCTCCGCGAGGGAACCGCCGTGCACGACTTCCTCCATCCCGACCGCGTCGTCATCGGCAGCGTCGACCGCTCCGCGGCCGAGCGAGTGGCCGATCTGTACGCGCAGGTCGACGCGCCGATCCACATCACCGATCCCGCCTCGGCCGAGACGATCAAGTACGCGGCGAACGGTTTCCTGGCGATGAAGATCAGTTTCGTCAACGCGGTCGCCGCGATGTGCGAGGCAGTCGGTGCCGATGTCGCCGCGGTCGTCGAAGGCATCGGATCCGACCAGCGGATCGGCATGCAGTTCCTCCGACCCGGTCCGGGTTGGGGAGGCAGCTGCTTCCCCAAGGATTCCCGGGCGCTGGTGAAGATCGCCGAGGACCACGGCTACAACTTCACGATGATGCGCGGCGTCATCGACGTCAACGACGAACAGCTCGATCGCATGGTGTCGAAGATCGCCGCCGCCGCAGGGCGGCCCGACCACGACCTGTCCGGGATCACGGTCGGTGGGCTCGGGTTGACCTTCAAAGCCGGCACCGACGACCTGCGTGAGTCGCCGGCACTGGCGATCATCGAGGAACTCCGTCGGCTCGGCGCGTCGGTGCGGGCGTACGACCCCACCACGACCGGCGAGCTGACGCCGCACCAGCAACAGGTTCTCGATGGCATCCATCTGCTCGACGATCCGCTCGAGGTCGCATCGGGCGCCGATGTCATCGCCGTGTTCACCGAGTGGCCCGATTTCGCCAAGATCGAGCTCGCGGCGTTCGCAGCGCGAAGCCGGCCCGGCGTCTCGATCGTCGACACCCGCAACCTGCTCGACCCTCATCTCGTCAGAGAAGCCGGCTTCGAGTACGACGGCGTCGGTCGCCGCTGACCGATCTCGGAACCGGGGCGACGGCTCAGAGCGGGCGGGACGAGAAGTACGCCGCCGTGCGTTCGAGCCCTTCCCGCAACTGAACGGTCGGTTCCCATCCGAGCAGCGTGCGGGCCTTGGTGAGGTCGGGCTTGCGCTGCATCGGATCGTCGACGGGCAGGGGCAGATGGACGAGCTCCGATGTGGAGCCGGTCACATCGAGAACCAACTCTGCCAACTGCGCAATCGTGAACTCGTTGTCGTTGCCGATGTTGATCGGCGTGGTCAGATCCGAGTCGAGCAGCGCCAGGAACCCACGGATCTCGTCATCGACGTAGGTGAACGAGCGTGTCTGCCCACCGTCGCCGAAGATCGTGATCGGTTCACCGCGCAGCGCTTGCACCAGGAAGTTCGACACGGCGCGCCCGTCGTCGGGTCGCATCCGGGGGCCGTAGGTGTTGAAGATCCTGACGATGCGCACATCGACATCGTGGTGTCGGTGGTAGGCCATCGTCATTGCTTCGGCGTACCGTTTGGCCTCGTCGTAGACGCCCCTGGGACCGATCGGATTGACGTTGCCCCAGTACTCTTCGGGTTGGGGGTGCACGAGCGGGTCGCCGTAGACCTCCGACGTCGAGGCGAGGAAGTAGCGGGCACCCTTGGCGAGTGCGAGCCCGAGCGTGTTGTGCGTCCCGAGCCCACCGACCTTGAGGATCTGGATGGGGATGCGTTCGAAGTCGACCGGGCTGGCCGGGCTGGCCAGGTGCATCACGACGTCGACAGGACCCGGTACCCAGACGTGCGTGCTGACGTCGTGCTCGACGAACGTGAATCCCGCTCCGAACAACTCTTCGATGTTGGTGATCGACCCGGTGACGAGGTTGTCGAGTGCGACGACCTCGTCACCGCGCTCCAGCAGGGCGCGACACAGGTGGGATCCGAGAAAGCCTGCTCCGCCGGTGACGACCACTCTTGCCATGTCGTCATCCTAAGGTGCGCCGGGTCAACGTCCTGCGAGGCTCGCGACCGGGTCGACCGTCAGCTCGCGCTCGCGAGCTGAGCGGGCGTTTCGCTGGTCGCGGTCGAGCACCGTGAGCCAGGCGGCCGCGATGAACAGCCAGATCGCCGACACGTTCACGCCTGCTCCGAGACCTTCGGTGGTGATGCTGTTGACGAGCATGGCGGTGAACAGCCCGATCAGGACCAGGTGGTCCGAGCGTGCGGTTCCGGTGGCGCCGAGCAACAGCATCGGCGACCGACGTTCGCCGCCACGCAGCCGGCCGAGCACCACGAGGCATCCGACGATCAGGGCAACCCACCAGATCAAGCCGGCGAGCCCGACATCGATCATGACGTTGATCGCGGCGTTGTGGGCGCCTCCGAGCCCGGTCTCGTCGAAGAAGACGCCCTTCGCCGAGTTGAAGCCGAGGCCGAACAGTGGACGTTCGAGAAACGACTCCCATGCGAGCGACCAGATCTCGGTGCGGCGGTTGAACGTGCCGATCTGATCGACGGTCTCACCACGGGTCAGGAACTCGAGCACCGGTCGACCGAACGCGAGCGCCAGGGCGCCACCGATCACCAGGCTGCCGAGTACCAGCTCGGGCTTCATCCTGCGGCCCGACGACAGCCAGGCCATGACCGCGATGGCCACGAGTGCACCGCCGATCGATCCTCGGGTCCGCGTCAGCAGGAGGAACACGAGGTGGATCAGGAAGAGGCTTCCGTAGGCCCATCGAGGCCACGGGAGTGGACGACGTGCTGCCGAGAGCCAGAGACCGAGGAGCAGCGGCACCGAGAGGGCGAGCATCGATCCGGCGCTGACGCTGTGCACCGACAGCCAGGTGAACCGCCCCTCCTGGGGGCCGGTCGTCGGTGCGACGTACGCCAGCCCGGCTGCGATCGAAACGGTGAGGAGCACGATCCAGCCGTGCAGGAACCGGGTGATCGTCACGAGGGTGCCCTGGCTGGCGATCAGCTGCACCACCGTGGCGATGATCACGAGCTGGACCGCGCGGGCCAGTGCGAGCATCGGGAAGCTGGAGTAGAGCGCACTCACCGCCGTCGTGAGGACGTAGCCCCACATGATCATCATCAGCGGCTGCAGTCGAGGCTTGCTCGGCACCAACCGCCAGATCGCCCACAGGCCGGCCACGGCGTACACGAGCAGCTCGATGGCGATCATCGGGTCGATCGATCCGGACAGCAGGTCGTCGATGTTCCGCCGACGGATCTTCCATTCGGTGGCGACGATCATCAGCAGCGGAACGACCCAGAGCAGTTCGCGATGCCAGTCGACGCCGTTGCGCCTCCGCGATCGAGACGCCGGCGTACGGACCCGCATCGCCGGTCTCGCGGGACGTGGGCGCGCCGACCGCCGGGGTGGTGGAGGGGGCGACGACGCGGCGGGCACCGGTGCCGGTGGGGGTGACGGTGGATCGTCGGCGGACCACCGCCAGTGGGCCGGGGCGATCGGTGGGGGAGGCACGATGCCGGCCACCGTGTCGGCGGGGGTCTCGGAGAGCGTGTCGGCGGGATCGTCGGGTGCGACGCGCGCCGGCTCGCGGTGCAGCGCCCGTACGAGGAGTGCAGCGCCCACGAACGCGCCGGCCGCGAGCCCGGCAGGTACGGCAGCGACGAAGCCGGCGACGGCGAGCAGCGAGGCAGCGGTGACGCCGATCGCCGCATCGACGGCGCGGATCGCGAAGGTGCGCCGAGAGTGCCCGAGAGCGACCATCGCGCTGCCGGCCGGCACGCCGACGCCGAACGCGACCGAGAAGGTGATCCACGACACGACCGCTCCCGCACTCACGACGGTGTCACCGTTGGTCAGGAGGTCGACGAGCAGGTCTCGGAGCAGCATGGCGAGAACGCCGTACGCGCCCGCCAGTGCGGCGACCACGAGCATCGCCCGTCGGATCGTGGGACGGAACGGCGCCAGTCGTCGCACCTGGTTCGCGTACGTGGGCAGGAGGTACACGCCGGCGCCGTTGACGATCGTCAGGACCGGAGCGATCAACAGGCGAGCCGCCTCCAGCTCACCGAGCGCGGCGAAGCCGGCGGTCGCGGCGACGACCGCCCGCACGATGGCCATCGTTCCCGGCCGCAGGCCGACCTGGATGGCGCGCCACCCCGCGAACGAGGCCAGCTCCCGCATCCGTGACGGCTCGACGGGCCCGCGCAGCAGTTCGATGCGTGGGAGCTGCACCACCGCGAGTCCGATCGCAACGATGCCACCGGCGAGCAACGAGAGGATCATGATCTCGATCGTCAGGTCGTTGCCCGACGCGATCACCGCGGCGACCAGACCGAGCGACCCGACGGCGAATGCGGTGTCGTTGGCGACGAGGCTCCAGAACTCGCGTCGTGCGATCAGGATCCGGCGGCAGGTCTCCTCGAGCGACCACGCGACCGAGGCCAGCGCGAACAGTGCAGCGGCGGTGCCGTCCACGCCGTCGACCTGGAGTGCGATCGCGTAGGTGACGAGTGAGATGAGCCCGACGGCCGCCCACTGGGACTGGAACAGCGCGCGCCTGATGCCCGGATCGAATCGATCGAGGACAGTCAGCGAGTCACCGATCCAGCCCGTCTGCACGGAGTTGACCGTGATCAGGACGCCGAGCAGGAGGCTGAAGACGCCGAGGCCACTGGCGCCGAGTTCGCGCAGGGCGACGAACGACAGGAGGAGACTCGAGCCGGCGACGATCAGCTGTGAGACGATCGCGCCCAGCGGACGGCGCGCCGTCGACCCGCCCGTGGACGTGATGGCCGGCACCGTCACCGCCCGGGGTCGTGGGCCCGGTGGTCGTACACGACACCGATCAAGTCGGCCCGCAGCACGTCGAGCCGTTGCCGCACGATGTCGAGATCTCGGGCATCGGCGCCGCGCTCGACGATGAGGACCACCCCGTCGGAATCACCGGCCAGGGCGGAACCGTCGGCCACGGCGAGCAGCGGCGGGACGTCGAGGAGTACGAGCTGGTAGCGGTCGCGCAGGGTGTGCATCGTCGAGCGGGCGGCCTGGGACCGGAAGAGTCCGGCCGGATCGTCGACCGCTCGACCGCCGACCAGCAGATCCAGGGTGGCTTCGCCGCCCACACCGATCCTGCGGTGCACGTCGTCGATGGTCGCGAGGCCCGCCAGCAGTTCGGTGAACCCGCCGAGGGCGTGGTCGAAGCCGAAGAGGCGGCTGATCCTCCGATCGTGGAGATTCGCGTCGACGACCAGCACGCTGCGACCCTCCCGGGCTGCCGCCACTGCGAGGCGGGCGACGGTCTCGGCGGCGTGCTGGCTGGGTGTGGCCGTGGCGGTCAGGATCACACCGCCGTCCGGATGCACGGCGCCGAGGCTCGTGGCCAGCAGCTGGTAGGCGGCGCCGGGAGGCGTGTTCGGCTCGAAGAGCTGTGCCGGAGCCTCGGTCACTTCGCCGAGAAGCGGCGCATCGAGGCTCGCGGTGGCATCGGAACTCGTCGTCACCACCGGTCGACGGCCGGCGCGGAACCACGCGATGATCGCCGTGGCGAACGCTGCGAAGAGGAGCGCTGCGATCGTGTACTGCAGGGCGGGCAGGATGCGGGAATCGTCGTCGACCTTGGCCGGCTCGACGAACTCGACGCCGTTGCCGAGCAGCGCCGCTTCGGAGCGGACCTCGGCGATCTGCAGGTCGATCTGATCGATCGTGTTCTGCCCGCCGTTCTGGTCGACGAGGCGGTCTCGCTCGGAGAGGAAGGCGTCGACGGTCGCGTCAGCGCGTGCGATCGTGTCGCGCTCGGTCAGCGCCAGATAGGCGGCGACCACTTCGTCGCAGATGCGCAGCGCGCGCTCCTCGCTGGCGGCGGTGCAATCGATCCGGACGTCGGAACTCGAGGTCGTCCCGGTGACGACGACGTCGTCGACGGACTCGACCGTCTCCCCGTCGATCGCTGCGGCCACGACTTCGTGGACTTCGGCCGAGTCGGCGAACTCTGCTCGCTGGCGGGCGTAGCGGCTGAGGTCGGTCGGTGTGCTCGAGCCGTCGCGGAACACCGGGGTGCCACGAGGGTCGGTCAGGTACAGCGTCGTCGAGGCGGTGGAGGTGCCCGACGTCGCGAGCACGAAGACACCGGCGAGGAGACCGATCACGATCGTCACCGGCACGGTCCAGGCGCGGAATCGCCAGAATGCCTCGAGCGGTCCGATCGTCGACGTCTCGGGGAGCGGGGTGCTCACGACGTTGCCCACCCCGACGCGACAGTGGCCGCGCTACGACGGTCGGGACGCGGGGAGACCTGATTCACGTCCAGTAGATCGGACCTGCGATGCGCCACCTTGAGCATTCGTTGAACCTGATGAGGGACTCTTCACGCTGTGGCGGGTCGAAACCACACAGAGTGTGGCATTTTGCCAGATCTTGACCACGTTTGGTGGCGAAGGGCCGGCGCCGCCTCGTACTGTCGTGCCTGCAACACCAACCGGTGAGTCCTGGCGGAAAGAGCACGTATGCGGCGGTACGACGAACTCGAGGGAACTCACCGGACGCGGTCGGGGATCGGGTGGCGGGCCCGGTCCCTGACCGCCCTGCTCGCTCTGTCCGCGCTCGGCGCCGGTGCTGCCATCGTGGCAACGGTGTCCGATGTGGTCGCAGCCGAACCGGCCGCCGCGTCAGGACCCGGGTCCGGTGCGACGGCCGGTGACGCCGCCGCCTCGTGCTGGGAGATCAAGCAGCTTCATCCCACCAGCCCCGACGGGATCTACTGGATCCGCACCGACACCCTCGTTCGGCCCGATCAGTTCTACTGCGACATGACCACCGACGGCGGCGGTTGGGTGCTGATCGGACGCGGTCGTGAGGGATGGACCTTCCGCGACTACGGGCAGTCGACGTCGAGGCGGCTCCGCGAGACGATCGACGGCACCGAAGCGTTCTCTCCGGCGGCGCTCTCGGCCGACACGATCGACGGGCTGCTGAACGGTGGAGCGGTCAGCGACCTCACCGACGGGCTCAGGGTCCGGCGCGCCACGAACAAGGACGGAACCGCCTGGCAGGACCTCCGTTGGAGCTTCCTCGACCTCGGTGCGTGGTCGTGGGCACTGGGTGGCGGGCACCGTCTCGCATCGTGGTCGATCGACGGCGCGACCGGAAGCGGCTCCAACACCAAGGATTCGTCGATCAGGATGTGGGGCGAAGTCGGTGCCGGCAACCGTGGCGGCAACGACCTCGGCGGCTGGTTCACGTTCCCGTGGAGTGGTCACGGTCGTCAGGCCGGTTTCTCCTACCGTGGTCTGGTCGACGGCGATCGCAACGACACCTCGTACCTGTGGGAGAACAACAACGAACGCCAGGCGATCCCGTTCGCCCAGTTGTTCATCCGGCCGACCGTCACGACGACGCCACCCGCGCCGATTCCGGACACCGGGCTCGGCGCGGTGACACTCGCTCCGGGGCTCGACGATCGCCCGGCGGAGATCGCCGGTGGCGTCCGCGGTGTCCTGAAGACGGGCGACTCGGAGCCCCAGCTCGACACGCCGGTGCTCGCGATCACCACCATCGGCGACCGGGTGTACGTCGGTGGCAAGTTCGCGCAGGTGCGCGACGCCGCGAGCGGCGATCTCGTCGACCATCGATCCCTCGCGGCATTCGACCGGATCACCGGCGCATGGATCAGCGACTTCCGCCCGCAACTCGACGGCGCGGTCTGGGACCTCGACACCGTCGGTGGCCGCCTGATCGTCGCCGGACAGTTCACGAACGTCGACGGCGTGGTGGGCACGAGCGGGCTCGCAGCGCTCGACCCGATCACCGGCGCCGTCGATCCGACCTGGCGCGCCTCGCTCACCGTCAGTGGAACGACACAACGGCCGATCGCCCGTACGCTCGATGTCGACGGCGACTGGATCTACGTCGGTGGCAACTTCACCCGCATCGCCGGCGCGAGCCGGGCGCTCCCGGTCGGACGCCTGGCGCGGGTCTCCGTCGCGAACGGTGACCCCGACACTGCCTTCCGCCCGAACGTCGACGGCGTCCCCTACGACGTCGATGCGGCCAACAGCAAGGTCCAGTTCGTCGGCTACCTGCGCGGCGTGAACGGGGTCGCTCGTCAGGGTGTCGGGACGCTGAACGCGGCCGACGGGTCGATCGTCGGCGGGCTCGCCGAGCCGCTGTGGACCACGAGCAACACGAGGCGCCGCTACCAGCAGGCCGTTCTCTCGGTCGGATCGGAAGTGTGGCAAGGCGGCTCCGAGCACAACGTCCAGGTGTATCGGGAGAGCGACTACGGACTGCTGAAGTCGTTCGTCACCCACGACCGCGGTGGAGACACCCAGGTGTTCGCCCGAGCCGGCGACACGGTGGTGCAGGGCAGTCACGCGAACGCATGGATCTACCACGACGCCACCAGCTGGCCGTCGGTGGACAACTACTCGCGGGTCGACATCTACAACTGGATCGGAGCGTTCGACGCCGCCACCCACGCGTACGACGACGACTTCGTGCCCGGTCTCCGGTCCGCCTACTCCGAAGGTGCCTGGGCACTGCACACCGACGCCGACGGTTGCGTCTGGTTCGGCGGCGACTTCCTCGGGGGTCCGTACGTCAACGGCCAGCGCCAGTACCTGGAGAGCTTCTCCAAGTTCTGCCCGCGTGACGTCAGCGCTCCCACGGTGCCCACCTCGCCCGTCGCCACGATCCGTGGGGCTGGCGGCGTGCGCGTGAATTGGACTGCGTCCACCGACGAGTCTCCCGGCTACGTCGGCTACGAGGTGCTCCGCAACGACCGCGTCGTCAGCCCGCTCGTCTACGGCACCAGTTTCCTGGACGCATCGGGCTCCCCGGCGGATCGGTACTTCGTTCGCGCCGTCGACCCGGCCGGGAACCGCTCGGCGACCTCTGCGGTGTTCGTCGCGGCCGACAACCAGAAGCCGACGGTGCCCACCGACCTCGCCGCACGGGTCGAGGCCGACCGATCGGTCACGCTCACCTGGACGGCGTCGACGGACAACGTCGCCGTCGCCGGCTACCGCATCCTCGACACCGGCGTCGAGATCGGGCTGGTCCCCGGCGACCAGACGACGGTCAACCTGCCCGAACTCACCCGCGGTGTGCACTGGTTCCAGCTCCAGGCGATCGACGACGCCGGCAACGAATCGGCGAAGACGGCCTCGGTGCAGGTCGAACTCGACGGTGACGACGAACTCGACGGTGACGACGTCTCGGCCCCGTCGGTGCCGACCGAGCTGGTCGTCGAGCCCAACCCGGTGCCGGTGACGCTGTCGGTCACATGGAGCCCGTCGACCGATGACGTCGGGGTGACCGAGTACCGGATCTTCCGCAACGGCGTGTTGGCCCAGACCGTTGCGTCGGATGTGACCAGTGTCGAACTCGACGTGGGCTACGGCGATCACGACATCCAGATCGCGGCCCGGGATGCCGCCGGCAACGAGTCGGCCCGCACCGAATCGGTGCTCGGTCGTCTCGTCGCTCCGGATACGACGGCGCCGTCGGTGCCGACCGATCTCGCCGCCACCCTCGACTCGGCGACCCGTCTCGTCACTGCGACGTGGGGCGCATCGACCGATCCGTCCGGCGTGGCGTCCTACACGATGTATCGCAACACCGTCGAGGTGGCGAAGGTACCCGGCGATGCCACGACGACCACACTCGACCTCGGCGTGGGGAGCCACTCCCTGCAGGTGTCCGCAACCGACACGGTCGGCAACGAATCCGCCATGACTCCCTCCGTGCTGGTGGAGATCACCGCACCTCCGGTCGCCGACACGTCGAGGCCGTCGACGCCGCGCGATCTGACGACCACGGTGCTCGAGGACGACACCATCGATGCCAGCTGGTCGGCGTCCCGGGACAACCTCGGCGTCGCCCACTACGTGATCACCCGCAACGCAGTCGAGGTGGCTCGCGTGTCGGGCGACCGGACCACGGTCGATCTGGATCTCGGCTACGGCACGCACTACATCCAGGTGCAGGCGTTCGACGCGGCGGGCAACTCGTCGTACCGGACGCCGTCGTCGGTGGTGACCGTCGTGCCGCCGCCGTCGGCCGACACCTGGAACCCGTCGACGCCACGGGACCTCACGGCGGTCCTGCAGTCGGACGGTTCGATCGACGTCGCCTGGTCGGCATCTCGCGACAACGTCGGTGTCGCGTCCTACCGCGTCACGCGCAACGGCACCGAGGTGGCCGTCGTTCCTGCACCGGACACGACGGTCAAGATCACGAGCCTCGGGATCGGCAGGCACTACATCCAGGTCCAGGCGTTCGACGTGGCGGGCAACTCGTCCTACCGCACGCCGTCGGCCATCGTCGTCAAGTGACGACAGCCCGGCGCGTCGTCGCGTGACGACAGGCCAGCCGGCCGGTCACCGCCGGCGCAGCTCGTCGCACGTTCGGCGGTAGTGGGCCAGGTCGGAGCCGGGCGGTCGCCACCCGGCGTCCTCCCAGTCGAACAGGGCCAGGCCGCGACCGGTGCGCCGCAGGTTCCACGGTGCGAGGTCGCCGTGCGTGGGGATGTCGTCGGGCCGGCTGCCGGACGGTCGCGGCAGCCCACGGAGCCGCTCGGCGAGGTCGGCCTCGAACGTGTACAACGGTTCGTCGATCGCCGGGCGTTGACCGTCGAGTCCGAGCGCCGACGTGGCGAGGTAGGCGATGCGTTCGCCGTCGCCGAGATGCCCGGCCGCGACCACCGACGGGGTGGCGATCGACGGAAGCGGGTCGTCCGCCAGCAGCCGAAGGGCAGCGGCCTCGGTCTCGATCCCGTCGCCGGGACGCCCGAGCTTGATCACGAGGTCGGCGCCGTGCCACGTGCCGAGCACCGAGAGGCGGGTGCGCCCGGTCTGACGGGGGGCGGCGGCGGCCACGATGTCGAGCCCCGGGAGTTCATCGTGGAGGCACTCGACGAGTTCGCTCGGTCGATGCGCCGGCCACGGCCACGCGACCGTCGTTGGCCAGGGCCTGGTCCCGACGATGCCGACCGCCACGCCGCCCGCCCGGTCGAGGAGGTCGCGTCGCCAGTCCGCTGCGCCGGCGAGGAGCCGAACGCGACGCGCTCGGCGGCCGGCGCCGCGGGCGAGCGTGAATCGTCGCGAGAACGGATAACGGACGAAGTGCGGGCTCACGCAGGTGTTTCCTCGCCGCGCAGCACCGAGGTGTAGAGGGCCTCGAGGTTGGCGACGCCGATCGCCTCGGTGTAGCGAGCCTCGAATCGCGCGCGATTCGCGGCTCCTTCGGTGTCGACGGTGTCGTCGTCGAGCGCGTTGATGGCGGCCGCGAGCGCTTCGGGCCGCCCGGGCGGCACGATCAGCGAGTCGCGGCCGCCGACGATGGTCCGAGCGCCCGCCGCTGTCGTGACGATGACCGGCAACCCTGCGCTCATCGCTTCGATGAGCACCATCCCGAAGGGTTCGTACCACTCGGTCGGCATCACGAGCGCCCGAGCGCGGAGCATGCGTTCGGCGACCTCGGCGCGGCTCCGCCAACCGAGCAGTTCGACCCCCTCCGGCGCTCGATCCTCCAGTCCGGCAGCGAGCGGACCGTCGCCGACGACCGCGAGACGCAGGCCGAGTCCGACGGCGGGCCATGCCTCGAGAAGCGTGTCGATCCCCTTGCCGGGTGCGAGCCGACCGATGAACAGCACCTCGTCCGATGCCGATGGCGTGTCCGGACGGGGCCCGGGGTCGGACACGAAGTGGGGTTTGACGACGAGCCGCTCGCGCGGAACTGCCATGTCGAGGAGGCGGTCGGCCATGAATCGGGATGGCGCGACGAACCTGGCCACGGATCGATCGAGCACGTGCCGCGACCGCGTGACGGCGACCTCGGTGGCGTGGAGCGCCGATTGGAGTCGCGAGTCGCGGTAGCAGCCGTGCAGCACACCCCGCGCCGGCGAGCGACCGACGCAGGCCGTGCAGACTGCGCCGTCGCGGAAGAGGTCGGCACCGATGCACCCGAGGCGGTAGTTGTGGATCGTCATCACCACGGGGACGCCGGTCGCGGCGGCGGCGGCGACCGCCGAGGACGAGAGCGCGAACCAGGTGTTGTGGACGTGGACGACGTCGGGACGCTGTGCCGCGATCTCGTCGTGCACCCGTCGGCCACTGCTGCGGTTGTGGAGGCTGCGAGCGAGCGTGCCCACCGCGGCGAGCGCGCCGGGTGGGTTCTCCACGAGGAACTGACGCACGTCGTGGCCGCTGCCCCGGAGCGCGGCGGCCTCGTTGTCGACGACCGAATCCTCGCCGGCGGTGATGCGGTACCGGGTGTGCAGTTGCAGGACCTTCATCGCGACACGACGGAGAAGCGCTGCCAGGGCGGCTGCGACCCGATCGATTCGGCCAGCCGCACGACATCGGGACGGAACCGTTCGGTCAGCATCGCATCGGTGTCCGGATCGATGGTGCCCGGTCGTGGTGCGGCGTTGCGGTGGATCGTCTCGCCGTCGGTCGGAACGGGCGGGACCCCGATGAGGTCGGTGACGGTGCGCAGCGTCGCGGTCGAGTCGGCGTAGTAGTCCTCGGAGAACACCACCGCGAGGCGGTCGGGCCCCACGGCGTCGAGCCAGCGACGGTACGACGCCGCGTACTCGCTCTGTGCTGCGTAGGTCTGCTGCTCGTGGGCGTGGGATTCGGACAGGGTGCCGTCGGCGAGTCGAGCGGCGTCGTCTCCGACGCGGGTGGTCTCCGCCGCCAGCGCATCGTCGAGCGCGAGCGTTTCGACCCCGTTGCGGGTCTGCTCGGCCCAGTGCGACACGGTGCGCTCGACGGGATCACGAAGCATCACGACGAACTTGGTGTGCGGCAGCGCCTCCGCCGCACGCGACGCGGCGAGCGGATGGAAGAAGTAGTACGGGCTCGCCTCGACGGTGAAGGCGCGCCCGACCGTTCGGGCACGTCGCCGGAGGGTGATCGTGGTGGGGAAGTGGCTGCGGTACCACCGCATCGACCGGCCCATGTCTCCGTCGAAGTAGTGCACCCCCTTCATGTTCTCGCGCAACGGCAACCGCTCGGCGGACGGAACGAGCGGGCACATGGCGGGGTGTCGCTCGAGGTCGCGGAACAGTGAGGTCGTGCCGCCGCGCTTGACCCCGATGATGATCAGGTCGGGGTCGAGGCGCAGATCGGCGCTGGCCATCGCGCCGGCCCGGACGATCGCTCGTCCGCCGGTCCGGACCCCGGTTCGGACCCCGGCGCCGATGCTCACGTGTCCCATCTCGCCGCAGCGTACCGATCGGTCGTTGCCGACAACCGGAATCCCACGCAGCGTGGTGATCAAGTCTTGATCAAGGGGGTGGCGGCGCCGGCCCCTTGATGGAAGAATATCCGCTCCAGTACAGAGCCAAACGCCCGTCCAGGCGGGCCGGTCGGTGACTGGTGGCGGAATGAACACCACGCTGAGTGATCAACTCGGCAGCGGCTTGACGGAAGGCGGAATCCATGACGAGCGAACTCGTGCCCTGGACCAACGGGGCGACGGCCGGCGAGACGATCCGCGGGGGCGTCGCGGGGTTCCGGCGGCCGGCGCCCGTGGTCGCGATCCCGACGGCGTCGGTTCCGCGGCCGTCCGGGGTCTACATCCGGTTGGTCAAACCGCTCCTCGACCGATTCCTCGCCGTCGGCGCGTTGGTCGTTGCCGCCGTGCCGATGGCGGCGATCGCTGGCGTCGTCGCGCTCACGATGGGCCGGCCGGTCCTGTTCCGGCAGCAACGCATCGGTCTCGACGGCGAGCCGTTCGAGGTGCTCAAGTTCCGCACGATGCGACCCGATCGACGCGCCACGCGCCTCGACGTGATCCACGACCGGCGGCGCACCCACAAGTCCCAACACGATCCGCGGCACACCGCCATCGGCCGTTTCCTGCGTCGCTACAGCCTCGACGAACTCCCACAGCTCGTCAACGTCGTGCGAGGCGAGATGAGCGTGGTCGGCCCGCGCCCGGAGTTGGTGTCGATCGTCGAGCAGTACCCACCGACGCTGCATCAGCGTCACTTCGTCCGCCCGGGGCTCACCGGGCTGTGGCAGATCTCGGCACGGGGCACGGGACCGATGCACGAGAACGGTCGATGGGATCTGACCTACGTCGAGCAGGTCTCGCTGCGGACCGACCTGAGGATCCTCGCGAGAACGCCGGCGGCGATGCTCGGCGACAACGCCGGCTCCTGAAGCTCGATCGAGCGGCGATCGAGCGACGGTTCAGCTGTAGCCGATGCGGAACGGCTCGATGGCCTCGGGGGCCTCGTAGCGGCCCGTTCGTTGCAGCAGGACTCTCCACGCGAAACGCGGATTCAGCACGAGGTACCGGCGCCACAGTCGGCGTGGGTCTCCGACGAGGCGTTGCAGCCACTGGAGCCCTGCCCGCTGGACCCAGGCCGGAGGCTCCTTCTGGAGTCCTGCGTGGAAGTCGAACGCCGCACCGACGGCGAGGCACGGCATCGACAGACGGTCGGCGTTCTCGTGGACGAAGACCTCCTGGCGGGGGCAGCCCAACCCGACGAAGCAGATCGATGCGCCCGTGGCCCGGATCCGCTCGGCGAGTGCGTCGAGTTCGGCCGGCGTGGAGGTCCCGAACGTCGACGGGCTGGTGCCGGCGATCCGGATGCCGGGCACGAGGGTGGGGAGACGACGTTCGAGGTGCTCGAGCGTGTCGGTCGTGCTGCCGTGGAAGTACACGGAGAGGTCGCGTTCGACCGCGGCACGGCACACCGCCAACGTGAGGTCGGGACCGTAGACCCGTTCACGGAGCCCGCGGTGATGAACCCAGTTCATCGCCCAGCGCACGGGTTGGCCGTCGGGCGTGACGAGGTCGAACGAATTGAGTCGAGCGAGGTGCTCGGGATCGTCGACGCCGGTCATCACGCCGTGGACGGCCAGTGCTGACACCCGGTAGGCGCGCCGGTCGACGGCGGCATCGATGATCCGAGCGACCGCTCCGTCGTAGTCGACCGCATCGACCAGGACCCCGATGACGTCGGTCTTGCCGGCGTCGATCACGCGCTCGGTGTCCAGCGGTCGCGGTTGGCGTCGTGCATCTCGCCGAGGATCGCGGGAACGTCGTAGGTGAGTTCCCAGCCGGGGTGCATCTCGGCGAAGTGGCCGTTGTCGCCGATCCACCAGATGTGGTCGCCGACGCGGTTGTCGTCGACGTAGGTCCAGTCCAGCTTCCGCCCCGTGATGTCCTCGCACAGGCTGATCGCCTCGAGCACGCTGCAGTTCGAGAATCGGCCGCCGCCGATGTTGTACACCTCGCCGCATCGCCGATGGCCGTCGACCGCAGCGCGGTGGACATGATCGAAGCACGAGATGAGGTCGGCGGAGTGGATCGCGTCGCGCACCTGTTTGCCCCCGTATCCGAACACACGGTACGGAGTGCCGGTCATCGTGCACTGCATCACGTATGCGAGGAACCCGTGCAATTCGGCCGCTGCGTGGTTGGGGCCGGTGAGGGTGCCGCCACGGAACACCGAGGTCTGCATGTCGAAGTAGCGGCCGTACTCCTGCACCATCACATCGGCGGCGACCTTGGACGCACCGAAGATCGAGTGCAGGGTGGCGTCGATCGACATGTCCTCGCGGATCCCCTCGACGTAGGTGTGCGACGGGTCGATCTCCCAGCGGGTGTCCTGCTCGATCAGCGGCAAGCGGTTCGGGGTGTCGCCGTACACCTTGTTGGTCGAGGTGAAGATGAACACCGCGTCGGGGCAGTGCTGGCGGGTGGCCTCCAGCACGTTGAGCGTGCCGACGGCGTTGACGTCGAAGTCGGTGAACGGCTCGCGTGCGGCCCAGTCGTGAGACGGCTGCGCCGCGGTGTGGATCACCAACGAGATGTCCGAGCCGTACGTGGCGAACAGCCGGTCGATGCCCTCACGGTCGCGGATGTCGACCGAGGTGTGCGTGTAACGCTCACCGAGACGCTCCGCGAGTCGGGTGGCCATCCACGCCGTCGAGGAGTCGTCGCCGAAGAACACGCGGCGCATGTCGTTGTCGACACCGACGACGTCGAAACCCTCCGCCGCGAAGTGCAGCGCGGCCTGAGAACCGATCAGACCCGCCGAACCCGTCACGACCGCCACCGACATGGGCACCGAGGGTACCGTGCGCCTCGCGGTGCCAGGCCTAGACTGGGCCGTCGTGTCGGACAGGAAGATGACGTTGGGATGGCGCCCTCCGACCTTCGACATTCGCAGTGAAGAGTTCCGAGACCTGGTACGCCGGTCCCGCGAAGTGGTGCTGCTGGCGGCGATCACCGGGTCGATCACCGGGCTGGTGGTGCGGTTCTTCGAGTACGTGGTGGTGGAGGTCGCGTTCCACATCGTGATCGAGGGTCCGCTGTGGGTGGGAGCGGTCGCCCCGGGCGTCGGCTTGGCCCTGTCGGCCATCCTGCTGCGGACGCTCGGCAACGGTGCGTCGTCGGCGACGGCGGACGAGTACCTCCGAGCGTTCCACGACCCCGAGTACCCGTTGCGGCCGCGCGCATTCATGGGGCGCATGGCCGCCGCGGTCACCACGCTCGGCTTCGGCGGACCGATGGGACTGGAGGGTCCGTCGATCTACGGCGGCTCCGCTCTCGGGGCGATGATCCAGCGAAGGTTGCCCGCGGCGTTCCGTGGCGCGGACCACCGAACCCTGTTGGTCGCCGGCGCCGCCGCCGGTGTGGCGGCGATCTTCAAAGCGCCCGCGACGGGGGCGATCTTCGCGCTCGAGGTGCCGTTCCGCGACCAGATGGCGCGTCGCATGCTGCTGCCGGCGCTCGTCGCGAGCGCCTCGGGGTACCTCGTGTTCGTCGCGCTCAGCAACGTGCGGCCGATCTTCACCTTCGAGAACGACGGCGGCGCCGCCTTCGAATACAAGGACCTCGCCGGCGCGATCCTGATCGGCGTCTGCTGTGCGGTGGGTGCGCGGATGTTCTCCAGCCTGATCAGGTACGCGAAGGGGTTCACCCTGCGTCCCATCGTGCTCCGAGTGGTACTCGCCAGTGTGCTGCTCGCACTGCTCTTCGTGATCAGCCGTGGCCTCACCGGTGAGAGCCTCACGATCGGCTCCGGCTACGAGGTGATCCGATGGCTGTCCGAGGAACATGCCCTGTGGCTGCTCGCAGCCGTGCTCCTGCTTCGCTGTCTCGCCACGGCGACCACCGTGGCCGGCGGCGGTGTCGGCGGCCTCTTCATCCCGCTGGTCGTCGGCGGTGCGATCGTCGGCCGCGGGGTCGGCGACATCGTGAACCCGCTCGATCCCACCCTCTACGTGCTGCTGGGAATGGCGGCGTTCCTCGGGGCCGGCTACCGGGTGCCGCTCGCCGCCGTGATGTTCGTCGCGGAGACGACGGGGCAGCCGGGCTTCATCGTGCCGGCGCTGTTCGCCGCGGTGGCGGCCGAATTGGTGATGGGCCAGCAGTCGATCACGACGTTCCAGCGCTCGCCCGAGGGTACGAGCTGAACCGACATGCGGATCCTCCGATGAGCCTCGCCGTGGTGTCGGAGCTGCAGGGCACGCTCATCGGACTCTTCGTCGAAGTCGGCGCGACGGTGCACGACGGTGAGGTGCTCGCCCTCGTCGAGTCGATGAAGATGCACCACGAGATCACCGCTCCCACCGGCGGGGTGGTCGAGGAGGTGGGGATCAGCGACGGCGACACGGTCGCTGCCGGCCAGGTGCTGTTCCGGATCAACGAGCGGGCGGCGACGGCGGCATCCGACGAGCACGTGCGATCGGTACCTGTCGGGCCGGTCGGTCTCGAGCGTGACGATCTCCGGGAGGTGCTCGATCGCCACGCCGTCGGGCTCGACGGACACCGACCGGATGCGGTGGCACGGCGCCATGCGCGTGGACACCGGACCGCCCGCGAGAACATCGCCGACCTGGTCGATGCCGACACGTTCGTCGAGTACGGCCCACTGGTCATCGCGGCGCAGCGTCGCCGTCGGACGGTCGACGACCTGATCGCGGCGACGCCCGCCGACGGTCTGGTCGGTGGCATCGGTGACGTCAACGGCGAGATGTTCGGCGACACACCGCGCGCAGCGAAATGCGTCGCGGTGTCGTACGACTACACGGTGCTCGCAGGGACGCAGGGGACCCAGAACCATCGGAAGAAGGACCGCCTCTTCGAGGTCGCCGAACAGCTCCGCATCCCGATCGTGTTCTTCACCGAGGGTGGAGGCGGCCGACCGGGCGACACCGACGGTTTGGGGGTCAGCGGCCTCGACTGCCTCGCATTCCGCTGGTTCGCGGAGCTGTCGGGCACGGTTCCGCTGGTCGGGATCGCTTCGGGCTACTGCTTCGCCGGCAATGCGGCGATTCTCGGGTGTTGCGACGTCGTGATCGCCACCGAGGACTCGAACATCGGCATGGGAGGCCCGGCGATGATCGAGGGTGGCGGTCTCGGCGTGTTCGAGCCCACCGCGATCGGTGCGATCGACGTGCAGCGTTCCAACGGCGTCGTCGACGTCGTCGTCGCCGACGAGGCGGAAGCGGTCCGCGTGGCGCAGCAGTACGTGTCGTACTTCCAGGGGCGTACCTCGGCGTGGGAGGTGCCGGATCAGGAGGCGCTGCGCGACGTGGTGCCGGTCGACCGCCTTCGTGCCTACGACATCCGCGCTGCAATCGACGGACTGTTCGATGTCGGCTCGGTCCTCGAGCTCCGGCGGGAGTTCGGCATCGGCATGGTGACCGCACTCGCCCGGTTGGAGGGCCGTCCCGTCGGGGTGGTGGCGAACAACCCTGGACATCTGGCCGGGGCGATCGATTCCGATGGCGCCGACAAGGCCGCGCGATTCCTGCAGCTCTGCGACGCGTTCGGCCTGCCGGTCGTCACGCTGGTCGACACGCCCGGCATGATGGTTGGCCCCGAAGTAGAAGCGACCGCGCTGGTCCGGCACTGCAGCCGGTTGTTCGTCACCGGGGCGAACCTGTCGGTGCCGATGGTGTCGATCGTCACCCGGAAGTCGTACGGACTCGGCGCCCAGGCGATGATGGGCGGCACCACCAAGGCACCGCTCGCGTGCCTGGCGTGGCCGACCGGCGAGTTCGGCGGCATGGGCCTCGAGGGGGCGGTCCGCCTCGGCTACCGCAAGGAGCTCGAGGCGGTCGCCGACGATGCCGAGCGCGACGTGCTGTTCCGCGAGATGGTCGACCGGCTGTACGAGCACGGCAAGGCGGTCAGCGTCGCCACGCACTTCGAGATCGACGACGTGATCGACCCCGTCGACACCCGTCGATGGCTCACGACGCTGTTCGATGCGGCACCCGAGACCCACCGAGCCGCCGTCGATCCCATCGGGCCCCCGCGTCGCCCCAACATCGACACCTGGTGAGTGGTGCACCCGGTGTCACGTCTGGGGTCAGACCCCAGACGTGATGGTCAGGCGCCGCAGCCGGCGACGAGCACGTCGGTGAGCTCGGCGCCGTCGTACTCGTAGATCGCGACCGACGCACCCTCGTAGTACCAGGCGTGCACGGCGACCTCCATGCGCCCGTCGCCGTTGTAGTCGGCCACGTCGATCACTCGGAACCGCTCGATCAGCGGGAAGCCGTCGGGCTCGAGTTCCTGGTCGACGACGGACTGCAGCACGGTGGACGAGTTGCGTGTGAGCGTGTCGACCAGGAGGATCGACGACAGATCTCCGGGGGTGCCGGGGCCCGCACTCGGCTGGACGTACTCGAAGGCGACGAGCGCCTCGTCGTCGCCGTCGCCGTCGAGGTCGGCGACCACGAGCTGCTCGACGGTGCCGAGCGTCGCGTCGACCGGCTCCCCGTCGAAGGCCGCGATGCCGATCTCGTCGTAGCCGGCGGGGCCACTGGAGGTGGCAGCGATCGGTCGTGGCCGCAACGGCCACGACGGCGCGGTCAACGCCACGGCGCCGTACCCGAAGCCCGGCGGCTCCGGTGCGGCGACAGCGAGGTCGATCGACGGTCCGACGCGACCGTCGAAGCACGCTTCGACGAGGTCGCCGGTGTCGGCGGTCGCCTCGCCGTCGAGGTTCGACACGACCATCGGGGTCCCCGGTTCGATCGAGGGCGGGGTCGGGTCCTCGGCGGAGGCGGAATCGTCTTCCTGCCATCGATCGACCTGCCAGGCACCGATCGACAGCCAACCGCCTCCGCCGCCGCCGATGAACAACGGCACCGCCACCGCGGCGGGACCCTCCGGCAGCGTGGTGGGCGGCGCGGTGCTCGCTGTCGGCGTCGTCGTGGAGGTCGTCGGCAGCGTCGTGGTCGACGTCGTGGTCGTGGTGGTCGTCGATGTCGTCGATGTGAGCGTCGGTCCCGGGTTCGACGCCTCCTCGGTCGTGCAGGCCGCCAGGACCGCGAGCGCGGCCGTGGTGAGTGCGACGAGACGACGCGAGATCATCGGCTGACCACCGTCATCGAGTCGCCCGGGGCGAGGAGGCCGAGGCGGTGCAGCTGGTCGATCGCGTCGAGCTCGGTGCGCAGCTCGATGGGTGGTGCGTCGAACCATCGGGGAAGGCGTCGTCTGCCATCCTCGGGAGCGTACGTGCCCCAGTGGATCGGCACGAGCACTTCCGGTCGGATCAGCTCGGTTGCCCGCGCCGCGCGTTCGGGGTTCAGGTGCCCCTCGCCGAGGCTCGACCCCCAGCCCCAGATGGGCAGCAGCGCAACGTCGATGTCGTCGAGGTCGGCCATCTCGTCGAACAGATCGGTGTCGCCGGGGAAGTAGACGCGGCGGCCCGAGCCGCCGACGACGAAGCCGACCGGTTCAGCACTCACCCGAGAGTGCGGGCCGCGGCCGTGTTTGTGGGCGGCGCGGACCACCTCGACCGTCACGGGACCGGACTCGATCCGGTCGCCGACGCGCACTTCGGTGACGTCCGTGAAGCCGGCCTTGCGCAGGAGCCGCTCCGATCCGGCTGGTGTGAGCACCCTTGCGGTCGGTCGCAGGCGCTTCAGCGACGGTAGGTGCAGGTGATCGAGGTGCACGTGCGACAGCAGGATCAGATCGATGTCGTGCTGGTCCGCGATGGGCACTGCGGTCCGCCGACGGAGGTGGGCAACCCTGCGGGTGAGCAGCGGGTCGGTGAGGACCCGATAGCCGTCGAAGTCGACCAGCGCCGTGGCATGGCCGACCCAGGTGAGTTCCATGTCAGCCGTCGGTGGCGCGGGTGGGGATCGGAGCGCGCGGTGGTGCCTCGGGGACCGTCCACGGACGCGGCGCAGTGCCGTCGTTGATCGCGGCCATCCATCCCTTGAACAGGTGATGCACCGTCGCTGCGCCCACGATCGGTTCGTCGGGCAATTCGAAACCGGCGGGGAAGAGCAGGAAGGGGTGTGTCTGGTTCCCGCCCATGCCGCCGTGGAACCCGATCAGTTCTTCGAAGGCCGCGCCTTCGTCGGCGTGGGGATCGTAGAAGCTGTTGACCAGGATGTCGGGAGCGTTGACGAACGAGTGGGTCCTCCGGAGATGGTCGGCGGCATTCGGCCCGAACCCGATCAGCGGGTCCTCGCCCTCGACGCGGTCGTCGGAGAGGTAGCGGATCCCGGCCCCACCGATCACGAGCCCCCCCAGGGTCTCGGAGTTCACGAGGACGAAGCCGATGCCCGGGTGCTCGGCGAGCCCGGCGATCAGCCCGGGGAATCGCGTCCCCATCTGCTCGACGGAGGCACGGCCCTCGATGTCGGTGAACGAGATCAGCCCAAGATTGCCGGACGCGAGGACGATCACGTCGGACTCGGCGGCCGTGTCGGTCCCGCTCGCCTGGGCCTTCTCGTCGGCGAACGCCGGCCCGAGCACGACGTCGCCGTCGACGACATGGTTGCGGGTGGCGACGGCGAGCAGCTTGCCGACTCGGCTGTCCTTGTCACGGACTGCTTCGGTCAGCGCGCCGTTGAGATTTCCCCAACCCTCCGATGACATCTCGGGTACGGCGATCTCGACGTCGGCCTCGATCAGCGAGTCGACGATATCCTTCAACGACCGGTCGTAGCGCTGCAGGAACGTCGCGCCCTGGGTCTGGCCGTGGTCGGACAGGATCACGACGTGGTAGGGCCGGGGTGCCTCGTCGATCGCGTACTCGAGGCGTGCGAACTGTGCGTCGAGCCGTCGCAGCGTGTCGAGGGCGGTCGGTGCGAACAGCCCCGAGTGGTGGGCGACTTCGTCGTAGCCGACGAAGTCCGCGTACGCCGACGGGACGCCACGGTAGACGTCGCTCATCAGGGTGTAGATCGTGAGATCTCGCAACGCCGTCGTGGTCGCCGCTCGCAGCAGCGGGTAGATCCCACCTCGCTTCAGCCGGGGCTCGATGCCCTGGCGTCGGGTACGCCGCCGGTCGACGACCTCGCGCCACGCATCAGCGAACGTCAACGCGATCAGTCTGCTGATGGCGTACGGATCGGACAGGAAGTAGTTGGCGGCGTGGTGGCTGTGCTTCGACTTGTCGAGCAGCGTGCTGAACGTGATCGCCGAGTCGGTGCTGTCGCCGGAGAACACGTTCGACCGCGAGACGCCACCGTCGACGAGGAGCCCGTGGCCGTCGGACTGACGTGCTTCGATCTCGGCTGCGTCGCGGGGTCGGTTCGAGGTGAAGACCTTGCCAGCCTCCTTGTCGTACCACCGGAAGGCCGGCATGTTGTGGTTGTTGCCGTGGAGGATGCCGGCCTGGCTGGCGCCGGTCTGCGACGAGAGGTCGCATTCCCATCCCGTGATGCGATGCGATCCCGAGCGGACCCATCTCGCCAGGGTCGGGGCGTGGCCGTCGGCGAGCGCCTGGCGGAGTACCGGCTCGGCGAGACCGTCGATCTGGATGAACAGGATTCCCGGGACGTCGGTGGGTGTCGGGGGCTCGAGGCGGTTGACCATCCGCCGGACCGTCTGGCGTTGCCAGACGGCGTCGTCGTCGATCGACAGCCAGTTGCTCAGGATGATGCCGACGACCGTCATGACGAACGCAGCAATGATCGCCTCCCACAGCGTGTCGATCGTGAGAC
Source organism: Ilumatobacteraceae bacterium (assembly GCA_942492715.1). GTDB lineage: Bacteria > Actinomycetota > Acidimicrobiia > Acidimicrobiales > Ilumatobacteraceae > Sva-07. The sequence goes on along the minus strand of CALOFW010000026.1, from coordinate 1,875 downwards.
CGTCGAGAAGGTCGGCGGTCAACAGCAGGAGCAGGCCGTTGGCGACCAGGCCGAGGAGGCCGGCAGTCCAGAGGATGAGGCGCGAGAAGTACCGGGAGATGATCGGCCAGATCACGGCATTGAGGACCGAGATCACCGCAGCGGAGAGCAGCGCCGTTCCGAAGTCGGCGATGGCGATACCGGGGAGGACCCAGGCGGTGAACCAGAAGCTGAGCGCCGTGATGACGAACTCGATCACGTGGCGGCGAAGCGGCACGCCGCGAAATGTCACGAGGATCCTCCGCTGGCTGGATTCGGTCTGGCTCGGCACCCCGTCAGGCTATTCCCAACTCGTTTGCGTGATGGTTTCGGTGGCCCGTCCCACCCGAAGTGCAACGCAAACGAGATGTCGCTGGGTGTTCAGCCGAGGTCGGGCCAGCGGCGCTGCTGCCGGCGGCGCAGGCCGGCCGTGCCGAGCTTGCGGCGCTCCGCGAGTGCCCAGTCGCGGCGCCATCCGGTGTGCTCCGGACCGGTCAGGGCTGGGCTGGTGCCTGCCGCCGATCGCTGACGAGCGGTCCAGAAGTCGGTGATCGCCTCGTCGCCGAGCACCGTGACCGCAGCCTCGATGCGGGCGTTGAACCGCCGGGTCGATTCGTCTTGTTCGGGCCACAAGGGCGCGCCGAACACGACCCGGGTACGGCCGGGCTTCGGCCGCTTCATGCCCTTGCCGAAGATGGCGCCGGTGCCGTCGATGAACACCGGGATCACCGGCGCACCCGTGCGCGCCGAGAGGTAGGCGGCGCCGCCCCTGAACTCCTGGCCCCAGCCGTCGGGTGATCGACCGCCCTCGGGATAGATCACGAGGCTGTAGCCGTCGTCGACGAGGCCCTTGATCATGTCGGACGACTTGCGCCCGGTGAGTTCGCGATCGATCGGAATCGCATTGAGCGACAACGCGGACAGCGCCGCCTTCCACCTCTTGTCGAAGAAGTAGTCGGCTGCCGCGGCGACGACGAGCTTGTGGCGCCACGCTCGCGGCACCGACCGGATCATCAACCCGGTGTCGAGGTGGCTGTGGTGATTGGGTGCGAAGATCACCGCCGGTGGCTCGTCGAGCGACGTCAGGTCGGCGAGACGATCGGTCCCGACGATGTCCGGTGAGGCGACCACCCTGGCTGCCAACCGCACCGGGCCCTCGACGATCGCCGTCCGCACCGAGGACGCCAGCGGACGCCGGGCCCACCCGGTGTCGTAGTGGGCGCCGAGCCCGGAGGCCTCCGGGGGCACGACGACGCCGCGGGGCACCGTCGGGGCGCGGTAGGGGAATCCGAAGTTGCGCAGCGGGGTGAGGGCGCGCCGGACGGTGTCCTCTGCGGCTCCGGCTGCCCGCTGGGCTCGTCGCAGGTTCTCGTCGGGCACGGCGATCGTCCTACTTCACGTCCGCGATCAACAGCGGCGGGGTCTTCAGGTGGGTGATCGTCGGCGACCGACCGACCGTGTCGGAGGCGATCTCGAGCGCGTCGTTCATCGTCGAGGCCGGCGTGAAGCCGAGCTTGCGCACCGTTGCCGCGTCGCCGCCGACGATGATCACCTTGCCGACGTGCTTCATCCCGTGGCTGCCCCAGTACCACATGTAGAAGGGGTGCACGCCGTGGTAGGCGTTGGTGGTGCGGTACAGGTGGCGGTACCAGTCGTCCTCCGCGTACTGCTGCTCCCACTTCTGCGACATCACGTGCGGGTCGGTGGTGTCGGCGAGCACTTCCTCGAAGAAGTCGATGTAGCTCGGGTGGTGGACCGGGTGGAACTCGTTCGTGGTCGGGTGGGTCAGGATCACGACGCCGCCCTCGCGCACGAGCGGCTTGCCGCGGTACAGGTTGAAGAAGTAGCCGAGCCCCG
>CALOFW010000025.1:0-58206 GCA_942492715.1 Ilumatobacteraceae bacterium | reverse complement strand
GACCGCGTTGCGGAAGTCGACCATCGCCACAGCGAGGCCCTCGTCGGCGAGCAGTTGCGCGCCCAGATGCGGTACAGCTCGCGTCAGGCGCCGCTGCCGTTCTGCATGCCGCCACCGTGGATGTAGTACACGCACGGCAGCACCGTGTTGCCCTGGCGGTCGACGTCGGGGCGGACGTAGCGGATCTTGATCGTGTTGCCCGTCGGGAGCGGAGGTGAACTCGTGGACCGTGATCGACAACCCGGCCGACAGGGCGACCTCTTCGGTGTCGAGCGCGTCGTACAGCGCGGCAGCCTTCTCCCGTAGCGCGACCGCCTTCGGATGGTTGCTGATCTCCAGCAGGGTCTCGCGGCTGTCGACGTCGGTGAGGTTCGTCACCGGGACATTGCGCAGCGCCCACTTCACCCGCGGGTCGAGCCGTGGGTCGTTCTCGAGATCGGGCACGTCAGCGCTCCTCGCCCCGTGCAGCGATGTTGAAGATGGCGTCGGCCATCTGCGGCCAGTACAGCGCGGGCATGTCGTGGCCCATCCGTCCGAACACCAGCAGCTCGGCTCCCGGGATCGCCGCCGCTGTCGCCTCGCCGCCGGACAGTGTGATCAGCGAGTCCTGCCGGCCGTGGATCACCAGTGTGGGAACATCGAGTGAACCCAGCGCCTCGGTCCGCTCGCCGGACGCTGCGATCGCCACGAGGTGGAACGCGGTGCCGGCCGGATTGAAGCAGCGGTCGAACGACTCGGTCCCGATCGAGCGCGACCACTCCTCGTCGAACAGGTCGCCGGAGATCACCCGGGAGGTCTCGACGCTCTGGCGGATGGCGCCGTCGCGGTCGGTCGGCGCCGGCGTCAGGAGCGCCATCATCGACTCCGCGTCGGGCTGGCCGACCTCGGTGTGGCCGGTCGTCGACATGATCGAGGTCAGCGACAGGACCCGGTCGGGGTGCTCGATGGCGATCGTCTGGACGATCATGCCGCCCATCGAGGCGCCGACGATGTGCGCTGCAGGGGATGTCCAATGCGTCGAGCAGGCCGACGGCGTCGGCGGCGAGCGTCGACAGCGTGTAGGGCGCATCGATCGGCTGCCCGCTGAGGAACTGGGCGTAGATCGCCATGACGTCGGGTGGTTCGCCGGCCGACTTGGTCGACAGTCCGACATCGCGGTTGTCGAACCGGATGACCCGGAAGCCGCGGTCGAGGAGCTCGCTCATGAACCCGGGCGACCACAGCGTCATCTGGGCGCCGAGGCCCATCACCAGGAGCAGCGGTGGGGCGTCGTCGGGGCCGAAGCTCTCGTAGCAGATCTCGATGTCGTTGACGGCAATGGTTGGCATTGGGGGAAGTCTGGCACGCAGCCCTCGGCGGTCGAGGACTCGCGCAGGCGTTCTCAAGGTGCATTCAAGAAGTCGAGTGGTCCGCCACTGCGCGTCGCCGCCCTGCCACACTGGCACGCATGAGTGACTCGGAGCCCACGCTGCCTGACGCGCCCGGAGGCGGAACCCCGCCGCCGCCTCCGCCGCCCCCGCCCCCCGGTGGGCCGAGCGATCCGCCGATCGATCCGAACCCGCCGACCGAGCCGCTTCCCACGGTTCCCGGCGCCCCCGGGACGGAACCGACCACCCAGATGCCCGCCACCGACGGGCCGGTCGACCCCGACGGCCTCGGCCCCGGCGCCGGGACGCCTCCGACCGATCCGCCGGACGCGCCGGTCGATCCCGACGAGAACCCCGAAGAACCCGTTCCTTGGTACAAGAAGCCGGGGCCGCTCGCGCTGGCGATCATCGTCGCACTCGCGATCATCGGCCTCGTCGGCTGGCTGATCTTCGGCGGTGGTGACGACGACGACGACGCCACGGCCACCTCGAGCCGACTGATCCTCGAAGCCACCGACTCGGTCGGCGATCCACTCGACACCGGGTTCATCGTCGAGGTCGCCGGACCCGCCGATGCAGCCACGTCGTTCGTCTGGCTCCGCCCGGCCGATGGCCCGCGAGGCGAGCCCGCCGGCGACTCCACCGGATCCGACGGCCGAGTCGACTTCGTGTGGGAAGCCGACGACACCGTGGCCGACCCCACCGCCTGGGTGTCCACGGCCGATGTCGTCGTCAACGTCCCGCCGGGCTGGATTCCTCCAGCGCCTGTCGTCGACTGTGTGCTGCAACCGTTCGAGGGTCAGCAGAGCGTGGTGTCGATGAGCGTCGAGGTGAGTTCGCCGGACACCACGATCGACCGTTTCGCGTCGCTCACGTTCCCGAACTACCAGTTCACGCCCGGTGACTCGGTCACCTGCAAGCTCGTCGCCACGGCGCCCGCTCCGACGACCGTCGTCGAGACCACGGTGGTCGAGACCACGGTCGTGGAGACCACGGTGGTCGAGACGACCGTGCCCGAGACGACCGTCGTGGAGACGACGGTCGCCCCGACCACCGTTGCGCCGACCACGTCGGTGGCTCCGGTGCCCGCGACGTTGCGCGATGCGATCTCGGCCGATCCGACGCTCTCGGACTTCCTGGCGCTCGCCGACACCGCCGGGCTCGGCCCGGTGCTGGACGATCCCAACGCGGCGATCACACTGTTCATCCCGAACAACGACGCCATCGCAGCGGCGAACATCCCTGCCGACATCACGGAGGCAGAGCTCTTGGACGTGCTGCTCGCTCACGTCGACAGCACCCAGGTGCTCGACGCCGCAGCGGTGCTGAGCCTGCCTGCGGTCCCGGTGGACAGTGGTGGTGACCAGACCGTCGACGCTGCGGCGACACCGCCGACCATCGGTGGCGCCGGGATCATTGCCGTCGACCAGCGTGGAGCACAGAGCATCTTCCACGTGATCGATGCCGTGATGCCGATCCCGACGCCGTGACGTCCATCCAGCCGTGACCCTCGGCTGAGACGGCCACATAGGCTGGACCACCGTGGATCGGCCGATCGGGATGTTCGACTCCGGGTTCGGCGGGTTGACCGTCGCCCGGGCGACGATCGATCTGCTGCCCGCGGAGGACCTCGTCTACATCGGCGACACCGGCCGCTATCCGTACGGCTCCAAACCGCTCGACGACGTGCGCGGGTATGCGCACGAACTCGCATGGAGCCTGGTGAAGGACTACGACGCGAAGGCGGTCGTCGTCGCCTGCAACACGGCGACGGCGGCCGGGCTCGACGACCTCCGTGCCGAGCTCCCGGTGCCGATCATCGATGTCGTGGCCCCGGGCGCACGAGCGCTCGTGACCACCACGACCACCGGGCGCGTCGGTGTGATCGGTACGGTCGGCACGATCGCGTCCGGCGCATACCTGCGTGCGGTCGACGACACCGGGGTGCCGGTCGATCTGACGAGCGCGGCCTGTCCCGGATTCGTCGAGTTCGTCGAACGGGGCCAGACGACCGGCGACGAGGTCACGGTCCTCGCCGAGCGACTGCTCGCACCGATCCGTGACGCCGACGTCGACGCGCTGTTGCTCGGATGCACGCACTACCCGTTCCTCGCTCGCACGCTCAGCGACGTGATGGGTCATGGCGTCACGTTGGTCAGTTCGGCCGATGAGACCGCGTTCGAGGTGATGCATCGCCTCGGAGCGTTGGGCCTGCTGCGTGACGACGAGCGGGTCGGGCGACACCGGTTCGTGTCCAGCGGCGACGTCGAGGTGTTCCGCGAGCTCGGCGCACGACTCCTGGGGCCCGAAGTCGACCACACCGAGTCGTGGACCCCGGCGAGCGGTTCGACGGATTCGTCCGGTCCCTGACGACCCGTGGCACCCTGTGCCGCATCCGATCACCGTCAAATCAATCACGACATCCCGATCACGACATCCCGATCACGACATCCCAACGGAGACACCCATGCCCCGCCCCGACGGCCGCCGCGACGACGCACTGCGACCCATCACCTTCGAACGCGACTTCACCGAGATGGCCGATGGCTCGTGCCTCGTCTCGTTCGGAAGGACCCGAGTCCTCTGCACGGCCTCGATCGACGACGACGTTCCCCGATGGATGCGCAACTCCGGCAAGGGGTGGGTCACGGCGGAGTACTCGATGCTGCCCGGCGCGTCGCCCGAGCGCATCGGACGCGAAGCGGCGAAGGGCAAGCAGAGCGGCCGGACGGTCGAGATCCAACGCTTGATCGGTCGGTCGTTGCGCGCAGCGTGTGACATGGAGGCGCTCGGTGAACGTCAGGTGGTGGTCGACTGCGATGCCCTCCAGGCCGACGGCGGAACCCGCACTGCCAGCATCTGCGGAGGATTCATCGCTCTCCACGATGCGCTCGAGCGCGTGGTGCAGCGGGGCGACCTCCCCGCCAATCCGCTGCATTCGTTCTGCACGGCGATCAGCGTCGGCATCGTCGACGGGACGCCCGTCCTCGACCTGCCGTACGTGGAGGACAGCACCGCCGAGGTCGACATGAACGTGGTGATGCTGCGCCCGATCGGCGGCGGCGAGGCCAAGTTCGTCGAGGTGCAGGGAACCGCCGAGGGGATGGCGTTCTCGAGAGCCGAACTCGACGCCCTCGTCATGCTCGCCGAGGGTGGCCTCGTGGAGATCGCCGATCTCCAGGCGGCGACGATCTCGACACCACCCGCGCCGCGTCCGACCGAGCGCTGAGGCCGTCGTGCTGCAGCTCGTCTGTGCCTCGGCGAACCCCGACAAGGTGCGCGAGATCCAACAGATCCTTGCGAGTGAGGTCGATCTGCTGCCGCGTCCCACCGACGTCGCCGACGTGGTGGAGGACGCCGGCTCGTTCATCGGCAACGCGCGTCTGAAGGCGTCCGCACTGTGCGCTGCCACCGGGCTTCCGGCCGTCGCCGACGACACCGGGCTCGAGGTCGACGCGCTCGGCGGGGCTCCAGGGGTCGACTCCGCGATCTATGCGGGCGATCGATGCAGCTACGCCGACAACCGTCGCAAGCTGCTCGCCGAACTCGACGGTGTCGCCGATCGTCGTGCGGCGTTCAGGACCGTGGCCATCGTGGTGTGGCCCGACGGGTCGGAGCTGGCCGTCGAGGGGGTGTGCCCGGGCGTGATCACCACCGTGGAGCGCGGCGAGGTCGGCTTCGGCTACGACTCGGTGTTCCAGCCCGACGAGGGTGACGGGTCGACGTTCGCCGAGATGGGCGCCGAGGCGAAGCACGCCATCTCGCACCGGGGGCGGGCGTTCCGAGCGCTGCTCAGCGAGTTGGCGCAACGGTGACGACGAATCCTCGGTGATCGCTGCCGGGGATCTCGAAGTCGTCGACATCGGTCGACACCAGCCCGCCGATCGTGAGTGCGTGGTCGAGGCGGACGAACGCCGGCACGATCCCGTCCGTCGGCCACGACGTCGAGAAGCCGTGTCCGTTCGCCGTGTGGGCATCGACGAACCCGGCGTCGAGCAGCGCACGGAAGTCGGGATGCCAGTACGACGCATTGAGGTCACCGACCACCATCGTGGGTCCGCTCGCGGTTCGCCCGATTTCCGCTGCCGTCCTCAGGTCGCGACGCCAGTTCTCGAAGTTGTTGATCGGCGTCGGCATGTGCATCGCCACCACCCGGACGGGGCCATCCGGCGCGTCGACGGTGAGGTCGAGACTGTAGGTGTGGGTGTCGGGGGGTTCGTCGACGATCACCGGCGTGGTGCTCCACACGGCGATGCCACCCGCGAGCAGGCCGCTGCGATCGACGCGGTACTGGTACGCATCGGCGAGCGGCGAGTTCCGCAGGGCCCGTTGGTGCTCCGGGGTGTACTCGTTGAACACGATCACGTCGGGCGCCAGCTCTGCCAGATCCGCGGCGACCTCGTCGATGCGATCGTTGCCGTAGAGCAGGTTGACCGACGCCACTCGCAGGCCGGTCGCACCCGCCATCGGCGGGGGCTGGTCGTCGGGAACTGCGAGCGGCGCAGCCAGCAGCAGGATGCCGAGCCCGATCGCACCGCAGGTGGCGGCGAGTGCGAGTCGGCCTCGGATCACGGCGACCACGCCGATCGGAGCGAGCAGGAGGCCGAGGTACGGGGTGAGTGACTGCATGACGGCCACGAGGCGCGTGCCGGCCCAACCGAACATCTGGGTCAGCGTGACGGCACCGACGACGGCAACGAACAGCCACGCGGCGAGTTCGACCCGTCGGGTCGTCGTCGAGCGCGGGTCGCCTGCAGGCACCGCAGCAGGGTAGGGCCACATCTGCGCCGAGCGATCGCCGCCGAGGCCCGTCGCGTCGTGGGTCGGACTCCGATCGCGCCCGGTAGCTTCGGGCACGTCAGCCGACGTAGCCCAATTGGCAGAGGCACGGCGTTTAGGTCGCCGTCAGTGAGAGTTCGAGTCTCTCCGTCGGCACAGCGAACGCTCGATCGGCGGCTGCCCACCTGTCGGGACGTGCTGCGGGTCGAGTGCGGTCGGCGGGGTGCGGTCAGGCGACCGGGATCCACGCGAGCGCGAGCTGGGTGACCTTCACATCGGTGCGCTCGAGGCCCACCTCGAGCGTGGTGATCTGTGCGGCGAGGGCATCCCACTTCTCACCGATCTCGGTGATGTCGGCGGTGGCGTCGGCCTCGAGTTCGTCCAGTTGAGCGACGAGCCGGTCGACCTTGTTCTCTGCAGCGTCGACACGTCGACCCGATGCGTTGGTGGTCCCTCGGCGGCGCGCGGCGGTGCCGGCGTCGCCGAGCATGTCGCCGATCATCCCGCTCTTCGACTTCTTGCCGCCGAAGATCCCGCCGAGCACCGATCCGGCTGTCGAGAGGAACTCGGAATTGCGCTTCGACTTCGCCTCCTCCTCGAGCACGTCGACACGATCCTCGGCCGCCTCGATCTGGTCGCGCAGTCGCATCGCCTTCGCCTCGTACTTGTCGCGCAGTTTGGCGATGGCTTCGTCGGCGCGGTCATCGGCGAAGGCGGTACAACGGGCGGCGAACTCGTCGGCGGATTCGCCGGGGCGGCCGTAGAGCTTGAGGCCGGTGTTCGCCTGGATCTCCAGCGCCAGGCTCCGGGTGAGGTGATCCCGCAAGTCCCGCTCCACCTGACTGAAGAACGTCTTCGTCGAGATCTTGGCCTCGGTCAATCGGTAGGTGACGCCGGCGGGAGCCTCGGCGCGCAGATCGCGGTCGTCGTAGTCGACCTGCACCACCCCCGACACGTCCACCTGCTCGCCGAGCGGGAACAGCACCGCCTCGTACTCCTCGTCGTGGACGAGGTCGGCCTTCGTCTCGTCGTAGCGGATGGCGACGCGCGCCACGATCGCAGCTTCCGACACGGTGCCGCGCGAGTCGCCGCCGACATCGCCGAGCCACGGGGCAGCGACGTCGACCCAGCGCACCGCAACGCCGTCAGCGACCTCCGGCATCACGACACTTTCGTCGTCGGCCAGCGCAGGCTGGCCGGCGGGCGTGGCGTCAGCCGGGCTTGCGCTCGCCGTCGGGGCGGCACCATCGGCACCGGGCGCCGAAGGAGCGGCGTCGGGCGCCGAAGGAGCGGCGTCGGGGGTCAGCATCGCGATCTGGTCGCGGGTCATCGGGCCGCGCAGGTACGACATCGCCCACCGGGTCGTGAAGATCTCTGGTTGGTCCTTGCCCGCTCGCCGCAGCATGAACTCCCGCTTGCCGAGCCCGGAGATCGTGGCGTCGACCGCGCCGACGTCGACGCTGCCGGCCGCGGAGGCCATCCCGTCGAGCAACCGGGCCTTGTCGCGGTCGGTCTGCAGGCGGCCGATCATCCACGTGCCGGCGTTCGACATCGCCTTGTAGTCGAGGTCGACCGGGTTCTGCGTCGACAGGATCACGCCCACCCCGAACGCCCGGGCCTGCTTCATCAGCGTCATGATCGGCTTCTTGGTCGGCGGCTTCTCGGTGGGCGGGAGATAGCCGGCCACCTCGTCCATGTAGAGCATCGCCCGCAGATCGGTCGTGCCGCTCTGGCGGCGCATCCACGTGACCAGCTTCGACAACAGCAGCGACGTGACGAATTGACGCTCCTCGTCCGACAGGTGCGCCGTGGTCACGATTGCACAGCGGCCCCGCCCGTCGGGCGTGTACAGCATCGACTGGATGTCGAGCGCCGGGCCCATCGCCCAGGACGCGAACGACGGCGACGCGAGCAGCCCGTTGAGCTTGATCGCCAGTGCCATGCGGTCGTCGGCAGGGAAGAACTGGTCGACGTCGAACACGCCGAGCTTGCGGATCGGCGGTGACGGGATCATCCCGACCAGGGACATCAGGTCGAGCGCCCGGCCCTCGCTCCACGAGTGTTGGATCAGGTTCGACAGCAGGATGTGCTCGCGGCTCGCCAAGGGATCGGCGGCGATGCCGACCAGGCCGAGCAGGCCGGTGACGTAGCCCTCGATCTCGTCGGCGACCACCTCGGCGTCGGACATGTCGGCCGGCACCTGCAGCGAGCCGACGATGTCGATCGGCACGCCGGCCTGCGATCCAGGGGTGTAGATCGTGAAATCGGTCGTCGCTCGCAGTGCCCCGATGTCGGTGCCGCTCAGTCCCCACCCGGCGAGCCCCTTCGTCCACAGTGCCGCCTGGCCGGCAGCGAAGTCGTCGGGGGTCTGGCCGGCGTTCTGGGCCTGTGCCTCGTCGATCCAGGGGCGGAAGTCGGCCGGCGCGAGGTCGGGGAACGTGAGACAGAGGTTCGTCAGGTCGCCCTTCGGGTCGATCGCCAGCACCGGCAGTCCGGCCCGCAGTGCCTCCTCGATCAGGATCACGCCCAGTCCGGTCTTGCCGGACCCGGTCATCCCGACGATGACGCCGTGCGTGGTGAGCGAATCGGTCGGCACGGCCACGTTGCCGGACGGGTCGGTGGTGGTGCGCTCGTGCGTCGCCGGGTCGATCGATCCACCGAGGAACAGGTCAGCCATGCCCGGCGACAGTAGTGCCAGCACACCGACGCCCCACCGGCCCGACCGATCACGCCCGGGCCCAGACCCCAGGCGTGACAACTGGCGCAACAACTACGGTGACGCCATGGCGTTCAGCGGATTCCCGGTCGAGGGCATCGAGTTCTACGAGCAACTCGCTGCCGACAACTCCCGCCCGTTCTGGCAGGCCAACAAGGGTCGATTCGACGAGTTCGTCAAGCAGCCGATGGTCGAGCTGACCGAGGCGCTCGCGGACTTCGGGCCGTTCCACATGTTCCGGCCGTACAACGACGTCCGCTTCTCGAAGAACAAGCCGCCGTACAAGACGGCTCAGGGTGCGTACGGCGAATCGGAGGGCGGCACTGGCCACTACGTCCAGTTCTCCGCCGAGGGCCTGATGGTCGGCGCCGGGTACTACGCCATGGCCAAGGACCAGCTCGAGCGGTTCCGCACCGCGATCGACGGCGACGCGACCGGGACCGAACTCGCTCGCCTCGTGGCCGACGCGGAGAAGCGCAAGTACTCGATCAGCGCGATCGACACGCTCAAGACGGCGCCGCGCGGGTATCCGAAGGATCATCCCCGCATCGAGCTGCTGCGCCGCAAGGGGCTGATCGCGGTGCGCGAGTTCGGCGCCCCGAAGTGGATCCACACGAAGGGCGCCGCCAAGCGCATCCGTGACACGTGGACCGGTGTCGCCGACCTCTGCGCCTGGCTCGACGCCCACGTCGGCCCCAGCACCCTTCCCCCCGACGACCGCCCCTTCTGAATGAGACGTGGGGTCTGACCCCGCGTCTCATTTGACAGAATGTCAAGCGTGACTGCTGCCGACGTCCTGGACCCGACCCGCAACGCGCTGGAGAACCAGTTCGGGTTGGCGGACCGGATCGTCGACGAGGCGGCGCTCGCCAACAGCGTCGAACGCTTCCGCGAGCAGCGCATCACGCTGCCGACGTTCGCCCAGCTGGAAGACCCCTCGACGTTCGATCACGCCAGCAAGGTGGGCGATGCCGACCCGCAGGGCCCCGACGCCCGCAACCTGTGGCGGGTCCACTGGTACAACGACCTCGCCGGCAACCGCGTCGACGTGCCCGACCACGTCGTGCTGCCCTCGAGCCTCACCGGTGTCGAGAGCCCGATCATCGTCGTGTTCGGCGACCGCTTCCCGATGATCACCGCTCACAAGGTGCTCGCCGCCTACGCCTGCCTCGCACCGCGGGTGGTCACCGGCCAGTTCGACCCGACGCACCACCGCGCGATCTGGCCGTCGACCGGCAACTACGCCCGCGGCGGCATCGCCATCAGCCGCATCATGGCCAGCCGCGGCGTCGCCATCCTCCCCGAGGGCATGAGCCAGGAGCGCTTCGACTGGCTCGACGAGTGGTGTGCGAACCCGGCCGAGGACGTGATCCGCACCCACGGCACCGAGTCGAACGTCAAGGAGATCTACGACGCCTGCAACGAACTCGCCCTCGACCCGGGCAACTTCGTGCTCAACCAGTTCTCCGAGTTCGGCAACCACCTCGGCCACTACCGGGTGACGGGCCGGGCATTCGGCCACGTCTTCGAGACCGTCCGCGAGCAGTACGAGCAGCAGGGCCGCGATCTCAACCTCGCCGCCTTCACGTCGGCCACCGGATCGGCCGGCACGATCGCCGCCGGCGATCGGCTCAAGGAGGAGTACGGCACCAGGATCGTCGCCGTCGAGGCGCTCCAGTGCCCGACGATGCTCGAGAACGGGTTCGGCGAACACAACATCCAGGGCATCGGCGACAAGCACATCCCGATCATCCACAACGTGATGAACACCGACGCCATTGCCGCGATCTCCGACAAGTCGACCGACGAACTCGACGTGCTGTTCAACACCGACGCGGGGCGGCAGTACCTCGTCCAGTCGAAGGGAGTGCCGGCCGAACTCGTCGACCAACTCGAACACTTCGGGTTCTCGGCGATCTGCAACGTGCTCGCTGCCATCAAGACCGCCAAGCTGCTCGACCTCGGCCCCGACGACGCGATCATCACCGTCGCCACCGACGGCGCCGCTCTGTACCCCAGCGAGCGGGCGAAGCTCCTCGCCACCCGCTACGGCAACGAGTTCACGACCACCGACGCCGCCGAAGTGTTCGGCGAGCACCTCGGGTCGGTCGACACCGACAACATGATCGACTGCACCGAGGCCGATCGGCGCCGCATCTTCAACCTCGGCTACTACACCTGGGTCGAACAGCAGGGCACGCCGTTCGAGCTGTTCGAAGCGCGCCGCGACCAGACCTTCTGGACGGGCCTGCGCCGCTATGTCGACGTGTGGGACGACATGATCGACGACTTCAACGCCCGAGTCGCCGGCTGAGCCGATGCGCGTCACCGGCTGGCGTTGTGCCGTCTGCAGCGCAGAGCTCGAGGTCGCAGTGCCGTTCCCGTGGCGGTGCCCCAACTCCACGTCGCACGATCGCCGCCACCTGCTGCAGATCGTCCAATCCGGCGCTGCGCCGGTCCCGCCGATCGAGCAGCGGAATCCGTACCTGCGTCACGACGGCGACCTCGCCTGGGCCGCCTACGCGGACGCCAATGGCATGGATGTCGAAGCTCGCGGACGGCTCGTGGTCGAGCTCGACGGCGCCGTCAGGGCGGTGGCCGGCGTGGGGTTCGTTTCGACACCGTTCGCCCGATCGGCGGTGCTGTCCGACGCGCTCGGCTTCGCGGACGGCGGCGGGGTGTGGGTGAAGGACGAGACCGGGGGAGTGGCCGGCAGCCAGAAGGCCCGGCACCTGTTCACGATCCTCCTGCACCTGCGCGCAGCGGAGGCGATCGGCCATCTCACCGAGCGGCCACCGCTGGCCATCGCTTCCTGCGGCAACGCCGCCCTCGCAGCCGCCACGTTGGCGCGTGCTTCCGGGTGGCCGATCGACGTGTTCGTGCCCACGTGGATGAGCGACGGGTTCGGCGACGAACTCGACCGGCTCGGCGCCCAGGTGCACCGGTGCGAACGTCGCGTCGGCGACCCCGCGGGCGACCCCGCGATGTTCCGGTTCCGTGAGGCGGTCGCAGCCGGATCGATCCCGTTCACCGTGCAGGGTCCGGAGAACGCGTTGGCGCTCGATGGTGGCCGCACGCTCGGCTGGGAGATCGGTGAGCAGCTCGCGGAGCAGCGCGTCGGCGAACTCGACCGCATCTTCGTGCAGGTCGGCGGCGGCGCGTTCGCGTCCTGCGTCGGGGCCACCCGTCCTGCACGCCGATTCCACGCCGTGCAGTCGGAGGGTTGCGCACCTCTCGCCCGGGCCTGGCATCGAGCCTTCGGCGATGCCGACCCCGCACGGACCGGCGCCATCGCCACCCGTTGGGCCGATCTCATGACGCCGTGGGACGACCCGCGCTCGCTCGCCGACGGCATCCTCGACGACGAGACCTACGACTGGATCGGCGTCTTCGAAGCGATCGGGCCGCGCGGCGATGCGCCGATCGTCGCCACCGAGGCCGACATCGTCGCCGCGCACGCGCTGGCGCAATCCGCAGGGTTCGACGTGAGTCCCACGGGCAGTGCCGGGCTCGCCGGCCTGCTCGCGATCGGCGATGCGGTCCGACCGACCGAGCGGGTCGCAGTCGTGATGAGTGGAGTGGATCGCTGAGTGGAGCCGCGGGCCATCTCGCCGGGCGGACCCGGTACTCTGGAACCTACGGACACCTACCGCATCCCGAGCCGCCGTCGAGCGGCCGTCGTCGGCGCCTGTGTCGTCCTGGTCGTCGGGACGCTGGGCGCCTTCGGCTCGTCCACCGGCGCGCAGAGCGTGCCGGCCCCGATCGAACCCGTCTCGGTGATTGCCGACGGTTCGGAGCCGATCGCCACGGAGCACGGGAACGCGGCGGTGTCCGACACCGGCGCTGTGGTCGCCCTCGACGCTGCGACTGCGCCGGACGGAAACGACCGACGGGTCTGGGTGCGCGATCGTGCGGCCGGTACGACCATGCGTGTCGCGGAACAGCGAAGCTCGGCTCCGGGCATCAGCGGCAACGGGTGCGTCGTGGCCTACACCGCCGTCAGCGGTGAGCTGACCGACGCCGTGACCTCGCTGCTGGTCGCCGACCGCTGCAGTGCACCGGATGCGTCGACGCTCCCCCCGGGCGTGGTCGTCGACACGATCCCGTCGGTCGGGGTGCCGTCTGCGCCCGCAGTGTCCTTCGACGGTTCGGTGATCGTGTGGTCGACGGGCGCCGAGATCCGCCGCTATGTGAGCGACGTCGAATCGGGGTCGTACGTCCTGACCCAGGCGTTCGACACGCAGGTGCTCGACCTCGCGTCGAATGCCGTCGACGAGGTCGTCACGGGTGCCGCTCTCGACATCTCCGCCGATGGGGCGACCGTTGCGTTCATCGCCGGTCCGGGCACGGCGTACGCGCCGGAGCCTGGCAACGTCTACGTCTGGACGCTGGACGTTGCACCGGGAGCCGAACCGATCGAGTTGGTGTCACCCACTGCCGCTGGCGCGCCGTCGGCAGCATCGGCTGCATCACCCTCCTTGTCGGCCGACGGAGCGGTGTTGGTGTTCGAGTCGTCCGGGTCGGACCTCGCCGCTGTGGCCGAAGCTCCGGTCAGCGCGTCCTTCGTCGTGCTGGTCGACCGAGTCCAGCGCACCACGAGCGTGCTCGTCGATGATGCCGGATCGCCCGCGGTGTCGGCCGACGGTGCCCACGTGGCGTATGTGCGCGGTGATGCCGTGCGGCTGCTGTCGGGCGGGGTGGCGGACGAGCCGGCAAGCGCCGTCGACCGGGCGATCGCCGGGCTGGAGAATGTACAACCGCAGGGCCCGCTCTCGCTGTCCCGGTTCGGTCGCTGGGTGGTGTTCGCTGCCGGCGACGGTGCCGCGGTCACCGACGACATCGCGTTGCAGGCCGGCGTCATGGTCTGGGCGGCCGACCTCCGACCGTCGACCGATGGTTCGGTCGTCGACTCGACCACCACCACGACGACCACGCAACCGACGACGCCCACCACTTCGCCCACGCCGACCACTTCGACCACAACCACTTCGACGACCCAACCGACGACGACCACCACGACGACGACCGAGAGCGCCGCCGGGGCGACGACCACGACGATCCCGGGCAACTTCGTGGTGCCACCGCTCGGCGCGCCCGTGCCGCTGCCGACCATCCCGGTCGTGGCGCCGCGGCCGACACGTGTGCCGACGACCCCGCGCTCCACCACACGCTCCACGACACGCTCCACGACTCCGCCGGGAGGGTCCTTCGAGCCACCCGTCGCGGCGCCCGTGGTGCAACCGCAGACGGTGACGTTCGCTCCCGCGATCGTGGATGCCGGACGCACCACTGCTGTCGTCACGCTCACCAACCCGGGAACGGTGAGCGTCCAGCCCGCCACGGTCCGGCTCGATCCGCCCACAGCGACACCGTTCGCCGTGGTCGCCGACGCCTGCTCCGGTGCCTCGCTCGCGCCGGGAGCATCGTGCAGCGTGGACCTGTCGTTCGCACCCGTCGGCATCGGGAGCTTCAGCGGTCTGCTCTCGTTCGATCTCACCGACGGCAGCACGGTGTCGGCCTCCCTCGTCGGTGAGGGCACCGCAGAGCCGATCCTCACGCCGGTGCCCGCGGTCGCTGCCGCCGGTCAGGTCGTCACCGTGTTCGGGTCCGGGTTCCCGGCAGGTGCCGTCGTCGAGTTGACCCGCGGTGCTGCACCCGACGGCGAACAGGTCACCGTCGACCCCGACGGCAGTTTCGCCCACGTGTTCGTGATCATGCCCCGCACGTCGTCCGGTCCGCTCACGATGACCGTCGCCGGCCAGGTCGATCTGTTCGCCGACGTCACCGCCGAGGTGCTGGTCTCCGATCGCAGTTCGGGTTCCGACGCAGTCGTGTTCCGCGACTCCGTCAGCAGTCCGTTCGGGCGCTGAGCGCTCAGTCGATCTCGTCGACGAAGCCCAGGATCGATGCCCCGACCGGGCAATCGGTGGCGCCCGGGCCGGGCGTGCGACAGTCGACCTCCAGCACGATGTCGGTCGACTCGTCGAACACGTAGGGCGCCACCAGGTGGAGATCGAAGTCGCGGAAGTTGGCGAGTTCCGACTGCAGCAACACCTCGTCGTCGCGCAGCAGTGAGACGGTTCCGACAGCGCCGGTGGGGTTCTGGAACACGACATCGGTCACCGACAGTCGTTCGCCGCGACCGATGGTCTGGGAATCCGTCTCGGAGTTGCCGCCGGCAGGGGCGACGCTGAGACGTAGATCGGTCGGCACACCCAGCGGAAGCTCCTCGGCCTCTGCCGCGGCGACCTCCAGCTCGTCGATGCGGTCCTGCAGGGCGACCCGATCGGCGTCGATGGCGTCCTGCGCCGTGTCCTCCACCCAGGGCGCCAGGAGCGCGAACCAGGCGATCGTGCCGATCAGCAGGGCCGCGGCGGCGCCGGCGGCAGCGGGACCGAGCCACCGCGGGACGCGTGGCCGTTGCTCGTAGGTGCCGGCGAGTTCGTGCTCGCTGCCGTCGGACGACGTTGCGCGCACCACGAACGGGTGCTCCTGCGCCGGCCCGTTCCAGTAGGTGGTGGCGGGCACGACACGCAGTGCCACCTGTGCCGTTGCTCCGGCGGTCACCACGAACGTCGGCTGGACGTCGAGCGTGATCTCGCCGTCGAGCGGATCCGGGTCCAGCTCGATCGTCACCGACACGTTGCCGGTGTTCACGACGCGGACGGCGTGGCTCCCCGACGATGCTCCACGTGAGCGCACCGGCTGCAGTTCGACGGTGTGCTCGCTGTGGGCGACCACGTCGATCTCGAGGGTGGCGGTGCCCGATCCGCACTCGGAGGTGATGTCGACCGTGTGGCGACGTTCGCCGGCAGCGACCGTGGGACCGACCTCGACCGTGACCGGCACGTCGAAGATCTGGTTCGGCGCGATCGCGGCGTCGTCGATCTCGAGGGTGACGAGATCTGCGAGCTCGCCCGACCCGGCGAGATGGACCGCCTGCGGTGCCTCTTCGTTGTTGTGGAGCCGCAACGACACCGACGTGGGCGTGCCGGGAACGAGTTGGATCGAGTCGGGAACGAACTTGGCGGTCACAGGCATCGTCGCCGAAGCTACATCGCCGGGCCCGTCGGGTCGATTGTGGGCGGCGGCGACTCTGCCGACGACCGGTAGCCTGTGGCCCATGTCGGACCTCACGTCACCGTTGGCCCTCGAGGGTGGTTTCGATCCTCGCTCCGCCGTCTTCGACCGCCTGCTCAAGAACCGGGTGATCATGCTGGGCTCCGATGTCAACGACGAGATCGCCAACCAGATCTGCGCGCAGCTGCTGTACCTCGAGGGTGAGGATCCGGCCCAGGACATCTGGCTCTACATCAACAGCCCGGGTGGTTCGGTCACCGCCGGCATGGCGATCTACGACACGATGCAGTTCGTCGGCTGCGACGTCGCCACGGTGTGTCTCGGCCTGGCGGCGTCGATGGGCCAGTTCCTGCTCACCGCCGGCGCCGACGGCAAGCGCTACACGCTGCCCAACGCCCGCATCATGATGCACCAGCCGCTGGCCGGCTTGCGCGGACAGGCGTCCGACATCGCGATCCAGGCCGAGCAGCTCCGCTACACCAAGCTGCGAATGGCGACGCTGATCGCCGAGCACTCCGGTCAGCCGCTCGAGCAGATCCAGGCCGACTCCGAACGCGATCGCTGGTTCACCGCCGAAGAGGCGAAGGACTACGGCCTCGTCGACAAGGTCATCCTGCGCCGCGGCGAAATCGCCTGATCACGATCAGGGTGCGGCGGTGTCGTTCGGCATCGTCGGGACCGGCGCGGTCACGTTCGTGTGGGGCACGATCGTGAACACCGGGCCGATGTCGACGGCGCAGTTCGCCCGCAGCCACGCATCGATCGCCGCGGCAGACTCCTCCGAGGAGTAGATCGCGGCGAGCGCTTCCTGCTCCGACTCCTGATCACCGGGAAGCACCGTGCTCGCGGTCTCGTACGCCGACACGAGCTGGTTCCAGTCGGCTTCGACGGCGAGCGGGGCGAGGTCGCCGATCTCGCGGTAGAGATCGAGGAGCGGTTCGATGTCGTCGGAGTAGACGAGTTGCGGGTTGGTGAGCGCCTCGCTGTTGGCGGCGACCTCGCCACAGAACCGTTCGGCGTCGCCCCCGTCGTCGCTGCACGCGGAGGCGACCATCGCGAGGCCGACGACCAGCGCGATGCCGGCGCCCGGCGACCGGCGCATCCGTCGCCGGGCGCGCCGGCTGTCGGAGGGGTCGATCCTGGCGAACACGGCTGGCATTGTCGCATGCGACGCGGTGGAATCGGCGGCGCCCCGGTGGCCCTGTGACACCCCGTCGGTACAGTTCGAGGGGTCGAATCGGCCCTGCGAGCGCCGGTCGGGGTCGCTGGGCCCGTGTCCGCCCTTCCTCTGTGTTTCGTCGCGGCGTTGTCGCGCTCACTCAGGAGGTTGCGATGTACGGATCGATCTCATCGGCGACGGTGCTCGGCGCCGAGGGCCACCGGATCAACGTCGAGGTCCAGGTCAGCAAGGGCATGCCAGGGTTCCGGATGGTCGGTCGGCCCGACGAGTCCACCCGCGAGGCGCGCGATCGGGCCAGGGCCGCGGTGATGAGTTGCGGCCTCGAGTGGCCGGCCACGAGCATCACGGTCAACCTGGCGCCATCGAGCGATCGCAAGACCGGATCGGGTCTCGATCTGGCGATCGCCGTGGGTGTGTTGGTGGCCGCGGAGATCGTGCCGCCGGAGTCGGTCGCAGGCCTCGCCTTCCTGGGCGAGCTGGGCCTCGACGGGTCGTTGCGGCCCGTGGCCGGCATCGTGCCCATGGTCGGCGTGCTCGGCGAACTCGACGTCGTCGTACCGGTCGAATGTGCCGTCGAGGCACGGGTGGCGGCCCTCGGGCGCGTTCGGCTGATCTCGCACCTGCGCGAGCTGCTGGGTGTGCTGTGCGGTGCCGAGCCGTGGCCAGACCACGACGACGACGTCCCGGCGGCACCCGAGGGCGAGCTGAACGCCCCCGACCTCGCCGACCTCCACGGTCAGCCCCTCGCCCGCCAAGCGCTCGAGATCGCTGCGGCCGGCGCCCATCACACCCTGTTCATCGGCCCGCCCGGCTCCGGCAAGACGATGCTGGCGTCGCGCCTGCCCGGGTTGCTGCCCCGCCTCGATCGCACCCGGGCACTGGAGGCCACGATGGTGCACTCCGCCGCCGGGGCCGTGCTGCCTCCGGGTGGCCTCATCCAGCGCCCACCGTTCCGAGCGCCGCACCACACCAGCTCCCTCGTGGCGTTGGTCGGAGGTGGGTCACACACGCTCCGGCCCGGGGAGATCTCGATGGCGCACTGCGGCGTCCTCTTCATGGACGAGCTCGCAGAGTTCTCCCCGTCGGTGCTCGACGGCTTGCGCCAACCGCTCGAACAACGCATCGTCACCGTCGATCGTGCGCACCTGCATGTCGTCCTCCCCGCCGATTTCCTCCTGGTCGCAGCGATGAACCCGTGCCCCTGCGGTGGGGGACCGCCCGGTTCGTGCCTGTGCGGCGATGCGGTGCTGCACCGCTACGCCCGCCGGGTGTCCGGGCCGTTGCTCGATCGCTTCGACCTGCGCGTCAACGTGCACCGGCCCGCCGTCGACGACCTGATCGCCAACGAGCCGTCCGAGGCGTCAGTTGTCGTCGCCGCCCGCGTCGAGGCGGCCCGCGACGTCGCACTCCTGCGCCAGGGCGTGCTCAACAGCGCGCTTGCGGCGTCACGGCTCGATCACGTCGCCCGCCTCGACCCCGGTGCGCAACTCCATCTGCGCCACGAGATGGAGCGGGGTCGGCTGAGTGGGCGTGGCTATCACCGGGTGCGCCGGGTGGCCCGCACGATCGCCGACCTGCGCGGCGACCTGAGCGACTCGGTGACCGAGGACGACGTCGTGCTCGCTCTGCGGTTCCGGGCCGACCTCGCGAGCGCGCTGCGAGTGGGGCGGGCAGCATGATCCCGCCCGCCGGCTACGTCGCCTCACTCGCCGGTTTCGATCGGATGACCAGTTCGCGGCTCTCGTCGCTGCTGGCGAACCGGTCGCCGGCCGACGCATTCGCGATCGCTGCCGGTGAGCTCCGGCCGCCGGCTCCGATCGCCGCGCTCCTCCAGCGCGATCCCGATCTCGGGGCGTCGTGGCGTCTCGACGCGGCTCGTCGGCCGCCCGGGGAGGTCTGGCAACGATGCGTCGACGGGGAGATCGACGTCGTGTTGCCGGGTGATGCGGCCTTCCCGCCACAGTTGCTCGACGATCCACGACGGCCGGCGGTCTTGTTCGTCCGGGGCGATCTGAGCGTGCTCGACGCTCGACGCGTCGGCATCGTCGGGACCCGCAACGCCACACAGCGCGGACTCGAGACCGCCGCACGCTTCGGCTACGAGTTGTCGAGTGCCGACGTCGTCGTCGTGTCCGGCCTGGCCAAGGGGATCGACGGCGCCGCCCATCGCGGCGCACTCGCCGTGGCCGAGGCGCGACCGGTCGCGGTGGTGGGCAGCGGCGTCGACCGTCCCTACCCGTCGCAGCACCGCGACCTGTGGGAGATGGTGGCCGACCGAGGTGCCGTGGTTTCCGAGTGGCCGCCCGGGACCGCGCCCGATGCCTTCCGATTCCCGTTGCGCAACCGCATCCTGGCCGCACTCGTCGAGGTGCTCGTGGTCGTCGAGAGCCGGGAACGGGGTGGGAGCCTGATCACCGCCCGTGAGGCGGCCGAACGTGGCGTCGACGTGTTCGCCGTTCCCGGTCCGGTTCGGAGCCGGGCATCGATCGGAACGAACCGGCTGCTGTGCGACGGCGCCGCCCCGGCGACCGAGGTGGCCGACGTACTGATGGCGCTCGGGCTCGATCGTCGCCGAGCGGGCCGATCCAGGTTCGATTCGCGGCCCCGCCCCGACAACGACGACATGGTGTTCCTCACCGCATGTCGAGCCGGCGCGCGCTCGATCGAGGAACTCGCGGCCGACTCGGGCCGGAAGGTGGTCGACGTGGCGTTGTCGGTTGCTCGCCTCGAGCACGCCGGCTGGTTGCGCGAAACCGGCGGGTGGTTCGAAGCGATCGACGAGTGGGCCGATCTGACATGACGAATCCGAGCGCGCCGTGCGCCCCATCCGCGGGTTCCTCACCCTCTGGGCAATACCATCTGCGCCGTGGACCTCTGGCGCATCGACGAGTTCGCCGGCGCGCTCACCTCGTTGTCCGACAACACGGTGGCCGCATACACGTCGGACGTCCGCGCGTTCCAGGGCTGGTGTGCCCGCAGCGACCTGACCGATCCGGCCCAGGTGAGGCGCACCACGGTGCGTCGGTATCTGGCGCACCTCACCACGCGACAGTTCGCACGTCGCACGATCGCTCGCAAGACCGCGGCACTGCGGCGGTACTACCGATGGCTCGTCACCGGCGGGTACGCCGAGGTCGATCCCACCAGTGGCGTGTCCGCCCCGGCCGGAGCCGGGCGTCTGCCTCGCGTGCTCGATCAGCGAGAGCTGGATGGGCTCCTCGAGGGGGCGGCACCCGATGGCGAGCCCGACTGGCGCCGCCGTCGCGACGACGCGGTGCTCGAACTGCTCTACGGATCCGGGCTGCGGGTCGGCGAGCTCTGCGGGCTGCGCGTCGGCTCGCTGTCGTTGGCGTCCGGTGCGGCCGACGTGTGGGGCAAGGGAGCCAAGGAACGCCGGGTTCCCGTCAGCGAGGCAGCGGTGCGGGCGGTGCGGCGGTGGCTCGCCGTCCGTGGCGACGTCCTGCCCGCCGACGCCGGCGACGTGCTCTTCGGCAACGAGCGTGGTCGGCCGCTCACGCCGCGCGACGTTCGCCGCATCATCGATCGCCGATCCTCGAGCCCGACACATCCGCACGCGCTGCGTCACACGTTCGCGACGCACCTGCTCGACGGAGGCGCCGACCTCCGTGCGGTGCAGGAACTGCTCGGCCACACCGATGTGGCCACGACCCAGCGCTATACCCACGTCAGCCGGGAGCGACTGTCGGCTGCCTACCGCGAGGCCCACCCCAGAGCATGAGTATCGTTCCCGAAGACGCCGATCTCCAGATGCAGTGGACGCGATGGCTGAACCGTCGCAACTCGGCTGCCCGTGACCACCTGATCGTCCACTACTCGCCGCTGGTGAAGTTCGTGGCCGGTCGTGTCGGCGCCGGGTTGCCGTCGAGTGTCGACCCCGGCGACCTCGTCAGCTCCGGAGTGTTCGGCCTGATCGATGCCATCGAGCGTTTCGACCCCGAACGGGGGGTCAAGTTCGAGACGTTCGCCGTGCCCCGGATCCGTGGCGCGGTCTACGACGGCCTGCGCAAGCTCGATTGGGTGCCACGCTCGATCCGGAGTCGTGCCCGCAGCGTCGAGAAGGCGATCTCGGAACTCGAACACAAACTGGGTCGCGGACCGAACGACGAGGAACTGGCTGCCCACCTGAACATCTCGGGCGACGAACTCACGCGGTGGCTTGCCGCCATCGCGAGCACCACGGTCGGTCCGCTCGACCGTGCCATTGCGGCCGGAGCCGAACCGGCTGCGCTCGACGGACCAGGGTCGGGGTCGCCCGCGGCGGTCGTCGAGGACACCGAACTCGGCGAGATCATGCGAGCGGAGATCCGCAAGCTTCCCGACCGGGAGAAGCTCGTCCTGTCGCTGTACTACGACGAGGGGCTGACGCTCGCGGAGATCGGCGAGGTCCTCGGCGTCACCGAGAGCCGGGTCTCGCAGATCCACACCAAGTCCGTGCTGCACCTGCGTTCGCGCCTGGCTGCGGCCGGCGTCGGCTGACCAGCCCACCCTCGGCGTCCGCGCCCGCAGTCCCGACCGGTGCGAGCCGGCTTCGACGTGAGGAGACGGGTATGGACGACCATGATGCGTGGCGGCGCTCCGCCACCAGGATCGGCTGTCGCTGGGCCGCACGGCTGTTGGTGATGGCTGCCGCGCTGGCAGGGCCGGGCCAGGTCGACGCGGCGCCGTGTCTGCGGCCGCCGGTCGTCGGCGCCGTGGTCGACCCGTTTCGCCCGCCCGCCTGCACCTGGTGTGCTGGCAACCGCGGCCTCGAGTATCGAGTGGCGGACGACACTGCGGTCCGGGCCGCTGCCAGCGGAACCGTCACGTTCGTCGGGGTCGTGGCCGGTACCCCATATCTCGTCGTCGAGCTCCCGAACGGCTGGCGCCTGACGTACGGCCGCCTCGCTGTGACGCAGGCGCGGTCCGGCGACACGGTGGTCGCCGGTTCGATCCTTGGGCGGGCGACCGGGCAGTTCTATTTCGGGTTGCGGATCGGTGACGCCTATCGCGACCCTGCACCGTTCATCGGGCGACTGGTCGGCCGGTCGCGCCTGATCCCGGTCGACGGCACCCCGCAGCGTCCGACGCCACCGGGCGTGGCGAGGTGTCGGGTCGGCCAACCCGCCCGATAGCATCCAGCGGGTCGATTCACCCGGATCGACCGCTGTTCGCAGCGATGTCTCACAGTTCCGCCGGTCAACAAGCGGTCGCCCACGGGCGCCGACCGGCGGGATGCAACCGCACGAGGAGAATCATCATGGCCGTCATCACCATGCGGCAAATGCTCGAAGCCGGCGCCCACTTCGGTCACCAGACCCGACGGTGGAACCCGAAGATGAAGCGATTCATCTTCGGTGAGCGCAACGGCATCTACATCATCGACCTCGAGCAGACGCTCGGTCGGGTGGAGACCGCCTACGGCTTCGTCCGCGATCTCGTCGCCGGTGGCGGCACGATCCTGTTCGTCGGCACCAAGAAGCAGGCGCAGGACCCCGTGAAGAGCTACGCCGACAAGTGCGGCATGCCGTACGTCAACGAGCGTTGGCTCGGCGGCATGCTCACCAACTTCGAGACGATGTCGAAGCGCGTCAACAAGATGCTCGAGTACGAGCGCATGCAGGCGTCCGGCGAGTTCGACGCGATGATCAAGAAGGAAGCCCTGCTGCTCGATCGCGAGCTCACGAAGCTCCAGCGCAACCTCGGCGGACTGCGCAGCCTCAAGAAGGCACCCGACGCCATCTTCGTGCTCGACACGAAGAAGGAGCACATCGCGGTGACCGAGGCCAACAAGCTGGGCATCCCGGTGGTTGCCGTCGTCGACACCAACGTCGACCCCGAGGTCATCCAGTACCCGATCCCCGGCAACGACGACGCCATCCGCTCGAACAGCCTGTTCGCCCGCGTGATCGCCGACGCCGTCGAGGAGGGTCGATTCATCGCCAACAAGCGCAACCCGGCACCGGCTCCGGTCGCCGAGCGCACCCCCGAGGAGGAAGCCGAGTTCGCCGCCGCCCAGGCCGCAGCCCGCGACGCCGCCGCTCAGGCGCAGGCCGACCGCGACGCCCGCCTCGCCGCCGCCCAGGCTTCGCCCGTGGTGGAGGAAGCTGCTGCCGACGCAGCTGCCATCGCCACCGACGAAGGTGCGCCGGCCGAGGTCGTCGCGGAGATCGCCGACGAGACCGCTGCCGAAGTGACCGAGCAGGTTGCCGACAGCACCACCGACGATGCCGTCGCCCAGTCCGACACCACCCCCGAACCAAGCACGGAGAGCTGAAGACATGTCATTCACCGCACAAGACGTCAAGGCGCTCCGCGACTCGTCCGGCGCCGGAATGATGGACTGCAAGAAGGCCCTGCAGGAGAACGACGGCGACATGGAGGCCGCGAAGCAGTGGCTGCGCGAGAAGGGCCTGGCCGCCAGCGCGAAGCGTGAGGACCGTGAAGCGTCACAGGGCGTGGTCAGCCTGGTGATCGACGGCAACGTCGGTGCGATCGTCGAACTCAAGAGCGAGACCGACTTCGTGGCCGGATCCGATCAGTTCAAGGCCGAGGCCGACGCACTGGCCGAGCTCGTTGCCGCCAAGGGCGTCGACGCGGTCGCCGAGCGCGCCACCGAGCTCGAGGAGCTCAAGGTCACGCTCAAGGAGAACATCGGCCTCGGCGACGTCAAGCGCATCGAAGCGGCGGACGGCAACCTCCTGGGCAGCTACCAGCACATCCAGGGTGGCCGCGGTGTCAACGCCGTGCTCGTCGAGATCGCCGGCGGTACGCCGGAACTCGCTCACGACGTCGCGGTCCACATCGCCTTCGCACGTCCCACGTACCTGAGCCGTGACGACATCCCCGAAGACGTGGTCGCCGCCGAGCGCGCCACGCTGGAGACGATCAGCCGCAACGAGGGCAAGCCCGAAGCAGCGCTGCCGAAGATCGTCGAGGGTCGCATCAACGGCTTCTACAAGGACGTTGCGCTGCTCGATCAGCCCTACGCCAAGGACGACAAGCAGTCGGTGAGCCAGTTCATCGGCGGCGCCACCATCGTCAGCTTCGCCCAGGTCGAAATCGGCTGACCCCAAACCGTTCTCGTGAACAAGTTGCGGCCCAGGTGCGCAAGTTGTTCACGAGAACGGCGTGGACGGGGGCGTTTTCGGTCGTCCGGCCGCTGCTCTAGTACGGTCGTTCGTCGATGAGCGACCAGCCGATGCACCCCCGGGGAGGGCCGCGGCCCAGTTGGAAGCGGATCGTCTTCAAGCCGTCCGGCGAGGCACTCGCGGGGGAATCGGGCAAGGGGCTCGACGGCGCCACCCTCGAGGCGACCGCACGCGACATCGTCGATCTGCGCCAGAACCTCGGTGTCGACGTCGCCGTGGTGGTGGGCGGCGGCAACTTCTGGCGTGGCCGCACCGGCTCGCTCAGCGGCATGGACGCCACCCAGTCCGACCACATCGGCATGCTCGGCACCGTGATGAACGCCCTGGCGCTCCAGGACTCGCTCGAGCGGCTCGGCCAGGACACCCGTGTGCAGTCGGCGATCGAGATGCCCCGTATCGCCGAGGCCTACATCCGTCGTCGAGCGGTGCGCCATCTCGAAAAGGGCCGCGTCGTCATCTTCGCCGCCGGCACCGGCAACCCGTTCTTCACCACCGACACCGCCGCAGCGCTGCGGGCAGCCGAGATCGAGGCCGATGTCGTGATCAAGGGGACGCACTCGGGGGTCGACGGCGTCTACTCGGCCGATCCCCGTCACGACGCGACTGCGACCAAGTACGACGAGGTGGGGTACCTCGAGGTGATGACGAAGAACCTCAAGGTGATGGACGCAACGGCGATCGCGTTCTGCCGCGACAACGGGATTCCGATCGTGGTGTTCGACATGTCGACGCCCGGTGCACTCCGCAGCATCGTGCAGGGTGGCCACGAGGGCACCCTCGTCCACGAGGTCTGAGCCCTTCGGCTCTGCGGATGTGGTGCGAAGGTGGCGCGGTGCGCCGACCGACCGGGAGCCCATGGTCCGCTCGTCGGGGCCCGTCTGGGTACGCTTGCTGCCGTGATTGACGAGACCCTGCTCGAGGCGATGGAGAAGATGGACAAGGCGGTGGAGCACACGCAGTCGCAGTTCTCCACGGTGCGTACCGGCCGGGCGACGCCGTCGCTCGTCGATCGCATCACCGTCGAGTACTACGGCACCCAGGTGCCGCTCCAGCAGATCGCGTCGATCTCGGTCCCCGAGGCGCGTCAGTTGCTGATCAAGCCGCACGACCGAGCTTCGCTCGACGCCGTCGAGAAGGCGATCCGCGACAGCGACCTGGGTGTGGCGCCCAACAACGACGGGATCTCGATCCGTCTGTCGCTGCCGCAGCTGACCGAGGAACGCCGCCGGGAGTACGTCAAGGTGGTCAAGCACATGGCCGAGGACGGCCGGATCGCCATTCGAAATGCTCGCCGCGACGCCCGCAAGGCGATGGAGAGCGCGGAGAAGGACGGCGACATCTCCGCCGACGATCTCGAACGGGCGGAGAAGGAACTGGAGAAGGTGACCCACGACCACGTCGAGCACATCGACGCTGCGTTGGGGCGCAAAGAGCACGAATTGCTCGAAGTATGAGCGGCTGCACCACTGCTCGACGTTCGACCACCGGGGGAAGGGATCAGACATGAGCGATGACCGCAGTCAGGGCGACGAGGCCGATTCGGCCTCCCGGCGACGGCCGGGTTCGTTCGAGTCCGAGATGGACTCGTTCGATCCGGATGAGTTCGGCGGGCCGCTGTTCGGCGCGACCACCGAGCAGCCGGTCACCTCGTTCGACGACGACGACGCCCGGGAGCGGCTGAGCTTCGGCTCCGACGACTCCGGATCGCTGCCCCACTGGACCGATCCGCCCACGGGCGAGATCCCGAAGATTCCTGCCGCCGAGCAGCCGGAGAGCCCCACCGACGACCTCGATGTCTGGTCGTCGTTCGCGTCCGATCCGGTTCCGGCGACCGAGGTCGCCGAGGCGCCCAAGGATCCGACCGGAGAACTCACCTGGCACGACGACGAGCCCGCGGTCGAAGACGCTCCCGATGCGTTCACGTCGGGGCGAGTTGCCGCCGTCGCCGCAACCGAGGCGACCGAGCCGGCGCGGCGGGAACCCGCTCGCATCACGATCGGCACCGATCCGTCCGGGATGCCGCGCCGACCCGATTCGAAGCGGCGGGGCGGCGCGCCCCAGCGTCCGCCGAGCGCCGGAGGGACCGCCCCGGCCGCCGATGGCCGCAACCTTCCCGTTGCGGTGGCGAGCGGTCTCGTGCTCGCTGCGGTGTTCCTTGCGCTGTCGATGTGGCGCCCGGCGGCGGTCGTCGCGTTCGTCACCCTCGCGCTCGGTGTCGCCGCGCTCGAGTACTTCTCCCGTGTCACCGACAAGGGGTACCGCCCGGCGGTCGCGGCCGGGATCGCTGCGTGCGTTGCTGCACCCCTTGCGGCCTACTGGGTCGGCGACACTGCGCTTCCGTTGGTGATCGCGTTCGCGTTCTTCGCCGGAGCGATCGGGTTCATCGGTGCCGACTCGATCGAATCCGGCCCGATGCCGAACATGGCGATCACGATGCTCGGCGTCGTGTGGATCGGCGTGCTCGGAGCGTTCGCCGGACTGATCCTGCGCTGGTCGACGTTCGGCTCCGGCACGCCATGGGGTACCGACACCCTGGTGCTGATCGCGATCGGTGTCGTGGCCAACGACGTCGGCGCCTACTTCCTCGGCTCCGCCATCGGCAAGACGCCGCTGCGGCCGTGGATCAGCCCCAACAAGTCGCTCGAAGGGCTGCTCGGCGGCACCGCCCTGACGCTGCTGGTGATGTTGCTCATCGGGATGCAGGGGCTCAGCGACACCTGGTCGAGCACGAGCCACCTCCTGATGCTCGGCATCGTGATCTCGGTGATGGCGCCACTCGGCGATCTGACCGAGTCGATGTTCAAGCGCAACCTCGACGTGAAGGACTTCGGGGCCGTCATCCGTGGTCACGGTGGTGTGCTCGACCGTTTCGATGGGTTCCTGTTCGTGATGCCGGCCGTGTACTACCTCATGTTGGTGGTCGAGCCGTGGACGGCGCTCTGACCAGGGTTGCGATCGCCGGCTCGTCCGGCTCGATCGGCACGCAGACGCTCGACGTGGTGCGCGCCGAGAACGCACGCCTGCCAGGCTCGTACGAGGTCGTCGCACTGGCGGTCGGCGGATCTGCGGAGGCGGTCATCGAACAGGCACGGGAGTTCCGGCCTGCCGTGGTGGCCGTGGGTGATCCGACCGCCAGGCGGCTGGTCGCCGAAGCGCTCCACGACGTCGAGGTGGTGGCGGAACTCGCTGCCGTGGTCGCTCCGGCCGACGTCGTCGTCAACGGGGTGGTCGGCTTCGCCGGGCTCGACGTCACGATCGAGACGCTGCGAGCGGGGAAGCGCCTGGCGCTCGCCAACAAGGAGAGCCTGATCGCCGCCGGGCCGGTCGTGCAGCCGCTGCGCGACACGCCGGGAGCGGAGTTGGTGCCGGTCGACAGCGAGCACTGCGCGCTGCACCAGTGCCTCCGGTCGTCGGTCGATGCCGGCCGTGAGGTCTCACGGTTGTTGCTGACGGCCAGCGGTGG
This sequence comes from Ilumatobacteraceae bacterium, assembly GCA_942492715.1. Classification (GTDB taxonomy): domain Bacteria; phylum Actinomycetota; class Acidimicrobiia; order Acidimicrobiales; family Ilumatobacteraceae; genus Sva-07. The sequence goes on along the minus strand of CALOFW010000025.1, from coordinate 30,473 downwards.
CCCGTTCCGCGGCCGGAGCGCTGCCGAACTCGCCGAGGTCACCGTCGACGCCGCCCTCGCGCATCCGACGTGGAGCATGGGCCCGAAGATCACCGTCGACTCCAGCACGTTGATGAACAAGGGTCTCGAGGTGATCGAGGCGCACGAGCTGTACGGCACCGCCTACGACGACATCGACGTGGTGGTGCATCCCCAGTCGATCATCCACTCGATGGTGGAGTTCAGTGACGGTTCGACGATCGCGCAGCTCAGCCTGCCCGACATGCGGCTGCCGATCGGCTACGCGCTGGGGTATCCCGATCGCATCGGGAGTCCGTTCGGGCGCATCGACTGGGCGGAGCTGGCCCGTCTCGACTTCGAGCCGCCGGATCGGGCCACGTTCCGGTGCCTCGACCTCGCCTACGAGGCCGGACGCGCCGCCGGCACGGCCCCCGCCTGGTTGAGCGCCGCCAACGAAGTGGCCGTTGACGCGTTCTTGGCGGGAAACTTGCGATGGAATGAGATCCCTGACGTGTGTGTTGATGTACTCGCGATGCATGATGGAGTGACCCCCCATACCGTCGAGGACGTGATCGAGGCCGACGCTCAGGCTCGGCGGGTCGCCACTCGACTCCTGCCGAGATGATGGTTCCGAGGACATGACCGACCAACTGACACCCACCGACGACCGATCGGACGAGGCGGCTGCTGCGTTCGCCCCGCCGCGTCGCAGCGACCGGGTGAAGAGCGAGATCATGGCCGGCGGGTCGGTCACCGAGTTGAACGACGAAGAACTCGCCAACGGCTGGACCGGTTGGTTGGCAATGGCGGGACTCGCGGCGCTCTTCGTGTGGCTGGCGTTCGTCAACATCTGGATCTTCGTGTTCGTGGTCGGTGTCGTCATCTCGATCTTCCTGCACGAACTCGGCCACTTCGCCACCGCGAAGTGGACGGGGATGAAGGCCACCCAGTTCTTCCTCTTCTTCGGGCCTCGGTTGTGGAGTTTCCGCCGTGGCGAGACCGAGTACGGCGTCCGGGCGATTCCGCTCGGTGCGTTCGTGCGTATCGTCGGGATGAACCGGATGGACGAGGTGGACCCAGCCGACGAGGCCAGGTCCTACCGCCAGGCGACGTTCCCTCGCCGTCTGCTGGTGATCAGCGCCGGATCGATCATGCACATCATGATCGCGATCGTGCTGCTGTTCGGCGTGTACGCCACGCAGGGCGAGATCACCGCTCAGGACGAGCCGGTCGTGGTGGTCGGCGCCGTCAGCCCGGGCCTGCCGGCCTCCGAGGCGGGCATCCTCGCCGACGACGAGATCCTGTCGGTCGGCGGTGTCGCGGTCACGTCCTCGGTCGAACTCGGTGAGGCGGTCCGGAGCTTCGAGCCCGGCGACATCGTCGACGTCGTCGTCGTCCGTGACGGCGCCGAACAGACCGTTGCGGTCGGATTGGGTGCCAACACGTCGGTCGCCTCCGACGACCCGCTCTTCGGTACCGCGCTGCTCGGCGTCCGGAGTTTCAGCCCCCCGCTCTACCAGGACCACGGCATCGTCGGCTCGGCCGTCAACTCGGTCACCGACATCGCGCCGGTCACCTGGCAGTCGCTCCAGGGGATCGTCAAGGTCGTCAATCCCGCGAACATGTTCGAACACCTGACCGACCCCGACAATGCCGATCTCGAGAGCCGCCCGACCACGCTCTACGGCGTCGCGAACGTGTCCGACGAGGTCGGCGAGGCCGGCGGTCTCGCCGGGGTCCTGTACCTGCTCGCGGTACTCAACATCTTCGTCGGCGTGTTCAACATGCTGCCGCTGCTGCCGCTCGACGGTGGGCATGCGGCGATCGCCTGCTACGAGCGGTACCGGGAGTGGCGCAGCGGATCCAAGCAGCGGTACTTCGCCGACGTCGAACGGCTGATGCCCTTCGCGATGGGTGTGATCGTCGTGCTGGCGATGTTGATGTTCAGCGGCCTGTACCTCGACATCACCCAACCGATCGGCTAGCACCCTCCCCGTGGACGTCTCCAGCGCACTCGTCGCTCGCAAACCCACCCGTCAGATCTCGGTCGGCAACGTCAAGGTCGGTGGCGACGCCCCGATCACGGTGCAGTCGATGACGATCACCAAGACCGCCGACGTCGAGGGCACCCTCCAGCAGATCTACGCCCTCGCTGCGGCGGGCGCCGACATCGTGCGCTGCACGTGCAACGAGACCGAGGCGGCCGAGGGTCTCGCGCAGATCGTGCCGCGGTCGCCGGTGCCGATCATCGCCGACATCCACCACCAGTACAAGATGGCGCTGGCTGCGATGGAGGCCGGGGTGCAGGGGCTGCGACTCAACCCCGGCAACATCCGCAAGCCCGAACACATCAAGGCGGTGGCCTCCGAGGCCCGCGACCGGGGCATCCCGATCCGGATCGGAGTCAATGCGGGCTCGCTCGACCCGTCGCTGTACGAGAAGTACGGCAGTGCCACACCCGAGGCGATGGTCGAGTCGGCCCAGCAGGAGATCGCCTACTTCGACGAGGTCGGCTTCGATGCGATCAAGATCTCGGTCAAGGCGTCGAGCGTGCCTCTGATGGTCGAGGCATACCGGCAGCTCTCAGAGGTCACCGATCACCCGTTGCACCTCGGTGTCACCGAAGCCGGGCCTCCGCCCGCGGGCCTGATCAAGGCAACCGCCGGCATCGCCACGCTGCTGATGGAGGGCATCGGCGACACGATCCGCTACTCGCTCACCGCCGACCCGGTCGAGGAGGCTCGCGCGGGTCGCCAGCTGCTCGAAGCGCTCGGCCTGCGCGAGCGCAAGAACGTCGACCTGATCGCCTGCCCGTCGTGCGGCCGTGCCGAGGTCGACGTGATCGAGGTCGCGAACCGTGCGATGGAGGCCTTCGCCGACCGGGAGATCCCACTCCAGATCGCCGTGATGGGCTGCGTCGTGAACGGGCCCGGTGAGGCCCGCGACGCCGATCTCGGCATCGCTGCCGGCAACAAGCGCGGTCACCTGTTCGTGAAGGGCCAGAACGTCGCCGTCGTTCCCGAGGACGAGATGGTCGACCAGCTCGTCGAGTGGGCCGAGTTCATCAACGACAACGGCGTCGAGGCGGCGCTGGCTCGCGTCGATCTGGTGAAGGCCGCCCGCGAGGCCGAGAAGGATCGGGCCAAGCTCCTCGACGACCAGGGCGCCGACGCCAACCAGGCCACCGAGAAGATCGTCGAGATCCGCAAGACCACCCGCTGATCAACCGGACAACACGGACAGCACGGGTCAGACCCCAGTTGTCCAACGGGACAACAGGGGTCTGACCCGTGTTGTCCGCCGTCGGCTCGTCACGTCGTGACGACGAAGGTCGGGACGTCGGGGGTGAGGGTGCTGCCGGGCGGGAGGTAGAACGTCCGTCCGTCGAGACCGACGGTGAGTTCATGACCGGTCGACGTGTGGGTGCGGCCGGGTTCCACCCGCACGAGCGTGCAACCGGCTTCGGGCAGCGGATACCGCCCGGTGCGCCGTGCGTTGGCCATGATCGGCTGTGCCAGCGGCTTCGGGTCGAGGATGCGGATGAGTTCGTCGACGTCCACGTGCTTGACGGTGAGGCCGCCTCGGACGACGTTGTCGCTGGCGCCCATCAGCTCGACACCGGCGCCGCTCAGGTATGCGTGGAGGTTGCCGGCGGTGAGGTGCAGCGCCTCACCGGGCTGCAGCGTCACCCGGTTGAGCAGCAGCGTGACGATCGTGCTCGGATCGTCGGGATAGCGGGTGGCGAGCATGGTGACGAGTTCGGCCTCGGGGCGGCTGCTGCGTGCACAGGCGACGATCGTCGGACGAGGGTCGAAGCGACCACGGCAGATCGCCTCGATCGTGTCGGCGACGCCACCGGAGCGCAGCGCGTGCGCCAGTCCATCGGCCCCGAGCGCACCCAGGAGGGTGAGGGTTGCGCCGACCGGTCGGATGCCACAGAGCGCATCGAATCGGGTGAGCGCGCACAGGAGTTCCGGCTTGGCCCGACTGTCCGGGTACACGCCGCGGGCGAAGCCGTCGATCGCCTGGCTGGTCGTCGGGTGGACCTGGAGCGACAGCGGCTGTGCCGCCGCGATGACCTTGAGGAGGTACGGGAGGTCGCCGGTGAGTTCGCTGAGCGGTCGGCCGTCGTCGATCGTCGCCGGCCCCGCCGGGTGGGTTCCCAACCAGAGTTCGGCCCAGGGCTGACCGTTGGCGGTCTCGCCGAGCAGCTCGGGGATGAACGTCGGATCACCCCATGCGTAGTGCTGGACGACACCGCGGACGGCGACGGGCTGCGCCGGCATGCGTCAGAGCCCGAGTTCGGCAGCGCGCTCGAGGACGCCGTCGCGTTCTGCGCCGATGGTGGTCGAGTCACCGTGTCCGGTGTGGACCACGGTGTGGTCGGGCAGCACGAGCAGCGTGTCGCGGATCGAGCGCAGGATGGTCGGTTCGTCGCTGAAGCTGCGGCCGGTGGCACCGGGGCCGCCACAGAACAGCGTGTCGCCGCTGAAGACGACCCCGGATGCGGCGTCGTGGAAGCTGCAGCAACCGGGGGAGTGTCCGGGCGTGTGCAGGACGGTGAGCTCGTGGCCGGACACCTGCAGCGCCGTTCCGGGCGTGAGGTCACGGTCGGGCGAAGCGTCGGGCCAGACCACGTCCCACAGCATCCGGTCGTCGGGGTGCAGCAGGATCGGGGCGTCGACGGCATCGCGGAGGGGCACGGCCGCGTTGATGTGATCGTTGTGCCCGTGGGTGAGCACGATCGCGGCGACCCTGCGACCGTTGATCGCGGACAGGATCTTCTCGTGGTCGTGCGCCGCATCGAACACGACGACCTCGCGGTCGTCGCCGACGATCCAGATGTTGTTGGTGACCTCCCACTCGCCGCCGTCGAGCGCGAAGATCCCGTCGGTGGTGACGAGCTCGATCGCCATCAGAACGCCCTCATCAGAACACCACCACGCTGCGGAGCACCTCGCCGCGCTCCATCTTGTGGAACGCCTCCTCGACGCCGTCGAGGCCGATCGTCTCCGACACGAAGCCGTCGAGATCGAGCCGACCCTGGAGGTAGAGGTCGATCAGCATCGGGAAGTCACGCGATGGCAGGCAGTCGCCGTACCACGACGACTTGAGGGCGCCGCCCCGGCCGAACACGTCGATGAACGGCAACTCCAGCGTCATCTCGGGGTTCGGGACGCCGACGAGCACGACGGTGCCGGCGAGATCGCGGGCCTCGAACGCCTGCTTGTACACCTCGGGATGACCGATCGCCTCGATGCACACGTCGGCGCCGAAGCCGCCGGTGACCGAGCGGATGAACTCGACCGGGTCGGTCTCCTTCGAGTTGCACACGTGCGTGGCGCCGAATCCCTTCGCCCACTCGAGCTTGCGGTCGTCGATGTCGACGCCGATGATCGTCGAGGCTCCGGCGAGCCGGGCGCCGGCGATCGCCGCGTCGCCCACGCCGCCGCAACCGAACACAGCCACCGATTGGCCGCGGGTGACGCCGGCGGTGTTGAGCACGGCGCCGATGCCGGCCATCACCCCGCAACCGAGCAGGCCGGCGGCGGCAGGGGAGGCGGCCGGATCGACCTTCGTGCACTGTCCGGCAGCGACGAGCGTCTTGTCGCAGAACGCTCCGATGCCCAGCGCCGGCGACAGCTCGGTGCCGTCGGTGAGCGTCATCTTCTGGGTGGCGTTGTGCGTGTTGAAGCAGTACTGCGGCTCACCGCGGCGGCACGCACGGCAGTCGCCGCACACGGCGCGCCAGTTGAGGATCACGTAGTCGCCGGGCGCGACATCGGTGACGCCCTGGCCGACCGACTCCACGATGCCGGCGGCCTCGTGGCCGAGCAGGAACGGGAAGTCGTCGTTGATGCCGCCCTCCCGGTAGTGCAGGTCGGTGTGGCAGACGCCGCACGCCTGGATCGCCACCACCGCCTCGCCGGGCCCGGGATCGGGGATGACGATCGTCTCCATCGACACGGGCTCGCCCTTCGCTCGGGCGATGATTCCACGAACCTCTTGACTCATGCGGGCGACCGTAGCGCGCAGGATTCGACGTCGGGGTGTGGAACCGTGTGCCGATGGGAAGCGTCCAACGGCCATGACCAAGCGATGGATCACGCTCTTCCTGGCCGTGTCCGCATTCGGAGTGGCCGCATGTGGCAGCGACGGTGATGGAGCCTCCTCTCCGAGCTCGGACTCCACGCTGCCCGCAGTGGACACCAGTGAGCCTGCCGCCGGGTACACACACCCGACCGGCGCCGACGAGGTGATCATCTCCTACGCAGAACTGGGCGGCTTCCTGCCCCGCGAGCTCGCTTTCCGGCAGCCGCCGTCGATCGTGATCTCGGGTGACGGGCAGGTGTTCACCCCTGGCGCGCAGATCGAGATCTATCCCGGGCCGCTGCTCCCGGCGGTGCAGGTCCAGACCATCACCGAAGCCGGCATCCAGGACCTCCTTGCCGCGGCCGACGAGGCCGGGCTGCTCGCCGACGTCGACTACACGACCGACACCCTGGTTGCTGACGCACCCACGGCCACCGTGACGATCAGCGCCAACGGCGAGACCTGGGTGCACGAGGCGTACGCGCTGTCGATCGACGGGCCCGACGCGACCGACCCGATGCCGGAACGTCAGGCGCTGTCGGACTTCATCACCCGGTTGCTCACCATCGGAGACACCGCCGGCGGTGACGACGTCATCAGCGAGGCGGTCCTGTTCGAGCCGACCGACTACGAGATCCTGGCGATCGCCGTCGACGATCTGTCCGCGTACGGCACCGACGGCATCGAGCCGACGGTGGAGGAGTGGCCCACCGACGTCTCGGTCCGCCTCACCGACGCAAGTGAATGCACCTTGGTGTCGGCCAGCGAGGTCGGCGAACCCCTTGCGACCGCGAACCAGCTGACGTTCTTCTCCGAGGACGGCGTGACCTACCAGGTCCTCGCTCGTCCCGCTCTCCCCGGCCAGACTTGCTGAAGCGGGCTTCCGCGCAGTCGCGGACAGCGGCGCACCTCGCGCGCTTCGCGAACTCTCAACGTCGAGAAGAGAGTCATCAATTGGCTCCATGAAGTGGCAGACAGCGCGCGTACTGTGACATCTCTGAGGACACCATCTGCCAACTATCAAGACTTCTTCTATTTTTCAATCGCAGGCTCACGGAGGCTCGCGGTCAGGGGTTGGCCCGCCACGGAAAATGAGTTGGGGAAACCACATCGTACCTGATCAGGCCATGTGAAGATCTTGACGACTTGGTCCTTTACGGGTGCTCACGGAGGGTGTTACTTTGCCACGCTACGTGCAGCCGCCGCATCCGGATACCGGGTTTCATGCGGGAGATGACGGCGGCAATCGAGCGGGGCGTCACAGAGTGGCGTCGTTCAGAAGGGGACGGACATATGCGGGCATTTCCAGGCTCACGACACCACGACCGACGAGGTCTCATGGCGGCGATCGCCGCCGTTGCGCTTGCGGCGGGGGTGCTCGTCGTCGCCGCGCCCGTCGACGCACAAGTCGGCCGTACGTCGGGTGAACTGGTGCGGTATGACTTTGGTGAGGGTTCGGGTTCGACGGTGGGGGACTCGGGTTCGGGTGTGCCGTTGGATTTGACGATTGGTGATCCGGGGAGTGTGTCGTGGGTGTCTGGTGGGGGTTTGAGTGTTGATGCGTCGACGACGATCTCCTCGGCGGGTGCTGCGTCGAAGGTGATCGATGCGGTGAAGGCGTCGGGTGAGTTGACGTTGGAGGCGTGGATTGTTCCGGCGGCTGGGGTGCAGTCGGGTCCGGCTCGGATCTTGTCGAACAGTGCGAATCCGTTCGGTCGGAACTTCTTGTTGGGTCAGGGTGCGTATTCGAATCTGCCGAATGATGTGTTCTCGTTGCGGACGCGCACGTCGACGTCGTTGGGTGGGACGCCGGAGTTGTTCACGCCGTCGGGGAGCGCGACGCCGTTGGAGTTGACGCATGTGGTGTCGACTCGGAACGCGTCGGGTCAGCGGGTCACCTATGTGAACGGGGTGCAGGTTGCGTCGGACACGTTGGCGGGCACGACAGTGAATTGGGTTGATTCCTATCCGTTGACGATCGCGAACGAGGCGACGGGTGATCGTCCGTGGTTGGGCACGTTGTGCCTGGTGGCGATCTATGACGACGCGCTCGACGCGACCGAAGTCGCCAACAACTACAACGCCGGCTGTAACAGCACGCCGAACACCGATCCGGGGGGATCCGGGCAGACAGCGCAGGGAGCCCCGGTGGTGGATGACGTTAACGGGGTGACGCGGGGTGGGGGGGGCTGGGCTGTTGGGTTGGGAGTTGACGCGGACACCGGTGGGCGGTGGGGAAGTGACGTTAGCGCCGCTGGGACTGGCCCGTGGTTTTGGGAGACGCTGACTCACAGGTGGGATGTGGGGAACGCGGTGAGGGGACGCGCGCGCGTTGGGGTTATTTGGTGACGGAGACGGTCTGGACCCTCGTGGCGATTACACTTAGGCGACGGTCAGGTGGCCGGGGTGGTTGGGAAATTTGAAGACGATGGTGAAGGTGTTGGGTGATCAGAGGTGTCGTGGCGGCCGACTGGTTGAGTTTCGGGGGGGTGGATCCGGTGGCGACGTTGATGATCGTGTTTTTTTGGACGACAGGGTGGGTGACGGGGGTGGAGAATCAATGGTCTGAGGTGGTTGAGGTCGAGTACTACACCGCTGAGGTCAGCGGCAATATCGCCGACGGGGTGGATCAGGGGGGAGAACAGGGGAGGCCTGAGGGAGACGTGGTGTTGGGGTAGGAGAGGGCGCAAGAATCCGATGCTGGATCCGGTGGGAGGCTAAAGCCGCTCGATGGTCGAGATGGGGTGGGTATAGATGACTGCGACAGGCGCGAACGTGAACACTATCGTGGCGTTGAGCTCGCTGGATTTGTCGGAGGCGTTGAGGGTGAACGTCTAGGGGGTGTAGATCGGGGGCGGTGAGGAAGGCCGCTGCGGAGAATTCGCCCTCGGCGTCGACGGTGATAGGGGATGAGTCTGTCCTTGAAGTCGATTCGGACTCGTTGGAGTGGAAGGTAACTGAGGTCGACGGTGACACGGTGCTCAACATGGCCGGGGGTCAGTCCAACGGCTAGTCCCACTACCGTTGATCTCGTTGCGGCAACGCAACTATTCGATGGTGACACGCTCGGCTTCGCGGCCGGGCTCGACCCGCCGTACACGGTCTGAGGTGAGAGTCGCCACACACGGGTTGATCTACGTTCGGCAGCGATCGTCGCAATTGACGCGCACGGCTCACCTCCTCGATATCGATGACGGTGCCCCCGGGCCACGACGTCCCGGCACACCCCCCCCCCCCCCCCCAACGACAACCCACCCCCCCCCAACAACCCCACCCACACCCCAGATGTTCACGTTGCGACGCGCATCGCACGTGGCGTGACGGGATCCCCCCCCCCGCCCCCAGCGGGCACTAACGGGCCCCCCACAAATGGTGACCACGACGCTTAACAAACGACCCCCCCACCCCCCACTCGCACCCTCCCACCCCCCCCACCGCGCCCTGCACCCTTCCCCCCCCGCCCCCCCCGCCCCACCGGTCGCCACCGGACGGCACCTAACGGCCCACCCAACCTAACCCCGGACCCGGCCGGCCGGCCTGGAAAAAACCGTCCGCCCGGGGTTGGTTCCGGGGGCGGGACGGTGACGCGCGCGGGCCCCGGGGTGCCCGCGCACCGGTGACTCAACCGCGCGGGCCGCCGACGGACGGGACGCGCGCGGCGCCGGCGCGCGCGGGCGCGGGGAATCACCGGACCACGCGCCGGGACGCGGGGTTCCTCCGACGACGGTTTATGAGCCGGGGCCGACGGACGGCGACCGGGACCCGCGGACCCGCCGCGGTGCACGGCAAACGGCGCGCGGACCGATCGCCGGGACGGGGGACCGACCGGGGCGAGTGGTTCGCGCGACCGGGAACGGGAGAGGATCGGCGGACGAACCACCGGGGCGCCGAGCGTCGCGGGAGTCGGACGGTCCGGCGTCGCGGAGTCTCGTGCGGCTGCGCGACCCGGTGACGGCCGGGCGCCGCTCGGGCGCTCGGCCGAACACTGAGTCGAGGTGACACGGTCGGCATGGTCACGGTCTGCACCGCAACGTTGAGCCGGCCGTACCACACCGGGTTGATCTCCGGCGCATCGGGCGCTGTCAGGTGACGCCGGCGGTGGCTCGGGTCGACGACGTTCGGGAATTCGACGATCACGGTGACCAACATGGGGCGGCCCTCGCACGGCCGCCCACACCCCCCCCGCACTTTGTCCCCTCGCACTCGGTTTCGGCCTGGGGCCCCCCCGCCCATCCACCCGGCTGGTCCCGCTGGGGTGCCCCCTCGAACACCCGCAGTCCCATCCAAGGTTTCCGCGCCCCGCGCGGGGCCCGATGTCACGCCCGGGAGCACCCGGAGGACGCTGGTGTCGACTCGAACGTGGTCACGGGCACCTATGAACGGGTCGGTCCGGACCGGGCGCCGCGCGAATGGGTTGATTCTATCCGTGACGACGCGAACGAGGCGACGGGTGATCGTCCAGGTTGGGCACGTTGTGCCTGGTGGCGATCTATGACGGGGCGCATCGACGCGACCCCCGATGTGGATCCGCGCCCATTTCGACCCACTCGACCCGGAACCGGAGATGAAGGCACACAGCCCGAGGTAGCACGAGGGGGCCGGGCTACACCCGGTCTCGGCCGCTGCGCTACGCAGAACTCCGGCGCCGGGGCGCTGGGCGGGCGCGCGGTGGGTTGGGTCGCGCGTTGAAATTCGACGATCACGGTGACCAACACTGGCGCACGCGGCCGCCACGACGCACCGGTGGAGTTCGCTCGGGAGTCGGATTCCTGCGCCCGCGCCCGGGGGCCGGGGGGGCCACAGTCCTCGGGTGGCCGGGGTGGTGACCACGTGCCGGCGCCTGCACCGTCCGTTCTCGTTGCCGCCGGGCGCCGGGTGTACCGGGCACGGCTACGACCGCATGGCACTGGGCTTCGCGACTGCACGGCCCTCGAGGCTATCGTGATTTCGGCTGTCGACGAGGTGTTCGGCGATGCGACGATCACGATCCAGGGCGATCCAGGCGTTCTGGCTGTGCAGTGGCGGTCTAAGGGAGTGGTTCACGGAGTCCAGCGGATTGACGGGGTGTTGTCCGACGTTGTCCAGTCCGCCCGGGAACGGAAGATCTAGATCTTTCGCGATGGTTCCGACGGTGAGGCCAGAGGCAGCTCCTGCGGCCCCGTCGGGCACGGGATGGTGCTCTCCGGCATCGAGCAGCTGGGTGCAAGTTCGGCCACGCCGACGGTGTTCCCCGGAACGACTCCAAGGTCGTGGTCGTGCCGAGCGTCGGACCACAGACCGTTCAGGTGTCTGGGCCTGTTGGGTCCTCGGTCACCCTGCTCGCCGTCGATGGTGCCCTGCAGAGCCCGGCGCCGTTCGATCCCGACCCCTATGAGTCCGACGCCGTCGTTGCCGTCGACTACCTGACGGGCACGATCGGTGCCGGTGGAACCGTCGACTTCGAGGTGGCGATCGACAGTGCTGCAGTGCTGCACCATTTCGTCGCCACGATCGACGATGGTGAGACCGGACCCTTGTCCGAGAAGCTGATCGTGGCCGTGGATTCGCCGTCGGGCGCTGTCGTCCAGGTCACACCCAATTCCGGGATCGACGCGAGCACGTTCACGAACGGCACGATGAGCATCACGAACTCCGGGAGCGTCGGAGACGGCAACATCGCGTCGGTCGAGTTCGACCTGCGCGGATCGATCATCCCCGATGCGACGTTCGACCCGAACGGAGTGGCAGGGGACACGGTCCCCAAGTGTCTTGTCGTCTCCAGCGGAGGTGCTGCGACCGGATATGTGACGCCCGCCGACAACTGCAACGACCCGTTCGCCGTGCCGCACGAGGACGAGCCCGGCGTCGCCGGCCTCGGCTACGACGTGATGACACTCGACTTCACCGACTTCGGTCCGGGGGAGTCGATCTCCTTCGCCGTCGACATCGATGCCACGACCATCCAGGGTTTCGTCGGATCTGGGGGTGCCGGATCGGTGTCGGGTCTCGAACTGACCGGTTCGCTGATCACCGTCGTGTTCGACAACGGCGCAGCGCAAAGCACGGCGTTCAGCCAGCTCTTCGGTGACGGATCCGCCGGTGGTGGCATCGCTGTCGTCGACAGCACGACCGATGTCCTGGCTCCGCCGGCAATCGAGATGGTTGGAGTGAGCACGCGGCCGACCGTGTTCACGAATGGTTCGGAAGTCGGCTCGGTGCCGGCGACCGGGCCCCAGACGGTCCGGGTGACGGGAACCGAGGGCGACTCGGTGACGTTGCTCGAGATGACGGGCGACGTCGTCACGAGCCCTGCGTTCGACCTCGACGAGTTCGAGTCGGACACTGCGATCGCGGTCGACTACTTCCCAGCGGTTGTCGGCCCCGGCGGATTCGTCGACATCCCGGTCGACATCGCGCAGAACGATGTGCTCTACCACTACACGGCGATCATCGGTGATGGCTCGGAGGGTGCCTCGACACAGTTGGTGATCGGCGTCAGCCTCGACGTCGACACGCCGGTGATCCAGCCCATCGACAACGTGCTGGTCGACATCGGCGACACGGTCTCGGTGGCGGTCGACTCGACATCCACGAGCGCCGATCCGATCGTGTTGTCGATTGCGTCGGTTCCCGACATCGTGGATCTCGGAGCAACGCTCACCGACAATGGCGACGGGTCCGGCTCGATCGGCTGGGACACGACCGGGGTTCCGGCGGGCACCTATGTCGTCGACGTGACGGCGACCGCTGGAGCACTGTCATCGACCGAATCGTTCTCGATCGTGGTGAACGACCCGAACGTGGTCGAGACAGTGCTGTACCGCGTCAACGCCGGCGGACCTCAGGTCGTCGACCCGAACGGAGGGCCGGCCTGGACCGAGGATCAGCCGACCGCTGGGGTGGGTGGAACCGCCACCACCGGGACGCCATCGGCGTACCTGGTCGCCTCGTCGAACAACGCCTTCGGCGTCGCGGGGGCGATCGACCTCTCCCATCCATCGGTGCCCGCCGGCACACCTCAGGAGCTGTTCCAGGTCGAGCGTTACGACGCTGACGCAGCGACTCCGATGGTGTACGAGTTCCCGGTCGGAGCTGGACAGGCGTACGAGCTGGACCTGTACTTCGCCGAGACGTTCGCCACGGCGGCCGGCGTCCGCCAGTTCACCGTCGATGTCGAAGGAACCGAGTTCCTGATCGACTACGACATCTACGAACTGGTTGGCGGTTTTGCGGGCATCGTCGAGACGATCACCACACCGACGGTGGCCGACGACTTCCTCACCGTGACATTCGAGCACGGCATCCAGAATCCCAAGATCAACGCGATCGAGGTCCGATCTGCGGGCCCGCCTCCGGTGGACGTGCCACCGACGATCGCTCCGATTGCGAACACGTCGGTCGTCGTCGGCGGCTCGTTGACCGTCCCCGTCACGACGACCGAGACCGACGGTGATGCGGTCACGTTCGGCTACACGTCGAACCCGGATGCATCGTCGTTCACGACGTTCGTCGACAACGGCGATGGCACCGGGACGTTCGAGTTCCTTCCGGTGGCCGGCGACAACACCACGTACACCATCGTCGTCACGGCGAACGACAAGGACGGGAGTGCCAGCGAAGGCTTCAGTCTCCAGGTTCTCCAGCCCGTCGCCAATGTCTACGCCCGTATCAACGCCGGTGGCCCGCCCGTGGCATCGGTCGACGGCGGACCAGCCTGGGAGGCTGATGAGGGCGCAACAGGTCATTCCTTCCTGACGGATCCCGGTAGCGGCAACACCAACGGTTTCGCTGCAGTCGAGCCCGGCCCAACGGTGCCGGCCTCCGTGCCGGGCCCGATCTTCGACGCCGAGCGTTGGAGCTCGAGTGGCTTCGAGTACGGCGTGCCGGTCCCGGCTGGCACCCCGGTGTTCGTCCGCCTCTTCCTCGGGAACGGCTTCGGGGGCACCTCGACGGCCGGTACCCGTGTCTTCGACATCTCGATCGACGGGAACATCGTCGAGAACGACTTCGATCTGATTCCGGCATTCGGCAACGAGGTCGGCGGCATGCTCGAGTATCTCGTGACCTCCGACGGCTCGGTGGACATCGCCTTCGCCAACGTTGTCGAGAACCCGTTGGTCAACGGCATCGAAGTCGCCTCTGCCGAGTCGGCGCCCGGGGTCCTCGGCGTCAGCCCGACGTCGGTCGATTTCGGCGTCACGTTGACGGGCGGGTCGGCAAGTCAGACCGTCACGCTCTCGAACCTCGGCTTCGAGGTCGGTGACCCCGACATCGACGTCACGGCGGTGACCATCGGCGGCGTCGGCCAGTTCACCACCGACTTCGCCGGGCCGGTACCGCTCGTTGCGGGCGCATCTGCCACGTTCGACGTGACGTTCGGTCCGACCTCCGACGGCAACCAGTCCGGCACGTTGAACATCGAACACAGCGGCTCGAACAGCCCGCTGGTGGTGCCGATCTCTGCGGACGCATCGAACAACATTCCGGTGTCGTTCAGCCAGACCGGACTGTCGGGCGAGTCGTCGACCAACCCGACGTCGCTGCAATTCGGGCCCGATGACCGTCTGTACGTGTCGCAGCAGAACGGCACCGTCAAGGCATACACGATCGTCCGCAACAGCTCCACCGACTACCAGGTCACGGCGACGGAGACGATCAATCTCATCAACACCGAGACCACCAACCACAATGACGACGGCACCGCGATCGGTACCGGAACCCGTCAGGTGACCGGGTTGCTGGTCGCTGGAACGCCTGCGGTTCCGGTCATCTATGTGACATCGTCCGACAGCCGGATCTCGGTCGGCAACGACTCGGGTCTCGACACGAACTCCGGTGTCGTGAGCCGCCTGACCAAGAACGGCAGTTCCTGGGACAAGGTCGATCTCGTTCGCGGCCTGCCTCGGTCCGAAGAGAACCACTCCACGAACGGCATGGCGCTCGACGATGCCACCAACACGTTGTTCGTGATGCAGGGCGGCCACGCCAACAAGGGTGCACCAGGCAACAACTTCTCCGGGACCCCCGAGTACTACCTGTCTGCAGCGATGCTCTCCGTCGACCTCGACGCCATGGACGCACTCGGTACGTTCACCGATTCCCGTGACGGATCCGAGGTCGCCTACGACCTGCGCACGCTCGACGATCCGAGCCGGCCCAACATCACCAAGGCCGATGCTGCATTCCCGTATCCGTCGGATCACCCCTTGTACGACACGGCGATCGATGTCGGCGATCCGTTCGGCGGCAACAACGGCCTGAATCAAGCGATCCCCGAACCGGGCGGCCCAGTCCAGATCTACTCGCCTGGTTATCGAAACGCATACGACGTGGTGTTCACGTCGCAGGGCCGCCTCTACACGTCCGACAACGGCCCGAACGGCGGCTGGGGCGGGCTGCCGCTGATCTACACCGCCGGTGGTGTGCCGAAGGGCTTCGGCAACTTCGACCAGGCAGCCGGTGACTACTGCACCAACGAGTTCAACGACGACGGCAGCACGGGTCATGGCGACACGTTGCACTTCGTCGACGGTCTCGGCTACTACGGCGGTCACCCGGCCCCGATCCGGGCGTTCCCCGAACTCTCTCGAGTGATCGTCTACACCGAGACCACCGGCTGGAACGAGACCGCGAACTACAACTTCTTCGACCTGCTCCCGCCGGATCTGTCGCCGGCCGCTTTCCCCGACGATCCGGGGCAGTGCGACTACAGCTCGAACGACCCCGCCAAGTACCTCGACATCGTCGGAGCATCGACGAACGGCATCACCGAGTACACGGCGTCGAACTTCGGCGGCAAGCTGCAGGGCAACATCCTGACGGCCTCGTTCAACGGCAACATCTACAGCTACGAGCTCGACGCCGCCGGTGGCAACGTCGTGGCGAAGACGTCGCTGTTCAGCGGCTTCGGCTCGCAGCCGCTCGACGTGACCGCACAGGGTGACGGCGATCCGTTCCCCGGCACGGTGTGGGCGGCGACGTACGGCGCCGACAACATCACGGTGTTCGAGCCGGCAGACAGCAGCACCTGCACGGGCGTTGACGACATCAGCCTCGACGAGGACAACGATGGCTTCTCGAACGCCGACGAGATCGACAACGGCACCAATCCGTGTTCGGCCGGCGACAAGCCGACCGACAACGACGGTGACGGGCTGTCGGACCTGAACGATCCCGACGACGACAACGACAACATCGACGACGTCGTCGACGAGTTCGCCGTCGACCCGGACAACGGTCTCACCACGAACATTCCGGTGTTGCGTCCGTTCGAGAACAACGATCCGGGTACGTTCCTCTTCGGCCTGGGCCTCACCGGCCTCATGACCAATGGCACCACGGACTATCTCGACCAGTTCGATCCGGCCAATCTCGCTGCCGGCGGCAACGGTGGAGAGCTCGGTGTGGAGAACGTCACGCCAGGCGACGCGTTCCAGGGAGTCAACACCCAGGACAACGCGTTCCAGTACGGCGTGAACGCCGACACCTCAACGGCGCCGTTCGTGGTGACCACCGAGGTCGCTGCGCCGATCTTCGGTGGAGCGACACCGGTGAACTTCCAGTCGATGGGTCTTCAGATCGGCGCCGGAGACCAGGACAACTACCTGAAGCTCGTGGTGAATGCCAACGGTGGCGCCGGTGGTGTCCAAGTGCTCGAGGAGGTCGGTGGCGCGACGACCCAGACGAACTACTTCGCTGCCGAGATCGGTGCCGACGTCCTCTCCGCGACAGCCGGCGTCCAACTCGCCATCGTCGTCGACCCAGGTGCGCTCACAGCGCAGCCGCAGGTCCAGGTCGACGGCGGGGCCGTGGTCGAACTCGGATCGCCGATCGCCATCCCGGCGGCATGGCTCGCCCCGGACGACGCCAATGGCCTGGCCGTGGGTGTCATCTCCACCTCGACCAATGCGACCCCCTTCGACGCCCTGTGGAGCTACCTCGACGTCGAGTACGTCGGCAGCGCGGGCCCGACCATCGCCCCGGTTGCGGACGTCTCGATCGACATCGACACGACCGCCAACGTGGCGGTCGGGATCACCGATCCTGACGGCGATGCACTCACCGTGGGCGTCGGCACCTCTCCCGACGCCTCGGATTTCGTCACCGAGCAGATCATCGAGAACGCGCCCGGTGACTACACCGTCTCGCTCGATCTCACACCGGGGTCGGCCGACCTCGGCGACTACACCGTGACGATCTCGGCCGATGACGGCACGAATCCACCCGTCGAGGAGGTCTTCGTGATCTCGGTCGTCGAACCCGGTGTGGACCCCGTCGTGCTGTACCGGGTCAACGCCGGTGGGGGCGAACTCGCTGCGGCCGACGGTTCGGTGCCGAACTGGACCGAAGACGCGCCGACGGCCTCGCCGTACCGGGTGCCGAACGGGGCAGGCGCCGACGTCTATTCCTCGTCGGCGGGCTCGGCACACCCCGGACCGATCGTGATGACCGATCCCTCGCTCCCCCCGGGCGCGCCGGCGAGCCTCTTCGAAACCGAGCGCTACGACATCGCGGCCGCTCCGGAGATGCAGTGGCAGTTCCCGGTCGATCCGGGCGCGGAGATCGAGGTCCGGTTGTACTTCGCCGAGCTGTTCAGCGGCGTCGACCTCGCCGGCGAACGCGTCTTCGACGTGTCGGTCGAGGGCACGGTGCCGTCGGAGTTCGATGACATCGACCAGATCGCGATCGCCGGAGCGAAGGGTGCGTTCATGCGCTCGACCACGCTCGTCGCGGCCGACGACACGCTCGATCTCGAGTTCATCCATGATGTCATCGAGAATCCGGCGATCAAGGGCATCGAGATCCTCGAGATCGCGCCGGCGCCCGCGAACACGCCGCCGACCGTGGGCGCGATCGCCGACCAGTCGATCGGTGAGGGGGCGTTGTTCTCGCTCGGCGTCGTTGCGGACGACGTCGACGCGGGTGCCACGTTGACCTACGCGCTCTCCGGCGACGTGCCCGAGGGCATGGCGATCGACGCGGCTGGCCTCGTCGAGTTCACGCCCGACTTCGACGACTCCGGTTCGTACTCCGTGACCGTCGAGGTGTCGGACGGAACTGCGACCGTCACCGAGGACTTCGTGTTGTCGGTGAGCCAGACCGATTCGGGCACGGTGCTCGCCCGAGTGAACGTCGGTGGCCCTGCTGTGGCACCCGACTGGGATGTCGACAGTGACAATGCTGCCAACGCGTCGCCCTTCCGGACGACGACCGGTGGAGCCAGCCTCTTTTCGTCGACGTCGAACAACGGAGTGCCCGTCAACAACTTCGACGACCCGACGGTGCCGACATCGACACCGAACGACGTCTTCCAGACCGAGCGCTGGGATCCGGCGGCGGCGCCGGCGATGATCTGGGAGTTCCCGGTCGACGCAGGCGCCATCGTCGAGGTCCGCGTCGGAATCGCCGAGATCTTCGGGCCGAACGCCGGCCGGCAGTTCGACGTGCTGATCGACGGCGAGGTCGTACAGGCCGCAGTCGATCCGACAGCGCTCGCCGGCGGCCAGCAGACTGCGTATGTCCTCGATTACGTCGTCACCGGCGACGGCGATGGGCTGCAACTGGCCTTCGCTCACACGGTGCCCGCCATCGACAATCCGTCGATCAAGTCGATCGAGGTCATCGACCTGACTCCGTCTACCAACGGAGCACCGAGCTTCGACACGGCGTTGGCCGATGCCGCGATCTTCGAAACCCAGCCCTATTCGTTCACCGTCGACGCCAGCGATCCGGATCTCGATCCGCTGACGTACGCATTTGTCGGGTCCGTACCGGTCGGCATGACCATCGACGCCTCGACCGGTCTGGTGGACTGGACTCCGGGCTACGCGGACTCGGGTCGCTACGACATCACGATCTCGGTGTCCGACGGTGTCAATCCCGCAGTGACCGACAGCTACACGCTCGACGTCGGCCAGACGGCGCCGCCGGGCAGCGCCCTGTTCCGGGTCAACGCCGGCGGACCCACCGTTGCCGCCGCTGATGCGACGTACCCGGATTGGGAGGAGGACACCACCTCGAGCCCGTCGCCGTACCTGGTGACCAGCAACGGCAACATCAACGGCGGCCCGCTCGTCGACCGTTCGCACCCGTCGGTGCCGGGCACGGCGCCCGATTCGGTCTTCGAGACCGAGCGTTGGGGCTCGACGATGTCGTACGCCTTCCCGGTGGACGCGGGTACCGAGGTCGAGGTTCGGATCCTCCTCAGTGAGACGTACGCGCCGGCTGCGACTTCCAGTGGCCGCCAGTTCGACGTGCTCCTCGACGGTGCCGTCGTTGCCAGTGCCGTCGAGCCGTTCGTTGCCGGTGGGCAGGGGTTCGCGTCGGCTGCCGACTTCCTGGTCACGTCCGACGGCCAGATCGACATCTCGTTCGGAGTGGTCGCCGACAACCCGGCGATCAAGGGCATCGAGATCCTCGGCGTCGGTGGGCAACCGAGCGTGAGCATTCTCGGCGGCCTCGACGGGTCGACGATCACGTCGGACACCTTGACGGTCGAGTGGATGTACAGCGGGTTCATCGATCCCAGCGATCACGTCCATTTCGAGCTCGACGGCGGGCCGGCGACGGACCCACCCAACGACGAGACCGTCAATGGTGCCGGGACGCACAACACCATCATTCGCCCGGACACGTCGATCAGCCTGAGTGGACTCAGCGCGGGGACGCACACCGTGACGGCACAGGTTGCCGATGTCGGCCATGTCGAGTACGGCAATGCCGAATCGCTGGCCAGCGCCACCTTCACCGTCGACCTCGGACCGGTCGTGCAGAGCGCTCTCGCCGTCGATCATCATGCGTACGGCCCCGCACTTTTCCGGGTGAATGCCGGTGGGCCTGCGATTGGCGCACTCGACGGTGGCATCGGATGGGAAGCCGACACCTCCGGATCGCCGTCGCCGTACCAGATCGGCGGGCCGCCGAACATCTCGACGACGACCGCCACGCCGACCCTGAGTCCATCGGTTCCTGCGACCACGCCGCCATCGGTGTTCCAGACGGAGCGCTGGGACCCGCCCACAGGCGCGGAGATGGCATGGGACTTCCCAGTCAGCGAGGGCACGCCCGTCGAGGTGCGTCTGTACTTCGCCGACTTCAACGTTCCGACACAGACCACGGGTGCTCGCGTCTTCGACGTTTCGATCGACGGACGCCTCGTGCTGCCGTCGTACGACATCTTCGACGCGGTCGGAGCGAACACCGGTGCGATGGAGGCGTTCGCGGTCATCGCTGACGCGGACGGCGTCGACATCGACTTCCAGCGGATCGTGGAGAACACGGAGATCCGCGCGATAGAGATCGTCTCGCTCGTTGGCGCCGCAACGTCGACCGCGGGTGACGTCGACGTCATCACCGTGGTCACCAATCCGGCGGACAATTCCGAGGACGCCGTCGTGACCGACGTCGTGAGCACGGTGACAGGCCCTGGACTCGATGGCACGCCAGCGAGCGTTGCTCCAACGTGCTCACTGGCGGTCCCCGTCGAGCTGGCTCCCGGTGGGAGTCTCGAGTGCCGGTACGCCGTCGACGTGCCGGGCGTCCCTGGCGAGGAGTACTCGTCTGCTGCCGGCGTGACGGCATCGTTCGCCGGCGGGCAGCTCGCTGACGCGACCTCGGCAAGCGTGGTCGTGACCGTCGCTGCTCCGGCGATCGTCACCACCCGCATCAATGCCGGAGGCGCACTGGTCGCAGCAAGCGATGGCGGCCCCGACTGGGCGGCGGACAACAGCCCGAACCACCCGACCCTCACCGTGCCGAGCGGGAGTTCCGTCGGATCGTTCCCGATCACGAACGGATACGACGCGTCGGTGCCCGGCTACGCCCAGATCGACGGGCTCTACACTGCGGAGCGCTGGGATGGCACCAACGGAGCGGCGCCGGACGACATGACCTTCGCCATCCCGGTCTCGCAGGCCGGAGCGGCGGCGACGGTCAACCTGTTCATGATGAGCGGTTGGGACGGAGCTTCCGCGATCGGGCAGCGGGAATTCGACGTCTACGTCGAGGGCATCCTCGTCCTCGACGAGTTCGACATCGTCGACGCCTACGGTCATCAGGTCGGCGGCATGGAGACGTTCCCCGTGACCGACGACGGCGACGGCGTGATCACCATCGTGTTCGAACACGGCGCCGGCCCGCAGAACCCGGTGGTCAACGCTCTCGAGGTGATCGGGTGATGCGGGAGCCTCATGTAAGGGACATCGGCACCGTGGATCCACCACGGGGCTGAGGTTCCAGGGTTGCATGGTCATCCCGGCTGGTCCGGGGGGTGGCGTCGAGATCGCCTCTGGGGGAGGTCCGTGAGGGCTTGGTCCCGGTCGTCTGATTGCCACACCCGGCCGGCCACGGATGCCCCGGATGAGGAGAGTGGCTCGAGCCCATGAGGTCGATGCCGGTTACAGCACATGAGTGGGAGCCGCGGTTGGCGCGTGTCTTCCTTGGGACCGTGGCCTGATGCGTGCGTCGCTCCTGCGGGCGAGCCGGTGCAACAACCGACACGACCGAAGGAGAACGAGATGAATCACAGACGCCTGGTCGGCATCGACTTGGGCATCGCGAGCGCGCACACGGTGCGGGTGCTCGATGCTGAGGGCACCACGATCGCGAAACGCAAGGCATGGCCGACGCTCGAGAGTCTCGGAGAGATCGAGGCGGCGGCGCTGGACGGCTGCCCACCCGGCACCCGGCTGGAGGTGGTGATGGAACCGACGGGGCCGGCGTGGATGCCGATCGCTGTGTTCTTCACGACCCGCGGTCATGTGGTGCATCGTGTCAGCTCGGCCAAGGCGCACGATCTGCGCCGATTCCTGTCGCGGCACACCAAGACCAACGGCATCGACGCTGACACGCTCGCTCGGTTGCCGTTGTTCGACCCGGCCGGGCTGCAACCGTTGGTGCTGCCCCGGGCGGAACGTGCCGCGCTAGATCGTCGGGTGCGGGTGACGGATCGGCTCACCGAGCAGGGCGCAGTTCACAAGCGTCGGATCAAGGACTTGACCCGCCAGCTCATGCCGATGACGCCGCTGAACGGTGATCTCGGTGTTGCTGACCTGGCGGTCCTGGAACGATATGCCGATCCGAACGCCCTGGTCAGGGCAGGTGAGAAGCGGCTGACGACGTTGATCGCCAAGGCGTCCAACGGTCAGCAAGGCATCGATCGGGCCCGGCAGTGGATCGACGCTGCCGACGCTTCGATCGAGCTCTACGCCGGCCACCCCGCGGTCGCGTTCGCGGACCTGGCCGCCGAGATCGCCACCGAAGTCAGGCTCTTGCGTGCTGTCCAGACCGAGCTCACCACCCATGCCGCCGAACGAGAGTCCTGCTATCGCTGGGTCGACCCCACCCAGCTCGCCCGCAGCCTGCCCGGGGTTGCCGACGTCAGCGGCCCCGCCCTCGTCGCCGCCATGGGCGACCCCGCCCGCTTCACTCGAGGCAAGCAGTTCCGGTCCTTCACCGGGCTGGTCCCCAAAGCCTCCGAGACCGGTGACACCGACCGCAAGGGACAACCGATGTCCAAGGCCGGATCGTCGCTGCTGCGCACCACCCTCGTGCGCGCCGCTGACAACGCCCGTCGCACCGACCCGCAGCTCGCCCGCATCTACTACGTGCAGATGGTCGAGCGCGGCAAGGACCACCTCGGCGCAGTCTGCGTCGTCGCCGCCAGCCTCGCCGAGCGCTTCTGGGCGGTCATGCACCGCGGCATGCCCTACGTCATCTGCGACACCGACGGCCGCCCGGTCGACCCCGACGAAGCCAAAGCGATCATCGCCGAACACTGGACCGTCCCCGCCGACGTTCGAGCCCGCCGTCGCAGCAGAAAGGCGGGGAAGGCCCCCCAAACCGTCCGAACCGGACAGCCTCTACGGGGCGACCTTCCCCAACACGAAAGCATCGACCAGCAGTACGCGCGCCGTCAACATCAGCCCCAGCGAAGAACCGCTTGACAACGAAGGCTCCATAGGAGATCAGAAGAGGCGGAGGTCGTCGGGTCTCATGCCTCGGAGTTCGTCGTAGTCGACCTCGACCCAGCGGAAACCACGTGACTCGGCGAGCACCTTCGCCTGGGGCTTGACGACCTGGGCGACGAACACGCCCCGGATCTCGCCGAGCGACGAGTCGAGCTTGAGCCGCTCGATGTACCGGGTGAGCTGCTCGACGCCGTCGATCTCGCCTCGGCGCTTGACCTCGACGGCGACGACGGTGTCGCTCCCATCGCGGCAGACGAGGTCGATCGGGCCGATCGCCGTCGGGTACTCCCGCCGTACGAGCGTCAGCCCTTCCTCGATCGCGTGGGGGCTCGCCGCCAGCAGCTCCTGCAGGTGCGCCTCGACGCCGTCCTTCTGGAGGCCGGGATCGTCACCCAGTTCCGACGACACGTCGCTCAGCACCTCGTGGAGCGTGATCGTGAGCGTCTCCTGCTTCGGGTTGGTGACCACCCAGTGGTCGCCGTGGTCGACGAGCGTGTTCGGCGCGTTCATCCAGTTCAGGGGCTTGTAGGCGCCACCGTCGGCGTGGATCGCCACGCACCCGTCGGCCTTCACCATGATCAGCCGGTTGGCTTCGGGAAGGTGGGCATCGAGCCGACCGGAGTAGTCGACCGAGCAGCGGGCGATGACGAGACGCACGGACGGCGACGCTACCGCGCGAGGCGGGGGCGTTCGGCTTCGACGTGGTCGCGCATGCGTCGCTGGATCAGCTCGCGGCGCTCCTGCAGTTCGCGGTACGTGAGGCGGTTGACGCTCGAGTCGAGCCCCATGCTGGCGCGCACGCCGTCCATGTCGAACTCGACCGAGTTCGGGTCGACGCCGAGTTCACGACCCAGCCGCTCGCCGTGCTTCTGGGCGAACAGCATCGAGATGTTGGCCACCTCGCCGAGGATGTCGAGTTCGGGTGCCAGGCGTGCGATGGCGCCGTCGAGGAACACCATGTTCTTCACGTAGAGCATCAGCTCCTTCGGGAGCTTGGCGCCGTAGCCGAGCAGCGCCTTCACCACCCGCTGGACCTCCTTGACCATCTCCTCGCCGCTGAGCGTCGTGGGGTCGATCACCTCGTCGTCGAGGCGCAGGTCGCGGATCACCGCTTCGATGTCGGTGTCCATCGGGAGCGCACCGAGGTCGCGCAGCGCCGACATCTGGCCGCGGGTGTCGTTGGTGGTCGCGCCGAGCATCAGCCGGAGGAAGGCGTTGCGCCGTGCACCGGTGAGGCGGCCGACGATGCCGTGGTCGAGCAGCGCGGTGCGGCCGTCGGCGAGCACGAACAGGTTGCCGCCGTGGAGGTCGCCGTGGAAGATGCCCTCGACGATGGCGCCCTCCATGAAGGCGATCATCGCCGTGCGCACGACCTGCTCGGTGTCGATGCCGGCGTCCTGCATGCCGACGACGTCGTCGAAGTTGAACCCGTACACCCGCTCCATCACGAGTACCCGTCGTGTCACGAGCGTGGGGTGCGGCCGCGGCACCAGGTACTGGTCCTGGCCGAGGTCGTGGAGCATCGTGGCGATGTCGAGCATGTTCGCCGCTTCCATCCGGAAGTCGAGTTCCTCGACGATGGTCTCGGCGAAG
The DNA here is from genome assembly GCA_942492715.1 of Ilumatobacteraceae bacterium. Taxonomy (GTDB): domain Bacteria; phylum Actinomycetota; class Acidimicrobiia; order Acidimicrobiales; family Ilumatobacteraceae; genus Sva-07. The sequence goes on along the minus strand of CALOFW010000025.1, from coordinate 5,841 downwards.
AGTTCGACCAGCGCCGGCGGGTTGGCGAGTGCGGCGACCGGGATGCGGCCGACGAGGTGTGGGGCGAGCCATGCCATCACCTTGAGGTCCTTGCGGACCAGCGAGGCCACGGTGGTGCGCTGCACCTTGACGACGACCTGCTCGCCCGACAGCAGCGTCGCTGCGTGCACCTGTGCGATCGACGCTGCGGCGAGCGGGGTCTCCTCGAAGTGGCTGAACACGTCCTCGAGGCGGGCGCCGAGGTCCTGTTCCACGGTGAGCCGAACGGCGTCGAACGGCTCGGCCTTCACCTGGTCGCGGCACTTCTTGAACTCCGACACGAGTTCGGCGGGGAACAGGCCGTCGCCGGCGGAGATGATCTGACCGAGCTTGATGTACGTGGAACCGAGCGCCTCGGCGGCGACGCGCAGGCGGTGGGAGATGTCGGCGCGGCTGGCCTCCGGGCTGTCGAACGAGCCCCGTCGCTTCTTCCACATCCATGGCACGATCGCCGCCCCGAGGTGGCCGACGACGGTGCCGACCCGGGAACCGGGTGGCAGCTTGCGCGGGCCGGTGAGCTCGGGCACCTCGGCCTGGGCCTGGCGACGCAACGTGGGTGGAAGTGCCGCCCACGTGATGTGGTCGCGGTCGAGCACCCACGGGCCGTGTTCGGTGAACGAACCCCACGCGAGATCCGACGGGTGGGCGGTCTCGGTGGGCAACGATGTCACCCCGACATGATGCCGGATTCTCGGCGGTTCGTCGCCGCGAGGCAACATCGCGTCATGACCAATCGACCATTCCGCGTCCTCGGGCTCCAACAGATCGCGATCGGAGGGCTCGACAAGGGAGCGCTCACCGGCCTCTGGACCGGGCTGCTCGGCGTCGAGAAGGTCGGCGACTACGTCAGCGAGTCCGAGAACGTCGACGAGGACATCCTGCGTCTCGGCGACGGTCCGCACGCCGTGGAGATCGACCTGATGCAGCCGCTCGATCCCGAGCGCTCGCCGAAGGTCCACGTGCCCACGCTCAACCACGTCGGCGTCTGGATCGACGACCTCGCAGCGTGCGTCGACTTCCTGACGGCCCAGGGCGTTCGCTTCACCCCGGGAGGGATCCGCAAGGGGGCCGCTGGCCACGACGTGTGCTTCATCCATCCGAAGGGCAACGACGACACCCCGCGAAGCGGCGAGGGTGTCCTGATCGAGTTGGTGCAGGCGCCACCGGAGATCGTCGAGGCGCTCGCCGGCTGAACTCCGCGACGCGGAATCGATGTCGGTGTCTCGTGGCCTGCGTACAATGCCGTCGTTGGAAGCGGGACGGCCTGGACCGGGAACGAGGCAGTAGCAGTGATGCAGTTTGCTCGAATCGACGGGGTCATCTCCGAACGCTCTGGTGATCGAGTGGTCGTATTGGATGCCGATGGCGCAGCGCTGATCACGCTGAGCCCAGTGGGCACGCTCGTGTGGGAGCTCCTGCCGGCCAGCATCGACCATGCGGTCGACTTCCTCGGTGAGCAGTTCCCGGATGTCCCTCACTCGGTCCTGCGCAGTGACGTCGATGCCTTTCTCGATGAACTGCTGGCCAACTCGCTCATCAAGGAGATCGATGCTCCGGGTTGAGAGCGTCTCGAAGACCTACTTCCCTCCCCGGGGCGTGCTTCGGTTCGCCGTTCGCACCGCCAGCACGGTCCCCGTTGTTGCGCTTCGAGAGATCGACTTCGAAGCCAAGGTCGGCGAGATCGTCGGTCTGGTGGGCCCGAACGGCGCGGGCAAGTCGACCCTGATCCGGATCTGCACCTCCTTGGTCATTCCGACGGCTGGACGGGTACTGATCGGTGGCCACGACGTTGCGACCGGGTCGTCGAAAGCCCTGGCGTCGACCGGCCTGCTGCTGACCGACGAGCGAGCGTTGTACTGGCGGCTGACCGGGCGAGAGAACCTCGTGTTCTTCGGTGTGATGGCAGGCCTGTCGCAGAGATCCGCCGGCGCCCGCGCTGATGAGTTGCTGCGTCGATTCGATCTCCACGATCGTGACCGACGGGTGTTCGGGTACTCATCCGGCATGCGGGTCCGGCTGGGGCTTGCGCGGGCATTGATCGGTCGGCCGAAGTTGCTGATACTCGACGAGCCGAGCCGCAGTCTCGACCCTGTTGCGACGTCGGAACTGCACCAACACCTTCTGGCACTCGCATCGGAAGGGACGACCGTCGTGTTGTCGAGTCACCGACTCGAAGAGGTCGAGTCGCTCTGCGATCATGTCGTCGTGCTCGTGAAGGGCAGGCAGCGGGCTTGGGTGACGACTGCTGAACTCGCCGAGGGGGCGGGGTCGGTCGCTGAGTCGTTGCGGGCCATGCTCGAAGTCGATTCGACACCATGATCAGTGCCACGGCCGGCTCGATGAGGCGGCTGAGAGCCATCGCACGGCGCGACGCCCTGCTGCAGGTGAGCTACCAGTTCAATCTGCTGTTCTTCGTCTCGACGGCGTTCTTCTCGGCGTTCATCGCCTACTTCGTCTCCGACCTGGTCGGCGACACGGAGTTGCTGGCGCAGTATGGGGGGTCCTACTTCGATGTCGTCCTCGGCGGTCTTGCTCTGACGTCGTACTCCGCGTTGGGCGTTGCGGCCTTCACGAACCAGATCTTGCAGGAGCAGGGAGCCGGGACCCTCGAGGTGTTGCTGAGCGGCCCGACTCGACTGGGAACCTTGCTGGCCGGAGGGTTCATCGTCCCGCTCATGCTGACCACGTTCGAGGTCGCGGCAGTCCTCGCTGTCGGCATCGGCGTCCTCGGCGTCGGCCTGACGCTGAGCGGCGTCATGCTGTCCGTGCCCATCGTTGCACTGACGGTGGCCAGCTTCTGCGCGATGGGAATTGCATCAGCCGCAGTGGTGCTCCTCGTCAAGCGGGGGGATCCCGTCAGCGGGCCGCTGTACCAGGCGACGCTCATTCTCTCCGGTGCGATCTTCCCGGTCGAGCTGTTCCCCGCCTGGTTGGAGGCCATCGCCCGCTTGACGCCCGCCTACTACGGGGTTCGTGGCATGCGCGAGGCACTGCTGACCGACAGCGGCTTCGCAGGCATCGCCGATGAGCTGCTGGTCCTGAGCGGGTTCGCTGTGGTGCTGTTGCCACTGGCGGTGCTGGCGTTCGGTCGATCGATCGATGCTGCGAAACGGTACGGCGTCCTCGGGTCCTACTGATCGCCACCGGCAAGTTCCCACGCCTGATCGACCAACTCGGCTGCTCGTGCCAGACGGATGGTCTCATTCGTTGCGTGCAAGAGTTCATAGCTGGGCAGACCCGCCAACGTGACGAAGGTCTTCAGATGGCGCGCGACAGCGCTCGGCCGCTCCGACTCCAGGCTGGCGCCGAAGACCAGATCCATGCTGTCGTCGTGGAGCATCGGCACCAGGGCGCCTGCGCCCGGGTCGTGTCCGACACCGAGAATCATGCGAAGCGTTCTCCATCCCGTCGCCAGCGTCCGGTCGTCGAGCCAGACTCGATTGCGATCGTCCCCTCGGAGCGGCTCGTACGCGCCGTCCGCCCTAGGGTCGGCAAGAGCGCGGTCGATCGACAGTGGCTTGGGAATCCCGGCGCCTCGGGGTGATTCGCCCGACGCATCGACGACCACGAGGTCGTCCGAGCAGAGGTCCCATCCAGCCCGCAGTCCTGCGTATGCGGCCGTCGACTTCCCGGCGCCGGTATCCCCGAGGATCAAGGCGGCGTCTGTCCCCCGTGCGATCATGGCTCCATGCAGCAAGAGGCGTCCCTGCCGTTCGAACCACCACGACAGCGCGCTGAACAACAGCTGTCGGATCGCTCGGCTGCGATCGTCGAGATCCGGCGCACACCCGATCGTGAGGCTGGCATCGTCGACCCGGGCGACCGCCCCGAGATCGTGGTGGACAACCAGTTCGAGGTCGTCAATCCACCGAGTCGTCGGCCCCTGGCTCATCGATCGACCGGAACGTCGCCGCTCGGAACCAATCCCGACGAGATCAGACGATCTGTTCCTCGATCGTGATCTCGAGGTCGGCGCGACGGTTCGTCGGCGGCAGCTTGCCGAAGAATCGCAGGAGGGCGTCAATATCTTCAGCGGTGTCGGCCTCGAGCGAGAGCACTGAATCGGCGAGAGTGACGCTTGGACCATGCTGGCACCGTTTCACGACTACGGATCGGAGCGTGTGAGTCGTGAACGAGGATGAGCTCTCAGCGACCCTGGCGACGGCTGCGGTGCTGAGACGTCGGGCGGATTCGGCCGATCTGCGACTCCCGGTGTCCGGTCGGTCGATGGGGCGGCGGTACCGACCGGGGAGTATGGCGCAGGTGAGCCAATTCGGAGCGTCTGCCGCGACCCGGTGAAGTGTGGGCGTTCGTTGATCCTGGTGACACGCTCGTCGTGCACCGTTGCGTGTGGCATCTGCGCTCCGGCTCGTTCCGGTTCAGAGGAGACGCGGAGCGCTCAGCGGACCCCCCCGTCCCAGTCGGCCTGCTCGTCGGCCAAGTGGTCCTGGTGCACGACGGCGATCACGTCTGGGCGCCACGCCGCTGGCACGTCGTTGAACCGACCATCCGGCTTCTCGCGCACGGTCTCGCGGTGCGCGCACGTCGCTGGTCCGCTCGCGCTCATCGGTTCGTGAAGACTTCGTTCAGATTGATTCGAGGATGCACAAAATCCGACGGCGATGCTTTAGGATGATGTCCGTTGGGATGAGCCAAACCCACCTTCTTGAGGAGACCGACAAGATGTACGCCGCACCAAGAATCGAGTCCGTTCGCCCGGTCGAGGCAGTTCTGACATGGGGCGGCAAACCGTCCATCTTCGCGGGCAAGAAGAAGAAGAAGTTCGGGGGCGGAGGGAGCGGGTGCTTCTCCCGCTGAGCGATCGAGGTTCTCGTCGGGTGATCAGCCCAGACCCGCTGGAGTCCGACGATGGAGTGCGTAAGGAGAGTCATCTGCGGGCGCAGGGTTCCGCTCGCTCACACCGGTGGTCGCGCATTCCCAGGCGATTCCTCCTCCACACTGCGGCGCCACCACTGCTGTGTCCGACGATTCCCGACCCGGTCGTCGCCTGGTCCCGGCACGCGCATGACAGGTTGAGCTGTGTCGACTCGATGGCTCCTGATCCCCAACAGTCTGTCGAGGAGGCGACGCAGGCGCACTTCCCCGCGAAATCTTCGCGGGGGTGAGAGGGTGACGTAGTTCCACAGCTCGCCGGTCGTTGCATCACTCGGGAGTGTCATCGGGTTCGTATCCACCACACAGACCATTCCGCCGGCGCCTCGTCGTGCGGCCTCGGCTGCGCCCGCCGCGACCAAGCGCCACGAAAGACCGAGTTCCCGGTATTCGGGCAAGATGACCAATTGCGCCCAGAAGTCGTATTCCGGGGTCGAACTGTCGAGTATGCCGAACCCGGCAGGTTGCGCTGGACTGCCCGCCTCGATGACGAGAGTCAGCTGGTCGATCGCACGCTTGAGACGGCGCCGCAGAAGTGTCTTGTTCGGGAAGGCGTGGGGCGAGTACGTCCAGACTGCATCGACGAGGTCATCGAGATCCCGCTGAGTGGCAACTCGCACATCATCGCCGGGTGCTTCCCAGATGAAGCCGGGCGGTTGCCACGCTGGCGTGGCAACGTCTGCGCCGCGCCATCGCGGAAGGTGGGGACGCAGCGGATCGGTGTCCTGTTCCATTCCCGACAGATCCGTCGCCCCCGAGCGCTGGAGGAACTCGCCCACCACGCCTGCGGCGCGAGCGTCGAGCAGCAGCGGGTACGCCGTCATCCGACCGATCGTCCAGCGATATCGAACCGTGGCGGCGGCGAGAGAGCCATCCTCGAACTCGAAGAGGTCAGCTCGACACCTTCGT
>CALOFW010000024.1:0-71979 GCA_942492715.1 Ilumatobacteraceae bacterium | reverse complement strand
GCACGTGTTGATCAGCGACGTGATCTCCTCGGCGCCGGCCTTGCCCTTGCCGGCGAGCTTCTCCGACAGTGCCGTGAAGCCGGAGATGTCCGCCGACAGCATCGACCCCTCGACGCTCGTCCAGGACGGGATCGGCGCCTTTCCGAGTTCGACGGCGAGGCGCGGCACGAACGCGGTCAGCGTCGATTGCGAGTCGCTCGGTTCGGTGGTCGGTTTCACTTCGTCAGCCGCTCCTGGCACGTACGTTGTCAAGGTAGCGCGGGGGCCGGATGGGCGGTCCTGTCGATCCTGGCGTCAGCCGCCGATCGAGCGGAGGACGCCCTCCAGGTCGTGGCGTTCGCGAAGACGGGCGAGGTTCACCATCCAGCGCACCGGCACGCCGGGTCGGACGATCAGCTGCCCGAGCCGGGTGACGTCGCGGTCGCGCTGTTCCTCCCGGGCCAGCCGTTCGGCGGGTGGCAGGCGGCTCAGCTCGGTGGCGAAGTCCCATGCGTCGGCTCGTGCCCGGCGCAGGCTGAACGTCACCAACGCCTCGTCGAATCGGAGGCCGGCGACGTCGACCCACCGCGTCCACGGTGAAGCCGCGGCGATCGCGTCCTGCATCCGATCGACGAGCTCGCCGAGCACGTCGTTGATCTGCTCGAAGTCGTCGCGCAGCTCGTCGACCTCGCCCGACTGCGTCGCCGCGGCTGCTGCCACGCCGAGGTCGAGGTTGATGTGGGCGTTGATCCCGAGCAGCAGGTGCTGCGACACGAGGTGGCGGCCGTTGGCGCCGGACTCGAACGCCAGTTGCCACGCATCGGGGATCGGCGTCCCGGCATGCCAACCGGCGCACGCGTCGAGGTAGCGCTGGGCGAACAGCACGTCGAAGCGCTCCATGCGCTCGCCGTCGTCGAACTCGCCGTCAGCGATGCCCTGGCGGACGCGGTCGGTCACCGCCCGGTACACGACAGCGAAGTAGCCGCACGGATCCTTGCTGTCGAGACAACGGTCGACCTCGACGTCCATCGCGGCGATCGCCTCGTCGATCGTTTCGACGCCTCGACGGTCGGTGGCCACCCGGCCAATGTAGGCGTCCGACCATCTGCCAGGATGAAGCCGATGTCCGAGAAGCCGCCTCGCCTCGTCCTGTCGGAGACGATCGACCTCCCCGTGGTGGAGGCGTCGGGTGTCACGGTTCGGCGGACGGAGCGGGGCTCGGTGGTCCTGGTGGTCGGCGACCGCACCGCCGAGGTCGGCGCCTGCGTGATCGGCGACGGCGGGGAACTGGATGACTGGACCACGATCGACCTCGCCGGGCTGCCCGGATGGCCGCTTCCACCAGGTGACAGCCAGTTCGAGGCGATCGCCGCCGACGGCGGCTCGCTGGTCGCCCTGATGTGCGAGGACCCACCGTTGGTGCTCGTCGCCGACACGGTCACTCGCGAGTTCCGCGCGGAGATCCGACTGACGGCCCCGGCCGGCTCGTTGCTCGACGGGCAGTGGGACGACGAGTCGTCCCGCGGCGAGGGGCTGGTGTTCCTCCGCGGCGGCCGGCTCCTCGTGGCACAGGAGAAGCGCCCCCGGGCGTTGATCGAGTTCGGTCCGGCCGGTAGCACCCCACGTGGCCTGTCGAGCGACGACCTCCTCGGGCCCGGCGAGTCGTGGGAGGCTCCGGTCGGCCGGGTCGAGTTCGTACCGCTGTCGATGTGGAAGCTGAAGGGGAAGGCCAAGAAGGCGCTCGGCGACGTCAGCGCGATCGGGACCGACTCGGACGGGAACCTGTGGCTCCTCAGCGACAAGTCGCAACGGGTGGGACGGCTCGGCCTCGACGATCCGCTGACTCCTGACGACGACGAGGTGCGCGACCTCGACGAGATCTGGGATCTCCCCGAGGGAGCGGTGAAGCCCGAGGGCGTCGCGGCACTCGGCGACGGTCGGGTGCTGGTGGCGCTCGACACCCGGTCGACGTCGGGCAACGGCATGATCGTCACCCGCCCGGCCTGACCTCCGCTGGCACCGGGCCGCTGTGGGCTCGGTACGGTCGGCGCCGGAGGTGCTCACCATGACGTTCACACACGAGTCCACGACCGACGAGGTGCTCGACGGCATCGACCTGTCCGGCCGACGCATCGTCGTCACCGGCGCGGCCAGCGGGTTGGGGGAGGAGTCGACGCGTGCGCTCGCCGCTCACGGTGCGTCGGTGCTGATGCTGGCGCGCGACCCCGCGAAGAACGACGAGGCGGCCGCCCGCATCCGAGCCGAGGTGCCCGACGCCGAACTGTCGCTCGACACGCTCGATCTCGCCGACCTGGCGAGCATCCGATCGTTCGCGAGCCGCTTCCTCGACGCTGGTCAGCCGATCGACGTGCTGATGAACAACGCGGGCGTGATGGCCTGCCCGTTCGGGCACACCGCCGACGGCTTCGAGATGCAGTTCGGCACGAACCACCTCGGCCACTTCGAGCTCACCCGCCTGCTGACCCCGGCGGTCGTCGCCGGGAACGCGCCGCGCATCGTCAACCTGTCGTCGGCGGCGCACGGCATCTCCGACGTCGACCTCGACGACCCGAACTTCGAGCAGACCGACTACGACGCCTGGATCTCCTACGGTCGGTCGAAGTCGGCGAACGCGCTCCACGCGCTCGCCCTCGCGAACCGCCTCGCCGACGACGGCGTGCTCGCCTACTCCGTGCACCCCGGCGGCATCATGACCAACCTCGGTCGCCACCTGAACGACGACCTGATGCAACAGATGCTCACCCGTGCCAAAGAGCGCGCCGAGAAGTCGGGTGAATCGGGCGGTATGCAGTTCAAGTCGATCCCGCAGGGCGCAGCGACCCAGGTGTGGGCGGCGACGTCGCCCGATCTCGTCGACCACAGCGGCGCCTACCTCGCCGACTGCGGGCTCGGCGTCGAAGGTGGCAACATCGGCCGCAACGGCTTCGAGCCCTACATCACCGACGCAGCGACCGCCGACCGCCTCTGGGACCTCAGCGAACGCCTCCTCGCCTGACGATCACGCCAGGGGTCAGGGTCGGTTCATGTGGTGACCGGCTCGCCCGATCCGGTCAGGGACGGTTCGCTCCGGGCTGCACCGTGAGCTCGACGATGTCGAGGTCGGTTCGGGAGAAGTCGTCCCCGACGCAGAGCAGTGGCACGTCGAGATGGCGGGCGAGCGCGTACGAGAAACAGTCTCCGTAGTTGAGCCGAGCGGGAGAGTTGCCTCGGCCGAACCGATCCCACGCCGTCGTGGCGAGGTCGATCTGGATCGCGTCGACGGGCATCGTCACGACGTTCGCTGCATCGAGGATCGTGCCCGCGGCCTCGGCGCCGGCGGGTCCGAATCGCGCCGCTGCGACGATGTGCAACTCGACGACGATCGCCGCCGAGATCACCGGTCCGCCGGCGGACTCCAACACCGCCTGGATCGCATGCGCTGTCGGCTCCTCGAGAGCGAGCGCCAGAATCGCCGAGGTGTCGACGACGAGATCGATCGCCGGCGGCCGGCCGGGCGTCACGTCGGGACGCCGTGCTCGTCGTACCCGAGGATCTCGTCGGCGCTTCGATGGTCGATCACGGGCAGGCTGCGCAATGCGGCGATGGCATGTGCCAGCGGGTCACCGCCGCCGAGGCATCGGATGCGGTGCTCGCGGGCGAGGCGCTCGCGGAGCGACTCGGTGATCGCATCGGTGAGCGACTCGCCGGTGAGCGCCGTGAGCTCTCGCAGGAGGCGGTCGGCTTCGTCGTTCTTCACGTTGAACGCCACGTTCTAGAACACTAGCGGTGGTTCTAGAATCTCGGCGTACCGATTGATCTCGTTTGCTCCAGCACCTCGCTGGTGGTCATCGCGGGCTGGTCACGGAGTGACGCCGTTGTCGGCGAGGAAGTCGAGTGTGCGGCCGAGTGCGATCGCGGCGGAGCGGGCGTCGTAGGACTCGCGGGCGTCGCAGCTGAAACCGTGCTCGGCACCCGGGTAGACGTGTACCGGCACGTCGGGATGCGCGGCCGCGATCGCCTGCACCTGATCGAGCGGGATGCCGTGGTCGAGCTCGCCGAAGTGAAGCATCGTCGGCACCTTCGGCTGGCGGTCGATCATGCCGAACACCTGGCCGCCGTAGTAGCCGACCGCGGCGGCGATCGGCAGTTCGCAGGCCGAGATCCAGGCGAGGCTGCCGCCGAAGCAGTAGCCGATCACGGCCACCGGTCCGGTCTCGGCGACGTGGTCGACCGCAGCGGCGACGTCGAGCATCGCCGGGTCGAATGCGATCTGCATCGCCAACTCGATGCCGCGCTTGCGGCCCTCGTCGTCGTAGCCCAGTTCGACGCCCGTCTCGCCGCGGTCGAACAGCGCCGGAGCGATCGCGCGGTACCCGAACTCGGCGTACCGGTCGACGACCGAGCGGATGTGGGCATTGACGCCGAAGATCTCCTGCACGATCACGATCGACGCTGCCGCGCCGTCGGGGTGCACCTCGTAGGCGTCGAGTTGGTGTCCGTCGCTGGCGGTGAGGCGGGTCATGCGCAGACGGTAGAGCACCCGCCCACTCGCACCCGCCCACTTCGGTTTGCGTCGCGTTTTCATTGGCCCGGTCCACCCGGAATGCAACGCAAACGGGTGAATCGGCGTCAGGCGCCGGGGAGGCCCTGCATCCGTTCGTCGAGGACCCGGGTCGCCGTGGCGAGATCGAGACCGTCGAGCCGCAGTCGCTTGTGGCGACTGGATCCACCCGAACGCACCGTCACCGCGCTGGAGCGCACGCCGAACACCTCGGCGACGAACGCGACGAGCGCTTCGTTCGCCCGATCATCGGTGGGCGGCGCCGCCACTCGAATCTTCACGGCATCGCCGTGTCGACCGACGATCTCGGTCCGGCGGGCGTTCGGCTGGGCGTGCACGGTGAGCATCACGCCGCCGTCGGTGGCATGGAGCTCCGGTCGGTTGGCCGGCATGGTCAGACAGACCGCAGCGTGGCCGCGCGCCCATCGGCGGTCTGGGCCTGGATGACGTAGAAGTCGGCCTCGCGGGCGAGGCGCTGAGCGGGATGATCGAGATCCATCGCCCGCCCACCGGTGGCCGCAATCAGGGCGCTGGTCGCTCGTCGGGCGAGGTCGAGGCAGGCCGCTCGATGATCGCTCGCGGATGCAATGTGCGATTCGACGTCGTCGCGCGGATCGGCGCCGACGAGCGCGTCGTCGCGCCTCCAGGCCGCGTCGAGTTCGTCGCAGAGTCGGCCGGCCGCGAGCGACGCGTCGTCGTCCCCGGTCGTGTCGCCGAGGAGCCGGATCGCGCGATCGGCCACGCCGAGCACCGCCGGCTGGCCCGTGGCGGCCCGCACGCGATCGGACGCCCTCCAGCGGGCCGCATCCTCGATCGTGACGACGTGGTCCGCGGCGATCGTGCAGCCGTCGAACGTGACCGCGACCGTGCCGGTGGCGCCGAACACCGGCAGTGCGAGCGGTGTGGCCGTGATGCCGACGTTCGTCGACGCCGGGATCATCGACCACACGAGTTCGCCGGTCGCGGTTTCGGCCGCCACGCAGAACCAGTCGGCGATGCCCCACGACGTGACCCACGGTGCGTGTCCGTCGAGGCGCCATCCGCCATCTTCCATCGGTGTTGCCAGGATGGCAGGGGGACCGGTCCGGCGAACGTGGGCGAACGCGACACCGGCGATCAGTTCGCCGGCGCACATCGGGGCGAGCAGTGCGTCGACGAGCGCGACATTCGGGGACGACTGCACCGATCGGACCACCCCGAGGTGCTGCACCCACACGAAGAACGTGGCCCCGCATCCGCTGCCGACCGATGCGATCACGCGACGAGCGCTGATCGGATCGAGGTCGCTCCCGCCGTGCGATGCCGGCCCGCTGATTCCGAACAGCCCGGCCTCGGCGAGGGCGCGGAGACCGTCGTGAGGCGTCGCCAACCCGCGATCGACATCCTGTGCCCGGGGGAACAGCACCGTGTCGGCGATCGCTCGTGCGCGGTCGATCACGGCCGCCGCGTCTGGGTCCATGGCGACCAGTGTCGCATCGTCGCTCGGCACCGCACGGTTCGTGCGCTGCCGGTACCGTCCGGGCGATGGCGAACGAGCAGGTGTTCCCGGCGGGGTTCTTCGACCGTGCCGACGAGTCGGCCGACGCCATCTTCTATGCCCCCCAGCGGCTGGTGACCCACATCGACGACGGGGCGATCGCCGCCGTCGGCGAGCTCTACGACCAGTTGGAGCTGACGGGCGAGGTGCTCGACATCTGTTCGTCGTGGGTCTCCCACTTCCGCACGCCGCCGCGCCGGCTCGTGGCGATGGGGATGAACGAGGTCGAGCTGCGGGCCAACGAGATCGCATCGAGCTGGGTGGTGAAGGACCTCAACGCCGACCCGACGCTGCCGTTCGACGATGCGACCTTCGACGCCGTCACGTGCTGCGTGTCGGTCGACTACCTCACCCGCCCGCTCGAGGTGTGCGCCGAGGTCGCTCGCGTGCTCCGGCCCGGCGGGCCGTTCGTCGTCACCTTCTCGAACCGCTGCTTCCCGACCAAGGCGATCCGGGGATGGCTGTCGACCGACGACGAGGGCCACTGTGCGATCGTCGCCACCTACTTCGAGCTCACCGCCGGCTTGGAGCCGGCCACGGTGGAGCTCCGCAATCCCGGCGCCCGCACCGATCCGCTCTTCGCCGTGGTGGCCCGCCGCTCGGCTGGTTGACCCCCACGATCGTCGCGCCGATTCGTCTCTCAGCGGATTCAGTCGCGGCGTCCGCGACCGATTCCGCCGAGAGTGGAAGGCGGGTGGACGTCGCAGCCGTCAGGCCGTCGCGGCGCGTGCCCGCGGGCGACGAACGCGACGTCGGGGTGCCGGCGCATGCGCGTCGAGTTCGGCGAAACGCTGGGCGACCTGGCCACTGACGTCGACCGCCAGTTCGATGAACCGCTCGGCAGCCGGCGAGAGGGTGTGGCCCGCCCGCCAGGCGATCGAGATCTCGCGACCGGCGAACGCGGGCACCAACGGGTGCAGGCTCACCCGGGGATCCTCCGGCTCGGTGCACAGCAACGGCAGCACGGCGACACCCATGCCGGCGCGGACCATGGCGGCGACCGTGCCGTTGTCGTTCGAGCGGAAGACGTAGGCCGGTTCGACGCCGGCCGACCGCAGCCCCGCCTCGTTGAGGAGCTGGCACGAGTTCTCGTGTTGGCCGATCAACGGCTCCTCGCCCGCCACGCCGGCCGACACCGGGCCGGGCGGGAACTGACCCGGCCGGGCGAGCAGGCGGAACGGATCGTTGAGCAGATGGCGGGTGTCGAATGCCGCATCGACATCACCGACGACGAAACTGAGGTCGAGGTCGCCCGATTCGAGCCGGTCGTGGAGCACCTCGTCGTAGTCACTCTCGAACGCCACGATCTCGAGGTTCGGAAGCTCACGCCGCATCGCCCCGATCAGCTGCGGGAGCACGGTGTTGGAGATGCTCTGGAACGTGCCGACGCGCAACCGGCCTGCATCGCCCGCCTCGAACCGGTCGAGGTCGTCGGCGATCCGGTCGAGCTGTTCCAGCAGCGACCGGCCGTGTTCGAGGAGGCGCGCCCCGAGCGGTGTCAGTTCCACCGGCCTCGGCCCGCCGGGACGGTCGAAGACCTTGGCGCCGATGACCCGCTCGAGCGATGCGATCTGCTGGCTGACCGCCGACTGCGTGTATCCGAGCCGCTCCGCGGCGCGCCCGAACGTTCCCTCGAGCGCGACCGCGTCGAACGTGACGATCAGGCGCATGTCGAGGTCGCGGAGCGAGGGCATTGAGCATCAGCATAACTGATGTATATGAGCAGAAAGCATCGCTAGTGATTGACCTCGCCGGTTCGTAGGTTGGAGTCATGGAAACGAACCCCACTCGCCGACTTCTCGACCGGTTCTCCGACGCCATCGAGGCCGAGGGGATCGAAGCCGTACCCGCCGACGTGATGATCTCGTTCGTCGAGGTCGCCCGCTCGGTCGACGCCAGCCCCGTTGCGATCGGCGTGCTCGCCGACCCGACCGAGCCGGCCGTCGTCCGCGAGCGTGCGTTCTGCAAGCTGTCGATCCAGGTCGTCGGTCGCGGTGATCGTGTTGCGACCGCACCGACGCTCGCCGACATCGTCTGGCCGACCCGCCGCACGCTGCTCCCCGCCTGACGTCCAACTCACCGTTCAACTCTCGGCGGATCTGGCCGCAACGGCCGAAACACGTTCCGCCGAGACGTGCGGGTGAGGTCGCCGTGCCCGGGTCCTACGCTGCGGCCCATGACCGATGTGGACGATCGTGAGATCCGGCGGGCGTGGTTCGAGCAGGCGTGTCTCGAGCTGCACGAACGGTTCGGGCCGCTGACCGAGGGCGAGCCGGCGTCGTACATCCCGGAGCTCGCCGACGTCGATCCCGACCGGTTCGCGATCGCCGCGATGACGACCGATGGCGAGCACATCGGAGTGGGCGATGTCGACCAGACCTTCACGATCCAGTCGATCTCCAAGCTCCTGATGTACGGCCTCGCGCTCGAGATGCACGGCCGCGACCGCGTGCTCGAACGTGTCGGAGTGGCCCCGACCGGCGACGCCTTCAATGCGATCGAGCTCGACGACGCCACGAACCGCGCGCCGAATCCGATGGTCAACGCCGGCGCGATCGCGATCACCGACCTGGTGGTCGGCGGATCGGTCGAGGAGGGCGTCGAGGAGATGCGGTCGATGTTCGAGCGGTACCTCGGCCACCGTCCGGAGATCGATCGGGAGGTCTGGGCGTCGGAACGACGCACGGGCAACCGCAACCGTGCAATCGCCTACCTGATGCTGAGCCGAGGCATCATCGGCGATGCCGTCGAGGTCACCCTCGACCTCTACTTCGGGCAGTGCTCGGTACTCGTCACCGCACGCGACCTCGCCGTCATCGGCACCACGATCGCGAACCACGGTGTCCACCCGATCACCGGCGAACAGGTGGTGCCCCGGGAGGTGACGCGAGACATGCTGACCGTGGCGCTGACGTGCGGGATGTACAACTACGCCGGCGAGTGGGCCTACTCGGTCGGAATCCCCGCGAAGAGTGGTGTCGGCGGCGGCATCCTCGGGATGTTGCCCGGCGTGGGCGGGATGGCCACGTTCTCACCGCGGCTCGACGGGATCGGCAACAGCGTGCGCGGGCTGCGCGTGTTCGAGGAGCTCTCGCAGCGCTTCGACATGCACCTGTTCGACCCCGACCGCCCCTGGCGCCGGTGACCGTCACCCCGGGTGTTACATCTGGGGTCAGACCCCAGATGTAACGATCAGCGGGAGATGACGGGGGAGCCGTGGTGGGCGACGAGCAGCCAGGTGTCGTCGCTGCGGGCGTAGAGGTTGGTTGCTGCGACCGTGCCGGTGCCGCCGGCGTCGACCAGGTTCTCGTCGAGGGTCACCCACGCGATGTCGCCATCGATCGCCACCGCCTCGTTGGTGAGGATGAACTGGTTGCGCCCGGGGCCCTCGAGGATCCGTCGCCACGACTCCTCGATGATCGGCCAGGTGCGCAGGATCGGCCAGCCCGGATGCACGCACACGGTGCGTTGGCTGTGCTCCCAGACGGAGCGCATCGCGTCGAGGTCGCGGGACTCGTGGGCGTCGTAGAACGCACGGTTCGCCGCGAGCACGTCCTCGATCACGGGGTCCATGTCGTCGACCGTACTTCGTGGACGGACCGAACGACCCTGGTCGCGCGACCGATTCGGGCGGACGATCGTGACATGAGCGGATCGACCACACACGCCTGCCCGTACTGCGAGCTGATCTTCAGCTACCACAACGAGGTGAAGGACCACATCCTCCACGACCATCCCGAACACGCTGCCGTGGTGGAGACGATCGAGCCCCACGAGATGCCGCACGACTGACCGATGTGGGCTCTGCGTCTCGTCACCAGGCGGTGACTTCGTAGGGTGCGGCCATGAGCGAACTCAACCGCCGCATCACACTCGCCAAGCGCCCGGTCGGGCAGGTGGCGCCCGACTGTTTCGCCAGCGACGAGGTCGAGATCCCGACGCCCGGCCAGGGAGAGGCCCTCGTGAAGGTGGGGTGGCTGTCGATCGATCCGACGATCCGCGGATGGATGGCGATGGACACCTACCTCCCCGCGATCGAGATCGGCGCCCCGATCCGCAGCGGTGGCCTCGGCGAGGTGATCGAGTCGAACAACGACGCCTACCCGGTCGGCTCGACGCTGTTCGGGATGACCGGTTGGCAGGAGTACGCGATCATGGGCGCCGGGAGCAACCTGATCCCCGACGGCATCGATCCGACCGCAGCGCTGAGCGTGTTCGGCGTGACCGGGCTCACCGCGTACTTCGGCCTGCTCGACGTCGGCCAGCCGCTGGCGGGGGAGACGGTGCTCGTGTCGGGTGCAGCGGGGGCGACCGGGTCGGTCGTCGGCCAGATCGCCCGGATCAAGGGGTGCCGGGTGGTCGGCATTGCCGGCTCCGACGAGAAGTGCGCCTGGCTGGTCGACGAACTCGGCTTCGACGCTGCGATCAACTACAGGACCGAGCACGTCGGCAAGGCGATCCGAGCGGCGTGCCCCAAGGGCGTCGACGTGTTCTTCGACAACGTCGGCGGCGACATCCTCGAAGCGGGCATCGCCAACCTCGCGCTGCGCGGCCGCATCGTGCTGTGTGGTGCGATCGCCACCTACAACGACGACACGCCCCGGCCCGGGCCGAACAACCTGTCGGTGCTCATCTCGAAGCGCGGACGGATGGAGGGCTTCATCATCCTCGACTACATGAACCGCGCCAACGAGGCGATCGGTGAGCTCGCGGGCTGGGTGATGGGCGGAGAGCTGAAGTTCGCGGTCGACGTGGTCGACGGGCTCGACAATGCGCCGGTCGCGCTCGACCGCCTGTTCACCGGCGCCAACCAGGGCAAGGTGATGGTCCGCCTGTAACCGGTCGCCGCCCGCTCATCCCTCGTGTTGCGCACCCCCGACGTTTGCGTTGCATTCCGGGTGGACCGGGTCACTCGATGTGTCGCGCAAACGGGGTGATCGGTGGCGGGGTGGTGAGCGGGTCAGGTGGCGAAGCCGTCGGGCATGGAGGTGTGGCTGCCATCGGCGACGGTGAGGCGTTCGATGTCGGCTGCCCGATCGGGGTGGGAGGCGAGGAGCGCGGCGCGGGTGCCGGCCTCGAATCCGGCGCCGGTGAACCCGGGTGCCATCGTGCAGCCGAACAGCCCGTGGACGCCGTCGGGAAGCAGCTCACCGGCCTGCCAGGTCCCCGCGGGGATCACGAACTGCACCCGTTGCCCGGCACCGACGTCGGTCCCGAGCCAGACGTCGGCCGACGTGCCGTCGGGGTGGAGGAGCACCAGGCGGATCGGGTCGCCGCCGTAGAAGTGCCAGATCTCGTCGGTGGGGAGCCGATGGAACAGCGAGCGGCTGATCGGCTCGTGGGCGTACATGCCGATCATCGCCGTGCCGACCGGCCCGCCGTCCGGCGTGTCGTCGGTCGACCGGTAGGTGCTCACGAACAGCGTGCCCTCCACGGGCAGCGGCTCGAACCCGTACTGCTCGATCAGCTCGGCCACACGCGGATCCACGCCGCCACGGTACCGATCCCCGATTCGTCGTTTGCGCTGCATTCCGGGTGGGGCGGGTC
The DNA here is from genome assembly GCA_942492715.1 of Ilumatobacteraceae bacterium. Classification (GTDB taxonomy): domain Bacteria; phylum Actinomycetota; class Acidimicrobiia; order Acidimicrobiales; family Ilumatobacteraceae; genus Sva-07. Next base: position 60,355 of record CALOFW010000024.1, on the reverse strand, counting down.
ACCGAGATCTCGTCGCAAACGAAGCAGGGTGCGAGTCAGGCGGGCTTGCGGGCGATGACGAACTGTTGGTCGTTGCAGAACCGGTAGATGCCGTGGCGGTCCTTCAGGGTCTCGACGGACTCCATCACCTGCGGGCGCAGCACGTCGGCGCCCACCTTCTCCAGTGCGGGCACAGCGGGCCCGACGCTCGAGATCGCTCGCCAGGCCGTGTCGGCGTCCGGCCACTCGACGGTCGAGGTGCGGCCGCCTCGTTCGAGCACCTCGAAGCCGGTCGACTCCAGCATCGCCTCGGCGACGCCGGGACGGGCGATGTCGTTGGTGCGCCGCATCCCGTCCATGTGCGTCTCCGGCGCGTTCAGTGCGAAGGCGATGAAGCAGGCGCGCAGGTCGAGGTGCCCCTTGCCCCAGAAGCTGATCCCGATGCGGCCACCGGGCTTCAGCACTCGATGGGCCTCGACGAGCGCGCCCTCGCAGCCGCCCCACACCCCGTTGATCGACGTGACCGCGTCGAAGGACTCGTCGGCCCACGGCAGCTCGAACATGTTGCCGATACGAAGGTCGGCATCGGGGGCGCGGTCGCGGGCGATCTCGACCAGTGGTGCCGCCGCGTCGATCCCGGCGGCGTCGGCGCCCATCTCGTCCGCATAGCGGACGGCCAGCCCCGACCCGCACGCGATGTCGAGCATCGACGTGCCCTCGTCGACGCCGACGCGGCGGAAGATCGCCTGGATCACGTCGACCGCGTAGTGCTCGAACAGGCACGCCCAGTCGCGTGAGCACCGCCCCCAGGCAGAGCCGGCCACCTCCCAGTCGTGGCCCTCCGGTCTGTCGGCCGGATGATCCTTGCCCGTCGTTTCGTGGGTTGTGTCGTTCGTGGTCATGGGTTCCATCGTGACGATGTCGGCCCGTCAGGTCTTGGAGACCGGATGGAGATGCATCTTCGGGTCATCTCCACCTCGTCTCCAAGCATCGGCTCGGGCGTTCCGTCACGGTGGTGCTCGACAACCACCGACCCGGTACGGGACACCGATCCCGTCCGGACCCGAAGGAGCAACCACCATGACCATCACCCAAACCAGCACCGAAACCCCCGCCGTCGACAACGGCGTCAACGTCGAAGCCCTGCTCGGCGCCCGGGATCACATGACCGAGATGCCGGAGCTGGCGCAGTTCACGTGGCGCGCCGACTGCGAGTGGGTCAACGGCACCCACAGCCGCACGACCGTCGAGAAGTTCAGCGGGGCCGGCGGCGAGCAGACCCACCGCCAGCCGTACTCGGCCGACACCGACCACCCGGAGCTCTTCGCCTCTGCCGACAACGGCCCGACGCCGCCGGAGATGTTGCTGATCGGCCTTGCCGGCTGCCTGACCGCCGGTGTCGCGTCGGTGGCGACCCACCGCGGGGTGCAGCTCCGCTCGGTGAAGGCGACCGTGGAGGCGAACATGGACCTCGCCGGGATCCTGGGCATCGACAGCGACGTCCGCAACGGGTTCTCCGCGATCCGGGTGCACTACGACATCGATGCCGACGCCACCGAGGCCGAGCTCGAGGGCATCGTCGCCCAGTCTCAGAAGCGATCGGCATCGTTCGACGTCATCGCCAACCCGACGTCGATCGTCGTCTCGGTCAACTGAACCGTCGACCGAGCGGCTGGCGGCGAGTACCGGAGTGAGTCCGATGACTGCACCACGAACCACCGATGTCGTCGTGATCGGCGGCGGGCAGGCGGGCTTGGCGATGAGCCACTGCCTGACCCGTCGATCCGTCGATCACATCGTGCTCGAACGCGGCGACACCGCCAACTCGTGGAGGACGCAACGTTGGGACTCGCTCCGGTTGCTCACGCCCAACTGGCTGAGCCGCCTCCCCGGTTGGGCCTACCGGGGCGACGACCCCGACGGCTACATGACCGCCGTCGAGGTGGCCGCCCACCTGGACGACTACCGGCGCTCGTTCGACGCGCCGGTCCGGCACGGCACCGGCGTGACTGACATCGAGTCGTCCGACACGTCGCACGTCGTCGCCACCGATGACGGCGAGTGGCGTGCGCGGGCGGTGGTGCTCGCCACCGGTGCCTGCAGCGATCCGCACATCCCGCCGATCGCGAACGGCATGCCGGATCATCTCGACCACGTGTCGCCGATCCGCTACCGCGCTCCCGATCGGCTCGCCGACGGCGGCGTGCTGGTCGTCGGGGCGTCGGCGTCCGGGCTGCAGATCGCCGACGAACTCAGCCGAGCGGGTCGCGAGGTGACGCTGGCCGTCGGCGACCACGTCCGCCTGCCCCGCACCTATCGGGGCATGGACATCCACTGGTGGATGGACGCCGTCGGTCAGCTCGACGAGCGCTACGACGAGGTGCCCGACATCGGCCGCGCCCGGCGTCTGCCGTCACTGCAGCTGGTCGGCACACCGGAACGGCGCGACCTCGACCTGAACGCCGTGGCCGCCAACGGGGCTCGGCTCGTCGGACGCCTCGTGGGGTGCAGCGGACACCGGGCGCAGTTCTCCGGTTCGTTCGCCAACATGTGCGCGTCGGCCGACCTCAAGCAGGGCCGGTTGCTCGACCTGTGCGACGAGTACGCCACTGCCCACGGCCTCGACGGCGAACTCCGCGAGCCGTCGCGCCCCGCCCCCACCGCGGTGGGGCCGCCGGTGTTGGAGGCCGACCTGCGCTCGATCGGCACCGTTGTGTGGGCCACCGGGTTCCGGCCGACCTACCCGTGGCTCGATCCGCGGCTGCTGGACCGGAAGGGGCGACTCGTGCACGACGGCGGCGTGCTTCCCGTGCCGGGTATGTACGTGCTGGGGCTGCCGTTCCTGCGACGTCGCAAGTCGAGTTTCCTCGACGGGGTCGGCCCCGACGCCGACGACCTCGCGACGCATCTGGTCGGCCATCTCGCGACCACCGCCAGCCGGGTGTGACCGGCACCGACGCGCCACCACACCAGAACGTGGCAAGCTCGTCCGACAGGCTGGTGAGCGGATGCCGTTCACCGGCGGGGGGCGTGCGGATGATCATCGAATTCAACGACTGCGAACTCGACCTCGACCGGGTCGTGTTGCGGCGTGGCGGGAGCGATGTGCCGGTGGAGCCGCAGGTGTTCGATGTCCTGCAGTTCCTCGCCGAGCGCCACGGCGAGGTGGTGCGCAAGGAGGAGCTCCTCGACGAGATCTGGGGCGATCGTTTCGTGAGCGAGTCGGCGCTCACGTCACGGATGAAGTCGGCGCGTCGAGCGGTCGGTGACGACGGCACCCGCCAGGCCGTCATCCGCACCGTGCACGGCAAGGGGTACGAGTTCGTCGCCGAGGTCCGGATCGTCGGCGGGCGGGCCGACGTGCGTGACGGCGACGACGATCGGGGCAACGCCTTCGGCGAGCCGGCGCGCGAACTGCCGATCGCCCTGCAACGGCTGATCGGCCGTGACGAGTTCCTGGCGGCATTGATCGAAGAACTCGGTGAGAGCCGGCTGATCACACTCGTGGGGAGCGCCGGTGTGGGCAAGACGTCGCTCGGGATGGAGCTGGCCAGGGCGGTCGCGTCGCACTACGCCGATGGCGTCTTCGTCGTCGAGCTGGTGACGGTCGACGACCGCGATGCGGCCTACGCATCGATCGCGGGAGCGTTGGGCGTCAACACCGGCCTCGGCCTGTCGATCGAGGATGCGATCGTCGACGTGCTCCGCGCCCGCAGCACCCTGTTGCTGCTCGACAACTGCGAGCACCTGGTGGAGCCGGTCGCCGAGCTGGTCGAGCGGATCCTTCGCGCGGCGCCTCGCGTCTCGATCGTGGCCACCAGTCGCGAACCGTTGGCGGTGATGGGTGAACACGTACGTCCGGTGGCGCCGCTGTCGGTCGACGATCTCGAAGCGACGCCGTTCGCCGACCTCGCGAGCGTTCCGGCGGTGGCGTTGTTCCTCGAGCGGGCGCAAGCGGCCGACCCGGGTTTCGAGCTGACGGAGCAGAACGCACCCGCCGTGGTGGAGATCTGCCGGCGGCTCGACGGCATCCCGCTCGCACTGGAACTGGCGGCCTCGCGGGCGCGAGCGATCGACGTGGCCGAGATCGCCAGTCGGCTCGACGAACGCTTCCGTCTCCTCAAGGGGGTCCGGCGGGGCGCCGACCCGCGGCATCGCACGTTGCAGGATGCGATCGGGTGGTCGTACGAGCTGCTCGACGACGACGAGAAGCGGGTCTTCGCGTCGCTGGCGGTGTTCGCCGGACAGTTCGATCTGGCGGCCGCCGAATCGATCTCCGATGGGGACGACGACGTGCTCGACGTGCTCACGCGGCTCACCGAGCGGTCGATGCTGGCGGTGAGGCGTTCACCCGGCGGCGGGACGCGGTACGAGATGCTCGAGACGCTGCGGGAGTACGGCCGGAGTCGCCTCGACGACGAGCGGAGCGTGACGCTGTACGCCACACACGCACGGCAGTTCGCCGGTGCCGCCGCGGCGATCGAGGCGGGCCTGAACTCGACCGACGAGGGAGCCGCGGTGGCTCGGGCGGACGCGTCGTTCGCCGATCTCCGCGCCGCACAGCGATTCTCGGTGGAGATCGGTGACGTCGACACGGCGTTCGGTCTCGCGTGCGCCATGCGCGAGTACGGGATGCGCACGCTCCACTACGAGGTGTTCACCTGGGCCGACGCGATGTCGGAGATGCCGGGCGGCTCGGAACATCCGGCGTATCCGGTGGTGCTCGGCGTGCGGGCCTACGGCGCCTTCTGCCGCGGCGAGTTCGGTCGGTCGCTGGAACTGGCCGCCGCTGCTGAGCGCGCCGAGCAGACGCTCGGGGTGGCGCCGGTCGGGCTCGTGGAGCGGGTGCGGGCGAACGTGTACTACGCGATCGACGAGTTGGAGCGGGGAATCGCCGAGAATGCCCACCTGATCGAACTGGCCAACGCCTCGGGGAACGATTCGCGGCGAGCGCACGCCTTCTACATGGCGTCGGTGGCGGCGAGTTCGTGCGGCGACTACGACGAGGGGCATCGGCTCAGTCAGCTCTCCCGACGCGCCGCCGAACTCACCGGTGGCGTCACCGACCTGGCGTGCTCGTGGGTGGCCGAGGGGTTCTCGATCCACGGCGACGACGCGCACGCGCTGAGTGCGTTCTCGCACGGCGACCGTCTGGCCCGATCGGTCGGCAACCGGTGGCTGAGCGCGTTCGCTCGGACCGAGATCGGCGCGTTGCGGGTGTCGCACGGCGACCTCGGGCCCGGCTGCGAGGAGCTCGCGGAACAGGTCGACGTCTGGTATCGCACCGGTGAGTGGGCACAGCAGTGGCACACCCTGATGCGCTGCGTGATCGCACTCGATCGGATCGGCCAGCCTGCGGTGGCCGCGGAAGTGCTCGGTTCGATCGAGGCCCACAGCGCGGTCGGGGCGCCGCCGCTCATGGTGACGCTGCGCGACCTGGTGCTCGACACCCGCGATTCGATCGAGCAGCAGCTCGGCGCCGATCAGGCCGCCGCCTGCCGCGCCGCCGGCGCCGTGCTCCCGGTCGCCACCACGGTCGAGCGCACCCGCCTCGCCCTCCGCGGCCTCGCCCCCTGACCCACTCTCGCGCCCCCTCTCCGTTTGCGTTGCACTTCGGGTGGGACGGGTCACCCAGACTGCAACACAAACGTTCCGCAGAGAGGTCGGGCCAAACCGGTTCGAGGTCCCCCTCTCCGTTTGCGTTGCACTCTGGGTGGGACGGGTCACCCGAATCTCGGCGCAAACCGGTCGGATGCGGGCCGCGGCGGTGCGGTGCGGTGCGGTGCGGCGCGGGCGGGTGGAGGCGACGGTGGTCAGGGGCTGCGAGACTGGGTGACGATGAGCGAGGTGCGGTGCCGGGCGATCGTGTCGGGTCGGGTGCAGGGCGTGTTCTTCCGTGACAGCTGCCGGGCCGAGGCGCAACGACTCGGCGTGCGCGGCTGGGTGCGCAACCGATCGGATCGCACCGTCGAGGTCGTCGCCGAGGGCCGGCGCGACGTGATCGATCAGTTCCTCGACTGGTGCCGGCACGGTCCTCCTCGTGCACAGGTCACGGGGATCGCCGTCACCGACGAACCGCTCCGCGCCGAACGCAGCTTCCGCATCGAGTACTGACCCGCCCCGCCTTCCCCCACCGTTTGCGTAGCGTTTCGGGTGGGCCGGGTCACCGAAACCTCGACGCAAACGTGGTGGGTTGGGCGGTTCCCGTTTGCGTTGCGTTTCGGGTGGGGCGGGTCACCGGAATCTCGACGCAAACGCCGGGGCGGGTGGTGGGTGGTGGGTGGCGCCGTGGCGGGTGGTGGGTGGCGCCGTGGTGGGTGGTGGGTGGCCGTCAGGTGTCGGCGGCGTCGACGGCGGCTCGGCGGACCTTGTCGACGAGGTTGGCGGGGAGCGGCTGATAGCCGTGGTGATCGATGCCGAACGAGCCGCTGCCGCCGCTGAGCGAGCGCAGGTCGATCGCGTAGCGCAGGATCTCCGCCGTGGGGACGAGCGCGTGCACGGTGGTCACACCGGATTCGTCGGTGTCGGTGCCGAGCACCTGGGCGCGCCGTGAGTTGAGGTCGCCGAGCACGTCGCCGTGATGGACGGCCGGCACCTTGACGATCATCTCGCTCACCGGTTCGAGCACGTCGACGCCGACCTGGTCGACCGCTTCGCGCAGCGCCAGTGAGCCGGCCATCTTGAAGCTCATCTCCGACGAGTCGACCGAGTGGTACTTGCCGCCGGTGCACACCGCTCGAACGTCGACGATCGGGAAGCCGTCGCGTCCACCTCGGGCCATCGCCTCTTCGACGCCGGCGCCCACCGCCGGCACCAGGTTCTTCGGGATCACGCCGCCGGTCACCTCGCTGACGAACTCGAAACCTGCACCGGAGGGGAGCGGTTCGAAACGAACCGTGGCCACACCGAACTGCCCGTGGCCGCCGCTCTGCTTCTTGTACTTGCCCTCCACCTCGACCGGTGCGGCGAGGGTGGCGCGGTAGGCGACGCGGACGTCGTCGACGTCGAGTTCGACCCCGGCACGCTCGATGCGTGACAGGGCCACGCGGACGTGCGTCTCGCCGCCCCCGCTGAGCACGGTCTGGCCGGTCGAGTCCTCGTGGTGGACCGCGAGCGTCGGGTCCTCGATCACGAGCCGGTGCAGCGTGGTGGCGAGCCGGTCCTCGTCGGACTGCTTGGCGGCGGCGATCGCAACGCCGTACACCGGCCGCGGCAACCTCGGGAGCATGGCGGTCACCGGCGTGCCCTCGGGGGCGAGCGTGTCGCCGGTGCGGGTGTCGGCGAGCTTGGTGACCGCGACGATGTCGCCGGCACCGATCGTGTCGACGTGGGTCTGGGAGCCACCGGTCATCGAGATCAGGTTGTGCAGCCGCTCCTTCGCGCCGGACCGTGGGTTGACGAGGACGTCGTCGGAGCGGATCGTGCCGGAGAGCACCTTGAGGAACGAGATCTGGCCGAGGAACTCGTCGATCGTGGTCTTGAACACGAGCACGAGCGGCTGGCCGTCGGGGTCGGGCGCGATCTCGATCGTGTCGCCCGCGGCCTCGACCACTGCGGGGCCGGCGTCGCCGGGAGCGGGGCCGACGCGGCAGATGAAGTCAGCGAGCTGGTCGGCGCCGATCGGTGCGGTCGCCGATCCGCACAGCACGGGGAACGCGAGGGCGCGGTCGACGGCATCGTGCAGCAGATGTTCGAGCTGCTCGGCGGAGGGTTCGTCGCCGGAGAGGTACTGCTCGAGGAGGTCGTCGTCGAGCTCGATCACGTCCTCCACGAGGTGTTCGTGTTCGGCGCGTTCGACCTCGGCGAGGTCGGCGGGGACATCGGCCGGCTCGGCGCGGCCCGAGTCGTAGACGAAGGCGTGATGGGTGAGCACGTCGGTGACGCCGTGGAAGCTCGACTCCTCGCCGATCGGCAGCTCGGTCGGGTCGGCGTGCGAGCCGAACACCTCGCGCACCTGGGCGAGGGTGCGGTCGAACGACGAGCGTTCGCGGTCGAGCTTGTTGACGAACACGATTCGCGGGGTGCCCATGTCGGCGGCGTGTCGCCACAGCACCACGTCCTGCGACTGCACACCCGCCACGCCGTCGATCACGAACACGGCGAGGTCGGCGGCGGCGAGGCCGAGCAGGGCTTCGCCGCGGAAATCGGCGTAGCCGGGGGTGTCGATGAGGTTGATGCGATGGTCGTTCCAGTCGAACGACGCCACCGACAGCGAGATCGACTGCTGACGGGCGCGTTCTTCGGGGTCGTGGTCCATCACGGTGGACCCCTTCTCGATCGCGCCCGGTCGGGCGATCACGTCGGCTCGGAAGAGCAGCGCCTCCGCGAGGCTCGTCTTGCCGCTCGAGTTGTGGCCGACGAGTACCACGTTCCTGATCTGTTCGGTCGACCGCATGGGGACCCCTTTCGTGCTCGGCCAGTCTTCACCTCGGCGGTCATCGGCCGCAACGGACCAATGTCCCGACGTTCGGACCGAGCGTGGCGGTGCGGGTGTGACCGATGACTCCTCGGCCCGCTGACCCCTTTTCGTCACGCGTCCGTAACATTTGCAGTCGACCAGCACTTGTGTCCACCGCGGAAACCCGCGTGTGTCGATGCGCCGGTGCACCTCCCAAGGAGCGTCATGATCCCCTCTTCCCCCCACCACGGCTCTGCCATCCACCGACACCGACTCGCCATCCGGCGGTCGGCCGCTGCGCTCGCCGCGGCGATCGTGATCGGCGGTGCCCCACTGGTTGCCCGTGCCCTCGGTGACGACCCCGTCCCGGCGGCCAGCGCGATCGACTCGCCGAGCGCGTCGCCCGAGGCTCGGCCCCCGGGCAACCCGGCGCAGCCGCGTGTCGCCCCGAGGATCTCGTCGGTCCCGGACCTGGGCGTCAAGACACGGGCCGAGACACCGGTCGAAGCCGAACGCGAGCTCGCGAACCGGCCGGAGTCGCCGTTCGAGCTCGCCACCCGCGTGATGACCGAGACGTACACGTGGGACGAACGCGGCCCGCGTGTCGAGGTGTTGCAGGCCGTGCTCGGGATCGACGTCGACGGCTGGTACTCGGCCGCAACGCTCTCGGCGCACCGGAGCGCCCTCGAGTTCGCAGGGCTGCCGACCGACCTGCTGCCCGTTGCGCCCCTCCCGCCCGGTCCGTCGGCCGAGCAGTGGGCGGCCCTCCGTCAGTGTGAAGCCGGTGGCGACTACTCGATCACCAACCCGTCCGGGAAGTACCGCGGGGCGTACCAGTTCGATCGGTCGACCTGGAACTCGGTCGCCGAGCGCCACGCCCCTCGCCTCGTCGGGGCCGATCCCGCCGCCGCGACGCCCGCCGATCAGGACGCCATGGCCCAGGCCCTCTTCAGCGAACGCGGCGCCCGCCCCTGGCCGCACTGCGGACGCCACCTCCGCTGACGCTCCCGCCGCCGACGGCCACCATCACCGACGCTGACATCTCTCGGCGGAATCGGTCGCGGGTGTCGCGACCAGATCCGCTGAGACTGGAACGCTCCCGGCGGGCGCGGTCACCATCGGGATTGCGGGCGGGCCCGTCGAGCGGGGAACATGGTCGGCATGACCCACGCCGATCGCCACGACCGGGAACGTTGGATCGCGTCGGGGCTGCCCGACGCCGTCGTGACGATCATGTTCCGTGACGGCACCCTGCCGCCGCCCCACGCTGCTCGCTGGTACGACTCGTCGCTCACGACCGAGGAGATCACCGAGTTCCGCCGGGCGGGCCGCCAGGCTCCGGACCTCGCGTTCGCCGCGTCCCTCGAAGCGCGCGGACTGCCCACCGACCCGACCTTCATCGAGACCTGGGAGGGCTTCACGGCGGAGCGGATCCTCGAGGCGATCGACCGGGGCTTCACCTCGGGCGCGCAGTTCGCCCCGTGGGCATCGACCGATGCCGACGTCACCGAGGTCGAGCAGCTCGCCGACGTGGCGTCGGGCGACGTCGGGCCGGCCAAGGCGCTGGCCCACCTGCGCGCAGGACGCACCGCGGACGAGATCGCCTACGCCGCCGCGGCCGGCCTCAAGATGAAGAAGGCGCTCGCGTGGATCGACACCGGAGTGTCCGCGTCGACGGCCGCGCAGTGGTCGTCGGCCGGATTCTCGGCGACGAGCGCATCGGCGTGGATCGACGTGGTCGACGATCCCGACGTCGCCCGGCTGTTGGAGTCGGTGGGCTTCGACGTCGAGACCGCCCGCGAGCAGCGGCCGGAGGGTGGCTGGACCGCGCACGTGGTTCGCCGCCGCGTCGCTCTCGATGCCGGCGCGACCGAGGAGTCGGCCGACGAGTGGGCGGCCACATCGGTTCCCGACCGCAAGCTCGCCAAGTGGGTCGCCTCGGGCGTTCGCCCACACGATGCGGCGCAGTGGCTCGAACTCGGTGTTCGCCCACGTGAGGCGGCCGACTGGTCGGCCACCGGCTTCTCGCCCGTCGATGCCGATGCCTGGCGCCGGGCGGGTGTCGATCCCGACATCGCCGCTCGCCGCCGGGATGCGGGGGTGCGACCAGCGACATCCGACTGATCGTCGCCTGCACCCGACTTCGACGTTCGTGTGCAACTTCGGGAGGGACGGGTCACCCGAAGTGCAACGCAAACGGTCTGGGGCTCACCTGGCAAGCTCGCGTCCATGTGGACGATCGGAGAGGTACGGGTCACCGAGATCGCGGAGTTGACCACGACGTCGGCTGCGCACTGGCTGCTGCCCGAAGCAACGGCCGATCGGATCCGTGAGATCGAGTGGATGGTGCCCCACTACGCAACGCCCGACGGCAAGGTGCACATGACGATCCGGGCGCTGGTGGTGGAGAGCGACGGGCGACGCATCCTGGTCGACACGTGTCTCGGCAACGACAAGGAGCGGCCGGTCGAGTCGTGGAGCATGCGGTCGGGTCCGTTCCTCGACGACCTGGCCGCCGCCGGGTTCCCACCCGAGTCGATCGACACGGTGTTGTGCACGCACCTCCATGTCGACCACGTCGGGTGGAACACCCGCCTCGTCGACGGCGAGTGGGTGCCGACGTTCCCCAACGCCCGCTATCTCTTCGCCGACGTCGAGTGGGAGCACTGGCAGCGCGACGACTCGGGGATGGATCAGGTGCTGCGCGCCGACTCGATCCAGCCGGTGATCGACGCGGGGCTGGTCGACCTGGTGGCCACCGATGCCCGGCTCACCTCGCACGTGTCGCTGGCGCCGACACCGGGTCACACGCCCGGCCACGTGAGCGTGCTGATCGAGAGCGGCGGCGAGCGGGCGGTGATCACCGGCGATCTGTCGCACATGGTGTGCCAGGCGACGCATCCGGAGTGGGGGAGTTCGTTCGACGTCGACCCCGCCGGAGCCGAAGCGACCCGCCGGGGGTTCTTCGCCGGGCGCGCCGACACCGACGAGCTGGTGTTCGGCACTCACTGGGAGCCGTGCGCCGGGCACGTCAAGTCGCATGGCGACGTGTGGCGCGTCGAGCCGGCCGGCTGACTCCGACCGAGGTCGTCGCCAGACGCGGCGATGCGGCACCCGAGCGGCTCGGGTGCCGCACTTCCTTCTGATCGGATGATCTCGGTGTCAAGGCCGATCACCTCCTGTTCTCGTCGGGCCGAACGGTTCGGCTCCGCTGGCGTCACTTGTTGTCCAGCAGTGCTTGGTCGATCGATTCTTGGATCAGCTGTTGGGCGTTGGGGGTTTCGACCGTTGCGGTCTGGTTGTCCAGCAGTGCTTGGTCGATCGATTCTTGGATCAGCTGTTGGGCGTTGGGGGTTTCGACCGTTGCGGTCTGGTTGTCCAGCAGTGCTTGGTCGATCGATTCTTGGATCAGCTGTTGGGCGTTGGGGGTTTCGACCGTTGCGGTCTGGTTGTCCAGCAGTGCTTGGTCGATCGATTCTTGGATCAGCTGTTGGGCGTTGGGGGTTTCGACCGTTGCGGTCTGGTTGTCCAGCAGTGCTTGGTCGATCGATTCTTGGATCAGCTGTTGGGCGTTGGGGGTTTCGACCGTTGCGGTCTGGTTGTCCAGCAGTGCTTGGTCGATCGATTCCTGGATCAGCTGTTGGGCGTTGGGGGTTTCGACCGTCGTAGTGCTGTCATCGCGGACCAGGGTGCCGATCACGAGGGCACCGACCGCCAGCAGCACGACCACGACCATCCACCGCAGCCAGCGGACCTGGCTTCCAGGACGACCCGGTTGTTCGGACTCGGAAGTCTCCAAGCCGCTGATGTCATCGGGAACGACGACACCGGGGGGCAGCTTCGGAAGCTCCTTGGTCTCGTGTGTTGTCGGGTGTTCGAACAGCTTCATCATCGCTCTCTCCCTTCTTTCCTGAGTTCTCCTTTCCTGGGGATCCGTGTCTCCGGATCTCCTCTTTCTTCGATTTCATTGTCCCCCCGGGTCACTGCGCGATGCTGAACGTCGGCGGTTCTGGCGCTGTGGGACTTCTGCCACTGGACATGCAGTGCACATGTAGGACACTGGAAAGCGCAAGGAGATGGGATGCCATGTCGGACGACCGCCGGATCCGCATACTCGGCCCGATCGATGTGCTCGCGCCTTCGGGAAGCATCGCGGTCGGTGGTCGACATGCGCGGGCACTCCTCGGAGCACTCGTCGTCGGAGTGGGCCACGCCGTTCGCATCGATCACCTTCGCGAGGTGATCTGGGCTCGGGACCCACCCGAGTCGGCAGACAACACGTTGCAGTCGATCGTGTCCCATCTCCGCCACGTGCTGGGCCCGGGAGCGATCGTGCGCGTCGACGGCTCGTACGAACTGACGATCGCGCCGGCGAACATCGACGCCGTCGAGTTCGAGACGCTGCTGGCGGAGGCGGCTGCATCGAAGGATGACGTCGAGCGCCGCGACCGCGGGCGCAGGGCCCTCGCCCTCTGGCGCGGGCGGCCGTTCGGCGACCTGGCCGACGACGAAGCGTTCAGGCTGGACAGCTACCGGCTCGACGAGATGCGGCTCGCCGCGATGGAGATCTGCCTGGAGGCCGATCTCGCACTCGGGAATCACGAGCTGATCGTCGGCGAACTCGAGGCGGCGGTGGAGGAGAACCCGTACCGCGAGCATCTGTGGTTCCTGCTCATCGAGGCGCTCGACGCCGGCTACCGACGGGTGGAGGCGCTCCGGGCGTGCGCCCGCCTCCGCGGGATCCTCGCCGAGGTCGGTGTCCAGCCGAGCGACGAACTGACACTGCTGGAACAGCGAATCCTGGAGGGACACGACGCCTCCCGCACCGCAGCGCCCGGCCGCGACGCATCACCCTGAGCCACCGCCGTACGATGGCGATCGTCGGCCGTGCGAGACTCGCGAGATGGCACAGCTCGAACGGCCGGGTGCACTGGCAGCGATCGGCAACACGCCGGTCGTCCGCCTGTCGACGTTGCCCGGACCCGAGAGCGCCGACGTGTGGGTCAAGTTGGAGGCGGCCAACCCGACCGGCTCGTACAAGGACCGCATGGCGCTGGCGATGATCGAGGGTGCCGAGCGCAGCGGCGCGCTGCAACCGGGGCAGACGGTGGTGGAGTACACCGGCGGCTCGACCGGCAGCTCGCTGGCCCTCGTGTGCAGCATCAAGGGCTACCCGCTGAAGATCGTGTCGTCGGATGCGTTCGCCGAGGAGAAGATCGCCACGATGCGCGCTCTCGGCGCCGACGTCGAGCTGATCCACAGCGACGACGGCATCCACCCCGAGCTGATCCAGCAGTTGATCGCCCGCGTCGACGAGATCGTCGAGGCCGAGGGTGCGCATCCGACCGATCAGTTCAACAACCTCGACCTGCTCGACGGGTATCTCGGCATCGGCCGCGAGCTGGTCGAACAGATCGACGGCGCGATCCACGGGCTGTCGCTCTACGTGGGGGTCGGTGGGGCGTTCACCGGAACGTCGCGTCCGATCCGCGAGCGCTGGCCCGACGTCGTGCGCACGGTGGTCGAGCCGGAGGAGTCGGCCGTCATCTCCGGCCACCCGGCGGGGACGCACCGCATCGAGGGTGGCGGCGTCGGGTTCGTCCCGCCGCTGATCACCGACGACTCCTACGACCGGATCGAGACGGTGTCGACCGAGGACGCCTTCGAGTCGGCGCGACAGCTGGCGCGTGTCGAGGGTGTGTGGACCGGCCCGAGCGGCGGTGCGAGCATCCTCGGTGCGATCCGCCTCGCTCGCGACCTCGGTCCGGGACACACCGTGGTCACGGTGCAACCCGACAGCGGCCTCAAGTACCTGAGTGGCGATCTCTACCGCTGAGCCACGGCAGAAGTCTCGGGCGACGCTCGGACCTACCTGTCGCTCGTGCCGGTGTCGTCGGCGGCTTCGACGAGGGCGGCGAAGCCGTCGAGTTCCGCTGCCGTCGGGGAGTGGCTCCAGACGTACAACCCGTCGAGGAGGTCGGCGTAGGTCGTCTCCTGTCCCGGCTGTACCGCGACGGCGATCGGCATGCCGGCGGGGAGGGTCTGCTTGTACTGCTCGAGGATTCGGCGGTGGTAGTCACGACCGAGGTCGAGCTTGAAGACGACGCCGTGTGCCTGGTTGACCGACTCGCATTCGCCCTCTTCGAGCAGCGGGCAGAACGGGTCGTCACCCGGCCCGTGACACACCGTGACCGTGTGGCCCATGCCTTCGAGCAGGTGCCGTTCGAAGCCCTCGTGGTCCCCCGGGGTGACGTCGAGGATCACCCCCAACGTGTCGTGATCCATGCATGCAGTGTCCGCCTGCTCGATGGGGGCGGACAGGGCCAGAGGTCATCTCGCCCGCGCTGGTCTCGGTTGGGGCCGATCGTCTCTGGCGCACCCGCGCGGGATCGCTCATCATCGAGACATGGTGACGATCACCGATCCTCAGCTGCGCGTCGAGACCCTCGAAGGGCACCCAGGCGAACGCAGGCTCGTCGTGAGCTATTCGATTCACGTGCCGCCCTTCGATCCCGACCTCGGCGCAACCCTTCGCGAAGACGTCCTCGTGACCGCTGCCGACGAGCACGACGCGCCCGTTCTGCCGGCGGATCTCGAGGTGCATCTCCGCGACGAGGTGGTGGCCCAGCCCGGCGCGACGCCGAGGGAGCTGACCACCGACGTCCACCGGGCCGATCTCGACGTCGAGAAGGACTGGTGGCGGATCAACGAGGGAGGCGGGTTCGAGCCGATGGCCGAGTTCGTCGACCACCTGGTGGCGCGGGTCACGCTCCGAGTCGACGAGCTGATCGTCGCGACGGCGGTCTCACCCACGATCACCGGGTCGTGGGGCGCTCTCGGCGACGACTGAATCGGGGATCCAGGGCGGGTCGTCACTCGGTCAGCGTGAAGCGTTGCCAGATGTCGGTACCCGGTTCCCATCCGTACGTCCCGACCAGCAGCGTCGTGCCGTTGACGGTGACGTGCTGAGGTGGGTTCGGTTCGGCGGGATCAGGGTCGTCGAGGTCTTCGAGGAGCCACGACTCGCCGTCGGCAGTCGCGAGCAGCCACAGGTCGGGTTGGTCGTACTCGAAGGCCTCGTCGCCGCCGCCTGTCGCCTCGCTCCAGGCCTCGCTCATCGCCGACTGTGGGATCTGCACGATCATCGCACCTGTCGCCGGATCGGTGATGGTGACGCCGAGCATGTCTTCGGTCAGGTGCTCGAACGGGCCGTCGGAGGCCGTCTGCGTGGTCCTCAGGTCGACGGACTCCTCCGCAACGACGGCGCCGGTGGAGAGGTCGACGAGCTCGTAGGAGACCACACCGCCGAACACCCGGGTGAGTTCGAACCCATCGTGTTCGACGACCAGCGTCTCCGGTTCCGGAGCGGATGGCTCGTTCGCCAGGATGAAGGCCGGGCTGGACGCCGAGTTCCACGCCGAGAACGTCTCGTCGAGGCCGGCGACCTCGACGTCGGTCCAGTTCGTGCCCGTCGCGTCGACGATGCGGATCGACGTTTCGCCGTACGGGGTTCCCGCGATCGCGACGACGTCGTCGCCGAGCGGTGCCGCGGCCTGGAACCAGAGGTTCGGTTGCGGGGTCCTCACCTGCGTCCACGTCGTGCCATCGGGTGAGAAGGCGACGCCATCACCGAAGTCGAGGAATCCGGCGCTGGTGGCGAGCAACGTTCCGAACGGCTCGTCGCCGACGGTCACCGACGGCTCCCCGCCCCATGTTCCCGACCACAACTCGACTCGCGACTGGGAACCCTGCAGAAACGGAACCACGGCGTCCGGCACGCCCAGCTCGGCCCAGGTGTATCGCTGGACCTCGATCCCCTCGTCGCTCTCGCCGTCGAATTCCACCATGACTCCGTCGGGCTCGATGCCGATGCCGTAGCCCCCTGTCATGAGACGTTCCTGCACCTCGTCGGGAAGGTATTCGAACGGATCGATCGAGGCATCGACCATGGTCCGGACCACCCAGTGCTCATCGTTTGCAGCAACCCCGATGGGAGAGACCCAGACCTGAACGTCGTCGGGCACGCCCTCGGGCGGACGGATCTCGAAGCTCTCGGTGGTCCAGGTCTCGAGGTCGGTGGTGGATGCGACCGTCACGGTCCACGGCACGCGATCCTCACCGGGTGGGGACGTGCCCGCGATCGTGAGACGGTCACCGGACACCGCGAGCTGTTGGAGGTCGCCGAGGCCGTCGGGTGCCGTCATCTCGGTCGGCGTCCAGGTGTCACCGTCCGCCGACCAGGTCGCCACGAGCGATGCGGCGGGCCGCGGCGCCGACTGGAGCGCGTCCATGGCTTCCGGGTACTCGTTCACGACGTCCATCACCTCATCGAAGAGATCCGCTTCCTCCAGGATCTCGATCGCCTCCTGCTGGGTGGGTGGCAGCCCATCGGGGAAGAGTGCGTTGACCTCGGGTGGGAAGAGATCGGCGACCTCGGGAGGCAGCTGATCGGGCAGCGGCTGTGGTGCATGTCGGACGCCGACGGCGAGGAAGCCGTCGTCCCAGGGGACGAGCCACTGGACGGGGACGAAGTCGGTGTCGACGGCCGATGCGCCGAAGGGCGCGTTGACCGCAACGGCAGCCGACTGCATCACCGGTGCCGATTCGAGGGTGTCGGCCGCGGCGGTCGACGGGGTCGTCGACTCCGGCGAACTGATGGCCTCCGTCGTGTCCGTTGCAGGGGAAGACACGAGCCGGTCGGGTCGATCGGCCGCACAACCGGACGCTGCAACCAGGAACGCAGCTGTCAACAGGCCGACAGCTGCACGAGATCGTCGAATCGATCGCATCGCGAACCTCCTTGCTCTCATCCTCACCGTCCCGCGGGGTTCCCTTCCCGGCAAGAGGCAAAGGTCAACACCGGTACTCACGGCCGACCATGTACGCCGCTGCCGTGCGAGTTGGCCAGACTGTCGGGACATGGAGCACGTTGCGATCACCCCGCTGGATCCCTTCCGATTCTCCACGGTCGTCGGGCAGGAGCGGACCGATCAGTTCGCCGTCGAGGCGGCGCAGGAGGCGCTCGATCGATTGCACGGGCGCAGCGTGATCAACGTGAACTCGACCGCTGCGGGTGGTGGTGTCGCCGAGATGCTGCACGTGTTGCTGGGCCTGATCCGTGGTGCCGGGGTCGACGCTCGATGGTTGGTGATCGAGGGGAACCAGGAGTTCTTCGAGGTCACCAAACGGTTGCACAATCATCTGTACGGCACGGCCGGCGACGGCGGAGAGCTCGGCGACGTGGAGCATCGCGTCTACGTCGACGCGCTGCAGCCGGAGAAGGACGACCTCTCGGCGCATGCTCGCGAGGACGACATCGTCATCTTGCACGACCCGCAGGTCGCTGGGCTGGCGGAGCACGCGAAGCGACTCGGGTGCAAGGTGGTGTGGCGGTGTCACGTCGGTCTCGACGAGCAGAACGAGTACAGCCGGATCGGCTGGGAGTTCCTGCGGCCGTACCTCGAACCGTTCGTCGACCACTACGTGTTCTCCGATCGACGGTTCCCGCCCGACTGGGTGTCGCCGGATCGTCTGTCGGTGATCTGGCCGTCGATCGATCCGTTCGCGCCGAAGAACCAAGTGCTCGACGATGCGACGGTCGAGGCGATCCTCACGCATGTCGGCCTGATCGACGGGACGCGGGGCGAGACCGTGTTCGAGCGCAGCGATGGTTCGCCGGGCCGGGTGGAGCGGATGTGCGACGTCGTGCGCACCGGCCCGTCGCCGGGGCCGGAGGTGCCGCTGGTGGTGCAGATCTCGCGGTGGGACGCGATGAAGGACATGGGCGGGGTGATGCAGGCGTTCGCGGAGTACGTCGACTCGGGCCGGACCGCCCAGCTGGTTCTGGCGGGGCCGGTCGTGTCGGCGGTGGCCGACGACCCCGAGGGTGGTCAGGTGTTGCAGGACTGCTGGAACCAGTGGCGTCAGCTGCCTCATGCTGTCCGCTCCCGCATCCAGTTGGTGTGCCTGCCGATGCACGACCTCGAGGAGAACGCGGTGATCGTCAACGCGCTCCAGCGTCACGCCCACATCGTGGCGCAGAAGAGCCTCGCCGAGGGGTTCGGCCTCACCGCTGCCGAGGCGATGCTGAAGGGGACACCCGTCATCGCGAGTGCGGTCGGTGGTCTCGTCGATCAGGTCATCGATGGCGAGTCGGGTCTGCTGGTGCAGGATCCGACCGACCTCGAGGAGTTCGGCGCGGCGGTCTGTCGGATTCTCGACGACGACGAGTTCCGGCGACAGCTGGGTGAGGGAGCGAGGGCCCGAGCGATCGAGACCCACCTCGGCGACACCCACCTGCTCCGCTGGCTCGACGTGGTCCGCGAGCTGTACGACGACTGACGTCCTGCAGCTCAGGCGGTGTCCAGTTCGATCCCCATCACTCGGGCGACCTGTTCGAGATCGGTGTCGGCGGCCAGCAGGCCGGCCCCGGACCGCAACGCCACCGCTGCGATCATGCAGTCGACCATGCCCCTCGGGGTCACGCCGGCACGTCGGCACGTGCGGTAGATCCTCGTCGCCCCGCCGAAGTCGACCGGCGCGTCGAACCGCAACAGGGTGAAGCGGTCCATGAGGCGACGCAGATCCCACTCGCGACGGTCGTCTCGCGCCCCGGCGAGCACCTCCATGATGATTGGCTCGCTCACGGCGACATCGTCGGTGGTCGCGATCAGTTGGGTCAAGCGGCTGTCGATGGGGCTTGCGGTTGCCCGATCGAACTCCACCCACGCCGAGGTGTCGACCAGGATCATGCGCGTTCGGGTCCGGTGTCGGCGGGGGCGCTTGCGATCGCATGGCTTCCGCGCATTGCCATCGCCTCCTCGCGCGTCATCGGCTGGCCGGCGAGATGCCGCAGCGCGAGGTCGACGGCGTCGGTCTTGGTGCGCACCCCGAACCGATCCATGATCGCTTCGACGTAGTGGTCGTCGATCTCGATGTTGGTTCGAGTCCTGCTCATACACCGATCATACACGTAAGGTGTACTGTTGGTGTACGACCGGGTTCGGACGGTTCACCTCGATGTCGGCCGAGCTCAGTCGAGCGGCTGGAAGGTGGCCGTGAAGTGGCGCAATGGGCGCGGCGGGCTCGTGATCCGGTAGCCCCCGAGTTGCTGCGCGTTCGCCGCCACCGCCAGGCACACCTCGATCACGTAGTCGATGTGGCTCTGGGTGTAGGTGCGGCGCGGGATCGCGAGACGCACGAGTTCCATCGCGGCGGGTCGCTCGCTGCCGTCGGGCTGCAAGCCGAACATCACCGAGCCGATCTCGCAGCCGCGCACGCCGCCGGTCTCGTAGAGCGCGATCGCGAGCGCCTGCCCGGGATACGCGAGCGGATCGATGTGCGGCAGCAGTCGTCCGGCGTCGAGATAGACGGCGTGCCCGCCGATCGGCTGCACGACCGGCACACCGCCGGCGGCGAGTGCGTCGCCGAGGTAGGCGGTCGAGCGGATCCGGTAGCGGAGGTAGTCGTGCTGCACCGACTCGCGGAGTCCCTGAGCGAGCGCGTCGAGATCGCGACCGGCGAGGCCGCCGTAGGTGGGGAAGCCCTCGGTGAGCACCAGCAGGGTGCGGCACTCCTCGGCGAGGGCGTCGTCGTTCATCGCCAGCCAGCCGCCGATGTTGCCGAGCGGGTCCTTCTTGGCGCTCATCGTCATGCCGTCGGCGAGCGAGGCGATCTCGCGCACGATGTCGCGTACCTCGCGGTCACCGTGGCCGGGTTCGCGCTCGCGGATGAACCACGCGTTCTCGGCGAATCGGCAGGCGTCGAGGAACAGCGGGACCCCGTACTGGTCGCACAGGGCCCGCACCCCGCGCAGGTTCTCCAGCGAGACGGGCTGGCCCCCGCCGGAGTTGTTGGTGATCGTGACGAACACCACCGGGATCACGTCGGGTCCGTGCTCGCGCAGCAGCGCGTCGAGCGCGTCGAGATCCATGTTGCCCTTGAACGGGTGCAGCGAGGTCGGGTCGCGGCCCTCGGCGATCACCAGGTCGACGGCCGTGGCGCCGCTGTACTCGACGTTGGCCCGGGTCGTGTCGAAATGGGTGTTGTTCGGCACGATCTTGCCCTCACCGCCGATCGCCGTGAACAGGATCTTCTCCGCCGCCCGACCCTGGTGGGTGGGGATCACGTGCTCGAACGGGAACAGGTCCTGCACGCTCTCGAGGAAGCGGAACCACGAGGGCGATCCGGCGTAGCTCTCGTCGCCTCGTTGGAGCGCGGCCCACTGGTCGCGCGACATCGCCCCGGTGCCCGAGTCGGTGAGCAGGTCGATCAGCACGTCGTCGGACCGCAGCGAGAAGAGGTTGTTGCCTGCTTCGTCGAGCGCCGTCCGCCGTTGTTGCGGCGTGGTCATCACGAGCGGCGCGACGGAATGGACTCGGAACGGTTCGATGATCGTCGAGAACTCCATGGGGTCATCATGGCCGGTCGCCGCCGGCGCGCTGGACGAACACTGGTACCCGGCCATCGGCGTGCACGCAGCCGGGTAGGTTCGGCTCATGTCGACACCGGTCGTGCTGCTGACGGGTGCGTCGGGCCTGGTCGGGACCTGGCTGCGACGGACGGTTCCCCGCGGCGTCGAACTCGTCTCGCTCACCCACCGCACGTCGGTTCCGGACTCCGCGTTCGTCACGGCCGACCTTCGCGACCCGCAGGCGGTGGGGGAGGCCGTCGATCGTGTCCGGCCGTCGATGGTGATCCACGCGGCGTGGAAGTTGGACGAGCCGTCGATCGTCGACGCAACGCAGCACGTCGTCGGCGGTGCGTCGGCCGTGGGCGCCGAGCTCGTCCACCTCTCCACCGACGTCGTCTTCTCGGGCGACGGGCGTCCGGTCGACGAGCGCTCGCAGCCCGAACCGGTGTCCGATCACGGACGGTGGAAGGCGCGGGCCGAGGTGATCGTCGAGGGCGCACGCGTGCCGTCGTGCGTGGTGCGGCTGCCGCTGGTGCTGTCGCTCGATCCAACCGATCAGTCGACCGAACGGCTCCGAGCAGGGGCGCTCGAGGGTCGGCCCACCAGCTGGTTCTCCGACGAGTTCCGGCGGCCGGCGATGGCCGCCGACATCGCCGACGGGCTCTGGCGGATTGCGTCGCTGCCGACCGAGCAGCGTTCGGGTGTGTGGCACCTCGGTGGGCCCGAGCTGTTGAGCCGCTCGGAGATCGCGTTCCGTGCCGCCGACGCCCTGGGGCTCGACGGGAGCTCGATCGTTGCGGAGCCGACCCCGCCGGACCTCGTGCGCCCCCGCCACATCGACATGCACAGCCGACGAGCGAGCGACGAGATCGGCTGGGATCCGATGCCGATCTTCACCTGAGCGCAGGCGTTCCGTTCGGCACGGCGGCAGTGTCACACCCGTCGGTCATGATGGGGTGATGGCGGAACGGCTCCTCACCCCCTCGAAGATCACGGCGTGGCTCGACTGCGCGCACTTCCTCACCTTGCAGCACGAGGTCGAGGCGGGCACGCGCCCGAAGCCGTCGAGCCCGTTCGGCGAGATGGCGCAGATGCTGCTCGACAAGGGCCTCGAACACGAGACCGCCGTCCTCGAGCGGTACCGGACCGAGGGGCTGTCGGTGTTCGAGGTGCCCGAGCGGGATCTCGCGGCCAACGAGTCGTTCCAGCAGTGGGTCGACCGGGTGGGCGACGTGTTGGCCGAGGGGCACGACGTCGTGTTCCAGATGCCGTTCGTGCACGAGGGCATCCGGGGCATCGCCGACTTCCTGCGCCGGGTCGACGATCCCGACACGGGCACGTTCACGTACGAGCCGATCGACGCCAAGCTGGCCCGCAAGGAGGCCAAGCCCGGCCACGTGCTGCAGCTGTGCTTCTACGCTGAGGCGATCGAGGCGACCACGGGGGTGCTGCCCGAGCGGATGCACATCGAGTTGGGCTCGGGCCGGAGCGAGACGATCCGGGTGGCCGACGTGCTCGCGTACTGGCGGCGCCTGCGCGGCCAGCTCGCGAGGCTGCTGACCGACGATGCGCCGGCCGACACCCGGCCCAAGCCGTGCGATCACTGCCAGTTCTGCGACTTCGAGATGGTGTGCGACGCTGCGTGGCGGGCCGCCGATTCGCTCGTGCACGTTGCCGGTGTCCGCACCGCCGATCGCCTGACGCTCCAGCAGGACGGCGTCACCACGATCGCCGCGCTCGCAGTGCTCGACCGCGAGGTGGCCGGTCTCGATCCGGCGCGCCGAGCGACGTTCGTCCGCCAGGCGCGCCTCCAGGTGCAGGCGCGCAATGCTCCGGGCGAGAAGCCACCGTTCGAGCTGCTCGCCGCGCCGTCGGCGGTCGATCACGGCGCGCTGGACGTCGACCTCGACGCACCCGACCCGATCGGGTTCGCAGCGCTCCCGGCGCCCGACGACGGTGACGTGTTCCTCGACTTCGAGGGTCACCCGTTCTGGCATGCCGACGCCGAGCTGTTCTTCCTGTTCGGCCTGATCGAGAAGTCGCCCACCGGCGACTGGGAGTTCAGGGCGTTCTGGGCGCACGACAAGCCCGAGGAGGCCGTCGCCACCAAGGCGCTCGTCGATCACCTCGCCGCCCGCCGGGTGCAGTTCCCCGACATGCACGTGTACCACTACAACCACACCGAGCGCTCGTCGCTCGAACGGCTGGTGAAGGAGCACGGCGTCGCCGAACTCGCGCTCGAACAGCTGATCTCCACCGGCCAGTTCGTCGACCTCCTGCCGATCGTGAAGGGTGCGATGCAGGTCGGTGTCGAGGGCTACGGCCTCAAGTACATCGAGCTGCTCACCGGCTACGAGCGCGGCCACGAGATCGACCAGGGAGCGGGCGCGGTCGTCGAGTACGAGCGGTGGATGAGGTCGCGCGATCGGGCGATGCTCGATCGGATCGCCGCCTACAACGAGGACGACGTGCGCGCCACCCGGGCGTTGCGCGACTGGCTGGTGACGCAACGTCCGGCCGACGTGCCGTGGCGCGATGCGGTGCTCGGCCGGGAGGAGCCCGACGCCGAGCTCGACACCCGCATCGAGGCGCTGCACGCGTTCGGCCCGGGCACGGTCGAGCACCTGATGGGTGACCTGCTCGGCTACTGGCGTCGTGAGCGCCAGGTGGTCAACGCCGACGCCTACCGCCTGTCGATCGCCGACGAGGCCGATCAGTTCGAGTCGCTGTCGGCGATCGCTCGGTTGACGTTCCAGGGTCTGGAGCCGCAGGTCAGCGCGAAGACCGGCAGGCCGTTGAAGTGGCCGTGGGCGCGCTTCACGTTCCCGCCGCAACCGATCGATGTCGACATCGCCAAGGGCTCGAAGTTGATCGTCGCGATCAACGAGCAGGAGTGGGTGTTCTTCAAGCTCGAGCAGATCGACGCCGAGGCCGGTGAGCTGTCGGTGACGTGGGACGACAACGCCGAGGAGGCGGGCGTGCACCCGTCGTCGCTCGTCCACTACAACTGGTTCCAGGAGGGGGCGAAGCTGACCGCGCTGGAGGAGCTGGCCGACGAGCTGTTGGCGGGTCGCGCCGATCGGGTCGGCCACGCGATGTTGCGCCGTGACCTCCCCCTGTTCGAGCCGGGCCGTGGCCCCGCCGGTGGCGTGTTCGTCGGCGACGTGCCCGCGATCTGCGGGTGGGCGACCGGGCTCGATCGGAGCTACGTGCCGATCCAGGGGCCGCCGGGCACCGGCAAGACGTACACCGGTGCGCACATGATCCGCACGCTCGTGGACGCCGGCCTGCGCGTCGGCGTGACGGCGATGAGCCATGCGGCGATCGACAACCTGATGCAGGCCGTCGTCGACCGCTTCGAGGAGGAGGGCGACTCCGAGAACCTGCGGGCGGTCCGCAAGGCGAAGGAGGGGTCGGTTCGCGGTGTTCGCTACGTCGACGACAACGCCAACGTGGCGCGGGGCGACTTCAACGTGGTCGCCGGCACGACCTGGCTGTTCGCCAGCAAGCCGATGCGTGAGAACCCGGTCGACGTGCTGGTGGTCGACGAGGCGGGTCAGCTCGGCCTGGCCGACACGCTGGCGGCGACGATCTCGGCGACCAACGTGATCCTGCTCGGCGATCCGCAGCAGTTGCCGCAGGTGGCCCAGGCGAGCCATCCTGGCGGTTCCGGGGTGAGCGCGCTGGAGCATCTGCTCGGCGACGAGTTGACGGTGCCGCCCGATCGGGGCGTGCTGCTGGAGACGACCTGGCGGATGCACCCCGACGTGTGCGGGTTCATCTCCGACGTGATCTACGGCGGCAAGCTCCACAGCCACGACTCGTGCGTCGGCCAGACGGCCGCCGGCCAGACCGGCCTGCGCTGGCTGCGCGCCGAGCACAAGGGCTGCTCGACCGAGTCACCCGAGGAGTCGGCGATCGTCGTCGCGAAGGTCGAGGAGCTGCTCGGCGAGCCGTGGACCGATCAGCACGGCGTGACCCGGCCGTTGACGGTCGCCGACTTCATGGTGGTCGCCCCGTACAACGACCAGCGCCGCTGCATCGAGGCGGCGATGCGCGCGAACCGGGCGACGAGGGGTGTCGAGGTCGGCACCGTCGACAAGTTCCAGGGCCAGGAGGCCGCGGTGGTGCTGTTCTCGATGACGACCTCGTCGTCGGACTTCATGCCCCGTACCGCCGACTTCCTCTTCTCCAAGAACCGCCTCAACGTGGCGATCAGCCGGGCGAGATGTCTCGCCTACCTGGTGTGCACCGACGAGCTGCTCGACACCCGCGCCCGCGACGTCGACGAGATGGAGTTGATCTCCGCGCTGTGTTCGTTCGTCGAGCGCGCCGGCTGAGACGCGAGATCGCTCGCCGGGCCGGCCGTTGTCAGGTGCGGCGCGTCGGCACGTCGGCGCAGATCTCGAGCAGGTCGAGGATCGGCTGGACGCGGGCGACCTCGTGGCTGCGCAGGAGGTTGGCCTTGGCGAGCAGGGCGAGCACCGCCATGCCGGTCTCGGCCGACCGGGCCTCGTCGTGGAACAGGTAGACCGACGATGCCATCGTCACGCAGACCGGCCAGCCGAGTTCACGGAAGCGGAACGACTGCAGCAGGTTGTCGGTCTGGTAGCGCACCCGCTCGGGGCCGTCGGGCAGGTTGAGCGCGAATCCGAACCCGGGGTCGATCCAGAGCTTGTCGACGCCACAGCCGGTCACGAGGCCGAGCCGTTCGCGGAAGAACGTCATCTGCTCGTCGATCATCGTGTCGACCGGCGGCACGTCGGCGTCGGACCGCGCCGTGTCGCCCGGCGTGTAGCAGAGGATGAGGCCGGCGTCGTGGCGGGCGATCGCCTCGTACAGGGCCGGGTCGTCGACCCTGCCGGTGAGGTTGATGACCTGTGCGCCGGCCTCGAGGGCGGCCACGGCGACATCGGTGTGGTACGTCTCGACCGACACCAGGAGCCCGTCGGCGATGAGCGCATCGACCACCGGGAGCAGGGAGGCGAGCTGGCCGTCGATGTCGACGACTTCGGCGTCGGTGCCGGTCGACTCGGCGCCGATGTCGATCATCGCTGCACCCTCGATCGTCATCCGGCGGGCGCGGTACAGCGCCGCGGGGACGTCGTGGACGATGCTCTCGCGGTACGACGAGTCGCGTGACAGGTTGATCACGCCGAGCTGGTACGGGCGATCGTCGAAGACCCGTCCCGGGAGCTCGATCGTGCGGACCGGATGGTCGAGCGCGGCGCGGTGGGCTTCCCAGAGGGGGAGCAGGACGTCGGGGGTGATCATGAGCTGCCTTCCGACACGGTGTGCCAGGTGTCGTCGAGTTCGGTGAGGTCGCCGGGCTCGACGGGGAGGTCGGCGAGGAGGTCGCCCATCGTGCGGCCGAGGCGGGGGTGGACGAGGTCCGGCGCGACGTCGCACACGGGGACCATCACGAACCGGCGCTCGTGCATCCGCGGGTGGGGAACCTCCAGCGTGGCTGTGTCGGAGATGAAGTCGCCGTGCACGAGCAGGTCGAGGTCGAGGGTGCGCGGTCCCCAGTGCACGGTTCGCTGGCGCTCTTGCCCGGCTTCGATGCGGTGCAGGAGCGCCAGGACGTCGGCGGCGTCGAGGGTCGTGTCGGCGACGAGCGCGGCGTTGAGGTACGGGCCCTGGTCGTCGGGCCCGCCGACCGGCGCGGTCTCGTAGAGGGGCGAGACGGCGACGACGTCGATGCCGTCGGCGTCCTCGATCCCGGCCACGCCCGCGCGCAGGTTCTGCAGCCGCTCGCCGAGGTTGGAGCCGAGCGCGATCAGGCAGCGGGTCGTCGGCGTCGGTGGTTGGCTCATCGCGACCGCTCGATCGAGATGCCGACGCCGTCGGCGGCGTCGAAGATGTCGAGCTTCTGGACCGTGACCCGCACCGCCTGGGCGAGCTCGTTGGTCAGGGCGAAGGCCGCCACGTCCTCGGCCCACGTCTCGACGAGTTCGACGTGGTCGCCGGACGCGGCCCGCTCCTCGACGAACTCGACGACGTCGGCGTAGGAGACGTAGGCGCCGGTGGCCCGCATGCGGTCGGCGTAGTCGTCGACGGTGTCGATCTCGATGTCGAACCGGACGCGCTGTGTGGCCTCCCGCTCGAAGTCGTGCACCCCGATGTGGGCGTCGACGACGAGCCCGTTGACGATGATCCGGTCAGGAGCACCGGGCCGCGCGCGTCGGCTGGGGGGAGTGGGGTGGGGCATCGCCATGATCCTCGCGGGTGAGGCGGAGGGGTCAACAAACGACGCAGCCGATCCATTCCGCGCGCGAGGTGGGCCGAGCTTCGGGTGGGGAACTCAACAGCCGAGCGGCTCGTTCATGCCGCGCGCCGGAGGCGCCGCAGGCGTGCACGGGCGATTCGTGTCGATTCGGCGGTCTCGATGGCTTCTCGGGCAGCGGTGGCGGATGGGTCGTCTCCGTCGTCGGCTTCGGTGGGGAACGTGGGTGGCCGGGCGCCGACGGGGAGGATGATGCTGCCGTCGGGTCGGATCGTGTAGCGCTGGCCGTGGACGCCGCGGCGGGTGGTGGTGCGTCGTCGGTGTTTGAGGTGGTTGTGGTGCTGGCATTCGATGCCGGCGTTGTCCTGGTCGGTGGGTCCGCCATCGTTCCATTCGGTGACGTGGTCGACGTCGCAGAAGTCGTCGGGGAGGTCGCAGCCGGCGTGGTCGCAGCGTCGTGCGAGGAGTTTGGCGGCCTCGCGGGCGGCGCCGGTGAAGAGTCGTTGTTTGCGGCCCATGTCGATGGGGACGCTGCGTGCGTCGACGACGACCCGGCGGACGTGTCCGGCGAGCGTGGCGCGCAGCACGTCGTGCGGGTGGAGCAGTGTGCCGCGGCTGGTCTCGCAGCGCATCGACGCGAATGCGTCGAGGTCGGCGAGCAGGTCGCGCAGGAGGTCGCGTTCAGCACCGGCGGGAAGGCCGGTGAACGGGTCGATCGGCGCTCCGGTGAGGTTCTCGGTGGGTGCGAGCCCGGCGTCGGCGAGGATCAGGCCGAACGTGCGGGCGTCGGTGACGACATCGACGACTGTTCCGGATGCGTCGGGTGCGCCGTCGACGGTGTCGAGGTGGGCGTTGGCGCGGCGCATCAGGTTGACGAACGCGTCGTAGCTGCGTTGCCGGTGGGTGCGGGCGAGCGGCTTGCCTGCCGCGTCGTCGCCGTGTTCGGCGCGCCGGGCTGCGGTGTCGTGGCGGAACTCGTGCTCGCAGAACCGGTTGAAGATCGCTTCGAGTTCGTCGTTGACCAGCGCGTCGCCCCCGGCGGCGTCGAGGTGGAGGGCCCCGCCGACGGTGGTGACGTGGACGTTGCGACGGTCGTGTTGTTCGTCGCGGTCGCGGTGGGCGCCGTCGGTGTCGGCGAGCAGCTCGAAGCGCTGCAGGGCGAGCACGAAGTCGTCGTGGCAGAGGTGTTCGGCGAGCTCGAGCAGGGTGGGTGCGAACTCGACGAGCCGGTCACGGACCCTCGGGTTGCGATCGACCCGGGCGATCGCCGCCGCCTGCGCCGTGCCGACCCGGCCGCTGTGGAGCGCCTCGGCGAGGCCGGGCACGTGGTCGGTGGCCTTCGCGAGGCGCCGCTCGCCGGCGATGTCGGCGTTCGACCAGTTGCACGTGGCGCGCAGGTAGCCCTTCATCGTGCGGTGCCCGTCGGCGAGGAACACCCGTCGCCGTTCGGCCGCCGCAACGGTCACCGCCAGCTCGGCGTCGACGCGACGGCGCAGGAGTTCGAGGCTGCGGATCCGCTCGTCGAGCTCGGCCTCGGTGGCATCGATCAGCTCGTCGGCGACCTGATCGATCGGCCGGTCGACCCGGCCGGTGACCTCGTCGAGGAGCTCGGTGTTCATGCCTCCAACGGTACGTAGGGGGTGTGACAGAGTTGCGCACGCAACGAGATCTCGCTGCCGGGGGGTCATGTGTGCGACGCCATCGCGCCGCCGGCCGTCAGGGTTCCATCACCACCCAGCCGCGGCGTTGGAGCTCCGCGGCGAGTTGTTCGTCGGAGAACTTCTCCAGCTGTGCTTGCGAACGGTCACGCTGAGCCGGCTTCGGCCTGGCCGACACGGGTGCGGTCTCGGTCTCGGGAGCCCCCTCCGCCGCTTCCTGGAGCGCAGCGATGAACTCGTCGGCCTCGTCACGGGTGAACTTGCCACTGGCCTGGCGCTGCGTGAAGCCCATCGGGCCGCGAGCGTCTCTGAAGTCCGAGTGGCCTGCTGCGTGCAGCAACTCGGTCAGCTCACGCATCTGGCTGTGTGACGCGGGCGGACCCGATGCTTGTCCGAAGGCCATCGTCTCAGTCTCGCGCCCCGGGCCCGGTCGTGCCTGTCGTCCAGCGATACTCGGCGTCAGCAGCCCTCGGCATCCACCCGGAACCAACGGACCGGGGCGAAGGTAGGGTCCGGAGACATCGTGGACCGACCGGATCTCGTGGCGAGACGTTTCGTCGAGCGGGTGCGGCCGTGGGCCGCGCCGCTACCGGCGGACGATGCGTCGACGGTGGCGGTGATCGGCGCCGGGCCGGCCGGTCTGGCGACGGCGGCGCTGCTCCGCCGGGCGCAGGTGAGGGCGATCGTGCTCGATCGCGACGAGCGCATCGGTTCGTCCTGGGCCGACCGCTACGACTCGCTGCGCTTGAACACGGTGCGGTGGATGTCCGACCTGCCGGGGTATCGGATGGAACGGTCGCTGGGCCGTTGGGTCGGGCGCGACGACATCGTGACCTACCTCGAACGGTACGCAGCTCATCACCGACTGGAGTGCCAATTGGGTGCTGACGCGGAGGTGTCGACGATCGAGCCCACCGGACGGAGGTGGGAGGTGGCCGGTCCGTCGGGAGATCGGCGCGTCGATGCCGTCGTCGTGGCGACCGGGGCTTCCCGTGCGCCGAAGATGCCGTCGTGGCCGGGAGTCGAACGGTTCTCGGGCAGGTTCCTGCACGCAGCGGACTACCGCAGTCCCGACGACCACATGGACGCACGGGTGCTCGTGGTCGGCGCCGGCAGTTCCGGTGGTGAGATCTGCGTCGACCTCGCCGGCGCCGGCGTCGACGTCACGTGGGCGGTGCGGAGCGCTCCGCAGGTGCTGCCCCGCGAGGTCGTGGGCGTGCCCTCCACTCCGTTCGCGCCGGCCGGTGAGGTGCTACCGGACGCGTGGTTGGATCGGATCGTGCCGTGGCTCGAGCGCGGGATCTACGGCCCGCGCGACTATCTCCCGGAGCCGGAACGGCCGATGATGCAGTTGCTCGGCGAGTGCAAGGAGCCGATGACGGCGGACGGCATCGTCGAGTTGATCCGGTCCGGTCGAGTGCGGGTGGTCGACGCCGTTGCCGACCTCGACGCGGCGGGCGCACGACTGGTCGACGGAAGCCACGTGGAGGTCGACCACGTGATCGCTGCGACCGGCTATCGGACCGCGCTGGAGTCGCTCGTGGGTCACCTCGGCGTGCTCGACGACGACGGTCGTCCGACCGACGCCGTGCCCCGGCCGGGCCTCGGGTTCGTGGGCTTCCGTGTCCCGCTGACGGGAACGCTCTGGGCGATCGACCGTGACGCCCACACCGTGGCCGACGCGATCGCCGACCAGCTCCGCTGAACCGGAATTCGGTGCTCGCAACGCGCCCGCTGGCGGCCCCGGCGCAGTGTCGCCCCGAGCGGTCGTGCGATCTGACCGGCGCGGCGTCTCGTCGCTACCCTCGTGCGATCGTGGCGCGGCGGCGCACGATCCCGACCCCCACCTTCCAAGGATTCCGATGCCCACCACCTTCGAAGCGGCGACCTCGATCGTTCCACGCGGCCACGACGATGTCGGGCGCCGGCACTACGACGTCGAGCTCGTCGACGAGTACGCGATCATGGGCTCGAAGCCGAACGGCGGCTACATGCTCGCCTGTCTCGGTCGGGCGGCGCTCGACGCTGCGCGGGAGGCCGGCTCGACGCACGAGCACGTCATCTCCGCGTCGGCGCAGTTCCTGTCGTCGCCCGACCTCGGCCCGGCGCAGATCGTCACCGAGGTCGACCGGGTCGGCAAGACCGCCAGCCAGGTCAACGCGACGATCGGTGTCGACGGCGTCCGTGGGGTGCGTGCGCAGTTCACGCTCGGGACGCTGCACGAGGCGACCGCGCCGTTCTGGGGCGAGATCGCCCCGTGCCCGTTCCCCGCGCTCGAGGGCCTGGCGCAGTCGCCGATGTCCGACGAGCGCGGCATCTCGTTGCGGTTCGACCCCGACGCGGGCTTCAAGATGACGCCCGACGGGCCGACGGCGGTCGGCGGTGGCGAGTTCCGGTCGTATCTGCGTGACGAGGTCGACGACGTGTTCGACACCGTCGGGTTGCTCTACGCGTCGGACGTGATGCCGCCGGCGACGTTCGGGGTGGTGCAGACGGGGTGGGTGCCGACGCTGGCGATCACGGTCTACAACCGTGCGATCCCGGTGCCGGGGCCGTTGCGGCTGCGGTTCCGTGTGCAGGTGATCCACGATGGCTACGCCGACGAGATCTGCGAAGCGTGGGACAGCGAGGATCGTCTCGTGATGCAGTCGACGCAGATGACCGCGCTGCGCATCCCGCCCGACGCGACGCCCCTCGCCGACGCGCGGTAGCCGACCTCAGCGTTCGATCGTCAGCGTTCGAGCGTTCGATCGTCAGCGTTCGATCGTCACGGTCATCGTGGCGCCGCCCCAGCCGTTGACCAGATCGCGTCCCTCGATGGTCACCTCCGTCACGTCGGGCGGGATCGCGACGTCGGTGAGCGACCGGGTGAACGGCTGCTCCGCGGCGTGGTCGTGGGTGAGTTCGCGCACGCCGAGCTCGGTGCCGTCCGGGGCGACGATCCGCCACGCGTCGGCGTAGCGCTCGGGCGTGTCGTACGGCGACGAAACGGTGACGTCGAACCGGAACGCGTCGTCCTCGGCGGAGACGGCGACGTCGAGGATGTCGGGAAATGCCTGCTCGTCGGCGCTGGTCCCGAGGCTCGTCGAGGGCGGGGCGGATGCGGATGACGGGGTCGGTCCTGACGCAGCGTCGTCGCCGCACGCTGCGACGGCCGTCGCCCCGACGATGACGAACACGATGGCGGAGCGGGCGAGCACCGAGTCAGTCTCGCTCATCGCCGAACGGGTGTCAGGCCGCGTCGATCGATCTGAACACGTCGTCGACGGTGCGTGAGGCCGGGGCTTCGCCGGTGCGGGCCATCTCGGCGGCGGCCTGCTGCAGCGCCTGATTGGCGGGGGTCGGGACGCCGTGGAGTCGGCCGAGCAGCACGATCTCGCCGGTGAGGTAGTCGGTCTCGATCGTGCCGGTGCCGCGTTGCAGGCTCTGCCACGACGATCCTCCGGCGCGGTGTGGTTCGTCGCCGACGGGCTGGATCTTCAACGCGTCGCCGCGGCGGGCCAGGTCCTCCTCGGTGCTGACCACCGTGATCCCTGCCGCGGCGAGCACCGCCTCGCCTTCGGCCCGCACCATCTCGCCGAGGCGTGCGTCCCGGCCGCACACCGCTTCGACGGCGTTGCCGAGGTTCATCAGCAGCTTGCGGTACTTCCAGCTCATGATGTCGGCGCGCGGGATCGAGCCGAACGTCGCCGCTTCGAGCGTGGCGGCGAGCTGCACGCTCAGGTCGTCGACGCCGTGCGGGTAGCGGCCGACGTCGAGGAGCCCGGAGCTCGGTGCGGTCCAGACCCGCACGACGCCGGGGGCGAGGTGGTCGGCGGGGAGCATGACGACCATGCCGTACACGTTCGGGAACAGGCGCAGCGCCTGGCGTTCGTTGGCGACGCCGTTCTGCATGCACACGATCGGCTGGTCGGTGACGCCGGCGGCGCGGAGGTCGTTCAGCACGCCGACGGTGTCCTGGCTCTTGACGCCGAGCATGAACACGTCGTCGTCGGTGACGTCGATCTCGCCGACCGACGTGGCGACGGGCAGGTCGACGATCCGGGTGCCGGTGGGCGACTCGTAGCGCAGCCCGGACTCGCGCATCACCCGGGCGTGCTCGCCGCGGGCGACGGCGACCACCGGCATACCCGCCAGTGCGAGGTTGGCAGCGACGACCCCGCCGACCGCTCCGGCTCCGACGACGATGATCCGCATGGGGCGAGGCTATGGGATCGTCGGCCGAGGCGGGACGAGACGGCGACGCCGAACGTGACGGCGTCGGGGATCCCGCTCGTCGATCGGCCGTTGACCCTGCATGGCGTGTTCGGTACGGTCGCAGGCGGGGCACGCTCCGACGAGGGGAAAGGGGGCGCCGATGCAACGCACTCGCGCAGGCACATGGGCGGTACTCGCCATCGTGGGCTCGGCCGCACTGCAGGCCGGATGTGGTGGCGGCGGACTCGACGTCGGTGACGGTTCGCCGTTCGACCAGGTCGACGGACGACGCCGCAGTCGGCGACGCGACCGGCGGTGACGACGCCACGGGTGACGACTCGGGTGGCATGGAGGCCGTCCCCGGAGCGCTCGCTGCAGGACCGGTCACCGTGTCGGCCGAACCGGGCCACGCCGTGGTCACGGTCGACGGGCGCACGATCGACCACACCGCCAACGAAGCCGGCGGCTCGTTCAACTGCACCTTCTCCGACGACGTGATCGCGCTCGCGGTCACCAGCGAGTTCGGCTCGATGACCCTCAACGCCGACCGGGTCGACGACGGCTGGATCGGCCGGTTCACCGCCGACTCCGACGAGGGCGACGCCGACAGCTGGATCCAGTACAGCGCCCAGCCGTTCGATGGCGAGCTCGGTATCGACAACGACGCCAACACGCTCAGCTACGTGGGCACAGGCGTGCGCCAGGACCGGATCGCGATGTCGGAAGGCGAGATGGACACTCCGACGGTGGAGGTCACCGTCGCGGTCAACTGCGGCATCGAACCGGCCAGCTTCGAGGTCGCGGGCGAGGCGTTCACGTTCCCGCTGTTCGCGGCCGACAGCACGACCTGCCAGGTGGCTGCGCCCGACTCGATCGACATCACGATCAACTACCTCGCCACCGAGAATCGCCAGCTGCAGTTCGACGTGCGACCCGACGGCGACGGTGTCATCGGCGGCGTGTACGTGATCGATGGTGACGACCGATGGTCCAGTGTGATCTCGACGGCGAGCGGCAGCGCCGACGGGCTCTCGTTCGACGGCTCCACCGTGACGTACACGGGCACCTTCGAGCACACATCCGACAGTGATCCCGACCTGAGTGAGGAAGCCGAGGGAACCGCCGTCGTCACCTGCCCGACGTGACCCCCGCCCCTCCACGTTTGCGTGAGGATTCGGGTGGGGCGGCTCACCCGGAACGCAACGCAAATGTGGTGATGCGTCCGCTGTGCGCTCAGCAGCCGAGCGCGTACTTCACCGCAGCGCACACACGCGAGAGCGTGGGGTCGTCGAGCTGG
This sequence comes from Ilumatobacteraceae bacterium, assembly GCA_942492715.1. Classification (GTDB taxonomy): domain Bacteria; phylum Actinomycetota; class Acidimicrobiia; order Acidimicrobiales; family Ilumatobacteraceae; genus Sva-07. Next base: position 26,188 of record CALOFW010000024.1, on the reverse strand, counting down.
CCGACCCGGGTGGTGAGTGTCGACTGGGCGACGGTGTGGAGCCCGTCGGCGTTGACGACGCAGTCCCGGTCGAGGCCGGCCGCGACGTGATCGATCGCGACCTCGGCGGCGAGCCCTCGGCTCGAGGTGGAGATCTCGGCGACGGTGACGAGCGAGCGGACGTCGAGCACTTCGGTGCGAGTGATGACCACCACGGGACGGCGCTTGCGTCCGACCTCGGCGAGCCAGACGTCGCCGCGGTTCACTCGTCGCCCCAGGCCTCGACGCCGGTCCAGAACTCGTCGATGCGTTCGGGCTTCGCGAGGTAGGCGGCTCGGTCCTGTTCGAGTTGGGCGGCCAGGACGGCGGCGGCGACGCCATCGCGCGCAGCGGCGGAGACGTTGACGCCGAGGCGTCGTGCCTGCTCGGCGAGCGACTCGTCCATCGTGAACGTCGTCCGAGTCGTCATGGCATCAGATGCTAGCATTGGCAGCCACCACCAGGAGCTGGCACTGGGTGGATCCGGCAGTCGTGCCGGCGGCGAACGCCGTGGTGCATGATCGCTCCTCGTGAGGGCTCGCATGGCCGGGCTGAGGAGGGAGTCGGTGTCGCGCCAGTGTGCGCACAGCCGTGTCGCAGGGTTGGTCGCAGGGTGGCGATCCCATGTCCTTGCGAACTTCCGGTCGAGTCCGAAGAGATCAGTCGTCGACGAGTTCGATGTCGCCGGGACGCCAGGTCTGGTCGAACCAGGCGTCGAGCGGGCCGTAGAGGCGCAGCGCCGCGAACCAGCCCTTGCCCGGCACTGTCTGGATCCAGTTCGTGGCCAGCTCGGCTGGCTCCTCGGGACCGAACAGGATGTCGACCGAACCGTCGCCGTTGGTCTGCAGGGAGCCACGGAGATCGTTGAGGCTCGGAAACGGTTGGCCGGTCTGGAGTTCCGACCGCGTCTGGGGGTCGTACACACAGATCGACCAGAAGTTCCTGGCGGGCACGTCGGCGGGTAGGCGCAACCGGTAGTGCTTCGACCCGTCGAAGAAGTTGCCGTCGGCGTCGACATCGACGCCCGCGTACTGCGATCCGGCACCGACGATCTCGAGCGCCATGGCCGGCGTGTTGACCGTCGCCACGTAGAAGAAGAACGTCCGTGCATCGAGGTAGCGACCTCCACGACCTTCGTCGCGGAGCCACTGGTAGTCGCCGCCGACGAAGTAGGTGTGCCACTTGCGGTCGTCGTAGATCCGTGCTTCATCGGTGCGCCAACGGAACGCGATGGCACGGGCGGTTGCATTGGCGACCGCGGCGGCGTCGACGAGGATGCTCCGCATCCGCTCGTCGGGCGCGAACGGACGGTCCTTGTGGATGCCGATCGAGGCGAGCAGCCCGCGTGTCTCCACGTCGATCATCTCGATCGGTTCGCGTTGGATCACCGGGGCGAGCTCGTCGTAGAACTGCACGTCGTTGGCGTGGACCGTGTTGAACAGGTCTCCGATCTCCGACAGGAACTCCATCGCCGGCGGGTTGGCCGCTCGGGAGAGTGGATAGATCTTCAACCCGTCCTCGAACATCTTCGTCGATGCGTCGGGCTTGCCGTCGACGAGGAACCCGCGCAGGATGATCCAGTTGCTGTACGAGGACGACGTGGCAACGAAGTAGCCGTCGGGGACGTCGCCGTCGTAGCCGGGCGGCAGGATCAGGTACTTGCCGCCCTGGCCGCGGTCGGGACCGGGGCCGCCCATGTCGATCACGAACCGGAACCACGCATCGTTGACCGTGCCCGGCCCGCATCCTGGCGGGATCTCCACCACCGTGGGCCCGTCCTGCTCGAGGTCGAGGAAACCGCCGCAGTACACCGTGTCGGTGTTGCCGGTCAGGAAGAACGCATCGGAGTTCAACAGCCCGTCCATGATCAGCATCTTGTGGCAGGCATCCGCGCCGACGCCGGCGTAGCCGAGGCGCATCGCCTCCATCGAGGCCGCGGGAATGCAGTTGAGGAACACCTCGACCGCGCGCATGTGGTCGAGGTTGTCGAACAGCCGATCGGCCGTCTCGGCGGTCGGTATGCCGTCGGTGAACTCGAGGGCCCCCAGGCGTGAGTCGACACGGTCGGGGGTGAGGATCTTCGACGGGACCGGTGTGTTGTATCCGGCCGGTATCGGATCTGACGACATGGCGGTCTCCTCGTTGTGGCTCGATGCTGTCTCACCACGACCGTACCGACACCCAACGGCCGTCGCAGGGCCGTCCGGCCCTCGGCCGACGAGCGGAGTCTCGGGTCACGACACTTCCTCGAACCCACTATGGTGCGCGACTGACAGCAACGGGGCCACAGTGGGCCGATGCGATCGGGGGATCGACGATGACGAGTTGGCTCGAGAGTCCGTTGAGGACGTTGTCCGACGTCGAGCGGTTCGAGTCGGAGATGCCACTCGGAGACCGCTTGCCGGGCAACAGCGTGTACGACGTCTTCGTGCGAGCCGCAGATGTGCACGGCGATCGCACGGCGCTGACGATGGTGATGACGGGGGATGACGACGAGCAGGCCCGGAGTGTGACGTACGCGGAGTTGCTGGGGCTGGTCACTCGAACCGCGAACATGTTCTCCGACCTCGGCGGCGCGCGACCGGGGGTGGCCTTCATGCTCCCGACGCTCATCGAGACCCATGCCGTGTTGTGGGCGGCCGAAACCGCCGGCTACGCGGTACCGATCAACTTCCTGCTGAAGCCCGAGCACATCGGTCATCTCCTGGAAGCGTCGGGTGCGAACGTGCTCGTCACGTTCGGACCGCATCCGCAGCTCGACATCTGGGAGAAGTCGCTCGAGTTGAAGCGCCAGATGCCCGATCTCGAGTTGGTGCGGGTGGCTCCTCCAGGGACCCCTCCGGTCGCTGGGGTCGTCGATCTCGTCGATGCCGTGGGTGATCATCCGCCGGACCGGCTGTCCTTCGCTGCCCCTCGGAGCGGCGACGATGTCGCCGCCTACTTCCACACCGGCGGGACGACGGGCGTCCCGAAGCTCGCTGCGCACAGCCACGAGGGCCAGCTGGCTGCAGCCTTCGGGTGTGCTGCTCTGATGAACCTCGGGCCCGACGACGTCGTGACCGGCACCTTGCCGATGTTCCATGTCGCGGGCACGATCCTGCTCGGCATCAGCACGTTCCTGAGCGGGTCCGAAGTCGTGCTGATGTCTCCGTCGGGACTCAGGAACCCGGCGATGGTCTCGAATTTCTGGCGCATCTGCGAGCGCCACGGCGTCACGCTTGCCGGCGGGGTTCCGACGTCGATCGGTGCGATTGCCGAAGTACCGCTCGACGGTGCCGACATCAGTTCGGTCCGGGGCGGCTTGACGGGCGCCTCGTCGCTTCCCGTTGCCGTGCGCGAGAAGTTCGAGGCGGTCACGGGTAAGAAGCTCAACGAGATCTACGGGATGACCGAGGCATCGGGACTCATCGCCTGCAATCCGTTCGAAGGCGACGGCGGCGCAGGTTCGGTCGGACTCCGCCTCCCTTACACGACGGTCACGGTTCGTCGGCTCACCGACGACGGGTCGCTCGGCGAGGAGTGCGACGCGGGAGAGGTCGGCGTGCTGACGGTCGCGGGACCGACGGTGTCGCCCGGCTATCTCGACCCCGAGCAGAACGTCGGGACGTTCGTCGACGGGGAGCTCAACAGCGGGGACCTCGCGTTCACCGACGACGACGGCAGGATCTACATCGCGGGCCGGTCGAAGGACCTCATCATCCGCAGCGGTCACAACATCGACCCCCTGATGATCGAGAACACCCTTCAGCGTCACCCGGCCGTTGCCCTCGCCGCAGCAGTCGGAATGCCCGATTCGTACGCCGGAGAACTGCCGGTCTGTTACGTCGAGCTCCTCCCCGACTCCAGCGTCACCGAGGACGAACTCCGCGAGTTCGCGGAAGCCGAGATCAGCGAACGGCCGGCATGGCCCAAACACATTCGCATCGTCGATGCCGTTCCGATGACCGCCGTCGGCAAGATCTTCAAGCCGATCCTGCGTCAAGACGCGGTCGAGCAGGTCGTGCAGGAACTCCTCGACGAGCGGGGGTTGCAGGGCGACGTCGAGGTGACCGCCGGCGGCCCGCGAGGTATGACGGTGCGGGTCACTCTCGGCGAAAGCGACGACCAGGCCTCCTCCGAACTCCAACAGGTTCTGGACGGCTACTTGTTCGGTGCGACGGTCGAGACCTGACCCTCGATCGGCCCGCAATCGAGCAGCCCGACGAAGCCGCTCGATGAAGCTGCAGCAGCCGACGGAGGTCTGCGTCGATGACGCGGGAATTGCCGTGTGCGCCGCGAGTCTCGATGCTCTGCCGCAGGCGCGTCGACCAGACGGGATCGCGCTCCACCGCCCAGACATCGACGCCGGCGGCGAGCAGCGGAAGCGTCAGAGAACCCGTGCCGGCGCCGAGATCGACGACGAGTTCGCCGGCGCGCAGGTCGAGCGAACGAATGAACCGTTCGATGACGTGTCGATCAACGAGAAAGTTCTGACCGAGTTCCCGACGCCTCGTGTCGCGCTCGGTTGGGAGTCGCCCGGACACGGGCCATCACCGTCATCATCATGCCCAGAACGTAGCGATCGTTCCCGAAGCGACTCGCCGACGTTTCGACGAGGGGCGGATCGCCCGCGAATGCCGGGTTCGACTGCAGATGCCCGATGCCCGAGGATGTCAGGACTTACCCTTGGACGATGGCCGCCAACCGGACTCGCCGGAAGCGAGCCGCAACGAGGCGTCAGCGGCGCATGAAACGCGCCGAGAACGATCTCTCCGACGATCAGTGGGCAGCTCTGAAGGGCGCGTGGGGTGGCTGCGCCTACTGCGGCGAGTCGGGGTCGCCGATGCAACGCGACTGTGTGCTGCCGCTGTCGCGCGGCGGTCGATACACGCTCGAGAACGTGGTGCCTGCGTGTGGCTCGTGCAATGCGAGCAAGTGCAACGACGAAGTCACCGGCTGGCTCCGCCGGAAGCGGCTCGCTGAGAGTGCCTTCCTGCTTCGACACATCGAGATCAGCCGTGAGCTCGTCCAGCAGTTCGGCACCGTACCCGCCGACGAGGTCACGCCCGAGCTGGGCGCAACGGACGAACCGGAACCCTGAGCCGAGATCACTGGCGGACGCGTCAGCTCGTCGCGACCGTCCGTGACGCGAGCAGCTCGCGGACACGTGGGGAACCGGTGCGGTCGAGTGCGCTGTGCCTGTCGACCGAGCCCGGTGCATTCATTCACGCCTCCCAGAAGCAGGCCTCGCACGGCGAGTCGGCGCCGAACACGTCGATCGAGACGGGCCAGCGCTCGTCGAACCCCATCACCCTCTGCAGGGTGGTCGACAGGAGCCGAGCTCGTCCGGATGCCGGAACCCGAGGGAGGCGAGCGCTGCTTCTTCTCAGTGACCTCGACGGCGCAGCGGCAGGTGCCGGACGGTTCGGTGATCGTGTCGGTGTCCACATGATCAGTATGAACAAGGGGTGTGTCACAGTTGGCGGGCCAGCATTGGCCCGGGGGAGTCTCCGTCCCGGTGTGTTGTGACTCGAACTCGACCGGTGCGAAGGTGTCGGCGATGCCACGACTCCAGCGGCCGGGTGCGATCGGGTTGCGACGACACGAACGGCGCCGCGCCGCACTGGTCGGACTGGTCGCCGCGGCCCTGCTGGCAGGTTGCACCTCGGCGAGCTCGGACGGAGCCGCCGGCGGATCCTCGGTCGAGACCCGCACCTCGAACCCTCCACCGGCGAGCGCAACCGAGGGGACGGACGCCTGGCGGAGCACCGAGATCGTCGACGGCGACACGCTGTACGTGTCGGGTCCGACTGGGGAGCTGGAGGTTCGGATCATCGGCGTCAACACGCCCGAGTCGGGCGAGTGCTTCAGCGACGAGGCGACCGATGCCCTCGCCGAGTTGGTGACCGGGAACGACCTGGTGCTCGTGGTCGACCGGTCCGACGTCGATCAGTTCGGACGCGCGTTGCGCTACGTCGAGACGGCCGATGGTGTCGATGTCGGTGCCGAGCTCGTCGCGAACGGGTTCGCGATCGCGCGGCGTTATCCGCCCGACGATGCCCGCGCCGACACCTACGCCGAGCTGCAGCGGACTGCGCAGCGAGAGGGTCGCGGCCTCTGGTCGCCGGATGCGTGTGGCGCGAGCGATCTCGATGGCGTGGAGATCGTCATCGACGTCAACGCTGATGCGCCCGGCGACGACGGGGTGAACCTGAACGGTGAGTGGGTCCGGTTCAGCAACGCCGGCGCCGAGGTGATCGATCTCGACGGTTGGGAGGTCGCCGACGAATCGGCGTCGCACCGCTACACGTTCACGGACCTGCGGCTGGAACCTGGCGCCGAGGTCACCCTGTTCAGCGGCTGTGGTCCGGGCGACGAGACCGCCCGCTACTGGTGCGTGTCGGGTAGCGCCGTGTGGAACAACAGCGGCGACACCGTGTTCCTCCGCGATCGGAACGGCAACATCGTTGCCTTGCTGTCGTACGGCGAATCCGGCTGACCACGCTTTCTGGTCGGAGCTGAACGGCGACGGGAAGAGGGTCGGACAGACCTCCATCTTCTGGGCACGGTTTGGTCCGCGATCGTCCACTCCGGCTGGGACATCGACGACTGCAGGATGACGCGACGCCTCCGGGCGCGAGGCGACGATCGGAGTGGCGAGGGCACGGCATCACCGCAACAGTGTTGGTGTGACGAATGGTGGGCCGTCGTTGAGAATCGATTCGACCACGCAAGTGAGACTTCCCGGGTGGGGCCACGCGAGCTCCCCGATCCGTACGTGAGAGTGTCCGATTGCGGTCCCCCAACCGAGACACGTTGCGACCAGTGAATCTGGGGTGCTCGGTAGGCGCCGATGTCGTGTGCCGTGCCGAACTGTCGTTGGCCTCTGGTGGTTGCGCGGCTCGAGGTGGACGGTGAGGCCGGAGGTGAGTGACGGATGCGGGGCCACGGTGTCCCTGTTGTGGCAGTGGTGTTGTTGCTGGCTGCCGGTTGTGGAGGTGACGGGGGATCTTCGCCGCCTGGTGCCGACCCGACCACTCCACCTTCGACGTCGACGACGACCGAACCGGCCACTCCGGAAACGACGTCAGCCCCGACGGTCGACACGATGGTTGAGTCACCGGCGATGGAGCTGGCCGTGCTGCGCTCCAACGGCCTGGGTCCGGTTGACTTCGGCGCTCCGGCCGAGGAAACGATCGCAGAGTTCACTGAGGTTCTTGGTGCTCCTGATCGTGTCGAGCCGATCGGACCAGGCGGCGAGTGCGTCGAAGGGGCGGACTGGCTCGAGTGCCTTCGAGAACTACGCATCGTCGACAGCGGGCGGCTGGCAGTCTGGGACGGCTACGGCCTCGAGGTCGCGTTGGTCGACACGACTCGTGATGTCTGGCCACAGGAGCAGACGGCGCTGCACTTCGGGGACTGGCATGCAACCGTCGCGCCGGGCGATACTCGCCTCGTCACCGACGGCGGTTTGTATCCCGGTATGACCGTTGGCGAACTCCGAGCGGCTGTGCCGTCGGTCGAGTTCACCTACAACGAAGGGCTGCTCGACAGCTTCTACGTCACCGTCGGTGCGGGAGGCGGGTACTGGGGTCGATTGGATTGGGTTCCTGCGACGACCGCCATGGACGGGTCTGACGTCGCAGCAGTGCAGGAAGCGCTCAACGACGACGGCGCCGACCTCGTCGTCGATGGCGAATGGGGACCCCGTACGCAGGCCGTCTGGAAAGACTTCCTGACGGCACACGGCATCGAACCGTTCACTCCGCAGTTGTGGCTCACCCCCGAGATCGGTCAGCAGCTCGGCCTCCCGCCAGACGACGTCATCATCGCCACCCTCCAGCCCCGACCCGCGATCACGCACGTCGACTCACCCGGCTCGACCGAGATACTCCGCGCCGGCGGTCTGGGCCCCATCGGCTTCGGAACCCCAGCCGAGGCCGCACTCGCTGTGCTCGTCGAATGGCTCGGCCCGCCCGACAGCGACACGACCTCGACGGAGCCGGAGTGTGTCCTCGCAGTCGAGGAGACCAGAGCGATCTCCTGGAGCTCAACGGGCCTGCGCGTCCTGTTCACCGACTGGCCCGGTAGCTCTGAACTCCCACCGGCACCCTTGCACTTCGCGTCGTGGACCCTGGAACCGACTGCGCCACCTCGGGTGTCGCTCACCACGGCCGACGGCATCGGAATCGACTCGAGTGCCCGCCAAGTCCGCTCGCTGCCCAACTCGTCGCCGATGATCCCCGATGTCACCCAGTGGGGCTTCCAGATCACCGAACAGTCCGGATCGGTCTCCGGCGCGTTCGACTGGTCGATCAACCTTCCCTACTACTTCATTGACGAACCGTTCGCCATCGAACTCCAGAAGGCACTCAACCGCCACGGCGCGAACCTGGCCGTCGATGGCATCGTCGGGCCCGAAACCACCCAGGCACTCACCGATTTCGCCACGCAGCAAGGCATCGAAGGATTCAGCATCGAACCCGCATGGGACAGCATCGAGCTGTCAACCGAAGTGCTCGAGGTCTTCTGGCTCCTCGAACTCCCACCCGACGACGCACTGGTCGCATCAATGTGGGCAGGCGATCCGTCAACCTGCGACTGACTCCGAAGCCAACCCGGAGACCGGCGAAGTGTGCGGGCTCGGCACGACTCGACGCCGCACGTGATCACGCTCCTCCGGACGCGTTGCCGCGGACCCATGACTGTCCGGTTGAGGAACCTCTACCGAGACGACCCTCGTCGAGCCACACCCGGACCTTCGAGGCGTGAAAGACCGTCCGTGGTTCCTCCGCCTGCTGCGACATCTGACGAACAGGTCCGAGCGACGAGGGAGTCGAGGGCGGACTGGTCGCGGATCGCTCGGCGTCGGGCGTAGGCAGGTGGGTCTGCGAGGCTGGGCCAATGCGCTATCGAAGACTGGGCCGAACCGCTCTCCAGGTCAGCGAGCTGTGTCTCGGCACGATGAACTTCGGACCGCAGACGCCCGAGGACGAGTCGTTCGCGATCATGGACCGCGCGGTCGAGCTCGGGATCAACTTCTTCGACACAGCGAACCGCTACGGCGGCGACAAGGGCGCTGGCGCCACCGAATCGATCATCGGACGCTGGTTCGCCCAGGGCGGCGGCAGGCGGGACAAGATCGTCCTGGCGACGAAGCTCTTCGGAGCGATGTCGGAGTGGCCGAATGATGGCCGGTTGTCGGCACGTCACATCCGGATGGCGTGTGAGGACAGCCTTCGGCGGATGCAGACCGACCACATCGACCTCTACCAGATGCACCACATCGACCGCACCGCGCCCTGGGACGAGGTCTGGCAGGCGATGGACACCCTGGTCCAGCAGGGCAAGATCACCTACGTCGGCAGCAGCAACTTCGCCGGATGGCACATCGCTCGAGCGAACGAAGCCGCCGCCCGCCGGAACACACTCGGCCTCGTCAGCGAGCAGAGCCACTACAACCTCTTGGTGCGCACCGTCGAACTCGAGGTACTTCCGGCATGCCGGGAGTACGGCGTCGGCGTGATCCCGTGGAGCCCGCTGTCGGGCGGGCTGCTCGGCGGCGTACTCGGTGACTCCGACCGCGCCCGTCGCCGGTCCCCACAATCGCTGAAGCGGATCGACAAGCTGCGCCCGCAGCTGGAGCAATGGGAGCAGCTGTGCGCTGATCTCGGTGAGGAGCCTGCTGCGATGGCGTTGGCGTGGTTGCTCGCACAGGATGGCGTCACCTGCCCGATCATCGGCCCGCGCACTCTTGGCCAGCTCGACGGCGCCTCGCTGCGCTCGCTCGAGATCACCCTCGCTCCAGACACGCTGACATCGATCGATGCCATCTTCCCTGGCCCCGGCGGTACGGCACCCGAAGCGTACGCCTGGTAGCCCCACGGTGTGATCTCGGTAGCGGCCGCCATCGTCAACACCGACACGGCTGTCCGAACGACACCGCACCTCGTTCCGTGTGACGGGTTGGAGCGCAGCCGGTCCTACCGATCGCTGTCGGTCCGAGCGTCACCCACCGCCGGGTGAGGCGCCAGAGGGCGACTGCCGAGCCTCCGGGCTTCCAGGCCATACGGCGTGCCGATCATCGGCTACTCGAACGGCCGCGTCGCCCTCATCGGCCTGTAGTGGCGGCGGGTGGTACTCGGCGTACACCGTCGTCGAGGTCGAAGACAACGAGTCCCTCGGGTCCACCGTCGAGCATGGCGGTCAAGGCTGCTCCTGCGCGCTGGTGGTCGGGATGCGCGAGATAGGTGTCTCGTGCCGACGCGTCGACGAACTCGATCACGAAGCCGTCGTCGAAGCCCTGTGAAAGGCGTTCGGCGCTCGAGTTGACGCCGCACACGATCCGTTCGAAGCCTGGCACCACGCTCTGCAGGGATGCGAGCCTCTGATAGATCGCGTCCTTGTCGCTGTTGCTGACCTCCGCCGCGAATCTGAGGAGAACGCAGTGCCGGATCATCCGTGTGATGGTAGATCCGATCGTGTCGCCCGGATGGGTCCGTCGACTCGGGACCGCGCTCGTCATGCTCTCGGCGAGTGCATCGAACTCTTCGTCGGTGAGCCAGAGTGGAACCTGCCGGTAGCCGACGCGATCCTTGCTCATGCCGATCATCGACGGGCTCGGTGTCCCGTTCTCTACTCGGGTTGCCGATCAGCTCCGGCATCACGCCGCTACCCACTCCGCGTTGGGCTTCGCCCAGCAGCTGCTGGCTGACGCCGAGCTCGCGAACGCGGAGCCCCCAACAGTGGCGGAGTCGTTGGCAGCGCTGGAGCGGATGGAGCGTTCCGCACCGTGGTAGCGAGCGGCGCGGTGTACGGGATCGACCTCGACAAACGCCGGCCGTGTGTGGTGGTGTCCTCCGACGACGTGCTCAGTGTGGACGTCTGGCTGCCCCACGTCGTGCCGATCACTTCGAATGTCGGCCGAGCGGGCATCGCCGGGAACGTGTTGCTTCCCGCCAAGGCAAGCGGGCTGCCGAAAGACTCGGTCGCTGTTCCGCTCGGGCTCGAGTTGATCGACCGGTCACTCCTCGGAAAACCGGCCGGCAGGCTGCCCGAGGTACTGATTGACGACATCGACGAAGGCCTCCGAGCCGTCCGCGGCATCTGTCACGTAGAGCCCGAGCTGGTTATCCGCTCGTTCCCACGAACGAACCCGAGAACGAGCAGCTTTCGTAGTACGGCGAAGGCAGCCCTCCATAGGCGCCGTCCGGCCCCGTCACCCTGAAGTTGGTCACGTCGACCAACAGCAACCGATCGTCCCCGTCGAAGAGTTCGAAGACTCCATCGGCCACCTGGTCGAACGGCTGAGCATCGACCGTCGGATCATCGGGGCCACCATCGAACGGTGCGTCTGCACCAAGCGCTGCCGCCGCGTCGTTGCAGTGATCCCTCGCTGTGTTGAAGACGGAAAGTGCGAGCGCTGGGGAGGGCTGTTCGTTGTCCGAGTACCCACTCGGCGGGCAGACAATTCCGAGTCTCTGGAAGAAGGGTGACAGGACCTCCTGGGAATCGTCGAGTACGTCCACGGCAAGGCCGACGGGTCCCACGCTGTCGAGCATCTGCTCGCTTGCAGCGGTCCAAGTGTTGGGCCCGAAGTAACCGTCGATCTCGCCCGGGTCGTACCCCAGATCTTTCAAGGTCTGCTGGAAGCGCGCGATTTCGTCCCGACGACCCTGAGTGTCCGAGCTCATTTTCTCTCCGGGCCACTTCATGCACGGAGCCGGCACCAACGCTGCTGTTGTCGGTGGCGCCGCTGTGGTTTCGGGCGCGGCTGTTGTTGCTGGCGCTGCTGTGGTTTCGGGCGCCGCTGTTGTTGCTGGCGCTGCTGTGGTTTCGGGCGCCGCTGTTGTCACCGCTGCTGTTGTGGACGACTCCGAGCCAGTGCCGCTGTCGGTGTCCCGAAGAAAGAGGAAGTACACGAGGACGAAGATGAGCACCATGACCACCACGACCATGGCCACGACCTGCACCGTGCTCGGGCTTGAACTGGTCGGTGGTTGCGGGTTCAGACTTGCGTCCGACGGTGGCGGCTGGTCGGTCATGAGGCGTCACATTCTGGTTCGAGGTGAACTTGCTGGCGAAACGATCGCAAGGCACCTTATGGCTGCCTCGCCTCTGCTGGGCACAGCAATCGCGCAACGGGCAGCAGTACTGAGACGGCGCCCGCTGAACCGAACACCGAACCCTGAGCACCGCAAACCTGCTTGCCTGTCGATCGGCCGGTGCACGAGGCTGCAGCGATGCCCGAGAACCGCTTCGTCGGCGACGTCGCCCGCACCTACGACCGCACGGTCGCGGCGATGTTCGCGCCCGAGGTCCTCGAGCCGACGGTGGACTGCCTCGCGTCGTTGGCCGGCGGCGGTCCGGTGCTGGAGTTCGCGGTCGGAACCGGTCGGGTGGCGTTGCCGTTGGCCGCCCGCGGGATCGACGTGTCGGGCATCGAGCTGTCGGCCGACATGCTCGCCGAGCTGCGTCGGGCGCCGGGTGGCACGGCGATCCGTGCGGTCGAGGGCGACATGGCGACGACTCGGGTCGAGGGCGAGTTCTCGCTCGTGTACCTCGTGTTCAACACGATCACGAACCTGACGACCCAGGACGAGCAGGTCGCCTGCTTCGAGAACGCCGCCCGCCACCTGCTGCCAGGTGGGCGGTTCGTGATCGAGAACGGGGTGCCAGCGCTGCGTCGTCTGCCGCCGGGAGCGCCTGCGGTGCCGTTCGCCGTCGACGACGACTACGTCGGGCTCGACGACTTCACGGATCGCACGCATCTGCAGATCTCCCGGTCGCGCCACTTCCGCCGTAGCGCCGACGGCAGGTTCGAGGAGTTCACGGCACCGTTCCGCTACGTCTGGCCGTCCGAGCTCGACTTGATGGCGCGCATCGCCGGGTTGACGCTGGAGCACCGTTGGGCGGGGTGGGACCGCTCGCCGTTCACCGGCGACAGCCCGTCGCACGTCAGCGTCTGGCGTCGACCGACCGGGTAGGGGATCAGGCGTCGGGCATCCAGAGGGTGAACATGCGGCGAGGGTCGATGCTGCTCGTCATCGTCTCGGGCGAACCGGCGCATGCTCGAGAAACGGGTGACCGCCTCGGTGTTCGGGCGTAGGGTTCCGGGGAGGAGGGACCCATGGACACGCCGAACGAGGTGTACCGACGATCAGACACCGATCGGGTGATCGAGTGCGCTGTGGGCGACTCCTTCGGGATCGAGCTCGTCGAGAACGCGACGACCGGGTTCCGGTGGCTCCTGACCTCCGACGACGTCGTGGTCGTCGTCGCCGAGCACGTGCGAGCACCCGATCAGATGATCCCGGGCGCCGCCGGCGCACGCGTGTGGACGATGCGCGCCGAACGTCCCGGCACGGGCGCACTCGAGTTCGTGTCGCGTCAACCCTGGGAGCCCGAGGGCCCGGCCGCCGACCGGGTCGTCTTCGACGTCGTGGTCGCGGGCGGCGGGCGCCGCGAGGAGTGAACCGACCGGCCCTCGGTCGAGTCGCTCCTCGCCGCCCGGCGCCGTCCCCGCGTCACCAGACGTAGATCTCGTGGACGTGGTTGTCGCTCTCGACCCGCACCGACGCGTTGCGGTTGTCGGCCTTTGCGTGGGATGCCAGGATCGTCATCGCGACGACGGCGTTCTCGCTCGCCGGGTGGATGCGACGCCACCCGGTGCCCTGGACGTTGATCCAGGAGTTCTTGTTCGACGCGTTCGACCAGACGCCCACGATCTTCTTGTTCGACAGCCACGCGGTGATGCCGGTGTCGCCGGCCGCCGCGGTCTCCTCGGGTGGGATCAGCTGAGGCGGTGCCGTCGCCGCCGTGCTGCCGGCGATCGAGTCGCTGAACGCTTCGGAGGGGCTGCCCGCCGTCGCCTCGGCGGCGAGCGCGCCGAGGTGCGGATCGGTCTGGGTGGGGATGCCGTTGGTGTTCGTCATGGTGCTGACCTCCAGTCAGGCGTAGATCTCTCGGAGTTCATTGGCGTCGTCGAGGGCGCTGATCGACGTCCCGGCGGCTTTCGCGAAGGCGAGTTGGGCGAGCATCGTCTCCGACACCGTCCGCGAGTCGTCGCAGACCTTGCGCCATCCGACGCCGCTCAGGTACGCCCAGGAGTTGAGGTCGGCGCTGTTGGCCCACAGCCCGGTGACCTTGACGTTCGTCCGCCACTGCCGGGCCGACACGTTGGTGAGACCCCACGGCCCCGACCACGTCTCGATCGAGCACTGGCCGTACGCGATCTTGAAGTAGCCGCTGTCTCCCCAGTTCGGACCCCACGAGTTCTTGCAGATCCAGCAGCCCAGCGCGTCGTCGTAGCCGATGATCTCGACGCAGTGGCCGCCGGCGGCCTCGCCGCTGACGTGGCGGTAGACGCCGCTGCTGTAGCTGAAGAAGTCCTGGTAGACGACGAAGCAGCCGCTGATCGACCCGTGGGTCGCCAGCCAGTTCTTCATGTCGGCCGGTGAGGTCAGCTTCTGGTAGCCGACGACCTTGGCCATGTCGGCCTGCCAGTTCGCGTCGAGGCCGCTGCAGTCCTGATCGCCGGGGGTGTAGGGGTAGTGGACGTCGTGGGTGATGCCGATGTCCCGCGCCTTCTTGAAGGCGTTCTCCGGCCACCAGCCGTTGGCGCAGGTGCGGCCCTCGGAGCGGGCGTGGCAGTAGAACATCTGCGCCTCGGACAGGTCGAAGGCCAGGCTCGGCTGGTTCGACTTGCGTTTGTAGGTGGTCTCCATCACGGCCACCGTGGCGAACGCGACGCACGACCCGCACGACCCCTGGTTCTTGACGGGTGTCGTGTAGTTGTTGCCGTTCAGCGCTCGATGGTCGATCTTGGACGGCGCGCCGATGTCGGTCCCCGGCGGGACCACGGCGGACAGTCCTTCCTCGAAGGCGTGCGCGGCCGCCTCGACGGTCATCTCGCCCGGGGGTGGGGCGACGCCGAGCCGGAGGACGCGCTGGTCCTCGGTGAGCGCCGTCATCGAGTTCTCCGCCCGGGCCCACGGCATCCCCGCGGACTCGAGATCGCGTTCGAGCTGTTCGAGATCCAGTGATTTCCGAGCCATTGCTCCTCCTCGTTGTCGTCGTGTGGGTCACGTCCGCTGGTTGTCGGACGGTGGTCGAGTCTTCACTCCTCGCGTTCAGGTGGCGTTCGGTGGGCGTCCGACGGGCGTCGCCGGGTCGCGCGCCGAAACGTCACGGAGCGTCCACTCGACAACCACGCAGCGCGCGTGCATACTGGAGGCCCACGTTGGGCGGGCGTGCAGGGCAAGCAGGACGGGGGACCGAATGCCACCGCCGACGTCGACGAGGCGAGATGCCACCCGGAGCGACCATGAGGTCGCGGTGCGGGTGCTGGGCCACTTCGGTGTCGTCCTGGACGGGCACCGGCACGAGCTGACCCATTCCGAGGCTCGGCTGCTCGCGCTGGTGTGCCTGCGCGGCGGCGACATCGGGCGCGAGTGGCTGGCGGGACGACTGTGGGGTGACGTGTCGACCTCCACGGCGATGCGACGTCTCCGTTCGACGATGAGCCGGTTGCACCACTCGATGCCGGGGGTCCTGCGGCGTGGTCGCGACGACATCGGGCTCTCGGGGGCGGTCCGGGTCGATCTCCACGATGCCCGTGACCGGGCGCGCCGGCTGCTGCACGCCGACTCCGATCCGGAGCCGTTGGTCTGGTCGCCGGAGCCGTTCCTGGAGGACGTCCTGGTCGACTGGTACGACGAGTGGATCGAGGCCGAACGCAGCGAGTTCCACAACCTGCGGGTTCACGCGTTGGAGGCGATCGCCACCCATCTGTTGGAGGCCGGCCAGTTCGCCGGCGCGATCGAGCTGTGTCTGGTCGTGCTGCGAACCGAGCCGTTCAGGGAGACGACGCACGCCCTGATCGTCCGGAGCCACCTCGCCGAGGGGAACCGGACCGAGGCGGTCGCCCACGCCCGCGGGTACGACGCGCTCGTGCGATCCGAGCTCGGCCTGGAACCCGACATCGACTGGGCCTTCGACGCCGGTTGACGGCGCCGCGGCGCCGAGCGCGAGGGCGGTGACGTCTCAGACGCCGATGACGGTGAGACCGATCGCTCGACCTGCCTGTGCTCGACGGACATCGAACGTGAGCAACGTCGTCGACGCCCCGGCTCGTACTGCCGAGCCGAGGTGGAGCGCATCGAGTGATCGGCATCCCGTGCGCTCGGCGATCGCCGCCGCTTCGTTGCACGTCGTGGCGTCCAGTCCGACGAGGGCGAACGCGTCGAGGTCGACTTCGAACTGGCGGCGACCCGCGGTCCAGGCGTCGCCGTCGAGGAGCCGGGCGAGGTTGCGGCGAACCTCGATCTCGGTGATCCGGGATGTCACGAGCACAGGGTCGGTGCTCATCAGTTCGACGGCCGCCGCCGAGTCGTGCTCGTCGACGTATCGCTTGAGCAGCGCGCTCGAGTCGACGTAGAGCGTCACGACCGGTCGGCGTCCAGAACCTCGACGACCGACTGCGTCGAACGGTGGCGTTCGGCGTGGCCGAGACCGGTTCGGCGAGCGGGTTCGATCCATCCTTCCGCGATGCCGCGCTCGACCGCCGACGACGTGTCGTACGGAACGAGGCGTGCCACCGGCCGGCCGCGGTCGGTCACGATGATCGTCTCCCCCTCGTCGACTCGTTGCAGGTGCTCCGACAACTTCGCCTTGAGCTCTCTGATCCCGACCTCCATGTGACCACAGTAGCCGGTGATGTGACCACATCGCCGAGGATGTCGACCTGTCCCCTCTGTGGAGATCACATCGCTGTCCAGGCTGTGTCAGCAGTCGGCGAGTGCGGCGAGTGCGTGGCAGATCCGGCTGCGCGCATCGTGCAGACGTCCGATGCGTCGTGTGAGCATCGAGACGGGCTGGGGGCCGAGGTTGTCGAACGATGCGGCGCACTCGACGTCGAGACCTTCATCCGTGCCGAGCGCGATCTCGGTGGGGATCGACCGAACGGTGCGGGTGACCGGAGCGACGACGACCCGGTTGAGGTGTGCGGCGGCGACGTCGCGACTGACGATCAGCACCGGCCGACGCTTGTCCTCGGCTTCGGCCCACCAGATGTCACCCTGACGGGGCCGAGTGGTCACCACGGCTCGTCGGCGATCATCGCTCGGGCGTTCGCCTCGGCGGCGGCGAGTTCCTCGGCGGTCTCGGGGGTCCGCTGGTAGCCGGCGACGATCTGGTCGCCGATCGCCTGTCGTCGTCGCTCCTCGATCAGCCGGAGCACACCGGCGCGCACGACGTCGGAGCGAGATGCGAAGTCGCCCGCGTCGACGAGCGCATCGATGGCTGCGGCGGTCTCGTCGTCGATGCGGGTCACCAGCTGCGGCACCAGATCAGCATAACAAGATGTCATGCAGAACGGGATGCACGGCGGCGGCTGTCCGATCGGTGGCCTTCGGGATGCGCTCATGCCGTGGCCGCGAAGTCGAGTGCGGCGAGGATGAGGTGATCGACGTGGACGCCGCGGCGTCGACTCGCCTGCTGGAGTTCCTCCCACTTCTCGATGGGGATGTCGGCGCTGATGCGCATCATCCCGGGCGGGATCGGCCCGGGGAAGGGGATCGGTCGGTGATGGCGGCGCATGGTGACTCCTCGGATCGTGATGTGACGGTGTGCGAGGAGGGAGTCGGTCGTGCGAGTGTGCGCACGCGGGTGTCACAGGGTTCGAGCGCCGGCCGGCGGAGCACGACGGCGAAGTGTGTGGCGTCGTCGGCCGCGGGTGAACCGCAACTGATCGAGTGGCTGGAGAACGGAACCGGCGAGCGCGCGTTTGTCAGGCCGATGTCACCGCCAGGAGTGTGGCTGTCCGGTGGTCCCAGCGGCGCGGGCGGCGGTGAAGAGACGCGGGCCGGCCGGGCGAAGGCCGAGCGCTTCGTCTGCCAGGTCGGCGAGACGTTCACCGATCGCCGGGGTGAACTTGAAGCCGTGACCACCGAAGCCGACGCCGACCACGATGGGGCCGTCGCGATCGAGCACGAAGTCGTCGGTGGCGCTCGACGCGTACAGGCACACGGTGCTCCGCAACGCCGTGGGTTCGACGCCGGGCAGCCACTCGCGGGCGTACTCCTCGAGCGCCTCGACGGCGCCTGGAACCTGCGACGGGCGATCGTCCGGATCGATCTCCGGCCCGACGCCGTGCAGGCCGGCCTTGACGAGCCCATCCGGGGTGCCGAGCCCGTACGCCAACATGTCACCGCGCTGGACGAAGCTCGGCCACGGCCCGCGAGTCGGTTGGAAGAACGCCACCGTCTCCGCGGTCACCGTGATGGGCGGCACCAACGTGGCAGCGACGTCCGGTTCCAGCAGCTCGCTCGACCAGCCTGCGGCGGCGACCACGGCGACGCGGGCCGTCACGACGTCGTCGCCGATGGTCACCGCCACTCCGGAGCCCGTCCGCCGGACCGCGCGCACCGGTGCGTCGAAGCGAATCTCCGCGCCGGCGTCGACCGCTTGGTCCCAGCAGGCCTCGAGTGTGAGATCTGAGCGCACCCGGCCGCCGTCGGGCTGATGGAGCACCGGCCCGTCGAATCGCAACCCTGGCCATCGCGCCGCTGCCTCCTGCGGGGTCATCATCTCGGTGCGCACTCCCTCCGCAGCACACGCCGATTCCACCGCAGCGAGTTCGGCGTCGTCGCCGTGATCGACGACCCCGTTCGCGTCGAGCAGGGGTTGCCCGGCACCCGCCTGCAGTCGATGCCACCCGGCCAAGGATTCCTGTGCCAGGGTCACGTAGGCCGGGTCGGTGTACCCGAATCGGAAGATGCGTTCGGCCCCGTGCGACGAGCCGCGATCGTGACCGCGAGTGAAGCGGTCGACGAGCAACACCGACCTGCCTCTGCGAGCCAGTGCCCACGTGGTGGCCGCCCCGGCCATTCCCGCACCGATCACGACGACATCAGGCATCACGACAGTCTGCAGCACGGCACGGTGTGCCCGGCTGGTCGAGCGCGCACCGATGGCGTTTGGCGCGGCGACGCGCATCGGTCACCAGCGGTTGCGGGCCTCCTCGGCGAAGCCGTCGATCCCCTCGAGCGTCGCAGGCACACCATCGTCGCCGCAGACGGTGCCGGCCCAGGTGCCGAAACACTGGTGCACCTCCATCTTCAGCGCCTTGAGGTCGGTCGAGTCGTATCGGTCGAAGAACGGCGTGAGTTCGACGTCGACCTGCGTCGACCCTGGAGTGCGCACCCGCCAGGGTCGCATCGGCTCGTCCCAGTCGTACGTCCACTCGAGTTCCTCGTGGATCTTGGTGAGCCGCCCGTCGATGCACAGCGCGTTCTCCGTGTAGCCGGTGCCTTCGGTCCACTTGCCACCGAACTGGAGTCCGATCGTTCGACCGTCGCCCGCCACACCCGACGCCGCCGCCCAGTTCCACCGGTTCGAGTACGGCCAGACTCCGCGACCCAGATCCTGGACCCCCCACGCCGGCGTGTCGCCGATCTCCCAGCTCCGCTCGCCCGCGCGGATCGATCCCGACGCGGGCCGCGTGTTCTGCTTCGACGTGAACTGGAAGCGCCGGTCGCTCCACGGGATCACGACGTTGAGTGACTCGTGACCCGGCGGCTTCGCCACGGAGATGTCGACATCGATCGCACCGAGCCGAGATGACGGCGCCGATGCCCTGAGCCGGGTGGCGTCGGAGCGCTCCTCGATCGCGAGCTCGAACCCGTTCCGAGACGCGGCGACCGTCCCCGTACACACCTGCTCGGGAAGCGAGAAGCCCCGGCCGAACGGCACGAGCGTCCCGGCGTCGGCTTGCGCCCAGTCGGTGCGGTCGAGGATCCACACGCTCGACAGCCCGGCGTAGTCGATGTCGGCGTACACGAACGACACGATGACGTCAGGGGCGATCACACACCAGTAGTCCCAACGCTTCTTGCGCCCGTACGCCCGGCTCAGATTCGCTCGGAGTGCAGGCTGACGTGACCAGCCGCGAGCGTCGGGATTCAGGCGCCCACGCTGATCACACAGATCGACCGGCCCGCAGATCTCTCGCTCCATGGCGTCATCTTCACATGGGGGTGATGGCCACGCCGGTCGTCGTGGCGCGGACCCTGCGGGCCCGCTGAAGCGCGGCCGTCTCGCTGGCAAGCGACACGCGATGGTTCACGGAACGTCTCGTGGTCGAGACCTCATCGGCAGTCGGCTGCGACTGCGAGCGCAGCGCAGATCTCCCGCATGCGTGCGTCGCTGAGGCGACCGAGGCGTTCGACGAGCAGGCCGACCGAAACGGACTCGACCGAGTCGAGGTTGACGGCGCTCTGGCGTGGCACCGGGTCGTCTCCGGGTTCGAGCACGACTTCGCTCGCCAAGCCGCGGATGGTGGTCGTGCACGGTGCGATGAGCACCCGGCGCAGCCGCGGAATGGCCGCATCACGCGAGAGCACCACGACAGGCCGACGGCCGATCTCGGGTGGTTCGCACCACCAGAGCTCACCTCGGAGGGGCAGATCATTCATCGGCCGGCGGCTTCGCGGAACGACGCCAGATCTCCCCATTCGTCGGGTTCGTCGAGTGGATGCTCGGCATAGGCGGTCGCGTAGGCGGCATCGATCTCAGCGGCGCGATCGCGGGCGAGCAGTGCGGTCAGCGCCTCGTCGATGAGTTCTGCGTCGGTGATCGATGCGCGTGACCGTCGTGCGTTGTCGAGGAGCGCCGCGTCGACCGTGGTGCTGATCCGTGCCCGAGCCATGCCACGATCATGCCATCGTCGCCCCACGAGGGCAACGGTGCGTCCTGCATCGTCCGGCGGGCCTCACTGCGGCGACCAGCGCTCGATGGTCGTCGGGCGTCAGGCTCGGCCCGGTGCCGTCCTCGATGTCCGCGAAGAATTCGGCCAGGGACCGCTCCGGGCGCTCCTTGGGGCTCGCAGACGAAGTCATCTCCCCATGCTGCCTCATCGGTGCAACACAGTTCGCGGACGGGTCAGGTCCTGCACCCGCCAACACGGACGGACGTCGCAGATCAGTCGTCGAGGTACGTGTCGCGAACCGTCGTCAACAGCGTGCCGCCGTGTGCGACGTGACCTGATGCGTTGAGCACCTGCACCTCGAAGCCGGGGTAGTGCTTGGCGAATCGGTGGTCACGCCACGCTTTGACATGGTTCGATCCCTTGAGCGCCCGTTCGTAGGGGTACTGGGTCACGCCGCCCTTGTCGCTGCGTACGTCGCGTCGGTCGCGTCCGTGCAGGATCTGGACTCGGAATCCCTCGATCTTCTCGATCCGGCGTTCGACTTGCTTCACCGTCGCCATGATCGAAGCGTAGGTGACCTCGTTGCCCCCAAACCCTCCTCGCGACGAAATCCGTCCACTCCTCCAATCGCGACGAAGGCGCCGTCCCCGATCGATCCACTCGACGTAGAACTCGGTCGGGCTGGAGAAGTGGAATGTCACGACGCGGTCGTCGCACGTCGCCGGGGCTCCACCGCGGTTCACGAAGATGCCGGCAGCGACGAACACCTGCACGAGTTCGTTCCACGTCCACCCCGGGTAGTTCTCCGCCACGAAGGTCGCTGTGTAGCCGTGGCAGATCGGGATGACGTGCCCGTAGTGCAGCAGGAGCTTGCACTCCTCGAGCGTGCTCACGGTAATGCTAGGAAACGTCAACATCGGTCGACATGTCTGTCCTTCTTCATCGCACCTGGCGTTGCCACCTTGCCTTCCGGCAGGTTGGCGGACTGTCAGCGGGCCAGGCCCCTCGAGTCCTCTGGATGAGAACTCCCACGATACCGCGGGCTCCGGCGAGCCAGTTTTCCGAGGACGGTCCGACCGCGCGATCCGCCAGGCTCGTGTCCTCTGATGTCGCGATCAGCCCGTGGCGGAGTGGCACGCACCTAGGTACTGCCGTGCGCATTCGACTGCCGCGTCGTTCGAGGCT
Organism: Ilumatobacteraceae bacterium; assembly: GCA_942492715.1. Lineage (GTDB taxonomy): Bacteria > Actinomycetota > Acidimicrobiia > Acidimicrobiales > Ilumatobacteraceae > Sva-07. The sequence goes on along the minus strand of CALOFW010000024.1, from coordinate 4,299 downwards.
CGGGGCTGCAGGGGGAAGTCGTCGCCCTCCAGATCCTTCGGCTGGTTGTGTCGCCGAAGTCGTCCTGATCGAAGACACCTTGGAGGTCGGCGAACAGCAGGACGGCGGCCTTCTTGGCGGCGGTGAGTTGGTTGTCGATCGTGCCCGGCTTCTTGCCGAGCAGCTCGGCGATCTCCTTGGACGACATGCCCTGGGTGTACTTGAGGTCGAGCAGTCGCTGATCCTGCTCGGAGATCAGCGCCCAGGCGCGGTCGAAGTCGACCTTGGCGGCGACGAGCGAGCCGAGGCTGACCACGCCGCCGCCGGAGCGCATCTCGCCGATCAGCAACTCGACGCGCTCGTCCTCGAGTTCGTCGTGCATCGGCGGGGGGAGGCTGCCGGCCCGTCCCATCGCCAGGTCGCGGTGGAGCTTCTTGCCGACCTGACGGGCATGGTTCCGTGCGACGGTTGCGACCCAGGAGCGTCGATAACCCGTGTCGGTCGAGACGTGATCCAGCTTGTCGACGAGTTCGGCGACGGCGAAGTCGGCAGCTTCTCTTTGACCTCCAGGATGCAGGAGACCTGCTGCGGTGACTGTTCGGCGACGACGTGGAACTCGCGCAACTCCGCTTCCGACGAGGGATCCAGCATGCCCGGGAGCGTAGGTGAGTGGGCAGACGCAGAACGCGAATGAGGAAATCGTGCCGTCGATGACTCCCTTCATGACAGACCAATTGAACCGAGGTCATCATGACGAACCTCGGTTATCCCCGACCTGGCCACCGGCGGACCACCGACCAACCGGGCCGACGCCCTGCGGACCCTCGCTTCGGTCAGGCGCTCGGGATCCGCCACGTGGTCGACAACCGCTTCGAGTGGAGCGACGGGGACTTCGTCGCCGAATCACCAGCCCCACGATCGAGTACCTCCACCACGGTGTGGACGACAACGGCGAGCCGCTGCCGGACGAGTGGTTCGACATCGGCGTTCCGAGTTCGTCCTGCGGTGCCCTCAGGATCCCGAGCCGGACAACAAGGTTCTCGTTCACTGCCACATGGGCATCAACCGGGGCCCCTCGCTCACCTTCGCAGCGCTGCTCGCCCTCGGCTGGGACCCCATCGAGGCGATGACGGCGATCCGCACGTCCCGTCCCATCGCCGCCATCGGCTACGCCGACGACGCCCTCGACTGGCACCACCGTCGGCGTCGGGTGGCCCGAACAGCTCAGGTGGAGAACTGGCGTCGCATGGACGAGTGGTACGACGCCAACCCCATCGACGTCGTGCGGATCATCAAGGAGATCCGCCTCGCCGAAGCGACAACCATCGGTGAGGGGCCTTCGTGGCCCCTCACCCCTCTGCCCAACACCACCCCAGACATCAACACCACAAGGAGAACCACCATGAGAAACGTCACCGTCGACCGCGACGACTTCCTCGCGAAGGTCATCGCCAACCGGGACGGGCACCGCGAGGTGTTCGAAGAAGCACTGGAGGCCTACCGGCGCCTCCTCCAACGAGAACTGCAGCAACGGATCAGTGATCTGAAGGCCGGGGCCGCGGACCGACCAGTACATCGGTCTCCCCGAGCCCCAAGACCACACCGCCGACTACGACCGGGTCATCACCATGGCGGAGATGTCGATCGACGACACCATCCAACTCAGCGAAGACGAGTTCGCGATGTACGTCATGGACCAGTGGCGCTGGAAGCAGGAGGACTACGCCGAGACGACCCTGCCTACGGTACCTCTCCGGTGAATTGGCCGGCTGCGCCCCGTGTGCGGGGCGCAACCCGCCGACGCCGTCAAACTCGGGCCGTCCCACCGTCGGAGAACCATGGGTGGGATACTCGACCGGCGCACTTTCGCGGACCTCTCATGGCCGATGTCGGTCGTGCCGATGGAGATGAATGGAGGATGAGCACGTGGCAGCAGACATCCCGCCGGCCCTGAACGAGTTGCGTGAGCAAGGTGCGGTCGTTCGAAGGGTCTCGTCCGGCGGACGACCTCGAGTTGCTGGAGCTGCGTGCAGACCTGGCGCAGCTCGAAATCGACGATGGCGATCCCGCTCGAGCCGTCGCACAACTCGAAACCCTGGTGGACGTGTACGTCACGTTCGAAGGGCCCGACAGCGAAAGTGCGCTCGGCTTCCGGGGTCTGCTCGGACGTGCGCTGACGCAGGCCGCCTTGATGAATGGTGCTTCGTGAGGTGGCCCGTAGACGCAACGATCGTCTGGGGCCGGATGACCCACAAGACCTTCGTCGGCCGCAGAATCTGCTCGGTCGATCCGGTCGAGGAGCGGCTTGCCGGAGGAAGCGCACTGCTGATGGCGGAGCGTCTGCTCGACGATCGAGAACGCCCAGCCCGAACATCAGGGAACACTTCAACGCGGTCACGCCAGCGCGGCTCCACGCTGGCTGGGCGAGGAGACATGGCAATCGCACTCCGCGAGGCCTTCCTCGGCGGCGCGAAGCGTGCTCGGGCTCGAGTTGCCGATGTGCTCACCGAGCTGGACCAGCCTGGTTGCACCACCCGCCGCCGGGTCAGGTCGAGGTCGAACAGCTCTGGGGCTACGTCGACACGATGCGGGTGCGTCTCGGTGACGATCATCCGGCGACTCTGACCGCTCAATGGCGACTCGCGGGTGCCAACTCGGCCGAGGGCCTGTTCGAAGAGGGGCTCGAAGTCCTCGAGGCGCTCCTCGCTGATCGAGTCCGAGTTCTCGGTAGACGTCGCAAGTGCTCGTTACTCACCGGATGATCCGCGTCGACGCTCGTCTCGATGGGTGATGCGTGCTGGGCCGCACCATCTCGAGGTCGTGGTGCGTACCCTCGGCGCAACGCAGGCAGCGATCGACCACGTTGCAGCTCGTCTCGCCCACCTCGATGTGCTCGTCGTCATCGGCGCCGTGACCGGGTCGAAACCGAACTCACCGCGCTCCTCGAAGATGCAGAGGCCGTCCTCGAACCGTGGCACCCCCTCATGAACCAGATCCACGATCGTGCCGTGAACGGGCGAGAGGAAATCAGTAGAGCAACACTCAGATGACGTCACTGGTCAGCGAGGCCGGGGCGCGCGACGGCGGCTCGATTGGCATCGTCCTTCTCCTTGGGCGTGATGGACATCCGCGTCGTTCGGGCGATGCTCGAATGCCACTATCGATGTCGCAAGGCAGAGATGACGCTTCTGGTCCCCGTCACGCTTCATCCCGACCCGCTCGTTTCGTTGCTGTGTGAGCAGTTGGCGCACGCCGCTCCAGCCAGTCCGTTCGCTCATGAAGTCGTAGCCCGTCCAGACGAGGGGTATCGGTGGGTGGCTGACGCAGCGGATCGCGTCCGGATCTTCGCTGCACCAGAGGGTAGGGCGACAGCATCTGCGCCAACGTCGATTTCCCGTCGCCCTACCGCCTCGTGCGTGACGTCCTGCTCACCGTTCCCGAACTGTCGGAATCGGTGGCCTGCCTGGCAGGGGCCTGACCTGGTCGCCCACATCATCGCCTCGATCGATGCCAACGTGCGGGAACCGTGGATGCGGTTGCTCGGTCGGTACCTCGCACTACCGACGGTCCAGAACAATCGAGCCCGAGCCGGCTCTCGGCTTGCCAGGAGAAGATCTCGCGCCTGTGTTCGACCTTCGCCCGGTCCGACGCCCCGAGACAATCCGCGCATGGGTGGCCGGCGACGACCTGGGAAGCGATGGTGAACCGTCTGCCCGACGGCGACCTCTTGCAGCCGATGCTGTAGCGCTTCGCTCCGCCAACAGCTCGACGACCCATATCTCCCCGAGCTCGATGCCTTTGCTCTCGACCCGCCGCGCCGGCGTCGTCGACCTGACCTGCCTGAACGATTCGCTGTATTACGGGCTGGCGATCGACCCGCTGGACCTGCAGGTGCTGCGCGTCGTCGCCGAGCACCGCGACGTCCATCTCTATGTGCGCATCCGTCTCCCGCGCTGTAGTCCACCGCCCAGGCGCCCGACCCAGGCAGCAGCGGCGGCGATACCAGGCGCGAGCCGACGACGGCAGCGAGGAGATGGCGACCCACCCGACCGCTGAAGGTCTGGTCCGTGACGATCCGCGAGCTCCAGCTCGTTCTCGCCGGCAACGGAATCGAAGGCCTGCCCGAGAATGACCCGCCAGGGAACAGCCGGATCGCTGCTCAGCCAGCTCCTGACATCCGCGCCAACCACTGCAGAACGCGACCTCGCTGCAGCGGTCGAGTCCGGTGCCGACCGGGCCATCCAGATCCATATTGTCATGCGGCGCTCGCCGCCGAAGCCGAAGGTCCTTGCGATGCGCCTGCATGTGCTCGCGGCCGAT
>CALOFW010000023.1:0-1433 GCA_942492715.1 Ilumatobacteraceae bacterium | reverse complement strand
GAGTGGGAGCGTAGGAGGTAAACCATGTGTGTCTTGGATGTGAGAGTGCATGAGGGTGTGAGGTGAGTGCCCGGCGTCGGGTCAAATGTGGGGGCGATGGCCCACCAGTTAGAGGAAGACTCTGCGAAGAGGCCGGCCGCCGGTGCTGCGGCGTGTGTTCGATCGCCCACGAGCCCATTCCGGCCGAAAAAATGTGCGGACCAGCCGTGGTTGATCGCTCCCGTCGTTGATCATGACGGTGTACCTCCCAATCACTCGCCGGTGTGTGGGGCCCTCCGACATGCCTCGTGCGGGCAGGGTGGTGGCAGATTGGTCAGGGAGGGGGGGGAATCTGCGCCAGGGATTGGGCCGGTTGCTGGGCTGTGCCTTCTCGGCCTTCGGCTTTGCCATTGACTTGTGAATGAGTCGGTTCCCGATCACTGTTCGGGTGTCAATGAATGATTGTGCCTCCTGGGGCGTGTTGAACTTCACAAAACCGAAGCCTTTCCCCGGGCCCGGGCGGTGGAAGTTCGGGGCACGCAGTTGGGTGCGGATCTCTGCGTTGCCTTGGTTCGGCGGGAGACCTCGGATGAACACGTCAAACGTGTTGCCCTTTAGTCGGCGTTTCTCCCTCCCCGAGTCTTGAACATGCACAGGCTGCTTCTTCGCCCAGTCCTTCACAATGGGCCGCCCATCAATTGAGGCCTGGGTCCTCAGGAAAGCCTCTGCGCTGGCTGTGTTGGCAAATGTTATGAATGCGAACCCCCCGTGGTTTGGCCGAGAGAGTCTTCCCGAGCCGCATATGCTCTTGAGGGTCTCCATTGGTGTGCTGGCCGGAAACCCACCCATGAAGACGGTGCATCGCGGAGGCTGCATGTGTGACTGCGCCTCTCTGTGTGCATGTGTGTGTGCATGCGTGTGTGTCTGCGTGTGTGGGTGTGGGTGTGTGGGCGCGGTGGCGTGAGAGGGCACGGGGATGCGCGTGGTCTCGAGACGTGTGGGTGCGGGTGCATGCGTGGGTTCGGGGGCGTGGGATGCAGGTGTGGGAGCGGATGTGCGCGCGGGAGCGTGGGTGGGTGCATGTATGTATGGTTCGGGGAGCACGACCTGCGGCTGGGGGGCCGGCGCGATGGACATGGCCTCCGTTTCCCCTTGGAGTGCAGAGTAGGGGTTGAGGTGCGTTTGGGCCCACATGCGCCTTGACCTCAGGTACTCATGGTGGGCTTGGCTCAGAGCCGGAGGGTTTCGGGCGACCTCGATTCGGACGAGGCCGGGAGGGCGGGTGAGGATCTGGGAGGCCTTGTCCCTGGTCACTCCGAGGAAGCAGGACTGGTCTGTCTGCCGCCTCATGGCGTTGACTTGGCCAACGTGCGCCTCAATGTCGAAGTCCTTAGGGTGTCCCGCAAATAACCAGATCAGGTTGTCTGGTTCCAAGGCGTGGGTGGGTTCAGCCG
>CALOFW010000022.1:0-29355 GCA_942492715.1 Ilumatobacteraceae bacterium | reverse complement strand
TCCATGTCGCCGCCGCCCATGGGCATGGCGGGCTCAGCCTCCGGCTTGTCGACGATGACCACCTCGGTGGTGAGGAACAGTGCAGCGATCGAGCCGGCGTTCTGCAGGGCCGACCGGGTGACCTTCGCAGCGTCGATGACGCCGATCTTCACGAGATCCTCGTAGGTGTCGGTGGCAGCGTTGTAGCCCTCGTTGCCCGACATCTCGAGCACTTTGGCGATCACGACGCCGCCGTTGACGCCGGCGTTCTCCGCGATCTGCCTGATCGGGCCGACGAGTGACGCAGCCACCAGGCGAGCGCCGGTCGCTTCGTCGCCCTCCAGGCTGTCCGCGACCTCGGCGACCGAGTCGACCGCACGAAGCAGGGTGACGCCACCGCCGGCGACGACGCCCTCCTCGATCGCGGCCTTGGTGGTCGACACCGCGTCTTCGATGCGGTGCTTCTTCTCCTTGAGCTCGACCTCGGTGGCAGCGCCGACCTTGAGCACGGCGACGCCGCCGGTCAGCTTCGCCAGGCGCTCCTGGAGCTTCTCGCGGTCGTAGTCGGAGTCGGTGTTGTCGATCTCGGCCTTGATCTGGTTGATGCGACCCTTGATGTCGTCGTCGGAACCGGCACCGTCGACGATCGTGGTCTCGTCCTTGGTGATCACCACACGCTTGGCCTCGCCGAGCAGGTCGAGCGTGACGTTCTCGAGCTTGAGCCCGACGTCCTCGCTGATCACCTGCGCACCGGTGAGGGTCGCCATGTCCTGCAACATCGCCTTGCGGCGCTCACCGAAGCCGGGCGCCTTGACCGCAGCCGACTTGAACGTGCCGCGGATCTTGTTGACGACGATCGTGGCGAGCGCCTCGCCGTCGACATCCTCGGCGACGATCACGAGCGGGCGGCCGGTCTGCATGATCTTCTCGAGGATCGGCACCAGGTCGCGGATCGTCGAGATCTTCGACGACACGAAGAGCAGGTACGGGTCGTCGAACGACGCCTCCATGCGCTCGGTGTCGGTGACCATGTACGGCGACAGGTATCCCTTGTCGAAGCGCATGCCCTCGACGAGGTCCATCTCCATGCCGAAGGTCTGGCCCTCCTCGACGGTGATCACACCGTCCTTGCCGACCTTGTCGATCGCCTGGGCGATCATGTCGCCGATCTCCTGATCGGCCGACGAGATGGCGGCGACCTGTGAGATCTGCTGGGTGGAATCGATCTCGATCGAGCTGGCCTTGATCGACTCGACCGCAGCGGCCACACCCTGCTCGATGCCGCGCTTCAGGCCCATCGGGTTGGCGCCGGCGGCGAGGTTGCGCAGGCCTTCGCGAACCATCGTCCACGCGAGCACCGTCGCCGTGGTCGTACCGTCGCCGGCGACGTCGTCGGTCTTCTTGGCAACCTCCTTGACGAGCTCGGCACCGATGCGCTCGTAGGGGTCCTTGAGCTCGATGTCCTTGGCGATCGACACGCCGTCGTTCGTGATCGTGGGGGCGCCCCACTTCTTGTCGAGCACGACGTTGCGGCCCTTGGGGCCGAGCGTGACGCGCACGGCGTCGGCCAACTGGTTCATCCCGGCTTCGAGGGCTCGGCGGGCCTCGGAGTCGAATGCGATCATCTTCGCCATCTTGTGTGTCCTCCGTTGGACGTGTTCGAAGCTATGTGGTGTCGTAGCGGTGAGTGTCGTTGCGTCGCCGGAATCCCCGGCTGGCGCCGTTTAGCACTCTACGGCTTCGACTGCTAATCGCGCAACCGCCGCCCAGCACCCCACTCCTCCTCGCTCCCCCGCCCCACTCCCCCCGCCCCACTCCCCCCGTTTGCGTGACGGTTTCGGTGGGCCGGGTCACCCGTACCTCGACACAAACGTGGGTGGCGCGGGTGGGGTCAGGCGGGGTGACCGTGGCGGCCGTCGCCGCGGGCGAAGCGCGTCGCTCCGTCTCGGGTCTCTCCGGAGGCGATCGTTGCCCGACCGAGGAGGGTCTCGTGAGAGAGTGCAGCACCGAGGTCGAGCGACCACTGGTCGTGACACGACGCTCGGTCGGATCGCAGACAGATCTGCGGCAGCGCGGCCAGCTGGGCGGCGAGTTCGACGGCAGCATCGAGTGCCCGTCCGGGATCGACCACCCGGTTCGCCAGGCCGATCCGTTCCGCCTCGACCCCGTCGACGCCGCGGCCGGTGAGGATCAGATCGAGTGCCCGCGAGTGCCCGATCAGACGCGGGAGCCGGACCGTGCCCCCGTCGACGAGCGGCACACCCCATCGGCGGCAGTAGACCCCGAACACGGCATCGGCCGCGGCAACGCGCAGGTCCGCCCAACATGCGAGCTCGAGTCCGCCTGCGACCGCATGCCCCTCGACCGCGGCGATCACCGGCTTGCCGAGCAGGAGCCGGGTCGGCCCCATCGGTCCGAGCGAGCCGACGATCTCGCTCGGCGGATCGGCGTGGACCGAGTTGCCACGACCATCGGAGATCGCCTTCAGGTCAGCGCCGGCGCAGAACGTCCCCGATGCACCGGTGAGCACCGCGACCGACACCTCGTCGTCGGCATCGAAGTCGACGAACGCGTCGTAGAGCAACCGCGCCGTTGGCCCGTCGACGGCGTTGCGCACCTCGGGCCGGTCGATCGTGACCACCCGGACATCGCCCCGATCCTCAAGACGAACTGCCATCCCCCCAGCCTCGCGCGCCCACCGCCATCACGTTTGCGTCGAGCTTCTGGTGACCCGCCTCACGCACACCGTCACGCAAACGTGGTCGAGTTACCCCGAGGCGGTTTGCGTTGCATTTTCGGTGACCCGTCCCACCGGAACCTCGACGCAAACGGTGAGGTCAGGGTGAGGTCGGGGAGAGGTCGGGGAGGTCAGCCGCCGGCGACGGCGGGAATGATCGACACGGTGATGCCGTCGGCCACTGCGGTGTCGAGGCCGTCGAGGTAGCGCACGTCGTCGTCGTCGACGAACACGTTGACGAACTTGCGCAGTGCGCCGTCCTCGTCGACGAGCCGATCACCAAGGCCCGGATGGGCGGCCTCGAGGGCTGCGACGACGTCGGCGAGCGTGCCCGGCTCCACGGCGACCTGCTTGTCGCCGCCGGTCAACGGACGCATGGTGGTGGGAATGCGGACGGTCACTGCCATGGCAGCGATGCTACCGGCGCAATTCCCGAGCGACGTGGTCGACAATCAGCGGCCGAGCCGTTCGCCCGGCAGCGACCGGGCAGTAGCGTCGCCGGTGTGACCACCCGCCGCACGATCCGACGCGTCGTGGCCGCCCCCGACAAGTTCAAGGGCACCGTGTCGGCGCGCGACGTCGCCGCGGCCATCGGCCACGCCTGCTGGGAGCTCGGGATCGACTGTGTCGAGGTGCCGATGGCCGATGGTGGCGACGGTCTGCTCGATGTACTCGGCGGACCGAACCGAACCTCCACGGTCACCGGGCCACTCGGCGACCCGGTCGACGCAGCGTGGCGGTTGTCGAAGGGCACTGCCGTGATCGAGATGGCCCGCGCGAGCGGTCTCGCACTCGTCGGAGGCGCAGCCGGCAATGCCCCGATGGATGCGACCACCACGGGGACCGGCGAGCTGATCGATCATGCGCTCGACGCCGGGGCCCGCCGGATCATCGTCGGCCTCGGCGGGTCGGCCACGACCGACGGCGGCTTCGGTGCGATCAGGGCGATCACCGCCATCGCCCGCCTGAAGCGCGTCGAGCTGCTCGTCGCCTGCGACGTCAACACCACGTTCACCGATGCCGCGAGGGTGTTCGGGCCACAGAAGGGCGCCTCGCCGGCCCAGGTCGAGATGCTGACACGGCGCCTCGAACGGATGGTCCAGATGTTCTCGACCGATTTCGACGTCGACGTGAGCACGATTCGAGGAGGCGGCGCCGCCGGTGGGCTCGGCGGCGCGCTGGCCGCCATGGGCGGCAACCTCCTGCCCGGGTTCGAGCTGGTTGCCGACGAGGTCGACCTCTACGACCGTCTCGAGGGCGCCGACCTCGTGATCACGGGAGAGGGCCAACTCGACGCCACCAGCTTCACCGGCAAGGTCGTCGGAGGGGTTCGCGAGATCGCCGACGAGATGGGCGTCGGCACGCTGGCAGTGGTCGGCGTGGTCGGAGCTGGCACCGACGTGGGCGACCTGGCCGTGCTGTCGCTCACCGAACTGGTCGGCGCCGACGACGCGCTCGATCGACCGAAGCAGTCGATCGAACGCGTCCTTGCCGAGTGGCTTCGCGCCCAGTAGTGAGCGGGTGATCTCGCCGGCGTGAGCGACCGCGAGGGGCCGCCGCGTCAGCCCGTGGTGGTGGCCGTCGTGTCGCCCGTGCCGGTGGTGGTGTCACTGCCGGCCACCGGGGGTGCAGTCACTGCGGGAGCTGGGGCAGGTGTCGACAACTCGGCGATCGTCTTGTCGGCCTGTGCCGTTCCGAGCATCAGCAGCACTCCGGCATCGCCGAGCGATGCACCGTCGACGGGAACCGGCGTGGGTACCGCTTCGACCACGAGGCCACCCATCACACGCGCAACGGAGTCGGCGACCGCCTGTGCCGCAGCGATGGCGGGATCGAAGTAGACGATCGACTGCTCCAGGGTGGTGGTCGCGTTGGTCGGTGTCGCCGTCGTGAACCCGACGGCGTCGAGCTCGTCGGTCATCCGACCGGCCGAGCCCGGTACCCCACTCGCGTTCGCAACGACGACCGTCGCCCCCGCCGTGACGAGCGGCGGTTCGGTCGTGGTGGTCGTGGCGTTGGCGGTGTCCGGGACGGTGGACGCAACCGTCGTCTCGACCGTGGCGCCGCCCTCGGACGAGCCACCGTCGTCGGTGATGTTGTTCAGGATCAGGAAACCGGCCACGACGGCGACCACGGCCAACACGATGCTGAGCGTTGAACCGACTGGAGATCCGCCGACACCCTGCCGGGGAGATCGACGAGCGCCTGACGACGGGGGCTGACCTCCGGCGGTGGGATCTTCGGTGGTCATGCGTGCGCTCCCTCTCCTGCCCCGCCGGACGCCATGCCCTCGAGACGAGCCTTGCGGGCCCGGAGGCGCAGCCGCTTGAGTCGACGCACCACGAGCGGGTCGTGGTCCATCGCAGCTGGGTCGTCGAGCACCTTGGTCAGTTCCGCATGGTATTCCTCCGGCGAGCACTGAAAGCGAGCGCGGATGGCCTGGTCACGCGGTTCGGTGTCGTTCCACCACGCCCGTTCGAAGTCGAGCATGGCGGCAGAGCGTTCGTCGAGCATCACGCACAGGTTGGCCGCAACGGCGGTCGGATTACAAGCACCCTGACGATCGGGCCCCGATCGGTACGTCGATCAGACGCCGGTGGCGAGCGGACGCGCCAGGTTCAGGCGCTTCTCCGGGGTGTCGACGTAGCCCGGCAGGACCGACGCCATGTTGCCGGTGACGAGGCGGTGCTCGAGGATGTCGGCGAGCACCGACCGGTAGTCGACGGTGACGCGGAGCGCATTGCCGTCGATGGCCGCTGGCGCGAGACCGGGCCAGTCGCCGTAGACGCCTCCGACGATCCCGCCACCCATCACGAACATCGTGCTGGCGCGCCCGTGGTCGACGCCCAGGCCGCCGTTCTCACGGAACGTCCGACCGAATTCGGTCATCACGACCACCGTGACCCGATCCATGTCGCTGCCGAGGTCCTGGGCGAAGACCGCCAGCACCTCGGCGAGGGCGGCGAGGTTCTGCGCCTGTCGACCGTCGACCTGGTTGCCGAAGTTGTCGTGCAGATCCCAGCCGAAGTTGGCCTCGGTGGCGACCGCTTCGAGTCCGACGTCGGCGCGTATCAGTTCCGCCACCTCGGACAGCACGCGACCGACGTTGCGGCCGCGCCCGCTGGTCGGGTACACCGCACCGTTGGCCGGCGTCGATGCCGGGGCGTTGTTGACGATGTCGAGGGCGATGAGCGCTTCGTGCGCCCGGGAATTGACGACGTTGTCCGCGTCGACGGCGTGGAGATCCTGGAGCGCAGCTCGGACCATCGCACCGCTGTTGCCGTTGTTCCGAAAGCCTTCGACGCGGAACGTGTCGGTGCTGTTGAGGGTCACGGCCACCGCCGAACCGGACAGGCTGCGCTGGCCCCTGGGCAGCGACACGGCTCGCAGGCCGGTCGGGCCGGGGGACACCGTGTTGTCGAGATGGCGGGCGAGCCAACCCGAACCGACGGCACCATTGTCGAGGCCTTCGTCCATCTTGCGCTGCACGGCGAAATGGCTGCGATCGCCGTTCGGGAATCCACCGGCCGGGATCACGGCGAGCTGGCCGGCGTTCCACACGTTCATCAGCGGCGACATCACCGGATGGAGACCGAAGTCCTCGCTGAGTGCGAGCATCGATGCGGGGTCGACCGCCAGGGTCGGCCGAGCAGCGGCGAGGAACGCCGCGCCGGCTCCCTCGTTGAGCGGCCCGACGACCGACAGGCCGTCCATCCCGCCGCGAAGGAAGATGTTGACGACGATGTCGCCGACCCGCGTGGCGTTGTCCGACGCGAACGCCATGCGGCCCCAGCCGGGAGCAGCGACGGCCACGGTTCCGACGGCGCCCGCGCCCTTGAGGACGGCGCGACGGGAGATGCGCTTGCGCTCCGGGAGGGCACAGGTTGAACACGTTGACGACATGACGACTCCTGGTCTCAGCGGTACTGGTTCGCGGGGATGGACAGAACGAGGCCGATGACGTCGCCGAGGTTCTGGTCCAGGCGGACGTCGGCGAGCGGGGTATCGGTGGCGACACCGAGGAATCCGGTGATCGCCGCCACGTCGGTCTGCGTGATCGGGATGCTGAATCGTGCAGCCAGCGCCCGGATGACGAGGTCGATCGTGTCCGGCATCGGATTCGGCAACAGACCAGCACGGTCGATGGCGAACCCGTTGAGCGTCTGGTTGCCGAACCGTCCGGCGAGCTCCCACCGGCGCAGCGTGGTGCTGGTCGTGATCCAGAAGTTTCGATCGTCCGGGAAGCCGTCCGGTGTCGGCCACTGCCACATCGGGTGGCCGAGCCGGTTCAGGTGATCGCTGATCGTGCGCGTCGCGGGAAGGTCGGTGGTGTTCGAGAAATCCGACTCGATCGTGGCCCCGGTCGCCCGCACCCCCGACACGAGCAACTCGAACGGCGTCTTCACCTTGGGGAACTGATTGGTGATGAACTCGGTGCTGGTGAGGATGTGGCGCAGGACCGGGACGATCTCGGTGTCGTTCTCGAGGTACACCTCTGCGGTGGAGGCGACCAGCGAGGCGGGCGGGTCGTCGCCGACGAATCGGCGCACGAGCTTGGTGGCGAGGTAGTTGGCGGTGTTCGGGAGCCGAGCCAACCAGTCGAGGAGGTCGATGCCGTCCTGCTCACCCTCCCGCCCGGTGCGACCCGGCGTGGAGAACGTGCTCGTCGATCCGTCAGGCAAGGTGATCGTGACCTCGCACGGGCCGGTGAAGTGCCGGCTCTCCTGGTACTCGAAGCGCAGCCCGTCGGTGCCGAGACGGCCGGCGAGGCCCCAGCCGGTGAAGATGCGTGCGACCTCGTCGACATCGGCCTCGTCGTAACCGTTGGAGGCTCCCATCGTGTGGAGCTCCATGACTTCGCGGGCGTAGTTCTGATTCGGTCGGTTGCCGGTGGACCGATAGTTGTCGAGGTACAGCTGCATGCTGACACTGCGGGCGTTGGCGAGCAGCAGGTCGGAGAAACGTCCGAGCGCGTGCACGCGAAAGACGTCACGATCGTCGGATGCGGCGGCGTAGCGGACGTTCTTGTCGTCGCTACCCGTGTACACACTGAAGTGGTTGGTCCAGAACTCGACCATCCGTTCGGCCAGCTGTCCGGGATGACGAGCGGCCCGGAGCACGGCCGCGTGACGCAACTCCTTCGCCGGCCGATTGCTGTCCTGTCCGCGGTACGCCTGGTAGCGGGTCTCGATGTCGGCGCTGAGCGTCGACGCACCCCTGAGCACGCCGCGCTCACCGGCGGGAGGGGTACGGAGCTGCTGTTCGAGGAAGCCGACGGCGCCGAGCGATGCGACCTGCCCGATGGCCTCCGGCGTGGGGCCGTAGGTGACCTTGGTCAGCAGCTGTACTCGATGCATCGCCTCCAGCCCAGTATCCGCCGGGGGCGGGGGCGGTGGCGGAGGAGGTGGCGGAGCAGGAGCGGCCGGCGGCGTCGGCGCAGGCGCAGCGGGCGGCGGAGCAGGAGCAGGAGCAGGAGCAGGAGCAGGAGCAGGAGCGGCCGGCGGCGTCGGAGCGGGAGCAGCCGGCGGCGTCGGCGCAGGAGCGGGAGCGGCGGGAGGCGTCGGAGCAGTGGGTGAGGCCGGGGGCGCCGGTGCAGGCGCCGGAGCAGGAGTCGTCACGACCGCATTGCCGACAGGCGGGGCGACCGGCCGCGTGACCGCGGGAGGCGTCGATGCGGGAGAGACCGAGGGAGGCGCCGCCGGCGAACCGACGGGCGGCGCCGCATCCGGAACCGGCTCCGCCACGTTCGGAAGCGCGGTGGCGACCCGATTGGTTTGCGTCGGACCGTCGACGACGCTGGGGGACGCTGCGGCGCCCGGGGCCGGCCGTCCCCCGCCGGGGGCACGCGCCGAGCCGCGCCCCGTCTGCGACGGTGTCAGCTTGGGATCGGGAAGCGTGGCATCGGCACGCGCCTTGACCGCTTCGTCGACCGCGTCATCGGCGCAACCGGAGACGAGGACCGCCAGACCGACGGTCGAGCCGGCGATCGCGGCGAGCATCCCGCGCCGCCCGAGCACGACGCCGTCACCTCTCACGCCGCCGAACCAGCCAGCCGACCCGACCGGGCCGTCGACCATCGAGTCGGCTGCATCGGTCCTCGGCGCTGCGACCCATGGGGCCAGGGTCGCTGCGGCCGGCGGCTGTGTGCATTCGAACGGACCGACCCGTGGGAGTGAACTCGTGGCAGCGCGCGGGGCGGGCCAGGGCGACACCACGACCCTGGGCGGCGCGAGTTCGCCGTCGAGTCGATCGTGTTCAGCTTCGAGGAGTTGCACGTTCACGGAGTCCGCCTTTGTCGCTCGTCTGGGTGTCGCTCGTCTGGCCCGCTGCGCCGACAGTACGCAAGTCCGCCACTCAGAGCAATGGATCGACCACTAATCGTGGTCAAGAGTTCGTCAACGACCGCCATGCGGGAAGCGGTCATGTGACCGGAGCGCAAGTCCCCCGGCCCGCGCCTAGCGTGCTCGCCGTGCACGGTCGACCCTTCATCATCGGAATCGCCGGCGGGAGCAGCTCCGGCAAGACCACGGTGACCGAGCGGCTCGCGGCGCTGACCGGCGACGAACACCTCTCGCTGATCGAGCTCGACTCCTACTACCTCGACCTCGGTGACGCCCCGATCGCGGAGCGGCGCGCCGTCAACTACGACCATCCCGACGCCTTCGACTGGGCGCTGCTCAACGACCACCTCGCCGCCCTCGCCAACGGCGCATCGGTGCCCGTCCCGGTCTACGACTACGCACAGCACAACCGAAGCGATCGGGTCCGCATCGTCGAGCCGGCCCGCATCATCGTCGTCGACGGGATCCTGGTCTTCTGGGACCGGGCCCTCCGCGAGCGTTTCGACCTGAAGATCTTCGTCGACACCGCCGCCGACATCCGCCTGATCCGCCGGTTGCGGCGCGACGTCGCCGAACGGGGCCGCACGCCCGAGTTCGTCATCGAGCAGTACCTCAGCACCGTGCGCCCCGCACACGAACGGTTCATCGAACCCAGCAAACGTCACGCAGACGTGATCATCCCCGAGGGCGGACTCAACCGACCGGCGCTCGAGGTGCTGCTCGCTCGAGTCCGCGAGATCACCATCGACGACTGACGGATCCGCCACCGCCCTCAGTACGCACAGTCCGCACAGTGCGCACCGAACTGTGAACGCTCTCCACGGTCAGGGCGCTCACGTTCGAGGATCGCTGCTCGTCAGCAGTTCACGGGCGCGCCGTCGGTGAGCCCGCCGCTCAGCTCGCCGAGTGACCGGTCGAGCCGATCGCGCCGGCACAGCAGTCCGAACGTACGAACGGCGGTGTCGGTTGCCGGACCGTAGACGCCGTCGACGACGAGCTCGGCACCCATCGCGTTGAGCGCCGTCTGCAGATGGGTGACCTCCGGTGTCCGGATCCATCGCGCCTTCCACTCCCCCACGGCTTCGGTCGGCCCGCGAGCCACGAGTACGGGGAAATCCTCCGTGAGCGACGCATCATCGCCGTGACCGCTCGCGGCCGACCGGACGCGATGGCGTCCCGGCCCACCGCGATCAGCAGCAGACATCCTGACCCCGAACGACGGCGGCACCTCCCCGTCAGCGCCCGCGTCGCGCCAGCGATCTCGACCCGAGTCGTCGAAACGCACATGCCGCTCCCAGAACTCGTCGGAGGCGAACACACCCACCCGGCAGTCGAGCAACTCGTCGGCGCGACGCAGGAACGACGCGACGTACCGGCCGAGGTCGATCGGATCGAAACCGTCGGATGACGAGATGTCGGCCCAGTGCCCGTGGGCGAACGGCCACCGCGCGGCACCACGGACCGCCGTCGCCCACAACTCCGCCTGATGGTGTGGGGACGTGTGCGACGGGTAGAGATGCCAGTACGAAGCGACGTCGAGCCCGCTCGTTCGTGCGGCGCGGACGTGCTCGATCCACCGGGCGTCCTGGCGCGTGCCCCGGCCGGCGCGCACGACCACGACCCGACACCCTTGCGCAGCGACCGCGTCGAAGTCGATGCAGTGGTGCTCGCACACATCGATCCCCTCGACCCAGGTCCTGCCGTCAGGTTCCACGACCCCAGCATCGAGCATCCCGCCGCCCCGGTCGATGGCGTACGAGCGATCGATCCCGGACCCCGAGGTCAGCCCGAACTGTCCCCGAGGCCATCGAGTGTGCTCTGGCACCGCTCGACCCACGGTGTGGCCCCCTGGACACGGGCAGCGGCATGCGCGGCGGTGAGCAGGGTTGTGGCCTGCTCGACCTGTCCGACGCACGCTCGAGCCATCCCGAGGACGCGATCGATCGGACCGAGACAGACGAGTTCGCTCGCTGCCATCGCCCACTGCCCCGAGTACCGGGCCAGCACGGCGTGGTAGCGGCGAGTCGACTCGGTGTCTCCCACGAGCACAGCGGTCTCCAGGGCCGCGGTCGTGGTGGCCAGCCACAGCCAATTCCTCGGCCACGGAGCCCAGTCCCGCAGGACCGAGAGCAGCCGCCGCGCATCGTCCATCTGACCGGCTTCGGCGTGCACCAGCGCAAACGCACCGAGGAGCATCGGGTTCGAGTCGACGAGGTCGGCGAGCTGGCGCTCGAGCCTCGACAGCGCCGCCTGCTGGCCACGGTTGCGTCCGACGCTGTAGGTGATCGCCATCTGACCCAACACGAGATTGTGCCGGTTCGACATCGCGACGGCATCGTGTGCGAGGCGCTCGGCATCGTCGTCGTTGCCGAGCGTTGCGTGGATCATCGCCTGGCCCATCATCACCCTGCTGAGCAGGAAGGTCGTACCCGCCTCGTCCGCGACGGCCGCCGCACGATCAGCATCCTCCAGCGCCCCGGTGACGTCGCCCAGTTGCATGCGCGCGGCCCACCGGTGGTTGAGCGCCTCGATCAGGACGCCCGTCCACCGCGAATGGCCCCCGACGGCGAGCTCGCGTGACGCCTCCTCGATGTGGCGCGTGGTGAGCGTCTCGCGTGCCTGCGCATCGTCGGGACTCCAGCACGCCCGCGCCACCTCGGTCTCGACGGTCGCACGGTCGACCGGCTCCATCAGATCGACGTCGACGAGTCCGAGTCGGGCCATCGCCGATCGATCCTCGTGGCGGACCGTGATCGGCAACAGCCGCGATTGGCGGATGTGCAACATCGCCGGCAGGACAGCCGGTTCGGGCGGACAGACCGCGCTGGCCCGCTCGAGCAGGCGCAGGAGTTCCGGATCGTCGAGGCCGTGGCGGCGGCTGAGCGACGCCACCAGTGCAGCCTCCGCGAGGGTGACCGGGTCGCCGGCGGCGTCGGCGAGCTCGGCCGCCCGGTACAGCTGGACGGTTCCCTCGGAACTGCGCGACGCGACGAAGTCGGCTCGACCGTGGGCGAGTCGAAGATGCGCCTCGATCCGGTCTCGCTCGCTCGAGGGCGGCGCGCCGGCCAGCACCTCGAGAGCTCGGTCGAGGATCGTGATCGCCTGCTCGTGAGCGAGGCGATCGGTGGTGAGCGTGCCCACCTCTGCGGCAACCTCACCCGCATGCAGCGGGTCGCCCAACCGATCGGCGGCGAACCAGTGGTGCATCGCCGCTTCGAGGCGTTCGTGATCGACGCCGTCCTCCTCGATTCGCCGAGCGATCGCCGCGTGCAACAACGCCTGCCGGGTCGGCGAGAGGCTCGCCTCCAACGTGGACCGCACGATCGCGTGGACGAATCGGAACTCCCCCGGATGGTCGCCGTCGACGAGCAGCCCGGCCGCACCCGCCGCATCGAGGCTCGTGAGCGCCTCGAGGGGGCTGACCCCCAGCACGTCGGCGAGGAGCACGACCTCGAAGCTGCGGCCGATCACCGCCGCCGAAGCGAGGGTGTCGCGTGCGTGGTCACCGAGGTGATCCACCCGTCCGAGGATCCACTCCCGCACACCGACCGGCATGCTCGCGTCATCGAGCCAGTCAGCACCCACGTCGCCGAGATGTCCGAGGAGTTGGACGGCGAAGAACGGGTTGCCGGCGCTGAGTGCGTGCACACCGTCGATGGTTTCGGCGCTGGCCTGCAGGCCGGCAGCGTTGGCCAGTTCGACGATGTCGTCGCGTCCGAGCGGACCGAGGGTCGCCACCGCCGCACCCGGACGTTGCGTGAGCTCATCGAGCACGCTTCGACTCGCGCCCGGGCGGCAGCCGGCCAACACTGCCAGTGACCCCCCGAGATCGTCGAGGAGTTGCGCCAGCAGCGCGAGCGACGATCCGTCGATCCACTGCACATCATCGAGCACCAGCGTCACCGGCCGCTCGAACGACCCCAGCGCCGACGTGATCCGACCGAAGAACCGCCGGCGATCGACCCAACCCTCCTCGTCGCGTTCGAGATGACCCGCCTCGAACGGGAAGAGATCGGATCCCAGGGCGTCGAGGAACGGCTCGAACGCTCCCCCCGACTCGGTACACCTGCCGACGAGGACGAGGTCGCCCGAGTCAGCTCCCCGTCCGGCGAGTTCGGCCAGCAGGCGTGTCTTGCCGATACCCGGCTCGCCGACGACGACGAAGATCGGTGCCACATCCGACACCCGGCCTCTGGCGATCGTTGCCACGCCCGCTCGCAGTTCACGCTCGCGACCGGCGAGAACGCGCGCCCGGCGAGTCGACAGCCAGCCGGCGGCCTGGTCGTCGAGGTCCTGCACCATCGCGTCGTCGAGGTCGGTGGAAGGAGACGACCGCCGCACCCGGACGCACCGCTCCCCCACCGCGTCGAACTGCAGGTCATCGGCCGAGCCGAGCAGCATCCGGACCGGGGGGGAGCACACCACCGAGTTCGCCGGGGTCCAACGGATCAGTCCCGTCGTCTCGTCCGCGAGCTGCTGCACCGTCGCTCCGTGCCATCCCCCGAGATCACCTGCGTGGAGCGCCACCCGCCATCCGTCCTCGGATGTGAGGTCGAGCGCCGCAGTCGCGGCATCTCGCACCCGCGGAAACGCAACGGCCGCGCACGACGGCGGCAGCGACGCAGCGGCAACATGACGTCCACCTGCTCGTTCGAGTTCTCCGAGCGCGCCAGCCAGCGTCGCCGGGTTCGATGCCTGCACTACGGCGAGCGTGATCGTGCCGACCGGGATGTCCATCTCGGCGGCATCACGAAGCCGGCGGGCGAACTCCGAGGCCTGCCACGGTCTGCCGAGCGGATCCCACGTGAGCCCGCGCCGCAACACACGCTCCAACCGAACGAGATCTCCCAGCGCCTCGGGCCAGGCTGTTCCCAACTTCGGCACGATCCCCGTGAGCAGGTACACCGTCAGCGCGGCAAGCGAGTAGACGTCGGCAGCAGGGCTCAGTGCTTCACCGGCGAGCACCTCGGGCGCCGAGAAGCCGGGGGTGCCGAGACGTTCGCGATCGTCGCCGACGCGCATCGCTGCGCCGAAGTCGACCAGTACCGCGCGCCCGTCGGCCGTGACGATCACGTTCTCCGGTTTGACATCACCATGGACGACAGCGGGTTGGTGGCCGTGGAGATGGTCGAGCGTCTCGGCGAGCTGGTCGATCAACCCGAGAACGGTCGGCAGCGGGAGCCCGGCTGCATCCTGCGCATCGACGACAGCACGGAGGTCGTTGCCGACCACGTGGTCGCTGATCATGTAGTAGCGACCGGCCTCGACGAGGTCGCTGCGAACCGTCGGCAGCCCTCCGTGAGCGACGATGCGCATCAGCATCCCCGCCTCGCGTCGGAGCCGCGCCAGATCGTCGCCGTCGACGACACGACGGGTCTTGACGACGACGTCGAGGTCCAACTCGAGGTCCCGCGCCAAGTGGACCTCCGCTTCCCCGCCCGTTGCGAGCAGCTCCCGGATCTGGAACCGGCCACCGACGAGTTCGGGCACTGTCGCGACGTCGGCGGTCGTCATGGCCCGTCCCGCAACGACTGGAGGTCGGCGAGCCTGACCGCACCGCATCCGAGTGCCTCGTTCGCCAGTCGAACTCGTCGATCGGCACCCTCCTCGACGTCGAACTTGAGGTACAGCCGTCCGAGTTGCTGCTTGACGGCGCTCTCGGTGACCGACAGCTCCGACGCGATGGCCGACACCGTTGCGGGCGGCGTGAAGACGTCGCCGTCGAGTACGGGCGAGCACAGGCACAGCAGCACCCGCCGTTCACCTGGCGTCAGTTCCGGTCGGCTCCGAGCTGTCTGGGTGTGCGACCGATCGTCGTTCGAACCACCCACCGAGTGGAAGACGATCGTGGTCCGTTCGCCGAGCCGGAGGGCCTCGCCGGGGACCAACAGGTGGACCGAACCGGAGCTGAGTCGGTTGCCGTCGACGAACAAGCCGTTGGTCGACGATGTCGCCTGGACACACCAGCCGGCCGGACGGGGCACGAGAACGGCGTGCAGGCGCGACACCGTCGGGTCACCGCGCAGGGCGAGGTGGCCGTCGACGGCCGACTGCCCCACGTCGCGCCCCACCGTCAGCTCGCCGTCGAGTTCGACCGTCAGCGGCGCGTAGCCGGGTTGGTGGACGACGAGCCACGAAGTGGGAGATCCGGCCACGTCGTTCATCCGTGCAGTCTTGCCGGTGCCATGGCCTCGTGGCCATGTCTCACCGGACAGTTCCGGCTGTCGTCGGAGCGTCAGCGTGAGGGTGAGAGTGTGAGAGTGAGTGCCGGGCGCAAGCACCTCGACCGTTCGTTCGTCGCCCGCCAGTTCGGCGATGGCCAGCGCCTCGTCGGCGAACGCGTGGATCGCAGCACCGGGATCTCCGGATTGGGCAAGGCAGACACGGGCGACCGCAGCAGCCCAGCGCTCCTCGCCGTCGCTCGGCGTTCGGGTGCACAGCCACGCTGCCGACCGATCGGCAACCTCCGGGTGCCCGAGGTTGCGCCACTGTGCGCCGAGCGTTGCGAGGATGCGCAGGGCGACGGACGGATCGTCTCCAGCCATCGACGCCTCGAGGGCCGCGAGGACGTCCGCCTCGTCGGGCGCGAGGAGCGAGAGCGGCATCGTCTGATCGTCGAACCGCTCCGCGAGCGCGGCGAACCATGCTCCGTGGCGTGCACTCGCACCGGTGAGGTCATCGGAGTCCGCAAGCCGCTCCTCGGCGAAGACGCGGATCGCCGGCGCCATGTTGACCCTGCCGGCGTCGTCGTCGAACGACAGCAGGTTCTGTTCGAACAGTGTCCGGATCGCGCTCGCCGATGCCGTGCCATCGAGTCCGCCGCCGGCGACCACGACGGTGGCGGCGTCGATCTCGAACTCACCTCGGAACACCGCGAGACGCCGTAACGCGGTCTGCGTCTCAGGAGGCAGGAACTGGTACGTCCACGCGATCGACGAGGCCAGCGTCCCGGTCAAACCGACGGACCCGACGTCGTGTTTCGCCAACTCCTCGACGCTCGCTGCCACCTCGGCGATCGAGGTGGCGCCTGCCCTGGCTGCTGCGAGTTCGATGGCGAGTGGCACGCCACGGAGATCGCGACAGATCGACGCGATGTGCGTGGCGGCATCGCCGACGGGGTCCGCGGCGACGACATGGTCGGCGACGCGCTCGATGAACAGCCGAGTTGCGTCGACGTCTGCGAGGTCGTCGAGGCCGACGTCGGAGTCGAGTTCGGGCACCGCAAGAGACGACACCGCGTGCACCACCTCGCCCGGGACCCGCAGCGGCTCGCGCCCCGTCGCGAGCACGCGAGTGTCCGGACAGCGGGCGAGCAGTGCCTCGATGACCGACGCCACAGCGAACGGCGCACGCTCGTGGCCGTCGAGAATCAGCAGAGAGTCGGCGATCGACCCGAAGTGGTCGGCAATCAGCTCTGCGGGATCGACGTCGCCCGCCAGTGCGCACGCTCGCACGATGGCGGTGCTGACCGCCGCCACGTCGTCGCCGGGCACGTCGCCGAGACCGACCCACCACACACCCCCCGGGAACGAGTTGCCGGCAGCATCCGCGCCGGCTCGCGCCAGGCGGCTCTTGCCGATTCCGGCTTCGCCGGTCAGCGTGACGAGACGACTGGTCGCCAGCGAGCGGCTGACCGCGGCGAGGTCCGTGCGACGACCGACGAATGAACTGATCGGCGTCGGGAGATTTCCGGATGTCGAGGTTCCCGCCTTGAGCGGAGGGAACGCGGTCGGGAGGTCCGGATGGGTGACCTGCCAGATGCGCTCGCGTCCGTCGAGACCCCGAAGGCCGTAGAGACCGAGGTCGACGAGGTCAACAGCCCCCGGATGGGCCTGGGCGATCTCGCGCGCGGTGTCGTCGGAGATGAGGACCTGGCCTCCGTGCCCGCAGCCGCGGATGCGGGCACACCGGATGATGGTGAGACCCACATAGTTGTTCTCGTTGCGCAGCATTGCATCGCCGGTGTGCAACGCCATGCGCACCGGGAGATCGGGGAGTTCGCTGCGCAGCTCCAACTGCGTGTCGACGGCCGCTGCGAGCGCATCTGCAGGATCGGTGAAGACGGCGACGACGCTGTCGCCCTCGCCCTGTTCCTCGGGACGCACACCGCCATGTGCGGCGATGCCTCGCTCGAGGATCTCGTAGTGCCGCGACACGAGCGCCGTCATCTCGCCGGGCGCCGCCTGCCACGCCTGCGTCGACCCCTCGATGTCGGTGAGCAGGAATGTGACCCACCCCGTCGGGAGTGACTCGTTGGGGCGTGGCACGACGCAATCTTGGCCCATCCAGCCGAAGGGCCACAACGGGCCACTCGTGGCTGCGGGCGCTCGCGTTCTCGATGACACCGCGGAGTGCTTCACATCGCGGGTGCGGAGCTGTTGAGGGAGATCCTCCACTCCGTTGCCCGAACCGGACCGACGGATTCGTGATCAAACGGACTCGTGATCAAACGGATTCGTCACTGGTCCGGGACCAACACGACGGATCCAGTGGTGTGGTGGAGGACTTTCATGGCGACACCGCCGATTCGGAGCCCGCTGAAGCCGCCACGACCTCGTGCACCGACGACGAGGAGATCTGCTACCCGCTCATGTTGGCGATCGCCGTCATCATGGCCGTTGTCCATGCCTCGTCGACGTCGACCACCGGAATGACGATCGATGACTCGAAGAACGGCGCATATGTCGACGTACCCGCCATGTCCGGATCGTCTCCGCTGGTGATCGTGACGAACGTCTTGCCATCGACACCGGCGTACAGCACCTCGGTATCCGCTGTCGGTCCTTGTTTGCCGAAGATCTCGAACGCCTTCTTGACGTTGTCGACGCCCGGCGCGAGACGAACAATCGAGACGTACTTCATGGTGTTGCTCCTTTGCTCAATTCCCCCGCGCTGGACGCTAGCTCATCGGTGATCGGGCTGCGGACGGGCCTGGCCTCGGCCAACAGATGGATGACCGTCGGGCTCGACCCCGATCAGTCAGCAGCACACCTTGGCCAGGGCTGCGGGACATCGGTGCCCAAGCCCAGTGCCCGACAACCGCGGCAGCCGCACGTGTCCGGCCACCGAACGCCTGCTGAGACGTTCGGCGAAGAGTTCCGATCGGGATCGAACGCCACCACCTGCGTCCGGAAGGCATCGCCTTCAGAGCCACGCGCGAGTGTTCGTCAGGAGCCCTCGGTCACGCGATCGATCCACGCGAGCAGGGCGGAGGTGATCTCGTCGCGATTGGTCTCGTTGAATACCTCGTGGCGAGCGTCGGGATAGATGGCCACCGTCACGTCGTCGACGCCGGCGTCCCGATAGCGGCCGGCGACGAGCTCGATCAGTTCACCGCCGCCGGCCAGCGGATCGGCGGATCCCGACACGAGGTAGATCGGGAGGTCGGATCGGATTGCAGCCAGACGATCCGCGTCGGAACAGACCGTCAGCGAGTCCAACATGCTCGCAGCGGCAGGAGCGTCGACGCCGAAACCGCAGTAGTCGTCGGCGATGTACAGATCGACCTCGTCGGGATCGCGGGTCAGCCAGTCGGATTCGGTGCGGGCCGGCTCGAACGGGGCGTTGAAGGCCGAAAGATCGACCTCCTGCGTCGGATCGATCCCGGCCGCGATCACGTCGATCGCGCTCGTGCCCGAGAGCACGGCGCCAGCCAACTCCATGCTGTGATCCAGGAGATATTGCTGGAGCGCGAACGATCCCATGCTGTGACCGACCATCACCAGCGGCAGCCCGGGGAACTCGCTCCGCGCAATGCCGGCGAGCTGTCCGATGTCGGCCATCAGACCGGGCCAGCCGCCAGGACCGAAGTCGCCAAGGCGCTCGACAGAGCCTGCCGTGCGACCGTGCCCACGGTGATCTCCGGCGTACACGACGTAGCCCGCGTCGGTGAGTGCGCCGGCAAACCGACGGTAGCGGCCGGCGTGCTCGCCCATGCCGTGCGCGATCTGCACGATTCCACGTGGCCCACCGTCGCCCGCCCAGCGGTACGCGGCCACCTCGTCACCATTGTCGGCAGTGAAGAAGAAGATCGTCTCGTCCATCGGGCCATTCTCCCAGACGGCATGCTCACGCGTCCGGCTCAGGGAACGCCTAGCGCCGCGCCGACACAGAGTCGGCCGATCGACGATGTGTCCCCAGAAGGATCGTTGACCTGACGCGTCTGGCGCCCGCCTGGGTCGCCCCGACAGCGCAGCAGGAGCCCCGTCTACACTCGGGAGGGCCTCATGACCGATCAAACATCAGATGAGCAGACTGTCAGGCTTCTCGCAGAACAACTGATCACTGCGGCTGGCACCTATGACCTCGATACGTTCGAGGGGATGATGGCCGCCCACGCCAACGTCGGCTGGGCGTCCTTCCGAGATGGCGCGTGGACCACGTCGACCATGACCGCTGAAGATTGGATTGCTGAAGCGAGATCAGAGGTCGATCCGATCCTCTACGCCGAGCCGGTCGATGACTGGACCGTTCATGTCGACGGCGGGCATCTTGCCTTCGTCAGAGCCGACGCCGTGCTACACATCGATGGTCGACCTGAACGCCACAACATCGATTACTTCACCCTTGTCAAACAAGACGGAGTGTGGAAGTTCCTCACCGTCTCCTATGTGGGAAGGCCCGCCCGTCGCGACTGAAGGCCGCATGATTGCCTTCGAGCGTCGACAACGTCGGTTGGCGTCACTCCGACCGAGTGACCGCCGATAGCGGGCGCCTTGCTGGTCGGTATCGGACCGAATCCGCACTTGTGGTGGTCAGGTCGTGAAGCGTTCTCGTGATCGTCTCGAGGACCAAGTCGCCGGTTGTGTCCGTTGCGAATCGCGATCGAACACTCAGTCGACGAGGGACTCGTAGATCGCCATCGTCCGCCTTGCCGCGACGTCCCAGCCGAAGTCGGCGACCGCCCGTCGACGCCCCGCGACGCCCATCGCCCGCGCCCGGTCGGGGGCGCGGACGATGTCGTTGACCGCGTCCGCGAGCCCCGCCTCGAAGGCTTCCGGGTCGCCGGCGTCGTAGTGCACGAGGCGGCCCGTGTCCCCGTCGACGACGACGTCGGGGATCCCACCGACGTCGCTCGCGACGACCGCCGTCTCGCACGCCATCGCCTCGAGGTTCACGATGCCGAGCGGTTCATAGACCGACGGGCAGACGAACACGGTGCCGTGCGTGAGCACCTGGCGCACCTGTTCCCGCGGCAGCATCTCCGACACGAGGTGGACGCCGTCGCGTTCGGCGCGCAGGGTGGCGACGAGGTCGTCGGTCTCGGCGGCGAGCTCGGGTGTGTCGGCTGCGCCGGCCAGCAGCACGAGCTGCACCGACTCGTCGAAGCCGAGCGCCGCGCGCAGCAGGTGGGGAACGCCCTTCTGGCGCGTGATGCGGCCGACGAAGACGGCCGACGGCCGCTCGGGGTCGACGCCCAGACGTTCGAGGACGTCCGTGTCGGGATCGGGCCGGTAGAAGTCGGTGTCGATCCCGTTGTGGACGACGTGCACCTTGGCCTCGTCGAGTGTCGGATAGGCCGACAGCACGTCGCGCTTGGAGCCGTGGCTCACGGCGATCACCGCGTCGGCGCCCTCGTAGGCGGTGCGTTCGGCCCACGACGACACCCGGTAACCACCGCCGAGTTGTTCGGCCTTCCACGGCCGGTGGGGCTCGAGCGAGTGAGAGGTCACGACGTGAGGAATGTCGTAGAGCAGCTTCGCCCAGTGGCCGCCCATGTTGGCGTACCACGTGTGGGAGTGGACGATGTCGCATCCCGCGGTCTGGTCGGCCATCGACAGGTCCGCCGCCAGCGTCCGCAGCGCAGGGTTGGCGTCGACGAGCAGCGGGTCGTGTTCCGAGTGGGCGGTGGCGCCCGGGCGGGGGTCGCCCATGCAGTGCACGTCGACGTCGGCGAGCTGCACCAGCTCACGGACGAGGAAGTCGACGTGGACGCCGGCGCCGCCGTAGACGTCTGGCGGATACTCGCGGGTCAGGATCCCGATGCGCATCCGTGGAGGGTACCGGCCGAGCCTGTACGCAGGTTCACCACGGCTGCGTGCGCTTCGCCTCGCCGAGCTCGACGAGCTCCTCGATGTCGACGTCCAGGCTCGCTGCAAGGTGAGAGCGCCGCGAGCGGTTGCGGCTCCCCCGACGCCGGGCGGCTCTTGTGGCAAGCGCAGAATGCACCGGCTTGTTGGTCACCTCGGTTCGTGCAGCGCTCAGTCCACAGGCGCGTCCGTTCGGCGCAGGAGGAACCCGAACTCGTTCGCATCGAGCGGTGCTCGCGAGCCATCCGCGGCCATGACCGCCTCCACCCGCAGTCCCGCCTTTGCCGCCAGTTCGCCGAAGCCCGACTGCGTGTGCCAGTGCAGGACCCACGGCCGCTCGACCACCTGCCTGGCACCGCCGTCAATGACCTCATAGCGCAGCATCGTGACCTGACGACGTGCCGCTTCATCGCGCTCGGTCGCCGTCGCCGTCACCCGCAGGATGCGGCCCCCTTCCTCGATGTGCTCGCGAACCACTCCGAGCTGACGGTCGGGTACAGGTTCCGGGATGAACAACGGGACCATCGCGGCCCCAGCCGGATCGAGATGTCCCCTGATGCGTTCGAGCGCCCGCACCGCGGTCGCATCGTCCGCGATGAGATTGAACGTCGGCCCAGCCAGGAAGATCGACCGGTACGCCCTACCGATGTCCATCTGCTCGATGGTCGCATGATGAACGGTGACATCGACACCACGCTCCGCTGCAGTATCTCGCAACTTCGACAACATGTCAGCCGACGAGTCGAGGCCCTCGACGTCGAGCCCCTCGGTCCGTAGCGTCAACAATGGATCACCGTCGCCGCAGCCGAGCTCCAGTGCAGGTTCGCCCCAGACACCGATGAACGCGGCACAGCTACGCCAGTCAGGCGTCGAGCCTCGCAGGGGGCCGTACACGTCGACGACGATGCCCGTGTAGAAATCGGCCGGGTCGGTGTCATCCATGAGCGTCACTCTTGTCTCTGCCAGAGCCGACGCTATGGAGCCCCCAACGTCACCGGTAGAGCCCTTCGTCTGCGTCCGCGGCCATCTGGCTCTTCAACGGACGTTGGCCGGAGCGACGACTCTCAGCAGTCGAGACCCGATCACTCACACAGGGACGCCGGCCGAGGTCGAGGGATCAGGCGCACACTTCGCTCAACCGATTCCATCGGCGGCCCGCTCGCGTACGGGCGTGATGCAGTGCGTCGACCTGTCCAGCAGGTAGCTCGTCACGCGACCACCAAGCGTGCCGGACCAGCATCGACGGATCGGTGATATCGGGTGCCGGTGTGGGCCGCACTGCAGCGCGGCGGCCCGCGTCCGGCGCGAAATTGCGGATGGCGGATCCGATCAGGAGAACCGGAGTTCGCCGAACCCTGGACGAACGGTTGGACGACGGGCGTAGACCCTTGGTCAGGATGCTGGACTGGCGAGTTGGAGGTACCGACCGATCTCGGCGAAACCCATGCTCGAATACACCGAAGCACCCATCTGGCTCGATTGGAGAATCGCGAGGTCGCAGCCCATGTCAGCGCCGTGACCGACTGCTGCCCAGGTGAGCGCCGTGCCAAAGCCACGGCCGCGAGAAGTCTCCACCGAGGCGACGTTGTAGATGCCCGCAGTGCCGTCAGCAACACTCACCGTCGAGCACGCAACCGGCCCCCCGGCAACCGAACCCAAGAAGTACGCGAGTCCGTTGCCGTGCAACGCCGCCTCAGGAACCAGCTGTTCGACGACCTCGAGGGGGAGACCGAAACCCGCCGACATCACGAACCTGAACTCGTCAAGCCTCTCTGGATCGTCGACCCGGTCGATGCGTAGATCGTCCGGCGCACCTGGCACCGGGTTCAGCGGCGTCATCACCATCGCCGGCGGTCCACCCGCATCGGTGAATCCTGCAGCTCGCGCTGCCTCCGCAAGAGGCTCGTTGACCCCCGGACCAATCCAGAGAAAGAACGGGACGCCGATCTCAGCCATGAAGTGCTGCGCCGTTTCAATGCACTCGTCAGGATCGGCAACGGGTGACAAGGCGAACACCGCGTTGAAGGGCGCAACCGGAACTCCGGAGGCGAGGAATGGGCAGTCGACACCTCCGCCGGATGTTCCGCCCGCGGCGGCACCCATTTCTCGCCAGGTCGTCGTCAGATTCAGGTCGGCGCGTGCCTGCAGGCCCCCTCGATCCACCTCCCCATGGTGACACGCCTGGAACGACGCGACCGCCACAAACCGATGCCGGGCGATTCGGCTCGCACGATCCACGCAGGCGACCCCAGCGGGTCACCCCGAAGGCGCCAAGCTCGTCGAGGTGCCGGGCAACGACCACTTTCCTTCACCGAGTGGGTCCCGCATCCGTCTGAATCGCACCCGGTTCGAATCTGGCCTGGCGGTGCCGTCGAGTGGTCCCTGACGTTGGGCCCTGGCACGGGAGCGCGCTCGGCGCGACCGTGAAGAGCAAGCTGAAGGGAGATGTCGTGCGCATCCTGCGAGTGGGCCTCGTGCTCGGATTGCTGGCTGTCGCGTCGGCATGCGGGAACGGCGACGACACTGCCACCAGCACGGTCCCGCCGGACGCGACCACACTGAGTTCGTCGACGATCACCAGCCAAGCGCCCGGCACGACAGCGCCGAGCACCGAGTCCGGCACGACGCCCACGACCGAATCGCCGGACACCACAGCGGTGTCGGCACCCTCACCCACCACGCCCAGCACCAACCCGACCCGCGTCGACGTGCGCATCTACCTCCTTCGTGACGAACGGCTCGCCGTCACTCATCGGCAGGTGGCGGGCCCCGCGGTGTTGCACAGCGCCTTGGCCGAACTCCTGGAGGGGCCGACCGACAGCGAACGGGCCGCCGGGCTCCACACCGAGATTCCCGACGGCACGACGCTGCGCGACCTGAATCTCGCCGACGGGCTCGCCACAGTCGATCTGAGCGGCGACTACGAACGCGGCGGCGGCACGCTGTCGATGACGGCCCGGCTGGCACAGGTGATCTTCACCGCGACGCAGTTCGACAACGTCGACGAGGTGCTGTTCTGGCTCGACGGTGCCCCCGTCGAATTCTTCGGCGGTGAGGGCATCGTGCTGGGCGACGCCCAGCAACGGCGAGACGTCGACTGGGCGTTGACCAAAGGGATCATCATCGACACACCCCTGCCGGGAGCCACCGTGACCAGCCCGATCACCGTCACCGGCGAAGGGGACGTGTTCGAAGCCGACTTCCCGATGGAGGTCAGGCGCAATGGGGAGCGAATCAGTGACGTCGTGATCGTGTTCGCCGGAGCCTGGGGCAACTGGGCCGACTTCCAGACGACGATCTCGGTCGACGCGCCGACCGGCCCGATCGAACTCGTCGCCCTCAGCCCCGTGGGCTGCACCCCGGACAGCGAGCCCAACTGCCCGGTGGACCTCGAGACCGTCGTCCCGCTCACCCTCACGGGTTGACGTCCCGTCCATGGTTTCGATGGGATCATCACCGTCGTGCCGACGAGGCACTGCAACGATGCCCAGTCGGTACTGCCCCGATGGAGCCCAATGCGATCACGGACCGTGTTCGGCTGGCCCAGCGTGCCGTGGGGCCCGCGATCCCCGGGCGGCCGCTACCACGATCAGGGATCCGGCGCAGTGATTCGACTCGTGCTCGCACCATTCCCGAACCCCGGCTCATGGGCTTGGTTCGTCCGTTGTGTCCGTCGCGCGGGCACGATCTCGTCGACGGACCCGTCATGGAACCGCTGTGCGAGCTCACGACTGATCTCCAGATGCCGAAGGAGAAAGGTGCGCTCGTCGAGCCGCCTCCGACAAAGCCAACCGGTGACTTCGTCGTTGCGAGCACTGCATTGGGGCTTCGCATGGCGCGGGCAGGTCCATCGACCTGGTCGGGTTACTCAGGTGCGAGGGACTGCACCCGTGTTGCCGGCGCCGCGGGTTGGCCGCAACTGCGCTCGGGGAACTCGGGAGGCCAGGTGGCGGTGGTCGTCCCGGGGTTGGTGAAGCGGAAGTCGCAACAGTCGCAGCCCCAGGCCAGGGTCTTGGTGCGGGTCAGGCCCGTGCCGGCCGCCTCAGCCGTGATGTAGTCGACGTGGCACAAGTAGGGGGTGAACTCCTCGGCGCCGTGGGCGCGCATGAACTTGAGGATCGCGCACTCGGTGACGTCCATCCCGAAGTCGAACGGCTGGGCTGTCCCATCGACGATCGCGGCCACCCAGTCATCGGGATAGCGGCGCTGCTGGCTCCACCGGGCTTCCTTCTCCGCGACTGATCTGCGGGGGGCGAGCAACCGTGGGCGCAGGCGACGGGGGACCCGCTCGATCATCCTGTCGGCGTAACTGACAACCACCTCTCCAGCGTCTTGCGCTGAACCGCCGTGGCGCAGCACGATCCGATAGACCGCCAGCCCCATCGGTGTTGCGTCGAGGTTGGAGTTCCACGGATTGCGGCGTCCGCCGATGTAGGGGACTTGGGGAATCAGGGCTCGGTACTCCGCGAGCATCTCCCGGCGCATCACGGTGGCCTCCGACAGCCCGAACCGCCGCGTCAGCGAGTCGGTGTGGTGTTCGAGGAACCGCTTGAAGCTGTGCATCTTCCATCGGCTGCTCAGATCCGTGCGGATGCGAGTCGTGGTGATCATGACTGCTCCTTCGAACCGCAGTGACCCCGTCGCTGCGACGACCACGGTCCTGGGTGTCATGATAGCTGCGCCGCCAAACGGCCGGCGGGCGAAGCACACCAGTACAGCTCGGGGACGCACGGAGGCGCTACGGCTTGAGCTGGATGACCCCGTCGGGGGTCCACCACCAGCGCAGCGCGACCACCGTGAGCACTTGACCCCGGACCCACTCTGCGGGATTGGCGGGTGCTCGGGTCGGGCCGTTCCCGGGTGGCGTCGGCCGGGCTGACATCATTGGGGGTGGGAGGCGACGCCGGTGGCTGATGAGGTTCGGTTTGCGAAGCTGGAGGACGGGACTGAGGTTGCGTATCGGTTGGTGTCCGAAGGCGATGGTCCTGTGATCATCCACGCGACAGTGGGGCCGTGGCCGCTCGATCTGCTCAGCGAGGAGCCGATGTACGACCGGTTCTTGCGAACATTGGGCGGGTGCGGGCGACTGGTGGTCTACGACAGGCCGGGTCTCGGTTCGTCGGACCCATTCGATCCAGAACGCGACTGGATCGATCAGATGTCCGACGCGTGCGTCGCAGTCCTGGATGCGGTCGGAACCGATGCTGCATGGCTGGTGGGAAGCTCCCTCATGGAGTACGCGACGACGATCCGAGCGCACCCGGACCGGGTCCTCGGTGCGGTACTCATCAACGGGGTGTCCCCGGCGAGGTTTCAGCGGATCGTCGACTCGAGTCTGGAGCGGAATCGGAATCCGGATATCGAGCTGCAATCGAGTCGGGCGGATGACCGGGGTTTCGCCGACTGGCTCAGCCGTGCGAATCGCCTGGGCGCGTCCGCCGCCGACCGGGCCGCGTTCATGGGTGCTCAGAGGTTGGCGGTCGACCGCTTCCTTGCCGAGCCTCAACCGATCCTGGACGGGCCGCCGACCATGCTGATCCGTCGACGCGACGCCATGAGCCTTGACGAGTTGGAATGGTGGACCAGCATCTTCCGGAATGCCGAATGCGTGACGATCGAAGGCGTCGACGCCGGAGTGATGGGACTCGATGCCGGGCTGATCGCGGAACTCGCAGCAGGCTTCATCACCGGCACTCCGGTCGACGCATCCGCCGAGCGACAACTCGTCGCCGTGCTGTTCACCGACCTCGTCGACTCCACCCCGACCGCTGCGGCGAGCGGCGACGCGGTCTGGCGATCCACACTGGACCGCTACGAGGCGAACCTCCACACCACGCTGCAACGTCATCACGGCACCGTCGTCAAACACACCGGCGACGGTGCCCTGGCCACCTTCCCGTCGGGGTCGGAGGCCATCGCCGCAGCAGTCGAACTGCGCAACGCGACACGCGACCTCGGCCTCGAGGGACGCACCGGCATTCACGTCGGTGAAGTCGAACAGCGGAGCGACGACATCGGCGGCCTCGCCGTCCATCTCGCAGCTCGCGTGATGGGCGAGGCAGGTCCCGGCGAGATCATCGTGACGCCGACCGTGGCGCAGTCCACTCTCGGCGGCAGCCATCGCTTCAGCGCACGTGGTGCCCACAAGCTCAAGGGCATCGATCATCCGTGGGAACTGTTCGCCGTCGACGTGCGCTGACCGGCGACACCGTCAGTCGGGGCCGGTCGTCAGTCGAACTCGTAAAGGTCGTGCGTCCCTGCGACGCCCTTGAACTCGTAGGCGCCGGCGTGGCGTAGCGTGAACCGCTCGTCGTCGGCGACGTCATCTCGTACGGATGACGAGACGAGCGTCTGATTGCCGGTAGCGGCGCCGGCAACTCGTGCGGCGACGTTGACCGTTGTTCCATAGAAATCGTCGCCGTGGTGGATTGCATCGCCACCGTGTACGCCGATTCGGACCCCCAGATCAGCCAGTCGTGGCTCGGACGCGAACGACTCACGAAGTTCGCGGGCGTAGATCAGCGCCTCCGCGCCCGATTCGAACACGAGCATCGCACCGTCACCGATCGTCTTGACCACCGACCCACGGCGACGTGCCATGCACGAAGCCAGGACCTCATCGTGGCGTTGGAGCAAGTCGAACCAAGCCATGTCCCCCATTGTCACCGCCAGCTCGGTCGAAGACTCGATGTCGGTGAACGCAACGGTCACCGGCCCCGAGGGGGTCGTCCCCGGCGACAACTCGGGACGTTCCTGCGTGACCGCTTCGAGGAGCTGTTCGATGCTGGTCGGCAACTCGGCCTCGTTCGGCACGGCATAGGACAGGTGAAGGTGAGTGAGACGCCAGGCGCCTCGTTCGAGCACGAACACCGCCGTCAGCCGAACCGTTGTCGACGGCTGATCACCCGAACGGATCGAGCAGCGTGCTGCGACCCAACCGATGTCACCGGCCGACCAGCCGTGCACCTCCTCGAGATCCCAGCTGATATCGGCCCAGAGGTCGGCCGCGTTCATCGCCTCGAATTGGGCGTGGATCAGCGACTTGATCTCATCGCTTCGGGTCCACCACTCCTCAGCGTCGGAGCCGATCAGCAGCGCCACGGAGTCGTGCCACATGTCTGCGTAGGCATCGGCATCGAGACGGTTGAAGCTGTCGATCAAGCGACGACACACATGCTCCAACTCCTCGCAGCGCTCCACGGCCGGAGTCTAAGAAGATGGCGAACTCGGTGGATCAACCCACCAAAGCTCGCTCCGAGCAAGGGCGTCTGGCTGGAGCCGGGTGCGAGGATCGAACTCGCCACCTCATGATTACAAATCGCTCCAGGACCGTCCGCCTGGTATTGACCTGCGCCGTTTCGTGCGCTCTGATCAGGCACGACGCGATTTCTCGTGCCGACTGGTGTCGTCTCGTATCGGCCAGTGTCGACTCGTTCGTGGGCAATCCGTGGGCACGAAGGGCCGACATGCCGCAGTCGAATCACCGCCGAAGTACAACACCAGAGTACCCCTCGGTGCGGGCCGGCCGTGGCAGTCGGCAGCGCCATCACGTGCCGGGTCGGTCACACTGTTGGTGTGAAGCGAGGGACCGCGATCAGGCATCTGGTCGAGATGGCTGAGGTCGCCACCGAGCAGTTGCGGTTGAGTGGGACTGCAATCGGTTGGCCGCTCACCGAGATGTGGGTCGCTGGCG
Source organism: Ilumatobacteraceae bacterium (assembly GCA_942492715.1). GTDB lineage: Bacteria > Actinomycetota > Acidimicrobiia > Acidimicrobiales > Ilumatobacteraceae > Sva-07. Next base: position 576 of record CALOFW010000022.1, on the reverse strand, counting down.
CACTGCTCGGATCATCCGACGAGGTCGACCATGGCACGGTCGTGTTGACGATCGATCTTCCTCCCGACGAACTCCCCTGGCTCGCAGCCCATCCAACCGCCGAGTGGGTCGGTGAACAGCTCCGCCTCGGCAAGCGACCGATGCTGTGGTCCTACCGTCCCGCGGCATGGCCGGCATGGACGTACCGCGACCAGCGCGTCGCCCGATTCTGGTCCGCGTCGAACGGCATCGAGAGTGGCCTCATCGACGAACTGCGATCAGGAGTGATCTCCGGTCTGTTCGAGCCCGACCGAGCCGAACTCGTTGAACAGGTCGGCGTTGAACTCGAAGTCTCCAAGGTGCACCTGCGATCCATCCTCGCCCAGTACTGGGACCACGACTGGCGGCGCAACAACCGCAGCCACACCAGCCCCGAAGATCAGCTCTGGCGCGCCGCCACCGCCGTGACCGAACTCGAGGATGCTCTCACCGAGTTCGGCCGCTGACGGGCCGGTACCACTTCGAGTGCGTCGGAGCTCGGACCGATCGCCCACCGGGTCCTGAACGCTGCACTTGGATTGATATGCCGGTCAAAGT
>CALOFW010000021.1:0-71286 GCA_942492715.1 Ilumatobacteraceae bacterium | reverse complement strand
AATCGCCTGGAAAGGCTCGTTGTCGGTGGGATGGATGAGACTGGGGGATGCAGGGAACGTCTGGTCCTGACCGCGAGCTGCTGGATGCGGCAGCGTTCGTGTCGCATTTGATCCCGGAGGGTTCGGTGTACGCCGTTCTGGCCGAGCACCGTCACCGGCTGTTCCCCGACGACATGTTCGCCGATCTGTTTCTCGGGTCGGGGTCGCCCGTCGCAGCCGGCCGATCTGGTCGCGACGGTGCTGGTGTTGCAGTCACTCGAGGGGCTGTCGGATCGTGACGCGTTGCAGGCGTTGGCGACCGATCTGCGGTGGAAGGTCGCAGCTGGTCTGGCGATCACCGATCCTGGTTTCCATCCAACGGTGTTGACCCTGTGGCGCAACAAGCTGCGCCGGTCGGATCGACCGGAACGAATCTTCGACGCGGTGCGTGACGTGATCAGCTCGACGAACGTGCTGGCAAACAAGACCCGGCGAGCTTTGGACTCGACGCTGTTGGATGACGCTGTCGCAACCCAGGACACGGTGACGCAGTTGGTGTCGATGATCCGCCGAGTCCGCACCGCGATTCCCGAAGCCGCCGCAGCAGACCTGGTCGGCGATGACTACGACGCTGGCTCAGGTAAGCCTGCATGCGCGGAACGACCCGATTGCTCGCGACGAACTCGTGTCTCGCCTCGTCAACGACGCACTCAGCGTGCTCGACGCGCTCGACGGTGTTGACCTCGACAACAACCAGCAGCAACTGGTCGGTCTGCTCGCGTTGGTTGCCGGCCAAGACGTCGAACCCGGCGACGAAGAAGGCACCTGGCGCATCGAACGCAACGTCGCGAAGCATCGCGTGATCTCCACGGTCGATCCCGAGACGCGCCACATGCACAAGTCGAGGTCGTCGTATCGCGACGGCTACAAAGCCCACATCGCAGTCGAACCCTCGACCGGGCTGATCACCGCATGTGATCTCACACCAGCGAACACAGGCGACGGCCCGACCGGCATTGCGCTCCTCGCCGACGAACCCGCCGGACTCGACGTGCTCGCCGATTCCGCCTACGGATCTGGCGATTCCCTCGCCAGACTCGACGACGCTCAGCATCGGATTCTGATCAAACCCTGGCCGCTCGCCCGCAACCCGAACCTCGGTGACGACCAGTTCAGCCGCGACGACTTCACCATCGACTACACCGCCCGCACCGTCACCTGCCCCAACGGCGTCACCACTCACATCACCAACAGCGGAACAGCCACCTTCAAAGCAAAGTGCCGCAGCTGTCCTGTCAGATCGCGTTGCACCTCAGCAGCGGCCGGCAAGACGTTCCTCGTCTCACAACACGACCAGCACCTCGCCGCGAACCGGGCCCGCTGGCGAACCGACACCGACCTCGTCGACGACTACCGCCAACACCGACCCATGGTCGAACGCACCATTGCCTGGCTCGTCACCAACGGCCACCGACGCTGCCGCTACCGCGGCGTCGACCGCAACCGCATCGGGTTCTCCACCCGAGCAGCCGTCATCAACCTCAAACGACTCATCAACCTCGGCCTCGACCACAACGGCACCACCTGGAACCTCGCCCCGAGCTGACCAGTTCAGCCGAGGCCAACCACCAGCCCCTGCCAACAGACCCCAGCCCGACCAACTCGGCGCGATCGCACCCTCCTCATCACCAGACCAACAACGATTGCTCAGCAGTCTCCTAGGGCGTGACGACGATCAGGCCGTCGACCGACGACACCTCGCGCTTGAAGCGGCGCACCGCTTCCGGCGGCGTCTCGTCGAGATCCGAGTTGTAGAGCGGCAGGTCGCCGATCTCGATCTCGGTGACGTGGGCCCGCTCGCCGATGAGGCCGGTCAGGCTGCGGGCGAGCGTGCGATTGATCGATGTGGTCGACAGGCTGCCGACCAGGACGCCGATCGTCGGCGTGGGGCTCGTGGTGCCGGCGGCGTGGGTGGTGCGGATGGTGTCGGTGGTGTGGACGCTGTCCATGGTGATCTCCTGGTTGGTCTGGTCGTGGTGTCGTCGGATGGCGACGGCATCCACTCTCCGCGAGATCGTCCGATGAGTCCAACACATGGTTTTCACCACAGCAATCGTGAAACAAGATCAATTGTGACAGACTGTGCTCGTGGACCTGAAGCAGATGCGCTACGTCGTCGCCGTCGCCGAGACCGGCAACTTCACCCGTGCCGCCGAGCGCTGCTACGTCGTGCAATCGGCGCTCAGCCACCAGATCAAGGCGCTCGAACGGGAGCTGGGCTTCGAGCTGTTCGCCCGCACGAGTCGTCGGGTCGACATCACCGCCGCCGGTGCGGCATTCCTGCCCGAGGCCCGGCGGGCGCTCGATGCGGCCGAGCGAGCGGTCGCCGATGCGGCGGCGGCGATCGGTGAGGTGCGCGGTCGGCTCGTGCTGGGCGTCATCCCGACCGTCACCGCCGTCGACGTACCCGCAGCGCTGCTCGCGTTCCGCACTGCCCACCCGGCGGTCAGCGTCAGCCTGCAGGTCGGTGGCAGCGACGAGTTCATCGCCGGCATCCGAGACGGTGCCGTCGACGTCGGCGTGCTCGGCCTGCCATCGGGCGACATCCCCGCCGGTGTCCGGTCCAGGGTGCTCGCCCGCGACCGGCACGTCGCCCTGGTCGGGGCTGACCATCCGCTCGCCGGCCGGCGGTCGATCGATCTCGCTCGGTTGGCCGACGAGACGTTCGTCGACTTCCCGACGGACACGCCAGGTCGGGCCCAGAGCGACCGGGCGTTCGAAGCGATCGGGCTGACACGCGACGTCGCGTTCGAGGCGATGGCGCTCGACATCATCGCCGAACTCGTCAAGTCGGGCCTCGGCATCGCGCTGCTCCCGTCCGCCGTCGCGCCGAAGGGCGAACCCGGGCTCGCGACCGTGGCCCTCCGACGGGGGCCGACGCGCACGGAGCACCTCGCCTGGAGCGCGTTCAACCCGAGTCCTGCGGCCGACGCGTTCGTCGGGTCGATCTCACCCGGCGATCCCGTTTGACCGCGAGACGCCGGAGCACCGGCAGGGCGCGTGCGGGTCGAGGACCGGCCGTCCGCTGGTCATCGACCCACGCCTCCCGCGTAGGTTGCGCCCATGGACTTCTCGATCCCGGCTGAGATCCAACACACCCTCGACGAACTCGACGCGTTCATCGAGGCCGAGATCCTCCCGTTGCAGCACGCGGACGACAACATGCGCTTCTTCGACCATCGTCGGGAGTGGGCACGTACCGACTTCGAGCACGACGGCGCGCCGCGAGGAGTGGGAGGAACTGCCCGCGAGATGCGCGCCGGGCCGACGCCGCCGGTTGGCTCCGGCCTGCGCGCTGCCCGAGGAGTTCGGTGGTCGGGCGGCATCGAACCTCGAGATGGCGATCATCCGCGAGCACCTCGCGCACCGTGGGCTCGGGCTCCACAACGACCTGCAGAACGAGTCGTCGATCGTCGGCAACTTCCCGACCGTGCTGATGATGCGCGACTTCGGCACCCCGAAGCAGATCGCCGAGTGGATGCCCGGGTTCCTCGACGGTTCACGCCGGCTGGCATTCGGACTGACCGAGCCCAATCACGGCAGCGACGCGACCTACCTCGAGACGACCGCGGTCGAGGACGGCGACGAATGGGTCATCAACGGGATGAAGCGATGGAACACCGGGGTGCACCACGCGACCCACGACATCATCTTCGCGCGTACCTCCGGCGACGACGGCAGCCCGGTCGGCATCACCGCGTTCCTGGTGCCGTGTGCCGACCCAGGGTTCGTGGTCGAGCACTACTGGTGGACGTTCAACATGCCGAGCGACCACGGCGAGGTGAGCTTGAACGAGGTCCGCGTCGGCGACGACGCCGTGTTCGGCCGCGTCGACCATGGCCTCGAACTCGCCCAACACTTCGTGCACGAGAACCGGATCCGTCAGGCGGCATCCTCGCTGGGCGCGGCGCAGCACTGCATCGACCTGGCGGTCGACTACGCGAACGACCGGGTGACCTGGGGCAAGAAGCTGTCGGTCAACCAGGGCATCCAGTTCCCGCTGGTCGAGCTGCACACCGAGGCGGCGATGCTCCGACAACTGATTCGCGAGACCGCATGGCGGCTCGACCAGCAGCACCACATGGAGGTCACCCACCAGGTCGCCATGTGCAACTACCGGGCGAACCGGCTCGCCTGTGACGCTGCCGACCGGGCGATGCAGACGTGCGGCGGCATGGGCTACTCGCGCCACATGCCGTTCGAGCACATCTACCGCCACCATCGCCGCTACCGGATCACCGAGGGCGCCGAGGAGATCCAGATGCGCAAGGTCGCTCAACACCTCTTCGGCTTCGGTCGCCGGTAACGGGCGACGCCGTGCGGGCAGACCCGCCGGCACACGATCGCACCGACGTGTCGATCTGCCCGATACCGGGTATCTGCTCGTCATGGCACGCGATCAATTGTCCGAAACCGACGAGGCGTCGTCCGCGCGCTCGGCGGACCGCGCCGACAGCGTCAAGGAGTACCGGGGCACCGGGATCATGTGGACGGGCTTCGCCCTGGTGGCGGCGCTCGCGCTCCTCGTGGTGGTCGCATTCCAGAACACGCACGATGTCGGTTTCGAGTTCCTGTGGTTCGAGACCCAGCTGCCATTGATCCTGATCCTGCTCATCACGTTCGGGTTGGCGGTCTTGGGTGCCGAATCCATCGGCTTCGTCTGGCGGCATCGACGCCGACGCCGGCTGCAAGAACGCGCAGAACTGAAGCGCCTCCGCCAGAACAGCTGAACGGGAGCACCTCGGCCCAGATCGTCGAGGTCTCCAGCGACGTTCGCACGGTGTCGGGAAGTGGCGATCGTGATCGACGATTGTGTCGACGCATCGGTCGACGATGACGATCCGCTCGCGGACACAACGGCGAGTTCGCCCGTCGACCGCTGACCCACATGTTCGCCCGGTCAGCGGCTTTCAGCCGCCGATCGTGGTGTCCGATTCCCGCTCATGCTCCGTGGTGGGGGCTGACATGATGGTGCCTGTGAGCGACGCCATCCACCTCGATGCCGACCGGTGTTACCGGGCCGCGCAGAGCCGCGACGAGCGGTTCGACGGATGGTTCTACATCGCTGTTCGAACCACCGGGATCTACTGCCGGCCGAGCTGCCCGGCCGTCACGCCGAAGCGAACGAACGTCGACTTCTACCCGTCGGCCGCGGCGGCACAGCAGCGGGGTTTCCGGGCGTGCAAGCGGTGCCGGCCCGACGCTGCACCTGGGTCGCCGGAGTGGGATCTCCGCAGCGACTTGGTCGCGCGGGCGATGCGTCTGATCTCCGACGGCGTCATCGATCGGGAAGGCGTCGACGGCCTGTCCGGCCGACTCGGCTACAGCACACGTCACCTCAACCGGCTGCTCACCGACGAACTCGGCGCCGGGCCGCTCGCCCTCGCACGCAGCCAACGGGCCCAGACCGCTCGCGTGCTGATCGAGACGACCGACATGACGATGACCGACATCGCGTTCGCCGCCGGATTCGGCAGTGTCCGACAGTTCAACGACACGGTCCGCGAGGTGTTCGCCGGTGCTCCGAGCGACTTGCGAAGCCGGTCGAGTGCGGGTGCGGCAACGGCGGCGACCGGCACGGTCGCCGTACGACTCCCGGTGCGTGGCCCCTTCGCCGGCGAACAGCTGCTCGATTTCCTCGGACGTCGGGCGGTGCCGGGCGTCGAGATCTGGGACGGTGAGACATACGAGCGCGCTCCCGCGCTGCCCCGGGGACACGGCACCGTCGCGATCCGGCTGGCCGACGGCTACGTCGCGGCGTCGTTCCGGCTCGCTGACTGGCGAGACCTGGCGCCCGCCGTGTGGCGCGTCCGCCGACTGCTCGACCTCGACGCCGACCCGGTCGCCATCGACGAAGCCCTGTCGCACGATCCCGCACTCGCGCCACTGGTCGCCGCCACGCCCGGCCTCCGCGCCGCGGGTTCGGTCGACCCGACCGAGACGATCGTCCGAGCCATCGTCGGCCAGCAGGTGTCCGTCGCCGGCGCCCGCACCGTCACGGGGCGCCTCGCCGATGCGATCGGCGAACCGCTCGACGTCGAGCACGCTTCGCTGACCCACGTGTTCCCGTCGATGGATCGCATCGCGGCCGCCGATCCGGCGGCGTTCCCGATGCCGACAGCGCGGGCAGCCACACTCCAGCGGGTGGGAGGCATGATCGCCGACGGCGACCTCGTGATCGACGCCGGTATCGACCGACCCGTAGCGATCGAGCGGTTGCTGGCGGTGAAGGGGATCGGGCCATGGACCGCGGAGTACGTCGCCATGCGCGGGCTCGGCGACCCCGACGTGTTCCTCGGGACCGACCTCGGCGTCAAGCACGCCCTCGCCGCGATCGGCCTCGACGCCGCGGATGCCGAACGCTGGCGGCCGTGGCGCACCTACGCCATGCACCACCTCTGGAACTCGCTCTGACCGGAACGACCCCGACATGACGACGAAGATGGAGACGAAGATGAACACGGACATGAATACGACCTACCGCCGCACCACGATGCCGTCCCCGATCGGCACGTTGACGATCGTCGCGAACGACGACGCCGTCGTCGCGATCGACTGGGACGGTGAGAGCGGCCACGAGGCGATGCTCGGCGACGCCGAGATCGTCGACGTCGAGGCCGGCGATCATGCGCCGCTCGCGCTCGCGGTCGAGCAGCTCGGCGAGTACTTCGACGGTGAGCGGACCGACTTCGACCTGCCGCTCGCCGCCGCCGGCACCCCGTTCCAGCATCTGGCCTGGGATGCGCTCGTCCGGATTCCGTTCGGTGAGACCGTCAGCTACGGCGAGCAGGCCACGATGCTCGGCGACAGGAACAAGGCGCGCGCCGTCGGTGCCGCCAACGGAAAGAACCCGATCCCGATCGTGGTCCCGTGCCACCGGGTGGTCGGCAGCAACGGCCACCTCACCGGATTCGCCGGTGGGCTCGACGCGAAGGCCTGGTTGCTCGACCACGAGTTCGAGGTTCGCGCCCGGGCGGACGCCGGCGATTGATCACGCGCCCAGGTGCTCGAGCGCCTCACGACGAGTGAGACGGCTCGCTCGATCGCCGCTCGTCTCGATGTAGCCGCTCGCCGCAGATCGTCGATCCGATCGGCGAGCATCGGCCCGACGGTGGTCAGCGGCGCTTGGCGGCCTGGGCCTGCTCGCGGCGAGCGCGAGCCTCTTCCTGCTTGCGCTGCTTCATCTCCTTGCGCTTCGCCTTGATCGCGGCACGCTCGGCCGGGTCGACGTCGGGGCCCTGCACGATCGGGCTGATCGGCTTCGGCTCGGCCTTCGGCAGCTGGTAGTCGTCGTCGTTCTTGAGGAGGTCGCGGATGATCGCCGAGGCCGGTGCCTCGCCGGCAACGGTCGATGCGAGCATCAGCTGGCAGATCGCCTTGCCGTGCGTCTCGACCAGACCGGGGAGCACCTCGCGGAGCTGTTCGCTCGTCGGGTGGTCGGCGTGCTCCCCCAGCTCCTCGATGCACTCGGCAAGGCAGGCATCGGTCAGCACGAGCGCCGCGCTCTCCATCGTGCCGTCGAGACGGCCCTTGCTGATCGCCTCACGGACCGACTCGGCCGACGCCGTCCCGCCGACGAGCTCGTCGAGCGCGTCGCGGTGTTCGTCGCCCAATGCGTCGATCGCGGACTGGAGTTCGTCGTCGGTCGCATTCGCGAACGCGCGATCGAGGAGGCCGAGGGACTGGAGGCGGGTCTTGACCTGATTCACGTCGCACGACGCTACCGGACCCTGCCAGCCGTTACTGAGCGGCGGGTGCCCCCGGGTTGGTCAGACCGTGCGCGGCGGCGCCGTGGTCCGGCGCTCGACCAGGCGGATCGGCGCCGGCCGGGTGTCGATCGAATCGTCGACGTGGCCGAGTTGGGTGACGACGAGACGGGCGGCACGAGCGCCGTGTTCGGCGACGTCCTGATGCACGGTCGTGAGGCCGACGACCGGTGCGAAATCGTGGTCGTCGACGCCCATCAGCGACACGTCGTCGGGGATCGCGATGCCGCGCTCGTCGGCGGCCAGGATCACGCCGAACGCCATCTCGTCGGCCAGCGCGAAGATCGCCGTGGGCGGATCGTCGCGGTCCATCAGCGTGTTCAGCGCGTCGGCGCCGTCCTGGACCGTGAAGTTGCCGGGCACGTACAGGGCGGGATCGGGCTCGAGGCCGGCCTCTCGCATCGCTTGTTCGAAACCATTCTGCCGGTGGTGCGGCACGACGAACGGGAGCTCGTCGGGGCCGTTGATCAACCCGATCCGGCGATGGCCGAGACCGATGAGGTGGCGGGCCGCGATGCGGCCGACTTCGACGTCGTCGATACCGACCGAGGGAATCTGCGGGAGTTCGTGGCCGACCGACACGAGTGCGAGCGACTGCTCGGCGAGCGCGGCGAGTTCTTCGGACGAGACCCGGACGTCGACGAAGATGATGGCGTCGACACGTCGATGGATCGCGTCGGCCGCCGAGAACACGTCGCGGTCGCGCGAGCCAGGGCCGACGCCGACCACGATCGTGTCGTACCCGGCCTCGGCACACACGGCCTCGACCCCGGCGACGACGTGCGACGAGTACCAGCCGTTCAGGAGTTGGACGACGACGGCGACCGAGCGCGACCTACCGGTCGCCAGTCGCGACGCCGCCGGGTCGGCGCGATAGTCGAGTTCGAGTGCCGCTGCCTCGACGCGAGCTCGGGTCGAGTCGGCAACGTTCGGGAGGTTCCTGAGCGCACGCGAGACGGTGGCGACCGAGACGCCGGCGGCCCGGGCGACGTCTTCGATCGTCGCGCGCTCCCGTCGGAAGTGGCTCGGCTGGGTGACGTGGACGCTCATAGGACACCCGTGACGGGCCCAACCATGAAAGCGGTTACAGCCCGCTGGGTCAAGCCGAGCGACCCGACGCCACCACTTCGGTACGCTGAGACCCCACCGAGGAGGTGCCCCCGATGACTCAGAACGACGCCCGACGAGCCATCTCGCTCGTCGATCTCACCAACCTCAACGACGACTGCGACGAGGCGGCCGTCGTCGCACTCTGCGAGCGGGCGCGCCGGTACGGGACCGCGGCGGTGTGCGTGTGGCCCGACTTCGTCGCTGCCGCGGCGACCGAGCTGGCAGGGACCGGCGTCGAGATCGCGACGGTCGTCAACTTCCCGACGGGTGACGAACGAGTCTTCTCCGTCGTGGGGCAGACCGAGCGCGCGCTCGACGACGGCGCCACCGAGATCGACCTCGTCCTGCCGTATCGGGCGGTCGCCGCGGGCGACCACGCTCACGCCGCCGCCATGGTGCGCGCCGTGCGCTCGGCGAGCGCCGGCCGGGCACGGCTCAAGGTGATCCTCGAGACCGGCGAGTTGGTCGACACCGACGTGGTCCGAGCGGCAGCCGAACTCGCCGTCGGCGAGGGCGCCGACTTCATCAAGACGTCGACGGGCAAGTCAGCGGTGTCGGCGACGACCGACGCCGTGACCACGATGATGCAGGTCGTCGCCGAGGCGGGTCGTCCCGTGGGCGTCAAGCCGTCGGGCGGCATCTCCAGCGCCGACGATGCCGAGCGGTACATCGGACTGGCCGAAGCCGTCATGGGCGACGGCTGGGTCGGGCCGGCGACGTTCCGGTTCGGGGCGAGCAGCCTGCTCGGAGCGCTGATCGAGGAGGCAGGCCTCGACGGCGACACGCCTCCGCCACCGACCGGCTACTGACCGCGCGGTCGGACGGCCCGTCCGGTCAGTTCTCGGGCAGCGAGAACTCGCCGCGCATCCGTGCGTCCGACGACGAGGAGGCGTCGTCGTCGATCGGTTCGAGGGTGATCCAGAGCCGGTGGAACTCGTTGCCGGTCACGCCGGCCCACAACTCGATCGGGCCGTCGCCGCCGCGCAGGTGGAACGTGCCGGCGCTGACACCGATCGTGCCGTCACCGACCCACGCCTCGTACATGTAGCCGTCGGGTGCGCCGGGCAGACCGTCGCAATCGAGCAGGATCTTGAGCCCGGCAGGGGTGGCGGACACGACGACGCTCGCCGTCGCCCCCGGCTCGGCGTCGGTGCCCTCGAGCGCGAAGGTCACGCCATCGGTCGAGCCCCGCGTCATCAGGACGAGTCCGGCGACCACCACCGCGATCGCCGCAGCGGCACCGAGCATCCGGCTCCGCGACCAGACGGCACGCGCTCGGGTGTCGGCCCTCGACGGGACCGTGAGCGGACGAGCCGTCGCGGCCTCGTCGGCGATCGCCGCGACTACGGCGTCCTCGAGGTCGCGCGGCGGTTCGTCCCACGGCTCGGCGCGGGACAGCAGCGCCGCGAGTGCGGCGAGTTCGTCGTCGCTCGGGTCGGGGAGCGAGTCCAGATGGTCGGTCATGTCGGGTCCTCGGTGTGCACTACGTCGGCCGCGGCGTCGTGGTTCGCGGTGAGGTGGGCCAGCGCTGCGGCCAGCCGCTTGTGGGCGCGTCCGGAGCGTGACTTCACCGTGCCGACGGGGATCCGGAGACGCTCCGCGATCGCTTCGTGCGTGTGGCCCTCCAGGTGCGAGAGGCGCACGACGTCACGCTCGCCGTCGGGTAGGGCGTCGATCGCACGTCGCACCTCGAACCGCTCCCAGGTGCGTTCGAACGTCTCGGGCTGCACGCCGACATCGGTCTCGGGTGCATGGCCACCGCGCGTGGGTTTCGACTCGGATCTGACCATGTCGATCGCGGTGTGACGAGCGATCGAGTACAGCCAGGGGGCGATCTCGCGGTCGCCCTCGAACGTTCGTGCCGCCCGCCACGCCTTGACGAACGTCTGCTGGACGACGTCGGCGGCGAGCTCGCGGTCGCGCACGATCGACCTCGCGACCGTGTGCACGGCGCCGGAATGCTCGCGATAAATCGCACGGACGGCATCGGGGTCGCCGGCGCGGAATCGCTCGATCACGTCGGACATCGGCGCCATGTTGCCACGTCCGAGCAGAACGTGGTCAGGTCTCGGCGGCTCGGAAGTACTTCGGGTCGGCGTGGACCGCCTCGACCGCACCGCCGACCTCGCTCCAGCCGTTGAACCCGACGGTGAGATGGGCGACGTTGGTGTAGCCCAGTTCTTGCAGCACGTCGGCGGCGAGTGCCGAGCGGTGTCCTCCGGCGCAGTGCAGCACGTAGCGACGGTCGAACTCGAGACCGCTGCGGTAGTACGGCGACTCGGGATCGAACCAGAACTCGAGCATGCCGCGCGGCATCGACTTCGCACCGGGGATCGCGCCCTTGTCCCACCGTTCGCGTACGTCGCGGATGTCGACGACGGTCACGTCACCGGCCTCGATCTCGGCCTGCAGTTGTTCGACCGACAGCTCTTCGATGCGGCTCTTCGCCTCGGCGACGAGGTCGGCGACGGTGCGGCGGCCCATCAGGCGGCCGCCAAACCGGACTTCTCCAGGATGTGGATGCCGCACGCCGAGCCGAGCCCGATCACGTGGGCGAGGCCGATCTTGGCGCCCTCGATCTGACGTGGCCCACCCTCGCCGCGGACGTGCTGGGCGACCTCCCAGATGTTGGCGATACCGGTCGCCGAGATCGGATGGCCCTTCGACTGGAGTCCGCCGGAGACGTTGACCGGCATGCGACCGTCACGCCACGGTGCACCCGACTCGAAGAAGTCGACGGCGCCACCCTGCTCGCACAGCATGAGGTTGTCGTAGTGGACGAGTTCGGCGGTGGCGAAGCAGTCGTGGAGTTCGACGAGGTCGAGATCGTCGGGGCCGACCCCGGCCTGCTCGTACGCCTGTGTGGCCGCGTTGCGGGTGAGCGTGTTCACGTCGGGCAACACCTGGCACGCCTCCTGCCACGGATCGGAGGTGAGGATCGACGCGCTGACCTTGACGGCCCGGCGTTGCTGCTCGAGCGACAGCGTCTTGAGCTTCTCGCCGTTGACGACGACCGCGGCTGCGGCGCCGTCGCAGTTCGCGGAGCACATCGGCCGGGTGTTCGGGTAGGCGATCATGACGTCGCCCATGATCTGTTCGAGCGACATCGCCTTCGAATAGGCGGCGAGCGGGTTGAGGGTCGAGTGCGAGTGGTTCTTCTCGCTGATCTTGGCGAACAGCTCGAAGCTCGTCCCGCCGTACTTGTGGCCGTACTCCATGCCGACCTGGGCGAACACACCGGGCATCGCCTCGGTGCCGATCCGGCCGTCGACCGGGCCGACGGCACCGTAACGGCCCGACGGTTCCCACTCGTCGCCGTCGCTCTTGGCGACGCCGCCGCCACCGAGCAGGCCGACCCCGGCCAACTTCTCGACACCGACCGCGAGGCCCATGTCGACCTCGCCGGCCTTGATCGCCATGATCGCGGTGCGGAGCGCGGTGGCGCCGGTGGCGCACGCGTTCGACACGTTGTAGGCGGGGATGCCGGTCTGGCCGACCTGCTTCTGGAGTTGCTGGGCGATCCCGCCACGGCCCATCAGGTTGCCGGCGGCGAGCACGCCGATGTCGGCCATCGTCACCCCGGCGTCACCGAGCGCTCCCATGATCGCCTCGGCGCCGAGGTCGACCACGTCCTGGTCGAAGTGCTTGCCGAACTTGGTCATGTGGATCCCGAGGATCCAGATGTCGTCACTCGCGCTCATTGTCCTGTCCTTTCGGATCGCGAGTTGTGCCTGGCACAACTCGCGATGTCGTCAGCTTGGTTCGAATCCGTAGTTGACCGCTTCGACGCCTCGGTCGTCGGTGCCCATCGAGACCGTGGCGAGGCGAACCCGCATCCCGAGCGAGACGTGGTCGGGGTCGGGTGGGCAGTTCACGATGTTGCCGCGGACGCTGGTGCCGTCACAGTCGACGACCGCGGCGACGAACGGCACCTCGACGCCCGGAGCGGCGAACGTGACGATCGTGAACGACCGCACCTCGCCCTCGGTGGCGACCCGTACGGTGCGGAACTCGGTGTTGAAGCAGCCGGCACACGCGTTGCGGCGATCGAAGTACCGGGCCCCGCACGTCGTGCACTCGTGGGCGACGAGGTGCGGGTCGCCGTCGTCGAGGACGAGATAGTCGACGAACGGGATCCGTTCCGGTGCTGCGGTGTCGGTCATGGGCTCTCCTCGAGTGATCCGTGCAGCACGATCTTCCCGCATCCGGGCATCGTGACGTCGAGTCGGACGTCAGACGCGATACGGGAACCCGAACCAGTCGACCAGCTCCTGCTCCCAGGCGTCGCCCTCGAGTGGCTGCTCGTCGACCACGCCGTCGCGGACGAGCTTGCGGTGGTGGCGCGTGACCGTGACCCGGTCGGGACCACCGTCGAGCAGACGGGTCGCGAACGGCTTGGACCGCCAGTTCTTGTCGGGGTCGACCTGCATCGAGTCGGACACCGCGGTGAAGTCGTCGAGCGTGTGCGCCACCCGCTTGAAGCGGTACTCGGGAGTCGGGAATCCGTCGATGTGGCGGGTGAGGGTGGTGCCCTGGGGGCTGGGGATCAATTCGTAGGTGGCGTTGCCGCCGTCCTGGGGTCCCGCGCGGTTGAGCGCGAGCGGTTGGATGAACGAGTCGCCGAAGCCGACGTCGACCAGATACGGCTGATCGACGAGCACCTCGAGCGCGAGGTGCTCGATCACCTGGTTCGGGCCGTCGAGCAGCACGGCCGCACCGAGCAGGGTGACCCGGAACCGGAGCGCCTCGAGCAGCGCACCGAACGCCCCGTTCAGCTCGAAACACCAGCCGCCGCGACCCTGCCGAACGATCTTGTCGTACGACGACTCGGCGTCGGTCGGCAGATGGACGCCCTGTGTGATGGACAGGTTCTCGAACGGCACCGCGGTCATGTGCAACTGCTGGAGTTGCGTCAGCGTGGCGAGATCGACCTGCGGGGTGCCGCCGAAACCGATCCACTCGAGGTACTCGCCGACGTCCATGCCCCGATCTCGACGGTCGTTCATGCGGACGACGGTACCGAGCGAAGCACATCCGACGACGCCGTTCGGCCGATGTGAACTCGCGGTCAAGTTTCGACAGGTCCCCACCGATACACACCACCGGAGCCCAACCGGTGCCTCCGTGCCGCCACATGTAGAAGGAAGTCGTATGTTCAAGTCTCCGTATTCGAAACGAGGTCGATCCTCAGGATCCGACAAACGGCGCCGGCGCGTCGGGGGCGCTTGGCTCCTTGCGCTTGCGTCCTGCGCCACGGTGACGGGTCCGTTCGGATCGACACCGACGGTGTCGGCGGCCCCCGTCGGCGCCACGCAGGCAGGCGGACCGGTCATTCTCGACGGAACCGACGCCGGCCTCCACGGTTCGATCACATTGGACGGCAGCGGGGTCCCCAAGGCGAGCGAACTCAACAGCACCTGGGTCTACGAGCTCAAGGCGTGGGAGACGCTGCTGGCCGGCGTTCCGTCGTCGTACGAACACAACGGCAAGGTCGCGATCGTCGGTGCCTCGGACTCGACTTCGACCGCGAACAACTGTGGCGCTGCGGCGCACTACATCGCCGAACGTTTGGCGTCCGGCGAAGTGACCGTCGACTACGTCGACGGGGCCGCAGCGATCGGCAC
This sequence comes from Ilumatobacteraceae bacterium, assembly GCA_942492715.1. Taxonomy (GTDB): domain Bacteria; phylum Actinomycetota; class Acidimicrobiia; order Acidimicrobiales; family Ilumatobacteraceae; genus Sva-07. The sequence continues at coordinate 56,747 of CALOFW010000021.1, read as the reverse complement.
CCTGTTCGATGGGGTGCTGGCAGGTACATCGAACTACCAGATGATCCAGATCGTCGAGCAGAACTGGTGCGGCAACGGCATGGACAACACGGAGGCCGCCGTGGTCAACGCCCGTGGTCCGGCCATCGCCGCGCACGTGAACCGTGGGGGCGCGCTGTTCGCGCAGTCGCAGTCCTACGGATGGCTGAACTCGCTGTTCACAGACCTGTCCGCCTCGACCGCGGGTTGCTCCGGCAGCACGCCGTCGCTGACCGCTGCCGGATACGCACAGTTCCCCGGCCTCACCGACAGCGACATCGCTGCGCCGTGGCACAACTGTTTCGTGGCCACGGGCGAGTTCCCGCTGACGCAGCTCGCGTTGCAGAGTGGCACCCACACGGTGATCCTCGGTGGCGACTCGGTGACCTTGCCGTCGACGGTCTCGCTGTCGACGACTCCCGAGCAGCCGCGCCCCGGCGACACGGTGTGCACGACTGCGACCGTGACATCCGGCGGCACGCCGGTCGAAGGCGCCAGCGTCGAGTTCTTCGTCGACGGTGAGTCGGTCGGCTCGCAGGTGACCGACGTCAACGGCGAGGCGGTGTACTGCTACGACGTCGCCGAGTCAGGTGAGGACGATGTCACCGCGACCGTGACCACCGGTCCGGGAACGGGCACCGACTCGACGACCGTCACGACATCGACGCTCTCCGTCGATGCGTCTCCGTCGACGACGTTGGCTCGCGACGCATCCGTGTGCATCGATACGCTCGCCGCCACGACCGACGGCGAGACCGAGACACCGGTCGAAGGCGCGACGCTGACCTTCACGGTCGCCGGCGCCAACAGCTCGGAGTCCGGCTCGGATGTGACCGACGCTTCGGGCGCGGCGCAGTTCTGCTACACCGGCGCCAACGGTGGCCGAGATACCGTGACGGCGACGATCACGAGCGGCGCACCAGCCGACTCGCGAGCGATCGTGATCAACTGGAGTGGCGCTCGCGTCGATGTCGTCGACGTCGAGCAAGATGCGAGCGGATCCGACAAGGTCGTCCCCGTCACCGTCGCCGAGTTCGTCGCCGGGACCGTGTACGCAACCGTGTCGATCCCGGTCGGGTCCGGCACGCTGAGCCTGAACACGTCGGGGTACACGGTCGCGCTGACCGCGCCGACGCCGAGCTTCACGAACCAGACGACCCTGGCATTCGAGGGGAGCATCGCCGACATCACCGGTCTGCTGTCATCGCGCCTGACCTGGGACGCTCCGGTCGAGGCCGGAACGTCCACGATCACCGTCACGGTCGCCGACGACCCCGCGACTCCGACCGAGTCGGCGACCGGCACCGGCACCCTGTCCGTGACGTCGCCTCCGGTCATCACCAAGCAGCCCGAATCCCACACGGCCGATGCCGGGACCACGACCATGCTGCATGCCCATTCTTCCGGGGTCCCGACGCCGGTCGCGCAGTGGCAGGTCAGCACCGATGAAGGTGAGACGTGGACCAACTTCAGTGGCGGGGAGGAAGGCCACCTGATGCTCATGGTCACGAACGACATGGATGGCAATCACTACCGAGCCCGCATCTCGAACTCGAGCGGCAACGTGACCAGCAACGTGGCGGTGCTGACCGTCAACCCGATGGTCGCCCCCGTCTTCACCGACAGCACGATCGCCCCGCTCGTGAAAGGCACCGTGCTGACCGATGCCGTCGCAGCATCGGGTTCCCCTGCGCCGACCTACTCCGTGTCGGCAGGCACGCTCCCCGCGGGCCTGACGCTCGATTCGATCACCGGCGTCATCGCCGGTACCCCGACGGCCACCGGCCCCTACTCGTTCACCGTCCAGGCCACCAATGCCGCCGGAACGGTGTCGGTCGACTTCAGTGGAACGGTCGAAGGCGCCCCCGGCTCGGGTCCGGCCGAACCCACGCTCGGCGAGATCCCCGTCGGCGTTCCCTTCTCCGGTTCGGTCGCCGTCGACGGTCAGCCGGCTCCGACGTATTCGGTCACCGGGGGTGAGTTGCCGGCCGGCCTGACACTCGATCCGATCACCGGAGCGATCACCGGCACGCCGACGACAACCGGCGACTACAGCTTCTCGATCACGGCCACGAACGAGCACGGCTCGGTGCAGATGAACTTCAGCGGCACCATCGAAGTCGACGGAGAGGAGCCCGGCGAGGCCAACGGGCCGCTGCTCGTCCGTCTCGATCCGACCCGCCTCGTCGACACCCGGTCCACCGAGCGTCTCGGTGCCGGCGACGTCCTGCGTGTCCCGGTCGCCGGTATCGCCGGCGTGCCCGATGACGCCGAGTCGGTGGCGCTCAACGTGACCGTCGTCGATCCGGCAGCTGAAGGTTTCGTGACCGTGTACCCATGCGGCGAGGATCTTCCGCTGGCATCCAACGTCAACTTCGCCATGGGCGAGGTCGTGGCCAACGCTGTCACCGCGAAGGTCGGCGACGACGGCGCGGTCTGCATGTACGCCCTGGTCGATCTCGATCTCGTCGTCGACCTGAACGGTGCCTACAGCGCCGCCGAGGGGACGGACGGTCTGACGCCGTTCGGCCCGAAGCGGGTCCTCGACACCCGGAACGAGGACAGCAAGCCGACGGCGGGGTCCGTGCAGCGCATCGTCGTCCGAGACCTGGACGGCGTGCCGGCGGATGCCACGGCAGCGATGCTGAACGTCACGGTCACGGAACCCGAGGCACTCGGATTCGTCACGGTGTATCCCTGCTCCGAGGAGGTCCCGACGGTCTCCAGCGTCAACTACGTCGCCGGTCAGACCGTGCCCAACGCCGTCCTGGCACTCCTCGACGACGACGGCGCCGTCTGTGTGTTCACGCTGGCGGCCGCTCACCTCGTGGTCGACGTCAACGGGACGTTCTCGCCGTCCGAGGCCGACGGAACCGTCAGGGCCCTGGCGCCGACCCGTCTGGTCGACACCCGCACGACCGGCACACCACTCGTCGGCAATGAGCCGTTCACGGTGCACGTCGTCGGCCGCGGCGGCGTCAACGCCGACGCGACCGGGGTCATCGTCAACGTCACGGTGACCGAGCCGGCCGCCATCGGGTTCGTGACCGTCTACCGGTGCGGCTCGTCCGTGCCGGTGGCCTCGAACCTCAACTTCGTGGCCGGCGAGACGGTGGCGAACGCCGTCTTGGCGCCCGTGGATGCCGATGGTGACATCTGCATCGTCTCGTTGGTCGACACGCACATCGTCATCGACGTCAACGCCGCCCGGCAGGGCTGAACACATCATCGGAGTTCCCCGGGCCCGAGAACACCGGGCCCGGGGACTCAGCATCTCTCGGATGCCAGACCGTGCATGTCAGACCGTGCACCTCAGAACGTCAGACCGTGCATGCCGAACCCGGCGGGGGTCTGATCGGGGGCCGGAGGCGGTCAGCGCCCTCGCCAGGATTCGAACCTGGGCACATGGCTTCGGAGGCCAATGCTCTATCCCCTGAGCTACGAGGGCGGGGACTGCCGAGTTGCGGCAGCACCGCGAATCTAGCGGGCGACCCGCCTGGTCGCACTGGCCCGCGACGCCTCGCTCGGTGATCCGTCCGCCGTTTCCACAGTTCGTCGGTGGTCGTGGCGGATCGAGCGGCCACAATGGCGGGGTGGCCGACCCGATCTCCATCGTCTCCGATCTGCTCACTCCCGTCTTCGCCGAGATCGCCGGCCGCCCCGGCGCCACCGACGTCGATCCCGTCGTCCGCCCGTCCGACCGTGCCGACGCGCAGGTCAACGGTGCACTGCCCCTGGCCAAGCAGATCGGGTCGAACCCGCGTGAGATCGCCCAGCGGGTACTCGACGCCGGCGTTCTGGGCGACGTGTGCGACTCGGTCGAGATCGCCGGGCCCGGATTCATCAACCTGACGTTCTCCGAGGCGTTCCTCGCCGGGCAACTCGGTGCCGTCGCCGCCGATGAACGTCTCGGCGTGGAGCCCGCCGAGCACCACCGCAAGGTGATCATCGACTACTCGGCGCCGAACGTCGCCAAGGAGATGCACGCCGGTCACCTCCGCACCACCGTGATCGGTGACGCACTCGTGCGGATGCTCGAGTTCCAGGGTCACGAGGTCATCCGCGAGAACCACATCGGCGACTGGGGTCGACCGTTCGGCATGATGATCGAGCACCTGCTCGACATCGGCGAAGACGTCGCGGCCGAAGGGCTCAAGCAGGGCGATCTCGACGGGTTCTACAAGGCGGCCAACGCCAAGTTCGCCGGGTCGGAGGAGTTCCAGGAACGCTCCCGCGAGCGGGTCGTGAAGCTCCAGGCGCGCGAGCCCGAGACGATCGCGATCTGGCAGCGCCTCGTCGACATGTCGACCGACTACTTCAACCTGGTGTACCGCAAGCTCGGCGTCCTGCTCACCGACGGCGACCTGGCGGGCGAGAGCAAGTACGAGTCGTTGATGCCCGAGGTGTACGACCGCCTCGACCAGGCCGGGCTGCTGACCGAGAGCGACGGCGCGCAGGTCGTGTTCGTGCCCGGGTTCACGAACCGTGAGAACGAGCCGCTCCCGCTGATCGTGCGCTCCAGCGCCGGCGCGTTCATGTACGCCACGAGCGACCTGGCCTGTGTGCTCGACCGCACCGAGAACATCGGCGCCGACCTGCTGCTGTACGTGATCGGCGCACCGCAGGCGCAGCACCTGCAGATGGTGTTCGAGGTGTCGAAGATGGCCGGATGGCTCACGCCGCCCGCCGAGGCCGTGCACGTCGCGTTCGGCAGTGTGCTCGGCGACGACCGCAAGATGCTGCGCAGCCGCAGCGGCGACGCGGTCAAGCTGATCGAGTTGCTCGACGAGGCCGTCGAGCGGGCCGAGGCCGCCGTCGCCGAGAAGAGCCCCGACCTGACAGCCGACGAGCGGTCGGAGATCGCACGGATGATCGGCATCGGCGCGCTGAAGTACGCCGACCTGTCCACCGACCGCATCAAGGACTACGTGTTCGACTGGGACCGGATGCTGGCCTTCGAGGGCAACACGGCGCCGTACCTCCAGTACGCCCACGCCCGCATCTGTTCGATCTTCCGGCGCGCCGAGGTCGAACGCACGGCCGTCCGTGCGAGCGCTGTCGATCTCGGCACCGATCAGGAACGTGCCCTCGCGAAACGCCTGCTGGCGTACCCGACCGCGCTCGACGACACGCTCGCCGTGTACTCGCCGCACAAGCTGTGCACGTACCTGTTCGAGCTGGCGCAGGACTTCACGTCGTTTTACGAGCACTGCCCGGTGATGAAGGCCGACGAGCCGCTGCGCACCAGTCGGCTCGCACGGTGTGACGTCACCGCCCGCACGCTCGAGCACGGTCTCGGCCTGCTCGGCATCTCGGCGCCGACGTCGATGTAGGACGGCTGAAGCTCCGGAGCGGCCGCTGCCGCAGGAGGTCGCCGCGGATACCGTGGCGGCGTGACCGCGTTGCCGCAACGACTCCTCCCCGACACGGCCGCCGTCGGCACCGACGGCTGGCTGACGATCGGCGGCTGCTCGATCCGTGACCTCGCCGCCGAGTTCGGCACGCCGCTGTTCGTGTACGACGAGGCACACATCCGTGCCCGGTGCCGCGAGGCGGTCGCTGCGTTCGGCCCGCAGCAGGCGGTGTACGCGACCAAGGCGTTCCTCTGCAAGGCGATGGCCCGCCTCGCCTACGAGGAGCAGATGAACCTCGACGTGGCCACGGGCGGCGAGCTGCACACAGCGCTCGCGGCTGGTGTGCCGGCGAGCGCGTGCGTGATGCACGGCAACAACAAGAGCGTCGCCGAACTCCGTCAGGCGATCGAGGCCGGCGTGCACCAGATCGTCGTCGATTCGTTCGACGAACTCGACCGGCTCGACGCGCTCCACGCCGAGGGCGTCGGCCCGGTGCCCGACGTGCTGCTGCGGATCACGCCCGGCGTGCACGCCCACACGCACGAGTTCATCGCCACCGGGCAGGACGACTCGAAGTTCGGCTTCAACCTCGGCAACGGTGACGCGATGCGCGCCGTCGAGCGGGCGCAGACATCGGCGAGCGTGAACCTGGTCGGCCTGCATTGCCACATCGGTTCGAACGTCTTCGCCGCGTCGAGCTTCGGCAAGGCGGCCGAGGTGATGGCGAACTTCGCCGCACCGCTCGGCCTGCCCGAGTTGGTGCTCGGCGGTGGCCTCGGCGTGGCCTACGTCGAGTCGGAGGAAGCGCCGACGATCACCCAGTGGGGGCACGTGCTGCGCGACGCGTGCGAGTCGCTCGGCGTCACCGCGCGGGTGAGTGTGGAGCCGGGTCGGTCGATCGTCGCCGCGTCGGCCATGACCGTGTACACGCTCGGCACGATCAAGCACATCCCGGGCGTGCGCACGTACTTCTCCGTCGACGGCGGCATGAGCGACAACCCCAGGCCGGTGCTGTACGGCTCGGGCTACGAGTCGTTCCTGCCCCGGACGCCGTTCGCAGACCGCACGCTGCACGGCCGTCTGGTCGGCAAGCACTGTGAGAGCGGCGACGTGTTGCTGTTCGACGCCAAGCTGCCCGCCGACGCCCGCGTCGGCGACCTGCTCGCCACACCCGTCACCGGTGCCTACGGCCAGTCGATGGGCTCCAACTACAACCGCATCACGAGGCCACCGGTCGTGTTCGTGAACGACGGCGACGCCAGGCTGGTCGTCAGGCGAGAAACGTTCGACGACCTCCTCGCCACCGACGTCGGCTGATGCGCCGCTCCCACGGCGGGTGGGCGGTCCTGGTGTTGTTGATCGTCGCGTGGAATGTGCTTCCATTCATCCCGGTGTGGCCGGGCTACTCGGGTGCGGGCGACTCATGGTTCGAAGATTGGTTGTTGAGCAGGAGCCCTGGCCGATCCGAGCGTTCGAGAGCACCCGAGTCCGAGTCATCGTGATCGTGGTGGCAGTGTTGTTGGCCGGAGGATCGGCCTACTACCACCTCGTGGTGGTGCCAGAGTTGTCGAGCGCTCGGTATGAGTTGTGGGTGGCCGGCAGCGACAACGACCTCCGGATCAGCGTCGACCACGACGACTCGCTCGTCCACATCACGGGGGCCCCGAGCCGCTTGCCCGACCTGGTCGTCGCGAACGGCGCGGTCTACGTGCCGACTGATGCCTTGTCGGAAGGTGGCTCAGAGGAGGTCGAGTGGATCGAGGTTCCACTCGCCGAGCTCGATCCCCGCTACGGCGCGCTCACCGTGGAGCGGATCGGGGCGGCGATCTCGCGTGATGTCAGGCAGTGCGACGCCCCCTCCGCAGACGCGATCGATGTCATCGGCCTGCTTCTGCCATCGGCGTCACCTCGATCAGACGGGTTCTCGATCTGCGAGCGATACGTCGGTCTGGTCGCAGACGTCGGAAGCGACGTGTTCGTCTCCGTGTCACGGGTGCGACCGGACGAAACAGCGAGGCTGGTTTCGGAACGTTCCGTCTCGTACCTCGACGTGAGCGACCCCGAGGCCGTGTTGGCACGCCTCGGGTGACTGCGGACCGTCGAGTGCTGGGTATGACTCCTACTGGTAAGATTCTTACTATGCGGGTCACCGAGAAAGGGCAAGTCACGATTCCGAAGGTTGTTCGTGATCAGTTCGGGATCGGCGCCGGCACCGAGGTCGTGTTCGAGGTCGTCCGTGACGAGATCGTCGTGCGCAAGGTGCAGGGTGGCGACACGCGCGGCCAGCAACTCGCTGCTCGTCTCCGGGGTCGCGGTGACGTCACCATGACCACCGACGAGATCATGTCGCTCACTCGGAACGGCTGATGCCCGTCGGCACGCTCGTCGACAGCAACGTGTTGCTCGACGTGCTCACCGAGGACGACCGATGGCTGAGCTGGTCGATCGACGCGCTCGCGACGGCGGCCGAACTCGGGCCGCTCTACATCAACCCGATCATCTTCTCCGAGGTCTCGATCCGCTTCTCCCGTGTCGAAGACGTCGAGGCGGCGTTTCCGTCGAGCGACTTTCGGCGGTCGCCGATTCCGTGGGCGGCGGCGTTCCTCGCCGGCAAGGCGTTCACGTCGTATCGGGCGCGTCGCGGCACAAAGGTGTCGACGCTGCCCGACTTCTTCATCGGCGCGCACGCAGCCGTCGATGATCTCGCACTGCTGACCCGTGACGCTCGTCGGTACCGGACGTACTTCCCGACGGTCGAGCTGATGGCGCCGTAGCGGGCGTCGTCAGTGGTGTTTCGACTTCAGGTAGGCGCGGCTGATCGCGCGTGATTCCTCGTCGGCCATCGCGGCGACGAGGGTGTCGGCGTCGTTGGCGTTGCGGCGGGTGCCGGCGAGGTCTTCGGTCACCGCGTTGACGTGCTGCTTCGTCGCCCGCAGCGCGAAGCCGGGTTTCGAGGCGAGTTCCGTCGCGAGCGCATCGGCTTCGTCGAACAGCAGCGCCTCCGGCACGACCCGATTGAGGAACCGCAGCGCCTTGGCCTCCTCGGCGTCGAACGGCCGGCACGTGAGCACGAGTTCCTTCGTGATCGCCGGCCCGAGTTCGCGCACCAGGCGTGGGATGCCGCCCCAGGCGAGCGGAATACCGAGGTCGACCTCGGGGATCGAGAACCGCACCGTGTCGGCCGCCACCCGCAGGTCGCACGCGGCCGCCAGTACCAGCCCGCCACCGACGCAGTGACCGTGGATCGCCGCGATGGTCAGCGGCCGCACATCGGTCAGCGCCTCGGCGGCGAGGCGTCCGAGGTCGGCGTTGTCGCGGGGCGAGGCGTCGCCGTCGAGGGAACGGAAGTCGTCGAGGTCGAACCCGGCCGAGAACGCCCGCCCGGCACCGCGCACGACGACCGCTTTGATCGCAGCGGTCTCGTCGAGCCACCGACAGGCACGCACGACGTCGCGCAGGGTCTCGGCGGAGAGCGCGTTGAGTCGCTCGGGCCGGTTCAGCATCATCGTCGCCACCGGGTCGTCGTCCCGGTGGATCAGCTCGATCGTCGACAGTCGCGGGTTGGCCATCTCCCCAGCCAAGCATGGACGGACGGGCGTCGTTGCAGCGGAGTTCGGAGCGTGCCGTACGATCGGCCCATGGCGCGCGACATCGGTGGGTACTTCGAGCAGATGACCGAGAAGGCTCGCGGTGGCCGCCGCCTCGACATCGACGACATCGACGATCCGAACGGTGGAGCGAACGACGAACCGGCGACCGATCCGCCGAGCGGTGGGCTGGGCGACATGCTCAAAGACATCCTCCGGAAGGGGCGGTCGACGGCGACCGACGTCGGCAAGACCGCCACCACGACCACCAAGAAGGCCACCAAGTCGGCCAGTCAGAAGGCACGCGACCGGCTTCGCCGCACGTCGACCGAGCCGAGCCGGAGCAGGGCGTCGACCCGAACTCTGCCACCCGAGGGTGTCGTCACCGTCGAGTACTCGCCTCGCATCGACGGCGACCCCGACCCCGGCGAGGTCGTGTGGACGTGGGTGCCGTTCGAGGAAGACCCCGAGCAGGGCAAGGACCGCCCCGTCGTCGTGATCGGCCGGCGCAACCGCAGCCTGGTCGGCGTGCCGCTCACCACCCGCCAGAACGACCGAGAGGCGCAGATCGCGATCGGCACCGGCGACTGGGACCCGAAGCGGCGCACGAGCTATGCCCGCATCTGGCGCATGCTCGACATCGACGCCGACAAGACCCGCCGAGAGGGTGCCGTGCTCCAGCGTGACCGATTCGACGCGGTGATCGCCGCGGTCGACGAGTACTACGACATTCGGCGCCCGTCGAAGACCGCCGACGACGACTTCGACTACGACTACTGACGACTCCCGGCGATCCGGCCTGCGGAGTGGCGGCGCTTGTCGTCGGAGCGACGCCATGGTTGACTAACCCATATGACCAAGTCGGTGAACGTGCACGAGGCCAAGACGCACCTGTCGCGCCTGCTCGAAGCGGTGGCGGCCGGCGAAGACATCGTGATCGCCAAGGCCGGAGTGCCCGTGGCACGTCTCGTCTCGACGAGACGCGAACCGCGGGAACTCGGTTTCCTCGCCGGAGTCTGGCCGTCACCGGCGGGTGACTGCTCTGCGTTCGACCCGCTGACCGACGACGAACTCGCGGCCTGGGAAGGTCCGTGAGGCTCCTCCTCGACACACACGCGTTCGTCTGGGCGGTCAGCGCTCCGGCCGAACTCAGCGGCCGGGCGCGACAACTCGTCGAAGACCCGTCGAACGAGCTGTTCGTCTCAGCGGCGTCGGCCTGGGAGATCTCGACCAAGCATCGCCTGGGCAAGTTCTCGCAGGCCGAGCCGATCATCGAGGGGTTCTCGTTCGCGATCGATCGGCTTCGGTCGACCGAGTTGCCGATCGGCGTGGAGCACGCCATCGTGGCCGGGCGCTTCGATCAGCCTCATCGTGACCCGTTCGACCGCATGTTGGCGGCACAGGCGGTCATCGAAGGAGCCGCATTGGTCAGTCGCGATGCAGCGTTCGCTGCGTTCCCGGTCACCGTCGAGTGGTAGCCGGGTTTCGCCGAACGCGTCGGGGCCCTGCGGCGCCTCGCCCACTAGCCTGCCTGCGTGGCCAACGACCCCAGTGACGTGACCCCCCGCACCATCCGGATCGGCCTGCTCGGCTGCGGCAACGTGGGCGGTGCCCTCGTCCCGCTGATCGAGCAGCAGTCCGACATGATCGCCGCCCGCACGGGCATCCGGCTCGAGATCACCCGCGTCGCGGTCCGCAACATGTCGAAGGACCGGGGCACGACCCTCGCCGACGGCGTGCTCACCCGCGACGCACACGAGGTCGTCGCGGACCCCGACATCGACCTCGTCGTCGAGGTGATCGGCGGCATCGAACCGGCCCGCGAACTGATCGCCACGGCGTTGCGCAACGGCAAGCCGGTCGTCACCGGCAACAAGGAACTGCTCGCCAACGTCGGCCCCGAGCTGTACGCGATCGCCGACGAACACGGCGTCGACCTGCTGTTCGAGGCTGCGGTCGCCGGCGGCATTCCCCTCGTCCGCCCGCTGCGCGAGAGCCTCCGGGGCGAGCCGGTCACGCGCGTGATGGGCATCCTCAACGGCACCACCAACTTCATCCTCACCAAGATGAGCGAGGAGGGCGCCGAGTACGGCGAGGCGCTCGCCGAGGCGCAGGAACTCGGCTTCGCCGAGCGCGATCCGACCGCCGACGTCGAGGGCTACGACGCCGGCGCCAAGGCGGCGATCATCGCCACGATCGCGTTCGGCGCCAAGGTCGTCGCCGGCGACGTGTACCACGAGGGCATCAGCGGCGTGACCGCCGCCGACATCGCCGTCGCCCAGCGCCTCGGGTACGTGGTGAAGCTGCTCGGCATCGCCGAGCGCGACGCGCCGTCCGGCGAGATCGCCGTTCGCGTGCACCCGGCGATGGTGCCCAAGCACCACCCGCTGGCGAGCGTCCGTGAGAGCTTCAACGCGGTGTTCGTCGAGGGCGATGCCGTCGGCCAGCTCATGTTCTACGGCCGCGGCGCCGGCGGTTCACCGACGGCGAGCGCGGTGCTCGGCGACGTGATCGACGCCGCCGTCAACCTCGACAAGGGCACCTACGGCAGTCTCGGCTCGTTCGCCAAGGCGAAGATCCGTGCGATCGACGAGACGAGCGCCGAGTATCTCCTCAGCCTCGACGTGGTCGACGAACCCGGCGTGCTCCACGCCGTCACCGGCGCGTTCGCCGAACACGACGTCAGCATCCGTGCCGCCGAGCAGGAGGGCATCGGGCCGGAAGCGCGGCTCGTGTTCATCACGCACTCGGCCCGCGAGGCCGATGTGCAGGCAACGGTACGCCACCTGCGGGATCTCGACGTGGTGCGCCGCATCGGTGGTTTCATCCGGGTGATCGGTTCGTGAGGTGAGGTACGTCTCCACCCGCGGCGACGCGCCCGAACTCGGGTTCGCCGACGTCCTCCTCGCGGGCCTGGCGAACGACGGCGGCCTCTACGTTCCGAGCGAGTGGCCGACGTTGCCCGATCTCGCCGGTGCCACGACCTATGCCGACACGGCGGCAGCGGTCATGCAGCCGTTCGTCGGCGACGACCTCGGCGCCGGCGTCCTCTCCGACCTCTGCCGTGACGCCTACGGGACGTTCCGGCATCCGGCGGTCGTGCCGCTCGTGCAGATCGACGATCATCACTGGCTCCTCGAGCTGTTCCACGGGCCGACGCTCGCGTTCAAGGACGTCGCCCTCCAGTTGGTCGGTCGCATGTTCGACCACGTGCTCGACCAGCGCGGCCGACGGATCACCATCGTCGGTGCCACCAGCGGCGACACCGGGTCGGCCGCGATCGACGGCGTCAAGGGATGCGACCACGTCGACATCGTGATCCTCTACCCGGCCGGCCGCACGAGCGACGTGCAACGCCGCCAGATGACCACCGTCGACAGTCCGAACGTGCACGCGATCGCGATCGACGGCAATTTCGACGACTGCCAGGACCTCGTGAAGGCGATGTTCGGCGACGCGGCGTTCCGTGACGAGTTGCAGCTGTCAGCGGTCAACTCGATCAACTGGGCCCGGGTGATGGCGCAGATCGTCTACTACGTCACGGCGTCGTCGTCGCTGGCCGGCGAGCCGACGTTCTGCGTGCCGACCGGCAACTTCGGCAACGTGCTGGCCGGGTGGATCGCCCGCGAGATGGGCGCACCCGTCAACGACTTCATCGTCGCATCGAACTCGAACGACATCCTCACCCGCTTCATCAACGACGGCGACATGTCGGCCCGTGAGGTCGTGCCGACGCTCAGCCCGAGCATGGACATCCAGGTGTCGTCGAACTTCGAGCGTCTCCTGTTCGAGATGAATGGTCGTGACGGCGGCATCACCGCCGAACAGCTGCGCCTGTTCCGCTCGTCCGGCCGGCTCAGCATCGAGCCCGACCAGCAGCAGCAGTTCGTCGACGGTTCGTTCCGAGCGGCTCGCTTCGACGACGACGAGACCATCGAGGAGATCTCGCGCCTCCACGGCGAAACCGGACTGTTGATCGACCCGCACACGGCGACGGCCACCGCCGCCGCCCGACGTTTCGGCGGCGAGCGTCCGATCGTCACCCTGTCGACCGCACACCCGGCGAAGTTCCCCGACGCCGTCGAGCGGGCCACCGGCGTGCGGCCGGCGCTCCCGGAACACCTGGCCGACTTGTTCGCGCGGCCGGAGCGGTCCCGCACGCTGCCGAACGACCTCGCAACGGTCCAGGCGTTCGTGCGCTCCGTCGCCCGCGTCGTGGCCTGATCGGACGGCCGGCACCGACCGGCTCGTGCCGCCCGCTCGCACACGTGTTCGGGCGTGCGTTGTGCTGGGGGAGTGGACCGGGCTACAGTGGGGCCACCTGGGGTATCCCGGGTCGCACTTGTTCGACCCGACACCACTTCGTACGGTTTGCCCGACTCGTGAGTCGACAGCGGTCCGAAGGGGTCCATCGATCCGCCGTCGGCCGATCGAACATGTGTGTTTCCACTCCGGAAGCGTGGCGTTCACGGCGAATCGTTCGTGGTGAATCCTGCCCCGCCCCCATCCCCCCGACATCAAGGGAAGTAGGTCATCGTGACCGCACAGGCGCTCGAACAATCCGTCCTCGAATCGAAGGACAAGACGCAGCTGATTGCCATCGCCGAAGCGCTCGGCGTCAAGGCCAGCGCTCGCAACAAGAAGGCCGACATCATCGGCCAGATCCTGTCGAAGACCGGCGGTTCGTCCGGTGGCTCCGACGCGGCGCCGGCCACGGCTTCCGCCGCGTCGAGTGCTCCGGCCAAGGCCGCAGCGACGCCGCCTCCGCCGCCCGACCCGGCCGACGAGCCGAAGGCCGAGTGGGAGTTGCATGCCGAACAGGACGGCGGTGATGCCGACGCCGGCCACACCGAGCAGCGCGAGACCGAGCAGCGCGAGGCCGAGCAGGACAGCGCGCAGCAGGACGGCGCACAGCAGAGCGACCGGCGCGACGGGTCGAAGTCCGCCGACCAGTCCGGCGGCCGGCGCGACGACACCAAGCGCGACGAACAGCGCGACGGGTCGAAGTCCGGCTCCGACTCGTCCGACGCGAACAGGACGACCGGTCCGGCGGCCAGCAGTCGGGCGACGGCAAGCAGGACCAGGGCAATCGCCAGCAGCGTGATCAGGGCGGTCGCAACCAGAACCGCAACAACAATCGCAACAACCAGGGCGGGAACGACGGCGACGGCGAGTCGCGCAACAAGCGCCGCCGCCGGCGCCGCAAGGGTCGTGGCGGCCAGGACGGACCACAGGGCGAAGACCGCGAACTGCTCGAGTCCGACGACGACACCAACGAGTCGCAGAGCAACGAACCCGTCAAGGTCGACGGCTACCTCGACCTGCGTGACGAGGGGTACGGCTTCGTCCGGGTCAACAACTACCTGGCGAGCAAGAGCGACTCGTACATCCCGGTCAAGCTGAGCCGCCAGTACGGCCTCCGCAAGGGCGACCACGTCGTCGGCATGTCGCGTCCGGCCGGCCGCAACGAGAAGAACCCGGCCATGCTCGAGATCCACTCGGTCAACGGCCGCCCGCCCGAAGAGGCCAAGAAGCGCCCTCGCTTCGAGGATCTGACGGCGCTCTTCCCCGATTCGCAGCTCCGACTCGAGGACCCGTCGGACCCGACCAACATGACGGCCCGCATCATCGACCTCGTCAGCCCGATCGGCAAGGGGCAGCGCGGTATCATCGTCTCGCCGCCCAAGGCCGGCAAGACGTCGGTCATGAAAACCGTCGTGGCATCGGTCGAGAAGAACAACCCCGAGGTCAAGGTCATCGTCCTGCTGATCGACGAGCGGCCAGAAGAGGTCACCGACATGAAGCGGATGGCCAAGGGCGAGGTGATCGCGTCCACGTTCGACAAGCCGAGCGATCAGCACACGCAGATCGCCGAGATGACGATCGAGAAGGCCAAGCGGATGGTCGAGTACGGCGACGACGTACTCGTCGTGCTCGATGGCATCACCCGACTGGCCCGTGCCTACAACCTCGCCGCCCCTGCCAGCGGACGCATCCTCTCCGGCGGTATCGACGCCGGGGCGCTGTACCCGCCGAAGCGCTTCTTCGGTGCCGCCCGCAACGTCGAGGAGGGGGGCTCGCTCACGATCCTCGCCACGGCACTCGTCGAGACGAACAGCCGCATGGACGAGGCGGTGTTCGAGGAGTTCAAGGGCACCGGCAACATGGAGCTCCGTCTCGATCGCAAGCTCGCCGAGCGACGCATCTACCCGGCGATCGACGTCGATGCGTCCAGCACCCGGCACGAGGAGTTGCTGTTCGATCGCAAGCAGCTCCAGATGGTGTGGAAGCTTCGCCGTGTGCTCAGCGGTCTCGCCGCCGACGGCAATGCGGCGCCGGGCCTCGAACTCCTGGTCGACCGTCTCAAGACGTTCCGCACCAACGAGGAGTTCCTCACCGAGATCGCCAAACAACCCGGCATGTGATCGGAGGGGGTCAGACCCCCTCCGTGACCACCGCCGTGCGGCCCGCGGGAACAAAATTCCGTCGTGCCGGGGTTATCCTTCCACAGTCCGAATTCCTCAGGGAGCACAGTCATGCAGACCGAAATCCACCCCACGTACGAAGACGTCACGGTGAAGTGCTCGTGCGGCAACACGTTCACGACCAAGTCGACGAAGCCCGGCGAGCAGCTCCTCGAGCTCTGCAACGAGTGCCACCCGTTCTTCACCGGCAAGCAGAAGCTGGTCGACTCCGGTGGCCGCGTCGAGCGCTTCAACAAGCGCTACGGCGACCGCAGCAAGAAGAAGTGACGTCCGCGGCGTCAGCCGCTGAACGACCGAAACGACACCGCCCCGCTCGTCGGGGCGGTGTCGTCGTTTTCGGCAGCGTGTGCGGCGCGGCACATGATCAGCTCAGGTTTCGGTCAAACTGTGCGATCGACATCAAGTTCGGCGGGGCGGCCGACGATGACCTCAAGAAGCACACCCCGGGAGTCTCATGCCAGCCCTCGCAGATCTCGAACACCTGCTGCGCCGCACCGAATTCGTCGCGCGGCCATCTCGTATCGACGCGTTGAAGGACCTGTCGCGCGGCGATGCGGTCGATGACATTCTCGACGTGCCGGCGAACCCCGGGTCGGCCAACCTGACCCAGAGCGAGAACTGGCGTCGTGGCGAGCAGCTGACGCACCACTGGCTCGACCGGATGGCGCACGATTCGCCCAAGCCGATCCAGGAGAAGATGGGCTTCTTCTGGCACGGCCACTTCTGCTCCGAGCTGACGAAGGTCGGCTCGGCCGACCTGATGCAGGAGCAGATCGACACGTTCCGGCGCGGAGCGCTCTCGAACGTGCGCGACCTCGCGATCGAGATGTCGACGCAGGTGGCGATGCTGCGCTATCTCGACAACAACCAGAACCGGAACACGTCGCCCAACCAGAACTTCGCACGCGAGCTGATGGAGCTGTTCCTGCTCGGCGTCGGCAACTACACCGAAGCCGACGTCGAGGCCGCCACGGCGGCATGGACCGGCCACACGGACAACTGGCAGAACGGTGAGTACGTCTGGCGCGCCGACTGGCACGACGCTTCGACCAAGAGCTTCCTGGGCCGCAACATCAATCAGGGCACCGATGCGACCCGGCACGGCCGGGAGACGATCGAGGTCATGCTCGGCAACGGCACGATCCCCGGCGCCGCGCCGAACAACGGCGGGCGGCCCTCGAAGGAGGTCGCCGCAGAGTTCCTGTCGAAGAAGCTCTGGATCGAGTTCGCGGGCACCGAGCCGCCGGGCGCGGTGCTGACCGCGCTCCGCGACGCCGCGCTCGCTCACGACTTCGACATCAGACCGTGGCTCAGGACGCTCCTGATGCGAGACGAGTTCTACTCGACCTCGGTGAAGCAGGGCCTCGTGCGTTCCCCGGTCGAATTCACCGTCGCGCTGCTGTACGCGACCGGGCGACGCTCGGCCGAGGCGACGCCGCTGTGGTTGATGCAGGGCATGGGCCAGCGGCCACTCTTCCCGCCGAACGTCAGCGGTTGGAAGCACAACAGCTACTGGGTGAACGCGAGCGCGATGGCGAAGCGCACCGAGACGGTCCGCCAGATCATCTGGCGCTCGATGCAGGACTACTGGAGCGGCGGTGCACTCCACCTCCGGAACGGGACGATCTCCCGGGCGGATGTGGATGCATGGGACGACCAGCCGCTGAAGGTGATCGACGAGATGCTGCGGCTCGCCGACCTCGAACTGTCCGCCGGCTCGTACGACGGCGCCTCGCCGAGTTCGCCCGCAACTCCGAACGCTGGGAACGCAGCGACCTGTTCCATCTCGTGATGCTCGCCCCCGATCTCCAGGTCGCCTGAGGAGGCCATCGTGTTCGATCCCGACATCTCCACCCGCGATGCGCTCGCCCATCTCTCCCACGCCGAGACCGACCCGCACGTCCTCGATCGTCGATCGTTCCTGCAACTCGTCGGCATGGGCGCCGGCGCCGGTGTGGCAGCCGGCGGTGTGTCGCCGCTCGTCGCCGACCTCCTCGACGGACTCGGCACCCCTGCCTGGGCGGCGGGACCGGTCGGCCCGACCGACGGCATCCTCGTCGTGATCGGCATGTTCGGCGGCAACGACGGTCTCAACACGGTCGTGCCGTTCAACGACGGCAACTACTACGACATGCACGGCAGCCTCGCGATCCCCGAGGACCAGACGCTGCCGCTCACCGGGAGCCTCGGCCTCAACCCCGAACTCACCGAACTCAAGAGCATGTGGGACGACGGACAGCTCGCCGTGGTGAACGGGATCGGCTACCCGAACCCCGACTTCTCCCACTTCAACTCGATGGCGTACTGGATGGCGGGACGGCCGCACGCGATTCCGACGTCGGGTTGGCTCGGCCGCTGGCTCGACGGCTACCTCGATGGCTCCAAGGACCTGTACGCGGCCGCCGAGGTCGGTTACTCGGTCCCGCTGCACCTCGTCGGAGCAGCGTCCCGTGGCACGGTGGTGCCGCCGTCCACTCCCGGGTTCGGCGCCGACAACTCCGAACGCAGCCGACGCGGCTACCAGGCGATCCGGGCGATGCAGTCCGGCGCCAACGGCCCCTGGTTCGGTGCGGTCTCCGAGGCGATGGTGGATCAGCTCGATCTCGCTCAACAGTTGGCGCCGGTGATCCCGTCGTCGGACAATCTCTCCGACACACCGGTCGTCGCCCGACTCGACGTCGCCGCCCGGTTGATCAACGCGAACCTGGGTTTCCGGGTCATGACCGCCGGTTACGGCGACTTCGACAGCCACGCCGGTCAACCCGACCAGCACCCGGTCCGGATGCGGGAACTCAACGCCGCCGTCAAACGCTTCTTCGAAGTGCTCGACCCCGCCTGGAAGAGTCGCGTCACGGTCATGACGTTCTCCGAGTTCGGCCGCACGCCGTGGAGCAACGACGGCGCCGGTACCGATCACGGGTCGTCCGCCCCCCACCTGGTGTTCGGTGAGAACGTCCGGGGCGGCATGTACGGCCAGCAGCCGACGATGGCAGGCCTCAACCGGTGGGAACGTATGGGGCACCACGTCGACTTCCGCTCGTACTACGCGTCGATCATCGACGGGTGGCTCGGTGGCGGGTCGAGCGACGTGCTCGGCGGCAACTTCGAGAACCTCGGCCTGTTCCGCCGCAGCCCCGGGATCCTGCCGGGCGGCGGCATCGCACCCGGGCCCGCGACGGTGACAGCGCCGTCGAGTTTCGTGCCGCTGACCCCGAAGCGAGTCGCCGACACCCGCGATGGTCTTGGCGGTGTGCTCCGCCGGCGGTTGCGTCCCGAGGAACGGGTGCGGGTCAAGGTGCGCGGCGTCGCCGGTGTGGACGCGAAGGCGACGGCGGTCGTCGCCAACGTCACGGCGGTCGAAGCGACACAGCCGATGTTCTTCACCGTGTATCCCGGGGCGACGGCTCGTCCGTCGACCTCGAACATCAACGGCGGCCCCGGTCGACCGGTGCCGAACCTCGTGGTGATGGGTATCGGCGACGACGGCTGCATCGAGGTGTTCAACTCGCACGGCAACACCCACTGCGTCGTCGACGTGTTCGGCTACTTCGCCGCCGACGGCGGCGACAGATTCCAGCCGGTCGATCCGGCCCGACTGTTCGACACCCGCACCGGTGCCGGCCCGCGGCGCGGCAAGCTGGGGCACCTCGAGACGATGGACGTGCAGGTGGCGAGCAAGGCCGGTGTGCCCGGAACCGGCGCAACAGCGGTGGTGCTCAACCTCACCGTCACCGAACCCGACGCACCCGGATTCGTCAGCGTCGCGCCGACGGGCAGCCCCGCACCCGACACGTCGAACGTCAACTTCTTCGCCAACGACACCGTGCCGAACCTGGCGATCTGCAAACTGGGCAAGGGTGGCAAGGTCACGATCAGCGGTGCCGGCGGCAACCGGCACGTGCTCGCCGACGTGTTCGGCTACTTCACCTCCAACGGCGATCAGCTCCGAGCGACACCGCCACGTCGCGTGCTCGACACCCGCTACGGCGTCGGCGCGGACGGGCCGGTCGGCCCCGGGCAGCCGGTTCGGCTCACGCTCGGTGGTTCGGGCGCGGTGCCACCGACGGCGACCGCTGTCGTCATGAACGTCGCCGCGACCGAGGTCGCGGGCCCGTCGTTCATCTCGGTCTGGCCCTACGGCGAGGAGAATCCGGGCACGTCCAACCTCAACCTGGCTCCGGGGCAGACGGTCGCCAACCTGGTGATCTGCCGTCTCGGCGACGGTGGTGCGCTCACGATCGCCAACGAGATCGCGGAGTGTCAGGTCATCGGGGACGTCCTCGGCTACTTCGTGGCCTAGATCGGCTCGCCGTGCCGATACGGTCGGTCGCGTGAGCGACACACACGACGACGGATCGCGCCGGAGCCGACTGAACGGCATCAAACTGCTGGCCCTGGTGACCGACGAGCTCGGCCGCCCGCCGGAGGCACCCGTCGAATTCGCCCCGGGAGCAGCACTGCGCGACGGTGACGACGGATGGGTGTTGCTCGACGAGCGGCCCGCCGGCCGTCTCGGGGCCGCGATCGCGTGGGCGATCCGCTCGGGCGCCCGGAAGCTCCACATCGTCGCCGAGGACGGCACCGGTGTGCTCGCGCGGCGAGCCGCCGAGTTCGAGTTGCCGATCACCGTCTGGCTCGCCGAAGGGCGCTCGATGCGCCGCGCCGAGCCCGACCCGTTGCCGATCCCGGCGCCGGCATCCGTCGAGCACGAGACGTTCCGGGCCCTGATCGAGGAGGGTGGTGCCCAACCGGTCGTCGAGCACGGTGTGCTGACCGGCGAGATCCGTGGTCTCGAGGTGTGCCGAGTGGTCGACGACCCCGCCACCGGCGCCACTCGGCTCGAGGTCGGCGTCGGGGCCCACGATCGTGAAGCGTTCCAGATGATGCACGGTGACGTGCCGGCGGTGGCCTCGCTGGCACGGGTCGTCGAGGCCGTCGCCGGGCACCGTTCACCGGACGGGCCACCACACCCGCTCAAGTCGCTCGGTGCCGAGCGCCTCATCCGCTGGCGACTCGAACAGCAACCCGAACTGGTCGGTGCCAGCGTGCTCGCTCCGGCACCGCCGCCGATCCCACGCCCCAACCTGAAGGACCCGCTGCCCTGCGTCGCTGCCGGCATCGGGCCGGCCGGCGAACGTGTCGTGGTCGTCTGCTCGTCGGGTGTCGATCTCGATCTGATCCCGTACGCGGCCGACGCCCGGCTCGCTCTGGGCGAACCGGCCGTCGGCGGAGGGCGTCTCGTGGTGGCGTTGCCGCCACGAGACCGGATCGGTCTGGTCGACGAGATCGCCGACCGGTTGCGTCACTCGGTGACGTTCGTCTCGGTCGACTGATCGTCGGACGAGGTGGCCTCGATCGCCCGCTCGGGCGCCGAGGTGTCGATGGCGATCGTGCGTGCCTCGGGCTCGTCGACGGCGCCGATGCGAACGGTCAGACGACCGTCGAGATGGCGGGCGCCGACCTTGTCGGGGTCGAGTCGTTCGCCGAGCCGCATCGAGCGCTTCCAGTCGAGTGCATCGGTGGTGACGCTCACCGTGAGCTGTGCGCCGGTGACTTCGACCGACACGGCGTCGGCCGGGACGCCCGGGAGATCGACGGTGAGGACGTACTCGTCGTCGATCCACGCACCGTCGATGACGGGACCGTCGGCGCGACGGGTCTCGAAGAACGAGTTGGTGAGTTGTTCGAACGCCCGATCGAAGGTGCGATCAAAGGTGCGATCAAAGGTGGGGGTGTAGGTGCGGTGCCGTACCAACATGGGTGACCTCCTGCGGGGTGTCTGATGATGATGAGACTGATGGTTCGTTCTCGATGTTCGAAGAGAACAGTGACCATGATACAGAAATGCTGAGCGATGGCAACTCAAGATTGACGGAGACCGCGAGCGGATAGCCTGCCGAGGCCATGCTCGATCCAGGTGTCTCCGCTCGTTTGGCCGCTGTCGCCGACGAGTTCCGTGAACTCGAAGCCCGTCTCGCCGACCCCGCGACCACGAGCGACCCGGATCAGCTGCGTGTCGTGTCACAGCGATACCGCGAACTCGAACCGCTGGTCGCCGCCCATCGTGAACACCTCGCACGCTCCGGCGACCTCGAAACGGCACGGGAGATGCTCGACGACCCCGATCCCGAGGGGCGGGCGATGGCGGCCGACGAGGTTGCCGGCGCAGAACGAGACCTCGCCCGACTCGCCGAGCGACTCCGTGAGCTGCTCCTGCCACGCGACCCACACGCCGGACGCGCCGTGATCATGGAGATCCGGGGTGCCGAGGGTGGCGAGGAAGCGAACCTGTTCGCGCGCGACCTCAACGAGATGTACGCCGCCTACGCCGCGCGCCGCCGATGGAAACTCGAAGTCCTGTCGCACACGCCCAGCGACCTGGGCGGCGTCAACCAGGTGACGTTCGTCGTCCGGGGCGACGATGCGTGGCAGCACCTGAAGTTCGAGGGCGGGCCGCATCGGGTGCAGCGGGTCCCCGTGACCGAGAGCCAAGGTCGGATCCACACGTCGTCGGCGACCGTCGCCGTCCTGCCCGAGGTTGACGAGGTCGAGGTGACGATCGACGAACGCGACCTCGACATCGACGTCTACCGCTCCTCGGGAGCCGGTGGACAGCACGTCAACACCACCGATTCGGCGGTCCGGATCACCCACGTCCCGACCGGTGTCGTGGTCACGATGCAGGACGAGCGGAGCCAGCTCCAGAACCGAGCCAGGGCGATGCAGGTGCTTCGCGCTCGTCTGTACGACCTGGCGCAACAAGAGCGTGACGACGAACTGTCGGCCGAACGCCGATCGCAGGTCGGTGGTGGTGGCCGCAGCGAGAAGATCCGCACCTACAACTTCAAGGAGAACCGTGTCACCGATCACCGGATCGGGTTCACCGTGTACCGCCTCGCCGATGTGCTCGCCGGTGATCTCGATCTCGTCGTCGAACCGCTGCTGATCGACGAGCGAGCGCAGCAGCTGGCTGCCTTCGAAGGTTGACGTGAGCGAGCTCGTTCCCATCCGCGCGCTCCTCGATCAGACCGCCGAGGTCGTGGGGTCCCGGCACGAGGCCCGCTGGTTGTGCGAGGTCGCCGTCGGGCTCGACGGTGACGAACTCGATGCTGCAGTCGACGAGCCGGCGACGGTTCGCACGGTGGCGCACCTCGATGCCATGGTCGCCCGGTACCGCGCCGGCGAGCCGCTCGCGTACGTGCTGGGCCGGTGGTCGTTCCGGCATCTCGATCTCGCGATCGACCGTCGGGTCCTGATCCCCCGACCCGAGACCGAGCTGGTCGCCGGCCTGGCGATCGATTTGTCCGCCGTCGTGCCCGGGCCACGTACGGTCGCCGACCTCGGCACCGGCTCGGGAGCGATCGGCCTGTCGCTGGCGTTCGAGCTTCCGGTCGCCGACACGACGGTGTGGATGACCGACGTGAGCGATGATGCGATCGCGGTCGCCCGCGCCAACCTCGCCGGGATCGGGCGGACCGCCCACAACGTCCGCATTGCATCGGGGTCGTGGTTCGACGCCCTGCCCGCCGACGTGGTCTGCGATGTCATCGTCAGCAATCCGCCGTACGTGGCGGTCGGATCGCCCGACCTCGGCGAGTCGGTGCGTGACTGGGAGCCGGGCTCGGCGCTGTACGCCGGCGCCGACGGCCTCGACGACATCCGGACCCTGATCGCCGGCGCACCCGACCGACTCACCGCCGACGGTCACCTCGTTCTGGAGATCGGCGCCGACCAGGGCGGTGCCGTGCGTGATCTGCTCGTCACCCACCGCTATCGAGACGCGGCGATCCATCCCGACCTGGCCGGACGTGACCGGGTAGCGGTCGGTCGTCGCCCGATCTGAGTCGACGGGCGAGCAGGGTCAGTACAGGCTGCCCGATGCCGACGACTCGTCGGCGGGCCCTGCCGAGGCGGCCAGCTCGCCCGCGTACCCCGCTCGGAGCGCGAGCGCGTCGCTGCCGATCGTGATCATTCGGAAACCCTGATCACGGCGGCGCTGCGCCAGCGCGCCGGAGCTGTGGATCCCCGGGGTCACGCCGTGGCGTCCGCAGGCCTCGACGATCGTGGCGAGCGCCTCGTCGAGCACCGTCTCGTCGGCGTTGCCCGACGGTTGGAGACCGAGGCTGAGCGACAGATCGGCGGGTCCGACGTAGATCGCGTCGATGCCGGGGACCGAGAGGATGTCGTCGAGGTTCGTGATCGCCTCGCGCGTCTCGATCATCGGGATCACGCAGATCGTCTCGTGGGCCCACGCCCGGTTGTCGGGGTGGCGCTGCGACGCCATGATCGGCCCCCAGCTCCGGGCGCCCTCCGGCACGTAGCGCGATGAGCGCACGACCGCCTCGGCCTCGGCCCGAGTGTTCACCATCGGCACGACGACGCCGTGTGCGCCTGCGTCGAGGGACTTGCCGATGATCCCGGGCTCGTTCCACGGCACCCGCACGATCGGGGTGCCGCCGGCGAGTTCGATCGCCTGGATCATCGACACCGACGTGAGGTAGTCGATCGCCCCGTGCTGGGTGTCGACACAGACGTAGTCGACGGGTTGCCTGGCGGCGATCTCGGCACCGACGAAACCGGGCATCGAGAGCCAGAAGCCGAGGGCCTCGCCGCCGGCCGAGAGGGTGTCACGCAAAGTCATGCGACGAGTCTGTCAGGTCGATGGCGCGACGACGGAGGCCGGTCTGCCGTCGAGGACGGCCAACGCGTTGTCGATGGCGTGGGCGTATAGCCGGTGACGTCCCGCGGCGGTCGCGGAGGCGACGTGCGGGGTCACGACGACGTCGGGGCGATCGAGCAGGGGATGGCCGGCGGGGAGCGGCTCGGGGTCGGTGACGTCGAGTCCGGCTCCGAGGAGGTGCCCGCTGTCGAGCGCGGCGCGGAGCGCGTCGTGGTCGACCAGCAGCCCGCGAGCGCAGTTGACGAGGTACGAGCCGGGCTTCATGCGACCGATGGCGTCGGCATCGATCATCCCGATCGTCGACGGCACGGCAGGGGCGTGCAACGACACCACGTCGCTCATGGCGAGGAGTTCGTGGAAGCCGACCAGGTCGACCCCGGCCACCGGCGACTCGCTCATGGCGGGGTCGGTCGCGATCACCCGCATCCCGAGTGCCTGGGCGGCGACCGCCACCCGGCTCGCGATCCGGCCGATGCCGACCAGGCCGAGCACGCGGCCGTCGAGTTCGAGCGAGCGACCGATCGGCTCACCCCGCAGCCCCTGTTCGGCTCGGCGCATCTGGTGAGGCAGATGCTTCGTGACCGCGAAGATCAGCGCCATCGTGTGCTCGGCGGTCGAGACCATCGGTGCGAGCGGGGCGTTGCACACGACGACACCGGCGGCGTGCGCCGCGTCGACGTCGACGTTGTCGTAGCCCACGCCGACCCGCGAGATGACCCGGAGGCGAGGCGCCAGGGCGAACGCGGTCGGCGTCCCACGGGCGTGAGGCGCCGGCGACAACAGCGACGGCATCGGCCAACCCGTCGTCGCTGCCCGAGCCGACCACCGTGGCCCGCCCGTCGACCAGGTCGAGGTACATCTCCGGGAACGGATGATCGACGAACAGCACCGGCAGAGGATTCATCTCGCGAACGTAGCCCCTGGGCGTGGCGAGGAGATCCGGTAGCGTCTGGTGACCATGACGGATGAGCAGCTCGCCAGGTACCGCTCGAGCATCGACAACATCGATGCCGCACTCATCCACCTCCTGGCCGAGCGCTTCAAGATCACCCAGGACGTCGGTCGATACAAGGCCACCGTCGGGCTGCCCCCGGCAGATCTCGATCGCGAGGCCCGGCAGGTCGCTCGTCTGCGCACGCTCGCCGAGGACGCCGGGCTCGATCCGGTGTTCTCCGAGAAGTTCCTGCGGTTCATCGTGGCCGAGGTGATCCACCACCACCAGCGGATCGCCGACGACGGTGACGTGTCGCCGACGTCGACGGCCGACTGATTCTCCCGATTGAATCGAGGGCGTGGAACGCTTCGACATCGCGGTCATCGGCGGCGGACCGGCCGGAGCCGCGGTCGCGATCAGGGCGGCCCGTGCCGGCGCCCGGGTCGTCGTCGTCGAGAAGGGCCCGTACGGCCGAGACAAGATCTGCGGTGACGGCCTGACCCCCCGTGCGGTCGCGGCCCTCAACGAACTCGAGATACCGCTCGACGGTGCACATCGCATCGCCGGACTCCGGATGATCGCCGGCAAGCAGGTCCGCGAGCTGCCGTGGCCCGACACGGGTCGGTTCCCCGCCCACGGTGCCGTCTGGCCGCGGCGACGGCTCGACGCGACGCTGATCGACGCCGCGACCCAAGCGGGCGCCGACGTCCGGTTCGAGACGACCGGCGAGCCGGTGCTCGACGACCGGACCGGCCGGGTGACCGGCATCACGACGCCGAACGGCCCCATCGGTGCCGACCTCGTCGTCGCGGCCACCGGTGCCCCAGGGGCGGTCGCCCGGGCGCTCGGCGCCGAGCGTGACCCCAACGAGCCGTTCGGGCTCGCGATCCGTGCCTACGTGGAGAGTCCCCGACATGCCGACGAACACCTCGAGGCGTGCCTGACGATCCGCGACGGTCGGGGTACCTGGGTGCCGGGATACGGATGGATGTTCCCGTGCGGCGACGGCACGGTGAACATCGGCGTCGGCGCGCTGTCGACGATGAAGGGGTTCAAAGGGCTGAACCTGAACCACCTGCTCGACAGCTACCGCGGTCTCGTCGCCGACTCGTGGGAGATCGGCCCGAACCTCGAACGACCACGGGCGTGGCGCCTCCCGATGAGCGCGGTCAAACGCCACGGACCGGGCTGGGTCGCGATCGGCGACGCCGCCGGCCTCGTCAATCCGATGAACGGCGAGGGCATCGACTACGGCCTCGAGTCGGGGATGCTCGCCGCCGACCTGTTCCTCGCCGATCCCGCCACCGCTCCCGATCGCTACGACGAGCAGATCGGCGAGCGATTCGACGGGTTCCTGCGCACCGGCCGGCGGTTCGCCTTCCTGATCGGGCATCCGGGCCTGATGCGAACCGGACTCCGGTTCGCCGTCGGCACCCACAAGATCGCCGACATCACGTTGCAGGTGATGGGCAATCTCGTCGACTCGCAGACGCCGGGGGCGGCCGGCTTCACGATGAGACTCGCCGATCGAACACTCGCAGCGGCCGATCCGATCCTGCGCAAGACCCGCGCCCGCGCCTGACGATCCGTCCCAACTCGGCGGAAAGCGGCGGCGGTGGCGGTGGTGTCGCTACCGTGTTCGACCGTGAGCACACGCGAATACGGCTTCGGGATCGACATCGGCGGGACGGGGATGAAAGCCGCACCGGTCGACCTGGCGACGGGTGAGCTCGCCGCCGACCGGGTGCGCATCGACACACCCCAGCCGGCCACGCCGAAGGCGCTCGCCAAGGTCGTCCGCAAGCTCGTCGAGCGTCACGCCTGGGAGGGCCCGGTCGGTGTGTGCATGCCGTCGGTGGTCACCCGCGGCATCGTCAGGAGTGCTGCGAACATCGACGACAGCTGGATCGACATCGATGCCGACGAGCTCTTCACCGAAGCCGTCGGCGCCCCGGTGTCGGTGCTCAACGATGCCGACGCGGCCGGCGTCGCCGAGATGACGTGGGGGAGCGGACGCGATCGTGGCGGGGTCGTGCTCTGTCTGACATTCGGGACCGGTATCGGCTCCGGACTGTTCAACGACGGGGTCCTCGTCCCCAACACCGAACTCGGTCATCTCGAACTCGACGGTCCCGACATCGAGAAGCGAGCAGCCGCGAGCGCACGGGAGCGGGACGGGCTGAGCTGGGAGCAGTGGGGCGACCGGGTCGATCACTACCTCCGGCACGTGGTGATGCTGTTCTCGCCGGAGCTGATCATCGTCGGCGGCGGGGCGAGCAAGAAGCCGGAGAAGTGGATGCACCGGGTCGACCCGGGCTGCGAGGTCGTGGTGGCGTCGATGGCGAACAACGCCGGCATCGCCGGTGCGGCGTTGCTCTCGCCGGCGCTCGACGCCGCCGAGTCAACTCGCGAGTGACGTGCCCGACTGCCGTGCGCGCACGCCGATGACCACCAGGGTGATCACGCTCAGCGGCAGCATGAAGCCGAGGATGCCGATCGCGTAGCCGTCCTTGATCTGATGGTCGGCGGCGTCGATGACGAGCCAGCCCAGGTACGCGGCGTAGAACGTCAGGAACAGCACGCCCTCCCACCGCAGCAGCGCGTAGCCGTTGGCGAACATCGGCAGGCAGGCGATCGCGACGGCGATCATCACGGGCAGGTCGAGCGACAGCGCACCGTCGGGAACCACGATCGCGTTCGGTGAGATCGCTGCCGTCAGACCGAGCACGGCGAGGATGTTGAAGAGGTTGGAACCGATCGCATTGCCGACGGCAAGATCGCGCTGGCCGCGCATCGCCGCCATGACGGAGGTGGCGACCTCGGGGAGCGACGTTCCGATCGCCACGACCGTCAGCCCGATGACGAGTTCGCTGACGTCGAGCGCTCTGGCGATGTCGGTGGCCGCCTCGACCAGTGCCTGCGAGCCGACGACGAGGAGCGCGAGGCCCAACAGCACGAACCCGATGTCGGCGATCGCGGAACTCTCTCGCAGCTTCTCCTCGCTCAGCGCCTCGTCGTACTCGGTCTCGACCGCAGCCTTGGTGGACCGACGGGAGCTGATGACCGTCCAGGTGATGTAGCCGATCAGGAGGCAGACGAACACGATGCCCTCCCATCGACTCAGGCGGTTGTCGAGGCCGAGCAGGAACACGAGCAGCGACAGCGCCAGCATGATCGGCACGTCGATCCGGACGATCCGCTGGGCGACCACGAGGCCGCCGCCGACCGCTGCCGCGACGCCGAGCACCAGCAGGATGTTCGCGATGTTCGATCCGACGACGTTGCCGACGGCGAGGTCGGTCTCACCCCGCCAGGACGCGCCGACGCTCACGGCGAGTTCGGGTGCGCTCGTGCCGAACGCGACGACCGTCAGACCGATCACCACGGGCGACAGACCGGTGCGAGCGGCGAGTCGGGCGGCGCCGCGGACGAGCGCCTCGGCGCCGATCACCAGGGCGGCGATGCCGACGATGAAGAAGACGGCGGTCCAGATCGACATGGGTCGCCAGTCTGGCGGCGGTCAGCGCGAAGTGAAACGTTGGAGCCGCTGGGAGAGCTCGCCTCGGTAGGCGGCGGCGCGACGCAGCTTGAGGACTTCGTAGCCCCGCACCCGATCCGGGAGGGTGGCGATCTCGGTGGCCTCGTCGATGTTCGAGCGGGTCAGCCCGGCGCACAGCGCGTCGACCGCCTGTTCGTACTCGGGGATCATGGCGCGCTCGATCTTTCGGACCTCGGCCCACCTGAACGGATCGGCGAGCGTGCCGCGCACACGCTTCATCGCCCGGAGCGCGACGAACGACGGGGTGGCGGTGCGCTTGAACTCGAGCTTGCGGTCCATGCCCATCGAGCGCAGCATCGGTGGGTGCAGGTGGTAGCTCACGCTGGTGTCGGCACCGCCGACGGCCTCGTAGCGGCGCCGGGACTCGTCGAGGAGCGCCAACCGGGCGACCTCGTACTCGTCCTTGTAGGCCATCAGCTTGTGGAGGTGTCGGGCGACCGCCTCGGTGAACCGGGTCGAATCGGCATCGAGGCCGACTTCGGTCCGCCGGGCGGTTCGTACCCGTTCGGTGAATCGCTCGGCGTAGGACTCGTCCTGGTAGTCGGCGAGATCGGCGGCGAGCCGGTCGATCAGCTGGTCGAGCGTCTCGACGCGAGGGGCGGTCACGCCCGCGGCCGCTTCGACCACCGCCGGGCTGACCGCCCATTGGCGTCCGAATCGAAAGGCGGCGACATTGGCCTGGACGGCGACGCCGTTGAGTTCGATCGCCCGCTCGACGGCCGCCGGATCGACCGGCAACGCCCCGATCTGCACGGCGACGCCCATCATGAGGATGTTGGCGGTGGTCGTGGCTCCGAACAGGCCGCGGGTGAGTGCCGCGGCGTCGAGGTACCGGTTGAGGTCGGGCCGTGAGACGTCGTCGAGCCGCTGCCGCAGCAGCGACTGCTCGGGGTAGGCCGTGCTGCCCGGTTTGGCGACCATCTCGCCGGTCGGGACGACATCGACGGATCCGATCACGACGGTCGTGCCGGCGCGGGCACCTTCGCGGTGTGCGTTGCTCGACCCGGCGAGCATGTCGAACACCAGGTAGCAGTCGACGCCGGCCTCGTTCGCGTGGTTGGACTCGGCGGGCGCGTGCCTGGCGATGCGCACGTCGCTCGTGACCGGGCCGGCCTTCTGGGACAGCCCGGTCTGATCGAGACCGCGGACGTGGAGATCGTCGAGCATCGCCGCGGTGCCGATGATCTGGCTGACGGTGACCACGCCCGTACCGCCGATGCCGGAGAGTCGCACGGTGAAGTTGTCGGCGTCGACCACGCTGACCGGATCGGGGAGATCGGAGGGCGACGGGGGCGTCGGTGTGGTGCGCGCGGCACCCTTCGCATCGGGGTCGACCGTGACGGTGGCGAACGCCGGGCAGTCCCCCTGCATGCAGGAGAAGTCGAAGTTGCAGCTCGTCTGGTGGATCGCCGTCTTCCGGCCGTACGGCGTGTCGATCGGCTGGACCGACAGGCAGTTCGACTTGTCGCCGCAGTCGCCGCAGCCTTCGCAGATCCGCTCGTTGATGACGACCCGGAAGCCGGGGGTCTCGATCGTGCCGCGGCTGCGGGCCCGGCGCTTCTCGGCGGCGCAGGCCTGGTCGTGGATCAGCACCGTGGTGCCGGGGATCTCGGCGAGCACCCGCTGTGCCTCGTCGAGCCGCGAGCGGTCCCAGACGTCGACACCGGCCGGTACGTCGAGTGCCCTCGACCCGATCGGGATCATCGCTGGTGATGATGATCCGCTGGGCGCCCTCGGCGAGCAGCATCGAGGCGATCGCGTCGGCGTCGACGGCCCCCTGTGCGTCCTGACCGCCGGTCATCGCCACCGTGCCGTTGAGCAGCAGCTTGTAGGTGATGTCGATCTCGGCCGCGATCGCGGCGCGGATCGCGAGCGAGCCCGAGTGGAAGAACGTGCCGTCGCCGAGATTCTGCACGAGGTGCTTGCGCTCGACGAACGGCGCCATGCCGATCCACTGGGCGCCTTCGTTGCCCATGCACGTCAGGCCGACGATGTCGCCGGTGCGTTCGGGCTCCATGAACGCGACCATGGCGTGGCACCCGATGCCGCCGCCGACGAGGGTGCCCGGCTCGACGCGGGTGCTCGTGTTGTGCGGACATCCGGAGCAGAAGAACGGCGCTCGGTTCACGCTGAGCGGGATCAGGTTGCGGTCGGGCTTCGCCTGAGGCGGCGCGAGGCGGTCACCGAGTCGCTTGCCGAGATGATGGCGGAGCGCCGGGAGGATCCGCTCGGCGTCGAGCAGCGAGTCGAACGGCACCAGGATCCGTCGGTCGTCGTCGCGTTTGCCCCAGACGCGGGGCCGCTCGGCGAGGTCGTAGAGCGCGTCGCGGACGAGCATCTCGAGCGTCGGGTTCTTCTCCTCGATCACGAGGACGTCGGTCAGGCCCTCGGCGAACGCCCGGACGTCGTGACGATCGAGCGGGATCGGCATCTGGAGCTGCCACAGTCGGATGCCGGCCGAGCGCAGATCGTCATCGGACGCGAAACCCAGCACCTGGAGTGCCTCGCGCAGCTCGTGGTACGTGTGGCCGCACGCGGCGATGCCGATCCAGTCGTCGCCGCTGCGCACCGTGACACGGTTCAGTTGGTTGAGGGCGCCGTACTCGCGAGCGAGTTCGGTGCGCACCTCGAAGAACTCGCGCTCCATGTCGAGCGTGTGCGGCGTGATCAGCATGCCGTTGGGGTGCGGCTCGAAGCGCCGACCGTCGATGTCGATCGTCGGGATGACCGGTTGCACCCGGTCGGGGCTCACGTCGATCGTCCCGGTCCCGTCGGCGACGGGGGTGACCAGCTTCAGTCCCGACCAGATGCCGCAGGCCCGCGAGAGGGCGACCGCGTGTCGGGCGAGGTCGAGCGCCTCCTGCGGATCACCGGGGAACAGCAGCGGCATGTGCAGGTCGACCATCGTGGCGTCGCTCGACGACGGCAGGGTCGACGACTTGGCGCTCGGGTCGTCACCGACCACGGCGACGACACCACCGTGCGGTGCGGTGCTGGCGAAGACCGCGTGCCGGATCGCGTCGCCGGCCCGGTCGATGCCCGGACCCTTGCCGTACCAGATGCCCAGGACGCCGTCGTACGTGCAGTCGTCGAGCGTGACCGCCAGCTGGCTGCCCATCACGGCGGTGGCGGCGAGTTCCTCGTTGACGCCGGGCCGGTTGACGACCGGCAGGTCGGGGAGGGTGCGTCTCGCCCGCTCGACCTCCTCGCCGAACATGCCGACCGGCGATCCCTGGTAGCCGCTGACGAAGGCGGCGGTGTCGAGACCGTTGCGGCGGTCGATCCGGATCTGGTCGATCGGGAGGCGGGCGATCGCCTGTACCCCCGACAGGAACACACGTCCCACTTCGGCTCGATATCGGTCGGCCAACTCGTAGTTGCTGGCGTCGACGGACGGTTTGGCGGTGTCGGTCACGGGTTCAGTCTGCCTCATCGGGTCGGGGCCGCCGCGGGAGGGGTGCGTCGGCCGACGGGGTCGTGTCGAGCGTCGTGTCGAGCGTCGTGTTGGCGCCGCACAGCACGATGCCCACCCGGTCGTGGGGCGACCGGGGCGACCACGCGCCCGACATCAGCGCGGCGAGTGGAGCCGCAGCGGCCGGCTCGACGATGATCCGGAGCCAGCTCCAGAGATGGGTCCTGGCGGCGGCCACCGCGTCGTCGGACACGACCACGCTGGTCGCATCGACCGCCCGGAGCGCCCGGAACGGGGTGGACCCGATGCGAGGGGCGCCGAGTGCATCGGCCGCGAGGCCCGACACGTCGACGTCGACCGGTTCGCCGGCGGCGACCGCGGCGGCGTACGACGCGGTGCCGGTGGTCTCGACCGCGACCACCTCCGTGCGCTCGCCGTACCAGGCGGCGGTGCTGCCGGCGAGTCCGCCGCCACCGCAGGCCAGCACGACGGATTCGAGATCGGGCGCGGCCTGATCGAGTTCGCGGGCGCACGTGCCGGCGCCGGCGACGACGACCGGGTCGTTGTACGCGTGGATCGAGGTGGCGTCGTGGGTGTCGAGGTACCGGCGACTTTCGGCGAACGCCTCGCCGTAGACCTCGCCCACCTCGTGCACCGTGGCGCCGTAGCCCCGCAGTCGGGCGACCTTGGCGGGATCGGCGGTGGTGGGCACGAAGATGTGAGCGGGGTGGCCCGAGCGGCGTGCGGCCCAGGCGACGGCGGCGCCGTGGTTGCCGCCGGACGCGGCGACGATGCCGTCGGCCGCGATCGGCTGGGTGGTGACGAAGTGTGTGGCGCCCCGGGCCTTGAACGACCCGCTGTGCTGGAGGAACTCGAGCTTCAGCACCAGCGTCGCGTCGACCCCGATCTCCTGGCCGGGCACTTCGACGATCGGCGTCGTGCGGACGTGTGCCGCGATCGACTCGGCCGCCCGTTCGACGTCGTCGGGGGACACGGTGGCGATCGGGCGGTGGTCGGTCTCGGGCACCGACCCATTCTCGGAGAACTGGGTGGAAAGTGCCAGTCATCAAAGCTATGTGACTGCATAGCTAGGGTTTGCAGTCGTGGAGTTGCACCACCTGCGGTCGTTCGTCGCCACCGTTCGCCTCGGCTCGTTCAACGCCGCGGCGCACGAGCTGAGCTACACCGGGCCCGCGATCGCACAACACGTCGCGGCGCTCGAACGTGAACTCGGGGTCGAGCTCCTGACCCGGCATCCCCGCGGGGTGACCCCGACGGTCGCGGGCGAGGTGCTCCACGACCGGGCACGCCACCTGCTCGACCTCGCCGACGGCGTCGCCCACGAGGTCCGGCTCACCGCCCGTGCGCCGTCGACCGTGCGGATCGGTGCGTTCTCGACGGCGGCCCAGTTCCTCCTGCCACCGGTGCTCACGTCGGTCCTCACCGCTCGGCCGGGGCTCGAGTTGGTGTTGATCGACCGCGAACCACCCGACGGGTTCGCCGACGTCGTGGCCGGCCGACTCGACGTGATGGTGACGCACGCCTACTCGGGCAGTGACGTCAGCGTGCCGCCACCGCTCGCCGCCGAACCGTTGCTCCGCGACGATCTCGTGCTGCTGGTACCGACCGCCCATTGGGCCGCCGACGGTGTCGCGCTGTCGGCGCTCGCCGGTGAACGTTGGGTGTCCGGCCCGCCCGACGCCCAGAACCAGGTGGCGCTCGAGTGGGCCGCCCGCGCCGCCGGGTTCGTTCCCTGACGTGGCGTTCGAGACGACCGACTACGCCGTCACGATGACCCTGGTCGCCAACGGCCTCGGACCGGCGTTCGTGCCCAGGCTGATCGTCGGCAGTGCACCGAACGGCGTGCGGCAGGTGGTCGTGGCGGGCGATCACGACCTGCATCGCATGATCTCGATCGTGCATCGCGATCCGGTGCGCAGCGACACGGTGGCGCTGGTGATCGAGGAGCTTCGCGCCCGGGTGTCGGGCCCTGGCAAGATGCAGGGATGATCTCCGTCATCGGCGAAGCACTGATCGACCTGGTGATCACGCCCGCCGGCCAGGTCGACGCGAAACTCGGAGGCGCCCCCTTCAACACCGCCCGCGCCTGCGGACGACTCGGTGCCGATGTCCGCTTCGTCGGGGCGGTGTCCGACGACCGCTTCGGTTCGATGCTCACGGCCCAGCTCATCGACGATCGCGTCGACACGTCGTCGCTCGTCCGGGTCGGGCTGCCGACCACCCTCGCAGCGGCCGAGCTCGACGACGGCGGCACCGCCACGTACCGGTTCTACATCGACGGGACCTCGGCACCGGCGCTGTCGTCGATCGGTCCCGAATCGGTCGACGGTCCGGTCATCTTCACCGGAGGACTCGGCCTGGTGCTCGAACCGATGGCCGCCGCCGTCGAAGCGGCGATCGGCTCGAGCCGGGCCGATCAGCTCGTGATGGTCGACGTCAACTGCCGACCGAAGGTGATCGCGGATCGCACGTCGTACGTCGAACGGGTCGCCCGCGTGATCGGGCGCGCCGACGTCGTCAAGGTCAGCGACGAGGACCTCGACTATCTGTCGCCGGGCGTCGACCCGCTCGTGAGCGCTCGGGCGCTGCTCGAGACCGGACCGTCCGCCGCGCTCGTCACCCGTGGCGGTGACGGGGTGCACGTGCTGACCGCGACCGGCGACACGGTCGTCGAGGTCGACTCGGTCGAGGTCGTCGACACGATCGGTGCCGGCGACTCGTTCGGTGCCGGCTTTCTGTCGTGGTGGGTCGCGTCGGGATCCGGCCGCGACGACACCGCCGACGTCGATCGTCTCGTCGCAGCGGTTCGAGCCGCGAACCACGTGGCGGGCGTCGTCGTAACCCTTCGAGGGGCTGATCCACCCTGGCGCAGCGAACTGCCGGCCGACTGGTCACCCTGACCCCGGCCGGTGGCCCTGTCAGGCCGGGAGTACGGCCGGGGTGGGGACCGGGAGGATGAGGTCGAGGCGGCCGCGGCCGAGGTCGACCGTCGTGCAACCGAGCCGATCGCCGAGACGACGGACGGCCCGGCTGCGGTGCGTCGCGTGCAGTACCAGTCGGCCGAAGCAGAGCTGTGCGGCACGTGAGATCGCGGCCTGGAGCAGCAAGCTCCCGGTCCCGTGGCCGCGATGTTCGGCGGCGACGGCGATGTGGACGACACCCAGTTCGTCGACGCGGACGAGTCCGGTGATGCGTCCGTGTTCCATCGATGCGAGGCGGAAGCCACCATGCTGCTGCAGTTCGGCGAGCAGCGACGGAAACGGCTTCGGGTTCCGTCGTGCCGCCGGCCCGAAGTAGCGCGGCTCCTCCCGCAGCGTCGCCACGAAGGTGCCGACCTGGTCGTCCAGTGACGGGTGATCGGCGGCGACGACGATGGCGTCGGTCATGACGATGGTGTCGGTCATGGGGACATCGTGGGCGGCGGATGTTCCCGGTGGGCGACGGGCGCATGACGGCTGTGTTTCGGGTCAGCGGATGCCGGCGGGTGCATACGGCAGGGGGAGACCGTCGCGGCTGAGGACCACCTGCCACAGCTGGAGGTACCGGGCTCGGAACCCGCCGGCCGAGACGAGCAGGTAGAAGTCCCACATGCGGCGGAACCGCTCGTCGTACGCGGGCAGGTCGTCCCAGGCCGCGCTGATGTTCGCATGCCAGGCCATCAGCGTGCGGTCGTAGTCGGGGCCGAAGTTGTGCCAGTCCTCGATGGTGAGCACACCCTCGGCGGCGGCGGCGACCTGCGCCGCCGACGGCAGGACCGAGTTGGGGAAGATGTACCGGTCCATCCACGGGTCGGTGCGGGTGCCCGACCGGTTGCCGCCGATCGTGTGGAGGAGCGTCAACCCGGTCGGGTCGTCGAGGCAGCGCCGGACCGTCTGCATGTAGGTGCCGTGGTTCTTCACACCGACGTGTTCGAACATGCCGATCGAGTACACGCGATCGAATCGCTCGGTGACCTCGCGATAGTCCTGGACGCGAATGTCGACCGGCAGGTCGGCGGTCGTCTCCCGCGCCAGCGCGGCCTGTTCCTGCGACACCGTGATGCCAACCACCGTGACACCCGCCCGCTCGGCGAGGAATCGGGCGGCACCGCCCCATCCGCAGCCGATGTCGAGGACCCGCATCCCGGGTTCGAGGTCGAGTTTGTTCGCGATCAGCTGGAGCTTGGCTTCCTGTGCGGCGGCCAGGTCGTCGGCGTTGCGCCAGTACGCGCAGCTGTAGATCATCCGCGGATCGAGCATGCGCCGGTACAGATCGTTGCCGATGTCGTAGTGGCGGCGTCCGACCTCGTAGGCGCGATCGCCGCGCTGCAGGTTGCGGATCTTCGCCTCGGCGACGCGCAGCAGCGTCGTGGGCGACACGAGGCGCCGGGCGATCTCACCGTGGTGTGCCCGCTCGATCATCTGATCGAGCGCATCGCAGTCCCACCAGCCGTCCATGTATGCCTCGCCGAGACCGAGCGTGCCGTGGGCGAGGACCCGCTGGTAGAGCCGGTCGTCGTGGACGCGGACGTCCCACGGACGATCGCCGTCGATGCGGATGTCCGCTGGCCGAACCAACTGCTCGAAGTGACGCCGGAGGCGTGACATCCGCGAGAAATTAGCCGGTCGTCAGACCAGGTAGTGACGAACCGCCAGCCGCTCGGCGCTGTCGTCGCCCGGGACGGGTAACTGGCACGTGACGCGCAGGCCCGGCCACTCGACCGGGGCGAGCTGCTGGTACTCGAACGTGAGGGTGCCGGCGGCCGGATGACGGAAGCGGCGGATGCGGGTCTCGAACTGGGACACGTCGTGCTCCGACCACCAGGTCGAGAACTCCTGCGACGTCGCGCCGAGGCGGTCGAGCAGTTCACCGAACCGGTCGTCGCCACGCAGCGAGGTGGTGCCGGCCCGGAACTCGGCCAGCGCCTGGCGGGCGTGGATGTCCCAGTCGACGATCAGGTCGCGGGTCGCCGGATCGGCGAACAGGACCCACAGCAGGTTGCGCTCGAGCCCTTCCAGCTCCTCGATCCGCGGGTACAGGCGGGCCTGGGCTGAGTTCCAGGCGAGGAACTCCCACCGCGGGCCGAGCACGTAGGCGGGTGCCGGTTCCATCGACTGGATCAGCCGGACGAGCGCGGAGGGCGCCTCCTGCGGTCCCTCGACGGGTGTGGCCGACGGCTGGGCGAGCGCCAGGAGGTGCTCGACGCCGGCCTCGTCGAGACGCAGCGCTCGGCCGATCGCGCTCAGGACGTCGGGCGACGCGTTGATGCGCCGCCCCTGTTCGAGCCACGTGTACCAGGTGAGCGAGACCCCGGCGAGCATCGCCACCTCCTCGCGTCGGAGACCGGGCGTGCGGCGGCGCGACGTGCCGATCGGCAGTCCGACCTGCCCCGGCGTCACCGCGTCGCGGCGCGCCCGCAGGAACTCGGCGAGCTCGGGTCGATGGTCCATCCCGACCAGTCAAGCGCAGTCGGGGTGCCGGCAGCCAGGTGGCGTCGCCACCTCCACCGCGAGCCTCAGCCGGCGAACGGACGGCAGGGCTGGCCGCGCAGCGCGTCGCAGGGCGGATACGCGGCAGGCACGTCGACCCCGTCGACGATCGGGAGGACCAGCCTGGACGCGAACTCGCCGCCGTGCGCGATCGTGACCTCCTCACCTCCGCTCAGCGTCTGGAACTCCCAGACGGGCCGTTGGCCGCCGGGTGCGTCGACGATCAGCCGGATGCGACTGCCGGCGCGGAACGCGTGGGCGAACGGGAACAACTCCACGCGGACGAGCGCGAACTCGCCGTCGGGCATCGGCTCGGCGTCGACCTCCCGGTGGGAGTGCACCGGTCGGAGTTCGGTCGATGCCGCTTCGTCGAGTGCGCGCTGTGAGGCGCGCAGCCAGCCGCTCTGGATGTAGACCTCCTGGCCGTCGGGGCGGACCTCGGTGATCGTGACCTCGACATCGGTGTCACCGGCCGGTCCGCTGAGGAAGTCCGATCCCATCCAGAGGTCGACCGAACCCGATCCGACGACGACCGTGTCGTCGGTGAGCGGCGGGGTCAGCCAGGCGGCGAACGTGCCGGGGCCACCCTCCTGCCAGTCGTAGGTCACGTCGACCGACCAGATGTTGCCCGACGCCTCGTCGAACCAGGTCGGTGAGGTGACGTCGGGCAGCGCGAGGTACGACGACTCGCCGTCGGTCGGCTCGGCGACGTCGGCGAGCGCGCCATCCTCGGTGAGATACCAGGCCCGCGACTCTGCGTCGGGGACCGGCCACGCGTCGAACGCTGCTTCGAACCGGGGGAGCGGTGTCCGGGGGCCGCGACCCTCGGCGGCACCCTCCTCGAACAGGATCCGGATCGGCGGCTCGGCCTCGAACGCGGTGAGCGCCTCGGCGTGGGTCATGCCGGCGAACCGGTCGTCGGCCGGCAGCGCGACATCTGACGTCTGGAAGATCTGCTGCGCCAGCAGCGGTGCGACCCCTCGTGCGACAGCGAGCGACGGGGTGCGCTCGGCGACGTAGAGGTCGAGGAACTCGACGAGTCGCGGGAACACGGCCGGTCCGATCGACTCGGTGTGGAGACCGTTCATCATGGTTGCGTACAAGTGCTCGGTACCCGTGAACCGGTCGAGCATGGTGGCGAAGTGCCCGCCGGTCTGCTCGTCCTGCCATGCTCCCGCGACGAATGTCGGCACCGTGATCCGGTCGACGAACAGTCGGGGCGAGATCTCGCCGGCGACCTCGTCGGTCCAGTACTGGTTCGCGGTGATCTCGGCGAGCAGGTCGGGGTTCTGCAGCCGGAGGTCCTGGTTGGCGCCGCAGACCTCGTCGCCGGCAGCGATCCGGTCGGCGGCCCACTGCTGGCCCTCGGGTTCGGCCTGGCGGAGTCGATCTTCGGTCCACGGGACGGCGAAGCCGGTGTTGAGGATCCCGCCGGGATAGAGCGTCGAGATCGCGCTGTCGGCGAGCACGCTGAACGGTGTGATCGCCGCGAGGCTCGGCGGCTGTGTCTGGCCGACGAACAACTGGCTGATGCCCGGGTACGAGAAGCCGACCATGCCGACCCGGTTGCCCTGGACCCACGGCTGGGCGGCGACGGTCTCGATCGCGTCGTAACCGTCGAGGCTCTGCGCGTACTCGAAGTAGCGGAACGAACCTCCGCTGCACCCGGTGCCGCGGATGTTGATGCCGACGTACGCGTAGCCGAGCGCTGTGAACACGTCGGGGAACCCGGCCGAGTCGGGGTTGCTCGGCGAGTAGCCCGAGTACTCGACGACGGTGGGGGTAGGGGCCGTCCTCGGCCGGACCGGGGAGCCACACGCTCGCCGACAGCGTCGTGCCGTCCCGTGTGGTGATGTACCCGAGGCCGTCGGCCGGGAGGCGCTGCTCGGCGTAGAACGCCGGTACCGGGTGCTCGTCGCGATCGAGCGTGGTCGTCGGCTCGCTGCGGATGGCATCGCTGCCGACCGTGTAGGTCGCGCCGCCATCGAGGTGACGGAAGATCAGCGCTCCCTCGGCGTCGACGGTTCCGGACGCCACCTTGGTGCCGTTCCCGTCGTGGACCGAGAGCGTCCGTCCCTCGGTGGCACCGGTCACGGTGAGTTGTTCGGTGCCGGGCCGGACAACGAAGTCGGCGGCAGCGAAGACCGCTGTCTCGGGCTCTGGCGGCTCGGTCGTCTCCGGTGCGTCGGTCGGTGCCGTCGTGTCCGGTGCGGTCATCGTGGTCGTGGTGCTGGTCGTCGACGGTGCGGCGTCGTCGCCCCCTGAGCACGCCGCGAGGAGCAGGGCGGCGATCGAGGTGATGCCGATGGTGCGTCGAGCCATGGGGAGCATCGTGGCATCTGCGCGGTGGGAATCGGGTGTCGACGTGCTGCGACCGCTCGGCGGAGCGCTCGGTCGGGCTTGTACGGTGGCGGCCGTGGCCGATCTCGACATGCTCATCACCGACCTCCGCACGCTCGTCGAGGTGGAATCACCGTCGCTGGAGCTCGCGGCGCTCGCCGAGTCGGCCGAAACGCTCGCGAACCTGATCGAGCAACGAACCGGGATCCGCCCGGAGCTCATCGAGGGCCCGGCCGGGCCGCACGTGCACTGGCGCGGTGGCGGCGAGTCGAAGGTGCTCATCCTCGGGCATCACGACACGGTGTTCCCGCTCGGTGCCCTGGCACAGCGGCCGTTCACCGTCGCCGACGGGAAGGCCACCGGGCCCGGTGTGTTCGACATGAAGGCCGGCATCGTGCAGGCGATCCACGCGGTCGCCGCGCTCGACGACACGACCGGCATCGAGATGCTGTTCACCGCCGACGAAGAGGTCGCCTCGGGCACGTCGCGAGCGTTGCTCGAGGAGCGCGCCAGGGCGTGCGGCAACGTGCTCGTGCTCGAACCGAGTGCCGACGGGGGCGCCGTCAAGACCGGCCGCAAGGGGTGCGGCACGTTCGAGGTCGTGATCCACGGTCGCGCCTCGCACGCCGGGCTCGAACCCGAGGCCGGGGTCAACTCGCTGATCGAGGCGTCACACCAGGTGCTGGCGATCGCCGGGTTCGGCGACGCCGCCGCCGGCACCACGGTGACGCCCACGGTCGCCCACGCGGGCACGGCCGACAACGTGGTGCCGGCCGAGACCCGCATCAAGGTCGACTGCCGCGTCACGAATGCCGCCGAGAAGGAGCGGGTCGAGGCGCTGATGGCAGCGCTCGCCCCGATCGATCCCGAGGCCACGATCACCGTGCTCGGCGAGATCGGCCGGCCGCCGATGCCCGAGTCGGCGTCGGCCTCGCTGTTCCCGCTCGCCGAGGCGGCGATGCCCGGCGTGGGTGGCGTCTCCGTCGGCGGCGGGAGCGACGGCAACTTCACCGCGGCGATCGGCGTGCCGACGCTCGACGGGCTCGGTGCGGTCGGCGGCGGGGCGCACGCCGACCACGAGCACGTCATCGTCGACACGATGCCCGGCCGCGTCGACCTCATCGAGGGCATCCTGCGCCGGTTGGTGTGACCGGCGCTCCCGACCTTCAGGGCGTGATGACGACCTTGCCGACCGCGGTGCGATCCATCAGCGAACGCATCGCCTCACCGGCACCCTCGAGCGGGAACGAGGCCGACACGTGTGGCCGCAGGTCGCCCGATGCGACCAGCTGGATCAACTCGTCGCTGATCTCGGCGTTGAGTTCGGGCTGGCGGGCGGCCATCGCGCCGTAGAACACGCCGACGATCTGGCAGCCCTTCAACAGGGTGAGGTTCAGCGGGATCGACGGGATGCCGCCGGTGAAGCCGATCACCAGGAACCGGCCCTCCCAGCCGATCGCGCGCAGGGCCTGCTCGGCCTTGTCGCCACCGACACCGTCGTACACGACGTCGACGCCCTTGCCCCCCGTCAGCTCCTTGGCGCGCTCCTTCAGGTTCTCGGTCGCGTAGTTGATCGTCTCGTCGGCACCGCGCTCGCGGCACAGGTCGAGCTTCTCCTCGGTGGAGGCTGCGGCGATGACGCGGGCGCCGAGCAGCTTGCCGAGCTCGACCGCCGACACGCCGAGCGCACCGCCGGCGCCGAGCACCAGCATCGTCTCGCCCGGCTGGATGTGGGCCCGGTGCTTGAGCGCGTACAGCGTCGTGCCGTACGCGTAGTTGAGGCCGGTGGCGACGGCGAAATCGACCGACTCGGGCAGCCGACGTGCGGTTGCGGCGGGGATCGCCAGGAGTTCGGCGTAGCCGCCGGTCGTGCCGAGGCCACCGACGACACGATCGCCGACCGACCAACCCTCGACACCATCTCCGACGCCGGCGACCACACCGGCCGCCTCGCCGCCGGGGATGTACGGCGGGGTCGGGTGGAACTGGTACTTGTCCTCGATCATCAAGGTGTCGGGGAACGTGACCGCCGACGCCTTCACCTGCACCAGCAGCTGACCCTCGCCGGCGGTGGGGTCGTCCATCTCCTCGACGACCAGCGCCTCCGGTGATCCGAATTCCTTGCACACGACTGCTCTCATGCGAGCGACAGTAGACGGCGAGGGCGCGTTCGGACCGGGTCGGCCCGGCGTGGCCGCAGTGTCAGTCGGCGTCGCGGTTCGGGTCGAGTTCGAGCAGACCGCCGCCGCCCAGCGTGCCGACGTTGCGGTACACGTCGAGCTTGGAACGGCTGTCGGTGATGTCGAGGTTGCGCATCGTGAGCTGACCGATGCGGTCGAGCGGACCGAACGCCTGGTCCTCGACGCGCTCCATCGACAGACGGTCGGGCTCGTACGTGAAGTTCTCGCCCTCGGTGTTCACGATCGAGTAGTCGTCGCCGCGCCGCAGCCGCAGCGTGACCTCGCCGGTGATCGCGGCGCCGACCCACCGCAGCAGCGGCTCGCGGAGCATCAGCGACTGCGGGTCGAACCAGCGGCCTTCGTAGAGCAGACGGCCGAGGCGCCGACCCATCGTGGCGTAGTTCTCCATCGTGTTCTCGTTGTGGATCGCCGACACCAGCCGCTCGTAGGCGATGTGCAGCAGCGCCAGGGCCGGCCCCTCGTAGATGCCGCGCGACTTGGCCTCGATGATGCGGTTCTCGATCTGATCGCTCATGCCGAGCCCGTGTCGGCCGCCGATCGTGTTGGCCTCGGTGCACGAGGTCGACCTGTGAGTCGAACGTCTGCCCGTTGATCGCGACCGGCCAGCCCTCCTCGAACCGGATCGTGACGTCTTCTGGCAGGATCTCGACCGCCGGGTCCCAGTGGGCGACGCCCATGATCGGCGTCACGATCTCCATGCCCGTGCCGAGCTCTTCGAGCGCCTTGGCCTCGTGGGTGGCACCCCAGATGTTGGCGTCGGTGGAGTAGGCCTTCTCGACCGAGTCGCGGTACGGCAGATCGCGAGCCTGGAGGAACTCGCTCATCCCGGTGCGGCCGCCGAGTTCGTCGACGAACGCCGGATCGAGCCACGGCTTGTAGATCTTCAGGTCGGGGTTGACCATCAGGCCGTACCGGTAGAAGCGCTCGATGTCGTTGCCCTTGTAGGTCGAGCCGTCGCCCCACACGTCGACGCCGTCCTCCTTCATCGCCCGCACCAGCAGTGTGCCGGTGACGGCGCGGCCCAGCGGGGTCGTGTTGAAGTACGTCTTGCCGGCGGTGCGGATGTGGAACGCCCCGCACTGGAGGGCCATCAGACCCTCCCGGACGAGTTCGGCGCGGCAGTCGACCAGCCGGGCCTCCTCGGCGCCGTACTGCTTCGCGCGGCCGGGGACACCGTCGAGATCGGGCTCGTCGGGCTGGCCGAGATCGGCCGTGTACGTGTACGGGATCGCGCCTCGCTCGCGCATCCAGGCAACGGCGGCCGACGTATCGAGACCTCCGGAGAACGCGATCCCGACGCGTTCACCGACGGGGAGGGACATGAGCACCTTCGACATGGCGATCGAACCTATCTGGTCGAAGCCCCGGGGTCGCTAGCTCGTGACGGTCGTGTCGGTCGCCTCGGTCGCCTCGACCGCGTCCGGCTCGGCCTCCGCGATCCGGTACGTCCCGGTGAACGATGCGATCGAGACGACTGCAGCGGCGGCGGCGATCGTGAACTCGACGAGGGCCAACGACGTGACACGGCCGACGTCGCCGACGGCGAAGCCGGCGACCACGGTCGCGGCGGCCAGCCCCCACCAGGCGAGCCATCGGACCTG
The DNA here is from genome assembly GCA_942492715.1 of Ilumatobacteraceae bacterium. GTDB lineage: Bacteria > Actinomycetota > Acidimicrobiia > Acidimicrobiales > Ilumatobacteraceae > Sva-07. The sequence continues at coordinate 13,087 of CALOFW010000021.1, read as the reverse complement.
GTTGATCGTCGCCAACAGCATCAGCACCGGGGCGACGAACGGCGTGAACTGCACGACGGTCGGCTGTGGATCGGCGCGCGGGCCGAGCCACCACGTCGACAGGCCGAGCTGCACGCTCGCGTTCCAGACGGCGGCGAATCCGACGACGACGCCGATCCAGGTGCCGGCCGTGATCGCCCGCCACCCGAGGGACAGATCACCGGCGCGCGGGGGGCGGGGGTGCGCCGTCGTGCGCCGTTCGGACTCGGCCGGTCGATCGATGGTCGAGGACGGGGTCCCGTCGGGAGCTGCGGTGGGCTCGGACACGCCACGACTCTAGGAGCAGCGGGTCATATCAGGGCGGCGCGGGCCTGCCCGACTACCCTCGCCCCTCATGGATGCGCCGCGGGAGGTCTTCGAGAAACTGTCGGTGTTCTATCCGATGTGGAACGAGGAGGACTACATCGAACGGGCACTCACGTTCGGTCGGCGCGCCTGCGAAGACCTCATCGCCGCCGGTGACATCCGCGACTACGAACTGATCGTCATCGACGACAAGTCGACCGATGCGACCGGAGCGATCGCCGACCGGATGGCGGCGGCCGACCCCCACATCCGGGTGATCCACCACGAGCGCAACCGCAAGCTCGGCGGATCGATGAAGACCGGCTTCGCCGCCGCCACGGGCGATCTCGTGCTGTACACCGACGCTGATCTGCCGTTCGACATGGCGGAGGTGTCGCGGGCCGTCCGCCTGCTGCGTGACTACGAGGTCGACATCATCAGCGCCTACCGGTTCGACCGCACGGGCGAGGGTTCGCTGCGCGCCGTGTACACGTGGGTCTACAACGGGCTGATCAAGGCATTCTTCGGTGTGAAGGTGCGCGACATCAACTTCGCGTTCAAGCTCGTCCGCACCCGGATCTTCGACCACGTCGAACTGAAGAGCGAGGGGTCGTTCATCGACGCCGAGCTGGTCATCCGGGCCACCCGGCTCGGCTACGAGATCATGCAGATGGGCGTCGACTACTTTCCGCGGACCCGCGGGGAGTCGACGCTGAGTTCGCCGGGCGTGATCGGCACGATCCTGCGTGAAATGTGGTCACTGCGGGCCGACCTCCATGACATCGAGCGCGTCGAGCGGTAACCCCGGGTCGACCATCGGGCCGAAGATATCGGGCCCGCCGTGGAACATCCGCGGGTCACGATGTGTTGTCGCATTGGTAGCGTGAACCCGTCTACGCCGCCCGCTCTGGATCCCGTATCTCGTGAACGCTCAGAAGTCCCCCTCCTCCAACACCGTCGCTCGTTGGCTGCCCATCGGCGCCGCAGGTGGTCTCCTCGCGGCCGTGGTCGTGGCGAGCGTGATCAGCGGATGGGGCGGCGACGACGCGGGCGACACCACGGTGCCCGCCGTCACGCTCGGCGACGGGTCGTCGGTGCCGGTCTCGGTCGTCGGCACCACGCCCCCCGAGTCGTACACCGCGACCGAGCAGACGCCCGACACGGTCGTCAAGGTGCCGCTGTCGGGAACGCTGTCCAACGGGTCGTTCGGTGACGACGTCGAGCGCGTGCAGGCCCGTCTGGCAGAACTCGCCTTCGACCCGGGTCCGGTCGACGGCCACTTCGGCAGCCTCACCACGCAGGCCGTGTGGGCCTTCGAGAAGCTGGTGATGGGCGTGCCGCGCGCCGAAGCGACCGGCAGGGTGACCGCCGAGGTGTGGGACCGCATGCAGGACCCGATCAAGGTCAAGCCGCGTCGTCCGACGGGTGGTCTCGCCGATCACACCGAGGTCTACCTGCCCGAACAGGTGATGGTCGTGTTCCACGGCGACGAACCCGCACTGGTGGCCCACGTCGCCACCGGCGAGTTGGCGCCGAACGCCACGGCGTTCACGCCGTGGTACGAGAATGCGGCGCAGTACCGCGAGACGATCACGATCGATACCGACATCAACGGCAACCCGCTGCCGGAGCCGGAGGTGAAGGCGGTCATCGGCCACTCGTACACCCCGCCTGGTGTGTTCACGGCGTACCGCAAGATCGAGGGCAATCGCAACGGGCCGCTCGGCGGCATGATGAACCCGATCTACATCAATCAGGGCATCGCCATCCACGGCGCCGACAACGTCCCGCTGCAACCGGCGTCGCACGGCTGCATCCGCGTGTCGCAGTACCTCGGCGGCAAGATGCAGTCGATCCTCGAGCTCGGCGACAAGGTGCTGATCTGGGACGGCATCACCGAACCGGAAGATCAGTCGGCCGAGGCGATGAAGATGCGCTGGGACCAGCCCGACCCCGACGCCACCACGACCACGACCACCACCACGACGACCACCACGACCACGACGGTGGCCCCGACGACCGTTCCGCCCGCCACGTCGGCACCGACGACGACGTCGACCAGCGCCCCGGCGCCGACCACCACCACGACCGAGCCGGCACCGGCCACCACGGTCGAACCGGTCGACGACCTCTGATTCCTCCGGCCGGCGACGAACCCGCCGTCTGATCGGAGCGGCTCAGCCGAGTTCGGCCTGGCAGGCGGCCAGCCCGCCCAGCGCACCGATCCGCAGCGCAGCGATCTTCTCGAACGCCGTCCCGAACTCGTCGACGTTGGCACCGTCGTCGCCCTCGAGGATCGCCATCCGGATCGCCTCGTCGAGGTCGCCGGCCGAGCTGCTGATGCCGGTGTCCTGGAAACCGTCCCCGTCGGTGTCCTGTCCGCGGGCGGTGCGGCCGTTGGCATCGGGCGTGATGTCGCGCACCCAGGCGCCGGTGAAGCAGTCGTTGAGCAGCGATCGGTCCTCGCCGGTCAGCGTGCTCCCGAGGTTGAGTTGGGCCACCTCGGCCCATGCGATCCCGTAGAAGTAGCCGAGCGTGAAGTCGCCGAACTCGCGGTAGAGGTCGACCACGGCCGGCTCGTCGTACGCGATCGTGTCGGTCTCCGCGCACACGAGCACCTCGTCGGCCAGCCGGACCGGGCGGTCGCACACGACCGCATCGAGGTCGTCGGTCGGCACGACCTGGAGCTGGGGGAACGTGTCGCCCGACGCGGTGACCCAGAAGTCGTTGAGGTCATCGGCGAGGAACTCGGGCGCCGGGGTGCAGTTCGCGATCTGTTCCTCGCTGAAGCCGAGATCGCGGAGGTCCTCACACTCGTAGGGGGCGTTGCCCTCGAGGATCGCGTCGGCGCCGCCCTGGAACTGGTTCGGAACGAGGCTGAGCGGGTTGTCGAGCAGCTCGGCACATCGACCGGGGCCCTCGAGGAACCCCACCTGGAACGCTCCGACCCGATCGAACGCAGAACCGTGACCGCCCGGCACGAACTGGCTGGTCCCCACCGGGTCGCGCACGCTGAGCATGGCGATCAACCCGGCTCGCACGTCGGCGTCGCCGAGGCGCAACAGCTCCGACTCGCCGTCGTACGCCTGGCCGGTCCATGCGCCGGCGAAACAGTCGGCCTGCTGTTCGGTGAGGATCGTCGCGAGGCGACGGTCGAGGGCCCCGATCCGGGCCTGGATCGCGTGGCCGTACTCGTGGGCGAGCACGATGCCCATCACCGCGGCGCCGAACTCGTCGGCGAGCGGCGCGAGCACGTCCTGGTTGTCGTCGTCGTAGACCATGAAGTCGCCGAACTCGCAGTAGAACGCGACGAAGAGTGCCAGATCCTCGTACTCGGTCGTCGGTTCGCCGCAACCGGGGAGTGTCGGACTCCCGTTCGGGGTAACCGGCGTAGACCCCACCCTCCAGCGACACGTACGGCTCGCCGTACACCTCGGGGTAGACCCGCGACCACCACTGGTCGATGTCGGTCAGCGCCACGGCGAGGAAGGCGTCGTAGTCGCGGACGGGCTTCGCGTCGTCGATGTCGACGACGTTCTCGAGCGGGATCTCGACGTTGAGTTCGGGTTCGACGATCGGCGGCAGCGTCGGCGGCGGGTGCCGTGGTCGGCGCCCTCGACGTCGACGTGGAATCGTCGGCCGGTGGTGACGGTGGTGGGCGTCGGCGACTCCGGGGTCGTCGTTGCCGTCGGCCGGTCGCTCGCCGGAGCGACCGGTGCCGGTGACACCGAGATGCTCACCACGCCGGGGTCGGGAGCGCAGGCGGAGAGCAGCACCGCAGCGACGACGGCGCAGGTGCCCAGTGTTCGACGTGTCCCTCGCGTACCTGCGGACATGAGTTCGAGTGTACGGAGTGCCCCGCGCCTCGGTCGGTCGCCTTCAGGTGCGGCTCAGTCGGTCACTCGAGCAGGCCGAGCATCTCCGCGATCTCGCCCCGTTGGGCCGAGGCCATCGATGCGGCCATCTGTGCGACCTCGTCGTTGGCGCCGTTGGCGACGGCGTACTCCGCCATGTCGATGCCGCCGAGATGGTGCTGGGTCATCAGGTCGACGAACAGTTCGTCGGCCGCTTCACCGTCGAGTCGACCGAGTCGATCGAGCTCGTCGTCGGTCGCCATGCCTGGCATGCTGTCGATGCCGCTGGCCATGCCCATCCACACCATCGCCGTCTCGGTGTCGTTGATCTCGCTCTCGCCGAACATGCGCAGGAGCTGGATCATCCGGCCGACCTCGAGGCTCTGACCGGTCACGATCGAACGTGCGACCGTGCGCAGTCCGGGATCGGTGTCGGGCAGGTTGCGATAGATGATGCCCATCAGCACGGCCTGCTCGTGATGCACCCGCATGTCCTGGAGGAAGCCGGTGTCGACGTCGTTGTGCTCGATGCGCGCACCGTTGTCGCCGACCATCCAGCCGATCATCCCCGCGAGGATGGCGGCCGTCACGACGAGCGTGACGATGTTGACCGGGTGCTGCCACCAGGGCAGCACCACGGAACCGTCGTCGTCGACGGCGTCGTCAGCGGCCGCCGCATCGGCGTCGGCAGCTTCGGTCTGCATCCGTTCGAGCTCGACCAGTTGATCGAGCGACAGATCTGCGTCCGCGTTCATGTGAACAGTCTGCCAGCGTTGCGTGCCTGCCGGACGTCGTTCGGTGCGGCGTCGCAGTGGGGTGGACCGCTACCGTGCCCCCATGGGGAGCAGCGGCCGAGTCGGTCGACCACCTGCGGGCAACTCCGACGAGACACGTCGTTCGATCCTGCGAGCGGCGCGTGAGCGGTTCGCTCGCGACGGCTACCGCGCCACCACCAACAAGCTGATCGCGGCCGACGTCGGCATCACGACCACGGCGATCTACCACTACGTCGACTCCAAGGCGGCGCTCTACGCGGCGGTGTACTGCGACGTGATCGACCTGGTCTACACCGAGTTCGAGCAGGCGGCGGCCCGCGAATCGAACCTGCTGGCCCGGTTCAGTGCCGTGCTCCGGCGGGCGAACGAACTCCAGTTGGAGGACGCCTCGATCGCCGGATTCATCGTCGCCGTCGCCCAGGAGACGCAACGGCATCCCGACCTGCTCGAACTGCTGACACCGCAACGCGCCCGGCATCAACGATTCTTCACCGGTTTGGTCGCGGACGCGGCCGAGGCCGGCGAACTCCAGCCCGATGTGGATCAGGCCGGGCTCGCCGACCTCCTGGGTGCCGTGCTCACCGGTTTGGCCCGCATGACGAACGTGGCCGGTGATCCGAGTCGCTACACGGCCGCCGTCGATGCGCTCGAGCGCTTCTTCGACGGCACGCTGGTCGCGCCCCGCTGAGTGGCGTCAGGCGGTCAGCCGCTGCAAGCGAGCGCGATGTCGAACGCCTTGTCCTGGATCTCGTCGGGTGTGCTGAGGCCCTCGAGCTCGTCGCGCAGGCAGTCGACATCGATCGAGTCGTCGTCTTCGAACTCGGCGACGATGCTGTCGACGAAGGAGCTGGCGTCGACGCAGTTGAAGATCTCGTCGCCGATGGCCTCCGCCTCGGGGCTCACGTCGGGGTCGCCGTCGGTGCCGGCTTCGACGATCGTCTCGGCGTCGTCGTCGGACAGCTTCGATCGGCGGCGTCCTTCGACGCAGTCGTCGTCGAGCTCGAGGCCGCCGTCGGCTGCCAGTTCGATGAACATGTCGGCGACCTCGCCCTGCTTGCCTCCGCCGCCACCGCAGGCGGAGACCACGACCGCCGTCGCGGCGAGGGTGCTGAACAGTTTCTTACGCATTGATGTGGATTCCTTCCGATCACGGCAGATCTGCTGCCGACGGGGCCACTCTGGCACAGGGCCGCCCGCCGGATCGGGGATTTCTCAACGGATGGGAACGGGGACGCGATGCTCGGTCGACGAACGGTTCCGAACCATGTCGGCGGTCACGAGAACGAGCGCGACCCACACGAGGGCGAAGCCGACGACGCGCGACCGGGGGAGATCTTCGCCGAACGCGAGCCAGCCGAGCAGGAAGTTGATCAGCGGCACGAGATAGTTCGCCGGACCGAGCACGGTGAACGGGACCCGCTGGGCCGCGAACGCGAACATGAGCAGCGGGATCGCCGTGATGGCGCCGGTGCCGAACAGGAACACCCAGTCGGCGCCGGTCGCCTGTGACGGGATGCCGTCGGCCCGGAACCAGCCGACCGCGACGAGCCCGAGCGCCGGGAGCGCGAGCACGAACAGTTCGCTCGCCAGGCTCTCGATCGGGTCGAGCGGTACACGTCGTTTGGTGAGCCCGTACCACGACCACGATCCGGCGAGGAGGAGCGCCACCCAGGGCATGCGTCCGTACGAGACGGTCAGCACGGCCACGGCGACCCCGGCGAAGCCGATCGACACGCGCTTGAGCGGGGTCAGGGTCTCGCCCAACAGCGTCACGCCGAGCGCCATCGTCCCGAGCGGCGCCAGGAAGTACCCGAGCGCGGTTTCGATCACCCGGTCGTTCACGACCGCCCACAACCAATTGGCACTGCCAACTAAAGCTCTGAACTGTGCATGCTGAAGAGGGGTGCAAAAATCAGACTCATCTAGTTCAGGATGGTCTCCCTCAGCCATTGGAGTGTCTTCAGTCTTGAAGTTGGTCTTGAGCATCGTCTGGAACTTCTCTGTGATGTTCTCGATGTAAGTCTGGGCCGACAGACCCAGAGTGGCGCCTTGCTTCTGCCAATGCTCATTCAGGGTCTGAACATCACCTCCCAGGTAATATTTGGGCTCTTGGACTCCCTTGAGCACATGGGTCTTCCTGAAACTCATCAATGATCTCCCCTGGACGTTCCGAGAAGGCAATGATGTCGTCAACATAACAGGCTAGCATTTCATAATGGTCCTTGTTCTTGGCTTTCCTGATGTAAAGGTCAGGGTCCATTTTTGAAGGCTTGAAGCCCATTCTCCTAATCTTCTCAGAACAGTGGGAGTGAAATGCCGCAGCGGAAGATTTGAGACCATAACAGGACTTGTCCACAATGAGAGGCTTGCCTGCAAGTTCTCCAAACTCTTTGCCAGCTATGATGCAGACCTTCTCCCTGGCTTTGCCATAAAGGAAAGCTGTGGAAATGTCAGCAGCACAAGCATTGAGGTTGTTCATGGCAGCAATGGTGAAAGCCAGTCTCACAGAGTCCATGTTGACCACTCCAGAACAGATGTCTTCCTTGGGTGGATCAACTCGATTTCCTTGAAGAACGAGCCTCGCTTTCCTCCTGAAGTCAAACTTGACATCAAAGACCATGTGATAAGGGATCTTGGTGTGTTCTGAGAGATCATCCTCATCAGTGACTTCCCTGAAGGTCTTGTGAGAGTTGAGAGAGTCAAGCTCCTTGTCAATGGACTCCTGCCACAGTTTGTCACCATTAAGTCGATCTGACATTAGTGCGTGTTTGACATTGTTGGCAACTTCTATTCCAAACTTGATGTTCTTGGCAGCACGGGCACTCATGGACACAATCTTGGCCTTGACACCTAGTTGGGACTCCAGATAGTCTGGAACCCATTCAAAGGCCGGTTTGGAGGTCAACTTCCGCTTGGTGGTGTAATCTGCCACTAGGTCAGGATGTTGAAGACCAAGAGCATCGGCACGGACTGAAGTGTTCTCTCCGTTGAGCCATTGCACATTGAAGCGATAATGGATGTCATCTGGATTAAACCGCCTCAATTGATGTCCTGTGATGGCAATGGGACACTCAGAAGGGTTCACAGCATCTTCAAAGCTATCCATGTGTTGAACATAGGCCAAATGTTGCAGCTCTTTCTTGGAAAAGGCAGAGGTTTTCATGGTCTTGACCTCAATGTCTATGTCATTAGGTGTGAGGATGTTTTCTTGGATGGGAGTCCTCACATCATGACTCAAGAAGGCCACAGTGTCCTGTTGGTGTCCTTGGGCCATTGTCATGCCTCCAAAGGTGGCCATGGCAAACCATGCTAGCTTCTGAAGAGTGGAGCGGGTCCTGCTCTTGCCCTTGTTGGCAGCAAGCCTAGGTGACCGACGTGGTTCCCTATTTTCTCCCCTCAACTCATGAGGTGGTGCATCCGGCACAGGAGTTGCCTCAGGAGATGGTTCAGGGTCTTCAGAAGGCGGATCAGGAGAGTCAGGGGGGGTGGGTGGGTCAACAGGAGGTTTGGTTGAAGGACGGCAAGCAGAACGGCGGAGTTGCTTTGGCGTTTTGGATTTCCGTGGCTTGGAAGTCCTGGCAACTGGCTCGAGTGGAGTGCTGGACAATTCAAGGTTGGAAGTGCTGTCAGAAGGTGTGGAGGGTGCCATGACATCATCCTTGGGCTCCAGGTTCAAGGCAGGGTCAAAAGAGACACGTCTGTTGCTTGTGAGGGCATCTGTGGCAGAGCGAACCACACTGCGATAGATGATGCGCTCTGTGTCATCTGTGAGGATTTTGAAGGTGAGCTTGTCGCCGACATTGTGGGCCACACCAACAAAATAGCCTGGAAGCTCTTTGGAGGAAGGAAAGGATGATTCCACATCTAAATAGAAGACTTTCTCATAGAATTGGAACATGAGGTAGGCCGAGATGTCCGGGGTGTCACCATGGCATTTGGAGTGGGGAATGTCCCAGTTCAGGGTTTCATCGGAGGTGTTGTTGTGAATATCACCTAGCCATTCACCAGCTTGGAGCCAAAGCTTGTCAGGAGCTCCACTTCTGTTCAAAACAGTGTCAATGTGCATCTTGAGCCAGCGGATGCCTTGAGATTTGACAGGGTTTTGGTGCTGGTTATGTGGCTCAGAAAATTCATCACGAACATTGTGTGTCCGATGCAGCTCCATGACGGCGGCACTCTGCTGAGTTTTGGAGTTGTCTCGGCAGAGAACACTTGGCACACCTTCATTCCTAAAGAAATCTCTATGAACATCATAAAAATCAGACTCTTTCTTCATGCCATAGATGTTAATCATGTGGGATGTCATGCCAAAGTAAACCTGGGCACAGGAGAAACCTTCCACACTTGGAACGTTGGCAAACATGGTGTCTGTGGAGACCTTCTCATTGATTCGCTGGTCTGTCAACCACTTAAAGCTGGACCTAAGGTGTCTGACCATGGGAAACTTAGTGACTCTCCTGGCTAATTGGGTTGTGCGCTTGAGAGTTTCAGTGATCCGACGGATGGAAATATAGCCAAGCTTTGGGCGAAGGGCAGCTGGATCATCAACCTTTGGCAGGGCTCTGGCAAACTTATGGCGGACCTGATCTTGCTCCAAAGGCTCTGGATCAACCATGGGAGGTGGAATGTCAGGGTCCTGTGACCTCAGGGATGACTGGTGAAGGTTGAGAAGGGTGTTGCTCCCCTGTCTCGGGTGCCTCTGAATCAGGATCAGTGGCGCCAGACTCCCCTGGTTTCCACACCTTGGACTCCTTAGGCAGGGACTCCGGAATGACTTCCTTTTGAAGTTCAGGAGTGGTGTCATCCGGGTTGGTGTCAGAAGGTGCCCTTAGGTTGGTTGGATCAAGGTGAGGGTCCTTGAGGTGGCGTTGGACCATGTTTCGAAGTCCCCTGGCATAGGTGATGGAATCGAATTCTTGGTCCATTCCGAAGAGTTCTTCATCCCTTAATTCCATGAGCATGGTGTGGATGTCTATCTCCCTGATGTGCTTGGAGTAGTCATCTATGGACAATTGAACAGCCTTGCCCTTGACAGCATCATCAGAAAGGTCATCAGATGGATCAAAGAAATAGAAGTTGACTGGTTTTTCACTGGGATCCGGGCTGGGAGTTGCTGTGACCTCTGACTCTTCTGCATTTGGGAATATCCTCCATGGCGTCTTGGAATTGCTCCCCTTCATCCTCAAGGTCCTCAACTAAGTCTGAACACTCAGAGGATGAGTCAGAAAGGTCATCATCCCTCGTGAGGAGGTCTGGCATGGACGAGTCTTCATCTGAATTTTCGGAATTTTCTGGCAAAATTTCGGTGTTTAACACGACTGGTTCAAAGTCATGGTGATGCTCCTTTGGGTTCCATGGCTCCATGGAGGTCAACACATGCTTGGGAAGGGTGTCAAGCTCCTCCTGAGTGGGTTTCCTGATGGTCATGACTGGGAGAGCATCAGCAATGGCCAATGGCAACTTGGGTCCTCCATTGGGGATGTGGATGGACTGGGTGCCCTTGTTTCCCTGACTGTCCTTGACATGTTTGGTGGCCACATCATCAACCACAATCCCATACTCCCTCATTTGATAGTTGGAATACAAAGAGGTTGGATCATCATGGATGCAAGCCTCATTGCAGACTAGGAGGCAAACAGGCTTGTTTGGGTCAAGGGGTGAAAGCAAGGTGGTGATCCCAGTTCCAATGGACAATCCCTTGGATTTGAAATTGCTCTGGGCTCCCAACAGGTTGGCCTTGCGGTTTGGGACTGTGTGGTCAATGTGATGGGTCCAAGTGGAGATCACACCTGCATTGGCACAGCCATCCATGCATGTGAGGCCATGGTCTTGCCTGTCACTCATAAGGCTTCTGACTTGAACCAGAGAGTGGCCATTGATGTTGAGAGCTTGACCTGTTGAATGCTCTGTGGTCTCCAGACGACCTAGAAAACCATGTTGATCCCTGTAGGCTGTTTGAAGGAAGTTAAATGCAGCTTGGATGTCATTTGCATCATCATCTGAGTCGTCTTCTTGGCCTGACGACTCCTCCTGTTCAGCCTTAATTTCGGTTTTTAAAGCGGAATTTTTTGGCTGAAAAGGCTTCTTTGGAGGGGTGTCACGTGACCATGGACGGCCTGTTTGAGCTGAGGACTCCCCTCTCTCCCCTTTGGTGGACACAGGGTTCGAAGAAGCTTTTTCCATCAACTTGTTGGCGAGTTCTTGGCGATTTTTAGAGAATTGAACACGGGCTTCCGGCGGGATGCAATTGAACAATTCCGAGGAAAGCTTGAGATGTGCAAGCTCTGGAGGCCAACTTTGTTGCAGGTAAGCCTGAAATTCGAAGGTGTTCATGAAAATAGACATCATGGAGGGTGGATCTTCCAAAGGAGAAGGTTGGAGGTCTGCTCTGCGCATCACACGCTCCTTGGACTTTTGGCAATTTTCAGCCACATTGTGGTGATCCTCACCAAGTGCCTTGCGCCTGAAGTAGGTGACAGCTTCATCAAGGGTGTGAAAATCCTTAACCTCCTTGGCCAGGTGAGCCCAACTGCGCGTTTCATCATCTTTGCTCAACAAAAAGGTCAAACGGCGGATCATTTGGGGCTCAGTGTAGCTGCAATACTCCCCTGTCTCATCCAGGTCAGCCAACTCATTCAGCTTGGAGAAGGCACCTGTGAGGCGCATCAAAAAGGCATTGACACCACCTGGGAAGGTCTTGTGATAGGGTTTGGTGATGATTTCTTCCATTTCATCAGCAGCAATGGCAGCAGCACCTTGGTTGTCATATTTCTCATGGAGATCAATCCAGGCAGAGATGCCATCAGAAGTCGCCTTGTGCTTGGTCAAAATGGCGCGATCTGTGTTCTTGCGAAACACTGAAAGGATGGCAGAATAGACAGCCTTGATGTCACTCTTGAATTGAGCCAGACTGCATTGATGATCCCTGATGCTGAGACCATCATCATCCCTGTAGGCATGGCAGATGTCAGCCAATTTGGAGCCTTCCTTAAGCTTCTCTGAATAAAATTCAAGGAACTCTGGAGCAATGAGATAGCCCATCTGGCGACCAAGAGCAAAAGCTCTCAGAAAGTTGGATGTCTCATCCCAGGCAGAGAAATCCCCATTGAAGACATGTTTGGGGTCCACAGGGCTCCTTGGCGACAAATTTGGGCTCTTTGCCATAGGTTGTGGATGGGTTTCGAAGCCTGTCAGAAGCAGAATGATCATCTGAAGTTGCTGGGTCTGGAGAGGGTGGAGAACCGGTGCCAGATGCCTCTGGAGAGGGCTTGGAGGCCTCAGGTGGGCTGGGATCATCAGATTTGCGGTCTGGTGTTCCAACAAAGGCAAAAGCAGGGTCCTTGGGGCCAGATGGGGTTGCTTCAGGCTTGGTGTCATCCATGGACATTTTGCCCATTTTCTGGGTGCTCTCTTTGACAGCTTGGGCCACCTTCTCTTCTTCCTTCTTGTGGCCCTCAATTTCCTCATGGAAGGCTGCCAGACCATGTTTGAAAAACAGGTTGTTCTTCCTGTGTGCCTTTTTCAGGGATTGGTGAAATTTCTTGTGGTCAAAGTGCTCCTCACAGTTGAAAGAATCAGGCAAAGTTTGGCTGTTCCATGCCTTTTTCATCTTGAAAGCAAAATGAAACAGGTTGATAATTTCATCCTTGAACTCATGTTCCCCTGTCAAGGGGTCCATGTTATCACTGTCATCATGGAAGAGATGAAGGAGGTCACACATGTCTGGTTGACTGCCATTGTCAGAGTCCAGAATGTTGTCCATCAGATTGAAAATGGAGGTGATGTCCAAATCATCCAGTCTGGTTTGGAAAGCTTGACTGCAGCTTAACCTCATTGAGGAGGACTTCCAAGTCATGGTCCAACATATTTGAAATGGTGAACTTGAGTCGTTGAGGAGGATTGGGTGTTCTGGAGCCAAGAGGAGCCCCTTGCTCAGTTTGCGAAGAAAACTGTCAGGAGCTTGACAGTGCCTTGCCCAGGAGGAAAATGGACTGTGAAGGGCAGCCAGAAAAACCCCCTGGTTTCTTCAATTGCTAAACTAAGGTTCAGGGATCGCCAGGCTCTGATATCCTGTTCGAAGTTAGGTGCTAAATCCCCTGGCCGATGTGATGGGTTGTCACCGGCACCGTCTGC
>CALOFW010000020.1:0-19275 GCA_942492715.1 Ilumatobacteraceae bacterium | reverse complement strand
GTTGCTCCTGGCTCGCGTCCGCCCGTGCGGGCTCGTTGGTCGTGGTCCCCGGATCGGTGAGCGTCATTCGTCCCCCAGACGTTGTCGACGTGGGGGCAAGTTTCGATGCGGCGCCGGTGCCGGTCAACATGGCAGATGGCACAGCACGTGACATCGGTCGCACAGCGACACGAACAGCCCGGTTGCTCGTCGGACTGACCTGAACGACGGTGCGGATGGTCCCTACAGTGGCCCCGATGCAGACGGGCCCGGACTTCTTCCCCTCGCGCCGCGAGCCGGTGCGGCGGTTCGCCATGGATCGGCGGCGGTTCCTGATCGCGGGAGCGGGTGCAACTGCGGCGGTCGTCGCCGGCTGCGCCGGCAGCGACTCCAGCAGCGACGCGTCGGAGAGCGCCCCCGCCTCGGGGCCCGACGGCACCGACGCACAGGCGAACACCACCGCCGCCGGTACCACCCCGGCCGACACCGCCATCCCGGCCGAGCCGCTCAGCCCCGCAGCCGCGGCGCTGCTCCCACCCGGCTCGCCCGGACTGATGGACGAGGCGACGTACCAGGCCCGGGTCGACGACTACCTCGCGTTCGCGACGAGCGTCGACCACTCGTCGAACCCGTCCGGCATCAACGCCCACCTCGGTCGGGCCCACCGCGATCCCGACTACGTGTGGGACGTCAACGGGGTCACCGTCGAGTCGCTCGGCGCGGTGTTCGAGCAGATCGACAACTGGGAGGACACCCGCGACTTCCGCTTCATGGACCTGCACTGGATGCTCGTGCTCGGCCAGGGCGACACACCGATGACCCAGCTGTCACCCGACGTGATCGAGGCGATCGACGCCCGCATGATCGCCAACCGCTACCGCTACGACGACCCGCTGCCCGCCGACCGCGTCGACAACCTGTGGTTCTGGTCGGAGAACCACCGGATCATCAACCTCGCGATCGAGTACCTCGCCGGCCAGCGCTACCCCGACGAGACGTTCACCGTCACCGGGCTCACCGGTGCCGAGCACCTCGAGCGTGCCAAGCCCGACATCCTCGAGTGGATCATCGAGCGCGCCGACCTCGGCTTCTTCGAGTGGCACTCCAACGTCTACATGCTCAAGAACATCACGCCGCTGCTGATGCTCGCCGAGCTCGCCGACGATCCCGAGATCGTCACCGCCGCGGCGATGGCGCTCGACCTCTGCCTGGTCGACATGGCGGCCCACAACCACTCCGGCGGCTACACCGCCCCACGCGGTCGCACGTACAAGAAGGACAAGATGACCTCGCTCGACGAGGACACCTTCGGCACCGCCAAGTTCGTGTTCGACGACACCGGCGCCCAGTACCAGTCGACGTCCGACACCGGGGTCACCTACTTCGCGTCGGCCGAGCGTTACCGGCCCCCGCAGGTGGTGGTGGAGATCGCCCTCGACGAGACGCCGAGCGTCGTGCGCGAACGTCACGGCGTGTACTTCGACGGCAGCTCGCCGCTGGAGGACGACCCGGCCGCGCCGTACGGCAAGGACTTCTCCGACCCCGCCAACCTGCCGTTCTGGTGGAGCCTCGGAGCGCTCGGCATGTGGCCGCTGGCCGAAGTGAGCGTGGCCGCCGCCAACGAGTTCCGCCTCTGGGACACGTCCGAGTTCGGCGACATCAACCTGCTCGCCTCGATCAACGACTACGACCCGGCGAGGATCCGGGTGTGGGAGCAGGAGCGGGCGGCTGTCATCAACTTCGGGTTCCTGTCGGAGGCGAACACGTATGCGTACCGGCAGCCGAAGGTGTCGATGGCGTCGGTGATCGACCATCGCTTCGGCGAGATGCGCGACCAGGGGCACGCGTGGCAGGCCGCGATCGACGAGAACGCCATGGTGTTCACGAACCATCCCGTGCCCGACACGGCGCAGTCGACGATCTGGGCCGACGACAGCGAGCCCGGCTACTGGACGGGGGAGGCGGCGATGCCGCGGTCGGCCCAGTACCAGGGCACGGCGGTGCACATCTACCAACCGAAGTGGGACGAGTCGACCGACCCGCTCGTGTGGGGCGTGTTCGGGTACCGGCCGTTCACCCACGCCTACGTGCCGCAGGACCACTTCGACGAGGTGCGGCAGGTGGGCAACTGGACGATCGCCGCGAAGAACGGCGCCTACATCGCGCTGTGGTCGTGGCGCACGCCGACATGGCGTGAGTACGACCCGGCGGTCGTGTCGACCAACGGGATGGTCAAACCGTTCGACCTCGTCGCCGAGGGTGGCCCGGACAACGTGTGGTTGGTGGAGGTCGGCAGCGACGACGGTGGCTCACTCGACGACTTCATCGCTGCGCTGACCGCAGCCGATCCGTCGGTGGTGCGCGACGACGCCGGGTTCACCGTGTCGTGGACGTCACCGTCGGCGGGCATCGTCGACTTCTCCAGCACCGGCCCGTTCCTGATCGAGGGTGAAGAGCAACCGCTCGCCCTCTTCCCCCGCCACGAATCGCCGTGGGGCGGCATCGAACACCTGTCGCGCCAGTACAACCTGACTGCCGGCGACGCCACCTGGTCGTGCGACTTCGACACGATGACCCGGGAGCTCTCGTGACGGACAACACGGGTCAGACCCGTGTTGTCCCATCGGGTGGCGATGGGGAGAGCGTGCGGTTGGGGGTGAACGGGCTCGACCACAATCATGTGTTCGAGATCGTCGACCGGCTGGTGAAGGCCGGCGCGGTCGCCGCGCGTCACGTGCCCGAGGGCGGATTCCTCGAGCACTACGAGGGCTGGCAGACCGAGTCGCAGGCGGTCACCTACGACGACATGCTCGCCGACGACACGATCGACCTGATCGTCACCGCAGCCGTCCCGAACCGGCGCGCAGAGATCGCCCTCGCCGCGATCGGCGCCGGCAAACACGTGGTCACCGACAAGCCCGGCCTCACCACGATGGGCCAACTCGACGCCGTCCGCGCCGCGATCGCCGGCAAGCCCGGCCGGCCGTGGACCGTGCTGTTCACCGAGCGCTACGAGAACCGCGCGATCTCCGAGGCCGTTCGCCTCGCCCGCGCCGGCGCGGTCGGGCGGATCGTGCACGTGATCGGTGCCGGCCCGCACACGATGTGGGCCAAGCGGCGACCCGACTGGTTCTGGGACCCCGACGCCACCGGTGGGATCCTCGTCGACATCGGCTCGCACCAGGTCGACCAGTTCCTCACGATCACCGACCTGACCGCCGCCGACGTCGCCGTGGTCACCTCCGCCGTCGGCAACGTCGCGTCGCCCGACCATCCCGCGATGCAGGACATCGGCTCGATGACCCTCGCCGGCCCCGAGGTGGTGAGCGACCACCGGCTCGACTACCTCACCGCCAAGGGCCTCGGGACCTGGGGTGACTGCCGCCTCACGATCGTCGGGGTCGACGGCACGATCGAAGCGCGCGCCAACGTCGACATCGCCGGCGCCGAGGGTGCCGAGCACCTGATCGTCGTCGACGGCGAGGGCACCCGTCGCGTCGACATCAGCGGCGTCGTGGTCGACTGGGGCGAGCAGTTGATCGCCGACCTCGCCGACAACGGCGAGCGCCTGATGACCCAGCAGCACGCCCTCGACGTCACCGACGTGTGCCTCCGCGCCCAGTCGGTTGCCGGACCGTGGGGCCTGCCCGTGGGTCGGCCGCCGCACTGACCGACGTCCGGCGACGAGATCCGCCGATCGGGTCCGCGGCGATGTTCGGCCACACGCCTCAACGAATCTCGATCACGCTCGCCATCCCCTGTGCGAGGTGATCGCCGATCGTGCAGATCACGGCGAGGGGAGCGTCGGCGAGGGCGTCCGGGTCGAGTTCGATGATCGCCCATCGACCCGCCGGGACGAAGACCTCGATGTCGAGCGCCTCGATCGTGAACGTGTGCGGCAGGTCGGAGGCGTTGTCCAGTCGGGCCCGGTAGGGCTCGCCGGCCGGTGCCTCGACGACGACCGGGTCGTAGCCGAAGTTCAGCAACTGGATCACCGGGAGACGGGTGATCTCGTCGTCGTCGAGGTCCTGCCCGAACGCCGGTTGGGGAGAGATCGCCGGGAACACGGCGATCAGCAACGCGCCCAGCCCGAGACCGGCAGCAACCTGCGCTCCGACATGGCGCACCCGGACGGCATCGGTTCGCTCGCCACGCACCAACACGACGACCGCCGCCACGATGCTCCATCCGAGAGCGACGAGTGACGCCGCAGCCCAGATCTGCCACGCGTCGCTGTCGACCGCGCTGAGACTGAACGAGAACTCGCGAGCCGTCATCGGCTGGAACAGGGCGAGGCTGAGCAGCAACACCGTGGCGGCGCCGATGCGCGACCCGGCGATGAGGCCCGCCACCCCTGCCAGCAGCACGACGAAGATGCCGAGGAGCGTGGGGTCGGCGGCGGGTGTGGTGGCCCGGAGGAGGAACAGTGACGCGAGCGCGAGTGGCCCGACTCCCAGGAGCCAGCGGCTCGGCGAACGGAACCGATCGATGACGCCGCCCGTCACGCCAGTGTTCATGCTGCCAGCGTTCATGCCGCCACCGCCTCGGCGTGCATGACTGCGGACAGCGCCTGCTCGAGCGGTGTCGCCGTCATCCCGAAGTGCTCGGTGAACGCCGAGGAGTCGACGACGAAGTCCGAGTCGAACTCGTAGAGCATCTCGACCATCTCGCCGACCGGCTTGACGAACACTCCGATCGCCCGCAACAGCGGGGTCGGCGCCCTGCGGATCGTGCCCTCACGGCCGATCGATGCCGCCGCGAGCTCGGCCAGCCGGCGTTGGCTGACCGCCGGCGCGCACGGCGCGTGCCATGCCCGGCCCCATGACCGGTCGTCCTCGGCGACGCGGACGAGTGCCTCGGCGAGGTCGGGCACGTAGGTCACCGAATGCGGCACGTCGACGTTGCCGGCCGTCTGCGCCGGCTTGCCGACGTGCAGCGGGTCGAAGAACCGGTTGCCGAAGGCCGAGCCGGTGACGCCGGGGCCGATGAAGTCGCTCGCGCGGACGACGGCCATCTGCAGTTCGCCACGTTCCGACGCCGCCTGGAGCGACGCCCACATCTCGGCGCGGACCCGGCCCTTGCGGGTGGTCGGCCGCATCGGCGTCGACTCGGTCAGCGGGCTGTCGTGCGGGCCGTAGCCGTACAGGTTCTCCACCACCATGAGCGCAACGTCGTTGGCTCGGGCCGCCTGCACGATCGAGGCCTGGAGCGCCGGGAACTCCTGGACCCAGCGGTGGTACTCGGGCTGGGCGGTGGAGAACACGACGGTCGCACCGGCGAGCGCACGGCGTGCCTGGTCGGCATCGGCGAGGTCGGCACGCCGTGCGTCCGCACCATCGAGGTCCGATCCGGATCGCGTGACGACGATGGGCCGATGGCCGCGCCCGACGAGGACGTCGACGATCGCCCGGCCGACGGGCCCGGCGCCGAGGACCACGGGGTGCTCGAATCTGGAGGTCGGGTTGGTTGGCATGGTGGCTCCTGTCTTCGAAGGGTTGTCGACCAACGTTCGTGAGTCGAACACCGTTTGATATTCATCGAACTCAAACAGTGTTCGAAAAGCAAGTGACGTTTGGCATAGGCTGTGTCCATGAGCACCGAGACCCGTCCGTCGACGCGTCGCGAACGTCTTCGCCGGGAGCTGGTGGAGGACGTGATCGAGACCGCACGCGAGCACCTTGCCGAGGGCGGGCCGACGTCGGTGTCGTGGCGCGGCATCGCTCGCGAGGTCGGGATCAATCCGGCATCGCTCTACACCTACTTCGACAGCCTCGACGACCTCTTCACCGCGGTGATCACCGACAGCTTCGGGCGCCTCGCACGGGCCATCGGCAACGCAGCCGATGCAGCGCTCGAACTCGATCCGGTCGAGCGAGTGCTGGTCTGCGCCCATGCCTACCGAACGTGGGCGATCGAGCATCCCGCCGAGTTCAACCTCATCTTCACCGACCGCATCCCCGGCTACGCCGCTCCGCCTGATGGGCCGACCGTCGAGGTGCAGCGCGAGATCTTCGGTCCGTTCGTCGCCGCCCTCGACGCCCGCGACGGTCAGATCGACGGTGAGATCCCCGCCGGGTTCGACCGACTTGCCCTCGACGACGAGCGCGTGGCGCTCTGGGCGACGATGCACGGATTCGTGATGCTCGAGATCAACAACCACCTCCCGTTCGTCGAGGACAGGGTGCGGGTGTTCGACGACGCGCTGCGGCGACTCGTCGGGACCTGATCCGATCGCCGGGGTCGCCATCGAACTGAGGCGGGAGGGGGAGCCCGACCTCGCGGTAGCGTCGCTGCGATGAATGAGTTGCGTGTGGCGGTGGTCGGGATGGGGATCGGCCAGAGCCACCTGCTGAGCTGGCTCGCCGTCGACGGCGCCTCGGCCACCGTGTTCGCCGAACTCGTCGCCGACAAGCGCACGAAGGGTGAGGCCGACTGGGGTATCCCGGGCGTCGCCTCGCTCGACGAACTGCTCGACCCTGCGTCGCCGCACCAGGTGGACGTGATCGATCTCTGCACGCCGCCGTCGATGCACGAGGAACAGATCATCCGCTGTCTCGATGCCGGCAAGCACGTGATCTGCGAGAAGCCGCTCGTCGACTCCGTGGCGGCGTGCGATCGTCTGGCCGTTGCCGTCGAACGTGCGGAGGCCACGTCCGGCGCACGGTTCATGCCGATCTTCCAGTACCGGTTCGGCGACGGCGCGGCCAAGGCCCGGGCGCTCATCGACGCGGGCATCACCGGCCGGCTCTTCACCGCATCGGCGTCCACGTGGTGGCGCCGCGGCAAGGGGTACTACGCCGAGGCGCCGTGGCGGGGCACGTGGGCGGGGGAGCGCGGCGGATGCGTGCTCAGCCACGCGATCCACAACCACGACATGCTGACGTGGATGGCCGGACCGCTCGTCGAGCTGCGGGCGATGGCGACGACTCGGGTCAACGACGTGCAGACCGAGGACTGTGCGGTCGCGATCGGGCGCACCGCCGACGGCGCGCTGGTCACGATGAACGTCACGCTCGGCGCGGCGAGCGAGTCGTCGCAGCTCGTCTGGCACTTCGACAACGTCACGATCACCTCGTCGTCCGAGGCATACGACCCGGGCGCCGGGCCGTGGAACTTCGAGTTCCGGCGGTCGGCCTTCGCCCAGGAGGCCGAGCTGGTGTGGGCCGACATGGCGCCCTCGGCCACGCAGTACACGGGCCAGTTCCAGGGCTTCGTCGATGCGCTCGCCGGCGGCGGTGGCTTCCCGGTGACGCTCGCCGACGCCCAGGCGTCGCTGGAGTTGGTGACCGCCTGGTACCACTCCGAGCGCACGGGCTCCGTGGAGACCCTGCCGCTCCCCGCCGACCATCCCGCCCGCTCCTCCTGGCAGCCCGGCGGTGTCGCATGACCCCCGCCGCACCCTCGCTGCCCGCTCGTTTGCGTCGAGGTTTGGGTGGGGCGGTCCACCCGAATTGCAGCGCAAACGGGGTGGGCGTTGCGCTGGTTCGTTTGCGTCGAGGTTTCGGTGAGGTGGTCCACCCGAATTGCCACGCAAACGGGGTGGGCGTTGCGCTGGTTCGTTTGCGTCGAGGTTTGGGTGAGCCGTCCCACCTGAAGTGTCACGCAAACGGGGTGGGGGTGGGGGGCCGATGAGCGGCCTTCCGCCGACGCCGGGGGAGCGGTTCGGCGTGGCGCTGCCGGGCGGGACGTCGGTGAGTCACGTCAAGGTGTACGACACGGTCGGGCCCGACGGGCTTGCCGGCGGATCGCCGCACCTGCACACCGTGTGCACCGAGGCGTACCTGGTGATCGCCGGCGAGGGAATGGTCCAGACCCTGTCGGGCGAGGGGTACGCCGAGACGGCGCTGGTCGCCGGCACGATCGCGTGGTTCTCACCCGGCACGATCCACCGGCTCGTCAACCTCGACGGACGACTCGAGCTGTACGTGCTGATGTCGAACGCCGGGCTCCCCGAAGCCGGCGACATGATCCTCGCCTTCGCCCCCGACCTCCTGGCCGACGACGCCACCTACCGCGCCCTCGCCGACCTCCCCGCGGACGCCCGCACCACCGCCGGCGCAGCCGATCCGGCGATGCGACGCCGCGACGCAGCGGTCGAGGGCTTCGGGCACTGGCGGTCGCAGGTCGAAACCGAGGGTCCATCATCGCTCGAAGCGTTGTATCGCCGCGCCGTCGAGTTGCTCGGCGACCGGCCAGCGGACTGGCTCGACCTCCTTGCCGGCGACCCGGCCACCGACCTCGAGCGCTCGCGTGCCCAGGTGGAGGAGCTCTGGTCGCCCGACCGTGGGCGCGCAGCCGACCGCCTCGGCGAGTCGGCCATCCGATCGACGTCGCTCCACCCCGACACACGCGCCATGGGCTGCTGCGGCACGCTCGGCACCGTCGTCCACTGAACCCGCCGGCGCACAACCATCCTCCGCGTCGACGTCCACACCCTCCCCCCGACCCGAGTCGTTTGCGTCTGGATTTCGGTGCCCCGGCCCACCCGAATCCTCACGCAAACGGGAATGTGAGCGTCAGTGCGGCTGGGCGTCTTGCGACGCGGCGGCCTGCGGGCGGAGATCGTCGAGCGTGAGGAGACGGGTCGGGGCCCGATCGATGGCGATCTGGGAGTGGACCGCCAGATCGGTGTCGACGTGAATGAGTTCGCCCGGCGCCAGCAGCCGCCACCCAGGGTCCTCGTCCATCGGCTCGCTGGCGACGACGACGGCGCTGCGGCTGGCAAGGTGGCCCGAGCGCACCCTGATCGAGCCGGCCGCTGACGCCGCGTCGAGGTGGCGTCCACCACGCGGTCCGCCGGCGCTGCGCTCGAGGACGAACAGGCGGTGCGTGTCGGGATACCGCAGTGCCCACAGGCCGTCGGCGGTCGTGAGCACGATGTTCAACGCGTACAGCGGGAGTCGGTCGGCGATCCACCGACACGCGTCGACGAGCCCGGCGGTCACATCGCCGTCGGCGCGTTCGATCCGTCTCGTGATCAGTGCGAAGACCCGTTCGGAGTCGGTGTCGCCGTGCACGAGCGAGAGGTCCTCGCCGAGCTCCGCCTCGAGTTGGTCGAGCCCCTCCACGACGCCGTTGTGGGCGAAGAGACGGTCGCGTTGCTCGAACGGATGGGTGTTCTTCAGTTCGACCGCGCCGGTCGAGGCGAACCGGATGTGAGCCACGAACGTCGTCGAGGTGACGTGGCGAGCCTCCTCGGCGAAGGCTCGGTCCTCGTACGCTGCGATCGGCCACTTGTGGACCTCGGGACACCCGTTGGCGTCGAACACACCGAGCCCGGTGCCGTCGGGCTCGCGGCGACTCTGGACCGAGAGACTGTCGGGCGCCTCCAACAGCCAGAACGACGCTGCGATGGCGTTCCCACCGCCGGTCATCCCGAACAATCTGCACATCTCGCTCGCACCTCCCCGGAGTCCCCTCGACAGTACCGCGCCACCCACGGCCCCTCGCCCACGCCTCGTGCCGTCGACGGATTCCAGCACCGGCGCGCCGTCGTCGAGTCGGACGGCCCGAGCGAGCTCGATCCGCTGGACCGCGCCACGATCGCCCTCCGGCCGCGGCTGACCCATCCGTTTGCGTTGCAGTTTCGGTGGCCCGCCCCACCGATTTCTCGACGCAAACGGAACGGGGTGGGGGTGGGGCGGGGGAGCAGCGCGCGTCGAGGTCAGTCGCCGATCAGGTGACGGGTGACGGCTTCGGCGGCTCGTCGCCGGCGTGGGGGAACAGGATCTGGCCCGCCATGACCTTGGAGACGTCGGCGAGTTCGCCGATGGCGAACACCATCACGTCGTCGAGCGACACGATGCCGACCACTCGGTCATGGTCGACGATCGGGACACGCCGAATCGCATGGTCGCGGAAGACGTGCACGAGATCTTCGAAGTCACGGTGGGCGTCGAGGGCGATCAGGCCCATGCTCATCACGCCGTCGATGCGCCCGTCCGCCGGGTACTGCTGGGCGACGCCCCGGGTCACGATGTCGCGGTCGGTCACGATGCCGACCGGGACGTCGCCGTCGACGACGATCACGGAACCGACGCCGCTGCCCGCCATCAAGGCGGCGGTGTCCGCGACCGTGGCGGCACAGTCGATCACGACGGGTTCCCGGAGTGCGATGTCTGAGACCTTCATCACGAGCCCTTTCCAGTGGATGCGTCGGTCGGGTGCTCGATTCGGCAATCGGCACCCGGGAACAGCAGCGTCGAGCGATCGGTGTCATCCCACCTGACCACGTACGGCGGGCCTCCGTCGGCGCCGCGTACCTCCTCCACCTTGCCCGTGCGTCGAGGCTCGCCCACCCGGTGACCCTCGATGATCAGTTCATCTCCGACCTTGGCGAACATGGGGACCCCCTTCCTTCGAGGTGATCACGTCATCGACTCGACCATCGCAGCTGCCGACCGGGTGCGGTAGAGAACTTCGTCCCCCGAACTCCGGTGACGTCCGGCCCTGGCGGTTGGATACCGATGGTCAGACAGTGGAGCAATGGAGAGCTTGCAACCACACGGCTGGACACTCCGGTTCGAGACCCGCGAAGACGATGACCACTGCGACATGGTGGTGCACCTGGACGCGGGCGACCGGTCGTTGTCCGGCTACGGACGATCCCGTCGGAATCCCACCGACCCATCCCTGCCGCAGGTCGGCGAGGAGCTGGCCGCGGCCAGAGCCCTGCAGGACCTGGCGAGACATCTGACCGAGGACGCCTGGGCGATGATCGAGTCGCACCCGGCGTCGACCGGTTGAGCCATCGCACCGCGTAGTGTCGGGCGCCACCGCCCGGGTGGCGAAACTGGCAGACGCGGGGGGCTTAAACCCCCCTTCCACTCACGTGGAGTGCGGGTTCAAATCCCGCCCCGGGCACCAACACGCTGGTGTTACGCGATCAGGTGGTGATCCGTGAGGTCATCCAGGTAGTGCCCGTGTCACATCCGTGTCACGGACCGTGACACCCCCGCTCCACGGTTGTGCTCGTGGCCGGGGGTTCGATGCAGCGGAAAGGGAAGGTGTGGTCGTTCGTCGTCGACCTCGGCCGCGACCCAGCGACCGGTCGCCGCCGCGGGGACGGCGGTGTCCCGGAGCCGTATCACGCTGTCGCAGTTCCTCACTGACTGGTTGGAGACCATCAAGCCGCGGGTCAGGGAGACGACGTGGGTGAGCTACCGGATGGCCGTCGAGCGGATCGCGCAGGTGCTCGGATTGTGATGGGAGGACGTCGACCTCGATGGGCGGACTGCCAGGCGCCCCGGTCATCGCCACCACCGAGCACTCCGACCACCACATCACGAGCGACCGCAATTTGCCAACAGCCAAGGCAACGAAGCTGACCGTGTCGATCAAGCAGATCTGATCTCATCGAGCTGACATCGAGGTCGTCGCGACTCCGTGGTCTCCGTGCGGGCCACTACCTCGTGCACCACACCCCGACATCGTTCGCTCTCGCCTTCATGCTTTGGAGACGATCGCTCGGTGCGGCACCTCCGAGATCGGATCAGCGGAAGGTCTCAGAACTGCTCGCGTCGGAAGACCAGTGCGCTCGCGATCGTGAACGCGAAGGCTGCGATCGCGGTCCACCACAGCGAACTGATGGGCTCCAGCGGGGTCTCGAAGACGAGGTACTCGGCGATGGGTTTCATGGTTCCGCCCTGGATCTCGCCGGTCACGAGGCCGCCGATCGTGTACTCCTCGATGAACTGGTTCGGTGCGCTCCAGATGACCATCCATGCGATGAGCCCGATCCCGGCGGCGGGCGCCCGCCAGGGCAGCACCGTCGTGAGGAAGACGGTCATCGCCACGAACAGCACGATCACGAGCGCGGCGACACCGATGACCACGAGGTATCGGCCCGTGTCCGGCGCCCGGATCGGGAGTCCGACTGCCGGCTCGGAGTTCGGCAGCCAGATTCGGGCGATGATCGCTTGGAGCACGACGGCGATCACGATGAGCCCGCCGGCGTCGCTGACGATCTTGCTGACGACGAACGACGACCGGGTGACCGGCTTGGAGAGCACCCAGGGCGCGGTGTCGTTGTGACGCTCCTCGATCAGTGCGTTCTGGGCGACTCCGATCGCGGCGAGCGGCCCCGCGACCCACCAGAGGTGGATCAGCAGGTCGAAGCCTCGCCAGTCGGCGAGCGGGTCGGTGCTCGAAACGGTGTCCCAGTACAGGAGGCCTTGGATCAGGGCTGTCCACACGACGAGATGGACGAGCCCTCGCGAGCCGAACCAGCGGGTGAGCTCACCGCGCAGGAGCCCCCCGAGCCCGGTCATGACCGGGAAGGGGCGCGGCACGGTTCGCTGATCAGGTGCCATCGTCGGCCCCCACGATGTCGAGGTACGCGTCCTCGAGGGTGCGTTCGCTGGGATGGAACTCGACCACGTCGATCTCGTGGTCGGCGACGAGGAGCGGCAGCATGCGGGTCCGGGCGGCCTCGTCGTCGGTGACTTCCACAGTCCAGAGCTGCTGTGCGCCGCGCGGGTGGGCGCGGATGCGCGACACCCATGGCTCGGCGGCCAGCCGGCCCTGGATGTCGTCGGTCGTCCCGTTGAGCCGGACGCTCCACGCCGAGGTCGGGGTGCGGAGCAGTTCCTCGATCGGCCCGTGGGCGACGACCTCGCCGTCGGTGAGGATGGCCACGGCATCACTGACCCGTTGTACGTCGTCGAGGATGTGGGTGGAGTAGAAGACGGTGGCCTGCCCGCGCAGGCCGTCGAGGATCGAGAGCACGTCGTGGCGGCCCTGAGGATCGAGCGATGCAGCCGGTTCGTCGAGGACGACGAGGTCGGGGTCGCTCACCAGCGCCTGGGCGATCCCGAGGCGCTGGGCTTCTCCGCCGGACAGCATGCCGGCCGTGCGGTTTGCCTTGTCGCCCAGACCCACGAGCTCGAGCAGCTCGTCGACCCGGCTTCGCAGCTCGGAGCGTGAACGATGACCGGGATAGAGGTGTGCGACGTAGGTGAGTACGTCGCGACACGTCCGATAGGGGTGGAACCGGGTGTGCTGCGGCAGGAATCCGATCCGGGCCCGCGCCGCCGGGCCGTGGCGGGAGACGTCCTCGCCGAACACGATGGCGCGGCCGCCCGACGGCCGCAGCAGTCCCATGATGATCTTCAACGTCGTCGACTTGCCGGCGCCGTTCGGGCCCAGGAAGCCGAAGATCGAGTCGACGGGCACGGCGAGGTCGACGCTGCGCAGGACGTGGTGCCGTCCGAAGTGCTTCTGGAGGTCGTGGATCTCGAGCGCGTTGTCGGCCATCACAACTCCATCCGTGAGAACCAGGCCGTTGCGAGCGCGACGGTGCCGACCGTCCATGCTCCGGTGACGACACTCGGTGCGAGCACGGGCGCCGCCTCGTTGCGGATCGTGGTGAGGAGTGCGTCGAACGCCCACGCCGGGGTGAGCTCGACGATCGTGCTCGGGCCGGCGATCGAGTACACGAGCAGCCCGATCGGCACGGCGAGACCGAGGAGGAACACGCCGGCCCGCGAGCGCACCGCGCAGCCGACCAGGATCATGACGGCGACGATGAACAGCAGCACGACCAGGAGCAGCGTCAGCACACCGAGGTGGCGTTCGATCGGCGGCAAGGTCATGAACTCCTCACTCCCGCCTTCCTGGATCAGTCCGAACACGTCGCTCGCGGAGAAGTCGGTGTCGCCGTGGCCCTCGGCTGCCACGATCAGTATCCGCAGGACGAACCCGGGCACGACGATCGCTCCGAGCAGCACGCCGGGGACGGCGGCGAGGAACTTCGACAGCACGAACGCGGGTCGCCCGACGGGCTTGGCGATCACCCACGCCGCAGTGCCCGCTTCTATCTCGTCGGCCATCGCGCCCTGGGTGGTGGCGACGGTGGCCAGCAGGAGCAGCACGGTCCAGACGCCGAAGGCACCGTAGATGTAGGAACCGAGGCGGGGGTTCGCCGCGTTGGCACCGCTCGACCAGATCACGTAGACGATGACCACGGCGGCCGAGCCCAGGGCGGCCAGAGCGAACGCCCGCACCGGGAACCAGCGTCGGAGCTCGGCGGCCACGAGCCCGCGCAGTCCGCGCAGCGGGCCCCGGCCGGTCTGGCGCGCCGGACGATCGGGAACGTCGACGTCGGTGATGCCGCGGTCGGGCGCTTGCGCCTCGACCTCAGTCGTCGCCATCGTGCACCTCCCCGCCGGGCCGGTCGCCGTTGCCGACCAGCTCGAGGTAGATGTCCTCGAGGCTGTGTCGGGCGGGTCGGAAGTCGGTCACTGGTACGCCGTGGTCGCCGACGAGCAGTCGCAGCAGGGTGTGCTCGGCTGCGGCGCGATCGGTCACCGTCACCTCCCAGGACCGAGGTCCGCGCCGTTCGACAGCGTCGACCCAGGGCTCGGTCGCGAGCTGGTCGAAGGCGGCGGTCGCGTCGGTGTCGGCGGTGCCGATCGCGTAGACGCCCTGGTCACCGACGAGGAACGACTCGGTCGGTCCGTCGGCGACGATCCGCCCTTCGTCGAGGACGGCGATGCGATCGCTGACCCGTTCGACGTCGTCGAGGATGTGGGTGGAGTAGAACACGGTGGCCTCCTCCCGCAGACGGTCGAGCAGGTCGAGCACGTCGTGGCGGCCCTCGGGGTCGAGACCCGCGGACGGTTCGTCGAGGACGAGCACCTCGGGACGCCCCACCCACGCCTCGGCCACTCCGAGCCGCTGCCGCTCGCCACCGGACAACTTGCGGACCTTCCGTTTCGCCAGTGAGGCGAGTCCGGCGAGATCCATCACCTCTGCAACTCGAGCGTCGATCGCCCGGCGGTCGCCGGCGAGGTACCGGCGAGCGGTGAACCGGAGCACCTCGCGCACGTTCAGGTGGCGCCAGTACGACGCGTCCTGGGGGAGATACCCGATGCTGGCCCTGGCTGCGACTCCGTCGCGCCGGACGTCGTGCCCGCCGACCGTGACCGAGCCCGACGACGGCCGCAGGAGACCGACGAGGATCTTCATCGTCGTCGACTTGCCGGCCCCGTTCGGTCCGAGGAACCCGAACACCGAGTTGCGGGGCACGGCGAGGTCGATGCCGTGCAGGACGTCGTTGTGCCCGAACCGCTTGCGCAGACCGTGCACCTCGACCGCGGGCCCGGCACTCACGGGCAGTCCCCTAGCTCGGGCAGGTCGATCACGGTCGGGCCGTCGATGGTCACGGTCGTGTGACCGCAGCGCCGGTCCTCGCCCCGATCGGAGTGACCGGTGATGTCGGCGTGGACGTCGTAGTTCCCGGGCGCCAGCACGGCGAGTGGGAGTTGGTCGTCGGACGCCTCGGCCAACCACGACGGCTCGAACCAGCCGAACACCCCGGTCGGCGGCACCTCCATGACCGGCAGGTCGATGGCTCCGACCCCCTCGATTCCCGGACGGCTGGACGGCTCGAGCCAGGTCCGGAATCCACCGTTCGGCCACACCTGCTCGCGGCCGATCTCGTTGAGGGTCGTGCCCGCCTGCAGGACGACGATGGAGACCTCGCCCCCGTGCTGGCCCTGGATCTCCTCGGGCAGGATCAGGCTCGGGAGCGTCACTCGCAGGGTGCCTGCCCCCGGCGTCGCCGGGTCGACCCTGTCGGGGATCTGCCACGGTTCGGGCTCGACGACGAGGTCGGGCAGTTCGGCGGCGCACGCGGGCAGGGGCGGGAGGGGAACGGTCGTGTCGCCGTCGACGACGATGTCGAGCGCGGTGCACGCCGTCGGCGCCGGCAGCGTTCGGTCGCTCACTCCGCCCGGGACCATGACGACGAGCAGGGTGTACGGCCCGGAATCCAGCAGGGTCGGGCCGGCCTCCCAGTCGAAGTCGCACAGAGTGGTTCGATCCCAGCCCTCGGGTGCCCCGGACAGGAGCCAATCGGACTCCCACTGGTGCCGCCGACCGTCACCGTCGACTTCGTACCCCCAGGGGTCACTGGCGACGCCCTGGCAGAAGCCGGCCTCGCGGGCGTCGACGTCGCCGAGGTCGTCGACGGTGGCGCCGGCCGGCATGACTGCCAGCACGATCATGCTCCCGGCAGCACCGTCGATCTCCGGCCAGACGACCTTTACCCTCCCCGGCTGGCCACCTGCGCGGTCGCAGTTCTGCTCGACCCACCCGTCGATCCGCTCGATCGTCGTCCACGCCACGTGTCCTGCGGCACCTGTCCAGGTGCCGGCGAGTTCGTCGTCGGAACGGAAGCCCAGATCGGCGGACGCGTCCTCGATGTTCGCGTGACCCTCCATCTCCATGAGCAACTCTGGGAGGTACGGGACGCCGCGTGCGACCGCGGCGGCCGCAGCCCGTCCCTCGGGGCCGAACGCGCGCGTTCCATCGAAGTCGAGCGACTCCCACCAGCGCAGCCAGTCGTCGGACACGACGAGCATCCGGTCCCATTCCGCCCGGAGCTCGTCGGGAACTTGTTGGGTGGCGACCGCGAGGCGGGCCTGCATCCTGCTCAGCCGGGCGGGCCCCTCCTCGCCCATGTCGGCGACCCAGCCGAGGTCGTATCCGAGCGCCTCGATCGCCTCGCGAGTCTCGCCCCACCGGCTGCAGAAGTCGCCGCAGCCGTCGAGTGTCCACGTGTCGATGCCGGCACGGCCGCGATCCGCCGCCGCCTCCAGAGCCGCGGCGTCCTCGACGCTGCCGAACGCCTCGGCGAGCAACTCGTCGGACACCCGTCCGAGGTCGTACTCGACCGTGACCAACACGTCCCGGAACGGAGCCGCATGCGCGAGCAGCGCGTTCCATTCGTCGCGAATCTCGAGCGGGACGTCGGCGGCGGTCTCGGTGAACGCGGCGAACAGCTCATCGATCAGCTGCTCGGTCGGCGTCTCCTCGTCGAGCCGATCCAGCACGGCAGAGATGTCGGGCCACCCCGCACAGAACGCTCCAGCGTCACCTTCGCCCGTCGTGCAATTGCGGGCGCTCCACTCGCGCATCGTCGAGAAACCGGCCTCCATGGCGGCCGCGGCGTCCTCGGCCGACTGTTCGCTCCCGAAGACGTTCGTGATCGCCTCATCGTCGATCTCCTGGTACCCGGCGGCAGCGAAGTACTCGACGAACGCCGCGGTCCAGGCAGTGACGTCGTTCCACGCCGGTTCCAGCTCGTCGGGCAGCAGCTCGTCGATCTCGCGCTCGCGGCGGAGGATCTCGTCGATCAACTCGTCGGTGGGCTCGGCGTCGGACTCGAGCAGCGCCTCGTACTCCGTCCAGCGCATGCAGAGCAGTGCGTCGGGATCTTCGTGGGCGACGGCGACAGCGTCGGCTGCGACGTCACCGTCGCCGTCGGAGCTTGCGCCGTCATTGGTCGAGCAAGCAGCCGCGGCGAGCACCGCGGCAAGAACCAGTGCAGCAAGCCTGCGCATATCTCTTCCTCTGGCTACACAGTCGCACCGGCGATCGAATGGCAGTAGGGCCGATCGTCAATCGGCTCGATACTCCTGAATCCCCGCGACCCAGCGGCCGTCGACCGGATAGTCGATCCTCGTCCAACACACGCATGGGCATCGCGCTCGTCTCAGTGACCTCGTTCTATCTGCATGGGTTGATCGAGCTGTCCCTGCTGGTCGTCATCTCGCCGCTGGTCATCGTCGAGCCGGGCCTCTTCGGCCCAGTGCGTGACTTCGTGAGCCACACCTTGCACCACCACGCTCCAGCCTGTTCGCGTGTCGGCATTCCAGTGGTCGACTTCGAAGCAGACGTGTTGCTGCTCGGCGGCAGCGGCGAGCTTGTGGCCCTCGAGGGTCCGGAACACGACACTGTGCTCGTACCACCTGAAGTTGACGGGGAGCACGAGCAACTCGCCATCGGTCGAGAACCCGATGTGGCCGATCGGTGTCGACCTGCTCGAAGGTCACGCCATCACTCCCGTCGAATCCTCGCCTCGCGCCGCTGTGAAGCTCAGCTCTCGTCGCTGTTCAGCTCCGAACGCTGCAGCGTCAAGCGGAGACTGTCCATAACCTCTTCGTCAGCGCCGCACTCGAGCGCGGCCTCGACTGCGGCCTCCTCGATGGCTTCGATGCCGTCCGCAAGCAGTTCCTCTTCGGTCGACGACGACAGCATCGTCTCCGAGGTGCACACCGCCATCTCTTCCGGGTACGTCAGGAAGGTCATCGCATCGAACACCACTCCGCCAACAACGCTCTCGGGACGGTCGGTGCCGTAGGCGGACAGATCGAAATCGTCATCGCTGGACGCGGTGGTTGCTTCCGCGACGCTACCGGCCGGTTCCTCGACGGTGGATGAGTCGTCATCGCTTCCGCAGGCGCTGGTGATCAGAGTGAGCACGGCCAGCAGACCGAACGCCGATCGAATCGTCGAGTTCACGTATCCCCCTCGTGGCGTCTGTAGCTGGCCTGACCGGTGCCCACCCGGGTTGGCCTCTCCAGGGAGGATACACATCCGGTCCGCTGCAGGTGAGGCCTGCCTGGCGTGCGGAGGGGTCGGCTCACCCGCCGCTCGAGATCCATCCCCGCACGATCGATTTGTCCGCGCTGTCCGAGCCGCCGAAGTAGTAGTGGAACTCCAGGCCCTCGTAGGAGCCCTCGCCGACATAGTGGGCTTCGCCGGACGGTACGCCGTCGTCCGCTGCCTGCACGGAGCCACTCCAGGTGCCCTCGGAATTGGTGATGACGGCCTCTTCCGCCACCCACACGTCGCCGATCGCTCCACCGTTGAAGAAGCGCAAACGATCGTGTGTCTCGGTACCGCTGACCCTCGGGTCAGACATGTCGAGTTCGCACGTGACGAGGAACCCGGTTCCGCCCTCCGGGTCAACCCCCTCGTCCGAGAAGGAGCATGCCACCGTGCCGGAAACCACCACCGGGTCCATGGGTACAGCATGGAAAGGGGCTGCCTCGACGACTTCGGACTCCGAAGCGACTGTTGTGGTTGTTGATTCGGATGAGGACGATTCGCAGGCCACCGCAACGCTCACGAACAAGCCCAGCGCTACCAAAGCAGGGACACGACGGATCATGTCGATCACCTTCTCAACTCCATTGTCGGCATCCACAACCAACCCGACCAAGGGCCCGAGGTCCTCCGCTCCGCCGGTCAACCTGACCGAACGCATCGATGGTGCGAGTCGACCGTGATCGGTGGAAGAGCTATGGCGCTGCGTCGCCGATGGCATCCGCAACGGGGACGGACAACGGACGACTTCACATTCGCGAGACTCGATGTGCGGTTGACGGTCTGTCGCCTTTGGAGACGCTCGTCAACCGAACAGGTTCGGAAGGGCCTGCTGATACTCACAGTGATCATGGGTGGGGTCACCGGTCGACGGATCCGCGCCACTTCGGCTCCGCTCTGTCA
>CALOFW010000019.1:0-358657 GCA_942492715.1 Ilumatobacteraceae bacterium | reverse complement strand
ATCGGTCGTGCTGCGCGACGTCAGCCTGCGCGACGGCCTGCAGGACGAGCGCCCGATCTCGACCGATGCGAAGTTGGCGATCTTCGAGGCGCTCGTCGCGGCGGGCGTCCGCGATCTGGAACTCACGAGCTTCGTGCGTCCCGACCGTGTGCCGGCGCTCGCCGACGCCGAGGCACTCTGCTCGCGCACCGAGACCTCTGCGAGGCCGGCTGACGTCACCCGTTGGGGTCTCGTCCTCAACACCCGCGGAGCTCAGCGGGCGCTCGGTGCCGGTCTCACGCACCTGCAGTACGTGGTGTCGGTGAGCGACACGCACAGTCGCCACAACGCAGGCGCCGGTGCGGACGAGGCCATGGATGCGTTCGAGGACGTCGCGGCGATGGCGGTCGCCGGAGGTGCCGTCGTCGAGATGACGCTCGCAACGGCGTTCGGGTGCCCGTTCGAGCACCGCGTCGACCAGGGTCGCGTCGTCGAGGCCGCCCGCCGCGCCGTCGAGGCGGGCGCGGCATCGGTCGGCCTCGCGGACACGATCGGCGTGGCGGTGCCGACCGAGGTCGCCGACCTCGTCGATGCGGTCGGAGCCGCTGTCGAGGTGCCGATCGGCGTGCACCTCCACGACACCCGGGGGCTCGCGATCGCCAACGCGATCGCCGCGCTCGACCACGGTGCAGTGCGGCTCGATGCGAGCCTGGGTGGACTGGGCGGATGCCCGTTCGTCCCGAACGCGAGCGGCAACGTTCCGATCGAGGATCTCGCCCACGGGCTCGAGGCGATGGGCGTGTCGACCGGGCTCGACGTCGATGCGCTCGTGCACGCTGCCGGCGTCGCCTGCGCCGCGGTCGGTCGGCCCGTGGCGAGTCACGTCGGTGTCGCCGGGCCCCGCTTCGGGCGGTGAGGGTCGGCCACCATGCCACTCGTCACCCCGTCGTGCCGGTTCTCGGGCCGACCTCGGCGGTACCGTGAAGGCGATGGCTGATACGGGCGACCACTGGCTCCAGAGCACGCGGGTCGCGATCGTCGCCGGCAAAGGCGGTGTCGGATCGTCGACCGTCGCTGCGGCGTACGCGCTCGCTGCCGCGCGTGAGGGGGCCGACGTGCTCTTCGTCGCCGTCGACGGTCGACCGGGGATGGGGCCGCTGCTCGGCGGCCGGGAACTCGATCAGAACGACCGGATCCTGCGCCGCCTGAAGGGCGCCGGCCAGGTGCGTGGCCGGACGATTCCTGCCGACCAGGCCTTCGGCGACTACCTCGAACTCCGAGGGGTCGGTGGCATGCTGCGCCGGGCGGCGTCGGCCGCGTCGTTGCCGATGATCGCTGCCGCGACCCCGGGCCTCGAGCACCTGCTCGTGCTCGGCAAGGTGAAGGAACTCGAACGCGACCGCGCTGCCGATCTGATCGTCGTCGACGCGCCTCCGGCGGGCCACGCCGCCCCCTTCCTGCGCTCGGCGCAGGGCCTGTCCGATGTCGTCCAGTCCGGACCCGTCAGGGATCAGTCGGTCGAGGTCGACGCGATGCTGCGCGACCCCGAGCGGTGCAAGGCGATGATCGTCACCCTTCCGGAGGAGACACCGGTCACGGAAGCGGTCGAGCTCGCCAGCGAACTCAGGGGTGACATCGGCCTCGCGCTGTTGCCGGTCGTCGTGAACGGTTGCTGGCCCGAACGCCCCGGCCTCGCCAAGTCGCCGGCGATGGCGGCGCGATCCCAGAAGGTCAAGCTGTCCGCAGCTGCCAAGGAGGCATTGGCGTCGTCGTCGGGGTTCGGCCACGAACGGCTCGAACGGCAGCATCAGCAGATCGAACGGCTCGGGTCGGCGTTGGCGCTCCCCATGGTGACCCTGCCGCGTCTGCCGACCCCGCGTCTCACCCTCCACCACCTCGGCATCCTGGCCGACGCGCTGGTTGCCCCCTTGATCGAGGTGCCGTCATGACGACATCGGATGCCGTTGCCGAATCGTTCGCCGAGGAAGTCGGCACCGCCGGTTTGATGGTCACCTGCGGTCCGGGCGGTGTCGGCAAGACCACGACAGCTGCCGCACTCGGGGTCGCGGCGGCACGCGCCGGTCGCCGCGTGGTCGTCGTGACGGTCGACCCGGCTCGCCGGCTCGCCGATGCGCTCGGGCTCGACGCCGGTGCCGCCGCTGACGCACCTCATCAGGTCACCGGTCTGCCCGGTGTCGGCAAGGGCGAGCTGTGGGCGCTCATGCTCGATGCGGCGTCCACCTTCGATCGTCTCGTGCGGGAACAGACGTCGAGCCAGAAGCAGGCCGACGCGATCCTGGAGAACCCCGTGTACCGGGCGATCTCGGGGTCGCTGTCCGGTGCCCAGGAGTACATGGCGATCGAGCGCCTCCACCAGCTCCACACGAGCGGGGAATGGGACCTCGTGATCGTCGACACACCGCCGTCGCGCCATGCGATCGATCTGTTGGAAGCGCCGGACCGCCTGATCGGCTTCCTCGGCCATCCGGTCTACCGCACCCTCACGGCGGGCCAACGGGCGTTCGCCAAGGTCACCAATGCAGCAGCATCGATGTTCCTGTGGGCGGTGCGCCGCCTGGCCGGTCCGCAGATCGTCGAGGACACCGTCGAGTTCTTCCGGTCGCTGGCGAACATCGAGCCCGGGCTGCGTTCGCGTGCCGAGGAGGTGTCGGTGCTGCTGCGCTCGCCGGCAGCCACGTTCGTGGTGGTGTCGAGCCCTCGCGCCGAAGCGGTCGGTGAGGCCGAGCACATGATCGGTGCGCTGCGCGACGGTGACTTCCCGTTCGCCGGGGTCGTGGTCAACCTCATCCATCCGATGCCGGAACCGTTGACACCAGCGGATCGTGCAGCGCTCGCCGACATCGGCGACGGTCCACTGGCCGATCACGTGGCCTGGCACGACGAGCTGACCGACCTGGCCACCGCCGAGCGCGACGAGATCGCCATCCTCGCCGATCTGGCCGAGGACGTCGTCGTCGTCGAGTTGCCGTTGATGTCCGTCGATGTCCACGATGTCGACGGTCTGATCGGGCTCGCCGATCGGCTCGTGGGCGGCAAGTAACGTCGGACGGGTGCAGTCGCCCACCGACGTCCTGATCGACGATCTGTTCGCCCGGCAGGACGGGATCACGCTGGCGCTGGTGGTGCAGCAGCGCGGTGACGTCGTTGCCGAGCGATACGGCGTGCAGCCGGAGAACATCTTCCAGCCCGAGATCGAGATCACGGCCGAGTCGACGCTCACGTCGTGGAGCATGGCGAAGTCGATCACGCATGCCGCGGTCGGGCTGCTGGTCGCCGATGGGCTGATCGACGTCGAGGCGCCTGCGGCGGTACCGGAGTGGGCAGGGACCGAGAAGGCCGAGATCACGCTGCTGCAGCTCCTCGAGATGCGCTCGGGGCTCCGGTTCGTCGAGGACTACGTCGACGACGGTGTGTCGCACTGCTTGGAGATGTTGTTCGGCGAGAGCGGCCCGAGCCATGCCGCCTACGCCGCCGCTCTTCCACTCGACCACGAGCCCGGCACGTTCTACAGCTACTCGTCCGGGACGACCAACATCATCGCCCGCATCATCGGCGACATCCTGAGCGGTGGACCCGGCGGCGACCCGGTCGCTCGCCGTGCTGCCATGGGGGCATTCCTCGGCGACCGGCTGTTCGGGCCGGTCGGGATGTCATCGGCGACCCCGAAGTTCGACGAGGCCGGCGATTTCGTCGGCTCGTCGTACGTCTACGCCACGGCGAGGGACTTCGCGAAGTTCGGCGAACTGTATCGCCATGACGGTGTCACGGCGGCGGGTCAGCGGATCCTGCCCGAGGGATGGTCGGAGCATGCCCGCGGCTTCTCGGCGCTCGATCCGGAGAACGGATGCGAGTACGGGCGGCACTGGTGGATGTGGCCGGAGATTCCGGGCAGTCTGGCGTGTCATGGCCACGAGGGTCAGTACATCGTGGTCGTCCCCGATCGGGAGCTGGTGCTGGTCCACCTCGGAAAGACACCGTCGGAGGCGAGCGCCGGCCTCCGGGCGCGCGTGCGCGAAATGGTTCAACGGTTCTGACGGATGAGTTGGTAGGAAGGACCGGTGACCGATCGAGTCGAGAGCGAATCGGACGCTGCCCGCGGGTCGCTCGACGGTGTCCACGACACCACGCACGAGATGGATCGTGGGGTGCTGCCAACCGGTGAGCTGCCCGCCCTCGTGCGCGACTCGAACGCCACGAAACCCCGGATCCGGCCGATCCGTTTCACGATCAAGGCGCTGCTGTTCATCGTCGTCGCCGTGTTCCTGCTGCCTCCGGTGCTCAGCGGGTTCCGCCAGGCGATCGAGACCGCCCGGGAGGTCAACCCCGGCCTCCTGGCAGCAGGGTTCGTGCTGCAGCTGCTGGCCCTGTTCTGCTACTCGCTGCTGACGCGGGCGACGCTCGGCACCGCGGGACGTCAGCTCTCGATGGCGCGGATGTTCCGCATCCAGCTGAGTACCAAGGCGCTGTCGAACATCGTGCCCGGCGGGAACGCGGCGAGTTCGGCGCTCGGGTACCGGCTGATGACGCTGTCGGGCATCCGCGGTCCCGACGCCGGATTCGCGCTGGCGATGGCCGGCATCGGCTCGGCGGTCGTTCTCAACATCATCTTCTGGACCGGGCTGATCATGTCGGTGCCGTTCCGCGGTGTGAACGAGGCCTACAGCCTCGCTGCGCTGGCCGGCATCATCATCATCGGGATCGCGGCCGGCCTCGTGATCGGGGTCATGGACGGCTCGGGCCGAGCCGAGCGGTTCGTGCGGTGGATCGCCCGGAAGATCCGCCTCGACGAGGACAAGTTCGCGACGGCGCTCCATCAGATGGCCGAACGGCTCGAGGAGCTGATCAGCGACCGCCAGTTGCTGCGCAAGGTGGTGTTCTGGGCCACCGCGAACTGGCTGCTCGACGCGGCATCGCTCTGGGTCTTCGTTCGGGCTTTCGGCGGGACGTTGAGCCTCGACGCGCTGCTCGTCGCGTTCGGGCTGGCCAACGTGCTCGCCGCGATCCCGATCCTGCCCGGCGGCCTCGGTGTCGTCGACGCCACCTACCTCACGACCCTGGTCGGTTTCGGGATTCCGCGGCGCGTGGTGGTCGCGGCGATCGGCACGTACCGGCTCGCCCAGTACCTGATGCCGATCGCGCTCGGCGCACTGGCGTACGCGTCGCTGCGTGTCGGGCCGTGGAAGATCGAGAAGCGGGACCGACTCGTCCGGCTCCGCGACCTGGCCCGGGCCGAGTCGGAGAAGGGCGAATCCCGCCTCGACTTCGCACTGCGCTTCGGTAGTCGGCGTCAGCCCGTCGACGAGGACGAGGACCCCGCGTTGCAGGCCGTGCTGAAGCCCGAGCCCGACACGTCACTCGACGCCGATCCCGACACCCCGCCGCGCACGCCACCCGACGACTCCGCACCCGACGACTCCGCACCTGACGACCACTGAGCGCCGGGAGCACCCGGGTGCGGCTTTCGCTGCTCCCGCGACCGGGCGGTACCGTCGTGTCCATGACAGTGCACGAACGCCCCTTCGGTCGGTATCTCGAGGACTTCACCCCGGGCGACATCCTTCGCCACTGGCCCGGCAAGACGATCACGGAGTACGACGACCACCTGTTCTGCATGATCACGATGAACCATCATCCGTTGCACACCAACGACTGGTTCGCCGCCGAATCGGTGCAGGGCCGCAACGTGGTGGTCGGCAACCTCGTCTACAGCCTCGTGCTGGGGATGAGCGTGCCGGACGTGAGCGGCGCGGCGATCGCCAACCTCGAGGTCGAGACGTTGCAGCACAAGTTCCCCACGTTCCACGGCGACACGATCCACGCCGAGACCCGAGTGCTCGAGGTCAAGGAGTCGTCGTCGAAGCCGGATCGAGGTGTCGTCACCGTCGAGACGAAGGGCTTCAACCAGGACGGCAAGGAAGTCTGCTACTTCAAGCGCAAGGTGCTGATCTGGAAGCGCGAGTCCGCACCGGACCGCAAGCGCCCGTACGACGACGTCGACGTCTGGGCCGACTGATCGACGCCGCCGGCCCGGTGCTGTCGCCGGTGATCGAGCCCGGTGCGGTGCTGGCGTGGGGTGCCCACGACCTCCGGGACCTGCCGTGGCGGCGTGAACGCGATCCCTGGAGGATCCTCGTGGCGGAGGTCATGCTCCAGCAGACGCAGGCGGATCGGGTCGTACCGAAGTGGGAGGCGTTCCTCGATGCGTACCCGACGCCAGCGGCGTGCGCATCGGCATCGCTCGGCGACCTGCTGCGGCTGTGGCAAGGGCTCGGCTATCCCCGCCGGGCCCGGAACCTGCACGCGACCGCCGCCGTGATCGTCGACCGTCACGCAGGCCGGCTCCCCGACGACCTCGAGATGCTGCTGGCCCTGCCGGGCATCGGGCCGTACACGGCCCGGGCCGTGCTCGCGTTCGCATTCGAACGCGACGTCGCGGTCGTCGACACCAACATCGCTCGGGTTCTTGCTCGCGTCGGCGGCGTCCGCCTGACGCCGAAACGTGCGCAAGCGGAGGCGGACGCCCTGGTTCCCGTTGGTGACGGATGGATGTGGAACCAGGTGCTGATGGATCTCGGCGCACGCGTGTGCCGACCGACGCCGGACTGCGGTCACTGCCCGCTCGCATCGACGTGTGCCTGGACGCTGGCCGGCCGTCCGGCTCCCGATCCAGCGATCGGCTCCGCCGGCGTGAGCGGCCGTCAGGCGCCGTTCGCCGGGAGCGACCGCCAGGCCCGTGGCCGGGTGCTCGGCGAACTCCACGGCGGGCCTCGGCCGGTTGGCCAGTTCGACCAGCGGATCCTCGCCGCGTTGGTCGCCGACGGACTCGTCGAGGTCGAGGGCCACTCGGCCCGGCTCCCGCGATGACGCCGCCGACCGCCTTCGCGGCGGATCGGGACGTGGGTCCGGGCGCTGGGGGGCGTCGTTTGGCTACCGTGTTCGCCGGAAGCCACTTCGGTGCGAGACATCTCACCGTGCAGCGGGGCCCGGCAGAGCGGAGGACGATGTGCAGCAGCTGGAAGCGGTCATCTTCGACACCGACGGTGTCGTCACCCAGACTGCAGCGGTGCACTTCGCTGCCTGGAAGGACGTGTTCGACGAGTTCCTCGCCGCCCACGCCGTCGGCGACGCGGCGGCGCCGTTCACGGATGCCGACTACCGAGTGCACGTCGACGGCATCGGTCGCTACGACGGCGTCGACGCGTTCCTCCGGTCGCGGGGCTTCGAACTCCCACGTGGCGAGCCCGACGACGCCCCGGGCGACGACACGGTCTGCGCGGTCGGCAACAAGAAGAACGCCAGCTTCGCCGCGGCGATCGACCGTGACGGTGTGCGGCCGTACGCGACGACACGGCGGTTCATCGAGGCCCTCCACGCGCACGGCATCCGCACCGCCGTGATCTCGGCCAGCAAGAACTGTGAACTCGTGCTGCGCGCCGCCGACATGGTCGACCTGTTCGAGGTCCGCGTCGACGGCAACGACGCCGCCGAGCTCGGCTTCCCGGGCAAGCCGGCGCCCGACGTGTTCCTCGAGGCCGCCCGCCGTCTCGGTGTCGAGCCCGGAGCCGCCGCCATCGTCGAGGACGCGATCTCCGGGGTCCGCGCCGGTCGGACGGGCGCCTTCGGGCTCGTGATCGGCCTCGACCGTACCCGCAACCCGGATCCGCTCGCCGAGTACGCCGACCTCGTCGTACCCGACCTGTCCGATCTCGAAGTGGTCGCTCAGGACGGCGGCGCCGGGGTGCGTCCCGTCGTGCCCGCCCGCGCCTGGTTGCCCGATCTGTCCGATGCGCTCGACGACTACGACCTCACCCGCCAGATCGCCGGGAAGACCGTTGCGGTGTTCTGCGACTACGACGGCGCGCTCACCCCGATCGTCGACCGCCCCGAGGACGCCACGATCCCCCCGGCGACACTCGCAGCGCTGGAAGCCCTCGCCGAGCTGACGGTGGTCGGCATCGTCAGCGGACGCGATCTCGACGACGTCATGGCGATGGTGCCGACCGAGCGCCCGTGGTTCGCGGGCAGCCACGGCTTCGACGTCCGCCGACCCGACGGCACCCGCGAGGAGTTCCCGGAGGGAGCGGACGCGCTCCCGGCGCTCGCCGAGGCGGAGCGCGAGCTCGACGAGCGACTGGGCGCTGTCGAGGGGGCGTGGGCCGAACGCAAGCGGTTCGCCATCGCCGTCCACTACCGCGCCACCCCCGACGACCGCATCGCCGATCTCGAGGCGATCGTCGCCGAGGTCGCCGCTGCGCACGACGAGTTGCGCATGACGGGCGGCAAGAAGATCTTCGAGTTGCGTCCAGACATCGAGTGGCACAAGGGCCGGGCCGTCCGCTGGCTGATCGATGCCGCCGGACTCGACCCCTTGACGACGTTGCCGATGTTCATCGGCGACGACGTCACCGACGAGGACGGCTTCGCCGAGGTCCGCCGCAGCGGTGTCGGCATCGTCGTCGGCAGTGAGGAGCGATACACCGCAGCGCACCTGCGTGTCGACGATCCCGACGCGACCCGGCGGCTGCTCGAGGCACTGACGAGGAGGCTCACAGCATCGTGAACGAATGGCTCTGGTCATACGAGGGGTACGAGGCGTCCGAGGAGGGTCAGCGCGAAGCGCTGTGCACGCTCGGCAACGGTTACGTGGCGACGCGGGGCGCGCTCGCCGAGACGGACGCCGACGGTGCCCACTACCCCGGTACCTATCTGGCCGGTGTGTTCAACCGGCTCACGACCGAGGTGGCCGGCCGTGACGTGGTGAACGAGAGCATCGTCAACGTGCCCAACTGGCTCGTGCTCCGCCTCCGCATCGACGGCGGGGACTGGATCACGCCCGACACCACCGAGGTCCTCGACCACCATCTCGAGACGGATCTGCGACGCGCCACGCTCACGCGACGCACTCGACTGCGCGACGACCTGGGACGCACACTGTCGATCACCGAGCGGCGATTCGTCAGCCTGGCCGACGCCCACGTGCTGGCGTTGGAGACCACGATCGTCGCCGAGGACTTCGCGGCGCCGATCGAGATCCTCTCGGCACTCGACGGAACGGTCGAGAACCGCAACGTCGCGCGGTACGACACCCTGGACACCGACCACCTGACGCACGTCCGCTCCGAAGCGGTCACCGACGACACCGTGCTGCTCGAGGTGCGGACGAGCGACTCCGACATCGCCATCGCGGAGGGAGCGAGGACCCGTGTGTGGCGCAACGGCGAAGCGGCCGGGTCGCAGCGCACCACCGAGACGACCGAGCGTTGGGCGGCGCAGACGCTCGGGCTCGCCGTCGAGCCGGGCGACGAGGTTCGTGTCGAGAAGATCGTGACGATCTTCAGCTCCCGCGACAACGGCATCTACTCACCCCGGGAGGCGGCGGCGCACCGGGCGGCCGCGGCCGGTGACTTCGAGGGCCTGCTCGCTCCCCACCTCACTGCCTGGAAGCACGCGTGGAAACGCAGCCGGATCAGGCTCACCGGCGAGTTCGGCCACACGGCCCGGATCCTCAACCTGCACATCTTCCACCTCCTCGGCACCGTGTCGAAGAACACCGCGGACATCGACGTCGGCGTCCCTGCGCGCGGGCTGCACGGCGAGGCGTACCGCGGCCACATCTTCTGGGACGAGATGTACATCTTCCCGTTCCTGACGTTGCGGGTGCCCGAGTTGACGAGGTCGTTGCTGCTGTACCGCGCCCGGCGTCTGGGTGCCGCCCGCCAGGCCGCCCGGGCGGAGGGCTTCGCCGGCGCGATGTACCCGTGGCAGAGCGGGAGCGACGGGCGCGAGGAGACCCAGGTGGTGCACCTCAACCCGGAGTCGGGACGGTGGCTGCCCGACGCGTCGCACCTGCAGCGCCACGTCAACGCCGCGATCGTGTTCAACATCTGGCAGTACTGGCAGGCGACCGGGGATCGCGAGTTCATGCGGTTCTGGGGAGCGGAGATGGTGCTCGAGATCGCCCGGTTCTGGGCCAGCACCGCCACCTACAACCACTCCCTCGACCGCTACGAGATCAAAGGGGTCATGGGACCCGACGAGTTCCACGAGGGCTATCCCGACCGCGATCTCCCCGGACTCGACAACAACGCCTACACGAACGTGATGGCGGTGTGGTGCCTGTGTCGTGCGCTCGACGTCCTCGCCGCCCTGCCGGGCTCCCGGCGCGCCGAACTCCTGGAAAAGCTGCACATCGACAACGACGAGATCGACCGGTGGGGTGACGTCAGCCGCAAGATGCGCCTGTGCTTCCACAGCGACGGGATCCTCAGCCAGTTCGAGGGCTACGAGGACCTCGAGGAACTGGACTGGGACGCCTATCGCGCCAAGTACGGCGACATCGGGCGGCTCGATCGGATCCTGGAGGCCGAGGGCGACACGCCCAACCGTTACAAGTTGGCCAAGCAGGCCGACACGGTGATGTTGTTGCAGATGCTGTCGATCGAGGAACTCTCCGAGCTGTGGGACCGCCTCGGCTACGAGTTCGACCCGGAGATGATCCAGAGGACGGTCGACTACTACGAGCAGCGGACGTCGCACGGCTCGACGCTCTCCGTGATGGTTCACGCCTGGCTCCACAGCAAGCTCGACCGGGCGAAGTCGTGGTCGTTGTTCCGGCACGCGCTCGAGTCCGACATCAACGACGTGCAGGGCGGCACGACACGCGAGGGCATCCACCTCGGCGCGATGGCGGGCACGGTCGACCTGATCCAACGGTGCTACGGCGGCATCGAGACCCGTCACAACACGCTGCACATCAACCCGTGTCTCCCCGACGAGGTCTACTCGCTGAGCTTCACGCTCAACTTCCGCCGGCAGTTCCTCGAACTGGAGATCAGCCACGAATCGGTACGTCTGCGGTTGGCGCCCGACAGCGGCGAGCAGCAGTCGATCGCCGTCGAGGTGATGGGAGAACGAGTGCAGTTGGGGCCTGGCGACTCGCTCGAACGCTCGCTCACCTGACCGGACGGTCGGGGTCGAGCGTCGAGCGCTCACCGAGTGGGTGATCGGGCTCGGTGTAGCAGTTGACGAGATCGACCGCCTCGGCGTCGTTGCCCGACCACTCGAGCGCCGCGATCTCGGCGTGCGTGCGTCGCCCGCCGAGCGCTCGGAAGAGCTCGAGCCGTGACGCTCGCAGCGTGACGGTCGGCGACCCCGATCCGAGCACGATCTGCTCGTCGCCGACATCGACGATCACGACTCCGACGGAGCGCTCGTTCAGGGCCTCGTCGAAGCACCGGAGATAGAAGTCCGAGGCCACGACGAGGTTGTCGCCGAGGACGGGACGGCGCCCGATCGCCGCATGGACGTCGAGCACGTGTTGCAGCAGGTCGCCCAGGTAGTGGGCCCCGAAGTCGTACCCGAAGATGCGCAGGCCGGACTCGAAGGTCGGACCTTCGCGTTCCCATTCGTCGGCGAGCTGGTCGATCGACGCCCCTCGACGGCTGAGCACCTGGGTGGCGGTCCACTCGTCGGCATCCCCGTCGCCGAAGCGCTGCGCGTTGAGGTCTGCGGTGATCCCGACCACGTGCGCGAGGACGTCACGGACGCTCCAGAGCGGGGTGGCCGGCACGGTCCGGGTGAGTTCCTCGGGCGACAGCGTGCGCAGGAGGGCCACGAAAGCCCTGCGCTCGAGGCGGTACAGGTCGGCCGGATCGATCGATCGTTCGCGAAGCACGGCACAACGTTCGCACAGCGGGACGTGGTCGTCGTGCGGAGGTTGGTCGATGGGCTCGCTGATTGCGTACGGTTGTGGCGTGCGTCCAGCCAGAGACTTCTTCCGTCCGCTCGCCGTCGGGGCCCCTGAGCCCGTCCGCGAGATCCCGTTCCCGCCGAGCCGGATGATCCACTTCTTCCCGGCCGCCAACGAGAAGATGCGCTCGAAGGTGCCCGACATCGCGCCGACGGTCGACATCCTGCTCGCGAACCTCGAAGACGGTGTCCCCGCCGATCAGAAGGAGGCCGCCCGGGCCGGGCTGATCGAGGTGGCGCAGACGGTCGACTTCGGCGAGACCCAGTTCTGGACCCGCGTCAACAGCCTCGATTCTCCCTGGGGCCTCGACGACCTGACCGCCGCGGTGCTCGAAGCCGGCGAGGCGCTCGACGTGATCATGATCCCGAAGGTCGAGGGCCCCGAGGACATCCACTACGTCGACCGGCTGCTCGCCCAACTCGAGGCGAAGGCCGGGCTGACCGAGCCGTTGCTCGTCCACGCGATCCTCGAGACCGCTCGCGGTGTCGCGAACGTCGAGGAGATCTGCGCGGCGTCGCCGCGGATGCAGGGTCTGTCGCTCGGCCCCGCCGACCTCGCTGCCAACCGCCGGATGAAGACCACGCGCGTCGGCGGGGGCCATCCGGGCTACCTCGTGCGCGCCGACCCGGAGGCCGATGCCGAGGGGAACACCGACATCGAAGCCGATCGCACCACGTATCAGCAGGATCTCTGGCACTACACGATCGCCCGCATGGTCGACG
Source organism: Ilumatobacteraceae bacterium (assembly GCA_942492715.1). Lineage (GTDB taxonomy): Bacteria > Actinomycetota > Acidimicrobiia > Acidimicrobiales > Ilumatobacteraceae > Sva-07. The sequence continues at coordinate 346,186 of CALOFW010000019.1, read as the reverse complement.
CCTGCGTCACCAACGGGATCCTGCCCTTCTACGGGCCCTTCGGTGACATCAAGGACACCGTCGCCTGCGAGGACCAGTTCCGCAATGCCTACCTGCTCGGCTGCGTCGGCGCCTGGAGCCTGCATCCGGTGCAGATCGGCATCGCCAAGAAGGTCTTCAGCCCGGACCCGGCCGACGTCGCGCACGCCCAGCGGGTGATCGACGCCATGGGCGACGGCACGGGCGCGATCATGCTCGACGGGAAGATGGAGGACGATGCCTCGGTCAAGCAGTGCCGCGTCGTCGTGGAACTCGCCCATGCGCTCGCTGAGCGCGACCCCGAACTCGCCGCCCTGTACGGCTTCTGAGGAGATGACGATGACCGACGAACTCCGGCCGCGACGGTCGGTGCTCTACATGCCGGCAGCGAACGAGCGTGCGCTGGAGAAGGCACAGACGATTCCGGCCGATGCGATCATCTTCGACCTCGAGGATGCGGTTGCCCCCGACGCCAAGCCCGATGCCCGTGCGAAGGCGGTGACCGCGGTGCAGTCGGGTCTCTACGGGCACCGCGAGCTCACGATCCGCTGCAACGGCCTCGACACCCAATGGGGGAGCGACGACGTGACCGCTGCGGCTGCGGCGCATCCGTCTGCAGTCGTGATCCCGAAGGTCGACTCGGTCGAGTACGTCGATCGGGTCGCTGCGCTGCTCGACGGCGCCGGCGCGAGCGACGTGATGATCTGGCCGATGATCGAGACGCCGACGGCGGTGTTCGACGTTCGCGCGATCGCCGCCCACCCCCGCGTGGCAGTGCTCGTGATGGGCACGAACGACCTCGCCAAGGAGCTGCGGTCGCCGCTCGTCCCGAGCCGGCACCCGCTGGTGCCGCACCTGGCGACCGCGCTGCTCGCGGCGCGGGAGGCGGGCAAGGTGATCCTCGACGGGGTGTACAACGACGTGAAGAACCCGGAGGGCTTCGCCGCCGAGTGCCGCCAGGGAATGGAGATGGGCTTCGACGGCAAGACGCTGATCCATCCGACGCAGGTCGAACCCGCGAACGACATGTGGGCGCCGTCCGCCGACGAGATCGACTACGCCGAACGGGTGATCGCCGCATTCGACGAGGCGGTCGCCGACGGCCGCGGCGTCGTCACCGTCGACGGCCGGATGATCGAGAACCTCCACGTCGACAACGCCCGCCGCGTGCTCGCCACCGCAGCGGCGATCGCCGCCCTCGGCTGACGAACGACCCCGAAATGGGTGGGGCGGCGGGTGTCACGCCTGGGGTCTGCCCCCAGACGTGATGCTTGCGACGATGTCGTCGAAGGCGGCGTCGGCGTAGGCGATCATCTCGTCGTCGGTGCGGTCCTGGATCGGGTGGGGCGTGAACACGCGGGCGACCGATGGAAAGCCCAACGAGTTCGACTGGGCGATCGCCGCGTCGACGAACTGCTCGGACGCGATGAACATGCCCGGCACGCCACGGATCTCCAGATCGCTGATGTCGTGCACACTGCACGACGTGCAACTGCCTCAATCGGCGAGCGCCTCGATCACGACCTGGCACTCGACCGAGATCCGGTGGCGCAGGTCGACGGGCGCCGGCTTGGTGAACGTGGGTTTGCGGTATCGCTTGACGTCGGCGCCGACCTCGACGAGTCGCTGCTCGATGCGGTCGAGGAACACGTCGCCCCGTGGTTTGGAGATGTCGAGCAGGCCGACCGTCAGGCCCTCCAGCGATGCCGGTCGGGCGATGCGCTGACGTTCGGCGACGTTGCGCTCGCTCGTCGGGTCGAGGATCGTGGTGGCCATGGCGCTCAGTATGTCACCGCTCGGGTGACGGGCTTCGACCCGACGTCGCCGTTGGCCCAGCCACCGATGATCTCCGAGAAGAGCCCGGCGCCGCCACCGGCGTAGGTCAGCATCAACCCGCCCGGACGGAACTTCGGCAGCGACGGAGCGTCGGCGAATGCATCGGGCAGACCCTCGGCGATGCCGCCTGCGCCGCGTACGAGGTCTGCGCCCGGTCGGTTCAGGTGGGCCGAGATCCCCGCCACGATCTGCTCGCGGGTCCAGCCGGCGTCGGCGAACACCCGGGCGTGTTCGGGGCCCATCACGAGGATCGCGTCGAACCCCATGATCAGCTTCGGGTGGTGCATCGACTGCAGGCTCGCTGCGAGTGACCTGGCCAACGAGTCGGGCTCGCGCGACAGCTGGTCGACGACGCAGCGCGTCCCCTCCCCGGCGAAGACGGTCAACGCATCGACGCCCGCTTCGATCCCGTGCTCGCCCGCCAGGGTCCCGTACGGCGACTCGGTGTCGTTCTCGGCGAAGCAGAAGCCGATCTTGCCGGGACTCCCGTGGGTGGCGCGATCGACCTCCCCGGGTCGCCCACCGCCGACGTTGCGGATCACCAGTTGCAGCGCCCGCCCGATCGTCGAGTTCGCCCGGTTGCCCTGGCCGAGTGCGTTCCCACCCGAGTTCATCCCGATCGCTCTGGTGCCCGGACCGCTGCACACGATCACCGGGCCGACCGGCATCGTCGTGGCGAGGAGGCCGTGCATGTTGAACTCGTCGTTGCAGACCGCCTCGACTGCCGTGAGCACCCATGGGAGGTACTCGGGGAGGCAGCCCGCCATCACCGCCGCGATCGCCACCTTCTCGACGCTGACGTCGGCCAGGTCCGGTGGCACGGTTGCGACGACATCGGACGGATGTCGCGCCGTGCCCGTCAGCATGCGCATCACCCGTTCCTCGGTCGGGGGAACGACGGGAAGGCCGTCGGTCCATCCCCGTGTGAACATCATCTCCATCTCGTCCTCGGCGCCGGCGACGTCGATGCGCCGCGACGCGAGCACGGTTGCCCCGAATCGCACAGCGAGCGTGTCGACGAGGTCGGGGTCGACGCTCATGGAACCACATCCCGGTCGCATCGCCGGCAGGTCAGGCCCGAGCCCCGTCACCCCGGTCACGCGTTCCCACTCGTCGCGGTGCCAGCCCACCGTGCGTTCCGTCTCGACGCCGTCGACGACGCGGAGCACCGTCGGCACCGTCTCGATGTCGTGATGCCAGCTGACGGCGAGGTCGTGGTCGTGGATCGCCGCCGGATCGCCGGGGAACCCCGGGTCGTCCTGTGTGTACACCGTCAGCGCCGTCGCCGCGTCGAGTTGTCCGAGCACGGAGACGACCGAGTGACACGTGGCGCACTCCTCCTTGACGACCACGACGATCCCGTCGGGAAGCACGTTTCGGTCGTTGGTGTGGGCCATGTGGTGACGGTAGCAACCCGGGTCGCCCGGTGAGTTCGTCGGGATCCGAGCGGTGGAGCGGGGTAGCCGCATCTGTCGATGGCCGCTGCGACACAATTCACTTCCCCCGGGGTTGCAGCTGCGCGCCGCGAAGGATCTATGGTGCGTTCATCGGGGGTACATCGCACTCAGATGTCACGATGGGTGGCATGGCCGTGACGTTTCACGGCGTCCGTGGCTCGACGCCGTGCCATGGTGACGAGATCGCCCGATACGGAGGCAACACCTCGTGCGTGTCGCTGGCGATTCCCGGCCAGGACCCCGTGCTCTTCGATCTCGGTACGGGCCTGCGCTACTTCGGGCAGTCGTTGCCCGACGACCAGCCGTTCCGTGGCACCTGCCTCCTGAGCCACCTGCACTGGGACCACATCCAGGGGTTGCCGTTCTTCAAGCCGTTCCTCCGACCCGGAGCGAACGTCACGCTCTATGCGCCCAACCAGCCCGGCGACATCACGGTGGAAGAGGTGTTCGCCGACACGATCAAACCGCCGCTGTTCCCGATCCACTTCTCGATGTTCCCGGGCATGGTCGATCTCCACGAGATCGGCGACGACGAGTTCGTGGTGGGCGATGCGAAGGTGATGTCGCGCCTGATCCCCCACGTCGGCCACACCGTGGGGTACCGGGTCGAGTGGAACGGCCGGTCGGTGGTGTACATCAGCGACCACCAGATGCCGGTCGACGGATCCCACTCGGCGTGGCCGGGGGTGCTCGAGCTCTGCGATGGCGCCGACCTGCTGATCCACGACGCCCAGTACACGCCCGACGAGTTCGCAGGAAAGCGCGACTGGGGGCACTGCACGCCCGAGTACGCGGTGTGGTTGGCTGCCCAGGCCGGCGTCTCCAGGTTGGCGCTGTTCCATCACGATCCTGCACACGACGACGACGAACTCGACGGCATTCTCGGCGCTGCCATCGAGTGTGCGGCGAAGCTCGGGGTCGAGGCGTTCGGTGCTCGTGAGCGCACCACCGTCGACGTCTGACGCATTGTCGACGCTGGCTGTCCTCGCTTCGGTCGCACTCGGACTGTCGTTCCTCGTCGCGGGCGGTTCGAAGGTCGCCGCCGGCGACGCCTGGCCCGACCAGGCGCGAGGGATGGGCGCCCCCGTCGCGGTGATCCCGGTGCTGCCGTGGTTCGAGATCGTGCTCGGTGCCGTCCTCGTGGTGCAGGTCGCCCGGGTCACCGCTGCGGTCGTTGCGCTGTTCGTGCTCGCGGCGTTCACCGCGCTGATCGTCCGGCGGCTCGCCCAGGGGCAGCATCCACCGTGCGCCTGCTTCGGCGCCTGGTCGGCCACACCGTTGGGCTGGTCGCACGTCGCCCGCAACGTCGCCCTGATGGCGATCGCCGTCGTTGCGATCGTTGCGTAGGGCCGAGCGCGTGTCAGGTGGTGGCGAGGATGAACGCGAGGGTGCGAGCCTCGTCGCGCCAGGCCTCGTAGCGCCCGGTCGGCCCACCGTGACCTGCGCCGAGTTCGGTGCGCAGCACGATCGGTGCCGACCCGGTGGAGACGTCGCGGAGGCGGGCGACCCACTTCGCGGGCTCGTGCACGCTCACCCGCGGGTCGTTCAGCCCGGCGGTGGCATACACCGCCGGGTAGTCGGCCTCGACGGTGTTGTCGTACGGCGAGTAGCTGAGGATGCAGCTCGCGTACGGCTCGTCGCGCGGGTCGCCCCATTCCTCCCACTCGGTGACCGTGAGCGGCAGCGTCGGATCGCTCATGGTCGACACCACGTCGACGAAGGGCACCTCGGCAACCACGCTGCAGAACAGGTCGGGGCGCTTGGTCATGCACGCCCCGACCAGCAGTCCGCCGGCCGACCCGCCCCGGATCGCCAGCCGGCTCGCATCGACGATCGATCGGGAGACGAGGTGCTCGCCGCAGGAGATCGTGTCGCCGAACGTGTTCGGCTTCGCGAGCAGCTTGCCGTCGAGATACCACTGCCGCCCGAGCTCGCCGCCCCCTCGTGGATGGGCGAGCGCCCAGACGAACCCGCGGTCGAGCAGCGACAGGCGGGCGACGGAGAACCACGTCGGCAGCGCCGCTTCGTAGGCGCCGTAGCCGTAGAGCACGCCGGGAGCCGTGCCGTCGAGCGGGGTGTCGACGCGATGCACGATGTCGATCGGGACGCGAGCGCCGTCGCTCGCCGTGGCCCACACCCGTTCGCTCCGATATGCGTCGAGGTCGACGTTCGGGGTGGGGATCCGCCGCAGGAGTGTTCGTTCGCCGGTGACGACGTGCTCGTCGTACAGGGTCGTCGGGACGACCAGTGACTGCATCGTGAAGCGCAGGGTGTCGGTGTCCCACTGTGGATTGGCGACCGGTTCGACGTCGTGGGGGTCGCTGCCGAGGTCGACGATTCGCTCGGTCCGGTCCCGGAAGAGGATCCGCAGTCGTGGCTGGGCGTCGGCCCACTCGTGGATCACGAGATGTCCGGCGAATGCCTCGACCGACAGGATGCGCCGGCCGGGGACGTGGGCGACCAGCTCGGACCATGCGGCGGGGTCGCTCCATGCGCCGTCATCCGGTGCGATCAGCAACTGGAAGTCGACCGCTCCGTCGTTGGTGTGCATCACGAACGAGTCGCCCCAGTGGTCGATGCCGTATTCGATCTCGTCGCGGCGGGGGAGCACGAGGGTCGGCGCCGCCGTGGGGTCGCCGGTGGGGATCAGGTGCACGTCCGCACTGGTGCGGCTCGCCGAGTGGATCACGATCCACTCCTCGGACCTGGTCGAGCCCAGCGTGACGAAGAAGCGTTCGTCGGTCTCGTCGTAGACGCGGACGTCGTCGACGCGTGGGGTGCCGATGCGGTGTCGCCACACCGTGGCCGGCCGCTCCTGTGGATCGGGGGTGACATAGAAGAGCCACTGACCGTCACGCGACCATGCGACGCCGGCGTTCGAGGTGTCGTCGAGCTGGTCGTCGAGATCGGTGCCGTCGGTCAGGTCGCGGACACGAAGCGTGTAGTGCTCGTGGCCGGCGGTGTCCATCGACCAGGCGACGAAGCGGTGATCCATCGTCACGTCGAATGCGCCGAGGTCGAAGTAGTCGTGCCCGTCCGCCTCGACGTTCTCGTCGAGCAGGACGTGGGTCGTGGCCTCGTCGGCGGTCGGTCCACGATGATGGACCGGATAGCTCTGGCCCTCGGTGGTTGCGGTCACGTACCACCAGGGGCCGAACTCGACAGGGGTCGACAGGTCGGTCTCCTGGACGCGCGATCGGATCTCGTCGAAGATCGTCTCGATCGTGTCCGCATGCGGCGAGAAGAAGCGCTCGGCCGCCGCGTTCTCGGCCTCGAGATAGGCGAGGAGTGCGGGGTCGTCGATGTCGCGCATCCAGGCGTACGGGTCGTCGACGTCACCGGTCGGGCGCGTCCAGGTGTGTGGCCGTTTCGGCGCCGTCGGTGATGACACGGACGGTTGCGCAGTCGGCTCGTTCGAGGGTTCAGCTTCTTCGATCACGGTCGAGCCAATGTAGACACACAGCGGTACCGTTCGTGCACCATGCGTGTCTGGATCGACCAAGACCTCTGCACCGGCGATGGCCTCTGCGTCGATCACTGTCCGGACGTCTTCGTGCAACTCGAGGACGGGATCGCCTACGTCGCCGAGAACGGCGAGGCGTTGAACGACCCGGGCGGCTCGGGGAGCCTGGCCTGGGTCGCCGATCGTCACATCGGTGACGTGATCCACGCCGCGGAGCTGTGTCCGGGTGAGTGCATCTTCATCGAGGTCGACGTCACCACGGCGTCGGACGATGTCGACGACATGCCCGATCTCGTCGACCTCGCCGACGACGCTGCCGCCTGACCGTCCGGACCACTGACGTCCGGGTCGCAATCCGGCGGGGAATTGTTACTATGGCCGTAGTGCTAATTCGACCGGTCGCCAGCGACCGACCCCGCGGAGGACCCCGATGACCAGCTTCGATCTCGATCTCAGCAAGTACAACCTCGGTTGGAGCGACGAGGGCGTCGAGTACGCCTTCACCCCCGAGAAGGGCATCAACCCCGGCGTCGTCGAGCAGATCTCCTGGTGGAAGGGCGAACCCAACTGGATGTCGCAGATGCGTCTGCGGTCGCTGCGCCTGTTCGACAAGAAGCCGATGGCCGAATGGTTCGCGGTCAACATGCCCGACATCGACTTCCAGGACATCTACTACTACCTGCGCCCTGCCGGTGAACAGGTCGACGAGTGGGACGAACTCCCCGAAGAGATGATGCGCACGTACGAGAAGCTCGGCATCCCCGAGGCCGAGCGCCAGTACCTCGCCGGTGTCACCGCGCAGTACGAGTCCGAGGTCGTGTACCACAAGAACCGTGAGGATCTCGAGGAGCAGGGAATCCTGTTCTGCGACATGGACACCGCGCTGCGCGAGTACCCCCACCTGGTGAAGGAGTACTTCGGCACGGTCATCCCGCCGGGAGACAACAAGTTCGCCGCACTCAACACCGCAGTGTGGTCGGGTGGCTCGTTCATCTACGTGCCGCCCGGCGTCGAGGTGTCGATGCCGCTGCAGGCGTACTTCCGGATCAACTCGGAGAACGCCGGCCAGTTCGAACGCACCCTGATCATCGCCGACGAGGGCTCCAAGGTGCACTACATCGAGGGGTGTTCCGCACCGGTGTACACGAGCGACTCGCTGCACTCGGCCGTGGTCGAGATCGTCGTCAAGCCGCACGCCCGCGTCACCTACACCACGATCCAGAACTGGTCGCCCAACGTGTACAACCTCGTCACCAAGCGGGCGCGGGTCGAGGCGCACGGCCACATGGAGTGGATCGACGGCAACATCGGTTCGAAGCTCACGATGAAGTACCCGTCGGTGTACCTCGTCGGCGAGGGAGCGACCGGCGAGGTGCTGTCGGTGGCCTACGCGGGCGCCGGCCAGCACCAGGACGCGGGCGCCAAGATGGTCCACGCGGCGCCGAACACGTCGTCGAAGATCGTGTCGAAGTCGATCAGCAAGGACGGCGGCATCACCACCTACCGCGGCCTCGTTCGCATCGACGAGGGAGCGACCGGGGCGAAGAGTCATGTCGAGTGTGACGCACTGATCCTCGACGAGGACTCGGTGTCGAAGACGTTGCCCTACATGGAGGTCGGCGAACGCGACGCCCAGATCGGTCACGAGGCCACGGTCTCGAAGATCGCCGACGAACAGCTCTTCTACCTGATGAGCCGCGGGCTCTCCGAGGAGCAGGCGATGGGAATGATCGTCAACGGCTTCATCGAACCGATCACCAAGACGCTCCCGATGGAGTACGCGGTCGAGTGGTCGAGGTTGATCGAACTCCAGATGGAGGGGTCGGTCGGCTGACCCGGTGTCCCCGGTGTCCCCGGTGCCACCCGGCCACCTCGAATCGATCGAGGCAGCCGGGTGGGTGGGTCAGAGGTAGTAGCCGAAGACGTCGATGATCACGTGGGTGCTGCCGACCTGGTCGCCACAGAACACCTTGATCTGACGGCTGGCGTCGACGGGGACGGTGATCGAGTTGGCGATCTGTTCGCCGACCGCAGTCCAGTTGAGCAATGACGTCTCGGTCGACGCCGCGCCGCCGGCGGTGACGGCGAGGAAGTTCGGGCCCGTCGTGTCGGCGGCCGTCACGTTGATCTGCACGGCGGTGGCACCCGCCGGGACGGCGTCGGCCAGCGTGACCGTGCCATTGGCGCTGTGGCCGTCGGCGACGCTGATCACTCGGCTCGAGTTCGGTGCCATGATGCCGTTCTCGGCGTAGTTCGGCTGGCGGGAGTCGTAGGCGCGCTGCGGTTCGATCGCGTTGTAGGAGCCGGACGTCGTCGTGCCGGCGAGGCGGACGAAGCGCACGGCGTCCGCGTCCGCCGTCGTCGGCGCCGGAACCGTGAACCACAGGGTGCCGTCGTTGTCGACGTACACCTCACCGGCGACGTGCTTGCCGGCGGCGGGCCCACTCACGCCGCCGGCGAGCAGGAGCAGGTGCGTGCCGTTCGGCGAGGCGACCGCCTGAGCGGTCGGCACCGGATCGGTGCCCGCCGCTGCCGCGGGAGAGAGGTTGGCGGCAACGACACCGAACCCGGCAGGCGCGGTCGTGGAGCCATGGACGCCGTGGACGACCTCGGCGTTGCCGTAACCGCCGACGTTGGCGGGATACGGAGCGGACGAGAAGCCGCTTGCGGCGTTGCTGACGCTGAGGGAACTCGGCCCGGTGGCGCCGGCCGCTGCGGCGGGGTCCATCACCAGGCCGGTGGGTGCGGTGGAGAGATTCGTCTCACCGGCTGTGATCGGTTCGCCGTTCACGGCGGCGGGAGCTGCCTCGACGGTCTTGCCGAGCAGAACGGCGCCGGCGGCGGCGCCGGCTCCGCCGAGGGCGAGTTTGCGCAGCAGGGCGCGGCGTTCGTTGGGGATGGATTCCGGTTCGGTGGTGGAATCGGGGGTGACGGTGGTGTCGGACATGGCGGGAACGCTCCTTGTTGGCGGATGGTGTGGGGTGTTCGTTGCCGACGGGTCGACCGCGGAGATCGGCCGTCGTCATGAAACTGTAATGAAACGAGGGCGGGATGTGCATCGGGTCGCCGCCCCCTCCTGCGCCGATCTCCGCAAACCTGGGCAGCGCAACGGTTCGGCGGCGACGGGGACCCGTAGAATCTCTCCATGCCCATGCGGATCGAGTGCAAGAACTTCGAGAGCCGTTCGTATCCGAACGGCGACACCGTCAGGAAGTGCAATCTCGATCTCGCACCCGACGCGCCGTGGCGCTGTCCGGAGAACTGCTCCGGCTACGAGCGGCGGCTCGCCGATGTCGCCTGGACGCACGGGTCACTCGTCGTCCCGCCGACGCCGCCCGAACCAGACGGCCTCGACGACGGGTCGGCCGCGGCGCTGCTCGACGAGGCCGAGGAGATCCTGAACGCGGCCGGCTCGACGATCCGCGCCGAGGTCGAGGCCGACCAGGCCGCGAAGCCGAACTTCATCAAGCGTCTCTTCGGCCGGAAGAGCTGAATTACCACTACGCGCGTAGGAGAATTGGTGAAGGCGCGCCGATAGACTCGGGGACGTGTCTGCGTTCACCCCTGACGCGGTACGCGAACTCGGTGGGAGCTGGCAGGACATGCGCCTGGCCGCCGTCGAACGGTTCGCCGCCGCCCCGATGCCCACGCCCACCGAGGAGATCTGGCGGTACAGCCGGATCGATCGCCTCGACCTCGATCGGTTCGCACCGGCGGCGTGCGTCACCGAGATCGAGGCGCCACACGAGGCCAGTGGTTGGATCGTCGATGCCGAGCCCGAGCTGTTCGCCGATGAGACGCCCGACGTGTTCGCCGAACTCAACCGCGCGTTCATGTCGCCGGTGGTCATCCGGGTTCCGGCCGGTCGGGCGCTGGCCGATCCGATCCTGATCACCCATCACATCAGCGGCGACGGCGTCGCTGTCTTTCCCCGGCTGGTGATCGACGCCGGAGCCGACAGCGAAGTGACGGTCGTCGAGCGTTTCGTTGCCGGAGATGGCAGCGCCGACGACCGTTCGCTCGTGGTGCCCGTACTCCAGGTTCGAGCAGCGCAGGCGGCCCGGGTGAGGTACCTCGCCGTCAACGAGGTCGGGATCAACACCTGGCAGATCGGCAACCAGCAGTCGGTCGGCGAGCGCGACTCCTCCACGCTGCTCGCCACCGTCACCCTCGGCGGCGACTACGTGCGAGCCCGCACCGAGGCGCGCCTGTCGGGCCAGGGTGGCAGCACCAAGCAGGTGGCGCTCTACTTCGCCGGCGGCACCCAGATGCACGACTTCCGAACGATCCAGGACCACGACGCGCCCAACACGAGCAGCGATCTCCTCTTCAAGGGGGCGGTCCAGGACGAGGCGGCGAGCGTGTACACGGGACTGATCAAGATCCGCAAGCACGCCAACGGGACCGCCGCATTCCAGACGAACCGCAACCTCACCCTGTCCGAGGGAGCCTGGGCCGAGAGCGTGCCGAACCTCGACATCGAGACCAACGACGTCAAGTGCAGCCATGCCTCCACGGTCGGGCCGATCGACGAGGACCAGCGTTTCTATCTCGAGAGCAGGGGCGTGCGTCCCGAGGTCGCCGAACGGCTCGTCGTCCTCGGGTTCTTCGAGGAGGTCATCTCGCAGTTGCCCGCCGGGAGTTTCGCCGACGAACTGCGCGAGCGCGTGTCCAACAAGCTCGACCTCGGCTCGGCTGTCTCGCGCGAGGCGGTGCCCGCATGACCTCCACCGCAGTCTGTGCCTTCGCCGAGTTGGCCGACGGGACCGCCCGCAGGTTCATCGTCGACGGCGTCGCGATCGCGGTCGTCCGGATCGGCGACGACGTGTACGCGATCGGCGACGTGTGCAGTCACGCGAACGTGTCGCTGTCCGACGGCGACGTCTGGTGCGATGAACGCGAACTCGAATGCCCCAAGCACGGCAGCGCCTTCCATCTGGAGACCGGTGAGCCCAGCACGCTGCCGGCCACGCAGCCGGTGCCGGTGTTCGACGCATCGGTCGTCGACGGACAGATCGTGATCAGTACGGAGGTGGCGTCATGAGCACGCTCGAGATCCGCGGCCTGCGCGCCGCCGTCGGCGACAAGGAGATCCTCAAGGGCATCGACCTCACGGTGAGCTCGGGTGAGGTTCACGCCGTGATGGGCCCGAACGGCGCGGGCAAGAGCACGCTGTCCGGCGTCGTGATGGGCAAGCCCGGCTACGAGGTCCTCGCAGGATCGGTCACCCTCGACGGCGTCGACGTGCTCGCGATGGCGGCGTGGGAACGAGCGGTCGCGGGGCTCCATCTGGTGATGCAGTACCCGACCGAGGTGCCCGGCGTGATGCTCGATGACGTCCTGACCGAGGCGTTGGCGTCACGCGGCCGGTCGACCAGCGATCTCGAGGAGCTGCTGCGTGTCGAGGCCGAGCGCATCGGCTTCGAGGAGCGGTTCCTGCATCGGCCGCTCAACGTCGACCTGTCGGGCGGCGAGAAGAAGCGCAACGAGACGCTGCAGCTCGCGGTCCTGGCGCCGAAGATCGCGATCCTCGACGAGCTCGACTCCGGTCTCGACATCGACGCGTTGCGCGATTGCGCGCGGCGGGTCGAAGCGATGAGCAACGAGGCCAACGCCGGCCACGAGCCGCTCGGCGTGCTCGCGATCACGCACTACAACCGGCTGCTCCACGAGTTGAAGCCCGACCGCGTCCACATCCTCGCTCAGGGCCGCATCGTCGAGAGCGGCGGCCCGGAGCTCGCGGCTCAGCTCGAGACCGACGGCTACGCGGCGTTCGCCGTCGCCGAGCCCGACGAGTCGTCGGGCGCGCTCGACGACCTGTTCGCGCTGTAGCGCGTCCTAACGTCGGCCGTATGACCGCCGGCGTCCAGCGATGACCTCGTCGACCGACCGCGACGCCGTCGGCGCTGCTGCGACTTCGCCCACCCACGGCCGCTTCCCCGGTTGGTGGGTCGTCACCGGTTGTTTCGTGGTGCTCGCGACGTCATCGGGGCTCGGGTTCTACGGGCTCGCCGTGTACCTGAACGCGTTCAGCAACGAGAAGGGGTGGCCGCTCAGCACGATCTCGCTCGCCACCACGATGTTCTTCGTCGTCGGTGGCGTGATGGGCGTCGTGGTGGCGCGCTGGATCGCGCGGTGGGACGTCCGCTTCGTCATCGTCGGCGGTGGGCTGGTCGGCGGTGCGGCACTCGCCGCGCTCGGCCGGGTCGACGAGCAGTGGCAGCTGTTCCTGGTGTACGGCGTCTTCGCAGCCGGATGGGCGGCGGCGGGCTTGGTGCCCGCCACGACGGTGGTGACGCGGTGGTTCCACGCTCGACGATCGGTTGCGCTGTCGGTGGCATCGACGGGATTGTCGGTCGGAGGGATCCTGATCACGCCGTTCGCCAAGCAACTGCTCGACAGCCAGGGCTTGTCGGTCGGGATGCCATGGCTGGGCGTGGTGTTCGTCGTCGGCATCGTGCCGGCCGGGTGGTTCCTCGTTCGTCCCGACCCCGAGGTCGAGGGATGGGCTCCCGACGGGGTCCGGCGAGCGATCGGCGAGGTCGCGCCGGCGCCGACCGGAACGCCCTTCGGCGATGCGGTGCGCACCCGGTTCTTCGCCTGCGTGACGATCGGCTACCTGCTCGCGTTCGGTGCCCAGGTCGGCGGGATCCAACAGTTGGTGAAGCTCGTCGAGGATCGCACCGACGCTCGCACGGCGCAGTTCGCTCTCACGGCGCTCGCGGCGACATCGGTCGTCGCCCGTCTCGTCGGCGGCCGCGTCGTGCAGCTCGTCCCGATGATGCGATTCACCGTTGCCCTGGCTCTCCTCCAGGGAGCGGCGCTGCTGCTGCTCGGACTGGCGGAGCTGACGTGGGTGATCTTCGCTGCGATCGTCATGTTCGGTGCGTCGATCGGCAACATTCTGATGCTCCAGCCGTTGCTGATCGCGGAACGATTCGGGGTGCGCGACTATCCGCGGATCTTCGGCCGCTCGCAGCTGTTCACCGTGGTCGGCACGGCCGGCGGACCGTTCGTGATCGGCGCGCTCTACGACCTCGCCGGTTCCTACCGGATTCCCTACGCGGTCGCCGCCTCCTTCTCGCTCGCCGGGGCGTTCGTGCTGTCGCTCGGCGGTCCGGCTACCGTCGCCGACGATGACTGACGCCGACGACGACCGGTTGCACCGCAACGTGGTGCGCGTGGTCGAAGCGGGTGCGGCGATCGGTCTCACGGTCGAGCCGGTCCGCTTTCCCGAGGGCACGAAGACGGCAATCGACGCCGCCAACGCGATCGGCTGCGATGTGGGCCAGATCGTGAAGAGCCTGATCTTCGCTGTCGACGGCGAGGTGGTGCTCGCGTACGTCAGTGGCGCCAATCAACTCGATGAAGCCGAGCTCGCGGAGGCTGCGGGTGGACTGAAGTGCAGCCGCGTCGATGCCGACGCGGTACGCGCGGCGACCGGGTTCCCGATCGGGGGCGTACCACCGTTCGGTCACGCCACCGGGCTGCGTGTCTTCGTCGACCCCGACCTGTTGCAGTACGAGGTGGTGTGGGCCGCTGCCGGCACCTGGCACGACGTCTTCTCGTTGACGCCGCAGCAACTGGTCGACGCGAGCGGCGGCGTGGTGGTCGACCTGAAGCGGCGGTGACTCGGGCGAGGTGGGTCAGCCGTCCGCGCGGTCGAGGGCGTCGGCGAGCGTGTTCCAGCCGAGCACGGCGCACTTGATGCGCACGGGGAACTTGACGACACCCTGGAGTGCTTCGAGATCGCCCATCGGCACCTCGTCGTCGCCGGGCTGAGCCTCGTACCCCTCGATGCCGACCATCGTCTTGAACTTGCGGATCAGCGCTCGGGCCTGGGTGACGGGCTTGCCGATCACGGCCTGGGTCATCATCGATGCCGACGACTGTGAGATCGAGCAGCCCTGGCCCGAGATCTTCACGTCGCGCACGATCGCGTCGTCGCCCGCGCCGTCGACGAGCAGGTACAGCGTGATCTCGTCGCCGCAGAGCGGATTGTGGCCACGGGTCTCGATCGCCGGTGGCGACTCGAGCTCACCACGGTTCCGCGGCGTGCGGTAGTGGTCGAGAATGATCTCGCGGTAGAGGTCGTCGAGGCCCGGCATCAGAACCCGAAGATATCGGTTGCGCCGTCGAGCGCATCGGCGAGGGCGTCGACGTCGTCGGTTCCGTTGTAGAGGTAGAAGCTGGCCCGCGTGGTCGACTGGACCCCGAGCACCTGCATCAGTGGCTTCGCGCAGTGGTGCCCGGCGCGCACGCACACGTTGCGTTCGTCGAGGACCTGGCTCACGTCGTGGGGGTGCAGGTCGCGGAAGGCGAAACTCAGCACGCCGCCGCGGACGTCGACGTCGTCGGGTCCGTAGATCGTGATGTCGTCGCCGAAACGGGCGTTGAGCGTGTCGAGCGCGTAGCGCGTGAGCTCGATCTCGTGCTGGCGCACGTCGGCCATACCGAGGCCCTCGAGGAACTCGACCGCAGCCCGCAGGCCGACCGCCTCGGTGATCGGGGGAGTGCCGGCTTCGAACTTCCCCGGGACGGGAGCGGTGGTGTACCCGTCGAGTGTGACGGTGTCGATCATGTTGCCGCCACCGAGGAACGGCGGCATCGCATCGAGGAGTTCCATACGGCCCCACAACATGCCGATGCCGGACGGCCCGCACATCTTGTGGCTCGAGAACGCAACGAGATCGGCACCCCACGCTTGGACGTCGGTGGTGTTGTGCGGAACGTACTGGCACGCATCGACCACGGCGAGCGCCCCGGCGTCGTGCGCGGCAGCACACAACCTGGCGACCGGTGGGATCGTGCCGAGCACGTTGCTCATCGCCGTGAACGAGAACACCTTGGCGCCGTCGAGCAGTTGGTCGAGGTCGGTGAGATCGAGCTGACCGTCAGGGGTGAGCGGCACCCAGCGGATCTCGATGCCGCGCTCGTCGCGGAGCATCTGCCACGGCACGATGTTGGCGTGGTGCTCCATGTGGGTGAGGACGACCACGTCGCCCTCGTGCAGGTTCGCGACGCCCCACGACCGAGCGATCAGGTTCATCGACTCGGTGGCGTTCTTCGTGAAGATCACCTCGTCGACCGACGGCGCGTTGATCAGCCGTGCGACGGCGCGGCGAGCACCCTCGTATGCCTCGGTCGCCTCGCCGGCGAGGCGGTACGAGCTGCGGTTGATCGGCGCGTACGAGTTCTCGAGGAACTCGGTCATCGCATCGATCACCTGGCGAGGTTTCTGTGAGGTGTTGCCCGAGTCGAGGTAGACGAGCGGCCACCCGTCGATCGTGCGCGACAGGATCGGGAACTCCTTGCGAACTGCGTCGAGATCGAACGCCATCCGCTCAGACTCCGGTGGCGGTGCTGGCGGTGTCGCGGAACGCCTCGTAGCCGTCGCGTTCGAGCTGTTCGGCCAGTTCCATTCCGCCGCTGGCGACGATGCGGCCGTCGACGAGGATGTGGATGCGATCGGGAGTCACCTCGTCGAGGAGGCGCTGGTAGTGGGTGATCAACACGACGCCCATGGTGGGCCGTTCGGCGCGGACTTCGCGGATTCCCTGGGCGACGATGCGCAGCGCGTCGATGTCGAGGCCGGAGTCGGTCTCGTCGAGGATCGCCAACTCGGGTTCGAGGATCGCCATCTGCATGATCTCGTTGCGCTTCTTCTCGCCACCGGAGAACCCCTCGTTGAGGTAGCGGTCGACGAACGAGGAGTCCATCCCGAGGCGCTTCATCCACTCCATCGTGGCGAGCCGCAGTTCGAGGACCGACAGGTCGATGCCCTTGCGTTGCGACAGCGCCTGGCGGAGGAACTGGATCACCGAGACCCCGGCGATCTCCTGCGGGTACTGGAACGCGAGGAACATGCCCGCCTTGGCGCGTTCGTCGACCGCCCAGTCGGTGATGTCGTCGCCGAGGAACGTGATCGTGCCCTCGGTGACCTCGTACTCGGGAGACCCCATCAGTGTGCTGCCGAGCGTCGACTTGCCCGAGCCGTTGGGGCCCATGATCGCGTGGACCTCTCCCGGGGCGATCACCAGGTCGAGCCCCCGGAGGATGTCGTCGTGCGCGCCCTCGGCGGGGCGTACGTGCAGGTTGTCGACTCGGAAGAGGATGTCGCTCACGTGGGGGATTCTACCTCCGCAGCGAATTCTCCCTATCCCGATAGGAGAAATCAAATGAGACGTGGGGTCAGACCCCACGTCTCATTCACGCGGCGCTCCGCAGGAGCCGTTCGACGCGGTCCCGGAGTCGTCCCATCTCGGCGTCGTCGGCAAGGAGCACGCGGGCTCGTCGCGCTGCGTTGCGAACGCCGCTCGGGCTCGAGAAGCCGTACCTCGCCGCCATCGCCTCGCTCGTCTCGAGGCGCAGGCTGGTCGTCATCCAGATCGCGAGCAACCGTGGGCGGTTCAGGACGCCTCGCCGTGTCCGCTTCAGGTCGACCGGATCGACTCCCGCGGTTGCTGCGACTGCCCATTCCACCTCCGCTGCGGTGGTTCGTAGCGTGGTCGGAGCGAGCGTCCTGTCGGAGGCGAGCGGGCGAGCCACGAAGTCCTCGTATGCCTCGCGAGACTGCCCGAAGACGGCGAGGACCTCGTCGCACTGCAGCCAATCGGGTCGCTCTCGTCGATCGAGGTAGACCCCCAGGCTCGACCATCGGTACGCGGCCAGCGCCGACGGTTCGACGATCGACAGCGCATTGCGATGTACGTAGCGGCTCGCGATCACGAGCTGGTGGTCGCTCTCGATCGATGTCGAATGGAATCGGCCTCCGAAGAGGGGGCCGGTGCGCTGGTGGCGGTGGTTGTACCTGGCGGCGTAGGTGGATGCGAGGTGCTGCATGGCGCGGGACAGATCCGTCCCGACGCAGCGCACGAGGAGGTGCACATGGTTGGTCATCAGGCAGAAGGCGTGCACCTCGACGCCGAAGCGATCGTCGATTTCACCGAGCAGGAACTCGTAGTGGAGGTGATCTCGATCGTCGCTGAAGACGTCTTGGCGGTCCGCCCCACGGTGGGTGAGGTGTTGCCAGCTCTGAGGTTCGATGAGGCGAAGCGGTCGTGGCATCGCGTCATCATGAACGCCGGCTGTGACAGAGATGAATGAGACGTGGGGTCTGACCCCACGTCTCATTCAGTGGGCGTTCGATGTGTTTGGCGACGAGGTTCTCGAGGGCCTCCTGGTGACCGCTCGTGCGCGTCGGCTCCTTGTCGCTGGCGAGCTGGGCGTCGTGGAGTTCCTGCAGGGTGGCGCCGCCGGTGATGTCGCTCGCGCTCTCCCACCCGGCGTAGCGGTCGGCACGACGGGCGTCGAGTTCGCCGTCGTCGATGATCGCCGCTGCGGTGAGGAGCGCCCGCGCCATCGTGTCCATGCCGCCGATGTGGGCGTGGAACAGGTCGTTGCGGTCGGTCGACTGGCGCCGGAGCTTGGCGTCGAAGTTCATGCCGCCCGAGGTGAAGCCTCCGCCGCGGAGGATCTCCAGCATGCCGAGCGTCATCTGCTCGACGGACACGGGGAAGCGGTCGAGGTCCCAGCCGAGACGGTCGTCGCCGGCATTGGCATCGATCGAGCCGAAGATCCCCGCGGCGAACGCAGCAGCGATCTCATGGGCGAAGTCGTGGCCGGCGAGCGTCGCGTGGTTGACCTCGATGTTGACCTTGACCTCGTCCTCCAGGCCGTACTTCTGGAGGAAGGCGTACACCGCCGCCACGTCGTAGTCGTACTGGTGCTTGGTCGGCTCGAACGGTTTCGGTTCGATCAGGATCAGCCCCTCGAAGCCGATCGCGTGCTTGTGCTCGACGACGAGGTTGAAGAACCGTCCGAGCTGGTCGAGTTCACGAGCCATGTCGGTGTTGAGCAGCGTGTCGTACCCTTCGCGCCCGCCCCACAGCACGTAGTTGGCGCCACCGAGGCGGTGCGTTGCGTTCATGCAGTGGGCGACCTGGGCGGCGGCGTAGCGGAACAGGTCGGGGTCGGGGTTGCTGGCGGCGCCCGCCTGGAAGCGCGGGTGCGAGAAGAGGTTGGCGGTGCCCCACAGCAGCTTCACGCCGGTGCGTTCCTGGTGCTCGCCCGCGAGGTCGACCATCTCGTCGAAGTTGCGACACGACTCCGCGAACGTCGATCCCTCGGGCGCGATGTCGCGGTCGTGGAAGCAGTAGAACGGCGCGCCGAGCTTCGACACGAACTCGAACGCGACCTCCATCTTCTCCTTGGCCGCGTCCATCGGGTCGCGGGCGGGATCGAGCCACGGCCGATCGAGCGTGCCGGCCCCGAAGATGTCGATCCCCTCGGAGTTGAACGAGTGCCAGTACGCCACGGCGAAGCGCAGGTGCTCGGCCATCGTCTTGCCGGCGACCACGCGGTCGGCGTCGTACCAGCGGAAGGAGAGCGGGTTGTCGGAGTCGGGGCCCTCGTAGGTGATCCGGTCGATGTCCGGGAAGAAGTCGCTGCTCATGTCGTGCACGTCCTGTGTCGTCGGAGTCGAGCGTCTCGGCGGTCGAGACGCATGTTTGTTTACAAGTATGACAAACCCGGGGGTAGGATGCAAACCCATGATCTCGGCCGCTCGGACGCCCCATCTCCGGCGTTCGAATCTGGCGCTGGTGCTCGATCGGCTGCGTCGGGGTCCATGCTCGCGCTCGCAACTCGTGAGGGCAACCGACCTGACCCGCAGCGCCATCGCCGGACTCGTCGGCGAGCTGGAACGCCTCGGTCTCGTGATCGAGGAGCCGTCGGAATCCGACGGTCGCCCCGGTCGCCCCTCGCCGCTCGTCCGCATCGACGATCGGTCGATCGGTGCCCTTGCGATCGAGATCTTCGTCGACGAGATCGGTACGTCGATCGTCGACCTCGACGGTTCGCTGGTGAGCAGTGTGCGCCTCGCCCGCACCCGCGATCGTGTCGACGTCGATGCCACGATCGCCGACCTCGCGACGCTGCTCGACCGCTGGGATGTCGACGCCGAACGCGGGCAACGTCAGCTCGTCGGATGCGGTGTCTCGGTGCCGGGACTCGTTCGCGGTCGCGACGGGCTGGTGGTCGGAGCGCCGAACATCGGCTGGATCGACGTCGCGTTGGGCGAGGCACTCGCCGACCTCCTTCCCGACGATCTGCCGGTTTCGGTCGGCAACGACGCCGACCTCGGAGCGCTCGCCGAATCCCGCTTCGGTGCCGGCGTCGGCCTCGATCAGATGGTCTACGTCTCCGGTGAGGTCGGCGTCGGTGGAGGGCTCGTCTGTGCCGGGCGTCCGGTCGTCGGGGCCCACGGCTTCGCCGGAGAGATCGGCCACATGCCGGTCAATCCGGACGGCGAACTGTGCCGCTGCGGATCGGTGGGCTGCTGGGAGACCGAGGTCGGCGAGTCCGCACTCCTCGCTCGTGCGGGTCTCGATCCCGACGGCGGCCGAGCAGCGGTGGAGGATCTGCTGGAACGGGCCGATGCTGCCGAACCCTCGATCGTGGCAGCGCTCGCGGTCGAGGCGCGCTGGCTGGCGATCGGAATCGCCGGTCTGGTCAACGTGTTCGATCCCGACGTCGTCGTGCTCGGTGGGCTCTTCGCCCGGATCCTGCCCTCGATCCGCGCCACCCTCGATGACGAGCTGGAGTTGCGCCGGTACCGAGCTGCACGTCGCGAGGTGCCGGTGGTGGGTGCTGCGCTCGGTCCACGTGCGGTGACCGTGGGTGCGGCCGAGCTGGCCTTCGGCGCGCTGCTCGCCGATCCAGCGCGGGTGATGACCGACATCGGCAGGTGAACCCGAGCCGGATGCGACGTCACCCCGTCGGCAGGGCTCGCGGAATTGCCTCGGTGCTGCCGCGCGTGATCGTCACGAACTGATCGGCGTCGACGGTCGTCCACTCGCCGACCTCGCCATCGGGCCAGGTGACCCGCACGTCGGCGCGGTCGGCCCCGCCGAGCCCGGCGTGGACCCAGCCGGCCTGGCCGCCGGCGTGCCCGCCGCCGACGGTGATCTCCCGCGCGGTGATGCCCGAGTCGGTGCGAACTTCGATCCATGCACCGACCGCGTTCACGTTGGGGGCGGGCTGTTCGAGCTCCACAGCGAGCCAGTGACCCATCGGTGCGGCGACCGTCGACTCCCCGCCACCGACGTTGCGCCACAACGTGGCGGGCGCCTCGCGATTGACGACGACGAGGTCGAGCAGTCCGTCGAGGTCGAGGTCGACCAGCGCTGCGCCGCGCGCCCGCTCGTAGCGGGTGATGCCGGCCGCTTCGGCGCCCTCGACGAACGTGCCGTCGGGTTGGCCGAGCAACAGGTTGCTCGGGTCGCGCTGGGCGTGGTCGGTCTGGCCCTCGACGTTGCCCTTGGTGACGAACAGATCGACGAACCCGTCGTTGTTCACGTCCTCGAACTCGGGGTGCCATGCCGTCGACGGGAGCACGTCGCCACCCGCGTACGGGCGCTGTGCCGTGACGCCGCGACGGAGGGCGATGTCGCCGTACGTCGGGAGCGACGGATCGCCGCTGTCGAGTGACTGGAGCTTGTTGTCGCCCTGGCTCGTGATGAACACCTCCGGGACGCCGTCACCCGTGAGGTCCTGGCTCGCGAGCCCCATGCCCCACACCTGCAGTGGCCGCCACCCGTCGGCTTGCGTGTACAGACGAGGCTCCTCGCCGGGTGGAACCGCCCACAGTTGCTCGCTGCCGTCGGTGTAGTAGTGCCGATCGTTGGCGAGACGCAGGTCGCGCTGGCCGGTTCGGTTCCAGTCGCTGAACAGCATCGACAGCGTGCAGTAGCCGGGTGTGAGGGGGATCGGATCGCCATACGTCTCGCCGTCGGGTCGCACGAGCAGGCTGTCGCCGCACGTGGTCCTGTCGGCTTCGAGATACGTGCCGAACGCCATGGTCGGCAGCTCGCTGCTGCCCTCCCACGAGGCGCTGAAGGCCGTGGTCCAGTCGTCGCCGCCATCGACGCCGAGCGCGGCGTTCGCCGGTTCGAAACTGCAGTCGCCGAGACCGCGCAGGATCTGGTTCTCGCCGTGGCGCAACACGACGAGGTCGAGATGGCCGTCGCTGTCGACGTCGACCGGGTAGGCGCCGGTGACCGCCGTCAGGTCGGTGACCGTCGACGGCACCGCCTCGAACTGCAGCGGGCCGCCCACCGGGGTGGCGTTCCGATACAGCGCCGCCGGTGAGGTGCCACCGGCGAAGTACAGATCCGGTCGGGCATCGTCGTTGCAGTCGAACGCTGCCACGCCGCCACCGACGAAATGGTCGAACCCGCCGGTGTACGAGTGATCGATGCCGGAGACGGACGTGTCGTCGACGAATCGGGGGGCGGGCGCCGCGCCTGCCGGTTCGTCGCTGCCGCCCGGGGCGGCGACCACGAGTGCGACGACGCCGACCACCATCACCAGGGGGGCGGCGACCGCCCACCACGGCACGCGCCGTCGCGTTCGCGCACCGTCGGGCACCGGGGGGTCGATCGGTTCCGAGGTGGTCATCGCAGTAGATTCTCGCGCCGCATGCCTCGACCAGCACATCGCCGCCGTCGGGTGGCCGTCCTCACTGCCGCTGCCGTGCTGGTCGCGACACTGGCGGCCTGCTCGAACGACGAGCCGAGTCTCACGATCGACGGCTGCACGCGCGCTGATCTCGGCGGCCGCAGCGTGGCGCGAGTGTGGGACGACACGGTGCTCGAGTTGATCCGCCAGGTCGTGCCGGCCCCGACCGTGCATGCTCGAAACCTCTTCCACACGTCGGCCGCGATGTGGGACGCGTGGGCCGCCTACGACGACACCGCCGTCGGCTACTTCGTGACCGAGAAGCACACCGCGGCCGACGTGCAGGCGGCTCGTGAAGCGGCGATGAGCCAGGCGGCATACCGCATCCTGCTGTGGAGGTATGCCACCGTGTCCGACCTGCCGGCTGCGACCGACCAACTCGATGCCGTGATGGCCGATCTCTGCTACCCGACCGACGAGCCGTCGAGCGACGGTGACGATCCGATCGCGTTCGGCAACCGCATCGCCGAGGCCGTGATCGAATTCGGGGCGACCGATGGGGCGCTCGAGGACGAACGATACGAGGACAGCTCGTACCGGCCCGCCAACGACGCGATGGTGGTCAGTGACCCGGGCACGGTGATGGAGGACCCGAACTCCTGGCAGCCCCTCTCGTTGGGCCTCCAACTGTCGCAGAACGGTCTGCCGATCCCCGGCAACGTCCAGACCTACATCGGGCCGCACTGGGGCTACGTGACATCCTTCGCGCTGCCGCCATCGCCCACCGGTACGCCGATCGACCCCGGCCCGCCCCCGCGTCTCGGCGATCCGCTCACCGACGCCGAGTTCAAGCAGGCGGCGCTCGACGTGCTTCGCGACAGCTCGGTGCTCGACCCGTCGCAGTCCGAGGTGATCGACATCAGCCCGGCGTCCATGGGCAACAACACGCTCGGGACCAACGACGGTTCGGGGTACGACGTCAACCCGGCGACCGGAGAGCCGTACCGCCCGGAACCCGCTGTCGCGGCCGACCTCTACCGGGCGATCGCCGAGTACTGGGCCGACGGTCCGACGTCGGAGACACCGCCCGGTCACTGGAACCTGCTCGCCAACACCGTGGCGGACACCCCCGGATTCGAGCGGAGATTCGCGGGCGAGGGGCCCGAACTCGACCGACTCGAGTGGGACGTCAAGACCTACTTCGCCCTCAACGGTGCGGTCCACGACGCGGCGATCGCCGCGTGGGGGCTGAAGTCGTACTACGACTCGGTGCGCCCCATCTCGATGATCCGGTACATGGGCGGTCTCGGCCAGTCGAGCGATGCCGACGCTCCGTCGTACGATCCCGACGGGCTGCCGCTCGAGGCGGGCCTCGTCGAAGTGGTCACTGCCGAGTCGAGTGCGCCCGGGGAACGGCACGAGGAACTCGCGGATCACGTCGGCGAGATCGCCGTGCACGCGTGGCGCGGGGCCCCCGACGATCCCGAGACACAGACGAGTGGCGTCGGCTGGATCCGTGCCGTCGACTGGGTGCCGTACCAACGCCCGACGTTCGTCACGCCGTCGTTCGCCGGGTACGTGTCAGGCCACAGCACGTTCAGTCGGGCCGCGGCCGAGGTCCTCACGGGGCTCACGGGAACGCCGTACTTCCCGGGCGGGATCGCGAACTGGACGGTCGAGCAGGGCGAACTGCTGCACGAGGAGGGTCCGACCGACGACCTCGACCTGCAGTGGGCGACGTACTTCGATGCGTCGGACCAGGCGGGCATCTCGCGGCTCTACGGTGGCATCCACATCCCGCAGGACGACGTCGAGGGTCGCGTGATCGGTTCGCAGGTCGGTCTGGCAGCCTGGGAACTGGCACAGACGTACTTCGACGGCACCGCAGAACGTTGACGTCGCGAACAAATGTGACCTTCGGTCCTTTCCTTGCGTACGTGCCCGGGTATACGGTCGCGTCGCTTGCCGCTCAACTGACGGCGGGCTCACACTTGAGGGGAGAACAGAATGAGAGTACGACGCATAGCGTCAGCCGCGATCGTGGCAGGCCTGGTCCTGGCAGCGTGCGGCAGCGATGACGATTCGTCATCGTCGGACACTGCGGCGCCTGCGGGCACCGAGGCGCCTTCGGGCTCCGAAGCGCCTTCGGGCACTGAGGCAGCCGGTGGCGGCGCCGACTGTGTCGTCGGCGTCTCCTGGAACAACTACCAGGAAGAGCGTTGGGCGAAGCAGGACGAGCCGGCAATGAAGGCAGCGATCGAGGCCGGCGGTGGCTCCTACGTGTCGAACGACGCCAAGTCGTCGGCAGAGACGCAGGCCAGCAACATGGAGAACCTGATCTCCCAGGGCGCCGACGTCCTCGTCGTGCTCGCCCAGGACGGCACGGCGGTCATTCCGGCGGTCCAGAGCGCGATCTCGCAAGGTATTCCCGTCATCGCCTACGACCGGTTGATCGAGGACACCGGCGTCCTCTACCTCACCTTCGACAACCAGCTGGTCGGCGAGATGCAGGCTCAGGCGCTCTTCGACATCCAGCCGAGCGGCAATTGGGTGATCATCAAGGGCAACTCGGCCGACGCCAACGCCGACTTCCTGCGCTCTGGCGCCGAGAAGGTCATCGGTGACGCCGTCGCCGCCGGCGACATCACGATCGTCGGCGAGACCTACACCGACAACTGGGATCCCGCCAACGCCCAGACGTCGATGGAGCAGTTCCTGACTGCCGAGAACAACGACATCCAGGTCGCCCTCGTCCAGAACGACGGCATGGCCGGTGGCGCCATCGCTGCACTCGAAGCACAGGGCCTCGCCGGCCAGGTGCCCGTGTCCGGACAGGACGGCGACTTCGCCGCCCTCAACCGGGTGGCGCTCGGCACGCAGACCGTCGACGTCTGGAAGGACGCACGCGAGCTCGGCACGGCTGCCGGCGAAGCAGCGATCGCCCTCTGCGGCAACCCCGACCCGTCAGCGGTGTCCGGTGCGTCGACGTTCGAGACGCCGGGTGGCAACGAGCTCAGCTCGATCTTCCTGGAGCCGATCCCCATCACGCAGGACAACCTCGACGTGGTGGTCGACGCAGAATGGATCAGCGTCGATGAGCTGTGCGCAGGCGTCGAAGCCGGTTCGGTGGCGGCCTGCCCCTGACGCAGGGTCGAGTGACACCGACTGAAACCGAACAGTGAAGAGAACGTGCCCCTCGTCCGTGATTCACGGGCGGGGGGCACGTTTGGTGTACAACAGGGATCGCATGACGAGGGGGAACACACATGACTGAAGACGCGAGCACCGGCGAGCCGTCGGCTGGGCCGCCGCCCTCCGTGACGCCTCCGGCGGCGGCGTCGGAAGGTGCTTCTGCAGCGACACCGGCACCGGCACCAGCGTCGTCGTGGCGCTCGAGTCTCGCCGAGGTCGACACCCGGCTGTTCGGGATGATCACGGCCGTGATCATCATCTGGATCGCGTTCAACGTCATGTCCGGCGGCAACTTCCTCACCTCGCGCAACCTGTGGAACCTGTCGGTGCAGAGCACCTCGATCGCCATCATGGCGACGGGCATGGTGCTGATCATCGTGTCGCGGAACATCGACCTGTCGGTGGGTTCGCTGCTCGGCTTCCTCGGGTATTCGATGGCGCTCGTCCAGACCGACGGTGTCATCGCCTTCTTCAACGTGAAGATCAGCCTCGGGGGCATCGGCGACAGCTCCTGGATCTGGGTGATCGCACTCCTCGTCGGAATCAGCCTGGGAGCCCTGGTCGGCGCGATCCAGGGCTTCATCATCGCCTACGGCGGTGTGCCGGCGTTCATCGTCACGCTCGGCGGATTCCTGGTCTGGCGAGGCATGATCTTCCGCACCGGTGACAAGCAGGGCCAGACGCTCGCCCCGCTCAACAAGACCTTCCGGTTGTTCGGCGGTGGTCCGGACGGGTCGCTCGGCGAGTGGAAGAGTTGGGTCTTCGGAGCGATCGGGTGCGTGTTGATCGTGCTCGCGCTGTGGCTCGCACGGCGTCGACGCCAGCGCTACGACCTCAGGGTGAGGCCGCTGTGGATGGACATCGGATTCGGCGTGGTCGGGTGTGGCGTCGTGCTGGCCGGGGTCGGACTCGTGGCGAACAACTACATCTCACCGATCACCGGTGACCCGACCGGGATTGCGTATCCGGTCGTGATCCTGATCGTCGCGACGCTCGCGATGAGTTACCTGGCGCGTCAACGTCGCTTCGGCCGCTACGTGTACGCCTACGGTGGCAACCCCGAGGCCGCCGAGTTGGGCGGTATCAACACCCGTCGAACCGTGATGCTCACGTTCGTCCTCATGGGGGTGCTCGTCGGGGTCAGCGCGGCGATCCAGACGGCTCGCCTCAATGCGGCAGTGACCAACCTCGGCGTGCAGAACGAACTCGACGTGATCGCGGCGGCGGTGATCGGCGGTACGTCGTTTGCCGGCGGCGTCGGAACCATCGCCGGCGCAGTGCTCGGCGCGGTCATCATGCAGTCGCTCCGTTCCGGCATGGTGTTGCTCAACATCGACTCGCCGTCCCAGGACATCGTGGTGGGTGTGGTGCTCGTGACCGCAGTGGCGATCGACTCCACCTTGAGGCTCGGTCGCAAGCGGGTCGCGCTCGCCGCACTCGGGGCCGGGCTCATCGTCGCGGCGTTCGTCATCCAGACCGGCCGGGGCTAGACGGAAGGCATCGACATGACCGACACGATCACCACCT
Source organism: Ilumatobacteraceae bacterium (assembly GCA_942492715.1). Taxonomy (GTDB): domain Bacteria; phylum Actinomycetota; class Acidimicrobiia; order Acidimicrobiales; family Ilumatobacteraceae; genus Sva-07. Next base: position 319,234 of record CALOFW010000019.1, on the reverse strand, counting down.
ACAACCCGACACCGCAGCCCGAGGGCGTGCCACTCGTGGAACTGCGCGACATCCGCGTGTCGTTCGGCGGCGTGCACGCTGTCGACGGCGTGACGATCGATCTGTTTCCCGGCGAAGTCGTCGCGCTCGTCGGTGGCAACGGCGCCGGGAAGTCGACGTTGATCCACACGTTGGCCGGCGCTCACCCGGCGGACGACGGGCAGATCTTCATCAACGGCGAAGCCGTCACGATCAAGAACTCGCGCGACGCGCGTGCTCTCGGTGTCGAGGCGATCTACCAGAAGCTCGCGTTGGCCGACAACCTCGATGCGGCGGGCAATGTGTTCCTCGGACGCGAACTCCGGACGCGGTTCGGATCCCTCGACGACTCTGCGATGTTGTCGGCCACACAGGAACTGATGGCCCGCCTCAACCCGCGGTTCAAGAATCTCCGTACCGCGGTCAGTTCGCTCTCGGGCGGCCAGCGCCAGTCGGTGGCGATCGCCCGAGCGGTGCACTTCAACGCCAAGATCCTCATCATGGACGAGCCCACCGCGGCGCTCGGTCCGGCCGAGACCGCCGAGGTGCGCGATCTCGTGATGCAGCTCAAGGCGGAAGGCATCGGGATCTTCCTGATCAGCCACGACATCCACGACGTGTTCGACCTCGCCGATCGGATCAGCGTCATGCTCCAGGGCAAGCTCGTCGGCACGGTGAACAAGGCGGACGTGACCAAGGAGGAGGTGCTCGCCATGATCATCATGGGCAAGCACCCCGGCGAGGTCACCACCGACGACGTCGAGGCGCTCCGCTGAATGAGACGTGGGGTCAGACCCCACGTCTCATTCAGGCGTCGCGGAGGTCTTCCTTCCAGGCGCGGAATCGAGTGTGGCGTTCGCCGCTCGGACCGATCCCGGACGCGGTGCCGTCGGGGAAGAGGCGGAGCGTGACGGGCTCGTCGAGCCGCTCGACGTGCGCCGCCCAGTAGCGGGCATCGGCGCCCTTGGCAGGGCCGGCCCGCCACAGGAGCCACGGTCCGATACGTCGCTTGTAGTCGGCGACCGGTCGGTCGGGGAGATCGTCACCGAGCGTCAGCAGGCTGTCGGGTGCCTCGACCCAGGCCGTCGCGGGGATGTTGCGATCGCGGATCGGTGTGGGCGGAAGGTCGGCGGTGTGGATCGCGGTGTCGTCGATCGGACGTTCGTCGTAGCGCATCAGCCGGCGTTCACCAGCCGCGTTCGATCCACTCGTCGAGATGTGGGCGTTCGGTGCCGATCGTCGTGTCGAGTCCGTGGCCGGGCAGCACGATCGTGTCGTCGGGGAACGTGAAGAGCTTGGTGGTGATCGAGGTGATGATCGTGTCGAAGTCGGCATCGTCGAACGAGGTGTTGCCCGGTCCGCCGGGGAACAGCGTGTCGCCGGTGAAGAGCAGCGGCGTGCCATGGAGCGCGAACGAGATCGAGCCGGGGGTGTGGCCCGGGTTGTGGATCGCGTGGAGGCGCAGGCGTCCGACCTCGATCACCTCGGCGTCGTCGATGAACACGTCGTAGCCGACCTCCTTCAGCTTCGGGGCGTCGAGCGACGTGACCGCGACCTCGTAGCCCGCCTCGCGCATCGCGGGCACCGCCTGGATGTGGTCCCAGTGTCCGTGTGTCTCGAGCACCCGCTTCACCCCGAGGCGCTGGCAGAGTTCGAGCAGTTGCTCGTGCTCGTTCGCCGCGTCGAGGAGCACCGCGTCGCCGGTGGCGCGACATCGCACGACGAACACGTTGTTGTCGACGGGACCGACCACCACCTTGTGGACCTCGACATCGGAGTTCGACCAGTGCAGGGTGTCGGGCGTTGCCATCCCAACAGTCTGGCAGCCTTCGCCGCCGAGGGCTCGTTAGCCTGCGGAGCCGTGCCCGACGAAACCCCACGTGCGGTCGACGACCGCTTCGACCCCGACCAGGTCGATGCGACGCTGGCGTCGACGCTCGATTCGCTCGACGACGCCGAGAACTACCGCAACTGGATCGTCGACCTGGCTCGTCCGCATCTCGTCGGACCGATCCTCGAGGTCGGCGCGGGTCACGGGACGTTCACCGAGAGCTTCGCGACGATCGGCGAGGTGACGGCGGTCGAGCCGGGTGGGTACGCCGCCGAGGTGCTCGCATCACGGTATGCCCACGACGAGCGGGTGACGGCGGTCGACGGCGTGGTCGCGGACGTCGCGGCCGAGCCGGTGTTCGGGTCGGCCGTGATGATCAACGTGCTCGAGCACATCGCCGACGATCAGGGTGTGCTGCGCGAGATCGGTGAACGCCTCCAACCCGGTGCGTGCCTCTCGATCTGGGTGCCTGCATTCCAACTGCTCTACAGCCCGTTCGACACCAAGCTCGGCCACGTGCGCCGGTACCGCAAGCACGAGCTGGTTGCCGATGTGCGGGCGGCCGGCTACGACGTCGTCGACGAGCGGTACGTCAACATGCCCGGCTGGTTCAGCTGGTTGATCCTCGTGCGGTTGCTCCGTCAGGAACCGACGTCTGCCACCACGGTGAAGATCTTCGATCGATGGATCGTGCCGGTGGTCCGCTGGGTCGAGGACCGGCTCCGCATGCCGTTCGGCCAGTCGGTGTTCGTGGTGGCCCGCAAGCCGGTCGCCCCGACACCATCGGGTCGCTGAGATCGGGTCGCTGCTGGGATCGGGTCGCTGAGATCGGGTTGTTGGGTCAGCTGCCGGTGAGTCGCGCCACGAAGGGGCTCGCTCGCCGGACGCCGAAGCGGACGCCGATCGGCGAGTAGGCAACGATGCAGAACACCGCGCGGACGCCGTCGCGCCAGCCGATCTTCTTGCCGTCGTCGTAGGTGCGGCCGTAGTAGCTGATGCCCACCTCGTACACCCGGCAGCGAAGGGCGGCGACCTTCGCGGTCACTTCGGGCTCGAAGCCGAAGCGGTCCTCCTCGATGGTGATCTGCTGGATGATCTCGCGCCGGAACGCCTTGTAGCAGGTCTCCATGTCGGAGAGGTTGAGGTTGGTCGCCATGTTCGACGCCAACGTGAGCGCCCGGTTTCCGAGGGTGTGCCAGAAGTAGAGGATCCGGCGGGCGTCGCCGCCGCTGAAGCGGGATCCGTACACGACGTCGGCTTCGTCCGACAGCAGAGGGGCCAGCACTTTCGGATACTCGGCCGGGTCGTACTCGAGATCGGCATCCTGGACGATCACGTACGGCCTGGTCGACTCCGAGAAGCCGAGCCGCAGGGCCGCGCCCTTGCCCCGGTTGACCGGTTGCGCGATCACGCGCAACCGGCCGTCGTCGTAGGCCTCGAGGATGCCGAGCGTGCCGTCGGTCGACGCGTCGTCGACGGCGATCACCTCTCCGACGAGCGGTGAATCGAGCACGCGGTCGAGGATCTCCTTCACCGTCTGCGCTTCGTTGAAGCACGGCATCACGACACTGAGCACGCCGTCGGTGGGCGAACCGGTGCCAGTCACGGATCGCGACCCTAGTGAGTCAGCGAGCTCACGACGTCGAACCCGAGGCCCATCGCCACGCCGATGTGGGCGGGATCGAACGTGACGAAGCGGATCGGGCCGGGGAGCCGCTCGGCGGCCGCGAAGTGGATCGCATCGCTGAGCCGGACCGGTTGGGTGCGGGCGAGCGCGGCGGCTCGATCGAGGCAGCGCTGGTCGACCGGTACGACGTGGAGGTGGTCCCAGGCGAGGCGCACGGCGTCTTCGAGATCGAGGCGCATGATCGCCTGATCGGTGAGGCGGTCGATCGCCGGGAGCGCCTCGGTGAGCGCCATCGCCGACGCTGCCCAGACCGGGTCGTCGGCGAGCGCGGCGAGCGTGGTCGCCCGCTGCGGTCCGTCGATCCCGAGCGCCAACAGCGCGCTCGTGTCCAGCACCACCGTCACCCCGCCACCCCCCATCCCGTTTGTGTCCGGATTCGGGTGGATCGGGTCACCGAAACTGCAACGCAAACGGCGTGCGGGCGGCACCCTCCCGTTTGTGTTCGGATTCGGGTGGGGCGGGTCACCGGGAATGCAGCGCAAACGGCGTGCGGGCGGCACCCTCCCGTTTGTGTTCGGATTCGGGTGGGGCGGGTCACCGAAACTGCAACGCAAACGGAGTGCGGGCGGGGCCATCCCGTTTGCGTCGAGGTTCGGGTGGGGCGGGTCACCGAAAACGCAACGCAAACAGAGCGGGGGTCGGGGCGGCGGCGGTGGTGTCGGCGGCGGGAGGTCATCCGCGGAGTTCCCGGAGGACCTGGTCGATGCGGACGCCGGCCCACACCGGGACGGGTTCCGGGGCGCGCCACTCGCTCGTGCGGCGGGGCGGGATCACGGCGCCGGAGCCGATCAGCCGTTCGAGGTCGGGGGCGTCGGCGTCGAGCGGGCCGAGCTGCGCGACCGGACGACCCGCCGCCGTCACCACGGTGCGCTCGCCGGCGCCGGCGCGTCGGACCGCCTCGGCGAGGCCGGCGCGCAGTTCTCGGATGCCGACGGTTCGGGCCGAATCTGTGTCCACACGTGTACACAAGCAGAGTTGCACGGGTCGGCGCAACCCCGTCATGATCTCGCCCATGAACTTTGCCTTCACCGACGAACAGGAAGAACTCCGCAAGACCGTGCGCTCGTTCCTCGAGAACAAGAGCTCCGAGGAAGCGGTGCGCGAGATGATGGAGACCGAGGACGGCTTCGACCCCGCCGTCTGGAGCCAGATGGGTGAGCAGATGGGCCTGCAGGGCCTGTCGATCCCCGAGGAGTACGGCGGCTCGGGCTACGGCTTCGTCGAACTCGGCATCGTGCTCGAGGAGATGGGCCGAGCGCTGCTCTGCGCACCCTTCTTCTCCAGCGCCGTCCTCGCCGCCAACACCCTGCTCCAGTCGGGCGACGAGGCCGCCATGGCCAAGTACCTCCCCGGCATCGCGTCGGGCGAGACGATCGCCACGCTCGCCTACGTCGAGCCCTCCGGCAAGTGGGACGAGTCGGGCATCACGATGGAGGCCACGAAGTCCGGCGACGGCTACACGCTCTCCGGCACGAAGTCGTTCGTGCTCGACGGCAACGCCGCCAGCCTGATCATCGTCGCCGCCAAGACCGCAGCGGGCACCAGCCTGTTCGCCGTCGACGGTGACGCTGCCGGCCTCACGAAGACGAACCTGTCGACGATGGACCAGACCCGCAAGCAGGCCAAGCTCGACTTCGACAACACGCCGGCCACGCTGATCGGCGAGGACGGCAAGGGTTGGGACACGCTCCAGACCGTGCTCGACCTCGCCGCGGTGGCGCTCGCCGCCGAGCAGGTCGGTGGCGCCCAGAAGGTGCTCGAGATGGCGGTCGAGTACGCCAAGGTGCGCGTGCAGTTCGGCCGCCCGATCGGTTCGTTCCAGGCGATCAAGCACAAGTGCGCCGACATGCTGCTCGAGGTCGAGTCGGCGAAGTCGGCTGCGTACTACGGCATGTGGTGCGCCAGCGAGATGAACGATGAACTGCCGTCGACCGCCTCGCTCGCCAAGGCCTACTGCTCGGAGGCCTACTTCCACGCCGCCGCCGAGAACATCCAGATCCACGGTGGCATCGGCTTCACCTGGGAGCACCCGGCTCACCTGTACTTCAAGCGGGCCAAGAGCTCCGAGCTCCTCTTCGGTGACCCCACCTACCACCGCGAGCAGCTCGCCCAGCGCATCGGCATCTGAATGAGACGTGGGGTCTGACCCCTCGTCTCATTCTCGAGCGGCGTTCCACCAGTGTGTGGGGCGCCGCTCGGTCGCGTTCGTAGACTCGCACGCACATGGATGGCATCACGATCGTGTTCGCAGTGGTGGCCGCGCTCGGCGTGTTCGTGATCGCGGCGGTTGCCGTCGGGCGCGAAGCGCACCGCCTCGACGCCGTTGCACCCCGCGTGGTGTACCGCCTCGACGAAGCGGTCGACTTCGTGTGCGACCGGCTGCCCGAGGAGAGCCAGGCTCGTCTCACGCCCGAGGAGGTGCAGCAGCTGCTCGTGTTCCACATGCGGTGGCTGCACGAACAGGGCCTGCAACCCGACGACGTCGTCGACACGCCCCAGTCGATCGACGAGCCCGTCGTCATCACCGAGGATGCGTTGACGGCATGGTTGCTCGGCCAGGCCGAGGAGAGCGGTGTCGAACTGCTCGACGACGTCGATGCCGTCAACGTGGTGGAGGCGCACCTCGAGTACTTCGAGGCGATCGGCGCCGTCGGCCCGCAGGCCGGCCTCGACGACGTCATCTGAGCACTCACTGGGAGTCGACTCCGGCCCGGCTGGCAAGATGCGATGCATGGCATCGAACATCCCGAAAGACCGCACCGTCGCCGCGCTCGGGGAGGTGTGGGCGAGCCTGAGCGACCTACTCGGCGAACTCTCCGAGGACGAGTGGCAGCTTCCGTCACCGCTTCCCGGCTGGTCGGTGCAGGACAACGTGGCGCACATCGTCGGCACCGAGGCGATGCTCGCGGGCGAATCCGGTCCCGACGTCCAGATCGACCGTGAGGCGAACGCCCACGTGCGCAACGACATCGGTGCGTTCAACGAGCAGTGGGTCGAGTCGTTGCGCGCCGTGCCGCCGAACGAGGTCCTGTCACGTTTCCGGGAGCTGACCGGCATGCGCCTCGCGGCACTGGAGCAGATGTCGGACGACGAGTGGAACGCCGAGTCGTTCACGCCCGCCGGCAAGGACACCTACGGCCGGTTCATGCAGATCCGCGTGTTCGACTGCTGGCTCCACGAGCAGGACATCCGAGACGCGGTGGGTCGCCCCGGCCACGAGTCCGGCGTTGCGGTCGACGTGGTGCTCGACGAGATGGCGACCGCGCTCGGTTTCGTCGTCGGCAAGAAGGCGGGCGCCACGGCGGGGCAGTCGGTCACCTTCGCTCTCACCGACTCCGGCGCGGTGGTGCGCGAGCTCAACGTCGAGGTCGGTGAACGCGCAGCCGTGGTCCCGGCGCTGAGTGCGCCCGCGACCGTCGTGTTGACGATGCCGGTCGGCGTGATGACGCGCCGTTGTGCAGGCCGGGTCGGACCCGACGACCTGCTCGATCAGGTGGTGATCGACGGCGACCTTGCACTGGCGGCGAAAATTCTCGAAAACCAGTCGTACACGATCTGATCGCGTGTGCTGAACTGTCTCCACCAGAGAGAGGAGGTGGTCCAACACATGCCAGACAATTTGTACGGGACCCTGGAGGTGGTTGGCCGCTAGGCCGACAGGCTGGACCGCCTGGCGAATTTCCGCCAACCCCCGCTGAACGTCATCGCCGCAGCTGGTCCCCGCGGTGTCAGTGTTACATCTGGGGTCTGACCCCAGACGTAACACGGTCGTGATGCGTTCAGTCCCAACAGTCCGAACGGTGCCGGGATCGATGGTCGGTCCCGGCACCGTCGCGTCCGGGCCCGACGCCGCTCCGTGAGCGCCGGGCGGTACTTTGATGTGGTGACGACGCACCGGCCGAGGCGGCATCAACGGTCGATGCCCCGATGGTCAGCCCGACGCGTTCCGATCGCGCTCGCGCTCGCGGTGTCGCTCGCGGGCGTTGCCGGCTCCACCGCGCTCGCCGCCGGCGAGCAACCGGCTGACCCGCAGCCGTCGGAACCCAGCGCACACGCCGTCGATCCGCTGGCGGGAGCCGACCTCGACGTCCTGCAGGGCGAGGAAGCCGTCGGCGAACTCGTCTCGACCGGCGACCTCGACGAGGTGGCGGCGAGCGCCGGCGTCGCACCCGACGAGCTGATCGACGAACTCGTCGACGACCCGTCGCTGTTCCTCACCGATGACGGAACCCTCGGGTACGCCGAAGCGCTGCCACCGACCGACACGGTCTTCCCGGAGGCGCTGACCGCGGTTCCCCTCGGTGCGAACGTGTTCGCGCTCGAGTCCAGGCCCACCTCGCCACGCGTGATCTACCTCGACTTCGACGGGCACGTGTCGATGGACGCAGCGTGGGCAGCGGTCGGTGCCCCACCGATCATCGCGTCGGTACCGTTCGACATCGACGGCACCCCCGGGTTCTCCCCCGCGGAACAGGCGCTGATCTTCGAAGTGTGGCAGCGGGTGTCGGAGGACTACCTCCCGTTCGACGTGAACGTGACGACCGTCGACCCTGGCGTGGAGGCGCTCCGGAGGACCGGGCCGACCGACGCCTCGTACGGTCAGCGCATGGTGATCAGCCCGACGAACTGGGTGGGGGTCAACACGCTGGGGATCGCCCTGCTCGATTCGTTCGACGAACCCGAGGACCGCCCCGCCTATGTGTTCACCTCGTACTCGGGAGGCACGTCCGCCAAGACCGTCGCCGAGGCGGCGTCGCACGAAGCCGGTCACACGTTCGGACTGCTGCACGACGCCACCGCGGGAACGAGCTACTACGACGGCCATGGCGTCTGGGCGCCGATCATGGGCCGCAGCATCGATCCGGCGAAGCCGGTCACGCAGTGGTCACGCGGCGAGTACGCGGGAGCCGACAACCAGCAGGACGACCTCGCCCTGATCGCCTCGTACGCCGGACTGCGTTCCGACGACCACGGCAACGACAGCCGGTCTGCCACCCTCGTGGCGAGCACCTCGACGACGCCGGGATTCATCGGACGAACCGGCGAGCGAGATGTCTTCGCCGTGCAGGCCGGAGCCGGAAAGCTCACGGCGACGTTGAGACCACCGCCGGAGCAGCGGACGTGGTCGAACCTGCTCGCTCAGCTCGTCGTGCGCAACAGTGCGGGCACGGTCATCGCCACCGGTGGTCCGGCGACCGCGTCGTCGTGGACCGTCGAGGTCGAGGCCACGACCTCTGCGGGCCGCTACACGATCGAGGTCGAACCGATCGGCTGGCGAACGCCCACCGATGGATTCAGCGCCTATGGGTCGCTCGGCGCGTACGAGTTGTCGGTGTCGGCCAGTGCCGGGGTGGCGCCGCCGCCGTCGCCCGCGTCGTTCTCACCGGTCACGCCGACCCGGCTGGTCGACACGCGTCGCGGCCTGGGCGGGTTCTCGCGGGTCGGCGCCGGCCGGCAGGTGGTCGTGCAGGTCACCGGCGGGGCCACCGCTCCCACCGGTGCAACCGCCGCCGTGTTCAGCATCGTCGCGGTGGGTCCCGGTGGCGAGGGGTACCTCACGGCGTACCCGTGCACCAACGATCGGCCCGAGACCTCCACGGTCAACTACGTCGCCGGCCAGACCGTTGCCAACACCACGATCGCGGCCCTGTCGAACACGGGCCAGCTGTGCGTGTGGACGAGCGCCGACACCGACGTCCTCGTCGACATCACCGGGTGGCTCGGCCCCAGCGGGTCCTCGCGCTTCAGCCCGATCGGGCCGACGCGGGTGGTCGACACGCGCACGGGAACCGGCGGGGTACGGCTCGCTCCGGGGGCGACGATGACGGTCGACCTGAGCGCAGCGGTTCCGGCGGGCACCACGGCCGTCGCGCTCAACGCCACCGCCGTCGGCGCGAGTGCGTCGGCGTTCTTGACGGTGTTCCCCTGCGGACCGCTGCCATCGACCTCGACCGTGAACTACGTGGCGGGTGAGGTCCGCCCGAACAACACGATCGTCGGACTGACGAACGGTCGCGTCTGCGTGTACAGCGACGCCGCCACCGATGTCCTGCTCGACCTCACCGGAGCCTTCGGGCCGACCGGTCTGACGTACAAGCCGACAGCGCCGACGCGCGTGCTCGACACGCGCCGCACCGCGTCGCCGCTCCCCGCCGGGGGCCAGGTCGAGTACAGCGTCGCTGCGCCGGCACTGGGCGCCGACCAGCCGGCGGCCGCGTTCGTCAACGTGACCGCCGCCGGCCACACGGCGGCGGGCTACGTCACCACGTACGACTGTGTCGTTCGGCGGGAGACGTCGACGCTCAACCAGCAGGTGGGACAGGTCGCCGCGAACGGCGCCAACGTGCCGTTGACCGGGGTCAGGTCCTGTGCGTGGGTGTCCGACGGTGGCCATCTGATCGTCGACCTCAACGGGTGGTGGGTCCGGTGACGTCGCGGACGCGTTCGTGCCGGGTTGGTGGGGTGCTCCGGCGATGCTGCGGCTACCGTTGACTGCCGATGGAGCGACACCCGAAGTTCGAGCACAGCCGGTTCATCGGCGACAAGCGCACCCAGTTCGTGTACGACCTCGACACCTGGGAGGATCCGGAGATCATCGACGAGATCGTGGCGCTCGGGGTCGGCCTGAGTTTCGGTCCCGACACGCTGCCCGAGGCCCGCAACCGGGGCTACACGCTGGCGACACCCGGCGCCCATCGCCGCTTGCGCAAGCCGCGCGCCTGAGGTCGACGACATGCCGGGGATGAACGAGCGGTTCGTCTCGAACGGTCTGTCGCTGGCATGTCACATCGCCCGCCCCTCCGGTGAGATCGAGGCGGGTCCCGCGGTGATCCTGTGCCACGGGTTCCCGATCGCATCACTCGACGCGCAACGCGCGGGTGGGACGTTCCCGCAGCTGATGGATCGCACCGCGAACGAACTCGGTTGCGTGGCGATGACGTTCAACTTCCGGGGATGCGGTGAGAGCGAGGGCGACTTCTCGCTGCAGGGATGGGTGGACGACCTCCGCAATGCGATCGCTCGTCTCATCGAGCTGCACGAGCCCAGCGGCGTGATCCTGCTGGGCACGAACACCGGCGGGTCGATCGCGATCTGCGTGGCGGCCGACGATCCACGGGTGTGCGCCGCAGGGCTGCTGAGCCCACGGGCCGACTTCGACGACTGGGCCGAACATCCCCGACGATTCCTCGAGCACGCCCGCGAGATCGGAGCGATCCACCATCGCCAGTTCCCGCCGTCGGTGGAGGAGTGGACGCGGGAGTTCCGCCGGTTCCGTCCCGTGGCGTCAGCCCGACGGTTCGCACCGCGCCCGATGCTGGTGATGCACGGCGAGGAGGACGACAGCGTCCCGGTGTCCGACGCCCGCCAGCTCGTCAACGCGCACGGTAGCGCCGAGCTCAGCCTGTTCGAAGGTGCGGGTCACCGCCTGCGTCACGACCCGCGTGCGGTGGCGGTGCTGCTCGGTTGGCTCGATCGGATGCGTTCGACGTTCGTCCACCCGTCGTCCGAACTCGTCTGAGCGGAGCGGCCGATCAGAGCGTGCGACGGTGCCACTCGTACGCGGTCCGCACGATCGTGTCGAGATCGTGCTCGGCCGTCCAGCCGATGGCCTGCTGCGCGAACTCCGGCGCGGCGTAGGTCGACACGGGGTCGCCGGGCCGGCGGCCGACGACCTCGTACGGCACCGGTGAGCCCGAGATCCGTCCGACCGCCTCGATGACGTCGAGTACCGACGAGCCGACGCCGGTGCCGAGGTTCACCTCCAACGACTCGCCACCTCGGGCCAGGTGGTCGAGTGACTTGACGTGTGCGTCGGCGAGGTCGTCGACGTGGATGTAGTCGCGGATGCACGTGCCGTCGGGGGTGTCGTAGTCGTCGCCGAACACCTGGAGCTTGCGGTCGCCGAGCAGCGCCGCCTTCATCGCCAGCGGGATCAGGTTGATGCTGTAGGTCCAGTTCTCGCCGATCCGCGAGTCGAAGCTGGCCCCGGCGGCGTTGAAGTACCGCAGGCTGACCGAGCGGAGGGCGGAGGTGACGCCGTACCAGCGCAACACCTTCTCGATCATCGCCTTGGTCTCGGCGTAGACGCTCTCGGGTTTGATCGTCTCGGTCTCGACCACCGGGACGGTGGCCGGCGTGCCGTAGACGGAGCACGACGACGAGAACACCACGTCGCGCACGTCGGCGGCGAGGCAGGCCTCGATCAGCTCGACCGTGCCGGCGACGTTGTTGCGCCAGTACTTGGCGGGGTGCTCCATCGACTCACCCACCGACTTGTAGGCCGCGAAGTGCACGACCTGGCCGACGCCGTACTCCTGGCAGATCGCGGTCACGAGGTCGTGGTCGGCGATGTCGCCCACCACCAGTGGCGCGTCGATCACCGCGTGGGCGTCGCCGAGTTCGAGCGAGTCGAGCACGACGACGTCGCGTCCGGCGGCCGTGAGCGCACGCACCGTGTGAGAGCCGATGTACCCGGCGCCGCCGGTGACGAGAACAGAGGTCATGAGGGCCGAGGGTAGTCGTCGGGGTCGACCTCTGCCGCGTGCGCCCGGGGTGCCGGGCGTGTCAAGCGCCGAAGGTCCCTTGGCGAATGGGACTCGTTGGCCTATGATCGCCGTGTCTCGAAGAACCGTTGTCACAAATCGTGACGTGTTACGGTTCTACGAGTTGAAAGCAGCGTGCGGTCCGTCCGGTCCGCCACCCACGTGAGCCGATGTCCGGAACCTCCGGGCCCGGCATCGACACAAACAGGAGGAACACCTTGATTACTCGCAACTCGCGAGCCTCGAAGCGTTGGATGGTGGCGGCAACAGCCGCAGTTGTCTGCGGTTCCACGCTCGCCATCTCAGGGGCGGCCTCGGCCGGCCCGGGCCTCGACGAGCCCGACGCCGACCGGATCTCCGGCGCCAACCGCTATGCCACGGCAGCGGAAATCAACAGCGATAACGACTTCGGGCTCGACGCGACCGATGTCATCATCGCCAACGGCCTCGACTTCCCCGACGGTCTCACCGCCTCGGTGTTGTCGGCCTTGGACGGCGCCACCATCCTGCTCACCGACACCGACGAGATCCCCGCCGCCACGCTCGCAGAACTCGAGCGGATCGACGACGAATTCGAGACTGCGGCCGACGAAGAAGACGGCATCACCAGCATCACCGTCGTCGGTGGCACCGCCGCCGTGTCAGGTGCGGTCTACGCGGATCTCGAAGACTTCGCCGACCCCAACGACATCCAGCGCATCCGTGGCGCCAACCGCTACGAGACGGCACTGGAGGTCGGCGAAGAGTTCGCCGTTGAGAATGGAGGCATCGACACGGTCATCATCGCGACCGGCCTGAACTTCCCCGACGCTCTCGCGGCTGGACCCCTTGCGATCGATCGGGACGCTCCGATTCTCCTGACCGACGGTCCGCGCTGCGGACCGACGTCACCGAGTTCATCGAGGATGAAGGGATCACCGACGCCTTCATCGTGGGCGGCACGGCGGTCGTCTCCCGCGACCGTCGAGCTGCAGCTCAAGGGCCCCCTGGGTCTGGACACGACGCGTCTGTCCGGTTCGGCCCGTGATGGGACCGCTGTCGCCATCGCCGAGGAGCTCTACGACGACACCGGCCAGTTTGTTGGAGCGCCGGGTGTGGTCGCAGTGAACGGCTTCGACTTCCCCGATGCTCTTGCTGCCGGGCCGTTCGCGGCCGTGCAGGAAGAAGTGGCCGGACCAGCCCGTACGGGCTACCCGATCCTGCTCGTCGGCAATGACAGCATCCCTGCAGCGACAGCTACCTGGCACGTGGAGAACTGCGCCTCGATCGGGCAGATCTTCGCCGTCGGCGGCACGGCCGTCATCAGCAATACCGTCGTCACCGGCGCCGTCGATGCGGCCACGTGTAGCGGCCCGGACATCACGTCTGCCACCTTGGTGGTCGACAATCTCACTGCGCGTGAGGTTGACGTCCTCGGTGGTGGCGGTTCAGGCGACGACGGAGCTGACTGCGGTCGGCGCCGCGTTGGGCTCGGAGGCCAACCTCTGGGAGATCACCTTCGTGGACTCGGCCGTCGATTCCGAGCAGGGCGCAGACGTCGACACGGACGACCGGACCATCGAGTACACCGATGACTTCGACGGCCTCGACGAAGGCGACTTCGAAGACAACTGGAACGACAGCGCTGCCGGCGACCTGTTCGATGCCAATGGAGGCCCCGGCGAGTTCACGGGTGAGCCCCTCCCCATCGCCCCGTTCACCGGTGATCTGGGAACGTACGATGCCGAGGTGGAGGTCACCTTCAGCACCGATGTCACGGCTACCGGTGGTGGCGTTCCTGAGGTGCAGATCTGGTCTTCCTCGAATGAGGCGTCCGGAATCATCCTCCTCGACTCCGCTGACGTCACTGACTTCGATCCGGATCCGTACCCGGGGGATGGAGATAACGTCGTGACGTATACGTGGGACGACGCGACATTCATCACCCCCGTTGTTGGGGCGTCTTCGGCCATCGTGCTTGCTACCGAACTCTTCGATCCCGACACGGGACTCGACAACGAAGACCTCGTGTTGCGGACGCTGACAGCCGGCTGAGCCAACACTGGTGACATCAGTGGGATGACCAGTTCATCTCGCTGAGATCGATCGACGACTCCCCGGGCTCCGGCCCGGGGAGTCGTTCGCGCTTTCGACCGGGTGCACCGACACCGTTGCAACAGGCCTTCCGTGCAGCGTCCGATAGTGTCGCCCTCGGTGATGCACTGGTCGAGGAGGCTCTGATGTCGATGACGCTCGACGACCACGACGTGATCGTGGCGTTCCGATCGGGCGACGACGCCGTCTTCGACGCCGTCGTCGCCGAACACCGTGCCGAACTGCTGCGCCACGCCGCCCGCCGCGCCCCCGACGCCGCCACCGCCGAAGACCTGGTGCAGGAGACGTTCGTGCGGGCCTACCGGGCGTTCGCCGAGCTGCCCGACGACAGCCGGATCCGGCCCTGGCTGCACCAGATCCTGCGCAACGTGTGCATCGACGACGCCCACCGGCGACGACGCGAGCGCGAGAAGCACGAACGCGTTGCGATCGACCCACTGCTCGGCGCCGCCGCGCCGGGACCCGAGCAGACGCTCGGCCTCGACCGGGACGCTGCCGCTCTCGACACCGCGATGGCAGCCCTGCCGACGACGCACCGTGACGCGTTCGTGCAGCGCGTGGTCGACGGGCTCGAGTACGACGAGATCGCCGCCCACGAGGGCGTGTCCGAACCCAACGCCCGCGCTCGGGTCAGTCGGGCACGTGCCGCGCTCCGCCGTGCGCTCCAGGGGGCAGCGGCGATCCCGATCACCGCCTACCTGCTCGTCCGGCGCCCCGGCCGCAACGCGCTCGCCGTTGGGCCCCCGGATCCCTCGGCCGCCACCACCGGCACGTCCGCCGCGGCCACCGCCAACCGCATCGCCACCACGCTCGCCCCCGCCGTCGACCTGGCAACCGGCACGGCGACTGGCGGGTCACACGCCGTGCCACTGCTCACCAAGGCTGCGGTGGGCATCGGCGCGGTCGCCACGATGTCGCTCGCCGCCGGCCCCGAAGCACCCGTCGAGCGCCCCGCGGCGATCACGGTCGAAGCCGAAGCGGCACCCATCAATCCGGCGCCCGCCCCGGTCACCGTGGCCCCGTCGCCGACGAGCGCGCCGATCGTTCAGCCTCCCCAGGGCGGCGTCGTGATGCCTGTGGCCGCAGCCCAACCGTTGATCGCCACCACGGCGCCCAGCGCGCCGCCGGTCACCGAGCCCGCCGTCACCGCTGCGATGGCCGTCGAGACCGTCCCGGTCGCCACCAGCGCCCCGGCAACCACCGTCGCGCCCACATCGACCACGCTGGCACCGGTGAGCACGACGACGTTGCCGCCGACCACCTCGGCACCGCCGACCACGGCGCCGCCGACGGTGCCACCGACGGTGCCGCCGCTCGCCGGCGGAGCGATCGCCGGCTCGGTCTCGACCACACCGGCCGGGCCCCGGCTCGACCTGTCCGGCTCCATCACGCTCACCGTGGGCGGCGCCGGCACCTCAGGCTCGATCTCGGGGCGCCTCGGCGTGGGTGAGCCCGATCCCGCCGGTTCCCGACGCCTCGACGGCTCGTTCACGATCGCAGTCGACGGCGGCACGATCGACCTCCGCCTCGCCGGGTACGGCACCTCGACCGAGCCGGCACAGCCGGGCGTCAGCCCGACCACACTGACGATGTCGGGCGTGTACCGTGCGTCGGGTGCAACCGGACAGCTCGCCACCTCCGGGTCGTTCAACGGCTCGCTCCAGGGTTCGACGCTCGTCCTCGACCTCTCGGCCTGAGCGCATGGCCCCTGCGGAGCGACGACGCTGCCACGGAACCGTCACGCGACAGCGCTCGCTCGCCGCGCTGATGGTCGCCGTGCTGGTCGGCACCATCATCCCCACCGTCACCTCGGCATCGGACGTACCAGCGCCGACGCAGTGGCCGGCATCCGACGTCGTCGCTCCCGAGATCGAGTCGTGGACCAACGCGATCCGGTTCTCCGGCGCCAACCGCGAGCAGACGTCACTCGCCCTCGCCCTCGGCCTGCGAGGACTCGGTGGTTACCCCTTCGACACCCCCGACCCGTCGTCGGGCGGCGCCCCGACGCTCGCCGCCGCCGACGACTGGTGGGGCGTCGGCACCTGCCCGCGGGCGATCATCGTCGTCGCCGGCGACACGCCGGCCGATTCGCTCGCTGCCTCGTCGCTGTCCGACCCGAGCGACCGTTCCACCGAACCGTTCCTGCAGCGCAGCGCCGCCGCCGACCCGCTCTTCGACCCGATCGGCGGATTCGCACGCGTCGACACCCAGACCGCACCGATCATCGTCACCCGCTCCGCCCGGCAAGGCGCCACCGGCCTCGGCACCTCCGCCACGATCGCCGCCCGCGACCTGCGCGCCGGCGGATGCACACTGGCCCGCCAAGCGATCGTCGTCGGCGGGCCCGCCGCCGTGCCGCCCGCCGTCGACGACGAACTGGTCTCGCTCGGCTACGACGAGGTGTTCCGGGTCTCGGGCACCAACCGCTACGGCACCGCGGCGGCGATCGCCACCGCGCTCGGGGTCGGACAGTTCGTCGATCCGGCGACGCCATGCGCCGATCCGGCGGTCAACGACGGCGCCGCCCGCATGGGCTTCTACGGCAATGCCGCCGTCGAGTTGCGCGACAGTGCCACCGACTGCCGTGTACTCGGACGCACCATGGTGCTCGCCGAGGGCGGTACCGGGGCCGACGCGCTGGCCGCTGGCTGGTGGACCAGCTTCTGGCAGGTGCCCGTCCTGCTCCACGACGGCACCGACCAGCTCCCCGCCGCCACGATCGGCGCGCTCACCACGCAGGGCGTCGACCACGTGGTCATCCTCGGCGGCACCGCACGCATCCCCGAGTCGGTCGTCGACGAGGTCGGCCGGCTCACCGGCGCCGAGACCATCCGCATCGCCGGCACCGACCGCTACGCCACCAGCGTCGAGATGGCCCAGCGCCTCGGCGGCTGGTGGCCGACCGGACGCGCCGACGAGTACTCCGGCGCCATGGTCTGCCTCGCCGCGTCGTCCGGCGACGGCACGACGGGCCAAGGGTGGCCGGACGCGCTCGGTGCGGGCCCCTGGTGTGGGGCGGCCGGCGGAGCCGCTGTCGGCTCCACCGCACCGGACCGAGCCCTCACACCGCTCACCGGTGAGCTTCCGACCACCACCGGCGCCGTGGAGCCAGGCCACGACGCCGTGCCGGTGCTCCTCGTCCGCGCCGGTGCTCCCACATTGCCGCCCGCGGTGACGG
The DNA here is from genome assembly GCA_942492715.1 of Ilumatobacteraceae bacterium. Lineage (GTDB taxonomy): Bacteria > Actinomycetota > Acidimicrobiia > Acidimicrobiales > Ilumatobacteraceae > Sva-07. The sequence continues at coordinate 301,883 of CALOFW010000019.1, read as the reverse complement.
CACTGCTCACCGACGCCTTCGAACCGACCGACTCGTTCTGCACCAGCGTTGCCGCTCCCGCCGGATGCACCACCCCCGGCTTCGTCGTGGCCGCGGGCGGCGAGAGCGTCGTCCCGTCATCGCTCGTGGCCGATGCGGCCTCCATCGTCGCCGGAGGCACCCCGGCAACCGGTGCGGCCCCGCCGCCTGCACTCGAGCGGGCATTTCTGACGAAGCTCGACCTCGGACCCGTCTACGCCAGCGACACGAGTGCGCCCGACCGCGTCTGCGTCCCCCGCGACGGCTACGTCGAGTCGCGCTGGCTCACGGCGGTCACCGGATCCGGCACCACCGCGAACCGCTCCGACACCGACGTGATGCTGGACGGCCGCTACGTCCGCGACGCCGACGGCACCGTGCGCAGCAGCGGCGTCGGCGCCCCGGCCTGCGTGTCGTTCGACGGGGGATCGGCCACCGCAGTCAGCGCCCGAGGCGTCGGCATCGCCGGTCGCGTCGGACCCGAGACCAGCTTCGCGACCACCTCCACGAAGCGACTGTCGCTCACCGCTGCCGATCGTCGACGTCGGCCCCGATGCAGCGTCGGGCACACCGACCGACGACGACAGCTCCAACGGCGGGTCGACCACGCAGACCTACATCACCCTCGCGCCCGCAGCAGGGCTCGTGCTCGGCGGATCCGCCACGCCGCTCGACTCGGCGTCGATCACCCTGACGATCGTCCGCGGTGTCGACTCACCGTCGTCGACCGGTGTCGACCGCTTCAGTGCCACCGTCGTGCTCGACAGCCCGAGCGGCACCGTGGAAGCGGCAGCGACCGGCGAAGCGCTGTTCGTCGCCGGCACCTGGCATCTCCGCGGTCGGGCAACGGTCGACGGCGGTTCCGCCCAGGTGCCCGCCGGTGTCGGAGGGTTCGTCGCCGACCTCACCGCCGGAGCGACGGCCAGCCCGGCCGACGACTCGATCACGTGGCGCCTCGATGCGGTTCAGACGGGCTGAGCGACCCGCCGCGAGCGATGACGTCGAGCGGTCGCCGGCATCGTTCGACGTCGTCGTCGTCACCGACCTGCGATTCCCCGGGGGAACGTCGAGCAGCCTCGTCGACGAGATCATCGCTGCCACCGACGCCGGGTACCGGATCGGCCTGGTCCACCTCGCCAACCAGCGCCTCGGCAGCGCACTCCCGGCGCATCCCGGGCTGCGAGCACTGCTCGACGAGGGGGGAGCCCGGCTGCTGCTGCCGGGCGAACCGGCCACCGCTCGCCTCGGCATGGTCAAGCATCCGATCGTGTTCGCCGAGTGGCCCGGTGGACGGTTCCCCATCGAGGTCGAACGAGTGCTGATCACGGTCGGGCAGGTGCCCGCCGACCGCCACGGCGCCTACTACGACCCCGTCGCCATCGACGGTGCCGTCACCGAGGCGTTCGGTCATGCGCCCCTCTGGGCGCCGGTCAGCGGCACCGTGCGGTCGACGCTCACCGGTGTCGAGCTCGCCGACGACGACTGGCTCGAGGTGATCGACCTCGACGCCTGGTCACCGGCACCCACGACCGAGGCCACCACCGACCAGAGCCGCGGGCGACGCGCTCGACCCGCGGATCGTGATCGGGCGACACAGCCGGCCCGACGCTCGCAAGTGGCCCGCCACCGCCGACGAGATCCGCGCCGCGTACCCGGTGGACGGCAGCGTGCGGGTTCGCATCCTCGGTGGCGCCGACGTCGTCGTCGACGTACTCGGCGAGGTGCCCGAGCACTGGGAGGTGCTGCCGTTCGGTTCGGTCACCGCCCAGGAGTTCCTCGCCGGCCTCGATGCGTTCGTCTACTTCCATCACCCCGACCTCACCGAGGCCTTCGGCCGCACCATCCTCGAGGCGATCGCAGCGGGCGTGCCCGCCGTGGTGCCCGCCCACTTCGAACCGCTCTTCGGTGAGGCCTGCCTGTATGGGACCCCCGACACCGCCATCGCCACCGTCAGGGAAGTGGTCGCCGACCCGGCGGCACGCCAGCAGCACGTGCAGCGGGCGCGCGACATCGCCGAGCGGCGATTCGGCCACGATGCACACGTCGCACGCCTGGCCGCGCTCGTCGGGCCACCCACGAACGACCCCGGCGGATCGCCGCTGCCGCCGCAACTCGACCTGGCGCCGCCCGGACACCGTCACTCGGTCGCAACCACCATGATCGCCGGCCTCGGTATCGAGCGTGAGGAGATCGAAGAGCTGCTGCGCTCGCTGGAACGCCAGCGCCGTCACGTCCCCGGATTCGTGCCCATCCTGGTGGTCACGATCACCCGGCCGCCGCTCGCCGACGAGCTCGGCATCGAGACACGCTCGATCACGAGCCGCCGAAAATGGAGCGATCCCTCCGAGTCGTGGGAGGTCTACGCACAGCGACGTCTCCGCCAGCTCGCGAGTCATTACCGCGTCGACAACATCACCGTGGCCGACCCGGGCCACGCCGACGCCTGGATCGCACTCCAGATGCGGCCCCCGAGCCCCGGCTGAGTTCACCGCCCCCGTCGGGGCGATCGCCGTGGCCGGCTCACGAGTTCACGCTCGATCGCTCCATGCTTCGTAGTCGTCGAGCACCGCCTCGACCTCGCCATCGCGCTCGATGACGCCGTCGTTGAGCCACACCGCCCGATCACAGGTCTCGCGGATCTCGTTCGAGTTGTGCGACACCAGGATGATCGTGTTCGCGTTTTCGCGGATCTCGTTGATCCGGGCGATGCTCCGCTCACGGAACGCACGGTCGCCGACGGCGAGGGCCTCGTCGAGCAGCAGGATCTCCGGCGTCTGCAGCGTTGCGATCGAGAACGCGAGACGAGCCCGCATACCCGACGAGTACGTGATGAGCGGGCGTGCGATCGCGTCGCCGAGACCCGAGAACTCGATGACCTCGTGCATCCGGTCGGCGACCTCCTGCTTGCTGAGACCGAGCGCCAGGCCTCCCAGGTACACGTTGCGGTAGCCGGAGACCCGCGGCTTCAACGCCGCCCCGACGCCGAGGAACTGGGGCTGGCTCGACACGAACACATGCCCGCCGGACTTCGGCTGGAGCCCGGCGATCGTCCGCAGGAGTGTCGACTTGCCGGATCCGTTGGCACCGACCACGCCGACCGCTTCTCCGGCGGCGAAGTCGAGGTCGATCCCCCGGATCGCCTGGACCGTCGCCGACACTCGGGACCTGAACCCCCGGGTGGCCAGCTGACGGGCACTGAGCACCGGTTGTTCGTAGACCTTGAAGTTGACGACGAGATCCCGGATCGTCACCGTGAGGCGCTGCGAATCGGCATCGTGCCCCGCAGTGAGGGCATTACTCTCGACCATAGGAACCCTCTCCGGCACGGAACCAGAGCAGTCCACCCACCGACGCGACGACCGACCAGACGATGAAGACGGCGAGGGACTTCGCGGGGAAGTCCCCGCCCAACACCGACCACCGTGTGAGGGTCACGATGCAGAAGATCGGGTTGAGCTGGAAGAGCCACTCGTAGCCCTTTCCCTCCGCGTACAGCCGTACGTCGAACAGCACTCCAGAGACGTACAGCAGGATGCGGAACACGAACGGGAGCACCTGGGTGAGGTCGCGCACGGAGTTCGTGGCGCGGGCTGCCATGAGCGCACAACCGAAGTTGAACACCAGCTGCACGCCGAGGAGCGGCAGCAGCGCCAACCAACGCAGCGACGGTGTGATACCGCTCGCTAGGGCGACGATGTAGATGACGACGACCGGCGAGATCGTTGCCATTGCCTCCGTCAGCGTCGAGGTGACGGGCAGCAGGGCGCGAGGAAACGAGAACGCGTTCAACAACCCCTTGTTGTTGGTGATCGAGCTCGCTCCGGACATCGTCGAGCGCTGTGTGAATCCGAACACGAAGATCCCGATGGACAGAAACGTGAAGTAGTTCTCGCCGCGATTGACGCCCAGGATGACGCCGAACACCAGGAAGTAGACGCCGATCTGCAGGAGCGGATTCAGCAGGTGCCAGAGGTTGCCCAGCACGGACGTCATCTGCCGTGATTGCAGCTCGTTCGACGCCGAGTACATCATGTAGTCGCGCCGGTTCCAGACCGAGCGGAAGTAGGCCACGTTTCCCGGTGGGACATGGACATCCCACATCCCCGGCGGGGCAACGACGGCAGCAGGCGCAGGCACGGCCCAGAGCGTACCGAGATCGGCTCACGGTGGGGGTGGAGTCTTCGACAGCGGACGGGTGGGCCTTCGGTGGGCCCGATACGATCCGGGCACCGTCGAGAAGGGAGACCCATGCCGGCCGTCAGGCACTCTGCTGACCCCGAGCAGCACCGACTACGAGTTCGATACCTGCCCATGGCTGTGGTCGCCGCTGACGTACGGCGACGGTACGAGGAACGCTTCGGCAACCCACCCAGCGATCCCAGCGGGTGGTATCACGACGACGACTGGCGACGCACCAGCTTCGTGCTCGGGTTGGTCCGGCCCGGCACGAACGCGCTCGATGTCGGCGCAGGGGCAGGACAGTTCGCGAACATGCTCGCGGCGTGCGGCAGGTTCGAGTCGGTCACGGCGCTCGACCGCATCCGTTTCGACAAGTACTCCGAGTTCCACCCGGCCCTGTCCCGTCGCGAGGGCAACATCACCGCACTGCCCTTCGACGACGACGAGTTCGACGTCGTGACCTGCATGGAAGTTCTCGAACACGTCCCCGACGAGGTGCTCGAACCCGGCATCGCCGAACTCCGGCGCGTGTGCCGGGGTCAGCTGATCATGTCGGTGCCGTTCGAGGAGGCCGAGCCGCTCTCCAAGGGACACATGCGCAGATTCGAGTCGTCCGACGTCCGAGCGATGTTCCCCGACGCCGGCTTCACCCTGCTCGAGCGCCATCGCCTGCCCTGGTTGATCATCGAAGAGCGGTACGACGGCAGCTCACTCGACGACGGCCCGACGTTCGACAGCCTCCCGTCCACTGACGGCCTGACGGTCGAGCAGCGACACCTCGCAGCCCTCGAGACCGATGTCGCTCGACTGCAGTCACTTTCGTCGGTCCGCATCGAGAGGTGGGCACGGTCCGTCGCCCGGCGAAACCTTCACCGCGTGTCGTCACGGCGCTCATCGACATGACGGTCGACCTCGGCGCAGCACGACCATGGCACGTGTCGGACGCCCTCGGAACCGGCGAACAGCGAGGCCACGAGGGTTCTGGACCGCGCACTGACTCGGTTGCACCGCATCCCCCGCCGGTGCTGCCCCCGCTGTGGCGTCGCGTGGTGACGGGCCAGGTGGTCCGCTGGCGGATTCGTCGCCTATTGAACGCCCTGCTGTGGAGACGACGCCGAGCGGCCCGGCGAGCCATCTTGTGGCTGGATCGCCGGCCCGAGTTGCGTCACGTGCTCGCCACCGAGGGGATCGTGCGGCTGAGCTCGCTCATCCTGTCGGCAGCCCGCTCGTCGCGCAGTGAGCGACCGGCCCGTTCAGCGCACCGGCACGGTCACCGTCCGACCGTCGAGGTGCCATCCGATCTCGACATCGCCGGGCTGCGCGGGTCCGCCACCGTCCGGGGCGTCGAGGCCGTCGAGCATCCCACGGCCGGCGCACGATGGCGGGCCGACTTCGACGACCCACTGATCGTGGTGCGGCCCACCGATCGCGAGCAGGTCGCCAGCGGGGTCCAGCTGCTCGACGCGGTCGACACGTCGATCTGGAATCCGCAGTGGTTCCAGATGTTCCCCAATCCCTACACGGTTCGGATCGGCGACCTCCCGCAGGGCGGCCGCCGCCGCACGGTGCGTGCGCGAGCGGGCATCGCCAATCGCTCCCGCCTGGTGGTCTGCGACGGCGCCGACGCAGCGGGCGCCGTCGAGACGGCCCGAACGATCGCGCAACTCGCAACGAGCGGCGCGCCGGTCGTCGGTGTGATCTCCGACGGTGTCGCCCGTCTCCTCGGCCCGGAGGTGAGCGAACTCATCCGCCAGGCGGACGCCGACGACCTCCTCGACAACGGCCGTCGCGAGCGACACTCGGTGGCGTTGCGCCGGGCCGCGCTCGACTCGTTCTCGCCCCGAGGGCGCTGGAGGCACATCGGCGACGCCTGCGGTGCTCCCGGCACCGCAACGCCGTCGGTGAGCGTGCTGCTCGCGTCGAATCGCTCCGACGACGTACTCGAAGCGGCCCGGCAGGTTGCAGCACAACGCGCCGGTTCCGTCCAGCTGGTGGTCGGGCTGCACGGATCGCACATGTCGCCCGAGCTGGACGAACAGCTGGCCGAGAGCTTCCCCGGCGATCTCGTCGTGCGTCACCTCCCCGACGAGTTCAACCTCGGACAGGTCCTGAACGCGCTCACCTCCGAGGCCGACGGCGACCTGGTCACCAAGTGGGACGACGACGACTGGTACGACGCTGAGCATCTCGCCGATCTCGTCGCGGCGCTCGACTACTCCGGCGCCGACATGGTCGCGAAGGCCGCAGAGTTCGTCTATCTCGAATCGATCGACCTCACCGTCCGCCGCTTCGCCACCGGATCCGAACGGTTCTCGACCACGATCGCCGGGGGCACACTGTTGCTGCCTCGAGCCGACCTGCACGAGGTGGGATGGGCCGACGCCCCACGGCGCGTCGATCGGCTGCTGATCGAAGCGCTCGAGGCTCGATCCCGCACGGTGTACCGCACCCAGGGGTTCGGGTACGTGCTCCGTCGACGCGGTGGTGCTCTCGGCCAGCACACCTGGCAGGCCGGTGACGCCTACTTCCTGCGTCAGAGCGTCGACCAACGGCCGGGCCTCGACCTCGCCTTCGCCGGGTTCTCCGAACCCTCCACCCCCGAGCCGGCGTCATGACCGCAGCCGTCCCTCCTCCGATCCACGGCAACGACTGGCAGCAGCTGGTTCCCGATCCGGGCGCCACCTGGACGCCACACCAGCTCGTGTCGATCTGCATCCCCACGCGAAACCCGGGCCCCGGTCTCGAGCGCACCCTGCGCTGCCTCGCGGCACAGACGTACCCAGCCGAGCTGATCGAGATCGTGATCGCGGACGACGCCTCCGATCAGCCGATCGTCGTTCCCGACGGCCTCGCCCACACCGCCCGAGTCGTCCGCCAGGAACGCACACTCGACTTCGGCGCCGGCCAGGCGCGGAACCTGGCGGCATCAGCGGCCGAGGGCGACATCCTCTTCTTCCTCGACGCCGACGTGATCCCCGAGCGCCAGGTCGTCGAGAGCTACGCCCGCTGGTTCGATCGCTGCGATCTCGCCGTGCCGCTCGGGCTGTGCCGATTCGTCGACGTCGACGATCTCGCCGACGATGCGCTGTTCGATCTGGTGCAGTCGGGCGGCATGGAGCGGCACTTCGAGGGCCTCGATGTCGACGACCAGACCTGGCGGGAGCGCCACTTCACCCGGCTGAACGACCTCAGAATCGAGTCGATCGAAGCCTTTCGGGTCACGATCGGAGCAACGCTGGCAGTCTCCGCGGCGCAGTTCCACGCCGTCGGGGGCTTTCCCGAGCTCGGTGTGCGCGGCGTGGAGGACACGGCGTTCGGCTACCGCGTCCACAACAACGGCGGCGTCCTGATCCTCGACCGTGACGCAATCCACTGGCACCAGGGTCGGCGGAACCTGAGCACCGACCGCCGACAGGAGATCGACCGAGTCCGAGCACCGTACGTGCAGAGTGTGATCCCTGTTCGTGGCTTCCGACGCGGCGCCCCACCGGTCGACGCGCCGGTGCCGCCGGTGCCGATCGCCCGGGTGTTCGTCCGAGGCGCCGGTGCCGCCGCCGAGGTCACCCGTCGGAGCGTCATCGAGGACGCGTCGGGCAACGTCGCGCTCGCCGACGGCGATCCCGACACGTCGGAGGCGTTCGCCGCCTACGACGATGCATTCCTGCACGTCGTACTGCCACCCGGTGTCGGCTGGGGCGACGACACGATGACGTCGATCCTCGATCTCCTCGCCCAGCACGACGTCGGCGTGGTCCGCGCCGTCGACGACGACGGATCGGTGATCGACGTCGTGCGCACCCGGGCTCTGCGGCGGGCACTCCACCAGTGCCCCGACGATGATCCGATCACGGTGGCAGCACAGCTCTTCGGGATCTGGTGGGTCGATGTCGACGCCCTCGACATCACGGCGAGCGCGTCGCCGACGTCGGCCGAGATCGAGCCCGCCGAGGAGCCGTGGTGGCGCCGTCGACAGCGTCTCGACCTCTGGCTCTTCGACGGAGTCGAGGCGTTGTTGCGCAAGGCAGCCCGCTGACGGGGCACGATCAGGCGCGAGCCGTCGCGTTCAGCGTTCGGGGTCGTCGGTGGAGACCCGAACGACGTAGACCGGTTTGCCCATGCTGCGGAAGTGAACCCGGCTCACGTACTCGCCGAGCACGCCGAGGCTCAGCAACTGCACCCCCGAGAACAGCGTGACGGTCGCCGCGAGGAACGTGAACCCGGCGACGTCGCTGCCGGACACGACGAATCGGACGATCACGTACAACAGCAGTGCGAAGCCCAGGAACGCCGTGAACACGCCCAGCACGCTCACCATTCGCAGCGGGCGGGACGAGTAGCCGGTGACCATGTTCGCCATGTGCTTGATCAGCCGAGTCAGCGAGTAGCCGGATCGCCCGACCGTGCGATCCTGATGCTCGACGGGCACGTCGACGATCCGGTTCGTCGCCCAACTGAGCAGCACATCGATCGACAGCGACGGATCGTGCACCTCGGACGAGGCGGCCACCAGCTGCCGGCGGAACAGCCGGAACGCACCCGAGCGGGGGTACACGTCGGGACCGAGGGAGGTCGCCATCGCCCACTTGCCGACGCGGGACGCCGCGTTGCGCGCCGCACTCTGACGCTCCTGCTCCGGGCGCCCGTACACCAGGTCGACGTCGGGCTGCAGCGCTTCGAGGAGCTTGACGACCTCGCTGGGAGGGTGTTGGAGGTCGTCGTCCATCGTGAGCACCAGCGGCTGGCGGGCATCGCGGATGCCGGCCAGCAACGCATTGTGCTGCCCGTAGTTGCGCAACAGCTGCAGGCCACGCACCGAGCTGTCGTTCCTCGCCAGCTCCTCGATGGTCTCCCACGTGCCGTCCCCGCTGCCGTCGTCGACGATCACGATCTCGAAACCATCGACGAGCGGTTGGACGCACCGATGCAGCTCCGCGACGAGATCCGGCAACGTCGCGGACGACTTGTACGCGGGGATGACCACCGAGATGCCGCTGATCCCCCTGGCCTCCAACGCCTTCCTGACGCCCGTGTCGGTCACGATGCCATCGGCTCGAACAGTGAAGCAACCATGCCGCGAGTAATGTACCAACACCCATGTCGGAGCCGATCCCCTTCAATCGACCCTGCCTGGTCGGGAACGAACTGGAGTACATGGCCGAGGCGGTCGCCTCCGGACACTCGGCGAGCGGTGGTCCGTTCACGCGTCGGGCAGCCGACATCCTCCAGCACGTCCACGATGCAGACGACGTGCTCCTCACCACGTCGTGCACCGATGCGCTCGAGATGACCGCAATGCTCGTCGGCATCCGACCCGGTGACGTCGTCGTGGTGCCGTCGTTCACCTTCACGTCGACCGCCCTCGCCTTCGCCCGCGAAGGGGCGAGGCTGCGCTTCTGCGACATCGAGCCCGGCACCCTGGGCCTCGACCCCGATCACCTCGAGACACTGCTCGACGACCGGGTCCGCGCCGTCGTCGTCGTGCACTACGCGGGTGTGCCGTGCGACGTCGACCGCATCGCACCGCTCTGCGACGCGCGTGGCATCGCGCTGATCGAGGACAACGCCCACGGCCTGTTCGCAACCCATCGCGGGCAGCCGCTCGGCACGTTCGGCCGCATGTCGACGCTCAGCTTCCACGAGACGAAGAACTTCATCTGCGGAGAGGGCGGTGCACTGGTCCTCAACACCCCCGACGACGTCGAGGCCGCACACGTCCTTCTCGACAAGGGCACCAACCGGAAGGCGTTCTTCGACGGGGCCGTCGACAAGTACACCTGGCAGGGGCTCGGTTCGTCGTTCGGGCTGAGTGACATCCTCGCCGCCTTCCTGACCGCCCAGTTGGAGGAGGCCGACGTGATCCGCGCCCGTCGCCGGGAGCTCCACACGCAGTATCGATCACGGCTCACGCCGATGGCCGACCGTCTCGGACTCCAACTGCCGTACGAACCGGCGACCGCCACACCGGCCGATCACATGTTCTACGTCCTCCTCGCCTCGGCGGGTGCCCGCAGCGAGGTCATCGAGTCGATGCGCCGTGACGGCGTCAATCCGACGTTCCACTACGTCCCGCTGCACTCATCGCCCGCCGGGATCCGATTCTCCGACGAAGCGTCCGAGTGTCCGGTCACCGACGACATCAGCGCCCGCCTGCTCCGCCTGCCGTTCTACAACGACATGACCGGCGCCGACGTCGAACGCGTGGTGTCGAGCCTCGCTGCAGCCATCGCATCGTGACCCCGGCGATCGTGAGCGAGTCCCGCGTCGAGTCCGAGCGGTTCGGGCTCCGCATCGGGCGTGTGCACGTGAGTGCCGACGTCGACGTCGGGCAGCTCGAATCGGCGTGCTCGGGCTTCGACGTCGTGATCCTGCGTTGCCCAGCCAGTGAGGTCGGCCTCCCGTACCGGCTCCTGGGCCTGCGCGACTTCCGTGCATTCACGGCCGACCACCTGAGCTACTGGCGGTGGGAGGTCGGTGAGCCGGGGCCGGTCGTGCTGCCGGACGGTTGGTCGGTCGGTCTCTCGACCGACGCCGCTGCGGTCGACGACGTCGTGCGCGACGCCTTCGCCGACTACCGGAACCACTACCGGGCGAACCCGTTGTTCGATCCGTCGGCGGCCCTCGACGGATACGTCGACTGGGCGCACACCCTGATGGCGCGCTCCGACGATGCGTGCACGGTGGTGTGCGATCCGACCGGCGACGCGGTCGGCGTCGCCCTCGTCGACTGGGACGACGAGGTCCCCGACATCAAGCTCGCCGGGATCCGGCGGCGCGCCCAGGGGCGAGGACGGTACGGCGCCCTGCTGTCGTACGTGATGGGGCTCGCCGTCGACCGTTCGTGTCCGGCGCTCACGATCTCGACGCAGTCGCACAACGTGAACGTCATGCGGGCATGGTCACGGCTCGGATTCCTGCCGGTCGACACCGTGGCGACCATGCACCTCGTTCATCGCGAACTCCTCGCCGAGCGGGTCGCCACGGCAGGCGACCGGCGGCGGGACGCCGGGCCCGACCGGTAGTCTCGCACCGGTGGCGAGTGCTCCTGTCGAATCCCCGCCGGCCGATGCCACGCCGGCCACCTCGACGGTGGACGAGAGAGCTCCACGATGGTTGCTCGTTCCGCTCGTTGTCGGCATCGCACTCGTGCTGCTCGCCGAGCAGGTGGCCGATGTCGTGGTCTGGCTGCTGCCCGGTCGGGCGCGGCTGCGATCGCTCGGGACGAACTTCGAGAGCTTCGACGACATCGGTGCCGACATCGTGGCGCGCACGGGGTGGGTGCTCGTTGCAGCCTGCGTGGTCGCCGCGATCGCCCGTTGGCTGATCACTCGCGGTGTCCGGTTCCGCATCGACGACCGACGGATCCACCTCGCGATCACGAGCGCCGTGGTCGCGGCGACCGCAGCGTGGTACGGCTGGCTCTCGACACCTCACAATGCGTTCCCGTCGAACGCCAGGTTCCACTGGGTCGACTACATCACCTGGGACAGCGACGACTACTTCTACGCACTGGGCCGCATCCCGCACCGCATCTTCTACGACGCGCCGTGGATGTGGCAGTCGATCAACGCCGCGATCGCCGTGGTGCTGTGTTACCTCATCGCCCGCCGGATGGGGATCGGCAGCGGGTTGAGCACGGTGCTGGCGAGCGTGATCGCGATCAGCGGCAACCTGCTGATCTTCGCGAACAGCGCCGAGGACGTCCTGCTCAACGTCACGCTGATGCTCCTGCTGCTCTACGCATCGTTGCGACGCATCGGCTGGTTCGTCGGACTGGCGCTGCTGTTGCTGATCCTCGGTCGGCCGTCTTCGCGATCCCCGCCGCCCTGCCGATCGGCGCTCCGCCCCCCCCCCCCCCCCCGCCCCCCCCCCCCCCCCCGCCCGCCGCCCGTACTCTCCTCACCGAGGGCCGGTCACGTACCCGACCGCGCCCCCGCGCCCGCGCGGCGCCCATCCCCTTGCTGTACTACAACATCCGCTACCTGACCTCCTCCTGCTGCGTGTGGTCGCGTGTGATGGCGCGGCTGCTCGCGCCAGGGGGTGATCGGGCTCTCGAACACGGGCGACGCTCGCCGCCGAGTCTCTCCTCGCTCTGCGCGATGCGACCGTTCGTCGCGCCGCGGCTCTGTCCTCGGCCCGGTCGTGATCCCGGCCAGCCCGGTCGGGATCAAGCGGGCGATCGAGGAACGCGACGAACTCGAACTCCTGGAGGTGAACACCGAACTCCGTGCGCTCGCCGAGGGGCGAACGGTCTACCTGATGTTCGGCGCCGCGAGCACGCGGAACTACCTCTCCTACGTGCTGCGAGGGAGTCCGAACGACATCAAACTCCCTGGCGACGGCCCGGGCGAGGGACTGGTGATCGTTCGCCGCGAGGACGCACCCGCCGGCGTCGAGCCGGTCCTCGAGACCGACAGCTTCGTCGTGCGCGTTCGTGCACCGACTGAGCGCCCGCCCCCGGCCCGTGGCGGCCAACCTCAGTCCGTCGGTTCCGATCGGCCGGCGCGCACGATCAGGTGCGTGTACGGGGTCCGGAGCATGTCGTGGCGAACCTCCATGCTCACGTCGTCGAAGTGGTCGCCGACCAGGTGCCGCATCTGCTCGGGAGTGCGCACGAACTGTCCCCGGTCGCGCTCGATGAGGAATCGGGCGACAGCGTGTTGGTCGTCGGTGAGCGTCGGGTCGACCGACACGAACCTGCCACCGGGTCGGAGCGCCTTCACTGCGAGTGCGAGCGCTTCGTGCGCGGTCTCGTCGTCCAAGTGGTGCAGTACACCGATCGCCGTCACCAACGTTCGATCCCCGAACGTGTCGTCGACATCGGTGGGCGCGGCGGTGACGAAGCGACCCCGGTCGCCGAACCGTTCGCGCGCAGCGTCGACGTACCGGTCGCTCGAGTCGAACCCCAGGTAGTCGACCTCGGGCAGATGGTCGAGGATGTCGGCGGTTCCACATCCGACGTCCAGGATCCGATCGCCCTCGCTGACGTCGAGGACCTCGGCGGCCAACGTCTCGCGGAATGCCTCGGCCCCGATGGCTCGTTGAGCGAACCGGTAGACCGACGCGAGCGACAGCACGGAGCGGATCCCGGTGGTGACTTGGGCGGGGTTGGAGGAGGTGGAGGTGGAGGTGTCTCGGCTCATTCGGAATCCGGTCGCAATCTCGACAGTCGAGGGTGGGTTCGGCTGCGCTGAGCGTAACGGCCCGAGGCGGTGTCGTCCTCCACTCCTGTCTTCGCCGGGAGCTACCCTCCGAGTCGATGACCGTCGCACCGACTCGTTCCGTCGACGACGTCGCCGACCCCGACTCCCGCACCGACGAGGGGGGTGACGCGGGGCGCCGTCGCCGGGCGTCGTTGCGCACGGTCCTCGCACTCGCAGTCGGGTTCGTCTTCCTCGCCCTCGTGGCGCCAGCCCTGGCAGTCCGGTCACCGCTGGGGCACGACGAGGCCGTCTACTCGCTGCGCGGACGCGACCTGCTCACCGGGTGGACCCACCTGTCAGGTGACTACTGGCGTGACTACCGCGCGCCCGGACTTCCACTCATGCTCGGTGGGCTGGGACGGGTGATCGGTGTCCACGTGACGACATCGCGTCTCCTGGTGGTGCTGCTCGCACTGGTGATCATGGCATCGACGGCGGCGATCGGAGCTCGCCTCGCTTCCCGGTCCGTCGGGCTGACCGCAGCGGCGCTCCTCCCGCTGATCTTCGGATTCTCGCTCACCGCGACGATCGTGCTGGCAGACACGCCCGGTGCCGCATTCGCCATGCTGGGCATCGCTGTCTATCTGCGAGACGTCGATGCCGGCCGATTGCGGCTCTCGCTGGTGGCCGTTCCCCTCCTGGCCTTCGCCGCAACGATGAGCCGGTTCGGCGCCCCGTTCATGCTCGGCGCCGGTCTCCTCGCCGTCGCGATCGTCTTCGCTCCCGACGTCGTCCGTCGTCGTGACTGGAGACTGGCTCTCGAGTCGGCGGGTCTCGCCCTGGCCGTCGCAGTGGTGGTCGCTGTCGTCGTGCTGACCGACACCTTCACCCTCGACGGGAGGTCGCCCGCCACCGCCAACAGCGACCTCGTCGGAAAGAACGGCTTCACGTTCAGAAGCGGGCTGGAGAATCTGGTCGACGTCGTCAACCCGTGGGCAGCGCATTCGTTCCCGCTGTGGTCCAAGGCGGTCGCGCTGATCGTCGGATCCGGACTCGTCGCAGCGGTGGTGTCGGTGGCGTTCGAACGATCTCGCTGGCGGATCGTCACGTTCGGGCTGTTCGCCGGCGTCGTCTCGCTGGTCTGTGTCGTCGCCACCGTCGGACTCGTGGTCCCGAACTACCTCATGCTGACGCTGCCGTTCTGGGCGCTGGTGGCCGCCGCCGGATGGGACTGGGTGGCGCGGGCGGTGTACAAACGTCTGCGCCGTCGCACGCTGATCGTTCGGGTCGTCGCAGCGATCGCGGTCGTCGGGCTGGTTGCCCTCGTCGTCGATGTCGGCGCCGACGTCCGGCAGGTGCACCAACGGTACGAACTGCTCTACGCCAACATCCGTCAGGCGAGCCTGGCGACCAACGATCAGTTGGGCGACTCGTGCGTGTTGATCGCCCGGTACACGCCACAGGCCGGCTACTACTCGCGCTGTCGCATCGCACCCTTCGACGACCAGGAACTGCCGGACGGGTCGGAGTGGCTCACCGTGTCCGTCGATCGTGTCGTCGAGCGCTGGGATCTCGGTGCTCCACCCGACTCGCCGATCGCCGTGATGCTCGTCGAGCAGGCCAACCGGCAACCGGACTTCACCGAACTGACCGAGCGCACCGACCTGTTCGATGAGCAGCTGTTCGAGGCCGGCGACCCGGAGACGTACCGGAACCACGTGATCGTCCTGACCGTCGACCCCTGCGTGTCCGAGCGGAGCTGTGACGGTGCCGAGCGACCCGGTTGAGCCGCTACCGAGTTGGCGGAACACAGCCTGACCGGTCAGGTCAGCCGGTCGTCGCCGGTACGCGATCCCCGTTGCGCCACGACACGATCATCGGCGTCGCGAAGCCCGGCGGCAGTCGGCGCAGGGCGGGCGTGAGCGCACCGAGGACACCGGCCACTCGACCCAGCGCAGGGTGGCGCGCAGCGAACTCGGGCTCCGTGAACCGGTCGATCGCGTCGCCGAGCAGCCCGCGCTCGAACGTGACCGTTGCGCCCTGTCGAGCCGCGATTCGCCGCACCTCGCGCGCGGTGACGAAGTTCAGCGACTCCCAGAGGCCGGTCGAGGTGATGCTGCCCGGAAGGACGCGTGCGGTGCTCGCCGGCCGGATCGGCACCAGCGGGATCCCGAAGTGCGGTTCGTAGGGCACGTCGTAGTTCGGGCAGTTGTGCACCATCACGCCCCCTGGTCGCAGCAACGCGCTGAGCGCGCCGAGCGCGGTCTCGACGTCGTCGACGTGCTCGAGCACGTTGTTCGAGAAGATCAGGTCGAACGTGCCGAGATCCGAGGTCGTGATCTCCTCGACGGTGACCGCCACGTGCGGGTGCGTGATGCCGAGCGACGAACGCAGCAACGGGTTGACGCGTTCGTAACGTTCGAAGCCCACGCCACCCGGCTCCACCGAGCAGACGTCGACACCGCACGACGCGAGGTATGCCGAGGTGAGCCCGAGGCCTGCGCCCACTTCGAGGACCCGCCCTCCATCGTGCAGCCACGGTTCGAGCCAGCGCACCGTGTACTCGGCCTCCTCGAGCGACACCTTCAGCGTCGATTCGAGCCAGCCGGGCTCGACCTCCGCTGCCGTCGAGAGCTCGTCGAGCAGGTCGTCCGCCAACACCGCCCGCCGGAAATCGTCGAACGACAGCGAACCGGTGTGCGGACTCATCCGCAACGACACTAAGGACTTCAGCGGAGAGGGCGGCAGTCGGGGGTGTAGCAGTCGCGCCAGGTGATGAGCTTCATGACGATCAAGATGGTGATGGCGAGGCAGAGGGCGGCGTTTCGGGTGGCGTCATCATCGACACGCCCGCCTACTGCGCCGCCGTGGGCAACCCCTTCACCGAGACCGGCGAGAGCGACGCTTCCGAGGCGCGGTTCCCGATCGAAGTCTGGAACGGTGAGCAGATCGGCGGTATCGCACCAGTGACCGCCGGGGCGTGGGGAACGTCGGACATCGGGTTCGAGCTCCGGCCCCCGACGATGACGACCGCACCGCGGAGTTGACTGGCCACGCGAAGTGGCATCACGCGTCCGGCGGCGTTACCGTGCTCGGAAGAATCTTGCCAAAACAACGAGGTGCCGAACGTGGAACGAACGACCAAGACGCTGATCTTCGACGACGGAACGACCACCGCTCGTCATGCGTTGGAACGGGCACGTCCGGTCAGTGCCGAGGTGACGCTGGTCTGTTCGCACGAGTCAGCCAA
The DNA here is from genome assembly GCA_942492715.1 of Ilumatobacteraceae bacterium. Taxonomy (GTDB): domain Bacteria; phylum Actinomycetota; class Acidimicrobiia; order Acidimicrobiales; family Ilumatobacteraceae; genus Sva-07. Next base: position 285,296 of record CALOFW010000019.1, on the reverse strand, counting down.
CCGGACATGGTTCGAGGAGCAACTCACCCCATGGGGTGTGCCGTTCCAGGTGCACCAGCTCGACGCACATCAGGGGATACGACACGCGATCTCGATCGGCGCCTCGGCGTCGGTGACCGTGATCTTCGTTCCCGATCCCGGATCGCATCGAGGTGCGCTGGTTCGCAAGTGCGTGCAAGGTGTCGGCGCAGCTTCCCACTTCGAGCTGCCTGCAGCCGCGATCCACATCGTGCGTGACGCGCCCGTCGTCGAGGGACCGATCGCTGTGGTGGGCACTCCCGACCGTCGCGACGGCTTCGCCGATCTGCTCGGCGCCGCATTTGCAGCCTCGGTCCAGACCTCCCTGCAGCGTGTCGTGGTTGGCCCGGATGTGTCTCCTGAGATCGTCGAGCATCAGTCGCAGTCGTTGATCGACGACGCATCCCGACTCGTCACACAGGGTCATGTCCCCACGCTCCCGGCTTCACGCGTGGCAGAACTCGACCCCAGCGCGGTCACCTCGCAGATCGAAGGGGCTCGCGCGGCAGTGGTCGGCTTCGGCGGCTTCGAGGTGAAGGGGCACAAGTGGACGGCGCCGGACGAGATCCCCGATTCCGTGCTCGAGACCGACCTGGGCAGGTTGGTGCACGTACTCGCCGACTCCGCTCCGTGCGATGTCGTCGTCGTCATCGATGCGGTGCGACTCCGCCATGGCGCAGCTGCCGGTGTCGCACTCGGACTCGTTGCGACGGCCATCATCGCCGGAACCGCGATCGGACGAGGGGGCGTGGCCGCGGCTGCCGGCCCGGTTGGCGGCGCTGGTGCCGCAGTGGTTGCCGACAGCGCGACTCCCGCGGCGCAGGTGTCCGTCCGGGTGGTGTCCAAGGACACGATCATGGTGTCGAACCCGACCACCGAGGCGCTCACGGTCACGGTCCATCTCATGGGTCGACATGGCCACGGCGGAACGACCTACGACGCCGGATTCCGTGACATCGGGACCATTCCGGCCGGGGCCCACGACCTGCTGATCCGACTTCCCGAGTTCAGCCACGACATGGGCCACAACCTCTACGCGACCGGTCTGCAGATCCACGACCACAACAACCTGTTCAACCTCCAGATCCCGACACCTGGCGGCGCACTCACACCCGGCACGGTAAGCGAGCGGACTCCGCCGCCGTCGATCGCCTACGTCGCGCCGCAGACGACGCCACAAGTTGTTCCGCAGGCCACGCTGCAAGCCACACCTCAGGCCACGCCGCAGGCGACTCCTCAGGCGACGCCGCAAGCCACACCTCAGGCGACGCCGCAAGCCACACCTCAGGCGACGCCGCAAGCCACACCTCAGGCGACGCCGCAAGCCACACCTCAGGCGACGCCTCAGGCGACGCCTCAGGCCACGCCGCAGGCGACTCCGCAGGCGACGCCGCAAGCCACACCTCAGGCGACACCGCAGGCGACACCTCAGGCCACGCCGCAGGCGACTCCGCAAGCTGTTCCGCAGGCGACGCCGCAAGCCACGCCACAAGCCACGCCTCAGGCGACGCCGCAAGCCACACCTCAGGCCACGCCGCAGGCGACTCCGCAAGCTGTTCCGCAGGCGACTCCGCAGCCACGCCCAAGCCACGCCGCAGGCGACGCCGCAAGCCACACCTCAGGCCACGCCGCAGGCGACTCCGCAAGCTGTTCCGCAGGCGACGCCTCAGGCGACTCCGCAAGCTGTTCCGCAGGCGACGCCTCAGGCGACTCCGCTCCGCAAGCTGTTCCGCAGGCGACGCCTCAGGCGACTCCGCAAGCTGTTCCGCAGGCGACGCCTCAGGCGACTCCGCAAGCTGTTCCGCAGGCGACGCCTCAGGCGACTCCGCAAGCTGTTCCGCAGGCGACGCCTCAGGCGACTCCGCAAGCTGTTCCGCAGGCGACACCTCAGGTGACACCGCAGGCCACGCCTCAGGCCACGCCTCAGGCGACTCCGCAAGCTGTACCGCAGGCGACACCGCAGGCCACGCCTCAGGCGACTCCGCAAGCTGTTCCGCAGGCCACTCCGCAAGCCACACCGCAGGCCACACCGCAAGCCACTCCGCAGGCGACGCCGCAGGCCACACCGCAAGCCACTCCGCAGGCCACACCGCAAGCCACTCCGCAGGCGACGCCGCAGGCCACGCCTCAGGCGACGCCGCAGGCCATACCGCAGGCGACTCCGCAGACCATGCAAGTCGGGACCGATGTTGCTGGGCAGACGCTGGCGCACACCGGCAGCGACTTGACGATCGGCCTCGCCGCGATCGGTGCAGCGTTCCTGGCGGTCGGAGGGGGTCTGCAGTACGCCGCGAAGCGGGGCGGCGACCACGAGGGCTGAGCCTGTACGACGAGAACCACGCGACCGAAACTGCCTCGGTATCTCCGGACGCGACTCACGCCGTCAGGCCTGAACGGGATCACGCCGATCCCACCTACGGTTGCCCGTATGACCCGAGTCGGGCGATCGGTCCCCTGAAGAACCGTTGCTGAGCCCCGACGACGACGAGCGTGACGGCTGCGGCCAGGTGACCCGGGCTTGACCCGCCGCCGACGGTTCATGACGGGCGAGCAGGAGGACTGCGCAAACCGCCTCGCTCGGCTCGATGGTGCCGCACCCGCTGCCCGCGGCGGTGAGTCGGCGAGGGGGCGAGTCGGCCACGTCCGACCGTCGTAGCCTGCCTGCGTGACCGCATCGCCCCTGACGATCGACTGGGTGGTGCTCACGATGGGAGATCGACCCGAGCAACTCGGCGCCGCCGTGCGGTCCCTCCTCGACCAACTGGGCGATCACGACCGAGTGGTGGTGGTTGCCAACGGTGCCGACCACGTCGACCTCCACGACGGCCCCGGCGTCGAATTGGTTACGTCCGACCACAATCTCGGTGTCCCCGGCGGACGAGCACTCGGTGTGCGTTCCGGGCGGGCCGACATCGTCGCCTTCCTCGACGACGATGCCGTCCTGCTCGGACGAGCCGAACGGATCAGGCAGGCGTTCGAGCACGATCCTGGCCTCGCCGCCGTCTCGCTCCGGCTCGTCGACGAAGACGGTCGGTCGCTCTCGCGACACGTTCCCCGACCCGGTGGATCCGATCCCTCGGTCAGCGGGGTGGTCGTCCATTTCCTCGGCGGGGCGAGCGCGATCCGCCGCTCGGCCTACGAGGAGGTCGGCGGCTACTTCGTCGACCTGTTCTACGGCCACGAGGAGATCGAGCTGAGCTGGCGGCTCATCGATGCCGGCTGGTCGATCCGGTACCTCGCCGAGGTCGAGGTCGTCCACCCCCGCACCGAGATCTCGCGGCACGCCGAGGGCTGGCGCCTCACCGGGAGGAACCGGGTCTGGATCGCTCGACGGACCCTGCCGTGGCCGGTTGCGGTCGTGCACACCCTGACATGGCTGATCCTCGGCCTGGTGCGCTGCGGCGCGGCGAACCGCCGGAGTTATGCCGCCGGTTGGTCGACGGGCTGGCGCACCGACTGGCCGAGCGGCGTGTCCCGCCGGCCGATCAGGTGGGCAACGGTGTGGCGGCTGACACGCCTCGGCCGCCCCCCGGTGGTCTGAGACCCACCGACGGCGTGCGATCCGGTGCCCCGGGCCGCCGGAGCGCGCCGACGATCAGACCGGAACCCCACGCGGCGTGGATCACCCCGATCACCGCCGACTGCAGCACGGCGTGTGGCGCCCGCCTCGACGCCGCCGCCACGACGATCGCGTACGCAGCAGGAACCGCCAGCGCGCGCCGATTCCGGACGAGCCCGTACAGCGTGGAGAGCACGATCCCGGCGACCGCAACCGGCGGCGCGAGTTGACGCAACCGCGCCGACTCCGGGTGCAGACGCATCACGGCCGCCTTCCACTGGCCGTACTCGAAGTACTGGCGGGCGAGCGAACGCCACGACCCGCGCGGGCGGTAGCCGACCGACAACCCGGGATCGAACCACACGGTGCCGCCCGCCTTGCGCAGCCGGATGTTGAGTTCGTAGTCCTGGTTGCGGATCAGGCGCTCGTCGAACAGCCCGACCGCCTCGATCGCCGAGCGGTCGAACACGCCGAGGTACACCGTGTCGACGGCCCCCTCCGTGCCCCCGACCCGGTACGCCGCGCCCCCCGTGCCCAGCCATGACGTGGTTGCTGCGGCAACCGCCTCCTCGAACGGCGTGGTGGCCACCGGCACCTGGCGTCCGCCGACGTTGACCGCCCCGGTCCGCCGCATCGTCTCGACCGCATGGCGGATGTACCCGTCGGACAGCTCGCTGTGGCCGTCGACGCGCACCACGATCGGCGCGGATCCGGCGCCGATCGCGGCGTTGAGCGCCGCCGGTGTGAGCCCGCTCGGGTTGGCCACCACGACGAGGTCGTCGCCCGAAGTGGCGAGCTCGTCGGCGACCGACCCGGTGCCGTCATCGGAGGGTCCCACGCCGAGGAAGATCCGCAGCCGACCCGGATAGTCCTGCGAACGGACCGTTGCGACCGCGGACGCGAGATGAGCAGCCTCGTTGCGGATCGGCATGACGACATCGACGTCGGGCCAGTCGGTGTCGACCACCTGCTCAGACACGGCGGCTGAGCACCACCCAGACCGTCCGGACGAGGATCTGCACGTCGATCACGATCGACCAGTTGACGAGGTACTGGAGGTCGTAGCCGAGCTTGTACTCGGCATCGGTCCCGTACCGGCCGTGGATCTGAGCCAGACCCGTCAGGCCGGGGGGCAGTTCGTTGCGGCGAACGTAGCCGGGCACGCGCTCGACGATCTCGGCGACGAGTTCGGGCCGTTCCGGCCGGGGGCCGACGAGCGACATCTCACCCTTCAGCACGTTCCAGAGCTGCGGGAGCTCGTCGGCTCGCGTCGACCGCATCCACCTCAGCGCCGGAACGACCCGGTCGTCGTCCTCGGATGCAAGCCGTGGTTTCCCGTCGGGCTCCGCGTCGGTGACCATCGTGCGGAACTTGACGCAGCGGAAGACGGCGCCGTCGCGGCCCACCCGGGTCTGGCGATAGAGCACCGGACGTCCCGAGGTGACCAGCACGTAGAGCGCAACGAGCGCGACGACGGGGATCCACAACGGTGCGAACAGCACCAGGACGACCAGATCGAACAACCGCTTCAACCGAGCCTTGTGCGTCGACACCGTGTGGAGACGCAGCGGCACGAACGGCATGCCGCCGACCTGGCGCACGGTCTTGAGCCCCAGCAGCGTCTCGCGGGCGCTCACCCGTTGGAGGAAGCCCACCCCCTCGGCGTCGAGCGAGTTCAGCGGCTCCGGGTACACCGAGCCGAAGGCGGCGACATCGAGGAGCAGGACGTCGGTCGCATCATGTTCCACCACGGCATCGGTCAGGAGCCGGGGCGAGCCCACGCGAGCGACGACGACCGCCTCCCGGTCGCTCTCGCCGAGGTGCTGATCGGCCAGATCGACCGACTCCGGTGATCCGACGAGCACGACACGCGGCGCACCTTGCCGTCGCAGCGAGAGCCGGCGACTCAGATGCCGGTTCGCGACGAGCACGAACGACGCGAGCACCGCGTACACCGACAGGTTCAACCGTGGCATCAGGTACCGGTCGAGGAGCACGAAGGCGAGGCCCATCACGGCGACGCCGATCACCGTGGCCAGCAGTGCCCGAGGGAGCCAGGGCCGGACACCCAGGCGGGGCTCGCGCTCGTACAGGCCGTCGAAGTAGTTGATGACCAACTGGATCGTCGTCGCGATGGCGAAGCCGACGAAGTACCTGGACAACGGGTAGGTGTCCCAGTCGAAACTGAACCCGAAACGGACGAAGCTGATCACCACCATCAGGAGGTACAGACCGATCGCATCGAGGACCACGAGGAACCGGAACCCGCGATCCCACATGAACCCGAGCGGGCGACGCGCCCGTGACACCGCGCGTTCGATCGCCGGCGGGAAGGGCACGGGTTCGTGCGGTTCGCGCCGAGGGACCTCCGAGGTCGGCTGAGTCATCTCTCGCATAGGGGCCGTCCGAAGCGTAACCCTGTGACCCCGCCCCACGATGCCGCTCGTGCACGGAGGCGGTCGCTGCGTGCGACACCGGAACGAAACCGGGTCGGGCATCGCCCCAGCTACCGTTGTCGACCGTGTCGCCCAGCGGAGAAGCCATCGACGTCACCGCGGTCGACGCCGGCGACCAACCGCTGCAACCCGTCGACGCCGTTGCCCGCACGGACCCGTCGATGGTCCGTCGTTGGCTGGTGCTCTTCCTCGCCCTCTTTCCCCTCGCCGCCATCTGGGCGGTCACCAACCCGATGCTCGCATCGCCCGACGAGACGCTGCACATCATCAGGGCGCAGAGCATCGCAGCGGGGGACTTCAGCAACCCGTACACGACCGATGGACTCCCGATCGAGTCGATCGAGTGCTTCCGCTTCCAGCCGGAGGTGCCGGCAGCCTGTCAGGACCTGTCGTGGGGTGCCGACGGCACCCAACGCATCGCGGCGACCGACGGCTACCCGCCGCTCTATCACGCGTTGGCGTCGGTGCCGGCCTTCTTCGTGTCCGGGTTGACCGGCGCGTACGTCATGCGCCTCTGGATGGCGGCGATCGTGATCGCGGTCGTGGCGTGGGCCGGAGTCCTCGTGACGCGCACCCGAGCCGGGCCGTGGCCCCTGACCGGGTTCGCGCTGGCGATGACGCCGATGGTCGTGTTCGTCGTGTCGACCGTCAACCCGTCGGGGCTGGCGGTCGCGTCCGCGATGCTGTTCGTCGCCGGCGTCGTGTCGCTCTGCACGAGTCCGTGGCGCGGTCGGGACGTGACGGCTGCGGTCGTCGCCGGGGCCGCCGGACTCGCCCTCACCCGTCGCGACGGCCTGCTCTGGCTCGCGATCCTGGCCGTGGTGCTCGCTCCCGTGGCGGCCCGTCCCCTGATCGATTCGGTGCAGCGCCGAGGTCGGCACGTCGTCGTCGCGGCCGCCTCCGCCGTCGCCGTGTTCGTCGTCGTCGCCGCCGTCTGGGCCCGACCGACGCTGTCGAGGTTCGGCCGGAACTGGCAGAACGGTGACGGCACCACGTGGTGGGAGGCGGCGCGCTACATCAGGACGTACCTCGTTCAGGCGGTCGGCGTCTTCGGGTGGTTGGACTCACCGATCGGGGAGGAGGCGTTCCTGATCGCCATGATCCTGGCGGGATTCGTCGCGCTGCTCGGTCTGACCACCACTCACCGACGGCTCGCCCTCTCGACGGGGCTCGCGATCGTGGCGCTGCTGGTCACCCCGGTCGCGTTCGGGCTGGTGCGCTTCCCGTACCTCCAGGGTCGGTACCTGCTGCCGATCTGGGTGGGCGCGTTGCTGATCGCCGGTGCATCGGCCTCCTTCGGCGACACCGGGGCCGGGTTCAATCGTCGTGCGGCACGGCTCGTGCTCGCCGGGTGGGCCGTCGTCCACCTCGTTGCCGGCATCCAGAACCTGCGTCGGTACGCCGTCGGTCGCAGCGGTTCGTGGAACTTCCTCACCGACGCCGACTGGCATCCGGACACGATGTCCAACTCGGCGGCGGTGGTCGCCTACGTCGTCGCCGTGGCGATCGCCGTCGTCGGGTTCACGATGGTGCTGCGCGAGGTCGATCCGCCGGCCGATCCGCCGGTCAGCTCATCGGTCGAGCCGGTCGCCGAACCGGAGTCTCCATGAACGCGTCGCAGCCGGCACCCGGACCGGACGAACTCCGGGCCCTTCTGCAGCTCGTCGAGGATCTCGACGCCGACAACGAACGGCTGCGACAACGCCTGCTCGAGACGATGGAGTGGATGGAGGCGTCCGTCGGCGCCCAGGTGCGCACCGAGCGAGAACTCGACGCGTGGCGTCGGCAGGCCCGGAACCTCGCAGCAGAGATCGACGCCATCCACTCCTCCGGTGGCTGGCGGCTGACCGCGCCACTGCGAGCGATCAACCGGCGTCTTCGGCGCGGTGGACCCGCCGATGCCACGATGCCGGCGGTCACGGCGGGCGGAGAACGCGCCGTTCAGGAGTCCACACCGGCGTCGACCCCGGTGTTCATCCCGGTCCGCGACCGGCTGACCCCACTGCGAGCCCTGATCGAGTGGCTGGAGACCGCCGGCCACGACGAGATCTGGTTGATCGACAACGCCTCCACCTACGGCCCGCTGCTCGACTACCTCGATTCCACGCCTCATCGGGTGGTCCGCCTCGATCAGAACCTCGGGCATCGATCGCCGTTCCTCTCCGGGGTGATCCAACGAGAGGCGGCCGGACGGTACTTCGTGATCACCGACCCCGACGTCGTGCCCGACGAGCACTGCCCACTGGACGCCGTCGCCCACTTCCGCTCACTGCTCGATCGGCATCCCGAGATCGACAAGGTCGGCTTCGGCCTGCGCATCGACGACCTCCCGCCGGACCACCCGCTCGCCGACGACGTGGTGGCCTGGGAGTCACGCTTCTGGGCCGACGAGGTCGAGCCCGGTGTGTACCGAGCCGACATCGACACGACGTTCGCCCTCTACCGCCCACTGGAGCGTCGACATCGCGAGGACCGAGCCCTGCGCACCGGCGCTCCGTACCTCGCCCGCCATCTGCCCTGGTACGTCGGTCCCGCGGACCTCACCGACGAGGACCGTTGGTATCGGGACCACGCCGAACCGTCGACCGCCAACTGGGATCGCGACGACCTGCCGCGTTGGAAACGTCGCTGGCTCACTGCGAACGAGTCCGGCGACGACTCGAACCCCGGCTAGACCTCTTCGGCGAACCGTGGCTCGAGCCGGAGGAAGAGCGCCCAGCCGAGCGCGAGCGTGATCAGCCCGATCAGTGCGAGGGTCGCCAACGTGGTCAACGACGGTGAGGTGCCGTCGTACAACAGATTCCGATAGGCGCCGACGAAGATCGCCATCGGATTCGCCTCGAGCATCTGCACCGCCCAATCCGGAATGCTCTCGTTGTCCGCGAGGTAGCTCGGCGGGTAGACGATCGGCGTCGCGAAGAACCACACCTGGACCACGATGGTCCACAGATAGGCCATGTCGCGGAAGTACACGGCGAGCGATCCCAGGGCGAGTGCGAACCCCGAGCCGAACATGATCAGGAACACGGTGACGAGCAGCGTGACCGGGAGCCACGGGATCAGCGGGCTGCCGGCGATGAGCAGGATGAGACACATCAGCGTCAGCTCGATGGCGAACTGGACGCACGCGTGCAGCACGTTCGCGAACACGAGGATCTCGCGCGGGAACGCGACCCGCCGCACGAGACCGGCGTTGCCGTTGATCGCCCCGAGCCCGAGGTTGCACATCAACGCGAAGAAGTTCCAGGGGATCAGGCCGCAGAGCAGGAAGAGCGCGTAGCTCTCGAGCCCACTCGGGTCACCGACCGGGGCGACCCCCGGGAAGACGACCCCGAACACGAACCAGTAGATCGCGAACGTCGCCAGCGGGTTGAGCATCGACCAGGTCCACCCCAGGACCGACCGGCGGTACTTGGTACGCAGCTCGCGCAGCGTGAAGTTCCACAGGAGCTCTCGGGAGCTGTAGACGGTCGTGACGGCGTTCATGGCAGGCGCTGGAGGCTACCCCCACCCGGGTGGGGGGAGGGCGGACGGGTCGGGAGCGATCCTGGCCGATGGCTCGGAATCCGGCTCGGGATCGGACACACTGGGGAATCATGTCTGGTCCTGCCGTCGTCGTCGAAGACCTGTGGAAGAGCTTCCGGCTCTACGAGGAGAAGAACCAGTACCTCAAGGCGGCCGTGCTCAAGGGTCGGCGCTCGAGGTACAAGGAGTTCTGGGCGCTCCGCGAGATCGACTTCGAGGTCTTCCCCGGCGTGACGTTCGGCGTCGTCGGCTCGAACGGCTCCGGCAAGAGCACGCTGTTGAAGTGCCTCGCGGGCATCCTGCGCCCCGAACGCGGCAGCGTGTCGCACACCGGCCGGTTGTCCGCCCTGCTCGAACTCGGCGCGGGCTTCCACATGGAGCTGAGCGGACGCGAGAACGTCTACCTGAACGGCGCCATCCTGGGGTTCACCAAGCGCGACCTCGACCGACGATTCGACGACATCGTCGAGTTCGCCGGACTCGAGGAGTTCATCGACACCCCGGTCAAGAACTACTCGTCGGGCATGTTCGTCCGCCTCGGCTTCGCCGTCGCTGCGCACGTCGAGCCCGACGTCCTCCTGATCGACGAGGTCCTGTCGGTCGGCGACGAGGGCTTCCAGCGCAAGTGCGCCGAGCGGATCGAGGAGTTCCGGCGAGATGGTCGCACGATCGTGTTCGTCAGCCACGGGCTCGCCCAGGTCGAGCAACTCTGCGAGACCGTGGCCTGGATCGACCACGGGCACCTCGTGGAGGTCGGGCCGGCCAACGACGTGATCACGCGGTACCGCGGCGAGAGCCACGACGCCCAGCGCGTCGAAGGTGAGCTCGGCACCCGGTGGGGCAGCGGCGAGGCCGAGATCCGCCACGCGGGGTTCGTCACTCCCGATGGTGGGGTCAAGTCGTTGCTGACCACCATGGAGCCCGCGATGATCCGCATCGACTACGACGCCCACCAGCCGTTGCAGGACATCGTCGTGGGATTCCGCATCGACACCGTCCACGGTCAGTTGGTGTGGGGAACGAGCACGCGCCTGGCCCGCAAGACCATCGCCCTGGCGCACGGTCCGGGCACGGTCGAGCTGGCGATCGACCAGCTCCCGCTGCTCGAAGGCGTGTACGACCTCTCGGTGTCGATCACCGACAACACCGAGCACCATGCCTACGACCACTGGGAACGTCGAGTTCGATTCGAGGTTCGCCAGTACTCGACCAACGACGCGGGGCTGTTCCACATGCCGGTCGACTGGCGGTTCTCGGCGACCAGCGCCGGCGCCACGAGCGCTGGTTGACCGATCCGCGAACCGTGATCGAGACCACCGCAGCCTCGTCACCCGAGGTGGCGATACCTGCTGCCGCGTCCGAGCCCCGTGTCTCGATCGTCATCGTCACCTACCGCACCGGTCCCGTCGTCGTCGAGGCGATCGGGGCGATCGCGGCGCACACTGCCGAGCCGTACGAGGTGATCGTCGTCGACAACTCGCCCGACGACCCTCAGCGAACCGCCGAGCTCCTGCGCACGCAGACGCGAGGAGTGGCCCTCCTGACCGCTCGCCAGAACCTCGGGTTCGCCGGCGGCAACAACCTCGGGGCCGGTTGCGCAGCCGGTGACATCCTCTGCTTCGTCAACCCCGACGTGATCGTCGGTCCCGGATGGCTCGAGCCCCTCGTCGCGGCACTCGAGGACCCGGTGGTCGCCATCGCCGCACCGGTGCTCGTCGACCGTGACGGGTCCCTGCAGGAAGCCGGTCAGCTCGTGTACGACGACGGATGCACCGCAGCGGTCGGTGGACCGGAGGTGATGGCCGGCGACTGGAGCAACGTCTTCTCGCGCGACGTCGACTATGCGTCGGCTGCGTGCTGGGTCGTGCGCCGCAGCGAGTTCCTCGCCGCCGGTGGCTTCGACGAGCGTTACCGCCCGGCCTACTTCGAGGACGTCGACTACGCCGTCCGCGCCGAACAGGCGGGGCGGCGTACCCGGCTCGTCGCCGATGTTCCGGTCGTCCATGAACACGCCTCGGGAGCGTCGAGCGGGGCGTCGGCGATCGCCGAGCGGTCGCGGGACATCTTCCGCTCGACGTGGGCGGGAGAACTGGCGACACGACCGGCCCGGCCCGTCGACGAGCCCTCGGCGATCGACCGTCGTGATCGCCTGGCACCGCATCGATCGTTGACGATCGCATGGTTCGCGGACTGCGGTCGACGCGGCTGGGAGCGGGCGGTCGACGAGGCCACCGTCGATGCTGCGCAACGTCCACGCGACCGGGTCACGCTGCTCACCGATCGAGAACCGACGGCCGAGCGAGTCGATGCCGCTCGCCGCGCCGGGTTGGAGCTCGTCGTGGTGCCGCACCGCCAGTCCAGCGATGTGACCGCGCGACTCGAGAGGGCCGACGACGTCGATCGGGTCCGTTCGGCGTGGCGGTTCGCCCGCCCGTCGATCGTCGTGCCGGTGCTGGTCGCGGTGATCGTCGGGCTCGTCGCGCGGTGGCTCATCCTTCGATCGCCGGCCGGGATCCTGACGGCCGACGAGGCCTACACCGGCGTCCAGAGCTTCGAGATCCTCGGCGGGCAGTTCCCGATCGTGCTGGGCGGCACCAACTACACCCTGCCGTTCGAGGCCTATCTCTACGCGCCGATCGCAGCGGTCGTCGGTGCCGACGTCGTCGCCCTCAAGCTGTTGGCGACCCTGTCGTGGGCGGCGGCCAGCGTCGTGCTCGCGTTCGCAGGCGCACGGATCGCCGGTCGCCGAGCCGGGCTGATCGCCGCCTTCCTGTGCTGGGTGACGCCTGGTGCGCTCCTGCTGGTGTCCGTCACCGCCTACTCGGCCTACGCGTCCGGAATGTTGGTGAGCATCGCCGCGTTCGCCCTCGCAACGGTGCTGATCGACGCGACGCCGCCGAGGCGGAGTGTTGCGGTGGCGTTCGGTGCGCTCGCGGGATTCGGATTCTGGTTGCACCCGATGTTCGTCGCCTCGCTGCTTCCGATGGTCCTGGTGGTGCTGTGGGTGCACCGTCGGCGCGTCGACATGTGGCTCGCCATCCCGGCCGGTGGCGTGATCGGTTGCCTGCCGTTCCTGCTGTGGAACGCCGTCAATGCCTGGCCGTCGCTGACGGCTCCGGTCGAGGTGGAAGGGACGTACATCGAGCGGTTCCGCGGGTTCTTCGTCGATCTGATCCCACGCGCGTTCGGGCTCCGTGACGTCGCACTCGAGTGGCAGCCCAACGCGACCATCGGGCCGCTCCTGTACATCGGGCTCCTCGCCGCCGTCGTCGGCGGTGTCGTCGCGCTGGTTCGCCGTTCCGGCCCCCGCAGCCGCATCCTGCTGCCCGCCGTCCTGGTCGGCGTGTTCCCGATCATGGCGCTGTTCCAGAATCTCATCTTCGCGGCCGATGGGCGCTACGGAATCATCGCCTTCCCGTTCCTGGTGACAGCGGTGGCAGTCGCCATCGACGTCGTCATCGGTCGACGGTCACCCGGCCGCGCGCTCGGCGTGGCCGTCGTCGTCGGCGGTGTGTGGATCGTCGGGTTGATGGTGCCGACGCTCGAACCGCTCGTCGACGACACGTCCGGCGATCCCAACGCCTCGATCGACGCGATCGTCGACCGGCTCCACGAGGCGGGTGTCGACCGGATCACGGGCAGCTACTGGGCCGTTCATCCGGTCGACTTCGCCGGTGATCGCGAACTCACCGGTGCGGTGTTCCCGTTCTGGCCGATCCGCTTCCCCGAACGTCAGCGCACCGTGGAGGCGACGTCGCCGGAGCAGATCGCCGTGCTGTACCTCGTCGCCGACGAAGATCCATCGCAACTGCTGCTTCCTGTCGAGGCGTACGAACGATCCGTGTACGGCGACTTCGTCGTGTACATCCCGACGACATCCGCCCGCGCGACCGTCGAGAACTGACAGGATCGTCGGCGTGTGGAACTCCCGGACCGTGGCGGTCATCCTGCCGACCTACAACGAGGCAGGCAGCATCGCAGCCTGCATCCGCGATTTCGAGGCCCTCGGGATCGTCGACGACATCGTGGTCGTCAACAACAACGCCCATCCCGACACGTCACCCGAAGTCGCCACGACGTCGGCCCGTGAGATCCACGAGTCCGTGCAGGGGTACGGCGCGGCGATCCGCCGCGGGATCGTCGAGACCCGTCAGGCCGACCTCGTCTGCGTGTGCGAACCCGATGGCACGTTCGACCCCGGCGACATCTTGAAGCTGCTCCCGTTCACCGCCGACGTCGACGTCGTCCTCGGGTCGCGCACCGTGCAGACGTTCATCCTGAGCGGCGCGAACATGGGCTGGTTCCTCCGGTGGGGCAACTGGGCGGTGGCCAAGCTGACCGAGGTGCTGTTCAACACGGTGTACCTGTCCGACGTCGGGTGCACCTTCCGCGTGCTGACGCGCAGCGCCATCGATCGCCTCGAACCCCACTTCGAGTCCAACGAGTCCGCGTTCGGGTTCGAGATGATGCTGCTCGTCGCGCAGCAGCGGATCCCGCTCGTACAGGTGCCGGTGAAGTACCAGCCCCGGGTCGGCGAGAGTTCGGTCACGGGCGACCGACGCAAGACGCTCGAGCTGGGCCTGTCGATGATCGCACTCTGCCTGCGCCACCGCTTCCGCCGCACCTGAGATGAGACATGGGGTCTGACCCCATGTCTCATCCCAGGTGCAATGGTCAGGGGCGCAGGCACTCCCAGGTGGCGAAGTGGTAGCACGGCTCGAAGCCCATCAGACGTGACTCCGCCCCATCGGCGACCACCTCGAGATCGTCGGGGCGGGCGTGCTCCAACAGGCTGTCGACGTGGAAGCCGTCGCCGTGGGGATCGGGTTCGGGAAGCCGTCCGCGGAGGACCGCGTCGTACTCCTCGGTGACCAGCACGGTCGTCTCGAACCCGGCAGCCCGGACCATGTCGGTGAGATCCCACCCGAAGTTCCAGAACACCGGCGTGTTGTCGGCATGGAACTCGGGTTCGGTCGGCGCAGCGGTGGCGCCGTAGACGATCGGGATCTGCAGGTACATGCGTCCCCCGGGTGCGATCACACGGAACAGTTCGGCGAGCGCCTTCGCCGTGTCCGGAACGTGCTCCAACACGTGGGGTGTCAGCACGACGTCGACGGACGCATCCGGCAGGTCGATCGACTGCAGGTCGAGCTGGATGTCGCCGCGATGGGCGCTCAGGTCGAAGTCGCTCGTGCGGTAGGAGAACCAGCGACGCATGTACTCGCGGTAGTCGTCGCCGAGCCTCGGGCTGGTCTCGATGACGCGGGCGTCGCGCATCTTCGGGCTCCGCTTCGTGAAGCACCACAGCAGGAAGCGGTCGCGGGCGATCGACCCGCACTGCGGGCAGTTCGCCGATTCGGTGTGCGCCTCGCCGAGGAACGCCGACCCCGTCCAGCGGCACACGTTGCACCAGCGGTCACGCTGCTCCCTCGACGAGGGCGGGTTCCAGACGGGACCGGCCGCCTGCCACCATTCGCTGACCGGTGCCGCCAGACCCACGCGACGCGCCGCGGGTCGGAGCGCATCGAGGACGGACGGCGGGACGAGGGCGGTCACGCGAGCACGGAGCGAGGCGTCGGGCATGACAGGAGGCTACCGAGCAGGGTGGATCCCGTAGAGTCTGCGTCGTGGCATCGTTCAAGGGATTCATCGGCCGCGTGCGTGGTGACCAGCTGTCGGCGCTGACCGCCGAGGTCGCCGCACTCCGCGAGGTGGTGCTCAACATCAACCACGTCGTCACCGAGATCAACCAGGTCGTCGGCGAGCTGAACCACGACATCCGCTCGGGTGCCGAGCGTTCCCTTCCGCTCTTTCTCGGCTACAGCGAACGCCTCCGCCTCGATGCCGACACCGCGATCGGCGCCACGCAGGTGATCGAGCGGCAGCTCGCCCTGCTCGACGAACGCCTCGCCGCGGCGGACGCCGATCCGGCCGGCCCCGCCTGACGATGTCGTCACCGGTCGACGCGTTGCTCGTCGACGCCCGCCCGGTCGATCACCCGACCGCCCGCCAACGCGGCATCGGCCGCTACGTGACCGGTCTGCTGCGCGGTCTCCACGAGATCGGCGCACCGCTCGTCGCCCTCCACGGCTCGGACGTCGACGCCGAGGTGCTCGCCGACGCGATTCCCGGGCTGAACCTTCGCCGCTGGAGCCCGCAGGCCGTCCGCGATCACGTCGCTCCGGGCACCTGGTACGTCGCCACCCAGCTCATGCTCCATCCGATCCCCCTCGATCCGATCCCGTCGGTGATCACCCGGGCGCGCCTTCCCGTCGCCGCGGTGATGTACGACGTGATCCCGTATCGATTCCCCGACCGGTATCAGGTCGAGCCCAACGCACGCCGGCAGGCTCCGCTGCGGGCGTCGTTGGCCCGCACCGTCGACACCATGCTGGCGATCTCGCAGTTCGCCGCCCGGACCGCCGCCGACGAGCTCGACTACCCGATCGAGCGGATCCGCAGCATCGGGGCGGGGGTCGAGCACCAGTTCGTCGTCGCGCCGGTCCGCCCGCGGCCCGACGTCCTTCCACCGTCCGTCGACCGATATGTCGTGTCGGTCACCGGCGGAGACGAACGCAAGAACACCGAGGGACTGCTCCGAGCCTGGGGCCGGGTCGATCCGGCCATCCGCCGTGGACGTCACCTCGTGATCGCCACGGCCCATTCGCCGGCGGTGCTGCGGCGATGGGAGAGCTGGGCCACCGACGCCGGCGTCGCCTCCGAGGTCGTGTTCACCGGCAGTCTCACCGACGACGAGATGGTCGCAGTCCTCCAGCACGCCGAACTCGCCGTCATGCCGTCGACCGAGGAGGGGTTCGGACTGCCGGTGGTCGAGGCAGCCGCATGCGGAACGCCGGTGATCTGCTCGAACGTGTCGTCGCTGCCCGAGGTGCTGGAGGAGCCTGCCGCAGAGTTCGACCCGTTCGACCCCGCGGCGATCGCCCGAGCGATCGAGCAGGCCCTCACCGACGCGCCCCACCGAGAGGTCCTCCTCGCCGCCGGCCGCCGGGCGGCCGAGCGTTGGACCTGGCCCAACGTCGCCGAGCAGGCGATCGAGGCAATCAGCGATCTCGGACCGCGTTGGCCCCAGCGGTTGCTCGTACCCGAACCCCGGATCGCCGTCGCGGGACCGTTCGCCGGGTCGGCGTCGGGCATCGGCCGCTACGACGAGTCGGTGGTCGCCGCCATCGAACAGCGTCGCGCCGATCACCCGTCGACACCGCACGTCGAGGTGTTCGTCGACACCTCCGGGAGCGCGGAGCCGACCGATGCATCGAACGCTCGGCTCCCGGTCAGGGCGATCGGGCGGTACGCCAAGCCCTGGGACTTCGACCACCTGGTCGCGGTCCTCGGCAGCTCGCCCCACCACGCGGCCACCGCCGAACTGGCGCTCGAGCAGCCATGCCACGTCTGGCTCCACGAGGCGTCGCTGGTCGGTGTCCACGTCGGCCTCGCTCACCTCGGTGGGAACGAGTCGTGGGCGGTGCGGCGGGTGCGGGACCGCCTCGAGCGCGACGAGGCACCCGAGCTGCAGGCGAGGGTCGGCGACGACGTGTTGCTCGACGCCGCCCGCCTCGACGAACTCGGCGTCACGTTTCTCGGTGAGACGCTCGAGCGGGCGCGATCGGTGATCGTCAGCAGCGAGCAGGCCGCAGCGACGGTCCGCAGCATCCGCCCCGTCGGCCCGCCGATGCTGATCCTGCCGCTCGGTCATCCGCCCGTGGTTGCGCCGGACCACACGCCGCAGCGTGGCGACATCGTGGCGGTCGGCTGGCTCGCCCCGAACAAGTCGCCGGCACTGGCGATCGAGGTGCTCTCGCTGCTCCCACCGGACGTCACGCTGACGTTCGTCGGGCCCTCCGCCGGCGACACGGCCGACGAGGTGCGCCGGCTCGCCGAGAACGTCGGCGTGCACGAGCGGGTGGTGTTCACCGGTCGCCTCGACGACGACGAGTACGCGGCCCGGATCGCCGGAAGCCGCATCGGCCTCCAGCTCCGCAGTGGCGACCGCGGTGAGATGTCGGCGGCGGTCACCGACCTGCTCGCGCACGGCATCCCCACCGTCACCACGCTGACCACCGCCGGTCCGTCGACCCCGGGGCTCCGCGTGGTCGAGGCTGCCGCCGCCGCGCTGGTCTCGGCGATCGAGCCGCTGCTCGCCGACGACGAGTGGGAGCGCAGCTCTGCCGACGCGCTCGCCCGCGCCGGCCGGTGGACCTTCGACCACGTCGCCGAGGCCGTGCTCGCATGGCTCGACGACGCCGCCGACCTCCCGCCGGCGACCGTCCGCCGCGCGGGCCCCGCTAGCGTCAGCGCCGCTCCATGACTGAACTCGCACCCCTCGTCCGCGTCGTCGTGATCAACTTCGACGGTGGCCAGTTGACGATCGACTGTCTCGATTCCCTGCTGGCCTCCGACTGGCCGTCCGACCGCTTGGAGATCGTGCTCGTCGACAACGGGTCCGTCGACGACGTCCTCGAACGCCTCGCGTCCGACGACCGCTACGCGTCCATCCGGATCCTCGAGCCGCTCGCCAACCTCGGCTTCGCCGGCGGCTGCAATCTCGGCATGGCACTCACGGGTGACCACGACCACATCGCGCTGATCAACAACGATGCCACGGTGGCGCCGGGGTGGCTCCGGGCGATGGTGTCGGCCATCGACGCCGCCCCCGACATCGGTGCGGTCAGCGCCAAGATGCTGTTCGCCCGCCGGTACCACGGCGTCGAGTTCGATGTCGCCGACGCCTCGCATCTGGTTGCCGGCGAGCCGCGCGTGCTCGGCGTCCGCGTCTCCGGCGTGCGTCTCGACGGCGAACGCGTCGACGATCGACTCGCGTTCGATGAGGGGTTCCACGGCGCGGAACCACCCGTCGCTGCCGACGGCGAGGAGATCGCCCGATGGTCGAGCGCTCGCGGCGCACTGCGGATCGCCGCCGACGACGACGCAGGCCTGCCGCCCACGACCATCTCGGTCCGGCTGTCGTGCCTCGAACCGCGCACGGTGACGCTCCGAGCGGAATCCGACCGTGGGCTCGGTTCCGACGTCACCGTGACGGTGAATCGGGACCCGAATTGGTACGACGTGCCCATTCCGGCCGAGCCGTTCGACGTGATCAACAACGTCGGTTCCAACCTGTTCGCGGACGGCTTCGGCGGCGACCGCGGGTTCCTCGAGGTCGACGCCGGTCAGTACGAGACGCCCGCTGAGGTGTTCGCATGGTGCGGGGGAGCCGTGCTGCTCCGGCGGCGGTACCTCGACGACGTCGGGCTGTTCGACGAGCGGCTGTTCATGTACTACGAGGACACCGACCTGTCGTGGCGCGGCCGGCTCCAGGGCTGGCGCCACGTCTACGAACCGGGGGCGGTCGTGCGGCACCACCACGCGCAGTCCTCCGGTGTCGGCTCGCCGTTCTTCCGTTTCCACACCGAGCGCAACCGCCTCCTCGTCCTTGCGAAGAATGCGCCGGCCGGGCTCGCCTGGCGGGCGGGACTCGGCGAGATCCGCCGGCTCCTCGGCGCGCTGGTTCGGCACTACGTGATCCGCCCGCTGACGCTCCGGCTGCCGGCCCGAGCCGAGGTCGCACATCGCTGGCGGGTCTGCCGGAGCTACCTCCGGCTGCTGCCGGGGATGCTCGGCGATCGCTGGTCGACGACGCCGACGGTCTCCCGTCGATCGCTGATGTCGTGGGAGGTCGTCAAGTGGCCCCGGACGTGACTCCCGCGCGCCGGTTGACCGTGGGCGTCTACGACCTGTACTGGTCGACGCTCGGTGGTGGCGAACAGGTCGACGGGAGCATCGCACAGGTGCTCGCCGCCGACCACGACGTCACGCTGCTCGGTCCCCGACCCGTCGACGTCGATGCCACCGCGCAACGGCTCGGCGTCGACCTCTCGGCCTGTGGCTACCGGCGAGTCGACGACGACGCCGATGCCTCGGCCGCCAGTGCCGACTTCGACCTGTTCGTCAACGGCACCTACCTGAGCAAGGCGCTCAATCACGCGCCGCTCGGCTACTACTACGTCCACTTCCCCGGCGAGCGACGCACACGTCTCGATCAGCTCCGCAGCCGCGCCGGGGTCGCGGGCGTCCGAGCCCTGTCGATCCCGCCCCGTCTGCCGCAACGGCTCAACGAGGTCCGCGCCGCCTTCGACCGGCGAGTCGAGCGCGTCGAGTTCCTCCCGACCTACACCCGCTACCTCGCCAACTCGCAGTTCACCGCCGGCTGGATCGAACAGCTCTGGGGAACACCGTCCGACGTGCTCTATCCCCCCGTCCGCCCGAGCGTGGTGCCGGGCGAGAAACAGCCGTTGATCCTCGTGCTCGGCCGGTTCTTCGATCCGTCCTACGGGCACAGCAAGAAGCAGCACGAACTGCTCGCCACGTTCGCCGACCTGCATCGCTCGGGCCGACTCCCCGGCTGGCGCATGGCGATCGTCGGCGGGTGCGACGCAGCGAACCGCGACTACGCGCTGCAGGTGCGCCGTGACGCGATCGGTCTGCCCGTCGATGTGCACGTCAATGCGGCCGGTCACGTCGTCGAGCGGCTGCTCAGCGAGGCGTCCCTGTACTGGCACGGCGCCGGCCTCGGTGAGGACGCCGAGCGTCACCCGGAGCGGTTCGAGCACTTCGGGATCTCGGTCGTGGAGGCGATGGCCGCAGGTGCGGTGCCGCTCGTGTTCGGTGCCGCCGGTCCGGCCGAGATCGTGCGCGATCGTGTCGACGGCGTGCAGTGGCGCACCCTCGATCAGCTGGCGATGGCCTCGGTCGAACTGGCGACCGACGAGACGCGGCGGGCGGCGATGTCGAGATCGGCGGTCGAGCGCGCCGGCGACTTCTCGGCAGCCGCGTTCCGCTCGCGGTTGTCGGACCTGCTCGCCGTCGACCTCAGCCGACGTAGCCCATGACGTCGACGATGACGTCGGTGGTCCCGAGCTCGTTGAAGATCGAGAGCCGACCGCCGGCGCCCAGCTTGAGCATCACCAGGTTCGGCACCGACTGGCCCGCCATGAAGTTCAGGCTCGATGCAACCGGGCGCGGCGCGCCGCTCGGCCACGCGGTGAGGTAGCCGGTCGTGCTGGTGTTCGTCGCCGTCACGTTGGCGATCACCGCAGTCGCCCCGGCGGGCACACCACCACGCCCGGCGAGTTGCACCGAGCGGGTCTCGTCGGGGGAGAACCGGCGTGCCGAGGTGCCCACACCGGTTCGCGTGTCCATCAACCGCTCCGGTGTGATCGCGGTGACCTTGCCGCCGTAGGGCCCGAAGCTGCCGAGGACATCGACGACGACGTCGGTGTCGGTCTCGGCGACCAGCAGCCGGATCTTGCCGTTGGTGCCGATCTTGACGACCGCCGTGTTCGCGCGGACGGTTCCCGCGCTCATGTTGAGGTTCGAGGCGTTCGGGAGGCCGGTCCGGTCGGGATACGCCGTGATGTATCCGTTGCGCGTCGAGCCGACGGACGTGATGTTCACGACGATGCTCTCGGCATTCGACGGGACACCCGCCACTCCGCGGACGTTCACCGTTCGGGACTCCCCGGCAGCGAACCGGGTCTGCGGGCTGCCGACGCCGAGCCGGGTGTCCATCACCCGTGTCGGGACCACTCCGGCGAAACCGGCTCCGTCGGTGTGGGCGCCGCCCGTGCCGAACCAACCCGCCACGTCGGCGATCACGTGTGTCGGGCCCAGGAAGTTGGCGACGCGGATCTTGCCGCCTGCTCCGACGCGGGCGAGCACGAGATTGGGGACCGGGTCGCCGTTGTCGATGTTCAGGTTGGACGTCGAGGGGAACGCGCCGTAGCTCGCCTGGTCGTTGAAGATGTCACCCACGCGGGGCGGCTTGGGTGTGATGGAGAGCCAGCCCGGTGCGGGCATCCCGGCGCTCACCGCCGTCACGTTGAGCAGGACGGCCGACACGCCGCTCTCGGGGATGCCGAAGCGGCCCGTCACCTGCAGGTCGTGGTTGGCGGTCGCCAGACGGCGGGTGATCGGGTCGGGCGACGAGTTGCGACCGTCGCCCGTCGGCACCGGTCCCCAGAAGCCGAGCGGCGCACGGGTGTCGAGGATCCGCGTCGGCTGCGTCGGATGGAACGTGCCGGCGGTGACCCCGGGCCCGCCCGCCAGATAGGTGCAGGTGTCGAAGCCGAAACACACTGCGTCGAGATCGATGGTGGGGATCGAATCAGCCCCGATGTCCGGGGTCGCTGTGATCTTCGCGCCGGTGACCGTGTCGGTGACGAACAGGATGTAGCGGCCGGCCCAACCGACGCCACCGCTCCACGTGGCACCCCGGCTGGCAGTGGACGCGAACGCCCCGTAGTCGACGCGGCCGTTGGTCTGCAGCGGCGCAGGGGCATCGGGATACGCGGTCGTGATCTGGAACGTGTCGACGACGACGCGACCGGTGCCGATCGGTGCCGACGACAGGATCGTGCCGCGCAGCGCGAACGCTCCGCCCTGGCCCGCGACCGGCAT
The DNA here is from genome assembly GCA_942492715.1 of Ilumatobacteraceae bacterium. Lineage (GTDB taxonomy): Bacteria > Actinomycetota > Acidimicrobiia > Acidimicrobiales > Ilumatobacteraceae > Sva-07. The sequence continues at coordinate 263,264 of CALOFW010000019.1, read as the reverse complement.
CACGATCTCACCCAGGCTCCCGCCGCCGAGATTCGCCTCGATGTGGACCCCGCCGACGTCGCTCCACCCGTCGTACGAGCCGCAGGTGCCGGGATACATCTCGAGGCGGACCTGGTTCGGCGTGCCGCCCACGCTGAACGCGATCGGCGAGCCCGGGTTTCCACCGAGCGCACACGGTGAGATGTCGTAGCCGGGGCTGCTCGTGCCACCGACCGCGTCGACGCCGATGTGCACCGGCACGGGGCTCTTCACCGACAGGCTGTAGTTCGCCGCCGCGGCCGGCGAGGCGGTCCCCGCAACCAGCGTCGATGCGCCGATCAGGACGCCGAGTGTGAGGGTGACCGGGAACCGCTTGCGCACGAGATGGATGCTCCGAATCGAAGATGGACCGCAAACGACTATCGGTCGCCGCCGCCCGCAGCTTGAGAAGTTCGTCTGCGAGCCGTGACGGTCGCGCCGACCGCCAGCGCGATCGTCGTGGCTGTTGCCGCCAGTGAGATCAACAGCGAGGTGCCCAGCCACGGCGACTCGTAGCGGAACGAGACGGAGTGGTCACCTCCGGGCACCCGGACGCCGAGGAACAGCCCGTCGACCACGACCACATCGGCAGGCTCGCCGTCGACCTCGACGCGCCATCCGGGAAGCGCCTGTTGGGACACGCTCACGAGCGTCGGCCGGTCGAACCCGGTGGCGATCTCGATCCGCTCGGGGCGGGACCGCTCGATCGCCAGGCCGACCGGTGCGCAGTCGCGCAGTTGATCGGCGGTGCACGCGAACGCCTCGACGGGGTCGGTGACGACGGCGGCCAGCGCTGCGGTGGCCGGTGACTCCCGGAGCAATTCGGCGGGGTCCTCCGACACGACGGCCGACGACCACGCGACGGCGTCACCCGTCCAGGTGGGGTTCTCCCACACCTCGAACGAGTCATCGGTCACGACCGGTCCGCTCCAACCGGGGATGAACACCTCGGGAGGCCGCTGACGATCGAGGAGGATCCAGCGGACACCGAGGCGCCCGAGCGGCGCGGGTTCGATCGGCAGGTCGAGGCTGTTGCGCAGCGGGAGTTCGGTCGCCGGGGTCGGCGTGAGGCGTCGGAGCGCGTCGGCCCACCGCTCGGTGATCTGCACGCCACCGTCGTAGCCGTCGATCGACGGCACGCTCGCGAGCGCGTTCGCGTTGGGCCGCATCCCGGGCACCTGGTAGCCGGCCGGGCGCGAATCGTCGGTCAGGGCGAGCACCAGGCCGGAGTCCTGACCGGCGAGGAACTCCGTCGTGGCGGTGCGGTGGCTGGTGAACGCGACGTCGCTGCGCATCGCCTGCGGCAACGAGTGCGTCGACATCACCGTCAACTCCAGCGCCGCGAGCACGATCAGGGCAACCGCACCGGCCCGTACGAGACGGTGGTGCGACGACACGGAGCTCACGGCGAGCATCGCGATCGCCGTCACCGCCGTGATGGCCCAGATCGCGGCCGACCGGGAGTCGGCGATCTCCAACAGGCCGGCGGCGAGCAGCAGCGACACGGCAACGACCGCTCCGACGGCGCCGGCGAGATGGTGGCGGTGTGCCCGCCGCCAGGCCACGTCGACGCCGATCCCGGCGAACAGCGCTGCGACGAGCACGAAGATCACCAACCAGCGCGCCGACGCGCGAGCCAGGTCGAATCCCGGCACCAGGTCGAAAGCGATGCGGAAGACCGGCGTGCGCGGCCCGGCGGCCCACACGAGTGCGAGGGTGGCGGCGACCGTGAACGAGATCGCCCACGGTCGAGAGCGTCGATCGGTGATCGCCTGGACGCAGCCCACGACGGCGACGATCGCCGCGACGACACCCAGGAACGCGATGCTCTCGAACCCGCCGGCGAAGGCGGCGGGGTCACGATCCTGGACCGTGCCCAACAGCGCCCGCGCGATCAACTCCGGTTCGAGCGACAACGCCGGAGACGACAGTTGGCTCAGCTCCCGACCACCGGCGATCGCGCTGTCGGCCGTGGCGTACAACACCGCCACCAACTGGGGGAGCGCGATGCCCACGCCGAGGAGGGCTCCGGTGGCGACGTGTGGGAGGCGCCGCCACCGGTGATCGTCGATCGCGAAGCCGATCAACGCTGCGAGCCCCAGGAAGGCGGCCTCGTACACGAGCTGTGGGTGTCCGGCGAGCAGGATCGCTGCGGTGGTCGCGGAGAGACCGGCCACCGCTCGCCACGGCCGATCCGATGTGAGGACAGCGTGAATCGTCGCCAACAGCATCGGGATCCAGGCCAGCACCAGGATCTGTTCGAACTGCACGCTCTTGGTGAGGGTGGAGCCGGAGGCCATCGCGATCACGGCGCCGGCCGTCGCGCCGACGCGGCCGACGCCGAGACGGCGCGCCAGCACCACCATGCCGACACCGAGCAGGACGACATGGGCGGCGACGAGCAGCCCCATCGAACGATTCGTACCGAACGGCAGGGTCAGCCACTGAGGTGGGTAGAGCGCGAGCGCCGACGGATTCCCGAGGTGGGGGACACCCCCGAAGATCAGGTCGTTGAGGACCGGCAGCCGCCAGTTGCGCAACGCTCGTTCGGTGACCTCGAGGTTGGGGCCGGAGTAGGCGTAGGTGTCGAAGCCGACGACGTAGCGTCCTGGGAACCAGAACGACCGGGTGAGCCAGAGGCCGACGACGGTGACGATCGCGAACGGCGCGGCGGCGATCAGCCGGGCGTGGCTCGCCCCTGCTTGTCCTTCTTCGCAGCCTTCTGCGCCTTCTTCCATTCCCGAACCTTCCCGAGCGTCTCCGGCCCGTCGATGTCGGCGACCGAACGCGGCACATCATCGCCGAACACTCCGGCGGCGGTACGCCAATCGGCCGGCTCGACATGCATCCGCTTGCCGAGGATCGCCACGAAGATCTTCGACTTCTCCTCGCCGTAGCCGGGCAGTTCGCGCAGCCGGGCGTACAGCTCGTCGCCCGATTCGACGCCCTTCCACACGTTGGCGCCCTTGCCGCGGTATCGATCGGTCAGCATCACGCACATCTCGTGGATGCGGCGGCCCATCGACGCCGGGAAACGATGGATGGCGGGCTTCTCGCAGCACACGGCCACGAAGTCCTCGACGTCCATCGCCGCGATCTGCTTCGCGTCGAGATGGCCGAGCCGCTCCTTCAGCGTCGCCGGCCCGGCGAAGGCCCATTCCATCGGCACCTGCTGATCGAGCAGCATGCCGATCAGGAGTGCCGTGCCGTCGCGGTTCAGGAGGGCGTCGGCGGACTTGTCGCCGGTGATGTACAGCGTCCCAACAGCCATGGCGGTCACGCTACCCGTTGCAGGTTCACGGGCGCCCGGCGATGCTCACGGCCGTTCGGCGATCAGGAGCATCTGGCCGGCGAGCGGACGGTACGGCAGACGGAGGTACAGCGGCACGAGACGGTGACCGAACGACAGACGCGACTTCATCGTGAGGGGAAGGAAGCGCGCCTCGACCCGGGCGAGCGTGAATCCGCGGGCGACGAGCAGGTCGCCGAGCGACGTGTCGGTCCAGATCGTTCGGTGGGTGTAGTCGTCGAAGTAGCGCCGCGGCGCGAGGCGGAAGTTCGGCTGGATGAGAATCAGTCGCCCGCCGGAGCGCAGCACGCGATGGACGCCGTCGAGGAGTGCATCGACGGCGTCGTGGTCGAGGTGCTCGACGAAGTTGCTGGCGATCACGGTCGAGAACTCGCCGTCGTCGAACGACGAGAGATCGGTGGCGTCACCGACGATCGCCTCGATGTCGTCGCCGACCAGTTCGGGCAGCGTCGGGTTGGAGTCGATTGCGACCTTGCGTGACGCGAGCGAGGACCGGGTGACGTCGGCGTACCCGGCCGCGAGATCGAGCAGGGCCCCGTCGGCGTCGACCCACGGCGCGAGGTAGGCCGCCACGTGCCGCCACACCTCCGCACGGTTCGGATCGGGAGCGAGTCGGGTCTCGTAGTAGGCGTTCACGCGCGCCCATCGTCGCACACGGTCACGCCAGGGGTCTGGGTCGGTTCAGGTGGTGACCCCGACCCCTGGCGTGACGGTCAGGCGAGGTAGGGGTCGATCGATTCGGGGTCGATGTCGTAGCGGGCGATCGCGTCCTCGACGGCGGACTCGTCGACCTTTCCGTCGGCGAGGAGGCCGTCGAGCACGGCGAGCACCACGTGGCCGGTGTCGACCTCGAAGTGGCGCCGGAGCGCCTCGCGGGTGTCGGAGCGTCCCATGCCGTCGGTGCCGAGCGGCACGAAGGTGCGATCGGGCACGAATCGCTGGACCTGCTCGGGCACGATCTTCATGAAGTCGGACACCGCGATGATCGGGCCCTGCGAGTCGGCGAGAATCTGCGCCACCCGGGGCACCCTCGGCTCCTGCGAGGGATGCAGCCGGTTCCACCGCTCCGCGGCCAACGCCTCTTCGCGCAGCGCCTTGTAGGACGTGGCCGACCACAGTTCAGTGGCGACGTCGTAGTGCTCCGCGAGTTCGGCCACGGCCTCACGTGCGGCGGTGTGCGCCGTCCCCGAGAACAGGAGGGTCGCCGGAATCGTCGGGCCCGTCGGGGCGTCGGCGTACTTGTAGAGCCCCTCGACGATCGCCTCGGCGAGGCCCGGTGTGTCGGGCATCGGCGGCATCTCGTAGTTCTCGTTGTACAAGGTGATGTAGTAGAAGACGTCGGTCTGCTCCGGCGGCCCACCGCCGTACATCCGCACCATCCCGGCCTGCACGATGGCGCCGACCTCGTAGGCGAACGCCGGGTCGTAGGCCTGGACGAACGGCACCGTGGAGGCCAGCACGAGGCTGTGGCCGTCCTGGTGCTGGAGCCCTTCGCCGAGCAGCGTGGTGCGTCCTGCGGTGGCGGCCATCAGGAATCCCCGCGTCCGCATGTCGGCCGCCTGCCAGATCAGGTCGCCCACACGCTGGAACCCGAACATCGAATAGAACGTGTAGAACGGGACCATCGGGACGCCACGGGTGGAGTAGGCGGTGCCGGCGGCGATGAAGCTCGCCATCGAGCCCGCCTCGGTGATGCCCTCCTCGAGGATCTGACCCTTGGTCGACTCGGAGTACGACAGCAGGAGGTCGTGGTCGACCGGCTCGTACTTCTGGCCCTGCGACGCGTAGATGTTGAGTTCGCGGAAGAGTGCGTCCATGCCGAACGTGCGGGCTTCATCGGGGATGATGGGCACGACGCGCGGGCCGATGTGTTCGTCTCGTGCGAGACCGCGCAGCAGGCGGGTGAAGGCCATGGTGGTCGACACCTCCTGGCCGTTCGAGCCGGAACGCATCTCGGCGAACGGGCCGTCGCCCGGCAGGTCGAGCGGACGCCGTGCCACGGTGGTGCGCTTCGGGATCGACCCGTCGAGCGCCTTGCGTCGCTCCATCATGTACTGGAACTCGACGGAGTCCTTCGCGAGCTTGATGTAGGGCGGATGGTCGGCGTCGAGGCTGTCGGGCACGACGTCCTCGAGATGCAGACGGTCGCGCATCGCCAGGATCTGATCCTTGGTCATCTTCTTGATCTGGTGCGTCGAGTTGCGGCCCTCGAAGCCCGGTCCGAGCGTCCAGCCCTTCACCGTCTTGCACAGGATGACCGTCGGGCGACCGGACCCGAGGTTCTCGGTGGCCGCCTTGTAGGCCGCATAGAGCTTGCGGTAGTCGTGCCCACCGCGGGGCAGCGACCGGAGTTCGTCGTCGCTCAGGTCGGCGACCATCTTGCGGAGGCGTTCATCGGGCCCGAAGAAGTTGTCGCGGATGTAGCCGCCGTCCTCGATCGCGTAGCGCTGGAACTCGCCGTCGACGGTGGTGTTCATCTGGTTGAGGAGGACGCCGTCCTTGTCCTGGGCGAGCAGGTCGTCCCACTTCGATCCCCAGATGACCTTGATGACGTTCCATCCGGCACCGCGGAAGGTGGCTTCCAACTCCTGGATGACCTTGCCGTTGCCTCGCACCGGGCCGTCGAGGCGCTGCAGGTTGCAGTTGACGACGAACACCAGGTTGTCGAGCTGTTCGCGTGACGCCAGCGAGATCGCGCCGAGGGTCTCGGGTTCGTCGGTCTCGCCGTCACCGAGGAACGCCCAGACGCGACTGCCGCTGGTGTCGTCGATGTGGCGGTTCTGGAGGTACCGGTTGAAGCGGGCGTGGTAGAGCGCCGAGATCGGGCCGAGGCCCATCGACACGGTGGGGAACTCCCAGAAGTCGGGCATCAGGCGTGGGTGCGGATACGACGACAGGCCCCGGCCCGGGCGACCGATCTCGCGGCGGAAGTGGTCGAGGTCGTCTTCGCCGAGCCGGCCCTCCAGGAAGGCGCGCGCGTAGATGCCGGGCGCGGCGTGGCCCTGGTAGTAGACGTGGTCGCCGGGCGTGCCGTCGTCCTTGCCCCGGAAGAAGTGGTTGAACCCGATCTCGTACAGCGAGGCCGAGCTGGCGAACGTCGACAGGTGCCCGCCGATGCCGTCGGCGGTCTTGTTGGCCCGCACCACCATCATCGCTGCGTTCCACCGGATGTAGGCCCGGATGCGGCGCTCGATGTGCTCGTCGCCGGGGAACCAGGGTTCCTGCTCGCGGGGGATCGTGTTGACGTACGGGGTCGACACGGTGGCCGGGAACGACACCTGGCTCGCGGTGGCGCGCTCCATCAGGCGGCTCAGGAGGTACCGCGCCCGCGTCTTGCCCTGAGTGTCGACGACGGCATCGAGGCTGTCCAACCATTCTCGGGTCTCGGTGGGATCGATGTCGGGCAGCTGATGGACGTGGCCGTCGAAAATCATTCGGCCAGTCTCGCAGTGTTACCGATCGGTACGCACCGGTGTCGGTAGGTTCCTGGCCGTGCAACAACTCGTGATCTACACCGACGGCGCCTGCAGCGGGAATCCCGGTCCGGGTGGGTGGGCCTGGGCGGTCGCCCCGGAAGGGGAACCCCATGGTGCCGGTGGGGAGGATCGCACGACCAACCAGCGCATGGAGATCCACGCGGTCCTCGACGCGCTGCGGACCCACGCGCACCTCGCCGACGATCACGGGGCGCCGATGCCCATCGAGATCGTGTCGGACTCGACGTACGTCGTCAACTGCTTCCGCGACGAGTGGTGGGTGAAGTGGCAGCGCAACGGCTGGCGGAACTCCAAGAAGGAGCCGGTCGCGAACGTCGATCTGTGGGAGCCGCTGATCGAGCTCGTCCAGTCAGGCGACGTGTCGTTCCGCTGGGTCAAGGGTCACAGTGGCGATCCGATGAACGACCTCGTCGATCAACTCGCCGTGGCCGCCATTCCACGACCGTGATGTCCGCGCGATGACGTGCACGTCCTGAACTTCGGCAAGATCCGGTCAAGGCGCGTCGCCGACGTGACGAAGAATCACCCGTGGTGACCGGTCAACCTCCGAAAGCGAAGTTACAGTTGCGTTACATGCGTCGAGCCATGATCGTTCTCGCGGCCGTGCTCGGCCTCACCATGCTGCCGCTGCCCGGTGGCCCGTCGTCGAGCGCCCAGGCGGCGCCGAACGACATCATCGCCGTGGTCGTCGACGGGGTCGGCAACGGCCACGGCCGCGGGATGAGCCAGTGGGGTGCATACGGCTGGGCGGTCGACCAGAACAAGTCGTCGCAGTGGATCCTCGACCACTACTACGGCGGCACCGTGCCCGGCACCGTGCCGCCCGATCGAGGGATCCGGGTGCGACTGCTCGATCTCGACGGCGTCGACACGGTCGGGATCATCTCCCACGGCGCGGGGGTCACCTGGGGTTCGCAGACACGGCCGTCGATGCAGGCGATCCGCAACAGCGCAGGTGGGTACGACATCTGGGGGTCCTCGGCCATCGCCTGCCCGGGAGCGACCGCGCTCGTCGTCCCCGACGGCCCGTTGGCCAAGGGTTCCACGGGCGACGCCGTCCGTCAGGTGCAGCAGTTCCTCACGGTCTTCGGCTTCGACCCCGGTGGCGTCGACGGTGACTTCGGGAACCTCACCGAGGCCGCCGTCATCCGCTTCCAGGCGGACCGCAAGCTCCCGCAGGACGGACGCTGGGGGATCGACGACGCCAAGGCGGCACGGGCCATGATCGCGGGGAGCACCTCGTCGGCGACGTTCACCCGGATCGGCACGTCGGCCACCGCCCCGCGCTTCACCACGGCACCGGGCGCCGGCCCGACGACCGCACTCGGCCTCTGCGAGCCCAACGGCTCGGTCACGCACTACCGCGGAGCGCTCGAGGTGTGGAACGTCGGTGGCGCCACCCGTGTGGTCAACGACGTCTCCGTCGAGGACTATCTGCGCGGCGTGGTCCCCAAGGAGATCTCGGCGAGCTGGGCCCAGGCAGGTGGCGGCCGAGGCGCGCAGGCCGTGCAGGCTCAGGCGGTCGCTGCCCGCTCGTACGGGCTGCAGCAGAACCGGTACTCGCCCTATGCCACGACGTGCGACAGTCAGTCATGCCAGGTGTACGGCGGCTCGGCCACCCGAGCGATCGCCACCGGCACGCCCCGGCTGGTCGAGGACTTCCGGACCGATCAGGCGATCGCCGCGACCGCGGGCGTGGTGCGCTTCTGGGCCGGGACGAGCAACATCGTGTCGACCGAGTTCTCCGCGTCGAACGGTCCGCGAACCGCCGGCGGCGTCTTCCCGCCCCGCGACGACGCTCCCGGCGACAGCACGTCGAACAACCCCAACCACCGCTGGACGCGCGTGCTCGACGCCGACGCACTCGCCGCTCGCTACGGCCTCGGTTCGATCACCTCGGCGACGATGGTCGATGCCGGGTCGTCGAACTACCGGCAGTTCGACGGCATCTGGTTCAACGACATCGTGCTGACCGGCTCGAACGGCCAGACCGCTCGGATCAATGCGTGGGACTTCCGCCGCCAGCAGGGGCTGCTGTCGCCGGGCTTCACGGTACGCGTCGTCACCCGTGACTCGATCGCCGCGAACGTCGCGTTCATCGGCGACTCGGTCGGCGAGTCGGCCGGCACCGAGTTCCGGACGCTCACCGATGGCACGTTCGCGTCGCTCACCTACAACTCGCTCGTGGGCAGGTTCATCACCAAGACGCCGCCGTCGCCGAGTGGTGTACAGGTGGCCAACGGCGTGCCGATGAACCTCGACCTGGCGGTCGTCGAGCTCGGCTACAACCCGTCGACGAACATGGCCGCCGACATCGACGCCATGATGAACGCGCTCGTCCAGCGCGGCACGAAGCGCGTGATCTGGGTGAACATGGCCGACCTGCGCACCACGTCGGGTGGGACGTCCGTCTACGGCTCGGCGAACGCCGCCCTCAGTGCAGCACGGGGCCGTTGGCCGAATCTCGAGATCGCCGACTGGAACGCAGCGAGTGCTGCAGCCGGGATCGAACGGACCCGGTGGTTCTCCGACGGCGTGCACCTCACGTCGACGGGCCAGGCCGAGTTCGCGCTCTGGCTCCGCCAGGTCACCGGCGGATCGGTTGCCGGCGGATCGGGTTCCGGCGGGTCGGGTGCCGGCGGCAGCACGGGAGGTGCCACCTCGTCCCGGCGGATCTCGGCGAATCAGCGGATCGAACTCCGGGTGGTCGGTGAGAACGTCGTCGGTCCCGATGGCGTGGCCCGGTCGATCCCTGCCGGTGCGTCGGCGGTTGCCCTGAACATCACCGCGGTGGGCCCCTCCGCCCCCGGCTATGTCACGGTGTGGCCCTGCGACGTCGCGCGACCGGAGGCTTCGAACCTCAACTTCGTCACCGGCTCGGTGGTCGCCAACGGCGTGATCGCCCCGGTCGGCGCGAGTGGCACGGTCTGCTTCTACTCCAACCAGCCGACCGACTTCCTCGTCGACATCGCCGGCTGGTTCTCCGGCGCCTCCGGCGGCGTCCCGACGTTCGTCGGTGCGACACCGCGACGATTGCTCGACACACGCATCGGGATCGGTGGACCCAAGGTCCGAATCCCGGCCGGCGGCACCATCACCCTTCCGATCGCCGGCACGGCGATGCAGCGCACCGACGGCACCCAGGAACCGATTCCTGGTGACACCACCGCTGTGGCGCTGAACGTCACCGCCGTCGGACCGTCGACCGCCGGCTACTTCACGGTGTGGCCGTGCGGCGCCCCGCGACCTGAGGCCTCGAACGTCAACTTCACGAATGGTTCGGTCGTCGCCAACGGTGTCGTCGCCTCGCTCGGTGCCGGTGGTGCGATCTGCCTGTACTCGAACCAGGAGTCCGACGCGCTCGTCGACGTGCTCGGGTGGTTCACCGCCGGGGCCGGCACCCCGCCGTACGTGGGCAGCGTCCCGCTCCGGCTGGTCGACACCCGCAATGCGATCGGCGGGCCGCGTGGCGTCGTCACACCGGGCACCCCGAAGGCGGTACCCGTCCGCGGCGTGACGGTGGTCGTCGACGGTGTCGCCCAGCAGGTGCCCGCCGACGCCACTGCGGTGGCGCTCAACGTCACGATGACCACCACGAGCGCCGACGGCTTCGCAACGGTCTGGCCGTGCGGGACGCCGCGCCCGGAAGCCTCGAACGTCAACTTCGCGCGGGGCTCCACCGTCGCCAACGGCGTCGTCGCCCCGATCGGGTCCGATGGCTCGGTGTGTGTCTACACCTCTGCCAGTTCGGATCTGCTCGTCGACATCGCCGGCTGGTTCACGGGCGGTGTCGAGCCGGCGTTCACCGGGAACGTCCCCAAGCGTCTCGTCGACACCCGCAACAACATCGGCCCCGCACCGGTCTGACCTCGACGCCGTTGCCCGATTGCTCGCGACGGCCACTGGCCGAATAGGTTTCGCGGCCATGGACATCTCTGGAGCAAGCGCAATCGTCACCGGTGGAGCATCAGGAATCGGAGCCGCCTCGGCCCGCATGTTGGCCGCCAAGGGAGCCAAGGTCGTCATCGCCGACCTGCAGGAGGACAAGGGCAACGAACTCGCCGACGAGATCGGCGGCGCGTTCTGCAAGGTCGACGTCACCAACACCGACGACATCGTCAACGCGGTCGAGATGGCCAAGTCGATGGGTCCCGTGCGCGTGCTCGTCAACTCCGCCGGCATCGGCTGGGCACAGCGCACGGTCGGCAAGGACGGCACGCTCGAGTCGGCCGCCAACCTCGACGCCTTCAAGAAGGTCATCGCGATCAACCTGATCGGCACCTTCGACTGCATCCGCGTCGCCGCCACCGCGATGAGCACGACCGAGCCGCTCGAGTACGGCGAGCGTGGAGCGATCGTCAACATCGCCTCGGTTGCCGCGTTCGACGGCCAGATCGGCCAGGCGAGCTACTCGGCCTCGAAGGGTGGCGTCGTCGGCATGACCCTGCCGATCGCCCGCGACCTCTCGGCGGTGGGCATTCGTGTCAACACCGTCGCTCCCGGCCTGATCGACACGCCGATCTACGGCGAGGGCGAGGCCAGCGAGGCGTTCAAGGAGAACCTCCAGAAGGGCGTGCTGTTCCCCAAGCGGCTCGGCGACCCCGAGCAGCTCGCGTCGATGGTGCTCGAATGCGTCACCAACAGCTACATGAACGCCGAGTCGATTCGCGTCGACGGCGGCATCCGCATGCCGCCGAAGTGATGCTGCACTCGGTGCCACACGGGGTCACCTGGCTGACTCGACCGTCCACACCGCGACCGGTTCGGTGAACCCCTTGAGCGTTCGGCGACCCGCCGGCTGCAGCGCCATGTCCGGGCCGACACCGCTCGACTGATCGGTCAGCACCTCGCCGGGCACCGCTTCGGCGGTGAGTCGCGACGCCAGGTTGACCACCGGACCGTAGTAGTCGCCCAACCTGAACAGGACGTCGCCCGCGCTCACACCGCCGCGAGGCGCAACAGAGGGATCGTCGCCGGTGGTGTCGATGAGTTCCAGTGCGATCGCGGCGACTGTTCGAGCGTCGGCCGCGGCGATCATGACCTCGTCACCGATGCTCTTCACGATCCGCCCACCGAAGTGATGTGCGGTCTCGAACGCCCGGCGCTCGAAGTCCTCGATCGTCGCGATCAATTCGGCCGGTGACGCAAAGCGGGAGAACGACGTGAACCCGACGAGATCGACGAAGCCGACAGCAAGACGGACGACCTCTGGCACGGCGACGCCATCCTGCGCGAGCCGTTGGCGACGGACCGACGCCCACATGTGGTGCCGGAAGACCGTCGGCAGCATGTCCCCGAGGACCAGGACGAGCGTGGAGGCGAATGCGTTCTGATCCGCCTCGGCGATCAGGTCGCGCCCGTCGTTGCCATGATGTTCGACGTCCTGCACGTAGGCGGCAACCGCCGCCTCGGCCAATCGAGAGAGGGCGCTGCCCGCGACGCGCAGTATCTGCGGCCCGACCGTGTCGATGATCCCGCTCGTGTCGCCTGCGATCAGGGAGACCAGGGCGACGTCGCCATCGCCGAACCCGGCCATGTCCTCGACCCGGAGACCCAGCCCTTCGTAGATCGTCCGCACCGCGTCCGGTTCGCAACCAGCCTCGCGAGCGACCTCGTCGAGCGTGAGCGAGAGGCCCGCCGAGAGTTGCAGATCGCCTGCGAGGCCGATCAGATCGCCGTCGTCGAGGCCGGCGATCTGGGCCTCGGTCGCGCCGAGCTTCGCGAGGTGGGCCAACAACTGCGATTCGGCCATGGCGAATGATCCCACAACGATCAGACCGAACAGAGCGGGAGCGCTGCGGCCGTCACTCGGCGGGGTCGAACCGGGTGACCGTCACGTCGTGTAGTCGGCGTTGAAGCGGACGTAGTCGTCGCTGAGGTCGCAGCCCCACACCGTCGCATCGGCGTCGCCGGTGGCGAGCGAGACGTGGATCCGGACGTCGGGGCCGCGCATGTAGCCGGACAGGGCGCCGAGGGCCTCGTCGTCGAGGAGGGTCGGATACACCTCGGTGTCGCCGAAGCGGATCACGACTGCATCCTGGTCGATGTCGGTGTCACCGCTGCACTTGCCGATCGCCATCGCCACGCGGCCCCAGTTCGGGTCACCGCCGTGGACCGCGGTCTTCACCAGCGGTGAGTTGACGATCGCCTTCCCGACACGTTTGGCCTGCGCTCGATCCCGGGCCGTGTCGACGTGGACCTCGATCAGCGAATGGGCCCCCTCGCCGTCGCGGGCGATCTGCTTCGTCAGGTCGAGCGCCACGTCGTACAACGCGGTCTCGAATGCGTCGGGTTCGACCGGTCCGGCCGCTCCCGACGCGATGATCACCGACGAGTCGCTCGTCGAGGTGTCGGAGTCGACGCTCACGCAGTTGAAGGTCCGGTCGACGACTCGACGGAAGCACGCGTCGAGGGCGGGGGACGACAACTCGGCGTCGGTGAACAGCAGCGAGATGTGCGTCGCCATGTCGGGCTCGATCATCCCGACCCCCTTCGCCATCCCGACCACGCGGGCGGCACTGCCCGCGACCGTGGCTTCGGCCACCTTGGGGTGGGTGTCGGTGGTCATCATCCCGCGGGCGGGTCCATCGGCGTCGTCGGACGTCAGCGACGCCGGCAGCGCGGCGATACCTGCACGAACCCGCTCGATCGGGTAGCGACGCCCGATGACGCCGGTCGACGTGACGACCACCTCGGTGGGCTCGCAGCTCAGTCGTGCCGCAACCGAGCGAGCGATCTCGATCGCGTCGGCGTGGCCGTCCGATCCGGTGGCGACGTTGGCGTTCTTCGAGATCACCACGACGGCGCGGGCGACCCCGTCTGCGACGTTCGCACGGCTGAGTGCGACGCTCGGGCCGGCGAAGCGGCTCTTCGTGAAGACGGCGGCCGTCGGCGACGCAGCATCGGCGGCGACGACCACGAAGTCGTCGGTGTCGTCCTTGACCCCGATGTTCGCGACGTGACTGCGGAATCCGGCCGGCAGTGTGGTCACGATTCGAGGCCGGCGCTGATCGCCGTGAAGATCGACGCCATCGCGACCACCTGTTGATCGTCGAGGTGATCGAAGATGTGGCGCCGGACGCTGTCGACGTGGTCGGGCGCGGCGTCGCGGAGCGAGCGGAATCCGGCCTCGGTCAGCTGGGCCATCATGACGCGGCGGTCCTCGGTGGACGGCACGCGGGTGACGAGCCCCGCCTTCACGAGGCCGTCGAGCCGTCGGGTGAGCCCGCTCGGTGACAGTTGGAGACGGTCGGCGAGATCGCACATGCGCATCGAATGCCCGTCGGCCTCTGACAGGTACACCAGCACCTGGTAGTCGCCGAGGGTCAGGTCGTGGGCGCTGAGGTCGCGCTCGATCGCCGCAACGAGGTCGCCATAGGTCTCGATGTACGTGCGCCAGGCGTCCATCTCACCGGGGGTGAGCCAGTTCGTTCCCATGTCACCGACGCTACCCCTCCCTCACAATTGTTGTGATGGTCAAAGGTCCTGCTCAGCGGTGTGATCGACGTCACTCCGTCGAGTCGGTGTCGGAGTCGGTGCCGTTGCCCGTGCCGGTGTCGGCGGCGTCGGCGAAGTGGGCGGCGAGGCGATCGAGCGTGGCCTCGATCGCCTTGGCGTTGCGCTTCGGCGTGCCGGTGAGCTTCAACGCCAGGGGCACGCGGGCGACACCCCAGTCGAACTCCTCGGTGACCTCGGTGCCGCCGTCGACGGGACGCAGGCGATACCGCCACACGTGGTGACCGGTGTGCCGCCAGGCGATCACGTTGGGTTCGTCGAACTCGACGACCTCGTTGGTGATCGAGTACGGCACTCCCATCTTCATCGACATCCCGAACTTCGAGCCGAGCGTCAACCGGTCGGGCAGATCGTCGGAGGCCGCCTTGACCGTGCCCGAACCGTCGATCACCGGGTGCTGGCTCGGATCGGCGAGGAGGTCGAAGACCGCTTGCGGTTCGGCGGGCACGAATCGGATCCCTCGTTCGATCCGCTCGTCGGTGTGTGCGGTCGGTTGGTTCTCGTTCCCGTCAGCCATGAGGCCCAGTGTGACCGATCGCTGCGGCAACCGCCAGCGCAGCGCGACGTCCGGAGTACATCGCGCCCTGGATCGACGCCGTGTCCCGGTGATCGCCGCAGACGAATCGACCGTCCGGGAGCTCGACGCGCTGCTTGGGGTCGAACGGCGGCCGCTGTCCTGGCTGACCGTGTGCGATCCGGTACGTGCCGACGTGATCCCACGCATCGACCTGTGCACCCCACCAGCCGCGCAGCTGTGCGCGAGCGTCGTCGACGATCGTGTCGCCGACGTGGCCGGGCATCGCTGCCACGACGAGGTGGCGGCCCGCCGGCGCGTAGGTCGGCGTCACGTTGCTCATCACGGCGACGTTGAGCACGGGACCCCTGCCGGTGCCGTCGAGGACCACGAACTTCGAAGCGATCGGGGGTTCCGGTGCCGAGAAGTACACCGCGCCGACCGACTTCGACACGACCGGTGGCAGGCCGAGCAGGTCGGCGGCGACCGGTCCTTCGGTGGCCACGACCACGGCAGCGGCCGGCTGTTCGGTGCCACCCTCGACCATCACGGTCCGATCGGTCGTCGTGACCGCGCGGGCGCCCAACTCGATCGCCCCGGCCGGCAGGCGAGCGGCGAGCTGGTCGGGGATCGCCTGCATGCCGGCGGCGGGGACGGCGGAGTCGCCGTCGGCGAGCATCCGGAAGATGATGTCGAACATGCGCCGGCTGTCGGCGAGCTCGGGATCGAGCTGGATCCCGCCGACGAGCGGCCGGAAGAACCGGTCGACGATCGTGTCGGAGAACCCGGCGTCGGCGAGCGCGTCGCGGGTCGAGGTGTCCTCGCCGCGCAGGAGCTGCACCGGATGCACACTGCGCAGGCGGTGGCGCAACAGCCCGATGCGCGCCTTGTCGAACACGGAGCCGATCGGCGCCGTCGCGGTGGCGAACGTGGTGCCCGGCCGGCGGAACGGATCGCCGACGATCGAGCCCTTGCCGTCACGCCACACGAGCGCGCCGGGATCGAACGCGCGGAGGTCGAGTGCGTCCATGTCGAGCTGGCGGTGCATCTCGGGGTAGGCGGTCAGCGCCACCTGGAACCCGCGGTCGAGGGTGTAGCCGTCGACGTGGTCGGTGCGCACCCGGCCGCCGACACCGTCGGAGGCCTCGACGACCCGGACCGCGACGCCGGACTCGTGGAGCGCGACGGCACACGACAGGCCGGCGAGCCCGGCACCGACGACGACGACCGGGGCGTCGGGGCGCGTCATCGCCCGCTCGTCACGTCGCGAGGAGCGCGTTCAGCGCGGTCGCCAGGTCGGGGTGCTGGAAGCTGAACCCGGCATCGGCCTCGAGCACGCGGGGGTGCACCTTCTGACCGGAGAACAGCAGGTTGTCGGCGAGCTCGCCGCCGAGCAGGAGCTTGGGCCCGAACTTCGGGATCGGGAGGAACGTCGGGCGGTGCAACACGTCACCGAGCGTGTCGGTGAACTCGGCGTTGGTCACCGGGTTCGGTGCCGTCAGGTTCACGGCGCCGGAGGTCTCGGAGGTGAGCAGGTGGGCGATCGCGGCGACTTCGTCGTCGATCGAGATCCAGCTCTGCCACTGCCGGCCGCCGGCCATCTTTCCGCCGAGTCCGAACTTGAACAGCGGTAGCTGCTTCTTGAGTGCGCCACCCTTCGCGGACAACACGATGCCGGTGCGCAGATGGACGACGCGAACGCCGGCGGCCTCGGCCATCCCCGTGGCCTGCTCCCACTGGACACAGATGTCGGCGAGGAATCCGGTGCCCGGCGCCGACGTCTCGTCGAGTTCCTCGTCGCCGCGAGCACCGTAGATGCCGATCGCCGATCCGGACAGGAACACGGTCGGGCCGTCGTCGGCCGCCGCGATCGCCTCGGAGATCAGCGTCGTGCCCTTGGTGCGGCTCTCGAGCAGTTCACGCTTGTAGTCGTCGGTCCACCGCTTGTCGCCGATCCCGGCGCCGGCGAGGTGCACCACCGCATCGATGCCGTCGAGAGCGTGGGTGTCGATCCGGCACTCCGCCGGCGACCACACGATGTCGGTGCCCGACGGGTTGCCCCTGACGATGCGGATCACCTCGTGGCCGAGCGACTCGAGGTGGGGTTGCAGGGCGGAGCCGATGAGGCCCGTGGATCCGGTGATGGCAACACGCATGTCTCCGAGCGTAGGAGCGTTCCCGGCGATCGGCTCGACCGAGCCGGATCAGCCGGTATCGAGACTCAGGCCTCGGAGATGATCTGGTCGAGGAGATCGCCGTCGACGGCTCCTGCAACCAGTTCGGTCGATCCGTCGGTCTTCACCACGACGAGCGCCGGCTGGTAGGAGATGCCGAACCGGTTGAACACCTCGCCGGGGTCGTCGCTGATCTGCGGGAACGTCAGGCCGTGCTCGTCGATGAACCCCTGGAACGAGTCGTCGCTGCCGGTCCACGCCACGCCCACGAAGTTGGCGGAATCCTGGAACTTCACTGCTGCCTCCTCGACCGAGGGGGCTTCACGGTTGCACACGCTTCAAGTGGGTGCCCAGAACCAGAACACGGTGGGCTTGTCGGCGTAGGCCGCGCCGTCGAACTCGCCACCACCGACCAGCGGTGCGGTGAACTGGAGCGCCTCGGGAACGACCGCAGCGGGCGCGGTGGCCCCGGTCTCGGCGCCGGCGGTGCTCGGCTGGGTCGTGGGCTCGTCGGTCGGCTGGGCGACCGAGGGATCGGGCGTCACCGCAGGAGCATCGGTCGGCTCGGTGACGGTTGCGGCATCGGGAGCTGAGCTGACTGCGGCGTCCTGGTCGTTGTCGGTGGAGGAGCAGGCCGCGGCGAGCAACGCGAGGGTCACCGCGCCGGCGGCGAGGCGTCGGCGTCTGCGGATCGTCGAAAGGGGAGTCACCCTGACGACGGTAGCGAATCGCCGCTCGACCGACATCTCGTGCCGGAGGACGTTTCCGGAACGTTCTCTAGGCTGCAACGCCGATGAAGACCCGCACGCTGCTGCTGCTCTCGGTTGGCGTGGGCCTCGCCATCCTGCTCGCGGGTGGTGTCTTCCTGTTCCAACTCTCCAACGAGACCGCTGCGGTCGAGCCGGCCGCCCTCGGCGAGGCGGTGTCGGTCGGCGATGTCGACGTGACCGTCGTCGGCTACGGCGAGACACCGCCGCTCCTCGCCGTCGACGTCGAGGTGGGTGGCGTCGACGACTCGCTCGACAGCTTCGTGCTGGTGACCGGCGATCGTCGGCTCGACCCGCTCGGAGCCCAGGCCGACGGTCGGTGCACCGGACTCACCGTGGCGCCGCAGCGATGCCGGCTCGAGTTCGACGTCAGCGCGGCCGAGGGATCGAGCCGGGTGCTGATCCTGCGCCGGGGCGACGAGCAGCGCAACTGGGTGCTGTCGGAGCCGTGATGGGCGCCTCGACGGCGCACCGTCGTGGCGTGACCACTGCTGGTGGGTCCGCCGGTCCGGTCGTCGATGACGAGCCGTCGAATCCGGCGCTACGGTGAAGCGAGTGAGTGACCATTTCGATCTGGTGGTGATTGGTGGCGGCCCGGGCGGGTATTCGGCGGCGCTGTACGGCGCGTCGGCGGGCTTGAACGTCGCCCTCGTGGAAAAGGATGCGCTCGGCGGGACCTGTCTGAACCGTGGCTGCATCCCCGCGAAGGCGTTCCTCGAGACCGCCGCCGTGAAGCGTCACGTCGATCACGCCGCCGACTTCGGCATCGACGCCGGTGCCCCGGCATCGGTCAACTTCGCCCGTACGCAGGAGCGCAAGCAGGGCATCGTGAACGGCCTGGTCAAGGGCATTGCGGCGATGTGCAAGGGCCGCAAGGTCGAAGTGTTCAACGGCGTCGGTCAGCTCGGTGCCGGCCGCTCCGTGACCGTCGCCATGGCCGATGGATCGACCGCCGCCATCACCGGCGACTCGGTGATGCTCGCTGCCGGTTCCGTGCCGCGCCTGATCCCCGGCTTCGAGCGCGGCGGGCCGATCATGACCAGCGACGAGGTCCTCGACCTCGACCACGTGCCGGCCCGGGTCGTCGTCATCGGCGGCGGAGCGATCGGGTGCGAGTTCGCGTCGACGTTCGCCGACCTCGGCTCCGAGGTGACCATCCTCGAGGGTCTTCCGAAGATCCTGCCCGGTCTCGACGCCGACCTCGCCAAGGTGGTGGAGAAGTCGTTCAAGAAGAAGAAGATCGCGATCCGCACCGGCGTGATGGTGAAGGGTCACACCCCGAACGGTTCCGGCGGAACGACCGTGTCGTTCGGCGACGACGAGACGGTCGAGGTCGATGCGGTCGTGGTGTCGGTCGGGCGCCGTCCGTTCGCCGACCAGCTCGGACTCCAGGGCACCGGCGTGGTCGTCGACGAGCGCGGGTTCGTCGTCGTCGACGAGTTCTGCCGCACCGGCGAACCCGGTGTGTACGCGGTCGGCGACCTGATCGCCACCCCACAGCTCGCTCACGTCGCCTACGCCGAGGCGATCCTCGTCATCAAGCACCTGCTCGGCGAATCACCGATGCCGGTGATGTACGACCGGGTGCCGTGGGCGATCTACTGCCACCCCGAGGTCGCGTGGGCCGGTCCCGACGAGCAGCAGGCCAAGGCCGCCGGCCACGACGTCGTCGTCGCCAAGCACCCGTTCAAGTTCAACAGTCGTGCGCAGATCGTCGGCGAGACCGAAGGCCTCGTGAAGATCATCGCCAAGCGCAACCCCGACGGCTCCGCCGGTCAGGTGCTCGGCGTGCACATGGTGGGTCCGTGGGTGACCGAGCAGCTCAGCGGCGGCTACCTGGCCGTCAACTGGGAGGCGACGGTCGACGAGATCGCCGAGTTCATCCAGCCCCACCCGAGTCTCTCCGAACTGTTCGGAGAGACCGTCATGTCACTCACCGGCCGCAACTTCAACGGCTAGCCACCAGCCGCCAACCGATCCGAACGAACCCGCGAAGGAATCCAGACCCATGGCAGACGTCACGCTCCCACAGCTCGGTGAAACGGTCACCGAAGGCACGATCACCCAGTGGTTCAAGAACGTCGGCGACACCGTCGCCGCCGATGAGCCGTTGTTCGAGGTGTCGACCGACAAGGTCGACACCGAGGTCCCTTCACCCGTGTCGGGCGTTCTCACCGAGATCCGCGTGCAGGAGGGTGACACCGTCGATGTCGGCACCGTGATCGCCGTCGTCGGCGATGCCGACGGCGCCGCGCCCGCTGCGTCGGCCCCGGCTGCCGAACCGGCCCCGGCTCCCGCGCCGGCCCCGGCTCCCGCGCCGGCCCCGGCTCCCGAACCGGCTCCGGCTCCCGAACCGGCTCCGGCTCCGGCCCCCTCTCGGCTCCCGCCCCCGTGGCGGAGTCGACGCCGCCGGCCTCGGCGCCTGCGTCGCCGGAGACCGCGGCGGCCGGCGACAACCGACTGCTGTCACCGGTGGTTCGACGCCTCGTGAACGAGCACGGGCTCGACCCCGACGCGATCACGGGCACCGGCCCGGGCGGTCGAATCACCCGCGACGACGTCCTCGACCACATCGACGCCACCGGGGCCGCTCGCCAGGATGCGCCCGCGGCACCGGCGCCGGCCGCTGCGGTGGCACAGGCTCCGGATGCACCCGCACCGGCACCGGCGCCTGCACCCGCAGCCCCGGCCCCCGCTCCGGCGCCGGCCCCGGTTCCCGTGGTCAGTGCCGGCGAGCGTGACAGCGTCGTCAAACTGTCGAAGATCCGCCGGCTCACCGGTGACCACATGGTGATGAGCAAGGCCACGAGCCCCCATGCCTTCAGCGTCGTCGAGGTCGACTTCGCGAACGTCGACGTCGTCCGCAGCCGGGTGAAGTCCGAGTGGAAGGCGAGCCAAGGCTTCAGCCTCACCTACCTGCCGTTCATCGCCCGCGCCGTGATCGACGGTCTCCGCGAGTTCCCCCACCTCAACGCCAGCGTCGGCAGCCACGACCTCATCGTCCACAACTACGTCGATCTCGGCATCGCCGTCGACCTCGAGTACGAGGGTCTCCTTGCGCCGGTGATCCGCGACGCCGAGACGAAACGCCTCGGGGCGATCGCCACCGAGATCTCCGATCTCGCCGACCGCGCCCGCAAGCGCAAGCTCAGCCCCGACGAGATCACCGACGGCACCTTCACGATCACCAACAACGGCTCGGCCGGCTCGGTGCTCACGATGCCGATCATCAACCAGCCGCAGGTGGCGATCATCTCGACCGACGCGATCGTCCGCAAGCCGGTCGTCACCAGCGGTCCTGACGGTGGCGAGGCGATCGCGATCCATCCGGTCGGCAACCTGGCGATGAGCTGGGACCACCGTGCGTTCGATGGTGCCTACGCCGCCGGGTTCCTGAAGCGGGTCAAGGAGATCCTCGAGACGAAGGACTGGTCCACCGAGCTCTGACGAGCTCGGCCCGTCCCGTGGTCGACCCGCTGCGCGTCCGCTGGTTGGGGCGTGTGCCCTACCGCGAGGCGCTGGCCGTCCAGACGTCGCTGTTCGAGCACGGCACCGGGCAGCACCTGTTGCTGCTCGAGCACCCACACGTGTTCACCCACGGCGCCCGCGCCGATCTGACGACCAACCTGCGCTGCGAACCGGCCGCCGTCGGCGCCGAACTGGTCGCGGTCAAGCGTGGTGGAGACATCACCTACCACGGCCCGGGTCAGCTCGTCGGCTACCCGATCGTCAACGTCGACAACCGGCTCGGCGCATCGGCGCACGTGTGCAACGTGGAGGGCCTGATCATCGACGCGCTCGCCGAACTCGGGCTTCCGAACGCCGGTCGACTCGACGGGTTCGCCGGCGTCTGGCTCGATGTCGGCCACCCCGACCCGGAGGTGGCTCCCCGCAAGATCTGCGCGATCGGGGTGCGCCTCGCCAACGGCCGCACGATGCACGGCTTCGCCCTGAACGTCACGACCGACATGGACTACCTGCGCAGCCACATCGTGCCGTGCGGGATCGGTGACAAGCCGGTCACGTCGCTCGCCGAAGAGGGCATCGACGTCACGATGCGCGAGGTGGCCGACGTCGTGGCGCGGCTTGCCGGCGAGCGCTGGGCCGACGGTGCGATCGAGCGTCAGGACGTCGCGTGGCGCCATGCCGCCGACGGCCGCGACCTCTCGGCGTTCTCCCGAGGCGAGGGTCCCGGCGAACAGGTCAAGCTGGTCTCGGATCGGGCCGCCGCACGCCTCGAGGCGGCGGGCGTGACGAACGGACTGTCGATCGAGACGCGCAAACCCGACTGGCTGCGGCCGAAGGTGGAACTCGGCGAGGGGGTCACCTCGCTGCGCAGGACGATCCGCGAACTCGACCTCGTCACCGTCTGTGAGGATGCCGGCTGTCCGAATCTGTCGGAGTGCTGGAGCGACGGCACCGCAACGTTCATGGTGCTGGGCGAGCGGTGCACCCGTGCATGCGGGTTCTGTCTCGTCGACACGAGCAAACCGCTGGCCCCCGCCGCCGACGAACCCGCGCGCGTCGCCGAGGCGATCGACCGGATGGGCCTCGACCATGCCGTGCTGACGATGGTCGCCCGTGACGATCTCGCCGACGGTGGGACGGCCCACGTCGCTGCGTGCGTCGAGGCGATCAGGCTCCGGCGGCCCCGTACACAGGTCGAGACGCTGATCTCCGATGCCAAGGGCGACGATGCCGCACTCGACGTGCTGTTGCGGGTGCGGCCGGACGTGCTCAACCACAACGTCGAAACGGTCGCTCGGCTCCAGCGGGCGGTGCGCCCGTCCGCCGGCTACGCCCGCTCACTCGGCGTGCTCGCCCGGGCGAAGGCGGCAGGGTTGACCACCAAGACCGGGTTCATGGTCGGCCTCGGTGAGACCGACGACGAGATCGTCGGGCTGCTCGCCGACCTCGCGGACCTCGGCGTCGACATCGTCACGATCGGCCAGTACCTGCGCCCGACGTCGAATCACCTCCCGATCGATCGCTACGCCGATCCCGCCGAGTTCGTGCGCTGGAAGCAGCTCGGCGAGGCGTTCGGCATCGGCCACGTCGAGGCGAGCCCCCTGACCCGCTCGAGCTATCACGCGAAGTCGGCGGCCGACGCCGTGACCCCCCAGCCGGTCACGGTCGGCACTCGCCGCTGAGCGGCTCGGTCGCCGTCGGAGCAGGCGATTCTCCCAAGTGTTCGACACCCCGTCGGTACGATCGCCGCATGGCGACGTGGTCGGTCGAGCAGGTCGAGGCGATCGCTCCGACGCCCGCGGCGCTCACGGCCGCCCGACCATTGGTGTCGCTGACGCGATGGGGCTCGCTCGGCGCCGACGACCGGGTGGTGTGGGGGGTGTGCCGGGGGAGCGGCGCCGAGCCCTACGACACGATGGTCGACCACGTCGGGGTCGGCGCCTCGTGCACGTGTCCGAGCCGTCGCCATCCGTGCAAGCATGCGCTCGCGCTGTTGCTGCTGTGGGCGAACGGACAGGTGCCCGACGCCGTCGCTCCCCCGGCCGTGGAGTCGTGGATCAGCTCGCGCGTCGCCCGCTCCGACACTGCCGTCGGCACGGAGGTGTCCGACACGTCGACGGCTGCCGACGACGTCACCGCCGGGGGCTCCGAGGCGCCGAGTGCTCCCGGTGACTCGTCGACCGCCGACGAGGCGTCTGACCCGCCTGCCGACGAACCACCGCCCGACCCCGACCGTGCACGCGACGAGCGCGTGGAGCGGATGTTCGCGGGGCTCGTCGAACTCGACCGGTGGCTCGACGATCGGATGCGCACCGGCCTCGCCGATCCTGCACTCGCCCGGTACTCGACGTGGGACCAGCTCGCCGCCCGCCTGGTCGATGCCCAGGCAGGAAGCCTCGCCAACCGGATCAGGCGCCTGGCGGGCCTCGTCGGGGCGTCGCCCGACTGGCACGGCGATGTGCTCGCGGAACTCGGACTCCTCCATCTGCTGTCGCAGGCCGCACGGCGCCTCCGGTCGCTGCCGAACCACACGGCGGACACGGTGGCGACCACCGTCGGCTGGCAGGTCCGCCAGGCCGACGTGCTCGGCGGCGTCCCCGACACCGACGACTGGATCGTGGCCGGCCGCAGCGACACCCGCGAAGATCGCATCGAGGTGCGGCGACACTGGCTGCGAGGGACGGCGTCCGGCCGCTGGGCGCTGGTGCTCTCGTTCGCGGCATACCGACAGAGCCTCGACACCTCGCTCGTCGTCGGGACCTCGCTTCCGGCGGATCTCCACCGCTACCCGGGTCCGGCACTGCGAGCCCTGGTCGGGCTCCGCCACGGCGAGCCGGTTGCCCCGGCTCGCCCGCCGGCGGTCGACGTCGCCGCAGCGTGCGACGAGATCGGCTCGATGCTCGTGGTCGAGCCATGGCTCGATCGGTTGCCCGTGACCGTGCGCGCCGCCGTGTCGCAGGTGGGACCGGCGTGGGTGCTGACCGACGACTCCGGGAGCCTGCCGGTGCTCGCCGGGCCGTCGATGGCGACGCTGCTCGCCGTGTCCGGTGGCGCTCCGGTCGACGTGACGGTGGAGTGGACGCCGCACGGTGTGATCCCGCTGACCGTCCACCTCCCGGATCGGTCGATCGACATCGGCCCTCGAGCCGACGACTCCTTCGTGAGCGCCGCATGACCACCTCCGCGCCCATTCCGTTTGCGTCGGGATTCGGGTGGACCGCCCCACCGAAACCGTCGCGCAAACGGCTGCGGGGTGTGGCGTGAACCCGGTCACCTCCGCGCCCATTCCGTTTGCGTCGGGATTCGGGTGGGCCGCCCCACCGAAACCGTCGCGCAAACGGCTGCGGGGTGTGGCATGAGCATGACGGAGCACTGGAGGGAGCTGGTGAGCACGGCGATGCTCGGCACCGATCGTCGCGATCCACCCGAGCCGGAGGGACCCCTCGCCGACCTGGTCGACGACACGCTGCGGGCCGCCCCGTCGGAGCGGATGCTCGCACAGGTGGCAGCCTGCACGGCGGTGCTGCGAGCCGGGGTGCGGCCGGCGCCGCCCGTCACTCGGCTCCAGGCTCCGGCCGCCGACGATCGCCCGGTGATCGTGCCGGCGGCGGCCGACCGGTGGCACCACATCACGGTCTCGTGGCCGGTGCTCGAGGACGAATGGATGCTGACGCTCATCGCCAACGGGTGGCGAGTGACTCCGGAACTGGTTCCGACGATGCTGCGTCGCCACCGACGTGACCCCGTGCGGCGAGCACGGGCCGAGATCGCGTGTGGACCGCTCGCAGCGTGGCTCGTCGAGCTGGTCCCCGACCTCGCGGCCAGCGGCACTGCGAGCACGCAT
The DNA here is from genome assembly GCA_942492715.1 of Ilumatobacteraceae bacterium. Classification (GTDB taxonomy): domain Bacteria; phylum Actinomycetota; class Acidimicrobiia; order Acidimicrobiales; family Ilumatobacteraceae; genus Sva-07. Next base: position 238,157 of record CALOFW010000019.1, on the reverse strand, counting down.
CGTGTCCCGTCGGCGGAGGACGTCGCCGAGCTGTCGCCGCTGCCGATCCCGCCCGACCTGGAACCACTGCTGCACGCCGACGGCCGTGTGGTCGCCCGCCAGCTCACCGGAGCCATCGAGGAGGGGGTGCTCGTCCACGCCCACCGAGCCGTGCTGGTGAACCTGGTCGCCCGCATGCGTTGCGACGCCCTCGGCGAGGTCGCGTCGGCGTTGGAAGCGATCGACGGCCGTTCGATCGGGTTCGCTCTGGCAGCGGTGCTCGGCGATCTCGCCCGCACCCGCCAGCACATGCTCGACGAGCTGTCGGTCAACTGACGGCGGTCCGGTCCTCGAAGCGTTCAGCGTCAGCACGCAGATGCGTTTCCTGCGTAGGAGCTGACGCTGACGACCACGGTGCACTGGCGGAGAGTCGATGAGACGCACGTCGCCGGCGACGGCGAGCCGGCCCCTCCCAGCCCCGAACGTTTGCGTGCAGATCCGGGTGGGACGGTCCACCCGAAACCCGACACAAACGGCCCCCGCGGGCACGGTCAACGGTGCCACCGTCCCGTTCCGGGCGCTGACGATGGTCGGGCAGCAGGAACTGAGCGACGGTGGGTCGGTAGCGTCACCGTCGATGAGTGCAACGGACGCTTCGGGTCGCACCCCGCAGGTCGACGCGCCGCAGGGCGACGTGCTGCGGCCACACGCCGAAGACCAGTACGCGCACGAGTTGTCGGCGCTCGCGGCACTCGACGATCGCGAACGCCCACCGGGCTGGAGGCTGTCGCCGTGGGCCGTCGTGCGCTACCTCCTCGGCGGCGAACTGAGCGACGGCACAGTCATCGCCCCGAAGTACGTCGGCCAGCAGCGCCTCGTCGAGATCGCGGTCGCCACGCTCGCCACCGACCGAGCGCTGTTGCTACTGGGCGTGCCCGGCACCGCGAAGACCTGGGTCAGCGAGCACCTCGCCGCGGCGATCAGCGGCGACTCCACACTGCTGGTGCAGGGCACGGCCGGCACCACCGAGGAGACCCTGCGCTACGGCTGGAACTACGCCCGCCTCCTCGCCGAGGGTCCGAGCACCGAAGCGCTCGTCCCCGGCCCGATCTACCGCGGGATGCAACGTGGCGCGCTCGTGCGCGTCGAGGAACTCACCCGGATGCCGCCCGAGGTGCAGGATGCGCTCGTCACCGTGCTGTCGGAGAAGGTGCTCCCGATCCCCGAACTCGACACCGAGATCGCCGCCGTCCGCGGCTTCAACGTGATCGCCACCGCGAACGACCGCGACCGCGGCGTCAACGACCTGTCGAGCGCGCTGCGCCGCCGGTTCAACACCGTCGTGCTCCCGCTGCCCGCGACGGTCGACGAGGAGATCGACATCGTGCAGCGCCGCGTCACGGAGCTCGGCGTCGCCCTCGCACTCCCCGAGGTGCCCGCCGCCGCCGACGAGATCCGTCGCGTCGTCACCATCTTCCGCGAGCTCCGCTCCGGCCTCACCGAGGACGAACGGATCAGCCTCAAGATCCCCACGGCGACGCTCTCGACGGCGGAAGCGATCTCGGTCGTCACCAACGGCCTCGCACTCGCCGCCCACTTCGGCGACGGGCGGCTCCGCGCAACGGACGTCGCCGGCGGCATCGTGGGAGCGGTCGTCAGCGACCCGCTTCACGACACCGTCGCGTGGCGCGAGTACCTCGAAGCCGTGGTGCGCGAACGACCCGACTGGGACGACTTCTACGACGCCTGCCGCGACCTCGACACATGACCGTGCACCAGCGATGACCGCCCACCCGCGATGACCGTTCGGCTGCGATGACGCTGCACCTGCTCGGGATCCGCCACCACGGTCCGGGCTCGGCCCGCTCGGCGCTCGCCGTGCTCGAGCAGGTCGAACCCGACGTGGTCCTCGTCGAGTTGCCGGCCGACGTCGAGCCGGCGCTGCGGTGGATCGGCGAGCCGGGCCTGAACCCGCCGGTCGCGCTGCTCGGCTACGTCGCCACCGAGCCGGCGCGGGCGGCCTTCGCGCCGCTGGCGTCGTTCAGCCCCGAGTGGCAGGCGGTCGCCTGGGCCAACGAGCGGGAGGTGCCCGTGCACGCGATCGACCTCCCCCTGTCGAACACCCTCGCGCAGGCGCCCGACGACGACCTCCTCGGCACCAGTGCGCCGCCGGATCCGATCGGCGACCTCGCCGCCGCCGCCGGTGACCCCGACCCGGAACGCTGGTGGGAGGACGTGATCGAACATCGTGGCGACGGTGCCCCGGCGTTCGACGCTGTCGCCGAGGCGATGGTCGCCGCTCGCGACGGATTCGTCCCATCGCTGGCCGAGACCCGACGCGAGGCCCACATGCGTCGTGCGATCCGTGCGGCTCGGCGGGCCGGGCACGAGCGGATCGCCGTCGTCTGCGGCGCCTGGCACGTACCCGCCCTCGACCTCGACGGTGCACTCGGAGGACCGGCTGCGCCCTCGGTGTCGACCGACGCCGCCACCCTGCGCGGGCTGCGCAAGCAGAAAGTGGCGGTCGCCTGGGTGCCGTGGACGGCCCGACGACTCACGAACCGCTCGGGCTACGGCGCCGGCGTCGACAGCCCCGGCTGGTACGGCCACGTGTTCGACCATCCCGGCGAGGACGGCGTCGTCCGCTTCTTCGTCGACGCGGCACGGTTGGTACGCGATCGCGGGGGAGCGGCGTCGCCCGACGAGCTGATCGCGGGGACCCGACTCGCCACCTCGCTGGCCGCCATGCGCAACCGACCCCGGCCCGGCCTCGCCGAAGTGCTCGACGCGGCCGGCGCGGTCACCGGCGGGCTCGACATCGTTCGCCGCGACCTCGTCGTCGGCCATGCGATCGGCGAGGTGCCCGACGCCGCCCCACAGGTGCCGCTCGCCCGCGACGTCGCCAAGCTGCAGAAGTCCGCGCGCATCGCGCTCAGCGCCGACGCTCGCACGGTCGAGGTCGACCTGCGCACGCCGGTCGGTCGACGCAAGTCGCACCTGCTGCACCGATTGACGGCGCTGGGGATCACGTGGGGCACTCAGGTCGAAGGGCGCGGTTCGTCGGGGACCTTCCGCGAGACCTGGGAGGTCCGCTGGGATCCCGACCTCTCGGTGCGGCTGATCGAACAGGCCGGCTACGGCACGACGCTCGAGTCGGCCGCCACCGCCCGGCTGGTCGAACGAGCGGCCGCTGCGGGTGGGATCGCCGAACTCGTCGGCGTCGTCGAACGGGCGCTGTTCGCCGAGCTGCCCGGTGCGGTCGAGCCCGCGGTCGACCGGCTCGCCCGCCTGGCCGCCACCGATCCCGACGTCGGGCACCTGCTCGATGCGATGCCCCCGCTCGCCTCGGCCCTGCGCTACGGCGACGTACGTGGCACCGACGCCGACGCGCTCCGCCACGTGGTCGACGGCGTGGTCGTCCGCATTCTCGCCGGACTCCCCGGTGCCGCCCGCTCGCTCGACGACGATGCCGCGGCGCTGATGACCGAGCGCATGAGCGCATTCCAGGGAGCGCTCGCCGTGCTCGACCACCCGGCCAGGCGGAACGGGCTGCCCGCCGCACTCGTCGACCTCGCCGCGACGTCGGGCCACGGGCTCGTGCGGGGCCGAGCGACCCGACTGCTCCACGATTCGGGGACCTGGAGCGTCGGCCAGGTGGAGCGCCACCTCTCGCAGGCGCTGTCCGGCGGGACGCCGCCGGCGCAGGGGGCGGCCTTCGTCGAGGGGTTCCTCGCCGGGTCGGGTTCGGTGCTCGTCCACGACGCCGACCTGCTCGCAGTACTCGACGACTGGGTGTCGGCGCTCGCCCCGCACGCGTTCGACGACGTCGTCGCGCTGCTCCGACGGACGTTCGGGGCGTTCGAAGCAGCTGAGCGTCGCCAGCTGATGGCCGTGCTCATGGGGCTGGGGGTCGAGCGCTCGGGAGGATTCGGCGACGACGTCGACCCGGAGCGGGCCGCGGCCGCGATGGCGACCGTGCGCCACATGCTCGGCCTTGCCGACCATGCCGACCATGCCGACCATGCCGACCGTGCCGGACATGCCGACCGTGCCGACCGTGCCGACCGTGCCGACCATGCCGATCGTGCCGGAGTGGCCTCGTGACCGCACCGTTGCGCGTCTCCGAAGCCGAGCGCCGCCGACGCTGGCGGCTGCTGCTCGGGCCCGCAGCTGCCGACGCCCTCGACGACGCGTCTGCCGCCGATCCCGATGGCGACGACGCCGGATCCGGTGGCGGCGACGGGTCGCTCCGCGGCGACGACGCACGGATCGACGCGGCGCTCGGAGCGCTGTACGACGCCGACGACCGCGACGGCGGACCCTCGGGAGCCCGTCGCCAGTCCGGTCGATCGGGTGGCCTCGGCCGATCGAAGCCCGGGGTGGTCCGCTGGCTCGGCGACATCCGTCGGTACTTCCCGACGCCGGTGGTGCAGATCCTCCAGCGCGACGCGGTCGAGCGTCTCGACCTGCGTCAGCTCCTCCTGGAGCCCGAACTGCTCGCCGACCTCGAACCCGACGTCCACCTCGTGACGCTGCTCGTCGAACTCAATCGCCACCTTCCGGACGAGACCCGCGCCACCGCTCGTCAGGTGATCGCCGAGGTGCTCGCCGATCTCGAACGCCAACTGACCGACCAGACCCGCCAGGCCGTTCGTGGCGCGTTGGCCCGATCGGCGCGCACCCGCCGCCCGCGGCCCGGTGACATCGACTGGCCGATGACCATCTCGGCCAACCTGAAGCACTGGCTGCCCGAGCACCGCACGGTGATCCCCGAACGACTCGTCGGCCACGGGCGCCGCCAACGCAGCCTGGCGCGCGACGTCGTCATCGCCGTCGACCAGTCGGGGTCGATGGCCGACAGCGTCGTGTATGCATCGCTGTTCGCAGGCGTGCTCGCTCAGCTTCCTGCGCTCCGCACCTCGTTCATCGCGTTCGACACGTCGATCACCGACCTCACGGCCTTCCTGCACGATCCCGTCGAGGTCCTGTTCGGTGTGCAGCTCGGCGGCGGCACCGACATCGCCGGTGCGCTCGGCTACTGCCGGCAACTCGTCGAGCGGCCGCGCGAGAGCGTGGTGGTCCTGGTGAGCGACCTGTTCGAGGGTGGCAACGTGGAGCTGATGCACCGGCGGATCGCGGAGTTCGTCGCAGCCGGCGTGCAGGTGGTGGTGCTGCTCGCACTCAGCGACGAAGGCACGCCCGCCCACGATCACGCCAACGCGGCAACGCTCGCGCAGCTCGGCGCCACCGTGATGTCGACCACGCCCGACGAGTTCCCGTCCGTCCTGGCCGCCGCCCTGACGAAGTCTTGAACATTCGACTGGTCCGCCGCCGACCGGCGTGACCGTGGCAGGGATACGTTGGCGGCGTGGTTCGGCGGAGCACAACACGAGCGGCAGTGGCCCTGGGTGTCGTCCTCGTCGCTGCGAGCGGCTGCGGATGGTTCGGCAGCGACGGTTCGGTGTCGAGCACGGCGAGCGATGGGATGCGTCCGGTGCCGACGGTCGCCACCCCCGAGGACTCCGGCGCGGCACCCGGTCCGGTCGCCGCGCCGACCACGACGATCCTGCCGGTCACGGACGAGGAAGCCCTGGCTCCGCCTGTGACGGAACTGATCGGTGACCCCCAGCCCGACCCCGACTCTCCGGTGACGTTGCCGCCGCTCCCCGAGCAGCCGGTGGTCAGCGCCTGCGACCGCTCGAACGAACTGGCGACCGTCGACACGATCGCAGCGTCCGTCGGCGAGCGGGTCGAGGCCGAGTCGATCTCGGACGAAGCCTGTCGTTTCACCGCCGGAGACGCGGTCATCGAGGTCCACTACGTGTCGGAGTCGACGGTCGAGTCGGACTGGTTCGAGCGAAGCGGCATCCAGCCGGTCGGTGCGGTCACGGGTGACGCGGTCGGCGTCGTCGAGTTCGCGCCACCGGGATCCGAGTCGGCGAGCGGGTACACGATCGCACTGGTCAGTCGACGGCAGGGGGCGATCATCGCGGTCCGCGGAACCGTCGACGATCGCTCCCTCGCCGAAGAGCTGGCGTCGATGGTCGACGGTTCCCTCTGACGGCGAGGGTGTCGACCCCGACGGGTGGGGGTGCGTGGCGTCGACGGGTGGGGTGCGTGGCGCCGATGGATGGGGGTGAGCGACCCCGACGGATGGGGGTGCGCGGCACCCTGGGGCGCTAGCGTTGCGGCGTCATGGGTCAGCTGGTCGCCGTCACCGAGAAGCCGAGTTCGACACGCGGTGTCGTCCGGTTCGAGATCAACCGCTCATTGTCCGGGATGGGACATGAGCACTTCGGGTCCGTCGAGGACGCCTGGGGAAACACCCCCTCCGACGAGCTGGCGAGACGGTTCTTCGCGACCGGCCAGGTCGCCGCGGTCCACGTGTACGGCAACATCATCACCGTCGATCTCCTGAAGGGGCACGACTCCGAGGGTCTGGCCGAGGTGCTGCGCGAGCTGTACCAGTACTGGAAGCCCGGCGTCGAACCCCCGACGTTCGAGGATCTGGAGCCCGACGAGCCGGCGGCCGCCGTGCCCAGTGGCGACGGTGGCGGCGGCGACGCCGCCATGTCGGAGGCAGCCAAGCGGGTGCCGGCCCACCTCCTCGATCGCGGCCGCCAGGCTCGCGAGCGCTGGAACGCCAAGCAGGGCTGAGCACGTACCGCATGCCGATGGCGGGCTGGGTTGGGCGCGCGACCCCATCGGGCCTCTAGCGTCGGGCAGCCAGCGCGGGCTGGGGAAACGCATGACCGACGGGGTACTCACACTGCAGGAAGCGGCCGACGAGCTCGGCGTGCACTACATGACCGCGTACCGGTACGTGCGGCTCGGGGTGATGGAGGCATCGAAGTCGGGCGGTGTCTGGCAGGTGCAACGGTCGGCACTCGATCGGTTCCGCGAGGACGCGAAGGCCGCCGCGGCGGCCACCGGCCCGTCGGGCAAGGGCGGTGCACGGAACCGGCGCGCGCCGTGGTCGACCCGACTCGAATCCCGGCTGACGGCAGGTGACGCACCGGGAGCCTGGAGCGTGATCGAAGCGGCGATGGCCGCGGGCGCAGAACTCGACGAGATCTACCTCGACGTGTTGACGCCGGCGATGGTGTCGATCGGTGAGCGGTGGGCGGCGGGCGAACTCGACATCTCGATCGAGCACCGGGCGACCGGGATCGCCATGCGGATCGTCGGTCGGATCGGCCCGCGATTCAGCCGTCGCGGACGATCCCGTGGCATCGTTGCCCTCGGCGCCCCGGCGGGTGAGTTCCATGCGCTGCCGGTGGCGATGCTCGGTGATCTCCTGCGACTGCGGGGATGGGAGGTGTCCGACTTCGGTGTCGACGTGCCGAGTGAATCGATCGCCCACGTGATCCGTGAGACCCCCGATCTCCTCGCCGTCGGGTTGTCCGCCATGTCGTCGGACAACCTGGCCTCGCTGGCCGACGCGTGTGGAGCGGCCCACGGCGCCGATCCCGGCGTGTTCGTCGTCGTCGGTGGTCATGCGGTCCTCGACGCCGACCATGCCCGGACGCTCGGGGCCGATGCCTACGCCGCGAGCGGCGACGACATGGACGCGGTGCTCGCTTCACACGCTGCCACCTGACCCGGTTCGAGGATCTCGGGATCACCCGGTGGCGCGTACGAACATGTGTTCGATACCCTGTCGGGATGGAACCGGCTGTCGACGTTGCATCCCTGACCGCCCCGCTCGCTGCACTGGGCGATCGTGTGGCGCCATTGGCGTTGGCGGGTGAACGAACGCTCGCCGTCGACGAGACCTTCGGCGACCTGTTCGCCGAGGGCGGACTCGTTCGGGGACGCACGCTCGCCTGTCAGGGGTCGGCGGCCACGTCGACCGCACTGGCGCTCGTTGCGCCGGCCATCCGCTCCGGCGCCTGGCTCGCCCTGATCGACCTCCCGACGGTCGGGCTCGACGCCGCCAGCGAGCTCGGGGTGCCGCTCGAGCGGGTCGTCGCCATCGGAACCCGCCCTCCAGGCGCCGCCGACGACCCGGGTCGCTGGCTCGACGTGGTCGCCGCTGCTGCCGATGGCTTCGACGTCCTGCTCGTACGGGCACCGATCGGTCTCTCCGCCGGCGGCGTCCGGAAACTCGCCGTCCGTCTCCGGCAGCGTGACGTGGTCACCATCGTGCTCGGCGATCCCGGTTCGATGGCCTGCGACGGCACGCTCCACACCGATGCAGAGGACTGGTCGGGACTCGGTGACGGGTACGGGCATCTCCGACGGCGTCAGGTCGTCGTGCGTGCTTCCGGGCGCCGTCTGCCGGGGCGTCGTCACTGCCGCTTCACGATTCCGGCGACTCCCGCCGCCGCCATCACCACCGCCGCCACCTCCACCACCTCCACCACCACCACCTCCACCACCTCCACGACGGCTGTTCCGGCCGTCGCTGCCATCTCGGCCTGACCGGTCGCAGGCGACCGCATGGACGTGCCACAGCGCATCGTGTCGATCTGGTACCCCGACTGGCCGGTGGCGGCCGCCGGGTTCGGTGCCGACGTCCCAGCGGCGGTGATGTCGGCGAACCGGGTCATCGCCCGCACGGCCACAGCGGCATCCGATGGCGTGGTCGTCGGCCAACGACGCCGTCAGGCCCAACGACGCTGCCCGCAGATCACCCTGCTCGATCACGACCCCGATCGTGATGCCCGCGAGTTCGAGCCGGTGGTTCGAGCCGTTGCCGAACTCTCTCCCCGGCTCGACGTGATCGAGCCCGGTTGGATCAGCCTGCGAGCCCGCGGGCCGTCGCGTTACGTCGGTGGAGACGAAGCGCTCGCCGACCATCTCGTCCAATTGACCGGTGAGCTGTCGACCTCGCTCGATCCTCCCGGTGTCGGCGTCGCCGACGGGCGGTTCGCGTCGAGCATCGCCGCCCGCTTGGCCGTTCGACGGGGTCGGCCCGTGCTCGTCCCCGCCGGTGAGTCGCCGACGTTCTGCGCCGATCTCCCGATCGGGTGGTTGCAGACGCTCGGCGAGTGCGACCCCGACCTGGTCGAGCTGTTCGGTCGGCTCGGCCTGCGCCGGCTCGGCGATCTCGCCGCGCTCGACGCCGTCGACGTGCTCGGCCGCTTCGGTCACCCGGGTGTCCATGCCCACCGTCTCGCGTCGGGCATGGACACCCGGCCGTCGAGCACCACCGATCCGGCGCCCGAACGGCGGCTCGACCACGTCCTCGACGACCCGGCGGCACACTCGAGCGCGGTCGTCTTCATCGCCAAGCAACTGGCCGACGAACTGGCGGGGTCACTCGCCGCCGACGGGCGGGTGTGTACCCGTCTGGTGGTGGTGCTGGAGTCCGAGCACGGCGAACGGTCCGAGCGGTCGTGGTATCGATCCGCAGGGATGTCGGCAGCGGCGATGGTCGAGCGGGTCCGCTGGCAACTCGACGCCTGGGTGAACCTGCCGCGGGGCAGCGACCAGGAACTCACCGGCGGCGTGGTGCTGGTGCGCCTGACACCCGACGAGGTGCGTGCCGACGACGGCAGTCAGCTGGGGCTGTGGGGTGGTCAGTCCGAAGCCGACCGCCGTGCGGCCCGGACCATTGCCCGCTTGACCACGCTGACCTCGTCGGATGCGGTGACGGTGCCGGTCTGGCGGGGCGGACGCCTGCCTGCCGACCGGTACGACTGGGTGCCGGCGACCATGGTCGATCTCGACCATCGAACGGTGACCAGGTCCGGTCCGGTCGGTCCGTGGCCCGGTGCGCTGCCGACACCGTCGCCGGCGACCGTGTTCGCCGATCCGCTTCCCGCCGAGGTGCTCGATGAACGCGGAGAACTCGTGCAGGTCACCGGGCGGGGGGCGGTGTCGGCAGCGCCGGTGTCACTGCGGCTGCTGACAGGCGATGACGCGACGGGGTGGCGTCGTGGTCGCCCGCGGCCGATCGTCGCCTGGGCGGGCCCGTGGCCGGTGGAGGAACGCTGGTGGGAACCGGACCGCCATCGCCGACTGGCGCGCTTCCAGATGGTGACCGACGACCGTGAGGGACTTCTCGTCGTCCTCGAGCGCCAACGCTGGTGGATCAGCGCCCGCTACGACTGAGCCGGTGCGTTCGGTGCCGGACACCGAGCGCGAACGTCAGCCGACGGCGACGAGGCTGAACGGGTGGGAGATCTCGAGCGAGTCGGTGACGTCGTTGGCGAGCCGGAATCCGACCCCGCGGACGGTGTGGATCACCTTGTACTCGGGAGCGGCCTTGTCGAGCTTGCGGCGGAGATTCGACAGATGGACGTCGACGACGTGGTTGTCGCCCACCCAGGTCGGCCCCCACACGGCGTCGAGGAGATCCTCGCGGGTGCACACCTCGGTCGGGCGGCGGCACAACTGCTCGAGCAGGGAGAACTCGATGCGGGTCGTGGCGACTTCCTCGTCGTCGATGCGCACCTCTCGCCGGCCGAGGTCGATCGTGAGCGGTCCGAGGTTGAGCACCGAGCTCAGGACGGTCTCGACCCGGTTCTGCATCTGACGGGGGCGACGCAGGAGCGCATGGCAGCGAGCGCTGAGCTCTTCGGGCGACACCGGGACCGACACGGCGTCGTCGGCGCCGGAGTGGAGCATGGCGGCACGGGTGCGGTGGGCGCCCTCTTCGGTGATGCAGAGCAGATACTGCTCGCTCGAGTCGCGAAGACGTTCGAACAGCGGGCGGCCGTCGGGGGAGCGAAGCCGGGAGCAGACGATCAACACGTCGGGGGAGAACGACTCGGCGAGCATGATCGCCGCTTCACCATCGGTGGGAGCGCTGACGCTGAAGCCGGCGGACCGCAAGCCCGCAACGCTGATGCGACGAAGGTCTGGATCGTCCACCGCAATCAGGATGCGAGGTGCGATGTTGGTGTCGTTGTCCATGTGAGTTTCCCGCCAGGTTCATCGGCCGGGGTCCGGCCGCTCCGTTGTGTCCTGCTGGTGCTATCGGTCGGGAAACTGACGAACTCAAGAACAAATCGAAAGAAATCACACGCGTGTCGTTTGCATCGATGCTGGTACACCGGGGTCGTGCACGCTGATGAACTCCACCGACGCATCCGGCGCGATGTGGCGGCGCGCGAGCCGGTCGATCGACGCGAGGCCGACTCGATCGTGGCGTTCCTGGCAGCGTTCGATCGGTTGGAGGCGCCCCTCGACCAGGAGTCCGATCCGATCCACGTCACCGGCTCGGGCATCGTCGTGGGGCCGCGAGGGGTGATCCTGCTCGAGCACAAACGGCTGGGGATCTGGCTGCAGCCGGGCGGTCACATCGATCCGGGCGAGACGCCATGGGACGCATCGCTGCGCGAGAGCCGCGAGGAGACCGGACTCGACGTCCGTTTCGCCGGGCCGATCGACGAACACGGTGTCCCGGAGCTGATCCACGTCGACGTCCACGCCGGCGGACGTGGCCACACGCACCTCGACCTGCGGTATCTCATCGACGGTGGTGAGGCCGACCCGACACCGCCGGAGGGTGAGAGTCAACTCATCGACTGGTTCGCCTGGGCGGTTGCGATCGACCGCGCCGACCCGGGCCTGCGCGGTCTCCTGCTCGCGCTGACGCCGTGACCAGCCGCCCAGCCCCCACCCAACCCGCACCCAACCCCGCCCCGCAGAATGCCTGGATCTGCGCGCTGGGCGCGACCACCCAGGCAGATTTCCGAAAGGGGTGGGGTCGAGGGGGCGTCAGCGGGCGGTGGGGTACGTGTGCCAGGTGCCGGTCTCGAAGTCGTGGAGCTTGCACGCCTTCGTCGAGCGGAGGTAGTCGCGAACGCTGATCGGTTGTTCGACCACTTCGTCGGGGTAGGCATCGGCGATCGCCCGGGCTGCTTCGGGGAGGCGGTAGCACGGGATCTGCATGTCGACGTGATGCGGGAGGTGGACCATGATCCAGTGGACGAAGAAGTCCCACCCCGGTGGCCCCCACAGGATCGTCGTGCCCTCGACCTGGCCGCGGAAGCGGTTCCATTCGCGGCGCGGCCACCAGCGGATGTCCGGGGCGATGTGGTGGACGTGGACCACCCAGCCGATCGCCTGGCAGAACAGCAGGAACGGGATCACGACGACCTTGACCCACTGCCAGACCCCGCCGGAGCCATCGACGGCGACGAGGAGTGCCAGCGCGCCCAGTGCGTACCCGGCGACCAGCGCCTGGTCGAGACGCATCCGGCGCCGCCAACGCTGTGGCGGCGTGAAGCGCACCATCTTGTTCCACCACACCTCGCGGAGGTAGTAGGCCCCGGCACCGAACGGGCCCCATTCGAGCCGGTGGCGGAGCTGTGCGAATCGTCCGAGCTCCTCGTACTGCTCGACGGTGAGCGGGTGCCACACGAAGTCCATGCCCTGGCGCAGCGTGTGGCCGTGGTGGACCCGGTTGTGACCGAACACCCACACCTCGACCGCGTGGAGCGACGGCAGCATGCTCACCCGGGCGACGACGGCGTTGAGGCGTTTGGAGTCGAACAGCGCGCTGTGCGCGGCGTCGTGGCCGATCACGAAGAGGCCGGCGACCATCACGCCGCTGAGCAGCCAGAGCGGAACGAGCAGCAGCGGGTTGTTCGTGGACAGCAGCCCCCACGTCGCCAGAGCGAAGATGATCACGTCGCGCAGGAACAGCCCGAGCCCGCGGATCGTCGATCGCTCGTAGCAGTGCTCGGGGATGACGGCGAGCACCGGTTTGAGGCCGGTGGGCGTCGTCGGTGTCTCGGTGCCGTGCAGGTGGCGGGTGGCGGTGTCGTCGCTGGCGGTGGCGGCTGGCATGTCGTCCTCGGGCGGTGTGAGGCGGATCTGTTCTCTACCGACCAGTAGGTAGATCTGTGGGTCATCGTCGCGGTGTGCCCTGGTGTCCACCAGGGCATTTGGTCCCAGTCGATGATGGTGGGGGTTGCGGGGAGCGAACGTGTGTTCGATACTGGGTCGATGGGGTTCAACAACCCTTCGTGGTCGTGGAGCGAACTGGAAGCGACGCTGTCGGGCAGACCGGCGGCCCGGACGACGGGACGAGACGGGCGCGCCCCCGGGAGCCCGTCGTGGAACTCGGGCGGCGACGGACCGGCGTGGAGCCGCAAGCGTCAGCCGTTCGAGGCACCGCCCGAGTTGACCGGGACGACGTCCACGACGCCGGTCGTTCCCTATGCCGAGCTGCACTGTCACTCGAACTTCTCGTTCCTCGACGGCGCGTCACATCCCGAGGAGCTGGCGACCGAAGCAGCCCGTCTCGGCCTGGAGGCGTTGGCGATCACCGATCACGACGGCTTCTACGGGGTGGTCCGATTCGCCGAAGCGGCCAAGGCGGTCGGTCTGCCGACCGTGTTCGGCACCGAGATCACGCTCGCCGCACACGATGCCCGCGTGGCCCGATCGGAGGCTGACACGCTCCGCCAGGTCGACACGGGGATGGTTCCCGACGCACATGCCCCCGATCCGTCCGGCACACATCTCCTCGTTCTCGCCGACGGCCCCGACGGGTATGCCCGGCTCTCCCGGGTGCTGAGCACCGGACACCTGGCCGGGGAGAAGGGGGCGCCGCAGTTCACCTTCGGCGACGTCGCCGACACCGTCGCCGGGCACGGCTGGGTGCTCACCGGCTGTCGCAAGGGGGCGGTGCCCGCTGCGCTGATCGCCGACGGCCCGGCAGCGGCCCGCCGGGAGCTGCTCCGCCTGGTCGACGCATTCGGGCGCGACCGGGTGCTGGTGGAGTTGTGGGACCACGGGGACCCGCTCGACACCGCCCGCAACGATGCACTCGTCGAACTCGCCCATCGCGAACGTGTCGAGTGCGTGGCGACCAACAACGTCCACTACGCCACCCCGATGCAACGTCGGTTGGCGACGGCACTCGCTGCCGTGCGGTCGCGTCGCAGCCTCGACCAGGTCGACCCGTGGCTGCCCGCCGCCGCTGGGGCGCACCTGCGCTCGGGTGCCGAGCAGGCCAAGCGGTTCCGTCGCTATCCGGGTGTCGTCGAGCGGGCAGCGGAGATCGGCAGGGCAGCGGCGTTCGACCTGTCGCTGGTCGCCCCGAACCTGCCGCCGTTCCCGTGCCCCGTTCAACCGGATGGTACGGCGCTGACCGAGATGCAGTACCTCCGGCGGGTCACCGAGGAGGGCGCCCGCCGCCGATATGGCGAACGTCCCGTCCACGCAGAGGATCTCTCACTGCGGGCACGGGCATGGAAGACGATCGATCACGAGCTGGCGCTGATCGAGCAGCTCGACTTCGCCGGGTACTTCCTGATCGTGTGGGACATCGTCGAGTTCTGCCGCCGCGCCGACATCTTCTGCCAGGGCCGCGGGAGCGCAGCGAACTCGGCGGTCTGCTACGCGATCGGGGTCACCGCCGCCGATGCGGTGTCGCTCGGCCTGCTGTTCGAGCGGTTCCTGTCGCCGGAGCGCGACGGCCCGCCCGACATCGACGTCGACATCGAGAGCGACCGTCGGGAGGAGGTGATCCAGTACGTCTACGAGCGTTATGGCCGCCACCACACCGCCCAGGTGGCGAACGTGATCACGTACCGGGCGCGCTCGGCGGTGCGCGACATGGCCAAGGCGCTGGGGTTCGAACCGGGCCAGCAGGACGCGTGGTCGAAGCAGGTCGACGGCTGGGGCGGCGTGGCGGTGACCGCTGCGCAGCCCGACTGCTCGATCCCCGAACCGGTGCTGGAGCTGGCGCTGGAGGTCGAGGATGCGCCGCGGCACCTCGGCATCCACTCTGGCGGCATGGTGATCTGCGACCGCCCGGTGATCGAGGTGTGTCCGGTCGAGTGGGGGCGGATGGACAAGCGATCGGTGCTGCAGTGGGACAAGGACGACTGCGCTCGCACCGGTCTCGTCAAGTTCGACCTGCTCGGGCTCGGGATGCTGTCGGCGCTCCACTACGCCGTCGACCTGGTGCGGGAACACCGCGGCTACGAGATCGACCTCGCGACGATCCCGCAGGACGACGACGTGTACGGGATGCTGTGCCGCGCCGACACCGTCGGGGTGTTCCAGATCGAGTCGCGGGCGCAGATGGCGACGCTGCCGCGGCTCAAGCCGCGCCGGTTCTACGACCTCGTGGTCGAGGTGGCACTGATCCGGCCGGGGCCGATCCAGGGCGGGTCGGTGCACCCGTACATCCGGCGCCGCAACGGCCTGGAACCGATCACGTACCTGCATCCGCTGTTGGAGAACTCGCTCGGCAAGACGCTCGGGGTGCCGCTGTTCCAGGAGCAGCTGATGCAGATGGCGATCGACGTCGCCGGGTTCACCCCCGCCGAGTCCGACGAGTTGCGCCAGGCGATGGGGTCGAAGCGCTCGGCCCGGCGGATGGAGCGGCTGAAGGAACGGCTCTACGCCGGGATGGCCGAACGGGGGATCACCGGCGAGGTCGCCGACGAGCTGTTCATGAAGATGAAGGCGTTCGCCAACTACGGCTTCCCCGAGTCGCACTCGGTGAGCTTCGCCTACCTCGTGTACGCGTCGTCGTGGATCAAGTACCACGAGCCGGCGGCGTTCTGCGCGGCGCTGCTCAACGCCCAGCCGATGGGGTTCTGGTCACCGCACACCCTGGTGCGCGACGCCCGCCGTCACGGTGTGGTCGTCAACACACCGGATCTCAACGCGTCGCTGGCAGCGGCGACCTTGGAGCCGTGTGACTCGTCGGAGGGCGGCGTCGCCGTGCGGCTGGGGATCGGCTCGGTGCGTGGGATCGGATCGGAGTTGGCCGAGGAGATCGAGGCGGTCCGCAAGGCGGGCGGGCTGTTCACCGACACCGAGGATCTCGTCCGCAGGGTCCCGTCGTTGACGCTGGCGCAGCTGGAGGCCATGGCGACCGGTGGACTGTTCGGCGAGTGCTTCGGTCTCGACCGACGCAAGGCGTTGTGGACCGTCGGCGCCACTGCCCAGTCGCGGCCCGGCCGACTGCCCGGCGTGGTGACCGGCGACGCCGCGCCGCGACTGCCGGGGATGACCCCGGTCGAAGAAGCGGTCGCCGACCTGTGGGCGACCGGAGTGTCACCCGACGGTCACCCGACTGTCTTCGTGCGCGACGAGCTGACTCGGTTGGGGGTGCTCACCTCGTCGCAACTGTTCGATCCCGAGCCGGGTTCGATCGTGCAGGTCGCCGGTGTGGTCACCCACCGTCAACGGCCGATGACCGCGCAGGGGGTGACGTTCCTCAACCTGGAGGACGAGACCGGCCTGATCAACGTCGTGGTGTCGAAGGGGTGCTGGGCCAGGTTCCGCAAGGTGGCGAGGGAAGCGCCGGCGATGTTGATCCGCGGCCGCCTCGAACGCAGCGAAGGCGTCGTCAACATCGTCGCCGACCACCTCGCCCCCCTCCCGATGTCCGCGAGTGTCAAGTCCCGCGACTTCCGCTGAATGAGACGTGGGGTCAGACCCCGCGTCTCATTCAGGGGGTGTCGGCCATGGTCAGGTGCAACTCGCCGTCTTCGGGGTAGGGGTTGGCCAGGGCCACCTCTTCGTTCAACTCGACGCCGAGGCCGGGTTCTCGCGATGGGATCACGTGGCCGTCCTCCCACTGGATCGGTGTGGTCAGGAGCTCGGCGTGGAAGCCGGTCCAGTCCTGGATGCCCTCGACGATCAGCAGGTTCGGCAGCGTCGCGGCGAGTTGGATGTTGGCCGCACCGAGGATCGGACCCGAGTACAGGTGGGGAGCGATCTGACATCCCGACGCCTCGGCGATCGCCGCGATCTTCTTGCCCGCCATCAGCCCGCCGCACCGCCCGAGATTCGGCTGCCAGATCGCCGCCGCCTGATGCCGTGCCAGTGCTGCGAACTCGGTGATCGTCGTCAGTCGCTCACCGGTCGCGATCGGGATCGAGGTCTGGCGGGCCACCCGGGCCATCTCCTCGGGCTGATCGGGCTGCGTCGGTTCCTCGAACCAGAGCGGATCGAACGGTTCCAGCCGCTGCGCCAACCGGATCGCGCCGGCGGCCGTGAACTGGCCGTGCGTGCCGAACAGCAGGTCGGCCCGCGAGCCGACCGCCTCGCGGATCGCGCCGGTGATCGCCACCGACCGGTCGATGTCCTCGAGGCTCGGCTGGTGCCCGTCGAACGCCGTGTACGGTCCCGCCGGATCGAATTTCACCGCCGTGAACCCGCGCTCGACCTCGAACGCCGCCTGCTCCGCCGCCTGGACCGGGTCGGTGTACACGTCCGGCCGGCCCTCAGCCGGGTACAGGTAGGTGTAGGTGCGTACCCGCTCGCGGACCCGGCCTCCGAGCAGGTCGTACACCGGCTTGCCGGCGTCCTTGCCGACGATGTCCCAGCACGCCATCTCGATCCCGCTCATCACACCGACCAGTGTCGGATCCGGTCGCAGCGCATACCCGCTCGAGTACATCCGCCGCCACAGCAGCTCGATCCGGTTCGGATCGGCATCGATCACCCACCGGTCGGCGACATCGGTGACCATCGCCGCCACCGTGTGCGGTCCGAACGTCGCCACGTAGATCTCGCCGTACCCCACGACGCCGGTGTCGGTCGTCAGCTTCACCACGATGAAGTAGCGCCCACCGAAGTGTGGCGGCGGGTTGGCGATCACGAACGTGGTGCAGTCGACGATGCGCATGGCCGCCGACCCTAGGTGACCGCACTCGGTCGCTCCTGCGGCTCAGCTCGATCGCTCGGGCGAAGTGGACCGGCCCTCAGCGCGGCGACGGCGACTCGGCGACGGTGGTCAGCGTGTCGACCCCCGTCGCCCACCGACGCGAGAAGATGGGGAGACGCTCAGGCGGCCACAACGACGACCCTCCGCTGCCTCCGGTCGGCCCGGCGACGATCCGGCGCCGCACCGCGCCCGACACGGTGTCGACGGCGATCGTGCCGACCACGATGATGATCAGGCCGAGCCCGGCGGTACCGAAGTCCTTGAAGAGCAGCGCCTGTCGGAGATCGCCGCCGATGCCACCGGCGCCGACGACGCCGAGCACCGCCGAGGCGCGGATGTTGACCTCGAACCGGTACAGCACGAGCGATGCCAGCTCGGGGGTGACCTGTGGGAGCACACCCCAGCGGAGGCGCTGCAGCCGGGAGGCCCCGACCGCATCGGACGCCTCGATCGGTTCGTCCTTGATGCCCTCGATGATCTCGTAGAACAGCTTGCCGAGCGTGCCGATCGAGCCGATGCCGATCGCCATCACCCCGGCCATCGGCGACAGCCCGAACACGGGGATGAACACGAGGGCCAGGATCACCTCGGGGATCGCCCGCAGCAGGTTGAGCACCTGCCGCGTCACCCAGGCGACCGGCCGACCCACGAGGTTCTCCGCTGCGAGGAACGACATCGGGATCGCGAACACCGAGGCGATCAGGGTGCCCATCCACGCGATCGACACCGACTCCCACATCGCCCTCATGAGGTCGGGGAAGTCGGCGGCCTCCATGTTGGTGAACATGACCCGGCTGAGGGTCCACAGATCGCTCGGCGCCTCGGCGAGCCGGCTCCACTTCGCCTCCAGGCCCAGCGCCGACCAGAGCGTGACGGCGACGACGCCGGCGGTGAAGAACCACTTGTATCGATCGACCGGCCTGGGCGGCAGGGCGGGAACCGGCCTGTTCACACCAACCTCCGGCGCAACGACACCGAGATCCGCTCGACGATCAGCACGACGAGGAAGAACATGAACACCAGGCCCCACAGCTCTTCCCACTGGCCGCGCCCGCGGAAGAACTCGATGCGCGCACCGATGCCGCCGGCGCCGACGAGGCCGAGCACCGCCGAGGCGCGCAGGTTGAGCTCGAAGTTGTAGAGCACGAACGAGGCGTACGACGGCAGGATCTGGGGCACGACCGCGGTGCGCAACATCTGGTTGAGGCCCGCGCCGCTCGCGTTCGCCGCCTCGACCGGGCCCATGTCGATGCCGTCGAGGATGTCGGAGGTGAGCTTCGTGGTGACCGCGAGCGAGAAGAAGATGAGGGCGAGCAGACCGCTGAGCGCACCGATGCCGACCGCGGTGACGAAGATCAGCGCCCAGAGCAGGTCGGGGATCGATCGGATGACGTTGTTGAAGCTGCGCACGATGGTGCGCAGGAAGCGATTGGGGTTGCCGAACTTGGTCGTCCAGAGCGCCAGCGGGAGGGCGAGGGTTGCGCCGACGACCGTGCCGAGTACCGCAAGCTGGAGGGTCTCGATGAACGCCGATCGTGACCGGTCGGACCAGAGCTGGCTCCAGTCGGGGCGGAGCGCCCCCTCGATGACCGAGTTCTTGCGGCTGAGGTTCGACCAGACATCGCTGAACGAGAACCCGACCGAGCGCGCGGTGACAACGGTCATCACGATCGCGCCGATCGTGCCGCCGATCGCGAACCACGACGGTCCGGGCTTCGGTGGGAGCTCGGGTACTGGTCGGTCTGACGTCGCAGCGTCGGGCTCGGTTGTGCCCGGAGCGCTCACAACGCGGCGCGCTTGGTCATCGTGTCGTCGGCGGTGAGGCTCCGGCCGTAGATGTCCTCGAACACCTGGGCGTCGCACTCGCTGCCCGGACCGTCGAAGACCAGCACACCGTCGCGCAACCCGACGATCCGGTCGGCGTAGGCGGTGGCGAGATCGAGGAAGTGGAGGTTGACGATCACGGTGATGCCGAGTTCGCGCCCGATCTGCTGGAGGTACCGCATCACGACGTGGCTCGTCGGCGGGTCGAGCGACGCGACCGGTTCGTCGGCGAGGAGGATCGATGGCTCCTGCGCAAGGGCTCGGGCGATGCCGACGCGCTGGCGCTGACCGCCGGACAGGTCGCTCGCCCGCACCCACGCCTTCTCGATGATCTCGACGCGCGCGAGGGCGCGGGCGGCGATGTCGATGTCGGCTTGGGTGTAGCGAGCGAGGAGCGTTCGCCACGTCGGCACCTCGTGCAGGCGACCCATCAGCACGTTGCGCAACACGGTGGTGCGGTCGACCAGGTTGAAGCCCTGGAAGATCATGCCGATGTCGGCGCGCAGATTTCTCAGCTCACGTCGGTTGAGCTCAGGGACCTGGACGCCGTTGACCTCCAGTCGGCCCGAGGTCAACGGGACGAGCCCGTTGATCGCCCGGATCAACGTCGACTTGCCGGCACCGGACAGGCCGACGATCACGACGAACTCACCGGGCTCGATCGTGAGGTCGAGGTCCTTCATCGCGGCGACGCCGCCCGTATAGGTGACCGACGCCTGCTCGAATCGGATCATTTTGTCATCCTCTCATCGACGCGCCGACCGGTGTGCGAGTCGTGGCGAGCACGACTCGCACACCGGCGGCGGTGTGGTCACTCGAGGAGGTCGCCGAGCTGCGTTTCGAGATCGCGAATCACGTCGTAGTCGCTCGACGTGACCGGCACGAGGGCGTCGATGTTGTACAGCTCCGACAGGAGTACAGCTCCCTCTTCGGTGTCGGAGATGGAGACGAAGGCTGCGGTGATCGCCTCGACCAGCGAATCGGGTAGGTCGCTGGCGACTGCGAACCCGTCGTTCGGGATCGGGCCCGACCAGCCGAACACGACGACCTTCTCGCCGACGTCCGGCGATGTCTCGACGATGTCTCCACGTGCATCGTTGTACGACACGCCGACGACGGCGTCGCCGTCGTACACCGCCTGGACCGAGCCGTCGTGGCCGCCGGCGAAGAGGCCGTCGATCCCGTCGATTGGGTCGATGCCGGCCTCGCTCAGCTGCAACGCCGGGATCGCGTACCCCGAGGTCGATCCCTGATCGACGAACGACACGGTCTGGCCTTCGAGCAGCGCCAGCTTGTCGGCACCGATCGGGCCCGCCTCGGGCCCGGAGGCGTCGAGGACACCGTTGCAGAACAGGTAGCCGTCCTCGTCGGCGACCGGCTCGTCGTCGCAGTACGTGTCGGGGTCGTTGGTGAACCACTGGGTGACGTAGAGCAGCGAGCCGAAGCGCTCCGCCTGGAGGATGAGCTCTGCGTCGGCCTGCTCCTCGGCCTGGACCATCTGGCGCGGTCCGAGACCGCCGGCGACCTGGGCCTGGCCCGATTCGAGGGCGACGATCACTCCCGAGTAGTCGGTCGGCACCAGCGGTGTCACGTCGATACCGAGCTCGGCGGAAAGCAGTTCGGCGAGCGGCTCGGCGGTCTCGATCAGGCCCCCGGTCTCCTGCGACGGGGTCAGGGTGAACACGATCTCGTCGGGCCAGTCGTCGGGTACGTCGCCCGTGCCGTCGGTGGTGTCGGGCGCTTCGGTGGTGTCGGCAGCGGAATCCGACGAATCGTCGTCACTGCCACAGGCGGCGACGACGAGGCCGAGTGCGGCGCACGCGGCAATGAGCTTGCGGGACCTCATGGTGATGGTTCTCCTGGGTTGCTGGCGGATGCGCTCGACCGTAGCGGACCATTCGCGACCGATTGAACTGAGTCGCGCACCGTTCACGTTCCGGTAACGCGGGCGTCGACGACCTGCTCGAAGCCGGCCCAATCGTCGACGTCGACCACGCCAGGGTGAGCGCCGTTCCACGGCCGGACGTACCGGCACACCACGGCGTCGGCACGAGCGGCCCGCAACGAGCTCAAGTTGTGGTCGGCGTCGTCGAGATAGACATCGCAGTCGACGGTCGTCTTGTCGTCGACGATGTGCACCTCGGTCGTCGGGACGCGGTGCTGGGCGAGCCACTCGAAGGTGTCGTGCACGGCGAAGTCGGGCTTGGTCGTGACGATCACGATTCGATGTCGTTCGGCGAGACGGTGCAGCGCCTCGATCGCACCGTGGTACGGCTCGAGGATGCGGAAGATGCTCGCCCCGTCGCCGCTCGTGCGGGCCCACGACCAGAACTCGCGCATGTCGGTGAAATGGGTGAGGAGCGTCGGCGCATCCCAGATGTCGACGTGCTCGGGAAGCAGGTCGGCGCCGAAGTCACCGTTGTACCGGGAGATCCACCCGGCGTTGAAGTCGGCGACGACGCCGTCGAGGTCGATCCCCAGCCGGAGCCGGCTGTGTCGCGAACTGTCCGCCATGGCGCACCACTCTGGCAGGCTGGAGCGATGATCACGACCCTCGGATGCCGCGCATGAGCGGGTCGTTCACACTCGGGGTCGACCTCGACGGTGTCGTGGCGGACCACACACGGCGCTTTCGTGACATCCTCGCGGAGATCCGTGGGATCGACCCCGACACGCTGCCCCTCGACCGATCGTGGGACTTCGCCGAGTGGGGCCTCGGCCCCGGCGAATATTCAGAACTCCACCGCGTCGCCGTCATGGAGTACGACATGTTCCGCACGATGGATGTGATCGACGGCGCCGCCGACGCCCTCTGGCGACTCTCCGATGCCGGGGTCTGGATCCGCATCATCACCCATCGCCTGTACGTCAACTGGGGCCACGAGAAGGCGGTCGGCGACACCGCTGCCTGGCTCGACGCCAACCGCATCCCCTACCGCGACCTGTGCTTCCTCGGCGCCAAGCCCGAGGCTGACGCCGATGCCTACATCGATGATGCGCCGCACAATGTCGAGCAGCTGCGGGCGCTCGGCAACACGACCATCGTGTTCGACCAGCCGTACAACCGGTCACTGGTGGGACCGCGGGCGTCGTCGTGGGTCGAGGTCGAGGCGATCGTCAGCGACCTCGTGGCCGCTCATGCCGGGCGATTCGAACCGCAGTTGCCCGGCATCGACGCCGGCTCCGACCGGCTCGGTCAGCGTCGACGAGCCTCGGACTGAGCCAGACACATCACGCGGGTTCCGGTTTGCCGGAATGGCGTCGGCTCTGGGATCGTCTCGCCGTGCTCCCCACGTTCGATCTCCTCGACCTCCAGCCGACCGACGATCCGCATCGACTCCAGCTACGCGCTCGCAAGGAGCTCTGCACGCCGTTCGGCTTCCTCTACGGCGGTTCGGGGATCGCAGCGTCGATCGAGGCGGCAGAATGTGTGACCGGGCGTCCGCTGCAGTGGATCACCACACAGTTCATCGGGCGTCCGGAGCCCGACGAGGTGATCGACCTGGATGTTGCGATCTCTGCTGCAGGCAAGGCGACGACCCAGGCGCAGGTGACCGGCACGGTCGACGGTCGCCCGGTGTTCACCTCGCTGTGTGCACACACCGATCGCCCCAGCGGCGACGCGGTCGGGTTCGGTTCGATGCCCGATGTGCCGCCGCCGGTCGAGTGCCCGTCGATGTCCGAGCCGTTCTCGGCGATCGTGGCCGGCAGTTTCTTCGACCACCTCGAACGGCGGCTGGCCGCGGGCAAGTTGGCCGCCGAGGCGATCGACAACCCGCAGACCGGTCCGCTGGGGTTGTGGTGCCGGATTCCCGACCACCTCATCGGCAGCCCGGCGACCCAGGCGTTCATCGCCGACATCATCCCTCTGGCGGTGTGTGCGGCGCTCGGGGCGATGCCGGGCGGGACGAGCCTCGACAACACGCTGCGGGTGATCGATCCGGAGCCGTCGGAGTGGGTGCTGCTCGACGTCACCGCCGACGGCTTCCACCGTTCGATCGGCCATGGCTCGCTGCGCCTGTGGAGCCAGGACGGCCGCCTGATCGGCACCGCCCAGCAGACCTGCATCATCCGCACCAGCCACCACACCCGCTGAGGATCACCTCGCGGGTCCGGCCTCTGACGTGATCAGATGCCGGTGTCGAGGGGGGACGGCGGTGGACCGGTGATCAGCAGTTGGCGCAGGAGCGGGCCGAGGCGCCGGGGCGAGAACCACACGCCGTCGGTGGTCGCCGACTCGATCTCGTCGAGGTGCCACCACCGCAACTCGTGGAGACGCTCGGCGCGCAACTGCTCCCAGGAGAGTGCCGGGGCGGGATCGAACCGCTCCCTCGCCTCCACCAGGTAGTAGCGATCCTGCTGGCCGTCCCACAGCCCGTCCTCGTGCGGGATGATGTGCTCTCGGTTCCAGACGTGGGCACCGACGACGGGATCGTGCAGGCCGACCTCCTCGACCAGCTCCCGGTGGAGTGCGTCGAGGTGGCTCTCGCCCGGATCGATGCCGCCGCCGGGCAACGACCAGACCGTGGCGTCCGGGAATTCGAAGCGGACCAGCAGGATGTGCCGGTCGGGGGTCACGAGCAGGGCGCGAACGGCTTGTCGGATCCGCAACTCCGGCAGTGGTTCGGTCATCGGGTGGTCGTCAGTCGTTCGGGGTGTCGCGCAGACCGTCGTTGAAGGCCTTGTACATCTCGTAGACGCTCTTGCACTTCTCGCACACCGGCAGTTGCTTGGGGTCACGTGAGGGCACCCACACGAACCCGCACAACGCCTCGATCGGCGTTCCCATCACGCGGGCCTCCAGCACGACGGCGGCGGCGTTCTCGCCGCGCTTGGTCTTGACGATGTGCGCTGAGGTCGGTTCGCCGGTCTCCGTGATCTCGTCGGTGTCGACGTCGACACGCTCGACGGGCATCGTTTCGAGGTCGGTCATGAGATCAGTGAAGCACATCTCCGAGCCGATCGGGTAGGGTTCATGTCGTGCTGATCGCCATCGCCGCCATTGCTGCCGTAGCAGCAGCAGGTGCAGCGTTGGCAGCACGCGGCCCCGCACCCGTACTCATTCCGGTACGGGTCAGGCGGGGGACACGAGCCCAGCGGCAACGCTGAGCATCGTCGAACTCGCCCGACCAGCCGGAAACCGGCGGCGGGCCACCGCTGTTGGTCTCCGGTGAACCCTGCTCACCACACCCTGACACCTCTGTGAAGGACCGACCATGACCAGCACCTCGAACACCGGCACGTCCACCGAACACGGTGGTGCGACGATCCCCGACGGTGTCGACATGACCGATCCGTACGCGGACGACCCGGCCTTCATCCTGCACCAGGGTGGGAAGCTCTCGATCGCGTCGAGCGTGCCGATCGACGGACCCGAGGACCTGTCACTCGCCTACACCCCGGGTGTCGGCCGCGTCTCGCAGGCGATCGCCGACGAGCCCGGTCGGGTCTGGACACTGACGGGTCGTTCGAATGCCGTTGCGGTGCTCTCCAACGGCACCGCCGTGCTCGGCCTCGGCGACATCGGCCCCGAAGCGGCGATGCCGGTGATGGAGGGCAAGGCCGTCCTGTTCAAGCAGTTCGGCGGAGTCGACGCGTACCCGGTGTGCGTCGACGCCCGAACGGTCGACGAGATGGTGGCGATCGGGAAGGCGATCGCACCGACTTTCGGTGGCATCAACCTCGAGGACATCAAGGCGCCCGAGTGCTTCGAGATCGAGCGACGTCTGCAGGACGAACTCGACATCCCCGTGTTCCACGACGACCAGCACGGCACCGCCATCGTCGCCCTGGCTGCGCTGATCAACGCCGCCGGAGTGGTCGGCAAACGCGTCGAGGAACTGCGTGTGGTCATCGTGGGCACCGGGGCTGCCGGGGTCGCGGTCGGCGAGCTGCTCCACGATGCACGTGTCGGCCAGGACGGCACCGGTGACATCATCGGCGTCGACTCCACCGGCATCCTGCACCGTGAGCGAGGCAACCTCACCTCGACGAAGCAGTGGTTCGTCGACAACGGCAACTGCGACGATCGGCGCGGCGGCGTCCGCGAGGCGTTGCAGGGCGCCGACGTGCTGCTCGGCCTGTCCGGCCCTGGCATCATCCAGCCCGAGTGGCTCGCCGAGATGGCCGATGACGCAATCGTGTTCGCCATGGCGAACCCGACGCCCGAAGTCATGCCGGAACTGATGCCCCCGAACGTGTCCGTGATCGCAACGGGACGCAGCGACTACCCGAACCAGATCAACAACGTGCTCGCCTTCCCCGGCGTGTTCCGCGGCATGCTCGACGTCCAGGCCACCCGCTGCACCATCGAGATGAAGCGCGCTGCGGCCGATGCACTCGCCGGCCTCGTCGAGCAACCGACCGCGGATCGCATCATTCCGGGCGCCTTCGAACCGGGTGTCGCGGACGCGATCGCCGAGTCCGTGAAGCAGCGGGCCGTCGCCCAGGGTCACGTCCGCTCCTGAAATCTCACTGCGTCACAGGCGGGCCGTGGCTCCGAGCGTGAACTCGGCCGCCGCATGGGGCAAGGTGGCCTGATGTCGTCTGCCCGCGTCGGCCTCGCCGCGTCGTTCTCGTCGCTGCGCATCCCGGCGTACAAGAAGCTGTGGTGGGCGGGAACGTTCTCGTTCATGTCGGTCCAGATGCAGTTCCTGCTCCGCGGGGTGCTCGCCTGGGACCTCACCGAGCGCGAGAGCGCACTCGGACTCGTCTACCTCTGCTTCGGACTGGCGCTGCTCGTGTCGACACCTCTCGGCGGGGTCGCCGCCGACCGCCTTCCGAAGCGCAAGGTGCTGCTGGTCAGCCAGGGGGCGATCCTGGCGGCCGCGGCGGGCATGGGTGTCGTCGTCGTGACCGACACGGTGCAGTTCTGGATGTTGCTGGTCGCCGCACTGACGCAGGGGCTCGCGTTCGGTTTCTACGGTCCGACCCGGGTCGCCTTCACGTCGGAGATCGTCGGACGCGAACAGCTCGGCAATGCGATCACCCTGTCGATGCTGAGCATGAACGGCACACGCGTGTTCGCGCCGTCGCTTGCGGGCGCGCTGGCGGGAATCGCGCTGGTCGGGATCGGTGGCGCCTACATCGTCTCGGCGCTGTTCTCCCTGGGCGCCTTCATCCTGCTGCTGCGTTGCCCGGCCGGCGCCGAGCCGAGGGCCACGTCCAAGGCGAAGCCGCTCGCCGAGATCATCGACGGTCTGCGCTACGTGGGCGCCCGACCCCATCTGCGGCGCCTGGTGCTCAGCTCGTTCGTGATCATCATGTTCGGCTTCAACTACGTCGCGTTCATCCCCGCGCTGATCAAGGGCGACTTCGACCTGACCGACGGGTGGGTCGGGCTGATCATGTCGGCGAGTTCGATCGGCGCGGTCGTCGTCGCGGTGCCGCTCGCGGGCCGCGCCGACGGTGCCGGCGTGTGGCGTCTGATGGTCGTGTCCGGCATCGCCTTCGGCGTGGGGGTGATCGCACTCGGCCTGTCGCCGGTGTTCCTGACCGCGTTCGTCGTGGTCGCCTTCGTCGGCGCCGGAACCACGGGCTACCAGTCGTTGTCGAACACGCTCGCGCTCAACATGACCGAGGACACCCACCAGGGCCGTGTGCAGTCGCTGATGATGTTGAGCTTCGCCGGGTTCGGGATCGCCGCCGCGCCACTCGGTCTGCTGGCGGAGGCGATCGGATTGCGCCCGGCGATCGTCTGCATGGGCGTGGTCACGTTGGCCACCGTCGTCGGGTACGCACTCCTCGAACGGCCTGTCCAGGAGCAGATCGAACTCGGCACACTCGCCGAGGCCGTCCCCTCCGACCTCGACCAGGTCGCCACCTGACGAGCCGCCGGTGCCGGAGCACGACGGGACGTCGGGGATCTGCGTCGGCGACGATGTTCGTTGCGGCGATTCGTGCTGACGCAGACGGGCGCAGCGAGATCTGCGTCGGCGGCGATGTTCGTTGCGGCGATTCGTGCTGACGCAGACGGTGGGTGAGCGCGGGCTGCGGCTCAGGAGAATCGTGCGAGTTCGGCGGCGATGTTGGCGCGGGCGCGCTGCTCCCAACGCGCTCGGCCCGTCTCGGTGAGGAAGATCGTCGGCCGTGCGATGAATCCCTGCAGCACGGAGGTACGACCTGTTCGCCACTCGTCGTCGTCGAGATGGCGGTACTCGGCGCGCACGCCGCTGACGTAGGCGGCGTAGGCGGCGGGGTCGGCGCCGAGGACGGCGAGGTCGGCGTCGAGGAGCACCGCCGTGTCACCGCTCGGATCGATCGAAGCCTCCGCACCGTGCTCGGTGGCCTCGATCATCGTCGCAACGCGATCACACCGTGCTTCGGGCCATCCGAGCGCGGCGAGATCCCGACGGGCCAGTCGAGCACTCGCCCGCTCGTTCGCCGGGTACGTGGGCTCGTAGATCGCATCGTGGTAGAAGGCAGCGGCGACGATCGCGTCGAGGTCGTCGACCGCCTCCGATCCGGCGAGATCGTCGACATGGCGGATCACCCAGGCGACGTGGGTGGCGTTGTGGTAGCGGCGGTGCTTCTCGCGGTGGCGCGCGAGCAGCCCGTCGAGCGGGCGCCGGTCGGGCGAGACGTGCCGCTGCCAGGCCACCTCGAGTTCGAGATCCGGCTCGGTCATGTCGATCAGTGTGCCAGGCTGCCACTCGGACGCTCGACGGCATCGAGCGTGTGCCAGGGTGATCGACGTGACGATCCTGATCGACGACGCCCGATGGTGGTGGCGGGGCAAGAAGTGGTGCCACCTCGTGAGCGACGCCTCCTACGACGAGTTGCACGAGTTCGCCGATCGAACCGGGATTCCGCGCCGCGGGTTCCAGGGCGACCACTACGACATCCCCGAGGAGTACCGGGCGGAGTTGATCGAGGCCGGCGCGGTGGAGGTGGAGAGCCGTGATCTCGTTCGCCGGCTCCGCGCCGCCGGCCTCCGGCTGTCGCCGGCCGAACGTCGGGCACGCTCGGCTGCCGGCTGAGCGCCGCACCCGCGCCCTTGCGCCGTCAGCGCCGTCACCAGCGGGGCGGGTCGCCGGCGAGTTCACGCGGGCACGCCACATGGGTGCCGATGACGAACCACTCGACGAGGTCGATGCCGGCATCGTCGCACTGCAGGCTCGCCTCGAGCCAGCGGTCGAGATCGTCGACGACCAGGTCGCCGCCCGGCCGGCTCGTGGCGAGGATCAACCCGGCGATCTCGGGCCGTCGGGCGTTGCCGCACGCGGCGATGACACGGAAGATCGCGTCGGGATCGGTGGTGCCGGTGACGACGACGATGCCGACGCCGCGGCGATCGGCGTCGAGGAGGATGGCGGCCGTGTCGTCGCCGAACGGGGCGGCGAGCGCGAGCACGGCCAGGGCGTCGGCTCGCGACCGGATCGGGTCGATGCCCCCGCGCGGCACGAGATGGGTGGAGCAGTGGCGAGACACGGAGTCCCCTTCCTGTTGATCGTTCGGGAAGGGGGAGTCGGTGCAGGTGACAGTACCGAGGGGGTGTGACAACCGATGAGAGCAGGCCCGACACCAGGTCGTAACCTCGATCGCATGGCCGTGGCGACGATCTACCACAACACCCATTGAAACTCGTCGATCAATGCCGTGCGCATTGCCGAGGACCTCGGTGTCGACGTCGACATCGTCAACTACATCAAGACCCCGCCCGACGCCGACACGCTGCGGGCGATCATCGCCAAGCTCGAGGACGAGCCGACGGCGCTCGTGCGTCGCGACAGCATGTGGAAGAAGCTCGGGTTGACCGAGGACGATGCTGCGACCGACGACCAGATCGTGGCGCTGCTCGTCAAGCACAAGCAGTTGCTGCAGCGACCGGTCGTGGTCACCGCCGACACGGCGATCGTCGGACGACCGAAGGAACGCGTCGCCGAGCTGCTCGCTCCGCTCACAGGGAAGCCATCCTGACACCGTCCGCGGGCGCCGATGAGTGAGTTCGCACCGCCTGTCATCAGCGCGGACGACGCACCGTCTCGTTGGAAGCTCCTGTCGACGACACTCAAGGCGCAGCGCAAGAACCTGATCATCGGGAGCGCGATCGGCCTGCTCTGGATGGTCGGCAAGGTGTCGGTGCCGCTGCTGGTCCGCTACAGCATCGACCGCGGCATCGACCAGGGCGACATGCTGTGGCTCTGGGTGATGCTGATCGCCATCGCGGGCGTCGCCGTCGGCACGTTCACGGCGCTGCGCCGGTTCTTCGCCTTCCGCGAGGCCCGCTGGACCGAGACCCGGCTGCGCGAGCGGCTCTTCAACCACATCCTGTCGCTCCACGTCGGCTACCACGACCGGGCGCAGACGGGCCAGCTGATGAGCCGCTCGTCGAGCGATCTCCAGCAGATCCAGTCGTTCGTGGTGATGATTCCGATCACGCTGTCGAACTTCTCGATGATCATCGCAGTGTCGGTGATCCTGTTCCTGACCGACTGGCAACTCGCGCTGATCGCGCTCGCCCCGCTGCCGTTCGTCAACATCGCAGGTCGTCGCTTCTCGCAGTCGATTCACGGCGCCGTGCTCCAGGTGCAGATGGAGCAGGCGGAACTGGCCACCGTCGTCGAGGAGACCGTCGGTGGCGTTCGCGTGGTCAAGGGATTCGGTGCCGAGGAGGTCCAGTCGAAGCGGCTGCGCAAGGAGGCCGACGACATCCAGGGGGCGTCGATCCGCGCCGCGCAGATCCGGGCGAAGTACCTGCCCGCGATCGAGCTGCTGCCGCAACTCGGGCTGATCGCCGTACTCGGGGTCGGTGGCATGCAGGTGATCAACGGAGACCTCACCGTCGGCCAGCTCGTGCAGTTCAACTTCTACGTCGCCCTCCTCGTGTCACCGCTGCGCATGCTCGGCATGACGATCGCCTGGGCCCAACGAGCCGGCGCCGCGCTCGAGCGGGTCAACGAGGTGCTCGACACGGCGCCGATGATCTCCGACCCAGAACGACCGCTGGCCCTGCCAGCCGCCGAACGCGCCGGTGCCGTGCAGTTCCGTGGGGTCCGGTTCGGCTACGACCCAGCGGCACCGGTCCTCGACGGATTCGACCTCGACCTCGCGCCCGGCGAGTCGGTGGCGCTCGTCGGAGCCACCGGATCGGGCAAGTCCACGGTTGCCCGGCTGTTGGTCCGTTTCTACGACGTCGACGAGGGCCGGGTCCGCATCGACGGCGTCAACGTGCGCGACCTGGCGCTGCGCGACGTCCGCCGCGCCGTCGGCATCGTCTTCGAGGACACGTTGCTGTTCCACGACACCGTTGCCGCAAACATCGCCTTCGCCGAACCCGACGCCGACCAGGAGTCGATCGAGCGGGCCGCGCGCCTCGCCGGGGCCCACGACTTCATCATGGGACTTCCCGAGGCGTACGACACGTTGCTGGGTGAGCGCGGCTTCTCGCTGTCGGGCGGCCAGCGCCAGCGCATCGCGATCGCCCGGGCGATCCTGGCCGACCCGCGGGTGCTCGTGCTCGACGATGCGACCTCCGCGGTCGATCCGTCGAAGGAACACGAGATCCGCTCGGCGATGTCGACGGTGATGGACGGTCGCACCACGATCGTGATCGCCCACCGCCCCGGCACGATCGCGCTCGCCCACACCGTGGTGTTGCTCGACGGAGGGCGCGTGATCGCTTCCGGGCCGCACCAGGAGCTCCTCGACCGCGAGCCGCGCTACCGCGACGTGCTGGCGGCCATGCAAGAGGACGACGACGAGCAGCGCGCGGAGCTCGCGGCGCAGACCGATGCCGCAGGGACGGGCGCCGACGTCGACCCCCGGACACCGGTGGGGGGTGACTGATGCACGGCATGGGAGCGATCTCCGACGAGGACAAGCTCGACGCCGAGGAGGCGAAGAAGGTGCTCCGTCGCACCGCCGCCATGGCCCGACCGTTCCGCAAGACGATCTTCGGAGCGCTCGGCTTCACGGCGCTGTCCACCCTCGGCGTGGTGCTCGGTCCGGTGATCCTCGGTTGGGGGATCGACAACGGCATCACGCCGGGCGACAGCGAGGTGCTGCGCAACGCGGTGATCTTCTACATGGGGCTCACGGTCGTGGCCTACCTCGCCGCGCGCCAGCAGTACATCCTGATCAATCGGGCCGGTGAGGGCTTCCTGCGGGCGCTGCGCATCCGGGTGTTCGATCACATCCAGAAGCAGTCGCTGGCCTTCTTCGACCGCAACAAGTCGGGCGTGCTCGTCGCCCGCATGACCTCCGACGTCGAGTCGATGGGCGAACTCGTGCAGTTCGGTCTGCTCCAGTTCGTCTCGGCGATCCTGCTCGTCGGGTTCGCACTGGTGTTGGCGGTGCTCACCTCGTGGCAGCTCACCCTCGCCGGAATGCTCGTGATGCCGATCATCATCGTGGCCTCGCGCAAGTTCCAGCGCGACTCCAATGCTGCCTACCTCGACGTGCGCGAGAACATCGGGCAGAACCTGTCGACCCTCCAAGAGGGCATCGCCGGCGTCCGTGTCATCCAGGCCTACGCCCGTGAGCCCGAGCAGCAGCGCCGCTTCGAGCAGTCGAACCGCCAGTTGTACGACTCGCACCTCCACAGCGTGCGGGTGTCGACCTGGTACTTCGGGCTCGTCGAGACCTCCGGGGTGTTGGCGACGGCGATCATCGTCGGTGTCGGCGGTTGGCTCTTCACCAACGGCGAGGTGCAGATCGGTCAGATCATCACCGTCGTGCTGCTCTTCGCGCAGCTGTTCGAGCCGGTGCAGCAGCTCTCGCAGCTGTACAACACCGTGCAGTCCTCGGCGGCTGCGCTCAACAAGCTCTTCGGCATCCTCGACACCGAACCCGACGTCCAGGACGGACCCGACGACCTCCCGCCGAACGGTGAGCTCGTGGTCGATCGGGTCGGATTCCGCTACCCCGCGACCGAGACCCCGGTGCTGTCCGACGTGTCGATCGACGTCGCCGACGGCGAGCGACTCGCGCTCGTCGGACCAACCGGGGCAGGCAAGTCGACGCTCGCCAAGTTGATGGCCCGTCTCTACGACCCGACCGAGGGCACGATCACCTTCGGCGGCGTCGATCTGCGCGATGCCACCCTCGCGTCGCTGCGTCACCGGGTGGTGGTCGTACCGCAGGAGGGGTTCCTGTTCGGGGGCACGGTTGCCGACAACGTCCGCATCGCTCGCGCCGATGCGACCGACGACGACGTTCGGGCGGCGTTCGACGCGATCGGCGCACTCGAGCGGTTCGACGAGTTCCCCGACGGCATCCACACCGAGGTGCGCGAACGCGGATCGCGTCTGTCGGCCGGTGAACGCCAACTCGTGTCGTTGGCACGCGCAGCGCTCGTGGATCCGGCGGTGCTCGTCCTCGACGAAGCCACCAGCAACCTCGATCCGGGCACCGAGTTCATCGTCGAGCGAGCGCTCGACACGTTGATGACCGGTCGCACCACGATCGTCGTCGCACACCGACTCTCGACGATCCAGCGCGCCGACCGGATCGGTGTGATCGACGGCGGACGCCTCGTCGAACTCGGGAATCACAGCGAGCTGGTCGCACTGGGTGGGCGTTACGCGGCGCTGGCCGACGCGTGGGCGAAGAGCCAGCCCGTCGCCGGCGCGTAGCGCCCGATCAGGTGGCGCGCTCGAAGACGAGCACGAACTCGACGAGACCCTCGTCCTCGGTGCGCACCTGGCCGAACGACGGGTTGTCGATGCCGTAGTCGGCGAACACGACCGGGATCGATCCCAACACGCCGATGCGACCGTCGGTGGTCTGGGCCGTGACGTCGAAGGTGACCGGGTTCGTCACGCCGCGGAGTGTCAGCTCGCCGGTCGCCGTTGCGGTGACCTGCTCGTCACCGACGGGGATCGTGCCGAACTCGATCGGCTCGGTGAGGTTGAACGTGGCGGTGGGGAATTCAGCGGCGTTCATGATGCGACCGGTGAACTGGCTGTCGCGCAGGCTGCTGTCGCTCTCGATGCTGTCGATCTGCACCTCGACGTCGACGGCGGTGGCCGTGGTGCCCTCGATCGTGAGCAGCCCGGTGATCTCGTTGCTGCGTCCGACGGCCGTCGTGTTGACCCCGGCGAGCACCTCCTCGACCCGGTAGCCGAACTCCGACGCGTCGGTCGGCACCCAGTCGCCGTCGAAGTCGGCGGCCGACGACGGCGCTGCCTCGGTGGTCGCTGGTGCCGCAGTGACCACCGTCGTCTCGCCTGCGCCCGCCTCACCACTGCTGTCGATCGTGGTGTCGACCGCGGGTGCGGTTTCCGGCGTGGTGGCGACCAGTGCATCGGCGAGGTCGCCGGCGTCGAGTTCGTCGGGGGAGTCGTTCAGCACGAAGGCGTACAGCAGGATCGCACCGAACACCAGCACGACCACGCCGACGGCGCCGATCAGGATCCACTTCAGGAAGCGGCGGGGTGACTTCTGGTCGGGGGAGGCGGTCTGATCGTCGGTCACGATCGAAGAGTGTGGCAGACGATCCCCGTGACCGAGACGCGCTGCTGGGAGTTCTCAGAGGATCTGCGACAGGAAGAGCTTCGTACGATCCTCGCGGGGGCTCTCGAAGAAGTGCTCCGGTGTGCCGACCTCGACGATCTGTCCGTCGGCCATGAACACCACCCGGTCGGCGACCTCGCGTGCGAAGCCCATCTCGTGGGTCACGACGATCATCGTCATCCCGGAACGTGCGAGCTCCTTCATCGTGTCGAGGACCTCGCCGATCATCTCGGGGTCGAGCGCCGAGGTCGGCTCGTCGAACAGCATCACCTTGGGGTTCATCGCCAACGCCCGGGCGATCGCCACGCGCTGCTGCTGGCCGCCGGACAACTGACCCGGGTACTTGGACGCCTGTTCGGGAATCTTCACCATCTCGAGCAGCTCCGTGCCGAGCGCCTCGGCCTTCGCCTTGGGCATGCGCCGCACCTTGCGGGGGGCGAGCGTGATGTTGTCGAGCACCGTGAGGTGCGGGAACAGGTTGAACGACTGGAAGACCATCCCGGTCTCGCGGCGGACCTCCTGGATGTTGCGGATGTCGTTGGACAGCTCGGTGCCGTCGACGACGATGCGTCCGGCGTCGTGCTCCTCGAGGCGGTTGATGCAACGGATCAGCGTCGACTTGCCCGACCCCGACGGGCCGATCACCACGACCACCTCCTGGGCGCCGACCTTCAGGTTGATGTCCTGGAGCGCCTGGAAGTCGCCGAAGAGCTTGTCGACGTGTTCGATCTCGATCATCACCTGGCGTTCGCCGGTCATTGCGGTCGCGTCGGTGAAGACCGTCGTGTCGGGCGGTTGCTGTTCGGTCATCGGAGTCCCACTCCCAGTCGTTTCTCGAGTCGTTGGCTCTCTCGGCTCATCGTGTACGACACCACCCAGAACATGAGCGCGGCAAACGTGAGCGTCTCGGCGATCAATCCCTGACCACGGAACTCCGGCTGCGCGGTGATCGCCCCGGACACCTGCAGCAGCTCGAAGAGGCCCATCGCGATCCCGGCGAGCGTGGTGTCCTTGAACAGGCTGATCAGCTGGCCGATCTGAGCGGGGATCACGTTGCGCAGGGCCTGCGGCAGCACGATGTAGCCGGTCTGTCGGATCGGCGACAGCCCCACCGCCTTGGCGGCCTCGATCTGTCCCCGCGGGATCGACTGCAGCCCGCCGCGGATGATCTCGGCCATGTAGGCCGCCGTGAAGAAGGTGAACACGACGATCGCCCGTGTCGACGTCGCAGGGGCGAGGCTGTCCGGTACGAAGAACCCGAGCGCAACGTTGGCGAGGAGGAGCAGCACGAACAGCGGTGCGCCCCGGATCAACTCGATGTAGGTCGTGCACACGAGGCGCACGAGCGGCAGCCCGGACCGACGCCCGAGTGCCAGCAGTACACCGAGCGGATAGCACAGGATGATCGAGCACACCGCCAGGAACAGGTTGAGCATGAATCCGCCCCACCCGTCGAAGCCGACCGCGGTGACGACGTAGAAGTACAGGGCGACGGGTATCGCAGCGAAGCACACCACGACCAGGAACGAGCCGAATGCGGGAAGCCGCTGTCGCCCGAGGATCGGGCCGACCAGGCGGCCGACGAGCGCAGCGACCAGGGCCAGCCCCACCATGATCCACGGCCCGGCCGTCGACGTGAGCAGGAGCAGGAGCACCACGAGCGCGAGCGGAATCCACAGACGCTCGAACAGATCGACGACGCGGGAGCGGGTGAGGGCGGAGTCGGCCGGGGTGATCCGGCCCGCACGTACCTGCCGGCCCCGGATGAACCCCGCGAGCAACCCGCCCCAGAGCGCGAGCACGACGACCGTCACGGCGAGGCGCAACACGTGTGTCTCGGGATAGCGGCCGATCATCAGCAGCTCGAGGTTGACCTCGATGATGGTCCACCGTCCGGTGACGAAGATGAAGCGGATCGTCTTGTACAGCAGCCAGAGGGCGAACAGCCCGAACACGACCGTGAGGACCCCATCGCGTGGGCTCCGGAAGAGGTTGTGGCGCAGCCACCGCCGGGCGTCGCTCATCGTTCCACCAGCGTCATGCGTCGATTGGCCACGTTGACCAGCGCGGACACCACGAGCGAGATGCAGATGTACACCGTCATCGTCAGGAAGAAGACCGGCACGGCCGGTGAGCCGTTGCCGACGGTGGTCTGCGCGACGAGGGTGAGGTCGTAGTACCCGATCGCTGCGCCCAGCGAGGAGTTCTTGATCAGGTTCAGGTACTGGTTGCCGATCGGCGGGATGGCGATGCGCATCGCCTGCGGGAGGATGATGTACCACATGCGTTGGAACCCGCTCAGTGCGACGGCGTCAGCGGCTTCGCCCTGCCCCCGCGGGACCGCCTGAATCGACCCTCGAACGATTTCGGCGATGTGGCTCGCGGTGTAGATCGTGAGCGCCAGGAACAGTGCGAAGAACGACGGGTCGATCCGGATGCCGCCGGCGGTGGCGCGCCCTTCGACCGACGGCAGGGTGTACGAGTAGCCGAGCAGCGTCCAGCCGAGCGCGAGGACCACCACGAAGACCACGGCACCCCAGAGCCCCGAGCGGGGGAGTGCGCCCGTCCGATCAGCGACGCGGCTCCGCCATTTCGCCGCTCCGTACCAGGCGAGGACCCCGAGCGCGAGGATCAGCAACAGGCCGGCGCCGGATCCGTTGTACCAGGCGACGGCGACCCCGCGGTTGGAGATGATCGCGAGGCCGGCAAGATCCCACGCGTCGGTGATCTGCGGGAACACGCCCAGCACGACCACCAGCACACTGGCGGTGAGGAAGAGTGCGAGCGGGATGTTGCGGACCGCCTCGACGTAGACCGTCGCCAGCTTCTTGACGATCCAGTTCGACGACAGCCGACCGATGCCGATCAGTGTTCCGAGCACGGTGGCGGCGATGATGCCGACGACGGCGATGCGCAACGTGTTGAGCAGCCCTTCGACCAGGGCATCTCGTACCGGTGCGCTCTGCGACAGCGAGTTCCCGGTGATCTGGAACGCGGCCGGGTTGTCGAGGAAGTCGAAGTTGGTCGGGATGTTCTGCTGCGAGGCGTTCTCGGTGTAGTTGCCGTACAGCCAGATGACGATCGCGACCACGATCCCCACGACGACCAGCTGTGCGACCCACTTCAGGACGTTGACGTTGCGCCAGAGCGGAACGCGAGCCGTGACCGGTGCGGTCACGGGGCCGACCGGTGTTCAGGTCGGCCCCATGACCGCAGGTGCTCAGAGAGCATTGTGCTCAGCGGTACGGAGGTGCGTACATCAGACCGCCGTCGGTCCACTGGGCGTTGACGCCCCGGTCGAGGCCGAGGGGAGCGAGGTGCTCCTCGAAGATCTCGCCGTAGTTGCCGACCTGGCTGACCACCTGGTAGGCGAAGTCGGTCGGCAGACCCAGGCCCGGATCGAGCACGGCCTCTCCGTCGACGGTCAGGCCGAGGAACCGCTGGATGTTGATGTCCTCGGTCTCGGCGAACGTGTCGATGTTCTCCGACGTGATCCCGAGTTCCTCGGCGGCGATCGTGGCGAGGATTGCCCAGTTGACCGCCTGGGCCCACTCGGTGTCACCGTCGGCAACCGCCGGAGCCAGCGGCTCCTTGGAGAACACCTCGGGCAGGATCGTCAGGGCCTCGGGCCCTTCCGGGTACGTCGAACGCAGACCGACGAGCTGGCTGGTGTCGGACGACCAACCGTCGCACTGCCCGGCGATGAAGGCCTCCTGGATCAGGTCGACGTTCTCGAATGGGCGTACCTCCCAGGTGAGGCCCAATCGGGCGGCTGCAGCGGCGGCGTTGCCCTCGTTCGTCGTGCCCTGGGCGACACAGACGATCACGCCGTCCATGTCCTCGATCGAGGTGAACCCACTGTCGGAGGCGACCATCATCCCTTGACCGTCGTAGTAGTTCGGCTGCACGAAGGTGGCGCCCTCGGCACCGTCACGGGTGGCGGTCCAGGTGGTGTTGCGCACGAGCGCGTCGATCTCGCCGGACTGCAGTGCGGTGAATCGATCCGCGGTTTCGAGGTCGACCATCTCGACGGCTTCCGCATCGCCGAGCACCGCTGCCGCGATCACCCGACAGAAGTCGGAGTCGAACCCCACGTGCTCGCCCTCGGCATCCAGCGTCGCGAATCCCGGCAGGTCGTTGCGCGTGCCGCACTTGAACGTGCCTGCCGACTGGACGCTGTCGAGCTTCGACTCGTCCGACTGCACGACCTCGACGGTGTCGCCGGGTGCCGTGGTCTCCTCGGGTGCCGTGGTTCCCTCCGGCGCATCGGTGGCGACCGGCGTGGAGTCACCGCTTCCGGAATCGCCTGAATCGTCGTCGCTGGTGCACGCAGCTCCGATCAGGACGAGTGCCACGAGCGGTGCAATCGCTCGGCGTGTGGTGGTTCGCATGTGTTCCCCTTTCCGCATCGCCGATCCCGACGACACGTCCGTTTACCCGGTGGCGACCCGCGGTCGCCTGGCGACGAAGCTAGACGGGTTGGAGGAGCAGGGCAAACGACCTCGTCGTCCCGAGTCGTGTCCGGACCGGCGAAGTGAGGTCCCGCTGCGGTTCGTCGGCCAGACTGTCGGCATGACAGATGCCAGTGCCGTTGTGTCCGCCGTCGAGGTCTCGACCGCCCGGAACATCCCGAAGTCGGCCACGGCCGTCGGGTACGCCGTCGCCACGAAGGGTGCCGTGCCGCGCCAGCTCGGTCTCTCGCGTGCGGCCCTGGAGGCGAACGGGTTCACCGGCGAGGCGGGACAGGTCCTCACGGTGCCGAGCGCCGATGGCGTCGCCGCTGCAATCGGTGTCGGTGAGCCGGGTTCGATCGACGCCAACGGGCTTCGCGCAGCTGCGGCATCGTTCGCCCGGGCGGTGCCGAAGCACGCTGACGTGGCGCTCAACCTGGCCGATCTCGACGGCGAGCCCCGGGCGGCCGGACAGGCGGTCACCGAGGGCGTGCTGCTCGCGTCGTACCGGTACACCGGACTGAAGAACGACCCGAAGAACGCTTCTCGCCTCCAGTCGCTGACACTCGTCACCGGCGACAAGCGCCGCAAGGCGGTCGAGCAGGGCGCCGAACGCGGTCGGATCGTGGCCGGTGCGGCGGCGTTGGCACGCGAGTTGGCGAACACGCCGCCGACCCACCTCAACGCGAAGGAGCTGGCGGCGAAGGCCGTCGACATCGGCTCCGCCAACGGTCTGCACGTGGAGGTGTTCAACAAGGACCAACTCGAACAGATGGGCTGCGGCGGTCTGCTCGGCGTCAACCGCGGATCGGTCGAACCGCCACGGATGGTGAAGCTCACGTACTCGCCGAGGAACGCGACCGGCCACCTCGCGCTCGTCGGCAAGGGGATCATGTACGACTCGGGCGGCATCTCCCTGAAGCCGAGCGACGCGTCCCACCAGGTGATGAAGATGGACATGTCGGGCGCGGCCGCCGTGCTCTCGACGATGTCGGCGCTCAAGGCGCTCAAGTGCAGGACGAAGGTGACCGCCTGGCTGATGTGCACCGACAACATGCCCTCCGGAAGTGCGCTGAAGCTCGGCGACGTCCTGACGATGCGCAACGGCAAGACCGTCGAGATCCACAACACCGACGCCGAGGGTCGACTGGTCCTCGCCGACGGCCTGTCGCTCGCGGTCGAGGACGGCCCGGACGCAATCGTCGACATCGCCACCCTGACCGGTGCCGTGATGGGTGCACTCGGCCCGGAGATCGCAGGGTTGCTCGGTACGGATCAGGCGCTCGTCGACCAGGTGAAGGCCTGCGCCGACGCGATCGACGAACCGGTGTGGCAGCTGCCGCTCGAGAAGGCCAGGTACCGCAAGCTGCTCGACTCGGTCGTGGCCGACATGAGGAACATCGGTGGTCCGTACGGCGGCACGATCACCGCCTCGATCTTCCTCAGCGAGTTCGCCGGCGACGTGCCGTGGGCGCACCTCGACATCGCCGGCCCGATGAAGGTCGACGGCGACGAGGGCATCTACTCGAAGGGTGCCACCGGGTTCGGCACCCGCCTGCTGATCGACCTCGCAACGAGCTTCACGCCGCCGTCGTGAGTTCGGGGCGCCCGAACCTGCTGTTCATCATGAGCGACGATCACGCCGCTCATGCGATCTCGGCGTACAGCCGGGCGTCGCGACGACCGGTCCTGAACGACACCCCGAACCTCGATCGCATCGCGAACGAGGGCATGCGGTTCGACCAGTGCTTCTGCACGAACTCGATCTGCACGCCGAGCCGGGCGTCGATCCTCACGGGGACGTACAACCACGTCAACGGGGTCACCACGCTCGTCACTCCGATGGACAACACGCTCGACACGTTCCCGAAGCGCCTGCAGGCCGCCGGCTACCAGACGGCGATGTTCGGCAAGTGGCATCTCGGCCACGGGCCCGAACACGACCCGACGGGGTTCGACCGCTGGCGTGTGCTGCCCGGTCAGGGGCACTACCACAACCCGGTGATGCTGCAGCCCCGTGACGACGGGCGCGGCCACACGATCGTCGAGCGCGGCGGCTACGTGACCGATCTGATCACCGACGACTCGTTGCGCTGGCTCGACAAGCGCGATCCCGACCGGCCGTTCGCGTTGCTGTGCCATCACAAGGCCCCGCACCGGTCGTGGGAGCCGTCCCGCAAGCACTTCTCGCTGTTCGACGACGTCGACATCCCCGAGCCCGACACGCTGTGGGACGACCACGTGGGCCGCGCCGAGGTGGTGCAGGCGATGCGGATGCGGATCATGGATCTCGACCCGGTCGTCGACCTGAAGGCGACGGTGCCCCCGGGGCTGGACGAGGACGAGGAGATCCGGTGGCGCTACCAGCGCTACATCAAGGACTACCTCCGCACGATCGCCTCGATCGACGACAACGTCGGCCGGATGCTCGACTGGCTCGACGCCAACGATCTCGCCGAGAACACGATCGTGGTCTACACGTCCGACCAGGGGTTCTTCCTCGGAGATCACGGCTGGTTCGACAAGCGGATGATGTACGAGGAGTCGGTGGCGATGCCGCTGCTCGTGCGCTACCCGGCGATGGTCGAGCCCGGCTCGGTGTGCGACGACATCGCCCTCAACGTCGACTTCGCGCCGACGTTCCTCGACCTCGCCGGGGTCGACGTGCCGGCGGAGATGCAGGGAACGAGCCTCGCTCCACTGCTCGTGGGCGAGCGTCCGGACCGCTGGCAGGAGTCGATGTACTACCGCTACTGGATGCACGACGACGGCATCCACCGCGTGCCGGCGCACTACGGGGTGCGGACGCGCACGCACAAGCTGATCGGCTACTACAACGATCCGCTCGACCAGCCCGGTGCACGAGG
Source organism: Ilumatobacteraceae bacterium (assembly GCA_942492715.1). Classification (GTDB taxonomy): domain Bacteria; phylum Actinomycetota; class Acidimicrobiia; order Acidimicrobiales; family Ilumatobacteraceae; genus Sva-07. The sequence continues at coordinate 196,989 of CALOFW010000019.1, read as the reverse complement.
TCCCTCCACGACCCCGGAGTGGGAGCTGTTCGACCTCGTCGTCGACCCTGCCGAGCTGCACAACGTGATCGCCGACCCGGCGTACCGCGAGGTGGCGATCGAGCTGAGGACGGAACTGGCGCGCCTCCAGGCCGAGGTCGGCGACCGGCCCCATGCACCGGCGGACGCCGTCCTGGCCGAACTGCTCGGCGCACCCGCCTGACCCGCCCGCCCCCACTCCGATCGGGAGTGATCACGCCGGGCCGGACCGCTGTCGTCAGGTGATCCGGTCGCCCGAGTCGAGGTCGAAGAGGTGGATCCGGCTCGTGTCGATCTCGACGGGGAACGGCTCCCAGAGACTGACGTCATCGTGCGGGCCCGCCGACACGACGATCGTGGAGGTGCGTTCGTCACGAACCTCCACGTGCGCAGCGTGCGCCACGATCCGAGGTGCGTCGATGTCGAGCCCGATGAACCGGTCGCTCCCGACGAGGGTCGTCGAGACGACGTCGAGCGCGATGGGGCCGTCGGTGCGCCAACGGATGGCATCGGGTCGAAATCCCAGGCCGACGGTTCGATCCGCCCAGGACCGGATCGCCGGAACGCGGTGCAACACATCGGGGCCGAGCGGTACGACGTGTGATCCGACACGAAGCGCCGGATCGCCGTTCGCCTCGACGACCCTCGCTTCCACGAGGTTCATCGAGGGCGTGCCCAGGAACTGCGCCACGAAGATGTCGGCGGGTGCGTCGTACACCTCGATCGGCCGACCGCTCTGCACGATCCGACCCCCACGCATCACCGCGAGTCGATCACCCATCGCCATGGCCTCGTGCTGATCATGGGTGACCATCAACGTCGTGAGATCCAGCTGCCGCTGGATCCCGGCGATGACGAAGCCGGTCTGGTCGCGCAGCTTTGCGTCGAGGTTCGACATCGGCTCGTCCAGAAGGAGCAGCCGCGGGCCACGGACGAGCGCGCGAGCCATCGCCGTTCGCTGCTGCTGCCCACCGGACAGTTGCCGCGGTCGGCGATCGAGGACGTCGTCGATCTGCAACACCCTGGCGATCTCTCGCACGTGTCGGTCGATCTCGCGGCGGTGGAGACCGTCGACCATCAGGGGAAAGCCGATGTTCTCGCTCACGGTCATGTGCGGGTACAGGGCATACCCCTGGGAGGCGAGCGCGATGTCGCGCTCGCTCGTTCGGGTGGTGTTGACGACGTTCCCGTCGATGACCACGTCGCCCGACGTCGGCTCCTCGAGACCCGCCACCATGCGCAGCAAGGTCGTCTTCCCGCAGCCGGAGGGACCCACGATGACGAGGAGGGCACCGTGGTCGACGACGAGATCGACATCGCGGACTGCCCAGGTTCCGTCGGGGAAGATCTTGCTCAGTCCCCTCAACTCGAGCCTCGTCACCGTCGCCTCCGTGGCCGTCGACGGCCACGTTCCATGATGCCACGTCGCCTCGATCAGCTCGCCTGGGCGAGGCGGCAGGCGTTGTCGGCTGCCTCGGCGGCCACGGCGTCGCTGACGCCGAGCGCCACGAGGTGATGCTCGATCACGGCGGCGTCCTCGCCGACCTCGATCATCACGGTTGCCAACCGATGGGCACGGGTCAGCTCGTCGAGGCTGATCGTCGTGCACTGCCAGTCGCGGTGCGCAGCCTGGAGCTGCTCGGGCATGCGCTGCAGGTGGCGCAGGCTGACCGGTGGGATGCGTCGACGAACCGCCATGCCGCCGTCGACGGGGTGGGCGAGGCCGAACATCACGCAGCGTTGCAGCGCCTTGCTGAACGGTGACGCCCGCCCGGCGGTGTAGCTCAGCCCCATGGCCCGTGCGGTTGCGACCAGGTCGAGTTCGTAGCCTGCGGGCGACTGCTCGAGGCCGGCGACCAGTCGCCGGATCAGCCAGGTCGCTGTCGGGCCGAGCACGCCGAGCCAGAAGAGCTCGACGTAGCGCGATCGCGGATCGAACCCGTCGTCGTCCACGACCGGGTCGACCCAGGGCCGAACCGTGATGTGCGGTACAGGTGACGAAGTGTCGGACATGAGACCTCCCTCGAAGTGGCGAGCGGGAGGAGCCGGTCGTGGTGCCAGTGGGTCGTCGGCTCGGTCGCGGGGAACGGTCGGATCGACCGCATCCGTGGGGCGGCGGGTCAGACTGGGCCGATGTTGAGCAGGATGTCGACCTGGCGGCACGTGATCGTGGGGTCGGCGATCGTGATGATGATGTTGCTGGCCGGGTTCCGGGTGATCGGAGCAGGTGCCGACTCCTCGATCCGGCCGGAGCACTTCGATGCCAAGCAGGTCACCGTGTGGCCCGACGGGGGCGACGGCGTGCGGATCCGCGAGGTCGTCGACATCGACTTCGGCCTGGCGGAGAAGCGGGGCTACCAGCGCATCGTGCGCAACGACTTCGGGGTGCCCGTCGACGTGACGGCCGAGTCGCCGGACGCGAACGCCGACCTCGCCGTGCTCGACACGGGCCTCGAGACCCGGATGCGAATCGGCGACCCGAACGTGACCTTCACCGGCCGCCACCGATACATCCTCGAGTACACGCTCCCCGATGCCGGCGTGGCGGGCGGCGCGCTGTTCCTCGACGTCATCGGCAACGACGAGACGCTGCAGACCCGGCGCTTCGAAGTGGTGTTGACCGGATTCGACGATCCGACGACCGACTGTGACACCGGCGCCTACGACGCGCTCGGCGGATGCGAGTTCATCGCCACCGATCAGGGGAACCGAGTGGCCGTGATCGAGCCGCTCGCGCCCGGGGATGGCATCACGATCGGCGCCACGTTCAACGGTCTGTCCGAGCCGAAGCTCCCGCCGATCCCTGCGCCGCCCGATCCGCTCCCGAGCGGTTTCCAGCCGCTCGGGTGGTTGATGCTCCCGCTCGGGCTCGGCGCCGCCCTCCTGGTGTTCCTGCTGGGTCGGTCCTACGGGAGCAACACGGTGCTCGCGGGCGGCGCCAGCGAGGCCGCCTTCGGTGATCTGCCGCTCCCCGGGCAGCAGGCCCGGTCGGCCGACACGCCGACCTACCGGGTTCCCGATTCGCGTCTGGCGGAGCTGGCGACGATCGAGTTCGTCCCGCCGCGCGGGCTCGAGCCGTGGCAGGCAGCGGCGGTGCTTCGCGAGGCGATCGACGACGACACGGTGGCCGCATGGTTCGCCGAGATGATCGCCACGGACGCGCTCGTGATCTCCGACGACGACGGCAAGGTCGAACTCCGGCCGGGGCCGGACACGTCGCGGCTGAGCGCCGTCGATCTCGGGCACCTGCACCGTCTCTTCGCTGGCGGGGACGTGATCGAGTTGGGCGCGTACGACCCTGCCTTCACGGCGACGTGGGATGCGATCCGAGCGGAACAGCGGGCGTTCGTCGGGGCAGCCGGTTGGTGGTCGCGTGGTGGACCCGGCGGCCGTGTGACCACACCGGCGCGCGTGGTCGGAATCCTCGTCGCCGTTCTCGTCGTGCTCGCCCTGTTCGTCTTCGGGGTGATCGCGTTGGGAACGGACTTCTTCCTGGCGATCTCGTCGCCATGGCTCGCCGTGATCGCTGGGTTCCTGGTTCCCCTGGTGGTCGCCGCCGGCGCCTACAGCAGCATGTTCCCGTCGCGCACCGCCACCGGATCGGCGCTCGCCCTGCGATCCGAGTCGTTCCGGCGATTCCTGGCGGCGAGCGAGGGCAAACACGTGGAGTGGGCGTGGCAGCAGGGGCTGCTGCGCGAGTACAGCGCATGGGCGGTCGCGCTCGGCGCGGCCGATGCGTGGACGAAGGCGGTGCAGTCGTCGAACATCACCGACCCGCAGATCGCGCTCGCCGGGCCGTTGCTGGTGTACTCGGCGTCGTCGTCGTTCTCGTCGTCGCACACGGCCCCATCGAGTTCGGGCGGTGGCGGAGGGGGCGGTGGCGTCGGGGGCGGAGGTGGAGGCGGCAGCTCCGGGTCCTGGTGACAGCTCTGCGATGAGTTCGAGCGCGAGCGGTGTGGGCCGAAACCCATCGTGGACGGGATGCTGCTCAGCCGGCGATGATGTGGTCGAGGGTCAGGTCCGGCTCGTTCTGTTCGATGCGGGCGAGCGCGTACTTGTTCTCGAAGAGTGCGACGAGATGCCCGTCGAACCGGGCGAGGATTCGCACGCCCGGCTTCTCGCGCAACACCGCCGCAGACTCCTTGTCGGTCAGCCGGATCGCCTGGTAGGGCGCGGACGACAGCTCGATCGGGGCGTTGAACTCGATGTCGAGACGGTTGGCGAAGACGTCGAACTGCAGCTGTCCGACCGCCGCCAGCACCGGTGAGGCGTCGCCCCAGTCGGGGTCCTTGAGGACCTGTACGACGCCTTCCTCGTTGAGCTGATCGAGCCCCTTGCGGAACTGCTTGGTCTTGCCGGTGTCGACGGGTCGTGCCGTGGCGAACACCTCGGGGGCGAAGGCGGGGATCGCGGGGAACTTCACCGGCGGACCGATCTCGTCGTAGAGCGAATCGCCGATGTTCAGGCCGGTGGCGTTGACGAGGCCGACGACATCGCCGGGGAAGGCCTCGTCGACGGTGGTGCGCTCGGCGCCGAACACGGTGGACGCGTACTTGGTGGCGAACGGCTTGCCGGTGCGCTCGCAGGTCATCACCATGCCGCGGTCGAACCTCCCCGAGCAGATACGGGCGAACGCGATCCGGTCGCGGTGGTTGCGGTCCATGTTGGCCTGCACCTTGAACACGAACGCCGAACACGGTTCGTCGAGATGGCGGGGCTTGTCATCGACATCGAGGCGCGGCGACGGGGCCGGGGCGAGGTCGACGATCGCATCGAGGAGGTGACGGACACCGAAGTTGGTGAGCGCGGACCCGGCGAACACCGGGGTCGTCTCGCCGGCCAGGAACGACGGCATGTCGACGTCGGCCTCCATCGCGCTCAGCAGGTCGGTCTCCTCGGTGCTCTTCGTCCAGGCCACGCCCTCCTCGGTGGCGGCGCGGTCGGCGGGGACGTCCTCCTCCGGGGCGATCTGGCTGCCGCGAGCGGTGCGGGTGAAGCGCGTGAAGATGTCGGTGCGGCGGTCGATCACGCCGCGCAGGTCGCCGAACGAACCCACCGGCCAGGTGGCCGGTGTCGGCCGCAGGCCGATCTGCTCCTCGATCTGGTCGAGCAGTTCCAGTGGCTCCATGCCGGGCCGATCGAGCTTGTTGAGGAACGTGATCACCGGCAGGTTGCGCGACCGGCACACCTCGAACAGCTTGAGCGTCTGGGGCTCGATGCCCTTCGCCGAGTCGAGCACCATCACGACGGCGTCGACCGCGGAGAGCACCCGGTAGGTGTCCTCGGAGAAGTCCCGGTGACCCGGCGTGTCGAGCAGGTTCAGTTCGTGGTCGCGGTACGGGAAGTTGAGCGCGGTCGAGGTGATCGAGATCCCGCGCTTCTGCTCCATGTCCATCCAGTCCGACGTGGCGGCTCGGCGACCTTCGTGCGCCTTCACCGCGCCGCCGGAGGTGATCGCACCGGCGTAGAGGAGGAACTTCTCGGTGAGCGTGGTCTTGCCCGCGTCGGGGTGGCTGATGATCGCGAACGTGCGACGACGCGCGGCTTCGCTGAGCACCTGGGCAGACATCTGTCCGAGGCTACCGTCGCGCCGTGACTCCTCGAATGGTGCCCGACCCCCGTGTGATCGATCGGGCTCGGCTCGCCAGGCTGATGGCCGAGGAGGAGCGGCGGTTCGTCGAATCGCACCCGCGCTCCTCCGAGCTCGCGGAGGCGGGTCGACGGCACCTGCTGGCCGGCGTGCCGATGCCGTGGATGACGCGTTGGCCGGGGGCCTTCCCGATCCACGTCGCGTCCGCCGATGGCGCACGGTTCGTCGACGTCGACGGCATCGAGTACGTCGACTTCTGCCTCGGTGACACCGGCGCGATGACCGGGCATCGGACGGGCGGGCACGATGCCGCCGAGGCGACGTCGACGACGATGTTGCCGAGCGAGGACGCGGCGTGGGTCGCCGACGAACTCCACCGTCGCTTCGGCATGGCGAAGTGGCAACTGACGACGTCGGCCACCGACGCCAACCGGTTCGTGTTGCGCTTCGCCCGGTACCTCACCGCCCGACCGAAGATCGCGGTGATGGACTGGTGCTACCACGGCACCGTCGACGAGACGCTGGCGATCCTCGGCCCGGACGGTCGGGTGGTCAGCAGACCGGGTGCGATCGGTCCCCAGGTCGACCCTGCCGTCACGACGCGGGTGGTGCCGTTCAACGACCTCGATGCACTCGACGCGGCGCTCGCCCACGGCGACGTCGCTGCGCTCCTGATGGAGCCGGCGCTCACGAACATCGGCATCGTGCTGCCACACCCCGGCTACCACGAGGCGGTGCGGGAGATCACGCGTCGACATGGTGTGCTGCTGATCATCGACGAGACCCACACGATCTCCGCCGGGCCCGGTGGGTGCACCCGGGCCTGGGGCCTCGACCCCGACATCGTGGTGATCGGCAAGCCGATCGGCGGTGGCTTCCCCGTTGCGACCTACGGGGTCACCGAGGAGATCGCAGCGGCCCTCGACCCGGCGCTGCACGGCCACGACGCCGATGTCGGAGGAGTGGGTGGCACCCTGGCCGGGAGCGCCATGGCCACGGCGGCCGTCAGGGCGACGTTGTCGACCACCCTGCTCGAGGCCGACTACGAGCGGATGATTCCGCTGGCGACCCGCTGGACCGAAGGTGTCGGGGATGCGATCGAGGGGCACGGGCTGGGCTGGTCGGTGCAGCAGCTCGGCTGCCGTGCCGAGTACTGGTTCTGTCCGCTCCCGGCCAACGGCGCCGACGCCGCAGCCGCCGTGGACGAGGACCTCGACGCGTTCATGCACCTGTGGGCGCTCAACCGCGGGATCCTGATGACCCCGTTCCACAACATGGCACTGCTCTCACCGGCACACGCCGCTGCCGACGTCGACCGTCACACCGAGGTCTTCAGCGCTGCCCTCGCCGCCCTCACCTGACCACGCCGACCACCCGGGCGATGAGCGAACCCACCGCATACCTGGGTTTCGCTCATCGCTGACGCTGTCCGGCGGTGGTCAGGGGGCGACGTCGGTCAGGCCGCCGAGTGCGTTGTCCGCCGCGTCGCCGAGACCGCCAGGTAGCGACTCGGTGAGGCCGTCGATGCCGATCGACTCGGTCACCTGGCCGAGGTCGATGCCGACGTTCTCGGTGATGGCGCTCCCCTCGCCCAGCAGCCCCTCGACGTGTTCGCCCAAACCGGTCGACTCGAGGACACCGCTCAGGCCGTCACCGCTGATGAGACCCTTGACCGCATCGAACAAACCCATTGTGAAACACCCTTTCAAAAATGTTGTTTATCGAATGATATCGCCACCACTTGCCCTCGGAACCGCGGGCCCGGCACAGTGTCGGGATGTCCGACGACCTCATCGCTGCTGCTCGTGACGCGCTCGACGCAGCGCGACGGATCGTGGTGTTGACGGGTGCCGGAATCTCGACCGACTCGGGGATCCCTGACTTCCGCGGCCCCAACGGACTGTGGACGAAGAACCCGGCCGCCGAGAAGGCGTCGAACATCGAGCACTACCTCAACGATCCCGAGGTTCGCCGGGCGGCATGGCAGAACCGCCTGACGACTCCCGCCTGGACGGCCGAACCCAACCGTGGGCACGCGGCGATCGTCGACCTCGAACGACAGGGGCGCTTGCACGGCCTCGTCACCCAGAACATCGACGGGCTGCACCAGAAGGCGGGCAACGATCCCGACAAGGTGATCGAGGTCCACGGCACCGTCTGGTGGACCAGGTGTTGGGAATGCAGCGATCGCCGACCGATGGCCGAGGCGCTCGACCGGGTCCGCGCAGGCGAGGACGACCCGACGTGTCTCGTGTGCGGCGGGATCCTCAAGAGCGACACGATCAGCTTCGGGCAGGCGCTCGTCCCCGAAGTGATCGAGCGGGCGCTCGTGGTGAGCGAGGAGTGCGACGTGATGCTGGCGGTCGGGTCGACGCTCAGCGTGTTCCCGGCCGCCAACTGCGTACCCCGGGCCAAGGCGGCGGGCGCGCAGGTGGTGATCGTCAACGGCGCAGAGACGGCGATGGATCGCTACGCCGACTGGCTGCTCGTCGGCCACATCGGCGAGATACTTCCCGCACTCGTCGCAAGCGAGGGCAACGGTGGGCGGTGACGATCGGGGCGACCCGATCGTCGGCGACATCCCTGTGTCGACCTGAGCGCTCGCCTCGACATCCCGGACCGGTTCACTGGTGTGGGTACGATGGTCGCATGGGTGAGCGCGACCACCCCAGGGGAGTGTTCCAGCGCCCGTTCGACGCGATTGCCGGGGTTGTCGTGCCGGTCGTTGCCGACGCGGTCGATCCCGACGATCTGGTCGACCGGATCGACGTGAACACGTTGATCGATCGCATCGACGTCGATGCCGTGCTGGATCGCATCGATGTGAACGCACTCGTGTCGCGGCTCGACGTGGACGCGCTGCTCGACCGGGTCGATCTCGACGCGGTGATGAGCCGCATCGACCTCGACCGCCTCGTCGGCCGGCTCGACGTCGATGCGATCGTCGACCGCGTCGACGTCGAACGGGTCGTGTCCCGACTCGATCTCGACGCGATCGTCGATCAGGTCGACGTGGAGCGGGTGATCGCACGAGTCGACCTCGACGCGGTGGTGGCTGGTGTCGATCTCGACGCGGCCGTCGCCCGCGTCGATCTGAATGCCGCTGCGGATCGGATCGACGTCGATCGCGTCGTCGAGCGGGTCGACGTGGACGCGATCGCCGCATCGTTGGACATCGACGCGATCGTCGCGCAGAGCACCAAGGGTGTGATGGGGCGATTCACCGATCTCCTGCGCCGCCAGGTGGTCGGCATCGACGAGATCGCGATGCGTACGGTGAACCGACTGCTCCGGCGCGACTACGAGTCGCTGCCCGTCGGACCCCCGCTGGCGGCGGGTCACGATGCGCTCGACGCTGATGGGGTCACCATGAGCGGGCGCTACGCCGGACCGGTCTCGCGCATCGGGGCGCTGGGGCTCGACGTGTTCCTGATCTCGTCGACGTTCACGCTGTTGCTGGCCGGCGTCGTGTATCTCGTCGACGTGCTGTTCGGTGCCACCGTCGACCCGGCTGGTGGGTGGGTTCCCGGCATGCTCCTGCTGCTCTACGGGTTCACCTACTTCTGGCTCTCTCAATCGCTCACCGGGCGCACGATCTCGCAGGCGCTGGTCGGCATCAAGGTGATTCGCAACGACGGCGAGCCGCTCAGTCCCGGTGCCGCAGCGATCCGCACCATCGTCCTTCCGTTCAGTTTCCTGCTCTTCGGGGTCGGCGCCCTGATGGCGCTCGTCGATCGTCGTCGACGAGCGTTGCAGGACGTCGCCGCCGGATCGTCGGTGGTCTACGACTGGGGTGATCGTCCTGCTGCTCTGCCGGCCCCGCTCACGAGGTTCCTGGACCGCAAGGCGGCCTCCATTCCTGCCGCCTCGAAGCGTCGGTAGGAACGGTTTCGAATCCTGACCGACTCGGTAGGCTTTCGGGATGGCAACGTTCCGTGACCTGCTCGCAGCCGCCAAGTCGGAGATCCGTGAAGTCGACCCCGAGGGCGCCGCAGCGCGCCTCGCTGCGGGCGCGATCGCGCTCGACGTCCGTGAACCGGACGAGTACGAGGAGGGTGCGATCTCTGGCGCCATCCACATCCCGCGTGGACACCTCGAGGCGCAGATCGAGAATCGCATCGCCGACAAGAACGCGCCGGTCGTGATCTACTGCGCCGGCGGTGTCCGTTCGGCCTTCGCCGCGGTGACGCTCGCCCAGCTCGGCTTCACCGACGTCGAGTCGATGGAGGGTGGCTTCGGCCGCTGGAAGGACGAGGGTCGTCCGTGGGCGACGCCCGCGACGCTGACACCGGAGCAGAGCAACCGCTACAAGCGTCACCTGCTGTTGCCCGAGGTGGGTGTCGAGGGGCAGACCAAGCTGCTCGGTGCGAAGGTGCTGATGCTCGGCGCCGGCGGCCTCGGGTCGCCCGCCGCGCTGTACCTCGCCGCAGCGGGTGTCGGCACGATCGGCATCGTCGACATGGACGAGGTCGACTCCTCGAACCTGCAGCGTCAGATCCTGCACAACATCGACCGCATCGGTGATCGCAAGGTCGACTCTGCGAAGAAGACCCTCACGATGCTCAACCCCGACGTGAACGTCGTCACCTACGACACGCGGCTCGATGCGTCGAACATCGTCGACATCATCTCCGGCTACGACGTGATCGTCGACGGTGCCGACAACTTCCCGAGCCGCTACCTGCTCAACGACGCGAGCGTCAAACTCGGCATTCCGGTGGTGCACGGCTCGATCTTCCGCTTCGAGGGCATGGTCAGCGTGTTCCACCCGACCGAGGGCCCGACGTACCGCGACATGGTGCCGCAGCCCCCACCCGCCGAACTCGCCCCGAGTTGTGCCGAGGCCGGCGTTCTCGGTGTGCTGCCCGGCATCATCGGCTCGATCCAGGCGCTCGAGACGATCAAGGTGATCCTCGGCCTCGGCGAGCCGTTGATCGGACGCATCCTCACCGTCGACACGATCGACATGGAGTTCCGCGTCTTCAACCTGAGGGCCGACCCCGACAACGAGGTCACCCACGCCAACCGCGACCGCATCGAGATCAAGGAACTCGACGGGCTCTGCGCCCCCGGTCTCTCCCACTGAATGAGACGTGGGGTCAGACCCCGCGTCTCATTCCCTGCCCGTCAGGGGGTGACGATCGGGAAGTTCCGTTCGGTCTTCCCGATCACCGACACGAGCGTGCCGAGAGCGGTCGGATCGCCGTCGAGGACGATCGTGCCGTCGGCGAGGGCTGCGGCGAAGTCGAGCCGTCCCGTGAACAACGCGATCAGTGACCGGCGCGCCAGCGACAGCGTCGTGCTCCCGTCGGCGGGTGCCGTGGTGCGCCGATGGTTGGCGACACCGTTGCGGAGCTCGAACACGTAGGTCTCGTCGAGGTCGGTGATCACGAACGACAGCACGAGATGTTCGTTCCATGCCTTCGGTCCGTCGATGCGGATCGCGATGCTGGAGAGCATCTGCTCGACCGACAGTGCGCCGAGCAGGTCGGGTGCACCCCGGTTCGCCGCCGTCGCCGGCTCTCCGTCGCGCAGTTCCTTGGCGCCGACGAGGAACACGTTGCGCCAGGTGCCGTTCTCCGCGCCGAACGCGATCTGCTCGAACGCGTCGGCCTGCAGCGCACGGGCCCCTGCATGGTGCTCGTCGGCGAACAGGACGTGGTTGAGCACCTCGACCGCCCAGCGCAGATCGCCCTCGTCGAACGCTGTCCGGGCCAGCGCCACCGCAGCGTCGGCACCGCCCATCGCGGAGACGTAGCGCTCGCCCGCGGCCACCGGCGGGTGCGGCCACAGGTGCGCCGGGTTGCCGTCGTACCAGCCGAGGTAGCGCTGGTAGACCGCCTTCACGTTGTGGCTGACCGAGCCGTAGTAGCCGTGCGTGTGCCACTGCTCGGCGAGCGCCGGCGGCAGCTCCAGCATCTCGGCGATCTCCGATCCCACGTGGCCGAGGTTCATCAGGCGCAGCGTCTGGTCGTGCAGGTAGGCGTACATGTCGCGCTGCATCGCCAGGAACTCGACCGCACGCTCGCGCCCCCACGTGGGCCAGTGGTGCGACGCGAACACCACCTCGAGGTCGTCGCCCCACAGGTCGATCGTCTCGGTGAGGTAGGCCGCCCAGCGTCGAGCGTCGCGCACCTGGGCGCCGCGCAGGGTGACGATGTTGTGCAACGTGTGCGACGTGTTCTCCGCGGTGCACAGCGCCTTGTGGTCGGGGAAGTAGAAGTTCATCTCGGCCGGCGCCTCGGTGCCGGGCGTCATCTGGAACACGATCCGCACGCCGTCGATCGTGAGCTCCTGGCCGGTGGCGGTGATGTCGATCGTGGGCGGGATCAGCGTCGGCTCCCCGGTCGAGGTGGTCTGGCCGAGCCCGCACCCGATCTGCCCGCTCGGGCCCTTGGGGAGCGCCGCGCCGTACATGAAGTCCGATCGGCGTCCCATCGCCGTGCCGACGAACACGTTCTCGGCGACCGCTTCCTCCATGAAGCCCTCCGGTGCGATCACCGAGATCCGGCCGGCGTCGACGTCGGCTTCGTCGATCACGCCCTTCACGCCGCCGAAGTGGTCGATGTGGGAGTGCGTGTAGATCATGGCGACGACGTCGCGTGGCCCGCGGTGCTCCTGGTAGAGCGCCCAAGCAGCGGCGGCGGTCTCCTTGCTGATCAGCGGGTCGATCACGATCACGCCGGTGTCGCCCTCGATCACGCTCATCACCGAGAGGTCGAACCCGCGCAGCTGGTAGATGCCCGGCACCACTTCGAACAGGCCGTCGCGGATCAGCAGCTGGCCCTGGCGCCAGAGACTGGCATGGGCGGTGTCCGTGGGCGGCTCGTCGAGGAAGCGGTAGGCGTCGAGGTCCCAGACCACTCGGCCATCGGCCGCCGTGATCTGCCGAGTGGTCGCCCTGGCGATGAAGCCGCGTTCGGTGTCGTCGAAGTCCTGCGTGTCGCTGAACGGGAATCCCGGTGTGTCCATGCCGGGAGTCTTGCGTTCAGTCTCCGGCCGCCACGACTCGCGACGAGAGACGGCCGAGCAGAGCGATCACGATCAGGTAGAGGACCACCGACCCGAGGAGCACCGCACGGAAGCCGATCGTCATCGACACCATCGTGGTGAGTGTCGAGCCGATCACCGAGAAGAACCCGTTGATCGCCCATCCCCAGGCGACGTATTCGCGCGAGTGGGCGCTGTCGCGCGCCACGAGCGAGATCGTCAGCGGCATGAACATGCCGAGGCAGAACCCGAGGGGGGCACACAGCAGCGCGACCACTGCGGCCTTCGCGAGCAGAGGCCAGCCGAGCAGCGCGTCCTCCAACGCCGGCGCGACGAAACCGTAGAAGAGCCCGAGGCCGACGATGGCGACCGCCAGGGCGCCGAGCATGCGCCGAGGCGTGTGGTGCCAACGTTCGCTGACGAGCGCGCCGACACCGGTCGAGAGCAGGATCGCCATCAGGGTCACGGTGAGTGAGTACGTCGGGTACCCGAGCACGAGCGAGAACCGCTGGATCAGGGTGATCTCGAACGCAATGAAGGCCAGGCCGAGGATCGCGAAGATCGGCGCGGTGTTCGCCTTGTACGGCAGTTGCTTCCAGGTGTCGCGCACCAGCACGAACGGCAGCAGGAGGAACACGGCGGCCAGCAGGATCGACATGACCAACAGCACGACGAGAACCCGCTCGCCGATCCCCGCCTCGAGGTCGAACGTGCTGATGGAGTCTCCCACGTCACCGATGACGTCCCAGAAGGGTGTGAAGTGCCAGAAGAACGGGCGATCGTCGCTGATCGCGCGCACGTCGTAGGGGTAGTCGGAGATGTAGTCGTCGACCTGGCCGTCGGGCAGCGTGATGATGTTGTTGACCGGGCTGCCGTCGTCGGCCGGGCGGCCGGGCAGGTAGCGGAGCTCACCGCCGGGCACCACGCCGATCTGTTCGGTGATGCGGTCGAGTTCGTCGTCGGTGAACGGCGACGCCTTCATGATCGTGGTCGAGAAGTTGTAGGCCGGGAAGTCGAAGACCGGCGGCTCCGCGGTGGTGACGACCGCGACGTTGTCGGCAACCTCGCCGAAGTCACTGTTCTCGTACGCCGATCGCGCCGTCCAGTCGGGCGGTGCGGTTCGGGCGCGCCTCGTAGTCGACCTCGCCGAACTGCATCACCACCATGCCGTCGGTTGCCAGATGTACCAGCGATTCCTCGATCATCTCGCGGGTGTAGAGGTAGCTCTCCGACAGCACGAAGGCACCGCTCGATGCGGCATTCGATGCGGCGTAGCTGTCGGGCGCGACGAACCAGATCAGGTCGTAGTCGTCGTCGGACTTGGCGAGGTAGCTCCGGCCGTCGCCGACCACGTAGTCCACCTCGGGTCGATCGGTGAGGTTCGATGTGTACTCGGCGTACTTCCCGCGCAGCAGGTCGGCGGTGGCCGGGTTGAGCTCGACGGCGTCGATCTGTTCCGCGCCGAAGTGGATGTGGCCGCCTCGATCTCGTGGCCGCCGGCGGCACCGATGATCAGCATCCGCTCGGGTGGTGTCCCGAGGGCGGCGAACGGTACCGACCGGACATCGTCGTCGAAACGGTCGAGTGACGTCGGGTCGCCGTCCCAGGGCCAGATCGCCGACCCCCAGGTGCCGTCGTGGTAGAGCACCGTGATCTCGGGGAGTTCGAACACTGCGGCGCCAGCGGCTGCGGCTCGCCCTGTCGCCGTCCGCCACTCGACGTCGGCGAGATGCACGCCGACGCCGAGCAGCATGATGCCGGCCAGTGCGATGATGACCATCAGCTGGCCCATCGCCGACAGTTGGGGCCCCCGGCCACAGGTCCCCGGCCACCGGTCCACATCTCGATCGTGTCGAGCGGCGTGGTTGCGACCGCCACGTAGCCGATCGCGACGCCGACGGTCGAGGCGACAGCGCACCTGGCCAGCAGCGACCGTGTCCCCAGGCCGTCGAGACGCTTCGAGACGGCGACGATCACGGCGCCGGATCCGAGGCCGAGCAGCGCGAGCCCGATCACGAGATACGTGTAGTAGTAGTACAGCTTGAAGGAGATGATGCGCGTGTAGGCGATCTCGAGCAGGAGTGCCGCGGCGCTGATCAGGAAGATCTCGACGAGATGGGTCGGAGCGGTGCCGTCAGCTCGCCGATGGAAGAGTGGTCTCACGTGTGTCCCCGTGGGAGAAGTCCGTGTTCGTGTTCGAACAGCGGCCGGGTCGTATTCAAGGTGACCCCGCGCGGCCGTGCTCTCTCGCCGGCGGTGCAGTCGTGGTCAGCTCGGCTCGACGAGCACCTCGCGTTCCAGGGGGCCGAGTTCCTCTCGTTCCTGCACGAGGACCCCGACGACGACCAGGGCGATGCCGGCGAACTCGATGCCGGAGGGTTGCTGGTCGAGTGCGATCCATCCGATGAGGACGGCGGTGACCGGCAGGAGGGCGAGCAGCAGGGAGAAGCGTCGGACCGGGATGCGACGCATCGTGAACTGGTCGATGCCGTAGCCGATCGCATTGGAGAACACGCCGACCAGCAGGCACAGGGCGAGCAGCCGTGGCGACAGCCACACGTCGAGGCTCCCCGGGGCGCCGATCGGCGTGATCGCAACTGCACCGATCGCCAGTCCGATACCGAGGCCGGACACCCCGCGATCGAAGCGAGCCACCCGTGAGCCGATCACGATGTACGCCGCCCACATCACCGATGCCAGGAAGATGAAGAACAGCCCGAGCGCATTGCCGTCGATCTCGGTGCCGCCGAGGATGGCGACGCCGACGATCGCGAAGAGCAGGGCCACGGCGTTGCGGCGGCTGCGGGTGGCGATCGCCGCCACGGTGATCGGGCCGATGAACTCGATCGTGACGGCGATGCCGAGGTCGACGCGGTCGATGCCGAGGTAGAAGAACGTGTTCATCAGCGCAGTCGCGGTGCCGAACAGAGCAGCAGCAGCGAGCTCTGCGCGGGTCCAGCGTTGGCGCCAGGCTCGTGACGCGAGCACGACGGCAATGCCGGCACCGATCACCCGGAACCAGGCGACGGTCTGGGGTGCGACCTCGTCGAAGAGCGCGACCGCGATGACGGCACCGATGTACTGCGACACCGCCGAGAGGACGAACAGCGCCTCCGGCTGGGCGGTGTTCAACCAACGGGTGACCGGCCCCGTCGGCGTGGGGGCGGGGGAGCCGGACAGGGGTTACTCGAACAGTTCGGGATCGGTGCGGGCGATCTCGTCCCACAGCGGCTGGAAACTGAACCATCCGGCGGCGTGGAACGCAGTGTTCTCGCGCGTGTAGGTGGCGTACTCGTCGTTGATCTCGATCGGGTCGCCGGCAGCCATCGCCATCAGCTGGGCCTGGCACGACCGTTCCATCGAGATGAACCAGAACGCGGCTTCGTCGACGGTCTCGCCGACGGTGAACAGGCCGTGGTTCTGGTGGATCGCCGCCTTGCCGTCGGGGAACTTCGAGGCCAGCTCACGGCCGGCTTCGATGTCGAACACGACCGCGCCACCCTGCTCGGAGATGACGTGATGGTCCTTGTAGAAGATGCACGCATCCTGGGTGAGCGGTGCGAGCGGGATGCCGAGCGAGCTGAACGACTTGCCGTACGGGGAGTGCGCGTGGGCGGCGGCGACCACGTCGGGCCGAGCGGCGTGCACGGCGGCGTGGATCACGAACGCCGCCCGATTGACCGGCTTGGTGCCGTAGACGACGTTGCCGTCGTGGTCGACGAGGATCAGGTCGCTCTGGCGGATGTGGCGGAAGCTCATGCCGAACGGGTTGACCCAGAACATGTCGGGATACTCCGGGTCGCGCACGGTGATGTGGCCGGCGACGCCCTCGCCGAAACCGAACTTGCCGAAGATGCGCAGCGCACCGGCGAGGTGGGTCTTGCGGTAGTGGCGCTCGTCCTCGACGTTGTCGAACGACGGGATCCCGTCGAGCCCGACGGTCTTGGGCGTGAGTTCGATGCCGTCGATCGTGCCCGGCGAGGTGGTGGTGACGGCGAGTTCGTCTTCGGTGATGGCCATGCGCACACCGTAGCCGTGGCATCGGGCGGTGTCTCTGGCCGTACGATCGGGCGATGGCCGAGATCCGACCCGCCGACATCGCCGCACCGGCAGCGAACTATGCCCACGCGGTGGTGACCGAGGGTGCTGCTCGCTGGCTGCACACGTCGGGTGTGGTGCCGGTGGCACCCGACGGTTCGACCCCCGATGATCTGGCCGACCAGGCGACGATCGTGTGGACGAACATCGGCGCGATGCTCCGCGAGGCCGAGATGACCACCGACGACCTCGTTTCGGTCACCACCTACGTCGTGGTCGGTGAAGAGCTCGGCCCGGTGATGGCTGCCCGCGACGCTGCGCTCGGCGACCACCGAGCCGCGTCGACCCTCGTCACCGTGCCTGCGCTCGCCCGCCCGGAGTGGCGGATGGAGATCGCCGTCGTCGCCGCCGCCTGACGTGCCGGCCGTTACGAGCTCGTCGGGCCGGGCATGTCTCGTCGGGCGATCGTCTCCATCCGGGCGAACTCCTGCGACGTCGAACCCCCCGACCCGCCACCGTGGCCGCCGGGGTAGTCACCCGCAGAGCTGAGATTGCGCATCCTGTTCCACCATCGCTTCAGCCAGCCCATTCGGACACCTCCTGGTCGCGGGTTGAACCACCGTACCCCACCGGCGAGCGCATCGAGCTGGTCACGTTCGGCCGGCGCGAACAACGGGCCGGCGACATGCAGTTTCGTGGACCCATCGTGGCAGCGGGCGACTCGCATCGACGGGATCGGGTGATGACGCCGGACCTGCAATACGATCGGCGCCATGGCTGATGCAACCGACTTGCCGCAGACCGACTCGGGCATCCCGATCAAGCGGCTCTACGACGCCTCCGACCTCGACGGATGGGATCCCGCCGAGATGCTCGGAGCGCCCGGCAAGCCCCCGTACACCCGTGGCGTCTACGGCTCGATGTACACCGGGCGGCTGTGGACGATGCGTCAGTACTCGGGGTTCGGCAACGCCGAGGCCACCAACGAACGCTTCAAGTTCCTGCTGAACGCCGGCCAGACCGGGCTGTCGTGTGCCTTCGATCTCCCGACCCAGATGGGCTACGACTCGGACCACGGTCGCGCCGAGGGCGAGGTCGGCAAGGTCGGGGTGGCCATCGACTCGATGGAGGACATGCGGCTCCTGCTCGCGGACCTGCCCCTCGACAAGGTCACCACGTCGATGACGATCAACTCGACGGCGGCGATCCTGCTGCTGATGTACGAACTCGTCGCCGAGGAGAACGGCGTGTCGAGTGATCGGATCGGCGGGACGATTCAGAACGACCTGCTCAAGGAGTACATCGCCCGGGGCACCTACGTGTATCCGCCCCGACCGTCGATGCGCATCATCACCGACATCTTCGCCTACTGCAGCGAGCACGTCCCGAACTGGAACACGATCTCGATCTCCGGCTACCACATCCGCGAGGCGGGCTCGACCGCCGTGCAGGAGATCGCCTTCACGCTCGCGAACGCCATCGCCTACGTCCAGGCGGCGATCGACGCCGGGCTCGACGTCGACGACTTCGCGCCGCGACTCAGCTTCTTCTGGAACGGGCACAACAACTTCTTCGAGGAGGTCGCCAAGTTCCGCGCGAGCCGGCGCATGTGGAACACGATCATGACCGAGCGGTTCGGCGCGAAGGATCCGAAGTCGGCGATGCTGCGCTTCCACACCCAGACCGGCGGTTCGACGTTGACGGCGCAGCAGCCGATGAACAACATCATGCGGGTGACGCTGCAAGCGCTCGCGGCGGTGATGGGCGGCACGCAGAGCCTGCACACCAACGGCTACGACGAGGCGCTCAGCCTGCCGACCGAGGAAGCGGCGCGCATGGCGCTGCGTACCCAGCAGGTGATCGGATACGAGTCCGGAGTCGTCGACACGCCCGATCCGCTGGCCGGGTCGTACTTCGTCGAGTCGCTCACCGACGAGGTCGAACGCCTCGCCTGGGACTACATCGAGCGCATCGACGAGTTGGGTGGCGCGGTCACGGCGATCGAGTCGGGCTTCCAGATGGACGAGATCGAACAGGCCGCCTACGAGTACACGAAGTCGATCGACGACGACCAGCGCGTGATCGTCGGCGTCAACAAGTTCACGATGGACGACGAACCCGAACCGAAGGTGTTCCCGATCGACCCGGATCTCGAGGGCAACCAGATCGCCCGGTTGAAGGCGTACAAGGCCAACCGTGACACCGCCGCGGTCGAGTCGGCACTGGCCGCGGTGAAGGCCACCGCGCAGGGTGGGGACAACCTGCTCTACAGCATGAAGGACGCGTTGCGCGCCGATGCCACGCTCGGCGAGATCAGCGACGCCCTTCGCGAGGTCTTCGGCGTCTACACCCCGTGACCGAACCGAGTTCCGAAACGGGCGCGGGCCCGTCGACGCCCCCGACGCCGATCGACGAGATCGACGCCGCCCTCGAAGCCCTGGGTGTGGACACCGGTGAGCTCGAGCGGCCGCCCGAAGTGCGAGCAGCCGGCGATCGCTCGGCGGCGTACGTTCCGCGCTCCCGCTTCGGCCCGGGCCTGCCACGCAACTTCCGGTTGCTCTGGGGAGCGACCGCGCTCTCGAACCTGGGCGACGGGCTGCGGTTGGTGGCCCTGCCGCTGTTGGCGACCTCGGTGACCGACGATCCACGGCTCATCGCCGGCGTCACCGTCGCCGAGCGGCTGCCGTGGCTGCTGTTCATCCTCCCGGGAGGTGCGTGGGCCGATCGCTACGACCGTCGCGTCCTGCGGATACGTCTCGACATCGCCCGCGCAATCGTGATGTCCGCGCTCGTCGCCGTGGTTCTCGTCGACCAGGTCTCGATCTGGATCCTGTTCGCTGTTGCCGCGCTGCTGGCGTCCGCCGAGGCGGTGGTCGACTCGTCCAGCATGGCGATGATCCCCTCCACGGTGGACGGCAAGGACCTCGAGCGAGCGGTCGGGCGTCTCGGGTCGACCGAACTCGCGATGAACGACGTGGTGGGCCCGCCGCTCGGTGGTCTGCTGTTCGGGCTGGCGGTCGCTGCGCCGTTCGGGCTCGACGCGCTCAGCTTCGCCGGTGCGGCGCTGGTCATGGGGCTGATGTCGGGGAGTTACCGGGCATGGGTGGAGCCCCAACGGGGTACCTCGATGCGATCGCAGGTCGGCGAAGGATTCCGATGGCTCTGGGATCACCGCCTGCTGCGGACCCTGGCCCTGATCTCCACCGGGCTCGGCACCGCGTCGTTCATCGCGAACGCCGTCTTCGTGCTCTACGCACGCGATGAACTCGGCCTGTCGGAGTTCGGCTACGGCCTGCTGCTCGTCCCCGGAGCAATCGGCGGCATCGTGGGGTCGCTCGTGGCGCCGAGGTTCCGGCGCTTCCCGTTGCACGTCACGTTGACCGGGGCGGTACTCGGATCCGGCGTCGCAATGCTGCTCGTCGCGGGAACCACGTCGCCGATCGCCGCCGGTCTGCTCACCGGTGTGTCGCTCGCCTGTGTGATGGTGTGGAACGTCCTCACGGTGGCGCTGCGCCAGCGCCTGATCCCGAACGAACTGCTCGGACGCGTGGGCGCCAGTTACCGGTTCCTCGTGTACCTCGGCATGCCCGTCGGTGCCCTGCTCGGCGGCATCCTCGCCAACCGCTACGGGGTGCGGGCGTCGTACTACGTGAGCGGCGTGCTCCTCGTCGTCATCGCGATGATGGTCCTGGTGCTGCTGCGCGGGGTCGATCAGGCTGAGCAGTCGTCCTAGACCGACCGGCCGCTGTCGACGCGGGCGTTCGTTCGCTGCCCGTGATCAGAGATGTGACCGGATCGCCGAGAGCAGATCTTCGTAGCGATCGAGCGCCGGGAACTGTGGGAACTCCGCGATCACGTTGGGTGGCGCGCGGAACAGGTAGCCGTGGTCGGCAGCGCTGAGCATCGTGGTGTCGTTGTAGCTGTCGCCCGCCGCGATCACCCGGTAGTTCAGTTCCTGGAGCGCCTCGACCGAGTGCTGTTTCTGGTTGGGCTGACGGAGCCGGTAGTCGACGATGCGATCGTCCTCCACCACGAGGCGATGGCAGAACACGGTCGGCAGTCCGAGCTGACGCATCAGCGGGCGGGCGAACTGTTCGAACGTGTCCGACAGCAGGATCACCTGGGTCTCGTCGCGGAGTACGTCGAGGAACGTTCGGGCGCCGTCGAGCGGTTCGAGACCGCCGATGACGTCCTCGATCAACGACATCGTGAGGCCGTGTTCGGCGAGCAGATCGAGCCGGTAGCGCATCAGCACGTCGTAGTCGGGCTCGTCGCGTGTGGTTCGGCGCAGTCCGTCGACACCCGTGCGCTCGGCGACGGCGATCCAGATCTCGGGCACCAGGACACCCTCGACATCGAGCGTCACGATCGTCTGGCGCTGGTCGTCGGTCGTGGTCACCGTGCCATTGTCGCCGCTCGGCGTCGGCGTGACGAAAACGTCAGGGGCGCGCTCCGGGGAAGACGGTCAGCCGGTGACGTGGGTGATCGGGAGCTGCGGCCGATCCGGCGCCGGGCAGTGCTGCGCCGCCCAACCGAGGTAGATGATGCCGACCAGGCGGTCATCGGCCTCGAAGCCGCAGAGATCGAGCACCCGCGGCGGCTGCTCGAGTGCCGGCGTCGACCAGAAACTGGCCAAGCCCAACGTCGTCGCACCGAGGAGCAGGTTCTGGATGCCGGCGGCCACGGCGTCGCGGTTCTCGTTGTGCAGCATCTCGTCGTCGTGTGGTGCGCAACCGACCACCAGGATCGCGGGTGTCCGGAGGTACTTCGCACGGGTCTTCGCGCGTCTGGTGTCGTCGCCGAAGCCGGCTCGCTCCATCTCCTCAGCCATGGTCTCGCCGAGCCTTGCTCGGCCATCGCCCGTGAACACAGCGAAGCGCCACGGCCACGTCTTCTTGTGGTTGGGGGCCCAGGTGGCGAGCCCGCACAATTCGGTGACCAGGTCGAGCGGCACTTCTCGATGCTGGTCGACGATCATCGAGGTGCGACGCGAACGGACCAGCTCCGAGAAGCCGTCGAAGTCGGTGCGATCCGGGTCCATGGCGATCAGGATGTCACGCCGTCGCCCAGATCAGCACCTCGGCGCCGTCGCCGCCGGCCGTGAGCGTTGGCGAGCCCGCGCCGGTGAGGCGGACGGCGTCGCCGGTGGACAACGCGCCGGCCCCCTCGAGGACGGCCGAGCCACGAGGGACGAACACGTGGACGTGCCGGTCGTCGGGGACGAGCACCGACTCGCCGGCACCGAGCCGGCCGCCCCAGAGCACGGCGCCACGTTGGCGGATCGTGATCGCGGCGTCGTGGCCCTTGCCCGAGGCGATCGGGACGAGACCGCCGCGGTCGAGTTCGGCGTTGATGTCGAGCTGCTCGTAGCCCGGGTCGATCGATTCGGTGTCCGGCGGCACCCACATCTGCACGAAGTGGACGTCGTCGCTGCCCGAGTTGTTCATCTCCGAGTGCCAGATCCCGGTGCCGGCCGACATCCGCTGCGCGAGGCCCGGATAGAGGACCCCGCGGTTGCGTTCGGAGTCCTTGTGTTCGAGTTCGCCCGACAGCACCCACGTGACGATCTCCATGTCGCGGTGGGGGTGGGTGTCGAAGCCCGAGCCGCCGCTGACGATGTCGTCGTTGTTGACGAGCAGCAGACCATGACCGGTGTTCGACGGGTCGTAGTGGCGGCCGAAGCTGAACGAGTGTTTCGAGTCGAGCCAACCGATCCTGGTGTGCGGTCGGTCCGACGCCCGACGCACGTCGATGACCGGAGAGTTCCGTGTGGTGGACATGCTCGGTGAAACGGTTGCGCACGCAACAATATTCCGTCGCCGGGGGTGGGCGAACGACCGGTGCGCACCGGCAATCGGGTAGACAACCGGGGTGCCGGGAACCGCTCGACCGATCGGAGCCGTCGTCGCTGCGGCTGCGCTCTTCGGCACCGCCGGCACCGCCCAGGAACTCGGTCCGGACGGGACCACACCACTCGGCGTCGGTGCTGCACGCATCGCCGTCGGCACGATCGTCCTGTGGGGAGCGGTCGGCCTCACGCCGTCGCGACCACCGTTCGCCGACCTCCTCCGGACGTTCCGGACGATGTGGAGGCCGATCGTGATCGGCGGGTTCGGTGTGGCCGTCTATGCGCCGGCGTTCTTCGCCGCCGTCGATCGGACCGGCGTGGCGGTCGGAACGGTCGTCGGGATCGGCAGCGGGCCGTTCTTCGCCGGGGCCCTCGAATGGGCCTGGCGAGCGACACGCCCCTCACTCGGATGGTTGATCGGCACGCTGGTCACCGTCGGCGGCGGCGTGGTGCTCGTGGTCGCTCAGTCCGGGGGCGATTCGCAGGTCGACGCGCTCGGTGTGGCGTTCGCACTCGCGGCGGGTGCCGGCTACGCCCTGTACTCGATCACGTCGAAGGTCACGATGGAGTCGGGGCTCGTCCCGACAGCTGCGTTGGCTGCACCGTTCACGGTCGGCGCGATCGTGGTGGTCGTCCTCGCCTCCCGCGAACCGTACGGCTGGCTGACCTCACCGGACGGGCTGGCGATGGCGACCCATCTCGGCATCCTCGCCACCGGTGTCGCGTACGTGCTGTTCGGCTACGGGCTCCATCGGCTGACAACGGCAACGACGGTCACGCTCGTGCTCACCGAACCGTTGACGGCGAGCCTGCTGGCCGTCGTGGTGCTCGACGAGAACATCTCGCCGGCCGGTTGGGTGGGCATCGTGCTGGTGCTGATCGGGCTGATCACCGTTGGCCGCACCGCGGAGCTCGACGTCGAGCCGCCGGCTCGAACCGGTGGCGCGGCAGTGTCCTGGACGGCGGGCAGGTCCGATGGCCGGTGAGTCGGGTCACTGCGTCCGACGTGCCCGGCTCGGCTGCACCCTTGGCGCCTCGTTCGGCATCTTGGGATACACCGGCGGCCACGGTGCGTCGGGGATGCCGTCGGCGAGATCGGCGGCGAAACGCTCCACGAGCGAGACGATCGAACAGGGGGCATCGTCCATCAGCTCCCACGGGTCGCCACGCTCGGCGAGTCGGGCGGGCACGGTGTCGATCGTCATCGCCTCGGGGTCGATCGAGCCGAGCTCGTCCCACCCGAACGGGGTCGACACCTGGGCGCCAACACGGGGCCGAGCGCCCCACGCTCCGAACATGTTCTTGTGCGGGGCGTTCTGATTGAAGTCGACGAACACTCTGGTGCCGCGTTCCTCCTTCCACCACTTGTCGGTGATCAGGTCCGGATGTCGCTTCGCCAGCTCCCGGCCGAGTGCGACGACGGCGCCGCGCACGGCGAACGAGTCCCATCCGGGCTCGACGCGCACGTACACGTGGATCCCCTTGCTTCCGGTCGTCTTCGCGAATCCGATGATCCCCAACTCGGCCAGGAGGTCACGAACGTGACCCGCCGACTCGCGGACCATGTCGAAGGTGACGCCGGGGGAGGGGTCGAGGTCGATGCGCATCTCGTCGTGGTCCTCGGGATTCGACGCCCGGAACGGCCACACGTGCAGACCGAGCACACCCATGTTGACCGCCCACAGCACGTGGGCGAGGTCGGCGATCACGAGCGCGCGCGACGGCGTGCCGTTGATCGTCTCGACCGTGGTGGTCTCGAGCCAGTCGGGAGCGGAATCGGGGATCCGCTTCTGGAAGAACGACTTCTCGCGCACACCGTTCGGGTAGCGCTCCAACAGCACCGGTCGATCGCGGACGGTCGGCATCAACGCGTCGCCCACCGCGAGGTAGTAGCGGGCGAGATCGAGCTTCGTGCGCGGCTCCTTCGTGGAGCCGACCGACGGGAACATCACTTTGTCGGGATTCGTGATGGTGACGATCCGCGCCCCGGCGTCGATCTCGACCGGCGCCCCGAACTCGTCGGCCTTCCCCATCGTCCCGAAGCTACCCGAGGGACAACACGGGTCTGACCCGTGTTGTCCCGCTGACTACTGGCCGGTGTGGAGCTCGTCGTTGAGGGCGCCCCAGCTGCCGAGGCGGGCGCGGGCGACGACCTTGCCGCTCTGGCCGTCGCGGATGAACATCATCCGGTCCTGGCCCGACAGCTCGCGGGCCTTGACCACACCGTGCGGCGTCAGGACCGGCGTGCTCGCCGTGACGTACAGGCCGGCCTCGACCACGCAGTCGTCACCGAGGCTGATGCCGATGCCGGCATTCGCTCCCAGGAGGCAGCGTTCACCAATGGTGATCTGTTCGGTCCCGCCGCCGGACAGCGTGCCCTGGATCGACGCGCCGCCGCCGATGTCGCTGCCGTTGCCGACCACCACACCGGCGGAGATCCGCCCTTCGACCATCGACACGCCGAGCGTGCCCGCATTGAAGTTGCAGAACCCCTCGTGCATCACCGTGGTGCCCTCCGCGAGGTGCGCGCCGAGGCGCACGCGGTCGGCATCGGCGATGCGGACGCCCGCCGGGATCACGTAGTCGGTCATCCGCGGGAACTTGTCGAGGCCGTGCACCGAGATCACGCGGCCCTCCGTTCGCAGCCGCATGCGCACGTCGTCGATCTCCGACACGGCGACCGGACCGATGCTCGTCCACGCGACGTTGTTCAGCGCCCCGAACGTGCCGTCCATGTTGATCGTGCGCGGTGGTGCGAGCCGGTGCGAGAGAAGATGCAGACGGAGGTAGGCATCCGATGCGGACGCCGGCGGCTCGTCGACGTCGATCGTGAGGCGGACCGGCCGGATCGTCACCCGGCGAATGTCATCGGTCGTCTCTCGCATGCCGAGCTGCGACTCGATCTCCTCGGTCGGGCAGTCGTCGTCGCCGAACTCGCCCCAACCCAGCCATCGGAACCACGTGTCGAGCACTGCGCCGTCCGAGGCGATCGTTGCGAGGCCTGCGCCCCATGCCATTCGTGTCATTGCGCTTCCTTCAAATCGTCGATGTGACGTCTGGTGTCCGACACCGGACGTCACATCACTTCGTGTCGGAGGGTCGGGAACAGGATCACTTCCTTGATCGAGTCGACCCCGGCCAACAGCATGGCAACACGGTCCATGCCGATGCCGAGTCCGCCGGTGGGGGGCATGCCGTACTCGAGCGCACGGATGTAGTCCTCGTCGACAGAGCCTGCTTCGTGATCGCCGGCATCCTTGGCGGCCTGCTCCTCTTCGAAACGGAGCCGTTGTTCGACCGGGTCGTTCAGCTCGGAATAGCCGTTGCCGAGCTCGCGCGAGTCGACGAAGATCTCGAAGCGCTCGGTCAGCCAGGGGTCGCTGCGGTCGACGCGGGCGAGCGGGGAGATCTCGGTCGGATGCCCCGTCACGAAGGTGGGGCGCACGATGTCGGCCTCGCACAGTGCTTCGAACAACTCCTCGACGAGTTTGCCGCCGCCCCAGCGCTGCTCCCAGCGGACACCGTGACCGTCGGCCAGCCGGCGCAGCTCGTCGATCGGCTGGCTCGGGTGCACCTCCCGCCCGGCGCGTTCCGAGACTGCATCGACCATGCGGATCCGGGGCCACGGTTCGGCGAGGTCGATCTCCTGATCGCGGATCGTGATCACCGTGGTGCCGATCGAGTCACGCGCCGCCTGCGTGATCAGGACCTCGCTGATGTCCATCACGTCGTTCCAGTCACCGAACGCCTGATAGAGCTCCATCATCGTGAACTCGGGGTTGTGTCGCGTCGAGATGCCCTCGTTGCGGAAGATGCGGCCGATCTCGAACACGCGCTCCATTCCGCCGACGATCAACCGCTTGAGGTGGAGTTCCAACGCGATCCGCAGGTACATCTGCATGTCGAGCGTGTGGTGCTGGGTCGTGAACGGCCGAGCATGTGCGCCGCCCGCTTCGACGTGCAGGACCGGTGTCTCGACCTCGATGAAGCCACGCTCGTGCAACGTGCGCCGGAAGCTGGCGATGATCTCGTGGCGGATCTCGAACGTCCGACGCGCCTCGTCGTTGACGATGAGATCCGCGTAGCGCTGACGGAACCGCGTGTCGGTGTCGTGGAGGCCGTGGAACTTGTCCGGCATCGGACGGACCGCCTTGGCCAACAACTCGACCCGCTCGGGCTTGACCGACAGCTCGCCTTTGCGGGTGGTCATCACGGTGCCGTGCACGCCGACCCAGTCGCCGAGGTCGAGCTGTTTGATCCGGGCGAATCCGTCGTCGCCGACGACCGCCTTGGAGATGAACAGCTGCACGTCGCCGGATCGGTCGCGGATCGTCGCGAACACCAGCTTGCCCGAGTCGCGTTTGAGCATGATGCGGCCGGCCACGATCACGGCATCGTCGGTCTCGATGCCGGCGTCGAGGTGTCCCCACTGCTCACGGATCTCGCCGATCGTGTGTGTCCGATCGAAGCGGTACGGATAGGGGGTGCCGCCCTCGGATCGGATCGTGTCGATCTGTGCGAGTCGCCGCGCCTTCTCGGCGGCCAGTCCGCTGCCGGACGGCTCGCTGTCGGTGGTGGCAGCGTCCGGGTGGTCGATCGGATCGTCGGCGGTCGGGCTGTCGTGGCTCACGGTCCCCCGACGGTATCGAACCGGCTCATGATGTGCGCGTTCGATTCGCCAGGGCGCTCGTGGCGCCGACGGCAGCAGGGTTGCCGTGGCCGGCGCACCGACAGCCCGTACAGTTGCACTCCGTGCGTGTTCGAACCGTCACCGGCCTGGCTGCCCTCCTCGTCGTCGCGATCGGCGCAGCGAGCGCCGCAGCTGCGCTCACCGAGAGCATCGACCGACCCGCAGTCGCCACCCGCCAGGCGGAGCCGGCGTCGCCCCTTGCCGCCGAGGTCGTCACGATCTACAACTCGGGTCCGCTGCGCCAGGACGTCGCCGACCGTGCGGTGGCGGCCGCCCGGGCGTCGGGCGCCAGCGTTGCGTTCGGGCGGGCCGCAAGCGTGGGCATGGTCGCACTCCGGCGCGGTTCTGCGCCCGTGCAGATCCCGCAGCAGGGCTTCGCCTACCCGATGGGCACGACCGTGCTCCCGCCGGACGTGATCGCACGCACGATGGGCCGAGACGTCTCGGGCCTCCTGGGCCCGAACACGGCCGTGATGGGCTCGCTGACCGCCGGGCTCCGCGGCGCCCAGGCCGGCGACACGATGGATCTCGTCTCCGGATCCGGTGCGATCGTGCCGATCACCGTCGCCGCCGTGGTCGACGACGACGTCCTCGGTGGGACCGAGCTCCTGATCGTCCCAGCGGCTGCCGATCGACTCGGCATCACGAACCTGAGTCGCGCCGTCCTGTGGGGGTTCCCGTCGCGGGCCGCGATCGATGCGGCGATGTCCGCCAACGGTCTGGTGTCGACGTCGATCCGGATCCGGAGGAGTTGGGACCCGGCCGACCCGGACAGCACGATGGGGATGGCGCAGACCAAGGCGGCGCTCGGTGAATTCGCCTACCGTGTCAACGCCAACGGCTCCGTCAGCCTCGACGACGCCTGGCGCAGCCGGTACATCACGACGGGCGGCATCGGCGGGCTCAGCCTGCAGACCGGATGCCACTCGACGGTGCGGGTCGCGCTGCAGTCTGCCATGGACGAGGTCGCCGCCCGAGGGCTGACGGGCACCATCAACTTCGTCGACGCGAACAGGGCGGGCGGATGTTTCCTGGCCCGGTTCAACCGACTGACGCCCGACAGTTCCCTCGGGTTCCTCTCCCGGCACTCGTGGGGGATGGCCGTCGACACCAACACCGTCGGTTCCTGTCAGGGATGCGCTCCGCCGGACTTCGCGACCAGGCCCGGCGGCTGTCAGACCGTCCAGATCTTCCGCAAGCACGGGTTCGCCTGGGGTGGCAACTACCTCACCCCCGACGGGATGCACTTCGAGTGGGTCGGCGAACCCCGTGACCAGCTGTCGTATCCGTCGAGATTCTGTCCCAACGTCGTGACCAGCGCACCGTTGACCACCGAGCCGACCGAACGGGCGACGCTGTTCGCCGACGACGGTCTGTACGTCGGCGACCACTGACGTTGCTGCGGCATAGCCTGGGGCCCGTGAGCACCAGATTCGTGATCATCGGAGGCGGTCCGGCGGGCAATGTCGCGGCGACCACGGCGGCCCGCCTCGGTGCGCAGGTGACGATGGTCGAGCGAGACATCGTGGGCGGTGCCGCCCATCTGTGGGACTGCATTCCATCGAAGTCGATGATCGCAACCGGCAGGGCGATCAGTCGGACGCGTGCGATCGGGGGGATGGGACTGGCGACGGTCGACACTGCGGTCGACGTCGGCGGACTGACCGAGCGCATCGAGTCGATCGAGAACACGATGCGTGACAACACCGCGCAGCTGCTGACCAGCCAGGGTGTGCGGATGCTTCGGGGCACCGGCCGTTTCACGGGGCCGCACACGGTCGTCGTCGAGGGCCCCGAAGGCGTCGAGACGGTCGAGTTCGACGCTGCGCTCGTCTCGACCGGATCGCGACCGCGGATCCCGGACTGGTGCCAACCCGACGGCGACAGGATCCTGACCACCCGGGACTGCTATCCGCCGAAGATCTTCCCGGAGAGCGTGACGGTGATCGGCTCGGGCGTCACCGGCGTCGAGTTCGTGCACATGTTCTCCTCGTTCGGCTCGAAGGTGACCCTGGTGGTGAGCCGCCAACAGGTGCTGCCCGGCAAGGACCCCGAGGTCGCGGCGGTCCTCGAGGAGGAGTTCATGCGCCGCGGCGTCAAGCTCGTGATGGGGGCCCGGGCCGAATCGATCGAACGGTCCGACGACGAGGTGATCGTGCGCACCGACGACGGACGCTCGGTCACGTCGAGCCACGCCGTGCTCGCCATCGGCTCGATCCCGAACACCGAAGACGTCGGACTCGACGCCGCCGGCGTCGCCGTCGACGAGTGGGGCTACGTCGGCATCAACCAGCACTGCGTCACCAACGTGCCCCACATCTACGCAGCGGGCGACATCAGCGGCAAGCTGCCGCTGTCGTCGGTGGCGTCGATGCAGGGACGCAAGGTCGCCGAGCACATCATGGGTGGCCACACGCGCAGCCACCGCCACCTCGACTACGACAAGGCCGCGTCGGCCATCTTCACCGAACCGGAGATCGCCGACGTCGGTCTCGCCGAGGCGGAGGCCTTCAGTTCCGGCCGCAAGATCCGGGTGACCAAGGTGCCGTTCTCGTCGACGGCGAAGGCGATGATCAACAACGACACGACGGGGTTCGTGAAGATCATCTCCGATCCGGCCACCGGTGAGGTGCTCGGCGGCTCGATCGTCGGACGTCAGGCGGCCGAGCTGATCTCGGTGATCGCCGTCGCCGTCACCGCCGGGTTGACCGTCACCGACCTGGCCGAGAGCATCCTGGTGCATCCAGCGCTCAGCGAGGCCCTCTCCGAAGCCGCCGAATGAGACGTGGGGTCAGACCCCACGTCTCATTCACTCGATCACGGCGAGGATGTCGCCGCCGCCGACCGTGTCCCCGGCGTTGACCTTGATCTCCTTGACCGTGCCCGCCTTCTCGGCGTTGATCTGGTTCTCCATCTTCATGGCCTCGAGCACCACGATGCCCGTTCCGACCTCGACCGCCTGACCGACCTCGACGAGCAGCTTCACGATCGTGCCCTGCATCGGCGCCTCGACCGAGCCCGAAGCGAGACCGCCGCCGCCGCTCGCAGAGCTGTGCTTCTTCTTCGTCTTGGTCGGGGCGGCACCGCCCGACACGACGGCCGGAGTCTCGGGAACCCACATGTTGACGTCGAAGCGCTTGCCGTTGACCTCGACGGTCGTCGAGCGCTTGACGAGGGGTTCGGCGTCGCCGTCGGTCTCGGGCGACGCCGATTCGGACATGCCGCCGATGCCGGTGAGGTCGAGTGTCTCCTCGACCCACTTCGTGGAGTGCGTGACCGCAGCGAAGTCCGGGTGCCGGAGAATGGCGAGGTCGGCCGGGATCGTGGTGGCAACGCCTTCGACGACCAGTTCGTCGAGTGCTCGGATCGTGCGGGCGATCGCCACCTCGCGGTCGCGGCCCCACACGATCAGTTTGCCGACCAGGTTGTCGTAGAACTGACTGATCTCGTCGCCCGAGTGGTAGCCCGAATCGAAACGCACCCCGAACCCGTCCGGCGCGAGCAGCTTCGTGATCGGGCCCGGCGACGGCAGGAACTTGCCCCCGGCGACGTCCTCGGCGTTGATACGGATCTCGATCGAGTGGCCACGTCGGGCGGCGTTCACTTCGGCCTGGGTCATCGGGAGTTCCTCGCCGGCGGCGACCCTGATCTGCCACTCGACGAGATCGATGTCGGTGATCATCTCGCTCACCGGATGCTCGACCTGGAGGCGGGTGTTCATCTCGAGGAAGAAGAACTCGCCGTCCTGGAAGATGAACTCGACGGTGCCGGCGCCGTAGTAGCCGACGGCCTTCGCCGCCTTGACCGCGGCCTCGCCCATCGCTTCCTCGACGCCGTCGGGAAGATCGGGAGCCGGGGCCTCCTCGACGAGCTTCTGGTGGCGGCGCTGCGCCGAGCAGTCACGCGACGAGATCCAGACACAGTTGCCGTGCTTGTCGCCGACCAGCTGGATCTCGACGTGGCGCGGCCAGGTGAGGTACCGCTCGACGTACACCTCGTCACGCCCGAAGAAGCTCTTGGCCTCACGCTGGGCACTCGCCATCGCATCGTCGACCTCGGCCTCCGACTGCACGACCTTCATGCCGCGGCCGCCGCCGCCGAACGCGGCCTTGATGCAGACCGGCCAACCGAACTCGTTGCCGAACGCCTTGATCTCCTCGGGGCCCTTGGCGAACTCGGTGGTGCCCGGCACGATCGGAGCGCCACCGCGGATCGCCGCGAGACGGCTCGACACCTTGTCGGACATCTCGTCCATCGCGCTCGCAGGCGGGCCGATGAACTCGACGCCCATCTCGGTGATCGCTCGAGCGAAGTCGGCATTCTCGGAGAAGAAGCCGTACCCGGGATGCACCGAGTCGGCGCCGCTGCGCTTGATCACATCGAGCATCACGTCGGTGTTGATGTAGCTCTCGGCAGCGGTCTGCCCGCCGAGCGCGTAGGCCTCGTCGGCGAGGCGGACGTGGAGCGAATCACGGTCCAGCTCGGAATAGACCGCCACCGTCGGAATGCCCATTTCCCGGGCAGCGCGGATGACACGGACAGCAATTTCGCCGCGGTTGGCGATCAGGATCTTCTGGAGCACGAGTGCCAATGTAGGGGCCGTGGACTCGCGCGGGGACATCTGGGGCGACGATCCCGCTCGCGGCGGGTGGCCGACCCGATGGGACGTGCGTCATGTCGCGGAGACGGGCAGCACGAACGCCGACCTGCTGGCACTGGTCGAAGCGGGTGACGCAGGCGATCGAACCGTGTTGCTCGCCGATCATCAGACCGCGGGCCGCGGTCGCTTGGATCGTCCGTGGGATGCGCCTCGCGGAGCGAACCTGCTGGTGTCGATCGCCGTGGCCCCCGTGCCGTCACCGCCGTCGGAGGCCACCCATCGCATCGGTCTCGCCGCACTCGCGGCGGTCCGGTCGATGCGGCCCGACCTCGGCGTCTCGCTCAAGTGGCCGAACGACGTGCTCGTCGACGGTCGCAAACTCGCCGGGATCCTCGCGCAGCGGGCGTCGGCGGCCGACGCCGTCGTCGTCGGTCTCGGGCTCAACGTGGGATGGGCGCCGGAGGGTGCTGCAGCGCTCGACGTCGACGGGTCCCCGGCCGACGTGCTCCGCCTCGTGTTGTCAGCGCTCGACGAGCTGCCGGCGGACGTCGCTGCGGCCTATCGATCCGAGCTCTCGACCCTCGGTCGCCGCGTGCGCGTGGAACTGCCAGGCGGTGCCGTCGCGTTCGGCACGGCCATCGATCTCGACGACGATGGTCGTCTCGTGGTCGAGGCGTCCGACGGAACGATCACGTCCTACGGCGTCGGCGACATCGTCCACCTCCGACCCGGCGACCGCGACCACGGCGACCACATCGTGTGAATCCGGTGTGAGTGCGTGCCGGCCGAGGTGCTGCCACCAGCGCCCGCAGTGGCGCCAGTAGCGTTGCAGTGATGTCCCCTCCGTCTCGGCGCCGGCTGAGTTCCGCGCCCCTCGCGCTGCTGTTCGCGCTGGCCGTCGGGGGATCGGGTGCGTTCGGTGTCATCTCGGCTGCCAACGCTCGGACGTCCGACGTCGAACGGATCGATGGGCTCGAGCTGGCGCTCACGCCGCAGGTGGGGCCCGCTCAGAACTACCTGTTGATCGGCTCCGACACCCGTGAGAACGCCGACCCGAACGACCCCGACTTCGGCGGGATCGGCGACACCAGCGAGGTCCAGGGTCGTCGATCCGACACGATCATGATCCTTCGACAGGAGGAGAACGGCGACGGTGCGTCGATCGTCAGCCTGCCCCGCGATCTCTGGGTCGACATCGCAGGCAGCGACGATGCGAGCCGGATCAACTCGGCGTACAGCGACGGCACCGACGTGCTCGCCGCCACGATCACCCAGGAACTCGGCATCCCGATCCACCACGTCGTCGACATCGACTTCAACGGCTTCAAGGACCTCATCGATGCCGTCGGGGGCACGACGGTGTGCTTCGAGTACGCCACGCGCGACAAGAACACGGGCCTCGACCAGCAACCCGGGTGCAACCAACTCGACGGGCTCCAGGCGCTGCAGTACGCCCGCAGCCGGTACTACGAGGAGTTCCGCGACGGCGCTTGGAGGACCGACCCGACCTCCGACCTCGGCCGGATCGAACGCCAGCAGGACTTCCTGCAGCTCACGGCGAATGCCACGATCGACAAGTTGCAGTCCGACCCCTTCATGGCGTCGGAGCTGATCTCGGCCGCGAGTGGGGCGGTGCGCATGGATCCGGGCCTCGATCCGGTCGGCGCTGCCGGCACCCTCCGCAAGGCATTCTCGGCCGGCCTCAACAAGTACCAGCTCCCGGTCGTCGGCGTGACGAAGAACGGCAATGCCGTCCTCGTCCTCGGCGACGGCGCCGAGCCGATCCTGGACTACTTCCGCGGGCTCGGGCCGCCCCCGCCGGTCGGCCCCTAACAGCACGGCTCCGCTGCGGCGCCCTACACTGCGGCGCGTCATGAAGGCGCTCATTCTCGCCGGCGGTGCCGGCACACGGCTGCGGCCGATCACCCACACCCGGGCCAAGCAGCTGGTCCCCGTGGCCAACACACCGATCCTGCACTACGGGATCCGCTCGATGGTGGCGGCCGGGATCACCGAACTCGGCGTGATCGTCGGTGACACGCGCGACGAGGTGATGGCCGACCTCGGCGACGGCTCGCAGTTCGGCGCCCAGATCACGTTCATCCCCCAGGACGAACCGCTCGGTCTCGCGCACTGTGTCCTGATCGCCAGGGAGTTCCTCGGCGACGACGACTTCGTGATGTACCTCGGCGACAACCTGCTCGAACAGGACCTCGAAGCGTTCGTGGCGGCGTTCACTGCGGCCCGCGACACCGAGCAGCCGCCGTCGGCGCAGATCCTGCTCAAGGAGGTCGACGACCCGCACCGCTTCGGGATCGCATCGCTCGACGCCGACGGCCACGTCGTCCACCTCGTCGAGAAGCCCGTCGATCCGCCGTCGAACCTGGCGCTCGTCGGCGTCTATCTGTTCGACCGGGAGATCCACGAGGCGGTCGCCTCGATCGAACCGTCGGAACGCGGCGAGTTGGAGATCACCGACGCCATCCAGTGGCTGATCGACCACGGACGGCGTGTGCGCATGGAGATCCTCACCGGATGGTGGATCGACACCGGCAAGCTCACGCCATTGCTCGAGGCGAACCGCCTCATCCTCGAGACGATCGCCACGAGAATCGACGGCTCGGTCGACGACGCCTCGTTCATCGACGGCCGGGTCGTGGTCGAGGCAGGTGCCGAGATCGTCAACTCGACCATTCGTGGGCCGGTGGCGATCGGGCCCGGGACCAAGATCATCGACAGCTTCATCGGCCCCTTCAGCGCGATCGGAGCCGACTGCGAGGTCCGTCACTCCGAGATCGAGCACTCGGTCGTGATGGAGCGCAGCCAGGTGATCGACATCCCGCGGCTCGAGGACAGCCTGATCGGCAGCGATGCCGTCGTGTCCCGCACCAAGCGCAAGCCCCGCGCCATCCGGCTGATGGTCGGCGACCACTGCCAGATCGACGTCGAATGAAGATCGTCGATTTCACGACGCGACCTGGCGCGATCGACGGGTTGGTAACCGTCACCATGAAGCAGGTCACCGACGAGCGGGGGACGGTGCGCGAACTGTTCCGCCGGTCGGCGTTTGCCGGTGTCGGGGCGTCGTTCGGGCGGATCGAGCAGATCAATGTCACGGTGACGCACCTCGGGGGTGTGCGCGGGATGCACGCCGAGCAGATGACCAAGCTCGTTGCGGTCGCCCACGGGCGCGCCCACGGCGTCTACGTCGACGTTCGCCCCGGCTCGCCGACCTTCGGGATGGTCGACGAGGTCGAACTCGAGCCCGGCGTTCAGGTCCTCGTGCCGAGTGGCGTGGCCAACGGTTTCCAGGCGCTCGCCCCAGCCACGCAGTACGCCTACTGCTTCGACCGCGAGTGGGAACCGGGGATGCCTGGTTCGGCGTTCACCCCGCTCGACCCGCTCGTCCTCGATCGGTGGCCGCTGCCGATCGACCCCGACAATTCGGCACAGATCTCGGCGAAGGACCGTTCGGCCCTCACGTTCACCGAACTCAGCCAGGGAGCTCACACATGAAACTGTTCGTCACCGGCGCCGCCGGCTTCATCGGATCGAACTACGTGCGTCACGTGCTGGCGACGACCGACCACTCGGTCACGATCTACGACGCCCTCACGTACGCAGGCAACCTCGAGAGCATCCGCGACGTGCTCGACGACCCCCGGACCGAGTTCGTCCACGCCGACATCTGTGACGCCGACGATGTCGCCCGCTCGATGGACGGCCACGACGCCGTGGTGCACTTCGCGGCCGAGAGCCACGTCGATCGCTCGATCGCGGACGGCTCGAAGTTCGTACGGACCAACTGCACGGGAACCAACGTGTTGTGCGACGTCGCCAACACCGTGGGCATCGGCAAGTTCCTGCACATCTCGACCGACGAGGTGTACGGCTCGGTCGAGGAGGGCTCCTCGGTGGAGACCGACATCCTGGCCCCGCGCTCGCCGTACTCCGCTGCGAAGGCGGGCTCCGATCTGATCGCACTCTCGTACTTCTCGACCTACGGTCTGCCGGTCGTGGTGACGCGTTGCTCGAACAACTACGGGCCCTATCAGTTCCCCGAGAAGGTGATCCCGCTGTTCACCACGAACCTGCTCGACGGCAAGCAGGTGCCGCTCTACGGCGACGGGCTCAACGTGCGCGACTGGATCCACGTCGAGGACCACAACATCGCCGCCCAGCTCGTGCTGGACCGAGGCGTTCCCGGTGAGATCTACAACATCGGTGCCGGCAACGAGGTCACCAACGTCGACCTCACGCACCGCCTGCTCGAGCTGACCGGTCGCGACGAGTCGTTCATCCGGCCCGTCGAGGACCGCCTCGGCCACGACCGCCGGTACTCGGTGAACATCGACAAGGTGAGCGCGCTCGGCTGGTCGCTCTCGCGTTCGTTCGACGAGTCGCTCGCCTCCACCGTCGAGTGGTATCGGACGAATCGGGAGTGGTGGGAGCCGTTGAAGGCCAAGGCCGGGCTCTGAGAGTGCCGCGGTGAAGCTGCTCGTCACGGGTGCCGCGGGACAACTCGGCGTCGACGTCGTCGACCACGCCCGGTCGCTCGGCGACGACGTGGTCGGGGTCGATCGAGCAGCGCTCGACATCACCGATGCGGTGGCGGTCGGAGAGCTCCTCGACAGCGTTCGGCCCGATGCGGTGATCAACGCCGCGGCGTACACCGCGGTCGACGCGTGCGAGACGAACGAAGCACTCGCGTTCGCCGTCAATGCCGACGCGGTCGGCCACCTCTCGGCCGCCTGCGAGCTCGTGGGGGCGCACCTCGTGCACGTCAGCACCGACTACGTGTTCGACGGCACCCTCGAGCGTCCGTACCGGGAGGACGACCCGACGAACCCGCAGTCGGTGTACGGCCGTTCCAAACTCGCCGGGGAGCACGCCGCCGGTCCGGCTGCGGCAGTGGCTCGCACGTCGTGGTTGTGCGGCGAACACGGCCACAACATGGTCGAGCTGGTCCTGCGTCTGGCATCGACGCCCGATCAGGGGTTGGCGTTCGTCGACGACCAGCGCGGTCACCCCACGTTCACGGCCGACCTCGCGCCGGCCCTGCATCGCCTCGCCGCCGACCGTCGGACCGGCATCCATCACCTGACGAACCAGGGAGCGGTCAGCTGGTTCGAGTTCGTGCGCGAAATCCTCGCTGCGGCCGGTCACGACCCCGATCGCGTCCGCCCGATCGCCACCGCCGATCTCGATCCGCCCCGTCCGGCGCCCCGACCCGCCAACAGCGTGCTCGACAACGCCGTGTGGCGCGCCGCCGGCCTTCCGATGCTGCGCGATTTCCGCGCCCCGCTCGTCGAACTCGTCGCCAAGCTCACCTGAGCCAGATCGACCCGTTTCGCCCGTTTCGCCCCACCTCTCTTCCCACGACCCCGAAAACTGCCGGAATCGGGCCGCTCGGCGACCGATTCCAGGCATATTTCGGGGTCGTGGGGTTCACGCGTGACGAACTGGAGTCGTATGTCGGTGCGACGGTGCCGGATCTGGTGGGGCCGCGGCTGCGGTTGTTGTTCGTCGGGATCAACCCGGGTCTGTGGACCGCAGCGACCCAGACGCACTTCGCCCATCCGGGGAACCGCTTCTACCCGGCGCTGCTCGCCGCCGGGATCATCGAGCGACCGATCGATCGTGGCGCCGGCATGACCGAGGACGACCGCCGCCACCTGATCGAACGGGGCATCGGGATCACCAACGTGGTGCACCGCGCGACGGCGAAGGCGGCCGAGCTCACCGCTGCGGAGCTGCGCGAGGGCGGCGAAGTGCTGCGGTCGTTCGTGCTCGAACACCGGCCGGCCGTCGTGGCGATCGCCGGCATCACGGCGTACCGAACCGCGTTCGGCGTTCCGAAGGCCGCGATGGGGGAGCAGTCCGACGGCTTCGAGGACGCTCGGCTCTTCGTCGTTCCCAACCCGAGCGGCCTCAACGCCCACGAGACCGTCGACACGCTCGCCACGGCCTACCGCCGTCCCGCGGTCGCGGCCGGCATCGTCTCGGCGCGTTGAGTTCGGCCGGCGTCAGTGGGGGTCGCGTTCGGCGTCGGCGCGGTTGGCGAGATACCAGTCGATCGTCGCTCGCAGGCCGGTCTCGAAGTCCATCGAGGGGACCCAGCCGAGCAGCTCGCGTGCGCGGCTGCCGTCGACCGCGCGACGTGGCTGACCATCGGGCTTCGACGCGTCCCACCGCAACTCGCCCTCGAAGCCGACGAGCCCGGCGATCGTCTCGACCGTCTCGCGGATCGTCACCTCCCGATCGGCGCCGAGGTTGATCGGATCCGCTCCGACGTGCACCTCGGCGGCCCGAACGATCGCATCGGCCGCGTCGTCGACGTACAGGTACTCCCGGCTCGCCGCGCCGGTACCCCACACCTCGACATGATCGGCACCGGATTCCTTCGCCTCGACACACTTCTTGATCAGGGCGGGAATGACATGCGACACCGACGGATGGAACTTGTCGCCCGGCCCGTAGAGGTTGGTCGGGATCAGGTAGGCGAACCGTTGGCCGTACTGCTGCTCGTTGACCTGTGCATGGATCAGGTGAGCCTTCTTGGCGATGCCGTACGGGGCGTTCGTCTCCTCCGGGTAGCCGTTCCAGAGATCGTCCTCGGCGAACGGGACCGGTGTGAACTTGGGGTACGAGCACACCGTTCCCACCAGCACCGTCTTGTCGATGTCGGCCGCCCGAGCCGCCTCGATCACGTGGGTCCCCATCAACAGGTTGGCGAGGTAGAGCCGAGCGGGATGGTCGAGGTTGTAGCCGATCCCGCCGACATCGGCCGCGAGATGGATCACCAGCGACGGCTGCAACGCGTCGAGCATCGCTTCCGCCGATCCGGGGACGGTCAGGTCGTACTCGCTGCTGCGCGGAGCCGACACCGTGGCGCCGGCGTCGTGCAGTCGAGCGACGACGCGGCGACCGAGAAAGCCGGCTCCGCCGGTGACGGTGACGCGGCGGCCGCCCCAGGTGTCGGCGGGATCGTGGCTGGTGGGTGGCGACGACATCGTGGATCAGGCTAGGGGCCCGATCCCTGATGGGAGTGCGTCGTCGGTCGATGGCGTCCGGCGACGGCGTCGACACGGCATCATGGAACGGTGCCCGACCAGCCCGTTGCCGAACCCGCTGTGGGCGCCGTCCGACAGCCGCTGCAGGTCGCCTACACCGTCGAGCAGTGCTGGCACCCGTCGCCCGGCGGCACGGCGGTCGCCGCGCTGCGCGTCGCTCGTGAACTCGCTCGACGCCCCGACGACGTCGAGATCCACCAGGTCGCAGGCCGCCACCCGGGCGTCCCGATCCCCGAGTTCCGTCCCGTGGGCGCCGTGGCGATGCTGCCCCTCGCCCGACCGTTGCTGTACGAGAGCTGGATCCGCCTGAACTGGCCGAAGGTCGAGTCGGTCATCGGCGAGATCGACGTCGCCCACGCCACCGGGCTCATTCCGTGTGCGACCGCTGCACCGCTCGTCGTCACGGTCCACGACCTCGCGTTCATCCACGAACCGTCGCAGTTCACCCGCCAGGGAGCACGCATCATGCGCCGTTCGCTCGAGACGATCGCTCGCCGGGCCGATCGCGTGCTGTGCTCCAGCCTCGCCACGATGCGCGAGTGCGAGGCCGCCGGCCTCGACCCCGCCGCGCTGCGACACGTGCCGCTCGGCGTCGACCTCGTCGACGTCACCGAGGCCGATGTCGAACGGATCAGGGTGCGGTACCGGCTGCCGAGCGAGTTCGTCCTCTTCGTCGGCACGATCGAACCGCGCAAGAACCTGCGACGGCTCACCGCCGCCATGCAACGTCCCGACGTCGATCTGCCGCTCGTCATCGCCGGAGCCGCTGGATGGGGCGACACCGGGGTGTCGGACGTCGGCGACGCGCTCTTCCTCGGGTTCGTGCCCGCCGCCGATCTCGCCGCGCTGTACGCCGCGGCCACGGTCTTCGCGTACCCGAGCGAACGAGAGGGTTTCGGGTTGCCCGTCGCCGAAGCGATGGCACAGGGCACCGCGGTGGTGACGAGCGCCGGGACCTCGACCGAGGAGGTGGCCGGTGACGCTGCGGTGCTCGTCGATCCGTTCGACGTGGAGAGCATCGCCGTCGGCATCGTCGAGGCGGTCGACCGGCGCGATGAACTCGCCGCGCCGGGTCGTCGCCGAGCGGCCGAACTCACGTGGACGGTCGCCGCCGATCGGACGCTCGCCGTCTACCGTGAGCTCGTCCCATGACCGAACCGACCGCCTCCATCGATGCCGACACGACCACCGCGCCGCACACCGATGCCCGGCGGATGTCGGCCGTCGACGTGGCGGTCAACCTGCTCTGGTGCGTTCCCGGCGACGTCGGGGGCTCGGAGCAGTACCTCGTCCGACAGCTGCTCGGCCTGGCCACGCAACCGGCCCAGTTCCTGCCGACGCTCTACTGTCTGCCTGCCTTCGTCGACGCCCACCCGGAACTGCACGACCTGTATCCGATGGTGGCCGCCGGCATCTCCGGCGATCGACGACCGAGGCGGATCGTCGCGGAGCACACCTGGCTCCGCCGACGGACGGGGGGCGCCGACATCGTCCACCACGGCGGCGGCACCGCCCCGATGGGCGGTCACCGGCCGATCGTCCTGACCATCCACGACCTGCAGCACCTCACACACCCCGACTACCTGAGCGCCACGAAGCTCCGGTACCTGTCGTGGTCGATTCCCCGCAGCATCGGTCGTGCCGCCGTCGTCGCCGTCCCGACCGAGTACGTGCGCCGCACGGTCATCGACGCGTACGGCACCGACCCTGCCCGGGTGCTCGTGGTGCCACACGGGGTCGAACCGGCCCTCGGCGCCGACGCACCCTCGGAGTTCGAACTGCGGCGCGACTACGGCCTCGGCAGTGGACCGGTCCTCGTGTTCCCCGCCATCACACATCCGCACAAGGGCCACCGATTCCTGCTCGACGTGATGGCGCGCCACTGGGCCGATCCCGATCTGCGCCTCGTGCTCCTCGGTGGGGCGGGCTCGGCCGACGCCGACGTGACGGCGGCGATCGATCGTCTCGACCTCGCCCGACGGGTGGTCCGGCCGGGTCGGGTTCCCGATGCTCATCGCGACGGTCTGATCGCCCTGGCGGACGCACTCGTGTTCCCGAGCGAGTACGAAGGATTCGGCGCCCCGGTCGTCGAGGCGATGGCGTTGGGAACGCCGGTGATCTGTTCCGACCAACCGGCGCTCGCCGAGGTGGTCGGGGATGCCGGGCTCGTGCTCCCGCTCGACCACGATGCGTGGGCCGACGCCCTGGAGGTGGTCGCGGCTCGCTCGGTCGAGATGCGCGCTGCTGGTCGGCGTCGCGCCGAGATGTTCACGGCGCAGCGATCCGGTGCGGGTCTCGCCCAGGCCTATCGAGCAGCGCTCGAGTACGCAGGATGACCCGGGGCCGCAACGCGGACGAGCAGCGCCCGCTGATCGTGCTGTGTCCCCACTTCGAGCCGGACACGGCGCCGACCGGCACCGTGATGACGCGCATCGTCGCCGAACTCGTCGAGCGGGGCCACACGGTCCACGTCGTGACGTCGTTGCCCTGGTATCGCACTCACCGGATCGAAGAGGGATGGGACGGGAAGCTGGTCCGCCGGGAGGTGACCCCGTGGGGTTCGGTCACCCGGGTGCATCCGTTTCCCGGCGACGACAAGACCAACCTCGTCCGCCGGGCGCTCGGTTTCATCGCCTACTCGTTGCTGGCCGGAGCCCAGTGCCTCGGGGTCGGTGGCCGGCGTCGGCGCATCGGCGCCGTGATCGCGATGTCGCCACCGCTCACGCTCGGATTGACCGGGTGGCTCGTCAGTCGGCTGCGGCGGGCTCCGATGGTGTTCAACATCCAGGACGTGTTCCCCGATGCCGCGATCGAGACCGGTGCGATCAGCAACCGATGGATCATCGCGGCGGCATCCTGGCTCGAACGGATCAGCTATCGCGCCGCGGATGCCGTGACCGTGCTGTCCGACGACCTTCGCGACAACGTCGCGGCCAAGATGTCCCCCGGCAGGCGCGACCGGGTCCACGTGATCCCGAACTTCGTCGACACCGACGCGATCGTGCCGATGGACCGGCTGACCGACCACCGGCGTGAACTCGGCCTCGGCGACGGGCCGGTGGTGCTCTACGCGGGAAATGTCGGGTTCTCCCAGTCGCTCGATCTGGTGGTGGCGGCCGCGGAAGCACTCCCGGACGTGACGTTCCTGATCAACGGCGACGGTGCGGCGA
The DNA here is from genome assembly GCA_942492715.1 of Ilumatobacteraceae bacterium. Classification (GTDB taxonomy): domain Bacteria; phylum Actinomycetota; class Acidimicrobiia; order Acidimicrobiales; family Ilumatobacteraceae; genus Sva-07. The sequence goes on along the minus strand of CALOFW010000019.1, from coordinate 154,972 downwards.
AGGACGCACTCCAGGCATCCGCGGTCGGGCGTGCCAATGTGCGGTTCGCCGGGTACATCGCGCCCTCACGCCTGGCGGAGCTGCTCGCCACGGGCGACATCCACGTGGTCCCGTTGCGTGCGGGTCTCGGTCGTGTGAGCGTGCCGTCGAAGACGTACTCGATCATGGCGGCCGGTCGCCCGGTCGTGGCAGCGATCGATCCCGACACGGCAGTCCCGAAGATCCTCGCGGAGTCGGGCGGTGGCCTGGCTGTGGCCCCCGATGACGTGTCCGCGTTCGTCGGAGGTCTTCGACGGCTCCTCGACGATCCGGACCTCCGCAACCGGATGGGTGAGCGTGGTCGCGCCTGGGTGGTGCGCGAGGCGTCGCCGCGAGCGGTCGGCGCTGCCTACGACGCCCTGCTCGCTGGCCTCTGACCATGCGCGAGCCGGACCCGACCGTGCTCCGGTCGGGCACCGACCGTGCGGGGCCCGACCCCCGAAGGTCTCCCTCCGCCGATAACCTCTGATCCTCGTGGCACCCTCCTCGTCATCCACCAAGAAGGCCGCCAAGCTGGCCAAGTCCGGTCAGGGCAAGAAAGTCCGCTTCCAAGGGGGCACCTTGTTCCCGATGGTCGTGGCAGTCGTGGTCGTCCTCGGCCTCGCGCTGGTCGTCTACGCCCGTCAGAGCCGCCCGACCGTCGACGCGTCCGCACCGACACAATCCGACCACTGGCACCACGCCTACGGCTTCTATCTCTGCGACACCTGGTTCCAGCTGAGCGGCGACGCAGAAGAGCGCGACGATGCCGGCTTCCTGAACACCGACTTCGCCCGGTCCGGCATCCACAGCCACGACGACGGGCTGATCCACTGGCACCCGTTCTCCGACGCCGCCGTCGGGAGCAACGCCACGCTCGGTGTGTTCCTCGACACCTACGGCGTCGAACTGACCAACAGCAAGCTCACCTTCCCCGAGAACCAGCGCGCCGGCCTGCCGTACCAGCAGGAGACCGGCGTCTTCGAGGACGGCGAGACCACCTGCACCATCGACGGCTCCGAGGAGGACGCCGAGCTCAAGGTGGTCGTGTGGGACAACTTCTCCGACACCGACGACGGCACCACCTACATCGCGGACTTCAACAACATCCGCCTCGACCAGGACCAGATGGTGATCGCGATCGCATTCGTGCCCGACGACACCGATGTCAGCATGCCGCCGTGGGCGCCCGATCTCCCCGAGCTCGGAGCGATCGACAGCGGCCAGCTCACCCCGGCAGACGTGACCCAGTCGACGTTGGCCGGCGATTCCGCGCCGGAGTCGGTGCCGGCCGACGTGCCGTCGAACACGGAGGGCTGATGCGCGCGGTCGTCCTCGTCGGCGGCTTCGGTACACGGTTGCGTCCGCTCACGCTGAGCACGCCGAAGCCGATGCTCCCGGTGGGGCACGAGCCGATGATCGCTCGGCTGGTGGGGCGACTGGCACGCGGGGGCGTCACCGAGGTGGTGCTCGCACTCGGCTTCCAGCCCGAACCGTTCATGGAGGCCTTCCCGGACGGTCGCTGCGGTGACGTCACGTTGACCTATGCCGTCGAACCCGAGCCGCTCGACACCGCCGGCGCGATCCGGTTCGCCGCCGATGCTGCCGGCATCGACGACACCTTCGTCGTCGCCAACGGTGACGTGATGACCGACCTCGACGTCGCTTCGCTCGTGGCGGCTCATCGCCGCTTCGGAGCGGAGGCGACCCTCCACCTGATCGGGGTCGAGGATCCATCGGCGTTCGGCGTCGTCGAGCTCGCCGAGGACGGGCGGGTGCGGGCATTCGTCGAGAAGCCTGCCCCCGGCACGGAGCCCAGCAACCTGATCAACGCCGGCACCTACGTGTTCGAACCCGGCGTCCTCGACCTGATCGCGCCGGGTGAGCGTGTGTCGGTCGAGCGTGACACGTTCCCCCGTCTCGTCGCCGCCGGAACCATCTACGGGATGTCGACCGACGACTACTGGATCGACGCGGGACGTCCCGAGCTGTATCGGGCCGCGAACCTCGATCTGCTCGACGGCGCTCGCGTGGCCGAGCACGCCGAGCCGATCGCACGATCCGCCGAGGTGGCGGTCGATGCCACGATCAGCAACAGCATCATCGGCGATCATGCCATCGTCCAGTCCGGTGCTGTCGTGACCGACTCGGTCCTGCTCCCGCACGCCCGGGTCGGCACCGGGGCGGTCGTCGAACGCTCACTCGTGATGGGCAGCATCGGCGTGGGCTCGTGCGTGTCCGACTGCATGATCGGGGCCGATGGCGCGGTCGCCGACGGCGAGAGCGTGAGCGACGCCGCGATCCCGCCGACACCGTGAACGTCGTCGTCATCGGTGGGGCCGGTTTCATCGGCTCCCACCTCGTCGACCGGTTGCTCTCGGAGGACCACACGGTCGACGTGATCGACGACCTCTCGGTCGGTTCGCTCGCCAATCTCGCGGACGCACGTGCCAGCGGTGGAGCACTCAAGATCCACCATCTCGATGCCAACTCGAGCGACACCGACACGCTGATCGGCATGCGACGCCCCGACGTCGTGTACCTGCTCGCACCGATCCCGTCGTCCGCCGCCACGGGGCACGATCACGCCCGTGCCTTCGGCCTCGCACTGACCACCCTGGAGTCCGCCCGTCGCCACGGCGTGGCCAAGGTCGTCGTGGCCCTTCCCGCCACCACCCTCCATGGTCACCCGTCGTCGCGCTCGCTGCCGCTGAAGGAGGGCGAGACGTCACAGTTGGTGCCGCGCGGGGTGCGCGGTGTCGTCAGTCGAGCGATCATCGACCTGCTCGTGACACACCGCGACCTCGACGCGATCGAGTTCACGGTGCTCGCAGTGTCGACCGTCTACGGCCCGCGCCAGCGCGTCGACGGTGGTGTCGTCGCAGCATTTCTCGGGGCCGCGCGGACTCGCACCGCGCCGTCGATCGACGGCGACGGCCGGCAGACCCGCGACCTGCTGTTCGTCGACGACGCCGTCGACGCGCTCGCCAAAGCGCTCGATCACGGCGGCGGACTCGTGGTGAACGTCGGTACCGGCGTCCAGACCTCGATCGGGGAGTTGTGGCAACGGCTCGCACCCCTCGTCGACGGCGCCGAACTGCTCGAACCGGTCCATCGACCGCAGCGGCCCGACGAACTGGCGCGTTTCGCGATCTCGCCCGTGCGGGCCCGGATCCACCTGGCCTGGTCGCCGTGGACCGAACTCGACGACGGGCTTCGGCGGCTCGTGGCCGAAGCCTGAGCCCGATCAGCCGATCGCGTCGATCGTTGCCGTGGCCAGTTCCCGAGCGACACCAGGGGTGGCCATCACCGACGGGGTGATGACGCATCGGAGTCCGGCCGCCTCCACGTCGGCTGCGAGGTGTGCATCGACCGGATCGATCACGAGCGCAGCGGCGATCGGGGCGTAGAGCTCGGCGACGCCGACCACCGATGGCTGATGGCCGAGCTCGATGAGCATGCGGTCGGCGGGCCCCTTGAGGGCGGCCCCGCCGACGATCGGTGAGACGGCGACGACGTGCTCCCGCCGCCGTTCGAGGAGGGCGTCGACGCCCGGAAGCGAGCGGATCGGACCGATCGACACGATCGGGTTCGAGGGGGCGATGACCACGACGTCGGCCGTGTCGATGGCATCGTGTGCCGACGACGAGAGCGTGGCGGTTCCATCGAAGCGGACCGAGCTGACCGGAACTCCGTGTCGGAGCCGGACGAAGTAGTCCTGGAAGGCGACGTCGGTGAGCGTGCCGTCGTCCGCGACGACGGTGACGATCGTCTGGATGCGGTCGTCGGACATCGGCACGATGCCGATCGGGACCCCCCAGGCCCGACGGATCTCGTCGGTCACCTCGGTCAACGTGGCCCCCTCGGCGAGACGGGCGGTGCGATAGAAGTGGGTGGCGAGATCGCGGTCGCCGAGGTTGAACCAGCGCGGCGCCGCCGTCGACCCTTCGGGCCGGATCGCCTCGTAGCGTTCCAGCGCAGCCATCGTCTGCCAGGTCTCGTCGACGAGTCCCCACCCTCGACCGGGATCGATCGCTCCGGCGAGCGTGTAGGTGACCGTGTCGAGATCGGGCGAGATGGCCAGTCCGTGGAGCACGCAGTCGTCGGCGGTGTTCACCACCGCAGTGACCGCTGCGTCGACCATGCCGTGGCGACCGGCGTCGACGATGCCGGCGAGCAGCCGCGCTGCGCCGACCCCCCCGGACAGCACGGTCACGGTCCGGCGCCCGTCACCGCTCATGTGGACGTCTCCGTCAGCGCGACGTAGAGGTCGTGGAGTTGCGACGCCGTCGTCGCCCATGAGAACCGGGCAACGTTGTTGTGCCCACGGCGGATCAACTTGGCGTGCATGTCGTCGTTGGTCACGACCCAGTACAGGTTGGCGGCGAGCGCCTCGGCGTCATGGGGCGGGCTGAGCAGGGCTGCAGCGCCGGCGATCTGCGGGATCGACCCCGCAGTGCTCGCCACGACCGGCGTGCCCAACTGTTGCGCCTCGAGAATCGGGAACCCGAATCCCTCGTCGAGCGACGGATAGGCGAGCGCCCGTGCGTTCGCGACGAGCCACCGTTTCGTGTCACCGTCGACGGTGCCGGTGCGGATGACCCGTGCGGCGATCGCATCGTCGAGTCGCCCGATCGCGCGGTCGACGGCGCCGGCGTCGTTGCCGACGGCACCCGCCATGACGAGGCGAACACTCCCGTGCTCACGAGCGAGCCGGGCGAACGCCGCGACGAGAGTGGGAAGGTTCTTCCGTCGTTCGAGCGTGCCGAGCGCGAGGACGAACGGGGCGCTGCTCAGGTCGGGCAACCCGGCGGGTGGATCGGCCGGAGCGTCGACCGGCGGCGGCGGGCCGAGCAGGACGGTGTGGATCCGGTCGGTGGCGAGCAACTCGCTTGCTCGGCGAGTGGTCGCATCCGAGCTGGTGACCACGTGGGCACCGTCGGCGACCGCTCGTCGCAGCACCGCGCCGGCGCGCCGGACGTCGGCGACGGCATCGATGGGATGGTCGAGGAACCAGCAGTCGTACACCGACACCAGACGCGGACACTGCGTCGGCGGGACGACGTAGTTCGTGCCGTGGACGAGATCGGGCCGACCCAGCCAGCGATCGACTGGAGGGGAGCGGTGCGCCCAGACCCGCAGCGCCGCAGCAGCGGGAATCGGGAGCCGTCGCTGCGGTCGGCGCACCTTGGCTCGCATGCTCGTCACGTAGGGCCGCAGCGTCAGGTCGTCGCGCTCGTCGAGCGCAGCGATCGTCCAGTCGACGGCATTGCCGATGCCCGTGCGCGCACCGTGCAGTGGCCCCGCGTCGATGGCGACGGTCAGTGACACCGGTTCGCCCGGTGGTGCACGGTCTGCATGATGGCGCGGAGCGTATCGGCCGCGCGTAGCGGCGGTGCGAGCGGCCCGGCGGCGGGAGTGACGGTTGGGGTCGTAGACTCGTGTCCCTTATGCCCACAGCGTTTGTCACCGGTATCACTGGCCAGGATGGTCAGCATTTGGCGGAGTTCCTGCATGGTCAGGGCTATCACGTGTTCGGGATGGTGAAGGGTCAGAACAACCCTCGGGTGGAGGCGTTGCAGCAGGAGCTGCCGTTCGTCGAGTTGGTCAGTGGCGATCTGGCGGATCTGCCGTCGATCGTGGCGGCGATGGAGGCGTGTCAACCCGACGAGGTGTACAACCTGGGGGCGATCAGCTTCGTGGCGCTGAGCTTCAGCCAGGCGGAGTTGACGGCGAACATCACCGGGTTGGGTGTGTTGCGGATGTTGGAAGCGGTGCGGATGGTGGGCGGTGCGCAGAACAACCCGATCCGCTTCTATCAGGCGTCGTCGTCGGAGATGTTCGGTCAGGTGCGCGAGACACCCCAGACGGAGCTGACGCCGTTCCATCCGCGTTCGCCGTACGGGTGCGCGAAGGTGTTCGGCCACGACATCGTGGTGAACTACCGCGAGTCCTACGGTCTGCATGCGTCGTCCGGGATCCTGTTCAACCACGAGGGCCCGCGGCGGGGGTTGGAGTTCGTGACGCGCAAGGTGACCAACGCGGTGGCGCGGATCAAGTTGGGGCTGCAGCACGAGGTCGTGCTCGGGAACCTCGATTCGAAGCGTGACTGGGGCTATGCGGGTGACTACGTGAAGGGCATGTGGATGATGCTCCAGCAGGACACACCCGATGACTACGTGTTGGCGACCGGGCAGACCCATTCGATCGAGGACCTCGTGCAGCAGTCGTTCGCCGAGGTCGGGATCGACAACTGGGCCGACTACGTGCGTCAGGATCCGAAGTTCCTGCGTCCCGCCGAGGTCGATCTCTTGATCGGTGATGCCACCAAGGCACGCACGAAGCTGGGATGGGAACCCGAAGTGGACTTCCCGGCGTTGGTCAAGATGATGGTCGCCCACGACCTGCAACGCGAAGCCACCAAAGCCGGCATCCCCATCCCCGGCTGAACACCCGGGTTCAGGTCTCGAACGGCATGTCGGTGATCGCTTCCATCATCGAGGCCTGGCTCGGCACGGCGCCCACGCGGAGTCGGTGGTGCAGTGCCAGCGAGAACACCACCAGCGCGGCGATCGACGACACGACGAGGCCGATCTCGATGCGCCGGAACACCTCGTCGCCCGACAGCCAGGTACCGAGCACGAACGTGACGACGCCGACCACCCAGCCGAGCGCGACGAGCGCATGGCCCTGCAGCGCAATGACCGCCTGCGCCGTCGCCAGCGCGAGCATGTAGACCGCGCTGCTCAGCGACAGCATCGCGAGCGTGCGTCCGCTGAGGTCGACGTCGTACACGAGGCGCAGTGCCCAGGGGCCGAGGACGAAGGCCCCGATCGTGCCCAGCAGCCCGACGCCGAGCACCACCACCATCAGGCGCCACAGCCCGGAGCGGAACTCGCCGAACTCCCCCCGCGCCGCCTGTTGGCTCAGTCGAGGCAACAGTGCTGCCTGGACGGCCTGGAAGAGGAACAGCGGGATCCGTGACAACAGCACGCCATAGGAGAACGCCGTGATCAGTTCGTCGGAGCCGGCCGGAGCGAGCAGGCTCGCGGCGATCGGGCCGGCGTTCAACAGCGTCGCCGCGCAGACCGAACCGATCAACAGCCAACCGAGGTTCGGCGTGACCTCGCGCAGTTCGGCGGGCGGACCCGGATCGGTGCGCAGACCTTGTCGCTGGTACACGTAGGCGACGGCGAACAGCGGCGAGATGGCGATGGCCATGCCGTAGGCCCCGACTGCGGTCACCCCGACGACGGCGAGCGCGACGCACAGCACGATCCGCACGATCCCGTCTGACCCCATGATCACGGCGTACTCGCGGAACCGGCCGCTGCCGGAACACACGCCGCGCGCCATGTGCGCCGGCGCGTAGGCGGCGAAGGCGGCGATCAGCGCCACGACCATGAACCAGTCGCCGTCGAAGTACGACGTGGCGATGAGCGGGCTGAGCACCAGGATGCACAGCGTGACGACCGCGACCAGGAGGCCGCCGAGTCCGACGACCTTGCGGACGACTGGACGTCCGCCCTCTCCGATCGCTCGCCGGTGGGAGAGCGCTCGGCCGAGTTCCTGTTCGAGCGGCAGGAAGAAGCCGGGTGCCAACGCGAACACGGCGAACCACATCGAGGCGATCGGTGCGAACGCGTCCGCGCCGCCGACGGCCACGGTGCCGACCTTGAAGAACGCGTAGGTCGCGAATCCGGCGATCAGCAACGAGATCCCGACGGGGATCGTGCCCTCGGGCACGGGGAGGCGCGCCTGCGCGCTGGTGGGGGTCGACGACACGAGGAACCGATGATATCGCCGGCGGGATTGTCGCCCGAGGCACCGGTCAGGGAGCGTCGACGAGGTGTCAGCGGCGAGGTGTCAGCGGCGAAGTGTTCGCTCGATCTCGCGTCGGCGTACCTGCGCACGCTGGAAACCCAACAGCCCCAGGCCGACGGTGACATAGGTCGCATCCTTGGCGAGTTCGACGGTGCGGTCGCGCACCGCTCCGGTGGCATCGACGGTGGTCCGGACGAGGTCGGCGACGTCGAAGTCGGTCAGATCGACGCTGGTGGGGTCGAGTCGGGTCCAGAACGCCATGACGGAAGGTTACCGATTGGTGTCGCTAGCCTCGCTCCATCGTGGAACCGGAGACCCAACAAGCCCCGCCTGTCGTTGCGGTCGTCGTCGTCCACGATCCCGGGCCATGGTTCGACACCAGCCTCGCTGCGCTGGCGGCTCAGGACTACCCGAATCTCCGCACGCTGTTCCTCGTCACCGGAGAGGAATCGGATCCGGGCCTCGAGGAGCGGATCCACGCGCAGTTGCCGCAGGCGTTCGTCCGAACGCTCGGCACCAATGCCGGTTTCGCAGCGACGGCGAACGAGGTCCTGCGGCTGGTCGAAGGCGACAACGGGATGTTCCTCATCTGTCACGACGACATCGCCCCCGATCCCGATGCACTCCGGCTGATGGTCGAGGAGCTCTACCGGTCGAATGCCGGAGCGGTCGGCCCGAAGTACGTCGACTGGGACGATCCGGCCGTGCTCCAGGTCGTCGGTCTCGGGATGGATCGCTTCGGCGAGATCGATCCGGTGGTCGAGCCCGGCGAGGCCGATCAGGAGCAACACGACGGTGTTCGCGACGTCTTCGTCCTCCCGTCCGCGTGCTTTCTCGTCCGCGCCGACCTGTTCCGCACGCTCGGAGGATTCGATCCGGCGATCGACTTCCACGGCGAGGACGTCGAGTTCTGTTGGCGCGTCCACCACAGCGGCGCTCGCGTCGTCGTCGCGCCGTCGGCCCGTGTGCGTCACCGGTCTCGTCTCGCGGAGCGTCGTCCCGACCTCCGGCACGGCCGATTGCAGGCGCGCCACCGCATGCGGTCGGTCGCCACGCTCACCGGCGCAGCTCGACTGCCGTTGCGGTCGTTCGAGATGGTGATGCTGACGCTCACCGAGCTGGTCGTCGGCCTGTTCACGGGCCGGTTCGGGCAGGCGTGGGCATCGCTCGGCGCACTGGTCGGCCTCGTGCCACGCACGCCGACGCTGCTGGCGCGTCGTCGGGAGATCAAGCCGTGCCGGCTGGTCCCCGAGCGCGAGGTCTACAGCCTCCAGGAACGGGGAAGCGCACGTCTCAACTCCTATCTGCGCAGCCGGGAGACGGCGACCTACGTCGGGTCCGGTACTCAGGTCCGTCGCTGGCGTCAGAGCACGACGGCACCGGTCCTCGCCTGGATCGCCGTCATCGTCGGTGTCGTCATCGGCGCCCGCTCGTTCTTCGAGGGGGGAATCCCCCCGGTCGGTGAATTCCTTCCGTTCCCCTCGAGCCCGCGGCTGTTGCTCGACACGTACATGTCCGGATGGAATCCCGACGGCGCGGGCGCGACCTCGGCGAACCCGACCGGCTGGGCCACGCTGTCGGGCCTCTCCGTACTCACGTTGTTCCACATGGGCATGTTGCAGACCCTGTTCGTCCTGGGACTGGTCGTCGTCGGTGCTGCCGGTGCGTGGAAGCTGGCGACCGTGTTCCCGTCGACGAGGGCGCAAGTGGCTGCGCTGCTCGTGTACGCCGCCACGCCGCTCGTCAGCGGATCGATGTCGTCGGGGCGTCTGACCGTCCTCGTGGTGTACGCATTCGTCCCCTGGTTCGTGCACCTGTCGGGACGCGCCGCCGGGCTTGCGACCGCCGACCCACGCGTCGCCGATCTCGACGTGGCGGACGGGTTGGTCGATCTCTCTGTGCTCGAACGGGTGCGTCGGATCGTGGTGCTCGGCATCGTCCTCGCGATCGCTGCGGCGTTCGCCCCGGTCAGCCTGCCGCTCGCTGTGGCCCTGGGCGCGGTGCTCGCGCTCGGCACCCTGCTCGCCAGGGCGTCGTCGACGACGGCGATGTGGTTCTTCGTCACGGGCCTGGCTGCAACTGCTGTCGCCGCTGCCTTGAACCTGCCGTGGCTCGTCACCTGGTCGTGGGAGGACCTGGTCGGCGCATCCCCGATCGGCGATCCCGGCCTCGGGCTGGTGCCGTTGGCGTCGTTCGAGATCGGCCGGACCGACTTCGCTGCGCTCTCGTTGGCGCTGTACCTGCCGGTCATCGCGGCGCTGCTGATGGCGCGTGCCTGGCGCCTCACCTGGGCCGTTCGTGCCGGCCTGCTCGTCGTCGTCTTCGGCGCCCTGGCCGTGCTCGGCGATCGCGGCGAACTGCCGTTCGCGGCCCCGCAGGCCGGCGTGCTGCTCGTGCCGGTCGCGCTCGGCACGGCGATCGCCGCCGCGGCAGCCCTCGCAGCGTTCGATCTCGACGTCCGCGATGCGTCGTTCGGGTGGAAACAGCCGCTGGGCATCCTCGCCAGTGTCGCCGTCGTGGTCGGCATCGTCCCCGGAGTGGCCGCGCTGGCCGATGGGTCGTTCCAGACGCCTTCGACCCCACTGGCCCGCCTCGTCGATGCGTCCTTGCCCACCCCCGACGCCTCCGGCGGCTACAACGTGTTGCTGATCGGCGATGCCCGCGTGCTCCCGGTCCCGTCCACCGAGTACCGCGACGGCGTGTCGTGGGCGATCATCGGCGACGATCCCCTCGACGCGCGCGATCGTTGGGCGCCGCCGCCGAACAGCGCGGCCGACCTCGTCACGACGGCGCTCGACGAGATGGCGGCGTCCTCCACGCTGCGCGCCGGCAGGCTGCTCTCGCCGCTCGGTATCCGCTACATCGTCGTGCCGGAGTTCGACGGCGTGGTGTCGACGGTGAACGACCCGCTCCCGCTTCCCGTCGGACTCGTGCCGTCGCTGGAGGATCAGCTCGACCTGGTCGCACGCGAGCCGCGCCTGCCGACCATCGAGGTGTTCGAGAACCGGGCGTGGCTCCCGACGGCGGCGCTGCTCGAGGGCGCAGCGGCCGAAGCGACGTCCGCTGCAGGCTCCGACGTGTTGGTGCGTGCCGACCTCGGCGACCCTGTCGCGCTGTTCCCCGGCCTCGACCAGTTCGACACGTTCGTCGACGAGGTGACCCCGGGCGTCGTCCATCTCGCCGTGCCGTTCGACGACAACTGGTCGTTGGCGGTCGACGGGGAGTCGATCCCCGCTCGGCGGGCCTTCGGCGAGACCACGGCGTTCGACGTCGCCGTCGCAGGCACCGCCCAACTCCGGTACGACTCCCCGGCCTACCGCCTGCTGTTGGTGACCCTGCAGTCGCTGTTCTGGATCGTGGCGCTCGTGGTCGTCTCGAGGATCCAGCTGCCCGTGTCGAGGCGTGCCGGCATCGCGACGAGCGACGAGACGCTGATCGACCTCACCGCAGAACCGCCAGTCGATCCACTCCACGACGGTGACGGTGATCCCGACGGTGACGGTGATCCCGACGGCGGCGGCGATCCCGACGGTGGCGGCGATCCCGACGGTGACGGCGATCCCGATGGTGATGACGATCCCGACGGTGATCGGCTCGTCGATCGGAACGAGGTCGGCTCGTGATCCGCCGGGCGATTCCCGCCGTGGTCGTGGTGTCGGCGAGCCTGGCCGGCATCGTCGCGGTCGGCCGTGACGACGTCGTGCAACCGGACGCATTCTTCACCGCGCCGGCCGGCGCCTGGATGCCGTCGGTCACCGACAGCGAGGCGCTCACCGGGAGCTGGTTCTGCCCCGGGGTTCCGGCGAGCGGTGAGGAGGGCGTGGGCGGCGAGGTGGTCGTCGCCAACCGTGAGGACGAGCAACTGGTCGGCCGATTCAGCGTGCTCACTCCCGACGGTGTCGCGACCGAGCAGCCGCTCGTCGTCGAGCCGTGGTCGCGCACCACCATCGACGTCGACGCATTCGTGACCGCGCCGTTCGCCAGCGTCGTCGTCGAGATCGAGGGTGGATCGGGGTTCGTCGAACAGCGAGCGCTCCATCCGGCGGGCGATTCGGTGGCGGCGTGCGCCAATGACACCTCCGACGAGTGGTACTTCGCCGATGGGTTCACCGTCGACGGCAGTGTCGAGACGCTGATCCTCACCAACCCCTACGACGACACCGCCAGCGTCAACCTCCGCTTCGCCACGCTCGCCGGTGAATCCACCCCCGCGGCGTTCCAGGGCTTCACCGTGCCGCCCCGGTCGGTCCGGTTGATCCCGATCGCCGAACTCGGCGCCCGCGACGAACCGGTGATCGCCGTCGCGGTCGAGGCCCAGCGGGGTCGCCTCGTGGCGGCACGTGCGCAGCACTATCTGGGTGGGGGACGCCTCGGCTACGGCGTCACGCTCGCGGCGCCGGCGCTGCGCGATCAGTTCTGGTTCGCCGATGGCGAGGTTGCCGACGGCGTCACCGAGACGTTTGCGATCTACAACCCGACCGACACCGATGTGCAGGTCGATGCGGTGTTCCTCGGGCTCCCGCTCGACTCGACCTACGGCGATTCGCCACCGATCGACGTTCCGGCCAATCAGGTCGTCATCTTCGACCCGGCGGAAGCGGCCGAGGGTGCTCCCTTGCCTGCGGGCCGCCATGCGTCGGTGTTCTCGACCCTCGCCCAGCCGTCGGTGGTGGTGGAGCGGATCATCACCCGGCCCGCCGGCGATTCGGTGTCGACGTCGGTGGTGATGGGCGCCCCACCCCGCGAGGACGGCTACGTGGCGTCGCGGTGGCACATCGGTATCGGACCCGCCGAACCGACACCCGCAGCGCTCGTGGTCTACAACGTCGACAACGTCGAGGGGGCGATCACCGTGCAGGCGGTCGGGCCCGCCGGACCGACGGCGGTGCCGAGTCTGACCGACGTCCCGATCGCTCCGGGCGGTGTGCTCACGATCGACCTCGTCGACCCCGACGTGCTGAACCGCGAACTGATCGTCGACTCGTCGACCCGCGTCTTCGTCGAACGTTCGCTGTCGCGCGGAACGGGGCGCGAGGGCCGATCCGGGTCGTGGGCGCTGCCCTTCGCACCTCGCTGAGGCTCGGTAGCCTGCACCGCCGTGGAACGTCTGCTCGTCGCGCTCGTGATCGTGGCGGTCGTGGCCGTGGTGGCGGTCGTGGCCCGTCGACGCCGGACCCCCGACGCCCCGACCCAGCGTCGCTACACCGTGCCGACGCAACTCGACCGCCAGGACTTCGATCGCCCCGACACCCCCTGGCTGGTCGCCGTGTTCACCTCGGCGACCTGTTCGGTGTGTCACAGCGTGCTCGACAAGGCGCGGGTCCTCGACAGCGACGACGTCGCCGTGGTCGAGGTCGAGTACGCCGCAGGTCGGGACGTGCACGAGCGGTACTCGATCGACGCCGTGCCGACCACCGTGGTGGCGGACGCCGACGGTGTCGCCGTGGCCACCTTTCTCGGCCCGATGACTGCGACCGACCTGTGGGCGGCCGTTGCCGAGGCTCGCGAGCCCGGCTCGACGCCCGGTGGTGGATCGTGCCAGCGAACCGAGACCCCGGACACGTCGGCCGGATGATCCGCCGGCGACTGTCCGGCCGGTTCAGTTGGCGATGATGTCCTCGGCGGGCTGACCCGACTCGGCCATCCCCTGCTGGATGAGCTTGGCGACGTCGGGTCCGTCGATCGTCTCGCGTTCGAGCAACGCCTCGGCGATCAGCTGCAGGCCTCGGCGGTGCCGCGACAGGATCTCACGGGCCCGGCTCTCCTGCGACGTGAGGATCCGCGAGATCTCCTCGTCGAGCAGCTTCGCCGTGTCGTCGGAATACTCGCGCTGTGATGACATCAGGTCTTCTCCCAGGAAGACCGCCTGCTGGCTGCTCCAGGCCATGGGCCCCACCCGCTCCGACATGCCCCACTCCCGAACCATGCGACGAGCGATCCCGGTGGCCTGCTCGAGGTCGTTCGCAGCGCCCGAGTTGAGGTGACCGAACACGATCATCTCGGCGACGCGTCCGCCCATCGCCTTGCAGATCGTGTCCTCGAAGTACTCCTTGGAGTAGGTGTGACGCTCCTGCGGGAGCGACCAGGTGACACCGAGCGCCATGCCCCGCGGCAGGATCGTCACCTTGTGCAGCGGGTCGCCGTGGGGGAGCACGGTGGCCAGCAATGCATGCCCACCCTCGTGGTAGGCGGTGGCCTTCTTCTCCTCGGCTGACAGGATCATCGATTCGCGCTGCGCTCCGAGCACCACGCGGTCACGGGCGTTCTCGAAGTCGATCCGCTCGATCTCCTTGGAACCCCGGCGCACGGCGACCAGGGCCGCTTCGTTGACCAGGTTGGCGAGATCTGCACCCGACATGCCGGGCGTGGCCGCAGCCATCGTCTCCATGTCGACGTCCGGGCTCATGCGCTTGTCGCGGCTGTGCACCTCGAGGATCGCCTTGCGCTCGCTCGACTCGGGCAACGGCACGACGATCTGGCGGTCGAACCGTCCCGGACGCAGCAGCGCCGGGTCGAGGATGTCGGGGCGGTTGGTGGCCGCCATGATGACGATGCCCTCCGACGGCTCGAAACCGTCCATCTCCGCCAGCATCTGGTTGAGCGTCTGCTCACGCTCGTCGTGGCCGCCGCCGAGGCCGGCGCCGCGCTTGCGCCCGATCGAGTCGATCTCGTCGACGAAGATGATCGCCTTGCCCATGCGGCGGGCCTGCTGGAACAGGTCGCGGACGCGGCTGGCGCCGACGCCGACGAACATCTCCATGAAGTCCGAACCGGTCACGCTGAGGAAGCCGACGCCGGCCTCACCGGCGACCGCTCGGGCGAACAGGGTCTTGCCGGTACCGGGGGGACCGACGAGGAGGATGCCCTTGGGGACGCGGGCGCCGATCTCGCGGAAGCGCTCGGGCATCCGCAGGAAGTCGACCACCTCGGTGATCTCCTGCTTCACCCCGGCGTAGCCGGCGATGTCGTCGAACGTGGTCGTCGGCTTGTCGAGGTCGTAGCTCTTGGCCTTGCTCTTGCCGATCGACATCACGCCGCCCATCTGGCCCTGCGCACGCCGCTGCATCCACACGAAGAAGCCGATGATCAGCATCACGGGCAGGAAGATCGACAGCACGCCGAGCAGCCAGTTGTTGCTCGGCGGGATGAACTTGTACTGCACGTTCTGCTCGATCAGCACTTGTTCGTCGGCTTCGGACACCCCGCGTTCGCCGCCACCCGAGGTGGTGTACTTGTCGCCGTTGGCGAACTCGCCGGTGATCTTGCCGGAACCGGTGTTGATCTCCGCAGTGGCGATGTTGCCCTCGATCACCTGGGTGCGCCACTCGGAGTACTCGAGGGTCTCACCGTCGTTGCTCGGCCACAGGCTCGGTACGAGGAACGCAGCCGCGAGGACGCCGATCAGCACCCAGATGGTCCACCGGGGCCAACTTCCGGGCCCCTTGCCCGTCGGCGTGCCGTCGGGCTTCAGGTCGGAACCCTTGTGCTTGCGATCAGCGCCGCGGTCGTCCGGTCGTTGCTGCCCGCGCCCGCGCCCCGGGGGCGGGGGCGGAGGGGGAGGAGGCAGGTTGTTCATTCGCTCAATGCTACGCGTGTTCCCGGCCGATGCCAGGTCGTGCGCGGTTTGGGTATCCACCAGCGGTCGCGACGTCCGATCTAGCGTTGTGCACCATGTTCGTTGCGGGCAGATCGGGAGTGGGAGCGCACGGCAGGTTGTGTTCGCGGTCGGGCTGCTCCGAGTCGGCCGCCGTCACCTTGACGTACCACTACGGTCGATCGCAGGTCTGGCTCGACCACCTGTCGGCCGAGCGGGATCCGCACGCCTACGACCTGTGCGAACGCCATGCTGCCCGGCTGTCGGTGCCGGCCGGATGGGCTCTCGACGACCGCCGATTCGGTCATCACGCCCTGATCGCGGTCTGAACGCCGTCTGATCTCGGCCGACGCTAGGGTCGCAGCGTGGTCGAATCGGCGCGCAGCGGCGCCTCACTGCCCGGCGGTTTCCTGCCGTCTGCGGCCCCGCGGCCGATCGACGCGCAGACCGCGGCGACCGTGTTCTTCGGGGCGTGGCTGGTCGCTCAGATCGTCGCCTCGATCGTGGTCGCCGTCCTGCACGGATCCGATTCGAGTGTCGATCCGCAATTCTCCGTCACCGTCATCGCGCTGCTGGGGGCGTGGACCACGTACCTCGTCGCCATGTGGATGACCTCGCAGCGGGCGGGTTCGGCGAGCATGGTCGCCGACTACGGAGTGAGGTTCCGATGGGTCGACGTGCTGGGGCTCGGTGTCGGTGTGCTCGGCAACCTGGTGCTGATCCGGCTGGTCTACCTCCCGCTCGAGGCGATCTGGCCGGGAACGTTCAACGACGACCGTCTCAACGAGAACGCACGCGAACTCGTCGACCGTGCCAGTGGATCGTCGACGCTGTTGCTGGTGCTGTTGGTGGTGGTCGGGGCGCCGGTGGTCGAGGAACTCTTCTACCGGGGGCTCCTGCAGCGTTCGCTCGCCTCCCGCTTCAACGACGGTGCCGTCCTGGTGGCGGTCGCGCTCGTCTTCGCGGTGGCGCACTTCCGGCCGATCGAGATCCCGGGTCTGTTCGTGATCGGTCTCGTCTTCGGATTCGCTGCCCTGCGCAGCGGCCGACTCGGACCGGCGATCATGATCCATGCCGGCTTCAATGCGACCGGTCTGTTGCTGGCACTGTGACGGGTGCGGACGGGTCGGCTTTGCCATGATGGGCGACCATGCGAGCGGCGCTTCCACGGAGGACGGACGGTGAGTGACGACGTCCGTGACCCTGCCGTGCCCGGCGACGGTGCCGACGACGAGGACTTCGGCGCCTGGTTCGATCGCGAGTTCGACCGGACCGTGATCACCGCTGCCCCCGACATCGATCCCGATGGCGGGTTCGATCGTGATGGCGACGTCGGTCCGTATTCGTCGAGCGACGATGCCGGAGCCGAGGATGCGACGGTTCCGGGCGGCGTCGGGTCGCGGGTGGTGCATCGGGTGTTCCGCCGCCCGGTGGCATGGTGGCGGCGGCCGTGGACCAATCAGCGCATCGTCCAGGTGTTGGTGACCTCGGCGATCCTGGTGACCACGACGGTGGTGATGATGCTGGTGGTCCACCTGAACCCGTTGTCGCCGAGCAGCGATCTCGTGTTCGACCGCACCACGCCGACCGGTGGCGACATGGGCGCACACGTGTGGGCGCCCGCCTTTCTCCGCGACCACTTCCTGCCGAACTTCCAGCTGTCCGGATGGACGATGGACTGGTACGGCGGGCTCCCGTTGTACCGCTTCTACATGGTGATCCCCGCGCTCGCGATCGTCGCGCTCGACATCGTCCTGCCCTACGGCGTGGCGTTCAAGCTCGTCGCGGTGTCGGGGCTCGTGCTGTTCCCACTCGCATGCTGGGCGTTCGGTCGTCTCGCGAACTTCCGACACCCGATCCCGGAGCTGTTCGCCGTCGCGTCGCTGTGTTTCCTGCTCGACGAGAGCTTCTCGATCTACGGCGGCAACGTGAAGTCGACGATGGCGGGGGAGTACTCGTTCTCGATCGCGTTGACGCTCGCCGTGCTCGGTCTCGGCCTGCTCGCCAACGGGCTGCGAACCGGCCGGTTCCGCGTCTGGGCCGCGGTCGTGTTGTCGCTCGCTGCCGTGTCGCACGGCATCGTGCTGATCTTCGTCGCCGTCAGCGCCACGATCCTCTGCCTGGTGTGGCTCGATCGTCGTCGCGCGGTGTACGCACTCACGACCGGCATCACCGTGCTGCTGCTGTCGGCGTGGTGGGTCGGACCGTTCCTGTTCGGTCACGAGTTCATGACCGACATGAAGTACGGCTTCCGGCCGGAAGGTGCCAACGACTCGTTCTGGGACATGTTCTTCCCGTTGGCCGCGCCGCTCGACTTCATCATCACGGCGCTCGCCGTCATCGGGTTCGTGGCGATGGTGCTCCGGCGGAACCTCACCGGTACGGCGATCGGCCTGACGAGCCTCACCTTCGTGGCGCTCGTCTATCTCACCCGCGACAGCCTGCCGGGCATCGGGTTGCTGTGGAATCCGAGGCTGCTGCCGTTCGTCTACCTCACGCGCTACCTCCTGATGGTGATCGGGGCGCTCGAACTGATCACCTGGATCGTCAACGCTGCCAAGGACCGACGAGCGTCCACCGAGCTGTCGACGTACGAAGGCGCGGTCGCCGCCGGCATCATCACGCTCTCGTGCCTCACCGTGTTCGGATGGATGTACGAGACCCTGCCGTTCGACGGGCGCGCGTCCGACGGCGACTCGTCGGTGTACGCCTGGGGACCGTTCCGCAAGGGACCCGAGTCGGGTCGAGCGGTCGCGGACGGTTGGACCCGCTACAACATGCTCGGCTACGAGGGGCGGCCCAAGTATCCCGAGTACAACGAACTCGTCACCACGATGGGCGACATCGGCGACGAACGCGGATGCGGCCGAGCACTCTGGGAGAACAACAGCGCCAACGGCGAGTACGGCACCACGATGGCGCTGATGTTGCTGCCGCACTGGACCGATGGCTGCATCGCCTCGATGGAGGGGTTGTTCTTCGAGGCCTCGGGGACCACGCCCTACCATTTCCTCACGGCAGCGGCGATGTCGGAGAGTTCCTCGAACCCGGTCCGGCAGCTCCGTTACGTCAACAACGACGCAACCGTCGGCGTCCAGCACATGCACGATCTCGGTGTGCGCTACCTGATGGTCCGCACCGAGGAGGCGAAGGTCGAGGCCCGTCAGCAGCCGGATCTCGAATTGGTCGACGTCGTCGGTCCGTGGGAGATCTACGAATTGACGGCAGCGAGCATCGTCGAGGCGCTGACGGTGCAGCCCGTCGTCGTCGAGGAACGTGGCGGCGACCAACGCGAACGCAACCTCGAAGTCGGCACGAGTTGGTTCCAGCGCCGGGAGGACTGGCCGGCGATTCCCGCCGACGACGGCCCCGCCGACTGGCAGCGGGTTCCCGTCGAGATCGATCTCGATGCCCGGGTCGGTGAGCCCGGTGACCGCAGCCGCAGCGTCGACTACGTCGTGCCCGCCGAGGCGATCGACACGGTCGCGCTCGATCCCGTCGAGGTGTCCGACGTGGTGATCGAGGACCAGAAGATCAGTTTCGAGGTCGACGAGGTCGGCGTGCCGGTCCTGGTCCGGGTGAGCTACTTCCCGACCTGGAAGGTCGATGGCGCCGAGGGTCCGTACCGTGTCGCACCGAACTTCATGGTGGTGGTCCCGACGAGCAACCAGGTCACGCTCAGCTACTCGAAGACGCCACTCGACTGGTTCTTCTACGGGCTGACGTTCCTCGGTGTCGCACTCTGCTTCTACTGGCGTCGCCGTGGCGACGTCCGCTACGACAGCGACCGCCCGTCGTGGGCCGCACCAGCGCTCGCCGGGACCGACGCCACGACCGCACCGGAGGTTGCGCCGGAACCCGAGCCGGCCGAGCCGGTGCCGGTACCCGAACGTGACGGGCCCGACGCGTTCAGGCCCGCAGATCTCCAACCGCCGGTCGCTCGGCCGACTGACCGATAGCCTGGCCGGTTCATGTCTGTCCTCGACCAGATCGTCAAGGCGTACGACATCCGAGGCACCGTGCCCGATCAGCTCGATGCTGACGTCGCATACGCCCTCGGTGTCGGCTTCGCCACGTTCGTCTCCGCCGACCAGGTGGTGATCGCCCGCGACATGCGCCCGTCGGGCCCCGAACTGGTCGACGCGTTCTCGCGCGGCGTGATGGAACAGGGCATCGACGTCGTCGACATCGGTCTGGCCTCCACCGATCTCATGTACTACGCCTCGGGCGTGCTCGACATGCCGGGCGCGATGTTCACGGCGTCCCACAACCCGGCCGGCTACAACGGCGTCAAGCTCTGCCTCGCCGGCGCTCGACCGATCGGTGTCGACAGCGGCCTCGACGACGTCAAGGCGGTCGCCGAGCGGGTGCTCGCCGGCCACCGTCCGGCGCACGCAGCGTCGGCGGGCCGGCGGACCGAGCGCGAGCTGCTCGGCGCGTTCGCCGATCACGTCGTCAGCTTCGTCGACCTCGGCGAGATCGGCCCGATGAAGGTGGTGGCAGACACCGCCAACGGCATGGGTGGGCTCGTGGTGCCGGCCGTCTTCGAGCGGCTGCCCCAGGTGGAACTCGAGGTGATGTACGGGGAGCTCGACGGGACGTTCCCGAACCATCCCGCCGATCCGTTGCAGCCCGCCAACCAGCGCGACCTGCGCGCCCGCGTCGTGTCGGGTGGGTTCGATCTCGGACTCGCGTTCGACGGCGACGCCGACCGCGTGTTCGTCGTCGACGAGACCGGCAGTGGACTCAGCGGCTCGACCACCACGGCGATCCTCGCGGCGGCCACGCTGCGCCAGCATCCCGGAGCCACGATCCTCCACAACCTGATCTGTTCGAAGGCGGTTCCCGAGGTGGTTCGCGAACTCGGTGGCACGCCCGTACGCACGAAGGTCGGTCACTCGTTCATCAAGCAGGTCATGGCCGACACCAGTGCCGAGTTCGGCGGTGAGCACTCGGCGCACTACTACTTCGCCCGGAACTTCAACGCCGACAGTGGCCTGATCGCCTCGATGATGGTGATGGCGGAGGTCGGTCGGTCCGGGCAGCCGTTGTCCTCGGTCCGGGCCCCGTACGAGCGGTATGTGTCGAGCGGGGAGATCAACACCGAGGTCGACGACGCGCTCGCGGTCATCGAACGCATCAGCGAGTTGTATGCGTCGTGCGACCAGGACCGCCTCGACGGTCTCACGGTCGACTGCGGCTCGTGGTGGTTCAACCTCCGCCCGTCCAACACCGAGCCGCTGCTGCGGCTCAACCTCGAAGCACAGGACCGCGGCGGCTGCGACGACGGCGTCGGTCAGGTGCTCGACCAGATCACGAACTCGAATTGAACGGAGACACGACCATGGCACTCGATCCCGCGCTCCTCGAGATCCTCGCCTGCCCGGAGGACAAGGGCCCGCTCTACTACCTCGAGGGCGAGTCCCTGCTCTACAACCCGCGGCTCCACCGTCGCTACGACGTCCGCGACGGCATTCCCGTGATGCTGATCCCGGAGTCCACGACCGTCGACGATGCCGAACACGACCGGCTGATGGCGCTCGTCGAGTCCTCCGGGATCGGGATGACCTTCGATGCCGACTCAAGTGCAGGTTAGGATCGGCCGATCCACAGAGGGGACGGCGCTGTCGAGTGTCGTCGCGTGCTGTTGGTAGCGGGCGGTCGGAATGGGACGGTTGTGCACATGATCACCAGGAAGTCGAACCGGAACACCGTGGTGCGTTCGTTCGTGGCGGCCGCGCTGGCCGCCGCTGCACTCGTTGCCGTGGCCGCAGGCCCGAACGAGATCTCGAGCGGTCCCGCCGTCGAGGCGCAGGCCCCGACGCTGGGTGCGGGCGG
The DNA here is from genome assembly GCA_942492715.1 of Ilumatobacteraceae bacterium. Lineage (GTDB taxonomy): Bacteria > Actinomycetota > Acidimicrobiia > Acidimicrobiales > Ilumatobacteraceae > Sva-07. The sequence goes on along the minus strand of CALOFW010000019.1, from coordinate 133,698 downwards.
CGAGTACCACCCCGTGCCGCCCTCACGAGTCTTCGACTCTCGCAGGACCGGTGGCGCCCGCCCGACGAGCGCACAGGGCTCGACGTTCGACATCGACCTCCTCGGTCGCGGGGGCGTGCCGTCGGAGGCCGGCAGCGTGCTCGCCGTGGTGGCCAACGTCACGGTTGCCGATCCCACGGCGGCCGGTTTCCTGTCGATGTCGCCGACCGGGTCGAAGGCCGGCGTCTCATCGCTGGTCAACTTCAACACCGGTGAGAACGTGCCGAACCTCGCCATCGTCGGCGTCGGACAGGCCGGCAAGGCCTCGATCACGCTGGTCACTCCGGCGGGTGCCGGGACCGCGAACGTGCTCGTCGACGTCTTCGGCTGGATCTCCACCTCGGGGTATGCCGACGCCGCGGACACCGGCGGGCGATTCGTCCCGGTCGGTCCCTCGCGAGTGCTCGACACCCGCTCGGTCCCCGTCCCTGCCGGCTGGCAGGGCGGGCGGCCCCTCGGGGCGGCCGAGCAGCTGACCTTGCCGATCCGTGGGGCGAACGGCCTGGTGCCGAACTCGTCGAACGTGACCGGCGTGATGGTCAACATCACGGCGGTCAACGATGCGCCTGGCAATGCGGCAACGTTCATCTCGGCCACCCCGGAGCGGACGCCCTCAGGGGTGGAGCCGGCCACATCGGTCACCAACGTGAACGCCGGGCAGATCAAGGCGAACATGGCGATCGTCCCGGTCGGAGCCGACGGCAGCATCCGGCTCTACAACAGCCGCGGTGCAACCCACTTGATCGTCGACGTCCTCGGGTACCTCGAGAGCGGCGTCTCCGAGACGTCACGGGCCGGGCGTGTGATTCCGCTCGATGCACCGTTCCGCGTGTTCGACACCCGTCAGGCGGCATTCGGCAATGCCCCGCTCGGCTTCGCCACGAAGGAGGACTGGAGCTTCCGGGCGTTCGCCGAGTCCGTGAGCCTCAACGGTACGCCGCTCGGCGACCAGTCGGCGTTGATCGGCAACCTCACCGGCACCGATCTGGCGCCCGTGCGAGCGGGCGCAGCGGTCACGACCTACCTCACGATGTACCCGGGCAGCGGGTCGCCGCCCAACGTGTCGAACATCAACGTCACGCCGGGACGATCGGTTCCGAACATGTCGCTGCTGCGGTACGGAACCGTCGGCGACGACCCGTACACGATCGCCGCGTTCAACTACGACGGCGCACTGCACTACCTGCTCGACGTGTACGCCGTCGTCCTCGCCGGCTGACGGTCGGCCGCGTCGGGGCTCGACGTCGCTACAGTGTGGGGACCGAATCGCCGGGCTGATTCGATCGGTGCCTGAAGGCCCCTGCCCGGTTCGTACCTACCCGAACCACGGAGGCTTTCCCATGTCCGACACGATCACCTCTCCCACCACGTCCACCGTCGCGTCCCGCAAGGACTTCCGCGTCGCCGACCTCTCCATGGCCCCGTTCGGCCGCAAGGAGATGATCCTCGCCGAGCACGAGATGCCGGGCCTGATGGCACTGCGCAAGGAGTACGGCGAGTCCAAGCCGCTCGCAGGCGCCCGCATCTCGGGTTCGTTGCACATGACGATCCAGACCGCGGTGCTCATCGAGACGCTGACCGAGCTCGGCGCCGAGGTCCGTTGGGCCAGCTGCAACATCTTCTCCACCCAGGATCACGCCGCCGCCGCGGTCGTCGTCGGCCCGAACGGCACGCCGGACGATCCCCAGGGCGTTCCCGTGTTCGCCTGGAAGGGCGAGACGCTCGAGGAGTACTGGTGGTGCACCGATCAGATGATGACGTGGCCCGATGCCGCCGACGGCACGAAGTACGACGGCCCGAACATGATCCTCGACGACGGCGGCGACGCCACGATGCTCCTGCACAAGGGTGTCGAGTACGAGAAGGCCGGCGCTGTGCCGGACCCGACCGAGGCGTCGAACCCCGAGCTCGCGATCGTGCTCGGTCTGTTGCAGCGCACGCTGAAGTCCGACCCCGGCAAGTGGACCCGGATGGCTGCGCACATCAAGGGTGTCACCGAGGAGACCACCACGGGCGTCAAGCGCCTCTACAAGATGATGAGCGACGGCGAGCTGTTGTTCCCGGCGATCAATGTCAACGACTCGGTCACCAAGTCGAAGTTCGACAACCTGTACGGCTGCCGCCACTCGCTGGTCGACTCGATCAGCCGTGCGACCGACGTGATGATCGGCGGCAAGACCGCCGTCGTGCTCGGCTACGGCGACGTCGGCAAGGGCTGCGTCCAGTCGCTGCAGGGGCAGGGTGCTCGCGTGATCGTCACCGAGATCGACCCGATCAACGCGCTGCAGGCGGCGATGGAGGGCATCCAGGTGCTCCCGATCGAAGACGTCGTCGACTCGGCTGACATCTTCGTGTCGGCGACCGGCAACGCCGACATCATCACGATCGATCACATGCGGGCGATGAAGCACAATGCGATCGTCTGCAACATCGGTCACTTCGACAACGAGATCGACATGGCCGGTCTCGCCCGCTCGGGTGCGGTGCGCGACGAGCTGAAGCCCGGCACCGACGTGTGGCGCTTCGACGACGGCCACCAGGTGATCATCCTCGCCGAGGGGCGCCTCGTGAACCTCGGCTGCGCCACCGGCCACCCGAGCTTCGTGATGTCGTGCTCGTTCGCCAACCAGGTGATCGCACAGATGGAGTTGTGGAACAACACCGAGAACTACCCGCTCGGCGTGTACGTGCTCCCGAAGCATCTCGACGAGAAGGTGGCACGTCTGCATCTCGATGCGCTCGGGGTGAAGCTCACCAAGCTCAGCGACGAGCAGGCCGAGTACCTCGATCTCGACCCGGCCGGTCCGTTCAAGCCGGAGAACTACCGCTACTGATCGATGGGTTCGATCTTCCTCCCTCGGCACGCCTAGTGTGACGCCCGCCACTACCGAGCCCACCTCTGGGCGAGGCCGAGGAAAAGGGGAAGCATGGAGAACGAGATCCGTGTCGGTCGCACGCCTGCACGTCGCGAGTCCGTCGGCGAGCCGCTGCTCGTGGTCGATGATCTGCGGACGCAGTTCGCGGTCGCTGCGGGAGCGGTGCGTGCGGTCGACGGCGTGTCGTTCTCGCTCGATCGCGGAAAGACCCTCGGCGTCGTCGGGGAGTCCGGCTCCGGCAAGACCGTGCTCTCGCGTTCGATCATGGGTCTCAACACCTCCTCGAACGCCTCGACGACCGGCTCGGTGTTGTATGCCGGTGACGAGATGATCGGCAAGTCGGCCAAGGAGAAGAAGATCCTCTGGGGCGCCGAGATGGCGATGGTCTTCCAGGACCCGATGACATCGCTGAACCCCGTGGTCACGATCGGCCGCCAGCTCACCGAGCACGTGCGCTACCACCTCGACATGGGCCGCAAGGAGGCCGACGAGGTCGCGATCGCGTTGCTCAAGTCGGTTCACATCCCCGAAGCCGAGACGCGTCTCGACAACTACCCACACCAGATGTCCGGCGGCATGCGCCAACGCGTGTGCATCGCCATCGCGCTCGCCTGCGGTCCGCGGATGCTCTTCGCCGACGAGCCCACCACAGCGCTCGACGTCACCGTTCAACACCAGATCCTCAATCTGCTCGCCGAACAGCAGCGCGACCGGGCGATGGCGATGATCCTGGTCACGCACGACCTCGGTGTCGTCGCCGGTCGAACCGACGAGATCATGGTGATGTACGCCGGCAAGGTCGCCGAGAAGGCGCCGACGGCGAAGCTCTTCTCCGAGATGCGCCATCCCTACACCCAGGGGCTGCTCTGGTCGATTCCCAAGGTCACCCAGGCCAAACACACCCGGCTCAACGCGATCCCGGGACGACCGCCGAACCTGATCGACCCCCCACCCGGCTGCAAGTTCGCGCCGCGTTGCGCGTACGCGCAGGACATCTGCCGCGCCGAGGACCCCGAACTGCGATCGATCGATTCCGCCGACCACCTGTTCGCGTGCCACTTCCCCGTCGGGACCCCCGAGGGCGAAGAGGCGTTCGAGCGCAACATTGCTGCGGAGTACCCGCCGGCGTTGGCCGCGGCGGGCAAGCTGCGTGCGAGCGAAGAGGTGATGGGCTGATGGCCGGATCGGGGACCGCTCACCTCCGCCCTGCCGACGAGGTGCTCCTGCAGGTGACCGACCTCGTGGTCGAGTTCCCGGCGAGCAAGGGCCGCACCGTCAAGGCGGTGAGTGGCATCAGTTTCGACCTGGCGCCCGGCGAAACGCTCGGGCTCGTCGGCGAGTCCGGATGTGGGAAGTCCACCACCGGCCGCGCGATCCTGCAGCTCCCGAAGCCGACCGGTGGCTCGGTCGTCCTCGACGGCGAGGACCTCGCGTCGCTCGACGACAAGACCATGCGGCAGCGGCGTACCAAGCTGCAGATGATCTTCCAGGATCCGATCTCCTCGCTCAACCCGCGCCGGATGATCGGCGAGGTGGTCGCGGAGCCGTTGAACGTGTGGGGTCCGAAGAACAAGGACGAGCAGTGGAACATCGTCGCCCGGATCCTCGATCAGGTCGGGGTCGACCCCGGGCCGGCCCGCTACAAGCGCCCGCACGAGTTCTCCGGCGGGCAGTGCCAGCGCATCTCGATCGCGCGCGCGCTGGTGATGGATCCGCAGTTGATCATCTGCGACGAGCCGGTGTCGGCCCTCGACGTGTCGATCCAGGCGCAGATCCTCAACCTGCTCGACGATCTCAAGGGCCAGCACGGTCTCACGTTGGTGTTCATCGCGCACGACCTCGCGGTGGTGAAGAACATCAGCGACCGCGTTGCGGTGATGTACCTCGGCAAGATGTGCGAGATCTCCGAGGCCGACGAGCTCTACTCGACGCCGGCGCACCCGTACACCGAGTTGCTGCTCGGCTCGAGCCCGGTGCCGGATCCGACCGTCGACGTCGACGACATCAGGGTGATCGAAGGTGAGTTGCCGTCGCCGCTGGCGCCACCGTCGGGGTGTCGATTCCGCACACGGTGTCCGCTCGCCGACGAGATCTGCGCTGCCGAGGAACCGCTGATGCGCCGGGTCGGCGACGACCACTTCGTCGCCTGTCACCACCCGCTGATCGAGCCGTGGGACGACGCTGGTTCGGCGGCCACGCCGGTCGGCATCACCGCCCCGCAGGAGGGGAACGCTCCGACTGTGTGACGTACGTCATGCCGTGCTAGACAATTGACGTTCTCGCCCGGAAGAGTCGTCCGGGCGAGAGGGGGCGTTGATGGGGTGGAGACGAGACCACGCCATTCCATGGCGTCGGCATCGTGATCGACTCGATTCCACACCAACAGCAACATCCACGAGATGGGGGATACATGCGACAGCGACGAGTACTGACTGCACTCGCGATTCCATTGGCCTTGGCCCTGGTGGCAGCGTCCTGCGGGAGCGACGACAGCTCCTCGGACAGCACCACGGCACCCGACGGAACCGAGGCCACCGAGTCGACCGACGGCGGCGGTGAGACCGAGACCGACACGACCGAGGCCCAGACGGCCCCGGAGGAGGTCGACACCTCGGTGGTCGCCGAGACCGGCACCGCGGTGTACGGCGGAACGGTCACGATGGCGCTCGAGAGCGAGGCCACCGGCCTTCGCCCGTGGGAGGACTCCTGCTCCTCGCCGTGCTACAACATCATGCGGTCGATCTACGACCCGCTCACCGACCAGTACGCAGAGGGCGGCTACGGTCCGTATCTCGCTGAAAGCCTCGAATCCAACGAGGACTTCACGGTCTGGACGATGACCCTCCGCCCCGACGTGACGTTCCACAACGGCACGCCGCTCACGGCGCAGACCATCGCCGACATGTTCCCGATCCAGCAGGCTGGCGCAGCGGCGTCGTCGGCGATCGCTGCCTCCGGGCTCACCGGCGTCACCGCCGTCGACGACCTCACGGTCGAGTACACCCTGGCGGCGCCGTTCGTGGCGTTCCCCTCGTACCTCGCCGGCGCCCCGCTCGGCATGCCGTTCGATCCCGCGGCTGCGACAGCCGACCCGACCGGCTACAGCACCAACCCGATCGGCACCGGCCCGTTCGTGATGAACTCGCGCGACATCGACAACGAGACCGTCGTCGAGCGCAACCCCGACTACTGGCGCACGCTCGAGAACGGCGACCAGCTGCCGTACCTCGACTCGATCTCGTTCCGGCCGATCCCCGACGAGGGCACGCGTCTCGACGCGCTGACCTCGGGCACGGTCAATGCGATGCAGACGCTGCGTCAGGGCACCATCCGTGACGCCCGCGACGTCGGCGACAGCATCAGCCTGATCGAAGCGCAGGGCAACAACACCGGTGGTGGCATGTTCAACACCGCCGTGCCGCCCTTCGACGACCAGCGCGTCCGTCTCGGTCTCAACAAGATGAACGACCAGGAGCGCGTGATCGAGGCCCTCGGCGGCACCGGCATCTCGCTGCCGTCGACGCAGTGGTTCTCGGTCGACAGCCCGTGGTGGACCCAGGAGGCGGCCGACACCTATCCGACGTTCGACTTCGAGGGAGGCACGGCCCTCCTGCAGGAGTACATCGACGATCCGGCCCGTTCCGACGGCAAGTCGCCCGGTGACAAGATCGACGTCGAACTCTCGTGTCCTCCGGACCCGACCCTGATCGCCGCCATGCAGGTGCTCGAGCAGGTGTGGTCCGGTTCCGACCTGGTCAACGTCAGCCTGACGCAGTTCGACCAGGCCACCCACATCAACAATGCCGTGAGCGATGCGCACTTCGCCCACTGCTGGCGTTGGGGTGGCGACACCGACCCGGCCGCCCAGATCAACCCGTTCGTGGCTGATTCGGCGACCTCGGTGGCGAACTTCCCGAACTTCGACGACCCGGAAATGGTCGCCTGGGCCGACGAGGCGAACGCCACGGACGACTTCGAGACCCGCAAGGATCTCTACTCGCAGATCATGGTCCGCATCAACGAGCAGGCGATCGTCTGGTACTCGGGTTCCACCGCAACGCTGGTTGCGACGGCTCCCGATGTCCGCGGCATCCTGACGTGGACGATGCCCGACGGCCAGCTCGGCACGGGGATCCTCCCGGACAACAACGTCCGTTGGTTCCAGGTGTACATCTCGGACGAGTGATCCGTGTCGGTATCTGAACACCTTCTGAACACCCACTGAACACCCACCGAAGACCGACTCCGGGGAGCAGCACCGACCATCATGGCCAAGACCATCGCATTCGTACTCCTGCGATTGATCGCGACACTGCTCGCGGTCACGTTCTTGACCTTCCTGATGGTCGCGCTGCTCCCCGGGGATCCGGTCGACACGATCCTCGGCACCGGTCCTCGCTCGCCGGGTATCGAGGAACAGATCCGCGAGGACCTCAATCTCGACGACCCGTTCATCGTGCGGTACTTCAACTGGCTCGGCGATGCGGCCACCGGCGACCTGGGCACCTCGTACATCACCGACCAGCCGGTGTCCGACACGATCTCGGATCGTCTGCCGGTCACCGCCCAGCTCGCGATCATGGCGATCGTCATCTCGGTGGTGGTCGCCATCCCGATCGGCGTGCTGGGCGCCTACAAACAGGGGGGATGGCAGGACACGTCGAGTTCGGCGTTCGTCCAGGTCGCGCTCTCGATCCCCAACTTCATCTTCGGCATCTTCCTGATCTGGCTGTTCGCAGTGCAGCTGAACTGGCTCCCCGCCTCGAACTGGAATCGCGTCAGCGACGGCGTCGTCGACAACCTGAAGACGTCGATCCTTCCGGCGCTCGCGCTGGCGCTCGCTCAGATGGCGGTGTTCTCCCGGCTGATCCGCTCCGACATGATCGCCACGCTCCAGGAGAACTACATCCTGTCGGCGAGGGCCAAGGGGCTCAGCGACCGGTACATCCTCTTCCGCCACGCCCTCCGGCCGAGTTCGCTCAGCCTGATGACCATCATCGGCATCAGCTTCGGTGCGCTGCTCGGCGGCACCGTGGTGATCGAGACCCTCTTCGCCGTCCCGGGGCTCGGCTTCTCGCTGATCAATGCGATCAACGGACGTGACATCCTCGTCATCCAGGGGATCACGGTCTTCATCGCGGCGATGTTCGTGATCATCAACACCGTGGTCGACCTGTTGTACGTCGTCCTCGACCCCCGTATCCGAAGGAGCTGAACATGGCGACCACCGAATCCGGCATCGAGCAGTCCGGTGTCGACAAGGCCAAGGATCTCCAAGCTGCGCAGATCGTGCAGCTGACCGGCACCAGCGGACAGCCGGACACGGTCGACGGCTTCGTCGTGCCCCCGGGGGTCAAGCCGAAGCGCACGTCGATCTGGGGAATCTTCAAGGAGATGCCGTTCCTGGTCAAGCTCGGCGCGTTGTGGCTGACGTTCATCTTCCTCAGCGCCCTCTATGCCCAGCTCGACATCCGGGTCTTCAACGGCGCGTTGCCGTTGGCGGACCCGAACCTCCAGCTCAACGGCTTCAACCCGGCGACCGGCGAGTTCGGCACCGGGGCCCCGCTCGAGAGCCCGTCGTGGTCGCACCCGCTCGGCACCGACGCCCTCGCCCGCGACTCGTTCGCACGTGCGATGCACGGCTCGTACGTCAGCGTCACGGTCGCCATCGTGTCGGTCACCTGCGGCGTGGTCGTGGGCGGTCTGCTCGGTTCGCTCGTCGGGTTCGTCCGGGGCAAGACCGAGACGGCGCTGATGGCCGGTATCGACGTGCTGCTCGCATTCCCGGCGCTCGTCCTGTTGCTCGCACTCATCTCGATCTTCGAGGTGCGCGACCTGTTCGTCATCAGCTTCGTGATCGGCGTGCTGTCGATCCCGGCCTACACCCGCGTGTCGCGGGCGAACAGCCTTGCGATCTCGAACCGTGAGTTCGTCACTGCCGCCCAGGCGATCGGCACCAAGAAGTGGAAGATCCTCTGGCGCGAGATCATTCCCAACGTGCTGCCGACGCTGCTGGCATACGCGATGGTGGCCGCCGCGGCCGTGATCGTGGTCGAGGGCACCCTCTCGTTCCTCGGCCTCAGCGTCCAGTTGCCGACGGCGACGTGGGGCAACATGATCAACCAGGCACGTCGCGACATCAAGGCCAACTTCGGACAGGTGCTGTACCCGGCCCTGATCCTCACGTTCACCGTGCTGGCGTTGAACCAGGTCGGCGACTTCTTCCAGCGTCGTAGTTCGCACCGCTCCTCGTCGATCTGAGACTCGTGCGCTGCGATCGCTGATCAGGGCGCGGCCGGTTCCGCCGCGATGCGCGGCGAAGGGGCCGTCACCGTGAGGCGCGGAAGGAACACCTGCACGAGGGGGCCGATCGCCACCGCGAACACGGCCGTGCCGACACCGACGGCGCCGCCGAGGAGGGCCCCGACGACCAGGACGGCCACCTCGATGCCCGTTCGCGCGGATCCGATCGAGACGCCTCGGCGCGCCAGGCCGGTCATGATGCCGTCTCGTGGTCCGGGCCCGAGCCCGGCCCCGATGTAGATGCCCGACCCGATCGCGACCAGCACGACGCCGCAGAGCATCATCGCGAACCGGATCGCCAGCGGCTCGGGCTGCGGGATCAGCGGCAGGACGAGATCGACCACCAGACCGATCTCGATCGCATTGAGGAGCGTGCCGAGACCCGGCGTTTCACGCAATGGGATCCACAGGAACAGCAGCGCGAGACCGGTGGCGATGATCACGGTGCCGACCGGGATGCCGGTCAACTCACTGACGCCGGTGTGGAAGACGTCCCATGGTGCTGCGCCGAGATCCGCGTCGAGCAGCAGCGCCACGCCGACACCGAAGACGGCGAGTCCGAGAACGCAGCGCACGATGCGTTCGACGGGGCGATCGGCGGGCACGAAGCGCGGCATCCCGCCACGTTAACGATCGGGCCGTGGCGATCGTGCGGGGTTCCGGAGGTGGCACCCGCATGGTCACGACGGACCCCGATCAACTCCGTGACAGCCCTTCGTCACACTGGAACCCATGATGCTCCAGACACGTTGTGCCGGCTGCGACGCCCCAGGCGCCGCGATCTGTCCCACCTGCCGATTCGCCCTGCTCGGGCCGCGGCCGCGCCCTGGTGCGCATCAGGTGTATTCGGCGGTCCCGTTCACCGGTCGCGCCCGCGACGTCGTCCTCGGCCTGAAGTACCGCAACCGGCGTCAGGTCGCCCGCCACCTGGCGGGGCTGGTCGTCAACGCCGTGGTCGCCAACGGGCACCTCGATCTCGTCGACGAGGTCACGTGGGCGCCGACGAGTTCGGCACGGCGGCGCACACGTGGTTTCGACCAGGGCGAGCTGGTGGCCGGCTACGTTGCCCGGCAGTTGGGTGTGCGATCGCGACGGTTGCTCGAGCGGGCCGGCGATGGCGGACCGCAGACTGGCCGGTCGCGCCGTGAGCGTCTGCACGGGCCGGTCTTCCGTGCCCACCCCGGTGTGGTGGGCCGGCGGGTCCTGGTCGTCGACGACGTGGTCACCACCGGGGCCACCCTGCGCTCGGCCCGTGCCGAGCTGTTGCGCGGTGGAGCGGCCGACGTGTTGCTGTACGCGGTTGCCGCCACGCCGGCCGGTGCCGCTCCGTCCCGACGCTCGACGGCGCGCCGCTCGGGTCCGGTCGGTGTCGACGTGGCGGCCTGACCCGTCGCGACTTCGCCCGCCGGTAGCATCGAGCACTGCATGGGAATTCTCGATCGCATCCTCCGGGCCGGTGAAGGCAAGAAGCTCAAGGCCCTCGAAGGCATGGTGCCCGAGATCAACGCTTTCGAGCCGGAGATCTCCGCCCTGTCCGACGACGCACTGAAGGCCAAGACCGTCGAGTTCCGCGAGCGTCTCGACAACGGCGCCGAACTCGACGACCTGCTACTCGAGGCGTTCGCGGTCTGTCGCGAGGCTGCCAACCGAACGATCGGGCAGCGTCACTACGACGTCCAGTTGATGGGCGGGGCAGCCCTGCACTTCGGCTGGGTGGCCGAGATGAAGACCGGCGAGGGCAAGACCCTCGTGTCCACGCTGCCGGCCTACCTCAACGGTCTCACCGGCAAGGGCGTCCACCTCGTGACCGTCAACGACTACCTGGCTCGGCGCGATGCAGAGTGGATGGGGCAGATCCATCGCTGGCTCGGACTCGAGGTCGGCCTGATCATCCCCGGGTTCCGCAACAGCCCCGCCGAGAAGCGCCGCAGCTACGCCGCCGACATCACGTACGCGACCAACAACGAGATGGGCTTCGACTACCTGCGCGACAACATGGCGCAGCGCAAGGACGACAAGGTCCAGCAGCGAGGCCACAACTACTGCATCGTCGACGAGGTCGACTCGATCCTGATCGACGAGGCTCGCACCCCGCTGATCATCTCGGGTCGCGTGGGCGACGCCGCGAAGCTCTACTACCGGTTCGCCTCGATCGTGCGTTCGCTGCAGCGTGACGTCGACTACGAAGTCGAGGAGGACAAGCGGGTCGTCCTCCCGCTCGAGGAAGGCATCGAGAAGGTCGAACGAGCGCTCGACGTCGAGAACCTCTACGACAACGTGCAGGCCAACCTCGTGCACCAGTTCACCGTGGCGCTGAAGGCCAAGGAGCTCTACAAGCGCGACAAGGACTACATCGTGCAGGGCGGCGAGGTGAAGATCGTCGACGAGTTCACCGGTCGCATCCTCGAAGGTCGCCGCTGGTCCGAAGGCATCCACCAGGCGGTCGAGGCGAAGGAAGGGGTGAAGATCAAAGAGGAGAACCAGACGCTCGCCACGATCACACTCCAGAACTACTTCCGCATGTACGACAAGCTCGCCGGAATGACCGGCACCGCCTCGACCGAGGCAGCCGAGCTGATGAACACCTACGGCCTCGGCGTGGTGCCGATCCCGACCAACCGCCCACTCGCACGCATCGACGCCGCCGACCTGATCTACAAGAGCGAGGAGGCGAAGTTCAACGCGATCATCGACGACATCGTGCCGCGACACGAGAAGGGCCAACCGATCCTCGTCGGTACGGCGAGTGTGGCCCGAAGCGAGATCCTCGGGCGCCTGCTGACCCAGCGCGGGATCCCCCACGAGGTCCTCAACGCCAAGCAGCACACCCGTGAAGCCGAGATCGTCACCCAGGCGGGTCGGCTCGGCGCTGTCACCGTCGCCACCAACATGGCGGGACGTGGTGTCGACATCCTGCTCGGTGGCAACCCGGAGGGTCTCGCTCGAGGTGATGTGTTGAAGGAAGGTCACGGCGCCGACCTCTTGGTCGACGAGTACGAGCTCCCGCTGCCGATCGACCAGATGCCCGACGACTTCCGTGAGGCGCGCGCCAAGGCGGTCGCTCGCTACGAGGAACTGCTCGCCGAGTACTCGGCGGAGTGCAAGGCCGAAGGACAGGTCGTCCGTGACCTCGGCGGCCTCTACGTCATCGGATCGGAACGCCATGACAGCCGACGGATCGACAACCAGCTCCGCGGACGCGCGGGCCGACAGGGTGATCCGGGCGAGAGCCGGTTCTTCCTCAGCCTCGACGACGAGTTGATGCGCCTGTTCGCCACCGGTGCGCTCAACTACGTGATGGGCCGGGCACTGCCCGACGACGAGGCGATCGAGGCGAAGATGGTCACCAAGGCCATCGAGCGGGCACAGACCACGGTGGAGACCAAGAACGCCGAGATCCGCAAGAACGTCCTCAAGTACGACGAGGTGATGAACGAGCAGCGCAAGGTCATCTACGCGCGACGCGACCAGATCCTCGACGGCGAGGACCTCCGGGCCGCGGCGATGGAGTATCTGGCCGATGCCGTCGATGCGCTGATCGGCACGCACTGCGCATCGGTCGCCGACGACGAGTGGGACCTCGACGGCCTGGCCAAGGAACTCACGCTGTACTTCCCGAACGCGATTTCGGAGGAGCAGCTGCGCACGTGTGGCAGCACCGACGAGATCTACGACCTCGTGATGGCCGACGCCACCGCGCACTACGAGCGACGCGAACAGGAACTCGGCGAGGACGTCCTCCGCCAGGTCGAGCGACAGGTGATGCTGCGCATCATCGACCAGCGCTGGCGGGAGCATCTCGAGGAGATGGACTACCTGCAGGGCGGCATCAACCTGCGAGCGATGGGCCAGAAGGACCCGCTCACCGAGTGGCAGCGCGAGGGCTTCGAGCTGTTCGGCGGGATGATGACCGGCATCGCGCAGGACTTCGTGAAGTACGTCATGCACGTCCAGGTGGTGCAGAACCAGGCGCCCGTGGGCGATCCTGAGGCCGACACGGTCAAGAATCTGCAGACGTCCTCATCGGACGACGTGGAGGTCAGCGGGTTCGACCAGGCGGCCCGCGCCGCCGTGGCCGAAGGCGAGCTCCCCGAGAGCGCGGCCCCGCCGGCGCCGACCAAGCAGCAGACCGTCGTGAAGGACGCATTCGACAAGACGCCACGGAACGCGCCGTGCCCGTGCGGGTCGGGCAAGAAGTTCAAGCAGTGCCACGGCGCGGCGTGACGCGTCGGCCGCTCGATCGTCATGCGTGACTTCACCTCGGACCTCCGCGACGTCCAACGCCGTCTCGGTGAGGCGGAGACCTATCTGTCGGTGGCCGACAATCGCGAGCGTTTCGCGATCCTGGAAGCCGAGATCTCCGACCCGGCGCTCTGGGACGATCAGGAGCGGGCGAAGAAGCTCAACACCGAGTACGCGAACATCCGCGACGATCTCGCGGTGTTCGATGGTCTCACCGAACAGTTCGGTGACGTCGAGGCGCTGCACGAACTGGCCCGCGACGAGGACGACGAGTCGCAGGAACCCGAGATCGAGGCCTCGATCGCCGCGATCGACGCGACGCTCGACCAGCTGGAGCTGCGCAGCCTGTTCACCGGTGAACACGACGACTGCGACTGCATCGTGCAGATCAACGCGAAGGACGGTGGTGTCGACGCCCAGGACTTCTCCGAGATGCTGCTGCGCATGTACGAACGCTGGTGTGAGCGACGCGGGTTCACGATCAGCCTCAACTACGTGTCCGAGGGTGCGGAGGCCGGGATCATGTCGGCCGAGGTGACGATCAGCGGCCGCTACGCATACGGCCTGATGAGTGCCGAGCGCGGCACGCACCGACTCGTGCGGATCAGCCCGTTCGACAACCAGGGCCGCCGCCAGACGTCGTTCGCAGCGGTCCAGGTGTGGCCGTTGCTCGACGACGTCGACATCGACATCGACGAGTCCGACATTCGCATGGAGGTCTTCCGCGCATCCGGTGCCGGCGGACAGCACATCAACAAGACGTCGTCCGCCGTCCGGCTGATCCACGAACCCACCGGGCTGGTCGCCAGCTCGCAGGAGGAGCGCAGCCAGCTGCAGAACCGCGAGCGTGCCATGGGCCGGCTGACGGCGATGATCGCGGCCAAGGCCGAGGAGGACCGTGCGGCCGAACTCGACGCGATCGCCGGCAAGCAGGCCCAGGTGGGCTGGGGCAGCCAGATCCGCAGCTACGTCCTGCAGCCGTACCAGATGGTGAAGGACCTGCGGACCGAGATCGAGACGAGCGACGTCGACGGCGTACTCGCCGGAGACATCGACGACTTCGTCGAGGGCTATCTGCGCATGCGCCGCGCCCAGGGCGACACCGACGAGTGAGTGCTACGCCGGGGTTCCGACCCCCGGCGTCACAGGGTGACGCACCAGGCGGGGAGTCCAGCGATACCCTTGGCGGGCCCTTCGGGGAGCCTGCATCATGATTCGACTCGAGAACGTCACCAAGAGCTATTCGACCGAGGTCGTCGCCGTGCGCGACGCCAGCTTCGATGTCGCCAAGGGCGAGTTCGTCTTCCTGGTCGGCCCGTCCGGTTCCGGAAAGAGCACGCTGCTGCGCATGCTCAACCGCCAGGACCGCCCCGAGCGCGGTGCGGTGTGGGTCGCGGGGCGCAACATCGTCGACATGCCGCCCACCCGGGTGCCACACCTGCGGCGCAACATCGGCAACATCTTCCAGGACTACAAGCTGCTGCTCGAGAAGAGCGTCTTCGAGAACGTCGCGTTCGCGCAGGAGGTCATCGGCCGGCCCACTCACGTGATCAAGCAGCAGGTGCCAGCGGTGCTCGACCTGGTCGGTCTCGCCGGCAAGGAGGATCGTCTCCCGCACCAGCTGTCCGGTGGAGAACAGCAGCGCGTGTCGATTGCCCGCGCCTTCGTCAACCGTCCCCTGATCCTGCTCGCCGACGAGCCGACCGGCAACCTCGACCCGGCGACCGGTGAGGGCATCATGCGGTTGCTCGACCGGATCAACAAGACCGGCACCACCGTGGTGATGGCCACCCACGACCAACGCATCGTCAACACGATGCGCAAGCGCGTCATCCAGCTCGATCGTGGCGTCATCGTGCGCGACCAGGCCCGCGGCGTCTACGAGTGAGTTGAACTGAACCGTGCTGTCACGCCTCCGCTACATCCTGCGCGAAACCCTCGACAGTTTCCGTCGCAACGCGACGCTGACCGTCGCTTCGATCATCACGGCCGCGATCTCCCTGCTCGGTGTCGGGCTCACGCTGCTCAGCCAGCACGCATTCGACAACCTGCTCGCACGCTGGGAGGGAGGCGTCGAGATGATCGTCTTCATGAACCCGCAGGCGACCGGCGACCAGCTGAGCCTCGTGGAGCGCTCGCTGACCGAACAGGATCAGTTCATCGAGAGCTTCACGTACTGCGACGAGATCTGTTCACTCGAGGAAGCCGACCGCATCTTCGCCGGCGAACCCGGCGTTCGCGAGCTCCTCACCGAGGAGACCATCCTGACGCAGTTCAAGGCGGTGCCCACCGAGGACACCGACGTCGAACTCCTCCGACAGGTGTCGGACGCGTTCTCCGAGCTGCCGGGCGTGTACGACGTGAGCTTCGCCGAGGACCAGATCAGCCTGATCACGCAGTTGCAGAGCTTCTTCGGGTTCCGGCTGCTGTTGCTGTCGATCTTCCTGCTCCTCGCCGCGATCCTGTTGATCTGGAACACGATCAGAACGGCGATCTTCGCGCGGCGCCGCGAGATCGAGGTGATGAAACTCGTCGGTGCGACCGACTGGTTCATCCGCGTCCCGTTCATGCTGGAAGGCCTGCTCCACGGCATCATCGGCGCGGGGCTGGCCAGTCTCGGGCTGTGGGCGTGGAACAGCCAGTGGACCACCGGGGTGCAGAACTTCCCGGACAACAGCGGGTTCTCCGCCCTGGTGGTCGTCGACGGATACGACCAGACGGTGATGCTGATCATGTTCGCGATCGGTGCGCTGGCCGGCGCCATCGGCTCCGGAATCGCTGCCTCGAGATTCCTCGACGTCTGAGCACGCGGGACCGCTCACGGGTCCTGTCACCGGCACAGCGCCGAGGCGTGCGGCCTGCGGCCGGTCCTCGGCACTGCCCCGGCGCCACCCGTTCGCTCGCGCTCCGTTCGACCCTTCCTGATTCGTGGCGTGGAGCGGAGCCTCCGCCGCGGCCGCTTCTCTGCGGGTGCCACTTGCTGGGTACCGTCCGATGATGGACTACTCGGAGATTCTGTATGACGTGACGGACGGCATCGCGACGATCACGTTGCATCGACCGGAGCGGATGAATGCGTTCACCGGGACGATGATGCACGAACTGATCGACGCCTTCGATCGCATCGATGCCGACGACGACGTCAGGGTGGCGATCGTCACCGGGTCGGGGGACCGGGCGTTCTGCGCCGGAGCCGACCTGGGTTCCGGTGGTGACACCTTCTCCAAGGGGGGCAGCGACATCCAGACCGATGTCGGCGTGCCGCGCGACGGCGGCGGCATGGTGTCGTTGCGGATCTTCGAGTGCAGGAAACCGGTGATCGGAGCCATCAACGGAGCGGCGGTGGGCGTTGGGGTCACGATGACGCTGCCGATGGACATCCGGCTCGCCTCCGAGACCGCCCGTTTCGGGTTCGTGTTCGCCCGTCGGGGCATCGTCCCGGAGGCGTGCTCGTCGTGGTTCCTGCCCCGACTGGTCGGCATCAGCACGGCCACCGAATGGTGCTACACCGGCCGGGTGTTCCCGGCAGCCGAAGCGCTCGAGCGGGGCTTGGTGCGAAGCGTGCATCCCCCGGACGACCTGCTTCCCGCTGCGCGCGAGCTCGCCCGGGAGATCGCCGACAACACGGCGCCGGTGTCGGTGGCGCTCACCCGGCAGATGTTGTGGCGGATGCTCGGTGCGGATCACCCGATGGAGGCGCACCGCGTCGATTCCCGCGGGATCCAGTCGCGTGGTGCGAGCGCCGATGCGAGGGAGGGCGTCGAGAGCTTCCTCGAGAAGCGTCATCCCAGCTATCCCGTGAGGGTCAGCGATGGCTTGCCCGAGATCTTTCCCGACTGGGTCGAGCCGGAGTTCCACTGAGGACCCTCGCTGAGGGTGACCTCTGACACGCCGATCCTCGGGAATTCCTCAAGTCGGGCGTGGTTGATACCGATGTCTTGAACAACTCAAGGCACGACCTCACGAACGACAGGGACCCCCGATGACCACCATGCTGATGGAGAAGCTGCAGACCGGCGATGTGCTCGAGATCCGTACGGCCGATCACGACGTGATGACCGTGCTGGTGCTTCTCGCCACCGATGACGCCGTCGTGCTCGATCCCTGCAACGACGAGACGCCGTTCGTCCTCAACACCGAGGAACTGGTCGAGTACCGCCGCTTCGACGCCGAGTCGATGTTCGCCGACGCCTGAGCGTCAGCGGGGACTCCGGTCCCCACACAGATCTCCGGATGCGATCCCCCTTCTCGCTTCCAGGAGAATCCCCCTAGCGTGGGCGCCGTGGACAACACGGCGCCCACGCTGTTTTTCCGGGTCGGCGGCATGCCGTTCTTCGAGCGACTGGTCGATGCGTTCTATCGCGGCGTGGCGACCGACGAGGTCTTGCTGCCGCTGTACCCGGAGCAGCCCGACCTCACCGGCGCCCGGCACCGGCTCACCCTGTTCCTCGCCCAGTACTGGGGTGGACCGACGACGTACATGGAAGAGCGTGGCCATCCCCGGCTGCGGATGCGGCACTTCCCGTTCCCGATCGGGCCGCTGCAACGCGACCGATGGCTCGTGCACATGGCGGCGGCGGTCGAGGAGACCTGCGGCGACGGGTCGGTTCCTCCTGACGTTGCCGAGGAGATGATGGCGTACTTCGTGTCGGCGGCGGAACACCTGCGCAACGACACCGGACTGCCCATCTCGTCACCGGGCACAGGCGGCTAGGTTCGTCGGCGTATGCACGCCATCGACGTACGCGACCTGCGCAAGCACTACGGGGACGTCGTCGCCGTCGATGGAGTGAGCTTTCACGTCGCCGCAGGTGAGGTGTACGCGCTGCTCGGCGAGAACGGCGCCGGAAAGTCCACCGCTGTCGAGATCCTCGAAGGTCACCGGGTGGCCACGTCGGGAAGCGTGTCGGTGCTCGGCGTCGACCCGGCACGAGCCGACCGTGACTTCCGCGACCGCATCGGCATCGTGCTGCAGTCGTCCGGGGTCGAGACCGAGTTCACCGTCCGCGAGGTGATCGAGCTGTACGGCGGCAGCTACCGCTCGCCCCGTCCGCTCGATGAGGTCGTGGCGCTCGTGGGGCTCGAGGAGAAGGTCGATGCCCGCATCGGTTCGCTCTCCGGTGGGCAGCGTCGCCGGGTCGATCTGGCGCTCGGCATCGTCGGGCGACCGGAGTTGCTCTTCCTCGACGAGCCGACCACCGGTTTCGATCCGTCGGCCCGCCGCAGGTCGTGGGATCTGATCGAAGCGCTCGGGCAGGACGGTACGACGGTGCTGCTCACGACGCACTACCTCGACGAGGCCGAGCACCTCGCCGATCGGGTCGGGGTGTTGTCGGCCGGCCACTTGATCGCCGAGGGCACACCCGAACAGCTGATCAACGAGGTGAGCGGCACCGTCGTGAGCTTCATGCTGCCCGACGGGGTGCAGGCCGGTGACGCGGCCGCGACCTTCGGGCACCTGCTCGGCGTCGACATCCGGGTGTCCGGCCGGCTGATCGAGGCGAGCATCGACCAACCGACGGCAGCGGTGCACCGAATCACGGGGTGGGCGGTCGATGCGGGGGTCGAACTCGAGTCGCTGTCGGTGAGTCGTGTCTCGCTGGAGGACGTCTACCTGTCGCTCACCGACCACGCCCACGATGGCGTCGACGAGCCCGCACTCGGACACGCCGACGAGGTCGACCGGTGAACGCCTTTCCGTCCACGGTCAGGCTCCTGGCGATGCAGACCCGCTACCAGATCGTCACCTTCTGGCGGATTCCGGTGGCGATGTTCTTCACGCTCGGGTTGCCGCTGATCATGCTGGTGCTGTTCAACGCACTGTTCGGCAGCGGCACCTTCTCCACCTCGGAGGGTGAGATCTCCGCACAGCAGTTCTACACCGGTGGCCTCGCTGCGTTCACCGCGGTGTCGGCCACGTTCACCAACCTGGCGAACATGGTGCCGCTGCGCCGAGACGAAGGCGTGCTCAAGCGGTGGCGGGGCACCCCGTTGCCGACCTGGATCTACCTGGGTGGCTTCATCGTGTCGGCGGTGATCATCGCGTTCGTGGGTGTCGTACTGATGCTCACACTCGGCGCGGTGGTGTACGACCTCGAGATCGAAGCGGCCAAGATGCCCGCAGCGATCATGACGTTCCTCGTCGGTGTCGGGTCGTTCGCCGCGCTGGGCATGGCGCTCGCCGCGGTGGTGAAGTCGGCGAGTTCGGCGTCGGCGGCCGCCAATGCGATCATCCTCCCGATGGCGTTCGTGTCGAACATCTTCATCCAGGTCGACGATGCGCCGGAGTGGATCGTCGCGCTCGGGAACTTCTTCCCGCTGAAGCACTTCGCCGAGGCCTTCCAGAACTGCTTCACGCCGTTCGTCGAACCGCCGGCCTTCGAGTGGGCGAGCATGGGCTACGTGGCGCTGTGGGGCGTGCTCGGCCTCGTGGTGGCACTTCGGCGGTTCACGTGGGAACCGAGTGGCAGCGCCCCTCGCGGTCGCCGGTCGCGTCGCGCTGCCGTCGACGCCACGACCTGACCGCCCCGTCACAGCCCCCAACACCCTGAAGATGCCCGATCTGGCGCGCGGCGCGCGCGTTCCCAGGCATCTTCAGGGCTGGTCGGGGGTCAGGAGAAGACGACGGTCTTGCGGCCGTGGACGATGACCCGGTGTTCGAGGTGGGCGCGCACCGCCCGGGCCAGCACGATCGTCTCGAGATCTCGGCCGCGCGACGTGAGGCGTTGGACGTCGTCGCGGTGGGTGACGTGCACCGTGTCCTGCTCGATGATCGGTCCCTCGTCGAGGTCGGCGGTCGCATAGTGCGCAGTGGCGCCGATCAGCTTGACGCCACGCTCGTACGCCTGCCGGTACGGGTTGGCGCCGACGAACGCCGGCAGGAACGAGTGGTGGATGTTGATGATCCGGTTCGGGTGGGCTGTGACGAAGCGATCGCTGAGGATCTGCATGTAGCGGGCCATCACGATCAGCTCGACGCCGTGCTCGTCGAGTGCGGCGAGGACCTCGGACTCCTGCTCGGGCTTGGTGTCGGGGGTGACCGGGAGGTGGAGGTACGGCACGCCCATGTGCTCGGCGATGCCTGCATGGTCGGGGTGGTTCGACACGATGACGCGCAGATCCATCGGCAGTTCGCCGCTGCGCCATCTGGTGAGGAGGTCGTAGAGGCAGTGGGGTCGGCGCGACGCCATGATCGCCGTGGGCGTCGGGGTGTCGGTGAACCGGAGGTCGACGGTCATGCCGAGCCGATCGGCAACCGGGGTGAACGCCTCCACGATCCGTTCGCGCTCGAGACCGAACCCGTCGAGGTCGAACTCGATGCGCTGGAAGAACACGGCGTCGTCGGTGCCCGTGCCGGGGTCGACATGCTGTTCGGCGTGCACGATGTTGCCGTCGTGGTCGGCGAGGAACTGCGCTGTTGCGGCGACGATGCCGGGTTGGTCGGGGCACGAGAGCAGCAGTACGGCAGTCATCCCCGTTGTTCTACCGGCGATGTCAGGGAAGGCGGGGACCGAGCGCGAAGCAGGCCACGGCGGTCGCCGCCGCGGCGTTGAGCGAATCGACGCCCTCCGCCATCGGGATCCGCACGGGTGTCGCGAGCTCGAGGAGTTCGTCGCTGAGGCCCGAGCGTTCCGAGCCGATCATGATTCCGACCCGGTTGCCCGGGGTGATCGACCGGATCGATGCGGCGCCGGGGTCCGGAGTCATCGCATAGAACTCGATGTCGGTGAGCAACCGGAGTTCGCCGGCGAGGTCGGTCGTGCGGGCGTGGGGGAGGGCGAAGACGGTGCCCATGCCGACGCGTAGCGAACGGCGGGCCAATGGGTCGGCGCTCGTGTGATCGAGGATCAGTCCGTCCCAGCCGAGTGCCGCTGCGTTGCGGATGATCGAGCCGATGTTGGAGGGGTTGTCGACCGCCTCGACGATCACCAGCCGGTGCGAGGTCGCCGCGAGTTGCGCCACGCTCGGGCGCGGCGGGCGGTCGAACAACGTGATGATCGACAGCGGGACGCCGAGCTGTGACACCACTCGGCGGACCTCGGTGCCGCCGCCGTACACCGGGCAGTCGAGGGCGCCCGCGATGTCGGGGACCCGCTCGGCGTCGACCAGGGCGGCGACGGCCCGGCATCCGGCCGCGAGTGCTCGCTCGACCACCAGGTCGCCCTCGGCGAGGAACATCCCCGCGCCGGCGTCGTCGCGCTTGTCGGCGCGGCTGGCCAGGCCGCGTTCGTTGAGCCGGAACTGCCGGTACCGGGGGTCGTCCGGATCCTCGATCCGGATCAGGTCCATCAGCTCCTCCCGACGCCAGCCAGAACATTTGCGTGTGGATTTGGGTGACCCGTCCCACCCGGATTTGTGCGCAAGCCGTGTTGGGGTTGCGCCGCGATGTTTGCGTGCGGATTTGGGTGACCCGTCCCACCCGGATTTGTGCGCAAGCCGTGTTGGGGTTGCGCCGCGATGTTGCGGCGGAGGGACCCGTCCCACCCGATTTGTGCGCAAGCCGTGTGGGGTTGCGCCGGATGTTTGCGTGCGGATTTGGGTGACCCGTCCCACCCGAATTTGTGCGCAAACGGTGTGGGGGCGGTTGGGGTGGAGGCACGGGTGTGGGGGCTCAGAAGTGGTACGGGTAGGCCGACCAGTCGGCCGGGCGCTTCTCGAGGAAGCTGTCACGGCCTTCCTGGGCCTCGTCGGTGCCGTAGGCGAGCCGGGTCGCCTCGCCGGCGAAGATCTGCTGGCCGACGAGCCCGTCGTCGATGAGGTTGAACGAGTACTTGAGCATGCGTTGCGCTGTCGGGCTCTTCGCGCAGATCTCGCGCCCCCACTGCAGCGCTGTCGTCTCGAGTTCGGCGTGGGGGATCGAGGCGTTGACCGCTCCCATCGCCACCATGTCGTCGGCGCTGTACTCGCGTCCGAGGAAGAAGATCTCGCGGGCGAACTTCTGGCCGACCTGCCGGGCGAGGTACGCCGAACCGAAACCGCCGTCGAAGCTGGCCACGTCGGCATCGGTCTGCTTGAACCGGGCGTGTTCGGTGCTGGCGAGCGTGAGATCGGACACGACGTGGAGCGAATGGCCGCCGCCGGCCGCCCAGCCCGGCACCACGCAGATCACGACCTTCGGCATGAACCGGATCAGGCGCTGCACCTCGAGGATGTGCAGGCGACCGGCACGGCCGGGTTCGATCGTGTCGGCGGTGGTGCCCTCCGCGTACTTGTAGCCGTCCCTGCCGCGGATGCGCTGGTCGCCGCCCGAGCAGAAGGCCCAGCCGCCGTCCTTCGGTGACGGGCCGTTGCCGGTGAGCAGCACGCAGCCAACGTCGGTCGACATGCGGGCGTGGTCGAGCGCGGTGTACAGCTCGTCGACGGTGTGTGGGCGGAAGGCGTTGCGGATCTCGGGGCGGTCGAACGCGATGCGCACGACGCCGGCGTCGACGGCGCGGTGGTAGGTGATGTCGGTGAACTCGAAGCCGTCGACGGCGCTCCACGCCGCAGGATCGAAGATCTCCGACACGACGGGGGAGCGGGCAGGATCGGGGGCATCGTTCGCCATCGCCCCATGTTGGCCGATGGGATACCGTTCGCCCATGCCGCACGTCGACGTCAACGGTCAGAGGATCTACTTCGAGGACACCGGGGGCGACGGTCCACCGGTGATCCTCGCCCACGGTTTCCTGATGGACCACGAGATGTTCGTGCACCAGGTCGAGGCGCTGCGAGACGACTACCGGGTGATCACCTGGGACGAGCGCGGATTCGGTGCGACCGAGTACGACGGCGAGCCGTTCAGCTACTGGGACTCGGCGAACGACTGCCTGGCCCTGCTCGATCACCTCGGCGTCGACCGTGCCGTCGTCGGCGGGATGAGCCAGGGAGGCTTCCTCTCGCTGCGCGTGGCGCTCACCGCGCCGGAGCGGGTACGGGCGCTGATCCTGCTCGACACGCAGGCCGGCACGGAGGATCCTGAGGTGGTGCCCGGCTACGAAGGGATGCGCGACACGTGGCTGGCTGCGGGTCCCGTCGACGAACTGGTCGAGGCGGTGGCCGGGCTGATCATCTCCGATCCGGAGGTCAACCCGATCTGGATCGCGAAGTGGAAGCAGCGTCCGAACGACTTCATCCAGCAGCCGTTCGCCACCCTGATGTCGCGTGACGACGTCACCGATCGACTGGGTGAGATCACCTGTCCCGCGCTCGTCGTGCACGGCACCGAGGACGTGTCGATCTCGATGGACAAGGCCGAGGCGTTGGCGGCGGGCTTGCCGGGTTCCGGTCCCGTGGTGAAGGTGCCAGGAGCCCATGCGGCGAACCTGACCCATCCCGAACCGGTCAATGCGGCGATCCGCGAGTTCCTCGCCGGACTGCCCGCTTGACGATGGCGCGCCTGGAGGTCTTCGGCGTCGAGGGTCTGCCCGAGATCGTCGCCGGTGACGATCTCGCTGCGCAGATCGTTGCGGCGGCGGAGGCCAACGGCGCGCCGCTGGTGGATCGTGACGTCGTGGTGATCACGTCGAAGATCGTGTCGAAGGCCGAGGGCTGCTCGGTCGAACTCGACGCCGTGGAGCCGTCCGCCTTCGCCAGGTCGTGGGCCGAGCGTTGGGAGAAGGACCCGCGTGTCGTCGAGGTGGTGCTGCGCGAGTCGAAGCGGATCATCCGTCAGATCGGTCCGGTGCTGATCACCGAGACGCACCACGGCTTCTGCTGCGCGAACTCCGGAGTCGACCAGTCGTCGAGCGGCGCCCATGGCCGCGTGCTGGTCCTGCCGAAGGACTCCGACGCCTCGGCGCGACGGTTCCGTGGGCGCTTCGCCGAGTTGGGGGTCGACGTCGCCGTGGTGATCAGCGACACGTTCGGGCGGCCGTGGCGCGAGGGGCAGACCGACATTGCGATCGGGATCGCCGGGATGCATCCGCTGTACAGCTACATCGGACAGCACGACCCGCACGGCCACGAGTTCAGGGTCCAGGAGATCTGTGTCGCCGACGAACTCACGGCTGCGGCCGAACTCGTGAAGGGCAACACCAGCCGGGTGCCGGTGGCGGTGATCCGCGGCCACCAGTGGGCCACCGACGACGACGCGACGATGGCCCCCGTCCTCCGTGACGCCGAACGCGACCTCTTCCGCTGAATGAGACGTGGGGTCAGACCCCGCGTCTCATTCAGCCGGTGAGGTCTTTGGCGATGCCGTAGAAGTATCGGCCGGACAGGCCGAGCGATTCGATGTCGATGCGCTCGTCGTTGCCGTGGAACCGAGAGCCGAACGTGGCGAAGTCCATCTTCGGGGAGAACAGCCCGGCGCCGTACGCGGTCGCACCTCGTTCGCGGTAGAAGCGGGCGTCGGTGCCGCCGACGATCAGGCCGGGCACGAGTTCGGCGCCGGGATACGCGACCTGGGTGTGCTCGGTGACCGTCTCCCACAGTGCGTTCGAGGAGCCGAAGTCGCAGGCGGTCGGGTCGCTGTGCTGGAGCACGGTGACATCGATCTGGTCGTACATGTCGCCCAGGGCCTCGCGCAGCATCGACTCGACGTCGTCGCGCGTCGTGCCCGGGACCGTGCGGATGTCGACGTCGATCTCGACGACGTCGGGGATCGTGTTCGTCTTCTGGCCACCGTGTACGACATTCGGCGAGATCGTGGTGTGGGTCTCGGCGTGGCACATGCGAGCGACCGGCACGGGCATCGACTCGAGCGTCGAGAACAGCGTCTCGGTCGACAGCAGTCCGTCGCGCAGGTCGTCGGACAGGTCCATCGCCGCGACCTGTGCGCGCCAGATGTCGTCGATGTGGGCGGCCGGGCGGAAGGCAGCGAGGCGCCTCACCACCTCGGCGGCCTTGATCAGGGCATTGTCGGCTCCGAACGGCATCGAGCCGTGCCCAGGGGTGCCGCGGACGGTGAGACGACGCCAGGCGATGCCCTTCTCGCCGACGTTGACCGTGACCGTGCGATGTCCGTGGTGGTCGACCGACGACCAGCCGCCGAGTTCGGTGAGCACGTAGTCGGCTGCGATCGCGTCCCAGTGGTGCTCGACCATCCACTCCGCTCCCCACACCCCGCCGGCCTCCTCGTCGCCGACGCCGAAGTAGATCAGGTCGCCCTTGGGGCGGAAGCCCTCGGTGGCGAGGCGCCGGAACGCCACGGCCATCGACGAGGTGAGATTCAGCATGTCGACGGCGCCGCGCCCCCAGACCTCACCGTCGATCACCTCGCCGCCGAAGGGATCGTTGCGCCATCCGTCCGGATTGACCGGCACGACGTCGGTGTGACCCATCAGGCACAGCGACGGTGCGTCGGGATCGGAGCCCTCGATCCGGGCCACCATCGAGTCGCGACCCGCCCGCGGTGTGAATCGTTCGACCTCGAGGCCGGCGCCTTCCAGGTACGTCACGAGGAGGTCCGAGTTGCGGGTCTCCTCACCGGAATCAGGGGTGCCGTCGTTGACGCAGGCGTTGCGGATCAGCGCTTGGAGCAGCTCGGTCGTCGGTCCGGTGAACTCGTCGGGGGAGGCCATCGAACCACGCTACAGCGACGGTCCGCTTCGTCGGGAAGGGACGCTGGACTGCCGAGGGGTGTCAGCCGAGCGGGTCGGGGCGGCCGATGCCCATCAGGATCGCCTGCCACGTGAGGTCGACCTGCGACGGGGTGAGGGCGGCGTCGACTGCGCCACGGTCCGGTCCGCTCAACTGCGCCAGCCAGTCGGCGATGCGCTGGCCCTCCACGAGGTGGCTGCCGTGTGCGATCTCGTCCGACGCCGGGCGCTTCGGATCCGGGGCGCCCCAGAACACACGCGCCGACCACTGACAGCTCGTGCCTGCCGGCCGGGCGAGTTCGTCGACCGGACCACGGGCGACGGCCGCCTCGGCCACGAGTTGGGCGGCACCGGTCGACGCGGTCAGGCGTTCGGGATCGGGTCGGTCGGCGACGATTGTCGTGATCGCGATCACCCCGGGTGGCCCGATCACGACATGGTCGACACCTCCGAGGACGCCACCGATCTCGTAGACGACGCGCCAGGGAGGCGAGTCGAGCCGGTGGAGTGTTTCGGCGGTGAGCCGCACTCCCGACACGGGCTTGACATCATCGGGGCGCATCCGGTCGATCGAGCGGCGGTACCACACGAATCCTCCGACGACCGCGAGTGGGAGAAGGATCAGCGGGATGACGATGCCGAGGTCCACGCCTCTAGTCAAGCCGACGAAGCGGTCCGTCCTCGGTGACCGCTGGCTCGAGCCGGATCAGCGCATCGGTGACGACGGCGCCATCGTCGGACACGATCACCGGATTGAGATCGAGTTCGGCGATCTCGGGATGGTCCGATGCCAGCTGGGCGGCGAGCACGATCGCATCGACGAGCCTCCACGAGTCGAAGTCGGCGGCGTCGAGCGCGGCCATGAGCCGAGTCTCGGTGAGCATCGTCGTTGCGCTCGCCGGTGACACCGGGGCGAGCCGGCTGGTGCGGTCGTCGATGGCGTCCGCTTGGGCGCCGCCGAGCCCGACGGTGACGATCGCTCCGAGGCGGTCGTCGTGCTCGCAGCGAATCCTCACGTCGACGCCGGGTGCGGTCATCGCCTGCACCATCAGATCGTCGGCATCGTCGCCGAGCGACTCGCGCATCACGGCGATCGCCTCCTCGACGTCGTCGTCGGTGGTGAGGTCGAGTGCGACTCCGGCGCGAGCCGAACGTCCCGGTCGACGCCGGATGGCCTTGAGGGCGACGGGGTAGCCGATCAGGTTGGCGTCGACGACCGCGGTGTCCGGTGTCGTCTCGGACACGCGGGCCATGTCGATGCCGTACGTGCCGAGCAGACGACGGCGAGTGGAGAGGTCGAGGTGGACCGGGTCGTCACTTGCCGCAGCGACCGCTGCGCTGATGATCGCGTGCGCCGCCGCGGGATCGACGTGGCGTGGCGTGTCGTCGGGGATCTCGGCTTCGTCCCGGAGCCAGCGGGCGTACGCGTGGGATCGGCCGAGCACCGCGGCCGCCTGCTCGGGGAACGTGAACGCGGGGACGCGCGAGCCCGGGGAGAGCGGTCCGTCGACTCCGCCGAGCAGTACCGCCACGACCGGCTTGGTCGCGCCGTCGGCGCCGGCGTCGATGTCCCGGGCCGCAGCATCGACGTCGTCAGCGACCGCTGGCGCGTGGATCACCATCAGGCCGTCGACGCTGTCGTCGTGCAGCGCGGCACGCATGGCGGCGGGAAAGTCGGTGGAGCGTGCGCTCCAGTCGAGCGCGACCGGCCCGTCCACCGGTTCGAGCCCGGCGGCGCTCAGCGCCGCGCCCGCCAGGATGCCGGGGCTGCGGGAGTTGGTGAGCACGGCCACCCGCGGGCCCTGCAGCACCGGTTGGGTGGCGAGGACGCGCACGGTCTCGAGGAGCGCCGGGACGGTCGGCACCTCGATCAACCCGGCCTGCTGGTAGAGCGCACCGCCCATCTCGCCGGTGGCGGCGGCGCCGGTGCGCACGGCGACGATCGGACGGCTGCGGGAGACGCGCCGGGCGATGCGGGCGAACTTGCGCGGATTGCCGAACGATTCGGTGTACATCGCGACGACGGTGGTGTTGTCGTCGAACTCCCAGAACTGCAGGAGATCGTTGGCCGAGATGTCGCTCTTGTCGCCGAGCGACACGAACCACGAGATCCCGAGATCGACGTCACGGGCCTTGCGGAGCAGCGACCCACCGAGCGAGCCGGACTGCATCGAGATCGCCACCCCGCCGGGCGGGAGCGCCACGTCGACCAGCGCTGCCTGGAGTCGGGTCTCCGGGCGGGGTGAGGCGATGCCCATGCTCGACGGTCCGATGATCCGCAGGCCGTTGCGGCGTGCTCGGCCCACGAGTGCCGGGACGTCGACGTCGCTGCCGTCGACCGATGTCACGATGACGGCACCCCGCATGCGCTTGGCGATGCAGGCGTCGATCGTGGCGTCGAGTGCGGTTGCCGGCACGGCGACGATCGCGAGCGACACTTCGTCGGGGAGGTCGTCGATCGAGCCCAGGCAGGTCTGGCCGTGGATCGTGTCGTAGCGCGGGTTGACCGCATACGTCGGGACGTCGACGCTGTTGGAGACGTTGCGCCAGATGGCATCGCCGACCGATCCCGGGCGTTCGGAGGCACCGATGACGGCGACGGCGCGCGGAATCAGGATCCGCGCCACGGCTCGAGAGTCGGCGCGCTGCTCGCGGCGCTCGACGCTGTCGAGGAACTCGTCGGTGGTGGCGAGGTCCCAGTCGAGATCGACCACGCCGGAGTCGAACCGTCGTTGCAGCGGCCAGCCGGCCTTGGCGAACACGGCGAGCA
The DNA here is from genome assembly GCA_942492715.1 of Ilumatobacteraceae bacterium. GTDB lineage: Bacteria > Actinomycetota > Acidimicrobiia > Acidimicrobiales > Ilumatobacteraceae > Sva-07. Next base: position 104,947 of record CALOFW010000019.1, on the reverse strand, counting down.
TCCCACGGTTGTCGCCGAGGACCTCGGCGGTGAACCGTTCGATGCCGTTCGACCCGGCGATGGCGGCGAGGTGTTCGAGGAGGAGCGTGGCGATCCCTTCGCCGTGGCGCGAGTCGTCGACCATGAACGCTGCCTCGGCCTCGTTGCGCCCCGGCCAGCGCTCGTAGCTCGCCCATCCGATGAGCTCGTCGTGCGATTCGACCGCCAACGCCACACGGTCGAACATGTCGACCGTGGTGAAGTGATCGAGCTCCTTCTCGCTCAACTCCGGCTTGGGGGAGAAGTACCGGCGGTAGATGCTCTCGGGCGACTGACGGCGGTGGAACTCGGCAAGGGCTGGTTTGTCCTCGGGGGTCAGCGGCCGGATGAACGCGGTGTCGCCGCTTCCGAGCACGACCGACGACGCCCAGGGTGAGGCCGTTGGTTCCTCGTTGCTCATCGCGAACTCCTCATGCCCGTCAGCATGGCATCTCCGACAGCTGCGAGGTACCTGTGTGACGTCTGTTGCGCTCAGGCTCGCGCTGCCTAGGGTGTGGAGGTGGCAGCGCCCATCGCAGTGTTCGCAGCGTCCCGACTCGACCAGCACGTGACGCCCGACTGGCATCCCGAACGGCCGGGGCGCCTCGACGCGTCGCTCGCCGGCATCGGCGAGGCCGGCCTGCACGATGCGGTCACCTTCCACGAACCCCGGATGGCGACGGTCGAGGAACTGGGTCGCGTCCACGACCCCTCCTACGTGTCACAGCTCGAGCGGTTCTGCGAACGCGGTGGCGGTGATCTCGATCCCGACACGTTCGCGGCGCCGGGTTCGTGGGACACGAGCCGCCGTGCTGCAGGCGCCGTGCTCGATGCCGTCGACGCGCTCGCCTCGGGGTCGTGTGACGTGGCGTTCGCCGCTGGTCGCCCACCCGGACATCACGCCGTCCCCGACCGGGCGATGGGCTTCTGTCTGTTCAACAACGTCGCCGTCGCCGCTGCGAAGCTGGCCGACCAGGGCCGGCGGGTGGCGATCGTCGACTGGGACGTCCACCACGGCAACGGAACCCAGGACATCTTCTACGACGACCCGCGCGTGCTCTACGTGTCCACCCACGAGGCGCCGCTGTATCCGGGCACGGGCCGGGCAGACGAGACCGGCGGGCCGAATGCACCGGGCTCGAACGTCAACCTCCCGTTTCCCGCCGGGACCCGGGGCGACGTGTACCGGCGGGTGTTCGACGAGGTGGTTGCCCCGCTGGTCACCGACTTCGCACCTGACTGGTTGTTCATCTCCGCTGGGTTCGACGCGCATCGGCGTGACCCGCTCGCCGGGTTGGAGCTGACGTCGGCCGACTACGCCGACCTCGCCGTTCGGCTCCAGGCGTTGGTGCCGGAGCGTCGCACGGTCGTGGTGCTCGAGGGCGGGTACGACTTCGAAGCGTTGGCGACATCGACCGGAGCGACGCTGTCGGCGTTGATCGGCGAGTCGTACCGCCCGGAAGCTGCGTCGACCGGCGAGGTCGGACTGCCGACCGTTGCGGCGGCTCGACAGCGTTGGGAACTCGACTGACCCACCCTGCCTGACCCGCGGGCGCGTCGTCGACCAGCCCGTCGCCGGTCAGCGCGGAGAGCGATCGGGTCGCCCGCTGGCCTCGATCCCCAGGTCGGCGGCCACCGCCGGCAGCAGCAGATCGCACGCCGCTCCACCGGTGTTCGGCCGTGTCCCGGCCACGGTGGCAGCGACCACGGTGCGGCCGAGTTCCATCGTCCACACGCACGACACTGCGCCGTCGACGCTGCCGGTGTGGCCCCAGCCGTACTGGTCGACGAAGATGCCCGGCCACGCGAGCATCTCGAGGTCGAGTGCGGTTGTGGCGTCGATGACGGCGGCGAGGTCGTCGGTGGACACGATGAAGCTCCCCGCGCCGCCGAGTCGGTCGAGGCGATCGACGCCGAGCGCATAGCCGACGTCGGACGGCAACTGGCCGCCGGTGGTCAGGTGAGCCCCGGAGATGCCGAGCGGCTCGAAGAGGATGGTCTGTGCCGCCACGTCGAGCGGCACACCGGTGAGGCCCTCGACGACGAGGCCGAGCGCGCAGTAGTTGCCGTTCGAGTAGGTCCAACGCCCGCGGTGCGCCTGCGGTGGTGCGTCGACCACCGTGGGCAGGAACGATCGGCAGTCGCCCGAACGCTCGAACCACTCCGGCCGCACGACGGGCATCCCCGATGTGTGGGTGAGCAGTTCGCGGGGAGTGATGCCGTTCCACGCAGGGTTGAGGGTGATGCCGGCCACCGCCCACGGCGTCGGCGCATCGACATCGATGAATCCCGCCTCGTCCAGCCTGGCGACGAGGAGCGCGGTCAGGAGTTTGCTCACGCTGGCCACGACCATCGGGGAATCGGAGGTGGCAGCGGCGCCGTCGATCGTGACGCCCGACGCTCGGGCGAGCACCGTGCGGCCGTCCCGGCGTACGGTCAGCGTCGCTGCTGGGTTGGCTGCGGCGATCGCTTCGAAGGCCGTGTTCGTGGCCGGCAGGGCCGGGTCGGGGAGGGGCTCGACGGTGGTGCTGGTGGTCGTGCTGGTGGTGGTGCTGGTGGTGGTGCTGGTCGTGGTGCTGGTGGTCGTCGTGGTGCTCGTCGTGCTCGTCGTCGGTGGGACGGTGCTCGTCGTCGTGGTCGTCACGGTGGGCTGGTCGACCGTGGTGGGTGCGATGGTGGTGGGTGCGTTGGTGGTGGGTGCGATGGTGGTGGGGTCGGCGACGGCAGCGGAGGATGCCGCGCCGCAGCCGGCTCCCCCGATCGCCAGTACCGCGAGCAGCCACGGGAGGCAGGTTCGTGACGGGCTCGGGCGCACGCTCCGACAGTACCGGCGGGCGCCGGCGGTGGGTGGGGCACCTCGCGACCGCGCTCGGTAGCGTCGGGTCATCATGAGCTGGGAACTGAGCGACGATCACGAACTGCTCCGAGCGTCGGTTCGGGACTTCGCCGAGCAGGAGATCGCTCCCCACGCTGCCGCCTGGGACCGGGCCTGTCACTTCCCCACCGACGTGGTACGGGCGATGGGTGACCTCGGCCTCTTCGGCATCGTGTTCCCCGAGCGGTGGGGCGGTGGAGGCGGCGACTTCGCGTCGCTGTGCGTGGCGATCGAGGAGCTGGGTCGCGTCGACCAGTCGATGGGCATCACGCTGTCGGCGGGTGTCGGTCTCGGCGCCAATCCGATCTTCCGGTTCGGCACCGACGACCAACGAGCCCAGTGGCTTCCCGACCTCGTCGCCGGTCGCGCGCTCGGTGCATTCGGATTGACCGAACCCGACGGTGGTTCCGACGCCGGCGCCACCCGGACGAGAGCCGAACTCATCGATGGCGAGTGGGTGCTCAACGGCTCGAAGGCGTTCATCACCAACTGCGGGACGGACATCACGTCGATCGTGACCGCCACCGCGAGGACCGACGACGGCATCTCGGCGTTCGTCGTTCCTGCCGGCACACCGGGGATGATCATCGAGCCCGCCTACGACAAGCTCGGCTGGCATGCGAGCGACACGCACGGCATCACGTTCGTCGACTGTCGGGTCCCTGCCGAGAACCTGCTCGGCCAGCCGGGCAAGGGGTTCCGCAATTTCCTGTCGATTCTCGACGACGGCCGGATCGCGATCTCGGCCCTGGCGCTCGGCTCGGCGCGGGCGTGCCTCGAACTCTCCGTCGAGTACGCGACGCAGCGCCATGCCTTCGGCGGCCCGATCGGGCGGTTCCAGGGCCTGGCGTTCCAGTTGTCCGATCTGGCCGTGCAGGTCGAGAACGCACACAACCTGACCTACAAGGCGGCGTGGTTGAAGGACCACGACCGCCCGATCGGGCAGGCGGCCGCGATGGCCAAGCTCTACTCGACCGAGGCCGCCATGGATGCCGCCCGGGTCGCCACGCAGGTGTTCGGTGGCATGGGGTTCATGGAGGAGACGCCCGTGGCGCGTTTCTACCGCGACGCCAAGATCCTCGAGGTCGGCGAGGGCACGAGCGAGATCCAGCGCCTCGTGATCGCGCGAAACCTCGGCCTCCCCGTCGAGTGACCGTTACATCTGGGGTCAGACCCCAGATGTAACGGTCAGTGCGAGGCCCAGAACGCAAGGAGCGAGTCAGCGACCGGATCGACGTCGTCGATCATCCACCAGTGGCCACGGCCGTCGAGGCGGAGCACCTCGGTCCCGAGGCGGCGGGCGATGTCGTTCGAGAGGTCGGACGGTACGTAGGCGTCGAGTTCGGCGTCGACGACCAGGCCCGGCGGCAGTTCCGACTCGGCGAGGCGTTCGCCGAGTTGCCCGACGGCAGGCTGCGCCCCGGTTCGGTAGAGGCGCAACACGCAGCGTCCCGTGTCGGCGTTCAATCCGGTGGCGAGCTCGGCCGCGATGTCGGTGGGGAGACCGAGACCTTCGAAGAGCGCCAGCTTCTCGTCGTGGCTCGACATCGTCATTCCCTCGATGACCTGCTCGCCGATGTCCGGCGTTTGCCAGGCCTGCGCCATGTCGTGCCACACGTAGTCGGCGTGGAGGACGCCGGCGATGTCGCCGGTCCAGGTCCGGACGAGGTCGGGGCGGCGAGCGAGCGCGCCGTAGACGTGCCCGGCTCCCCAGTCGTGGCCGAGCAGGTCGATCTCGGCGCCCGTGGCCCGGATGGCGTCGAGTTCGCCGACCAGCCAGTCGGCGTAGTTGTCCATCGTCGGGTCGAAGCCCTCGGCGACCGGTGCCCCGAAGCCCGGCGGCGAGAGGGCAACGACGTTCGCCCGGCCCCGCTGGCGCAGCGCAGCGCTGAGCGGCCCCCAGATCGCTCCGGTCTCCGGGTTGCCGTGGACGAGCACGGTGGTGCGTTCGGTCATGTCGGAACGGTAGTCAGTGTCAGCGACGACGTCGTTCGCGTGCGTTGTCGCTCACGCTGACGGCGGATCGCTGTGCCGCGCATACGGTGTCGGGCGATGGAGTTCTCGACGACGTCCCGTCTCGCCCGCCGTCTGGGTTCCGTGCTCGAACCGGTGGTCGGACAGGTGTACTTCTCGCCCGAATGTCACGCGAACTACGAGGCGCTGGGCTTCGACCCGAGCCGGGGTGACGCCGACGGCGTCGCGCTCCCCGACGGCCCCGCCTACTTCGCCAGCCGCGGGAGCCTGCTCGGTCAGGTGCCCGGCGAGGTGATCGCTGCAGCGTTCGGTGTCTTCAGCGCCGCGGTCGTGGTGCCGTCGGTGGAACTCGCCTGGACTCGCACCGATGCCGACACGATTCGTGGCGCCCGTGCTGACGGGGCGTTGGCGCAACTCCGACGCTTGATCGGCGAGCGGCCCGACGGTGTCGAACGAGCTCGGGAGTTGCTGCAGATCGCTGCGGCGCCGTTGCCGATCAACGGCCGCCCCCTCGCCGCAGGGATCGCCGCACTCGAGGTGCCCGACGACGACCTCGCGGCGGTGTGGCACCTCGGCGACTTCCTGCGCGAGTACCGAGGCGACTGCCACAACGCCGCGTGGGTGGCGGCGGGGTTGACGGCAACCGACATCTGCATCCTCACCGAGCTCTCGTGGGGGATGCCGGTGCGCAGTTACAGCCGCACCCGGGGCTGGACGTCCGAGGAGTTCGATCGGTCGGAACACCATCTCCGCGATCTCGGGTATCTCGACGGGACGGGCGCCGACACGCATCTGTCGCAGCCGGGGCGCCACGCTCGCGAGGAGATCGAGGTCGCGACCGACGGCCAGATGCGCCCGGCACTCGACGCGCTCGGCGACGACATCGACGAACTGTTCGGCATCCTGTCGCCGTGGGGCGAGGCGATCCGCGCCGGCAAGGGCTATCTCGGTGCCGGTCCCCACGACCTCGGCTGACCATGCCGATCGGTTTGGGCGTGATCGTGATCCGTCGGGTTGAATGGAGTCAGAGGACGGGCTTCCAGCCCACCGCTTCGAAGGAGAAGTGATGACGAACCAGCATCCGGCCACCGTGGCCGACAGTCTCACCGTGCACGGCGATCTGTACCAGGACGACATCGACAAGCTCGTCGATCACTGGGCGAAGCTCGACGCGCGGCTGCGATCGTTCGACACGGGGACCGTGTCCATGCAACTGTTCGTGAAGGACCGTGACACCAAGAGCCAGCACGTGACCCTCGACATGAAGATCGACGGTCACAATCCGATGGTCGCCACGTCGTCGAACAGCGACCTCGATCGTGCCTTCAACGAGGTGCGCGACGAGATGATCCGTCAGCTCACCGACATGAAGACCAAGAGCGAGCCGCGCAACAACAAGCACCTGCGCAACACCGTCCGCGACTGACCGGCACCGACCAGACGCCAACCGCTCGCCGACAGGGTCCGGGTCGCAGGAGTCTCAGCCGGGGAGTTCGACATCGACGCGCGGGCAGTGCTCGAGGACGTCGGACATCGCATCGGTCACCGCTGACAGATCGATGTCGGCCATGAACGTGTTGAGGGTGAGGTGGGCGAGCACCCAACCCGGGTCGGACGCCCACGGTGGAACGAACCGTGCCCGCTGTACCAGCCCCTGGCTGCGCAGCTCCCCGAGCGCCGGGATCGCGAAGAGGTCGAGTTTGCCGGAGAACAGCAGCCCCAGCGTGTCGGCACGCCCAGCTCGGAACGCCGCTCGGATGAACGTCGCCACCGACAGGTAGCCGGAGAGGTACGCGCAGTCCTTGGTGAACGGCGATCCGCCGGTGATCGGCGCACCGCGGAAGATGCGCCGGGTCGACTCGAAGGCCTGCTCGGGGTTGGGGCTGCGATCGAGGAACCAGCGGTAGAGCTCGATGAAGTCGGCCCCGTCGATCACGAGTTGGGTTGCGACGATCCGGTCGGCGAGGCGACGGAGCCGATCCATGCCGAGCGTTCCCGACACGTACTCGGAGTAGACGGCGAGGCCCTCCTGGGTGCGCGTCGTGCCCGGGTGGCCGATCGCCAGGATCGGGATGTCGGCCTGTGAGCGACCGTTGAGGCCCGTGGCGACGTGGATGAACGCTTCGTGGTTGAGGAGCTGAGCCGAATCCTTCAGGGTGAACTTCGCGTCGCGTCGGATCTTGATCCGGCTCGTGGACGCCACCGCGTTGGCGGAGAGTTCGTCGACGAGCAGGACCTCCGGCGCCGAGTCGCCGAAGTGCTCGGTGACCGCTTCCTCGATGAACGCGGCGACCTCCTCGCCGGTCCGGCTCCGCACCACGGGCGGCACCAGCGCCGCAGCCTTCAGGTCGGCGAGCGACTCGTGGACCTTCTGCGCGAGTTCGAGCGGCGTCGCCGGGTCGTAGCGCAGCGGTTGCGTCGGGACGCCATAGAGCTTGCGGCTGTAGGCGTGGAACGCCGGGGTGCCGAGCGTCGAGAGCATCAGCGCGGTCGATTCGATGGCGGTCGCCTCCCGGTCGAGCCAGTCGTCGACGACGTTGCCGGGACGCAGGAGGCGCCTCACTGCAGCCACACCGTCGAGCACCGGCGCCGGATCGACGCCGGCGTAGGTGGGCTCGGGCAACGTGTCGGCGCCACCGGCAAGGAACTCCTCGCGGAGTTCGGCGGGCCACGCGAGTGCGGACAATACCCGCATCGGCTTGGCGATGTCGTGGAGGATCCGGGCCGCCTGGCGGTATCGATCCTGCGCATCCTCGTTGGTCATCGGCGAATCATTGCACCGCATCGTCCGGCCGGGCCCATCCACATCGGGTGAGCTTCTCGCGCCGGCGCACGTGCGCCGGTCCGACTCACCAGCCGCTGGGCGCCGGCCCGATCGCACGAAGCGACACCGTGTCGACGGCGACGACGTCCTCAGCAGCGCGGTCGTAGACAGCGAGGCGCGAGTCGGCGAGGAACGCAGCGAAGCTGGCGTCCGTGTTCCAGATCACCGGCTGGGCGATCGCGAGGTCGGTGAGTTCTCGGAGCCTGCCGGTGGCGGTGTCGAACATCGCCCAGCGCCGGTCACCCGGCGAACGGACTTCGACCACGAGGACGTCACCGCCCGGCGCCACCGACGTGCCGAGAGCGACCCCGCGTTCGTCGGGGGCGATCGCAACCGGTGACAGCTCCCCCAACGCTTCGACGGGTGTCCGTTCGCCGGTTTGCCGGTCGAGACGGAGGATGTCGCAGGTCACGATGTCGGCGCACTCGCGCACGTAGGCGGTGTCGGCGCCGATCGCCACGAGATCGCCGGTGGTCAGGAGGTCGGCGCCGTCGACGCCGAGTGTGAACACGGTGCCGCCTCGGGTGACGACGAGACCGCCGCGGCCGTCGCTGCCGAGGAGTTCGGCGTCCGGGAATGCGAACGACGTGGTGAGGTCCCCGGTCGGGGCTCCGTCGACGCGGACGAGCTGGTACGCGACGTGGCTCGTGGGCGGTGCGATCCCGGGAGCGGGAACCCAGATCGTTCCGGGGACGGGCCCGGCGAACTTCGGCCCGTCGACCGCGAATTCGGCACCGAGCGCGGTCTCGGTCTCCGGGCTGGTCGCGTAGGCGCCGGCACCGGATGCCGGGAGCGCGACGATCGCGGCGGTGTCGGGGACGAGTGTGCCTTCGCCCTGGCCGAGGCGGCCAGCCGTCGCCCAACTCGACACCACACCGTCGTCGATGTCGATCGACGACATCCCACCGGAGCGACCGGCGGCAGCGAGCACCAGGCCGGTCGCCCCCAGCGGACGGTCGGGGAGTGCCGCGCTCTCGACGACCGTGGCGGTCGGTTCGAGTTCGGTGTCGGGTCGGCGGACGCCGAGTGCGACGATCTTGCCCAGCTCGTCGGCGAAGGCGACCGATTCGCCGGTGCGGGTGGTGAAGCTGAGCCCATCGCCGTCGGACGAGGCGTCGAAGACGCCGGAGCTGTCGGCCGCCCACGTCGAGGCCTGCGACCAGTTCATCATCGGCCAGGTGGCGACCTCGCCCTCCTGGAAATCGACGAGGACTCGTGACGACGTGAACGTGTTGCGCTGGACCAATGCTGCGCTGCCGTCGGGCGCCAACGCCAAGCCGTACACGAGGTCGGCGAGGTCATCGGGCAGCACGGCCGGATCGAGCACCCGGCGTTCTCCGGTGCTCACCGTCACGAGAACCGTCGAGCAGGCCTGCGACTCGTCGCAGTCACGGACGAGCCGGTGGTCGTCGGAGACCCCGTACACGATGCCGTCCTCGATCCGTCGAGCCGAGCCGTCCGGTTCGACCGCGTACGCACCACCGGCGTCGTTGACGATCCATGAACCGTCGGGAGCGGTGACCGCCGGCCCGAATCGCCCGAAGAGCTCGACGTCGCTGGGGGCCAGTTCCTCGAGGGTGCCTTCCGTGTCGACCGACACGACCCGGATGTCGCCCGGGTCCGACGGATAGACGGCGACGACGAAACGCGTTGCCCCGTCGCCGCCGAGTCGCCAACCGACCGCCTGCAGGCCGCCGATGCCGTCGCCGAAGTCGCCGTATTCCACGCCGACCGGCGGCCCCACCCGCGGGAGCACGACGAACTCGCCGTTGACCAGCCCGATCGCCGTTGCGTCGGGCGCCACGACGATTTCGTTTCCCCCGAACCCGAACGGGTCGCTGCCCGAGCCACCGACGGGCACCGACGTCACCCGTCCCGATGGCAGCGACAGTGTGTGCACGGTGCCGTCCGCGCTCAGGGCGATCACCTCGGTGGGGCGCTCGATCGCCGCGACGAGCGGGGGGAGTTCGACCCGTGATGGCAACGAGGGTGTCGGCGCGGCGGCGTCGTCTGCCGGATCGTCGACCGGCGCGATCGTGCTCGGCATGGTCGTCGCGGGCACGGTGTCGGACTCGCTTGTGGTGTCGGGCACCGTGGGGTTCGCCGCCGAGTCGTCGTCGGCGCGGGTTCGCACCAGCAACGCGCCCACCACGGCGATCGCCAGCAGTGCGGCGGCGGCGATCAGCAGGCGGTTTCGGCGGTCGTTCGCGCCCGAGCGACGGCCGGGTTCGGCGGGTGCTTCCGGAACACCAGGTGCGTTGGAGTCATCCGGGAGCCGTGGCTGGGTCAGCGTGACCGGTTCGTCGACCGAGCGGTCGGGACGGTTCCACACGATCTCGAGCGGATCGGCGTGCACCGGGATGTCGTCGGTGCTCCAGACCGATGCATCGTCGTTCCCCCGTGGGGAGCCCGGGGTGCCTCGCTCCTCGCCATCGGCCACGCGACCATCGAATCACACCACCGGCAGGTTCCCTCGTCGCGGGGCACCGCCCGGGAGGACGTGGTGTGCCATCAGGTGCCGAACGTGACCTCGGCGCCGCGGAGGTCGATGGTCACCTCGATGGTGGAGGCAGAGGTCGACCAACGCACGACCAGCTGGTGGTCCGGGCTGTCGATCAGTTGGAAGGATCCCTCGAACGCGGGTTCGGCCGCGCGCCATCGCAGCAGCTCCACGAGTCGGCGCACGACCGGACGCTGGAGCGAGTCGGCGAGTTCCGAGGGTGAATACCGGTGGCGATTGACGTCGCGGCCCACACCGGTTGCCGCGAGCAGGTCCATGTCGTTGGATCCGGCGAGCAACCCGACGTAGTAGATCTGTGGGAACCCGGGAAGCACCAGTTGGATCGTCCGTGCGGCGAGGTAGCGGGCATCGCTGCGTCCGAGTGCGTCGTAGAACGTGCAGTTGACCTGGTAGAGGTCGAGGTTCGACGCGGCTGCGCCGGTCGCCGCGCGGCTCGTGCCATCGGATCGCTCGTGGATTCCCTCGACCAGGTCGTGGATGCGGTCGGGGTCGAGCAGGCCACCGCGGTTCGGATCCCTGGCGTCGACGCCGACGTCGATGATCCCGATGCCGTCGTGGGTGTCGAGCACGTTGACGGCATTCGACGGGCGGATCGCGATCCACCGCTTGAGCGCCCGGGCATCGCCGGTCGTGAGCGCGTCGAGCACGAGCGGCGGAAGTGCGAAGTCGTAGACGAGGTCGACCCGCTCGGCGATCGCGATCTGGTCGAGGTGGTGGCCATGGATCTCGACCAGTACCTCCATGTCGCGTTCGTGGCACGCCTGTCCCAGGCGGTCGATGAAGTCGAAGGTCTCCGGCAACATGAAACAGGACGTGCCGGCCCGCTTGATCGCGTAGCCGACGGCGTCGAGTCGCACGATGCCGACACCGGCGTCGTGGAACCGGTCGAGAATGCCGGTCAGGTATCGCCATCCGAGTTCGTGCTCCACGTCGATGTCGACCTGCTGATCGGTGAACGTGGTCCAGACGTCACGGGAACTGCCATCGGCGAATTCGAACGTCGTGAACGGCGACGTGGGCCGCGGTCGGTAGATCGTGCCGACCTCGTCGAGTTGCGGTGCGTGCCCGAAGACGTGTTCGGGAGTGAGGAACAGCGAAGCGAACGGCGACTCGTCTCCGCGAGCCAACCAGTCCTGGAACTCCGCCGACCGGGCGGAGATGTGATTGACGATCAGGTCGGCCATCACGACGTGCTCGTCGGCCAGCCGCCGCACATCGTCCCAGGTGCCGATGCGCGGGTCGACCTCGGTGTGGTCGACGGGGTCGAAGCCGGCGTCGGCACCGTCGATCGGCACGAAGAAGGGGAGCAGGTGCACGCCACCGAACGCGCCCGCCACCGGCCCGTCGACGAACGCCTCGACCCCGGCGATGTCGCCCGCCAACCGATCGGCGTAGGTGATCAACTGGGGCGCACGGGTGGACGGATCGATCGACATGGAGTGCTTCGAATCGTAGACGTCGGACCGGTCACCCGCCGCCCGTTCAGCGAGGCGCCGAACAGGTCGAGTCACGGGTGATCGGCGATCACGAGCGGCGGTCGGGTTTGCGCGAGCGGGCGGTGTGCATTCCAATGGCGTCGTGAGCGATCCGGATCGGGGGAGCGCGATGACGGGGAAGGCCCCATGACGACTCGCTCCGAGCAGAGCGTCCAGGACCGGGTGCGACCCGGGCGTGCGATCACCGGGATGTCCGCGGTGCTGCTGCCGTACACGCCGGCCGGCGACATCGACTGGGCGGCCACCGAGGCGCACGTGGCCCGCACGGCCGAGGCCGGTCTCACCCCTGCGGTCAACATGGACACCGGCTACGTGCAGTTGCTCGGCGAGGCCGACAAGCGCCGAGTGCTCGATGTGGCAGCCGCAGCGACCGGCGGCGACTTCGTAGCGGGGGCCTACGTGTCCGACGAGCCCGGCGTCGCCTTCGACCTGGCGGGGTACGTTCGTGCGTGCGATGCCATCTCCGAGCGTGGTGGTACTCCGGTGGTGTTCCCGTCCCACGGGCTCAACGACCTCGACGACGATGGTTGGGTCGGGGCGCTCGGGCAGATCGGGGAGCGAGTCGACCGGTTCATCGGGTTCGAACTCGGAGCGATGTTCGTGCCGTACGGACGGATCCCCTCGCTCGACGCCTACGAGGGCCTGATGGGCGTCACCGCGTGTGTCGGCGCGAAGCACTCGTCACTGAGCCGGGAGCTGGAGTGGGATCGGCTCGACCTGCGCGATCGCGTCCGGCCGGACTTCACGGTGTTCACCGGCAACGACCTCGCGATCGACATGGTGATGTACGGCTCGGACTACCTGCTGGGCCTCTCGACGTTCGCTCCGGCGGCGTTCGCCACCCGGGATCGTCTGTGGGCGGCCGGCGATCCGGGTTTTCACGAGGTGAACGATCTGCTGCAGTACCTCGGACACTTCACGTTCCGCCCGCCGGTGCCGGGCTACCGCCACGACGCGGCGATCATGTTCGAGCTCCGTGGCTGGGCGCGCTGCGACGGCACGCCGCCGCAGGCGCCGCGGCGACCAGACTCCGACCGAGCCGTGTTGGCGAACATCCTCGAACGGCTGCGGCCCTATGAGCACCGGGACGGGGGGATGGCGGTGTGAGCGTGCGGTGGACCCAGGTGAAGAAGCTCGACAGCGTCGAGGCGTTCCGTCGGCACTGCGCCGACCTGGGCGTCGAGGTCCCGATCGCCGACGCGGTCGATCCTCACGGTTGGCTCGCTCGGCCTGTCGAGATCCGCGACGGCGACCGTGGGGTCCTGATCGCTCCGAATCGCTTCGCCGTGCTGCCGATGGAGGGCTGGGACGCCACCACCGAGGGTCGACCGACCGACCTCGTCCGTCGCCGTTGGCGACGGTTCGCGTCGAGCGGATGCGGCCTCGTGTGGGGCGAGGCGACGGCGGTGCGACCCGACGGCCGAGCGAATGCGAACCAACTGGTGTTGAGCGAGTCGACGGTCGACGCGATCGCCGAACTCCGCGGGATCCTGGCGCCCGACCAGGTGGCGGGTCTGCAGCTGACCCACTCGGGGCGCTGGTCGCGTCCGGAGGCCACACCGCTGCCGCGGACCGCATACGAGCACCCGATCCTGGACGGTCGTCTCGGCGTCGGCGCCGACGCGGTGTTCGACGACGACGAACTCGACGAACTCGCCGACGACTACGTCGCGGCTGCCGTCCTCGCTCAGGAGGCAGGGTTCGACTTCGTCGACGTGAAACACTGCCACGGCTATCTGCTCCACGAACTGCTCACCGGGTACGACCGCAGCGGTCGCTACGGGGGCGACTTCGTCGGACGAACGGCGTTCCTGTGCCGGGTGGTGGCAGGCATCCGTGATCGGGCCCCCGGTCTCGCCGTGGCGGTGCGGCTGTCGGCATTCGATCTCGTGCCCTACCGGGTGGGCGAGGGCGGCGTCGGGGTGCCCGAGACCACCGACGGCTACCCGTACGCGTTCGGCGGCGACGGCACCGGTCTCGGCATCGACCTCGCCGAGACCCACGCCTTCCTCGATCTGTGTTCCGAACTGGGCATCGGTTTGGTGGGCACCACGGCGGGGAGCCCGTACTACAACCCTCACGTGCAGCGCCCCGCCTACTTCCCGCCGTCGGACGGGTATCAGCCACCGGAGGATCCGCTGGTCGGCGTCGCCCGTCAACTGGCCGTGACGCGTGAGCTGACGATCACCCATCCGGAGGTGACGATCATCGGTTCGGGCTACTCCTACGCACAGGACTGGCTGGCACACGTCGGCCAGGCGGTGCTCGACACCGGGGGCGCATCGATGATCGGGCTCGGCCGCATGATGCTGTCGTACCCCGGGCTGGCGGCTGACACGCTGGCCGGGAGACCCTTCGACCGCGGCCTCGTGTGCCGAACGTTCAGCGACTGCACCACGGCGCCGCGCAACGGGCTCGTGTCGGGCTGCTACCCGCTCGACCCGTTCTACAAGGACCACCCGCAGCGAGTGGAGCTGACCCGGGCGAAGAAGGACGCGAAGGCGCGACTGCGCTGAGCGGCGACCGGGCGGGGATGGGGCGGGGGTGTGGCGGGGATGGGGCATGATCGGGGGATGAACCGGTCGAGGCCGCTGGACGAACTGACGCTCACCGTGGTGGTCGACAACGAGACCGACTCGTTGTCGAGCGTCGACGCCGGGGTGCCGCAGCTCCCGGAGATCGCGTCGCACGTGATGCGGCGACCCCCGGTCCGCCGACACGACGGGCACGACTGCGTCACCGTGTTCGACCACCTGTGCGTGGCGTGCCACGGGTTCTCGGTGCTCGCCACCGGGCGGATCGGCGACGAGTCGCGAACGGTGCTGTTCGACGTCGGTCCCTACGGCGACGTGTGGCTCGACAACGCCGAGCGGATGGGCGTCGATCTCGCAGCGATCGAGACGATCTTCCTGTCGCACTGGCACTGGGACCACAGCGGGGGGTTCCCCGTCGTGGTGGGGGCGATCGCCGCCGCCCGGCACGCAGCGGGGCGTGCCGCTCCCGTCGTGGACCTGCACCCCGATCGCCCGGACCAACGCGGGATCCAGTCGCCCGGGGGAACGTTCGTGCTGCTGCCCGAGGAACCGACCCTGGCCTCGATCGAGTCGGCCGGTGGCACGGTCGTCCTGCATACCGACGATCACTTGCTGGCCGATGGCCGCTTCCTCGGCAGCGGGGTGATCGAGCGCACGACGCAGTACGAGGCGGGTCTCGTCGGCCACCACTCGTTCCGCTTCGGTGCGGGTCCCGACGGAGGCGACCTGGTGGTCGCCGACCCGTTGATCATGGACGAACGGTTTCTCGCGGCCGAGGTGAGAGGACGGGGAGTGACCGTGCTGTCGGCGTGCTCGCATGCGGGCATCGTGAATGCGTGCCTCGGCGCGAAGGGACGTTTCCCGGCGACCCCGATCGATGTGGTGCTCGGTGGCTATCACCTGGCCGGTGGGCCGATGGAACCGCGCATCGAGTCGACCGTCGAGGATCTCGACACGCTGATCTCCCCGCGTGTCGTCGCTCCCGGACACTGCACGGGCTGGCGGGCGAAGGCTGCGCTGGCGGAGCGCTTCGCGCCGGGACGCTACGGCCCGTCGGTGGTCGGAACGACGTACTCGCTGCGCGCCGAGTGACCCGCGGACGCGGCGACCGCCGGCGGGGATGGCAGACTGGTGGTGCGACGAAAGGTGTTCGACATGTCGACGTCCAATCGAGGGGGCACGGCGATCTCGATCCGTGATCTCGTCAAGACGTTCGGCTCGACCCGAGCGCTCGATGGGCTCGATCTCGAGGTTGCGACCGGTGAGGTCCATGGGTTCCTCGGCCCCAACGGCGCCGGCAAGACCGTCACGATCCGGGTGCTGCTCGGTCTGTTGCGCGCCGACAGTGGAAGCGCCAGCCTGCTCGGCGGCGACCCATGGAACGACGCTGTCGAACTGCACCGTCGTCTGGCCTACGTCCCCGGAGACGTCAACCTCTGGCCGAACCTCTCGGGTGGCGAGACGATCGATCTGCTCGCCCGGCTCCGCGGCGGCGTCAATCGGGCCAAGCGCGACGACCTGATCGAGCGGCTCGCGCTCGACCCGCGCAAGAAGAGCCGCACCTACTCGAAGGGCAACCGTCAGAAGGTGGCGCTGATCGCCGCGCTGGCATCCGATTCCGAGCTGCTGTTGCTCGACGAGCCGACGTCGGGGCTCGACCCGCTGATGGAATCGGTGTTCCAGGACTGCATCCTCGATGCGACCGGTGAGGGGCGCACCGTGCTGCTGTCGAGCCACATCCTGGCCGAGGTCGAGAAGCTCTGCGATCGTGTCACGATCATCCGGCAGGGCCGGGCGGTGCAGAGCGGCACGCTCGACGACCTCCGGTATCTCACGCGCACGAACGTGACGGTGGCCACCGACCGTCCGGTCGAGGGACTCGACGAGCTCACCGGCGTGCACAACGTCCGTGTCGACGACGGCCACGTCCATTTCGACGTCGACGGTTCAGGTCTCGACGGAGCGATCCGTCACCTCTCGTCGTTCGGCATCCACTCGTTGGTCAGTCAGCCGCCGACCCTCGAGGAGTTGTTCCTCCGTCACTACGGCGACGAGCTGGCGGCGATGAACGGCGACGGCGTCGGCGAGATCGGCGGTGCCGGGTGACTGGTGTCGCCACCGCGTTCGAGGTCGCCGAGGCATCGGACCACGTCGGGGAACCCTCCGGCGGCCGGCAATCGATCGCTGGAACGGCGAGCCTCACCCGGTTCGTGCTCCGTCGCGACCGTGTGAGGATCCTGCTCTGGGTTGTTGCGATCGTGGGGCTCATCGTGGTCACGGCGGCGAGCATCACGGGGCTCTACAACACGCCCGAGCAGCTCGAGTCGTACGCCCGAACGGTGCGGGGCAACTCGGCATTGATCATCCAGGCGGGCCCGGGGTACGGACTCGACCAACCCACGACCGGCGCGGTGATGATGAACGAGGTCGGCGTCTGGACGATCATCGCCGTCGGCCTGATGAGCGTGTTCATGGTGGTGCGCCACACGCGAACCGAGGAGGAGTCCGAGCGCGCCGAGTTGGTGCGTGCGGCACCGGTCGGCCGCGATGCCCCGCTCGCCGCAGCGGTGATCGCTACGGCGATCGCCGATGCGATCGTCGCAACCGGCGCGGCCCTGGCGCTCGTCGCCTACGGCTTGCCGACGACCGGGTCGGTGGCGTTCGGTCTCGCTGTGTTCGGGGCCGGTCTGGTGTTCACTGGTGTGGCAGCGGTGACCGCCCAGGTCGCCAGCGGCTCGCGGGCGGCGCTGGGCCTGGGTGGGGTCGCCATCGGTGTTTCCTTCGTGCTTCGAGCGATCGGCGATGTCGGCAATGGAGTGCTCTCGTGGCTCTCGCCGATCGGCTGGGCACAGGCGATCCGTGCATTCGCCGACGAACGCTGGTGGGTGCTGCTGCTCGCGTTGTTGGCGAGCGCAGCGCTGGTCGCAGGCGCGGTCGCGCTCCAGGGCCGCCGCGACTTCGGTGCGGGCCTGGTCGCGCAGCGACCCGGAGCGGCCGCAGCCGGACCTCGACTGTCGAGCCCGCTCGGCCTCGCCGTTCGGCTCCAGCGAGCATCGGTGGTGAGCTGGGCGATCGGACTCGGTCTGATCGCGTTCTTCTACGGCATCGTCGCCGATCAGGCCGAATCGATTCTTCAGGACAACCCCGAGATGGAGGACTTCTTCGCCCAACTCGGGCAGGGCTCGATCGTGGACGCCTTCTTGTCGACCTCGGCGCTGATCATCGGGCTGATGGCGACCGGGTTCACGATCTCGTCGGTGCTCCGGCTGCGATCGGAGGAGATGGCGGGCCGGACCGATGGGCTGCTCGCGGCGCCCGTCGCCCGGCGGGCCCTCGCGACGAGCCATCTCGTCGTCGCCACGGTTGGGACGGTGGTCGTGATGACCGTGGCCGGATTCGCGGTCGGTGCCGGCTACGCCTTGGTCGCCGGCGACGCCGGCCAGGTGGGCCGGAACACGGCAGCTGGACTGGTGATGGCGCCGGCGATGCTCGTGTTCGGCGCCCTGGCGTTCGCCCTGTACGCGCTGAGTCCCCGATGGTCGCCGGTGGTGTGGGCGCTGTTCACCTGGGCGCTCGTGGCGGGCATGCTCGCCTCGGTGCTGAACCTGCCGGACTGGACGCTGAATCTCTCGCCGTTCCAGCACGTCCCGGCGCTTCCTGCTGCGCCGATGTCGTGGCTGCCGATCGTGCTGCTCCTGCTCGTGGCCGGGGCGCTCGTCTCGTTCGGCATGTGGGCCCTCGATCGTCGCGACATGTCCTGATCGATCACCGAATGGTTCGGCCGGCATCGCCTCGGCGAAGATGGCGCGATGGCAACTCCGCAGGCCGGGATCTTCGCGTTGGGCACCCGCACACACCACCATCTGGAATTCGACGTCGCCACCGGAGCATCCATCGACGATGTCGCATCGGCCGTTCGTCGGCTGGGTGAACCCCATGTCGCCGCCGGTGGCAGCAACCTCGTGGTCGGATTCGGAGCGGCGCTCTGGACGCGGCTGGTGGCCGCCGCGCCGAGCGATCTCGCCGACTTCACCGAGATCGTCGGCCTCCACGAGCACCGGGCACCGAGTACCCAGCACGATCTGTGGATCTGGATCCACGGCACCGGTGCGGATGTCGTCCTCGATTCGGCGCTCGCGGTGTCGGAGGCGCTCGCGCCGGTCCTGGTGCTCGCCGACGAGACCGAGTGTTTCGTGTACCACGACAGCCGTGACCTGACCGGCTTCATCGACGGCACCGAGAACCCGCCGCCGACCGAGGCGTCCGATGTGGCCCTGGTGGCCGATGGACGTCCGGGAGCGGGCGGGGCGCACGTGATCGCTCAGCGATGGGTGCACGACCTGCGCGCGTTCGAGTCGCTCGATGTGGAGGCGCAGGAGCACGTGATCGGACGCACGAAGCCCGACAGCGTCGCACTGCCGCGCGAGGTTCGGCCCGTCGACGCCCACATCGTGCGCGCCGAATTGCTCGACGACGCCGGTGCGGAGCGCAAGATCTACCGCCGCAGCGTTCCGTACGGGAACGTTGGTGAGCGGGGGCTCTATTTCCTCGCGTTCAGTGCCGAACGCGAACGGTTCGACGGCATGCTCTCGCGGATGTTCGGCACCAGCGGCGACGGTGTGCACGACCACCTGCTCGATTTCAGCCGGCCGGTCACGGGGTCGTACTACTTCGCGCCGAGCATCGACGACCTGGCGGCGATCGGCTTCGGCGAGGCCCGAGTTCGACAGCCAGGCGATACCGTCGCTGCGTGCGCCGAGTGAATCAGGGTCTGGCCCCTGTCTTCGACCTCCCTCAGCGTCGCCTCGGGTGATCTCTGCAACCGCCTACGTGCTCTTCTACGCGCTCGTGGCCGCGGCCAGCGCCCTCGTGCTGACTGCGACGCTGGTGGTGATCCGGAGCGAGCGCCAACGGACGAACAGCATTGCATTCCTGATCGGGTTCCTGCTCGGGACCACGATCGCAGCTGTCCTGGGCCTGCTGCTCGGCCAGGCGGCCGTCGAGGGGTTCGAATCCCGCGCGACCCTCCAAGGGGTGCTGGCGCTCCTGCTCGGACTCGCGCTCGTCGCGTTCGGGCTCCAGGAACGCCGTGGGCCCAAGCGACCCGAGGCCGAGTCGGATCGAGAGAGTGCAACGCTGGAGAGACTGGGCCGCGTCGGTCCCGGTGCGGTTCTGTCGATGGCGGTTCTCCTCGGCTTCGGTGGGCCGAAACGGCTCGTTCTCGCCTTCCTTGCCATGGCCTCGGTCAGCCAAGCCGATCTCGGCGGTATCGCGGACCTGACGCTGCTCGCTCTCTACGTCGCGGTCGCCACGCTGCTCGTGTCGGTGCCGCTCGGCATCGTGGTCGTCGGCGGTCGCCGTGCCGCGGTGATGATCGATCGGGGTCAGTCGTGGCTGAAGACCAACGCAGTGATGCTTCGCGTCTGGCTCGCCCTCGGCCTCGGTGGGGCGCTCATCGTCGACGGACTCGTACGCCTGCTGTGACCGCCGACGCAGCGATACCGAACTGCTTCATCGCCTCGGCGGTCCGCTGAAGACGTCGGTCCGGAGCACGGGCTCGAGACCGACGCTGCGATAGAGGTGACCCGATGCGGGGTTGTCCGGTTCCCAGCCGATCGAGATCCGCTCGGCGCCGGCCGCAGCGAGGAGGTCGATGCCCGAAGTGAGCACGTGGCGCGCGAGGCCTCGTCGCTGATGGTCGTCCTCCGTGCGCATCGGTTCGACCACTCCCGTGGCGGTCTCCGGATCGAACCAGAACAGTCCGTAGGCCGCGACGTCGTCGTGGCGGTCGTGGACGACGAGGTCGAGATCGGGGTGATACAGCGAGGTCTGCCGAAGGCGTGCTTCCACCAGGGGTCCGCCCCGATGCCAGAAGATCGTCCCGGTCGACTTCGACGTCGACGGCGTCGATCCCGGACTCGGCAAGATGCGCGAGCCCGCGCTCGCCGACGAGCCGTCGCCCCAGTCGGTCGCGATGACCGCGGCGGCTGGGCGGTCGTGATCGTCGAACCAGAACAGCTGGGCGAACTCGTCGGTCGAGCGCGGGTTGCGCCACCACCACTGCAGTTCGGCGGCCTGGTACAGGCCGGCAGTCGGGTGGGCACAGCGGATCCGCTGCAGGAGCACCGTCACCGATTCCAGGTAGTCGAGGCCCGCGAGATGGCGTTCCCTCAGCGTGTGCACGCGCTGGAAGGTACAGCGGAGAGACCACCCGTCGAGGCCTGGTTCCCGATGCCAGGCGAGTCGCGTCTCGCGTCCGACGTGCTGATCCGGTCGCCACCATGGTGTGCGAGCATCGGAGCATGGGAACGACACTGCGCATCACGGGCCTCGATCACATCGTCCTCGTCTCCGCCGACGTCGAGCGGACCCTCGCCTGGTACTGCGATCTGCTGGGGCTGGAACCGGAGCGGGTCGAGGAGTGGCGCCGTGGTGAGGTGCCGTTCCCGTCGGTTCGGGTGAGCCCGACGACGATCATCGACCTGATCGCCGGCGAGCCGGTCGACGGGCGCCTCGACCACTTCTGCCTGGTGGTCGAGCCGACCGACCTCGACGCCATCGCGGCGTCCGGCGAGTTCACGGTCGTCGACGGGCCGGCGCGCCGCTTCGGCGCACGTGGCGACGGCACCTCGCTGTACGTCCGCGATCCCGACGGCACGCTCGTGGAACTCCGCCACTACTGAGTCCTCGGGCTGCAGGTGCTCCGGTACTGTCATCGTGTGACCGCAACACGGCCCTTCGTTCTGCTCGCGCCGCTCCTGTCGACCCTGTTGATCGCGTGCGGGAGCGATGGCGCCGGCGGTGGCGGTGCTGAATCGGAAGCGGCACGCACGATCGAGATCACGGCGACCGAGTATGCGTTCAACGGCGATCCTGGCGTGATCGGAGCCGGCGACACGATCGAGTTCGCCGTCGACAACGTCGGTCAGCTCGAGCATTCGCTCGAGGTCCTGTCCTCCGAGGGGCGGTCGCTCGGCAAGACCGATCGAATCCCCGCCGGGTCATCGGCGGCGGTGACCGTCACGTTCGACGACTCCGGGGTCTACCGACTGATCTGTGACGTCGACGACCACCTGAGTCGAGGCCAGTCGGCCTCGATCACCGTCAGCTGACGGTCGGTGGCAGATCGTCGACGAACTGCGCCACGAGGTCGGCGACCTCGGCGGCGTGTGAGTCCTCGTGCATCGAGTGGCCCCCACCGTCGACCACCACCAGCCGGGCATCCGGCATCTTGCGCTCGAGATACTGCCCGGCACCGGTGTACTCCGGCCGGTCGGCGCTCCCTGCGAGCACGAGCGTCGGCGTGGGCATCTCGGCCAGACGGTCCATGACGACCGAGTCCTCCTGGAGGTTCATGGTGGTCACCTGCTCCGGCACGCCGAACCGGTGCGCGTTCCGGCGTGAGCGCGCGTTCCACTCCTCGCGCTTGGCATCGTCGCGATAGCCGGGGCCGGTGTTGAGGACCACCACACCGCGTACGGCGTCGGGCCGCGTCGCCGCGTAGGCCAGCGCCAGGTAGCCGCCGAGCGAATGGCCGACGAGGACGGGCGATCCGTCGAGTTCGCTGAGGATGTCGTCGAGATCGATCAGCGTGCGGTCGCGGGTGTACTCCGCCGGGTCGTCGAGCACGGGTGATTCGCCGTGCCCGAGCAGATCGGGGGCCACGACGGTGAAGCGGTCCTGCAGCAACTCCATGCAGCGGTTCCAGGTCGCCGCCGACGTGCCCATGCCGTGGAGGAACACGATCGGATCACCGGCACCGGCCCGCACGACGTGCAGCCGGCTCGTCATTGGTCGTACTCGTGCTCGGGGGCCGGGTACACGCCCGACTCGACGTCTTCCCGATAGGCGATCGCGGCAGCGAGGAGGTCCTGGCCGATCTGGGCGTACTGCTTCACGAACTTCGGGATGCGACCCCGCGTGAACCCCGCCCAGTCGCTCCACACGAGCAGCTGCCCGTCGCAGTCGGGTCCGGCGCCGACCGAGATCGTGGGGATCGCGAGTTCCTCGGTGGCCTGGGCCGCCACGGCCGACGGCACCATCTCCAGCACGACCGCGAACGCCCCGGCGTCCTCGACGGCGTGGGCGTCGTCGAGCAGCTGCTGGGCGCCCTCGCCCCGACCCTGGATGATGTGGCCGCCGAGCCCGTGCTCGCTCTGTGGCGTGAACCCGATGTGCGCCATCACGGGGATCCCCGCCCGCACGATCCGCTTGATCTGCTTCGCGCTGCGCACCCCTCCTTCGAGCTTGACCGCATGGGCGCCGGTCTCCTTCATGAAGCGGATGGCGGTCGCCAGCGCCTCGTCGGGGCCGTTCTCGTACGAGCCGAACGGCATGTCGGCGATCACGAACGCCCGTTTCGCCCCGCGGACCACCGCCGCCGTGAGTGGGATCAGCTCGTCGACCGTGACGGGGATCGTCGTGTCGTAGCCGAGGACGGTGTTCCCCGCGGAGTCACCGACGAGCAGGAAGTCGATGCCGGCATCGTCGAAGATCGAGGCGGACAGGAAGTCGTAGCTCGTCAGCCCGGTGATCTTGATGCCCTGTTCCTTCGCCCGTTGGAAGTGTCGGGTCCGGACTCGTTTGAGGGCTGGATCGGCGCTTCCGCTGCCGTAGGGCCGCTGTTCGTCGGTCACGCGCCCACCGTAGACCGTGGGGTGCCGATGCCCAAGTGGCCGTTGGTCAGGTCTTCGCCTGCGAGATCGGTGGGAGCTCGTCGATCGCTGCGATGAGGTGGCGAACCCAGATCGTGCGGAGCTCGTCGAGGTATGCGGAGTCGGCTTCGATCCGGTACTCCTCGAAGCCGAGCGCGCCGTTGCGGTAGACGGCCAGGTCGTAGGGCGGGCCGACGGAGAGGTTCGCGTGCGCCGTGCTGAGCATCGAGCCGAGCGCGATCTTCGCTGCGACCTCCAGGTCGACCTTGGTCCGCACCGCCAACTCGAGCCAGAACTTGCCGTACTTGGTCTCACCGATCTGCAGGAATGGCCGTTCGTCGGATGCCCGGATGTAGTTGCCTTCGGGATACACGAGGAACAGGTCGGGGCGGGCGCCCTTGATCTGGCCGCCGAGGATGAAGGTGGCGGTGCCGTCAGCGCGCACGGCGCTGAGGGCGGCGGCGTGTTCGGCCACGACCTCTCGGCTCAGGCGCCCGATGTACAGCGCCGCTTCGAACAGGTGGCCGACCGTGGCGAGCGACTCGTGGTCGCCGGGTGTCTCGAGATCGCGGTCGATGCGGTCGAGTACCTCCTGGGTGGTGGCGAGATTGCCGGCCGACTGGAGCACGAAGGCGCGGTCGGGTGCCGGCTGGAGCACGTGCATCTTGCGGTAGGTGCTGACGTTGTCGACCCCGGCGTTCGTACGCGTGTCGGAGAGCAGGAGCAGTCCTTCGTCGAGGCGGAGCGCGAGGCAGTAGGTCATGTCGTCGGATCCTGTCGGTTCAGAGCCGTCCGGCGGCGCGGGCGGCGTCCTCGGCGGCGGTCAGTTGACCCTCCACGATCTTCAGGCCGTTGCGCCAGAAGTCCGGGTCGGCCAGGTCGCAGTCGACGATCCGAGCGAGGTTCTCCGGCGAGTCGGACCCGCCGGCACGAAGCAGGTCGAGATAGGCGGGGACGAAGGCGTCACCCTCCTCGCGGTAGCGGGCGTACACCGACAGCGCCAGCAGCTGTCCGTAGGCGTAGGCGTACACGTAGCCGGGCGATCCCATGAAGTGGGGGACGTAGCTCCACCAGTTGCGGTACCCGTCGGTGATCTCCACCGAGTCACCGAGCATCGCCTGCTGGCTCTGTACCCACAGGTCGCCGAACCGTTCGACGCTCAGCTCTCCCTCCTCGCGCCTCGCCGTGTGCACCGAGTGTTCGAACCGGTTCATCGCGATCTGGCGGAACACCGTGGCGATCGAGTCCTCGAGGGTGTTCGCGAGCAGGGCGAAGCGTTCGTTGGGGTCGTCGATCATCGACAGCAGCCGACTGCTCGTGACCGTCTCGCCGAAGACAGATGCCGTTTCTGCGAGCGTCAAGGGTGTGCTCTGGTGGAAGACCCCCTGCTCGCGCGCGAGGTGGAAGTGCACGCCGTGCCCGAGTTCGTGGGCCAGGGTGGCGACGTCGCGGGTGGAGGAGGTCCAGTTGAGCAGGACGTACGGGTGGTGACCGGGCGAGACGCCGGCGCAGAACGCCCCGCCGCGCTTGCCGGGTCGCAGCGGTGCGTCGATCCACGACTCGTCGATGAAGCGGTTGACGATGCCGGCCAGCTCGGGCGAGAACGAGGCGTAGGCGTCGCGCACGATCCGGGTTCCCTCCTCCCATCCGACTTCGCGCTCGGCTGCAGCGACCGACGCCATGCGGTCGTAGTCGGCGAGGCGGTCGACGCCGAGCACCTGTGCCTTGAGCGTGTACCAGCGCTGCGCGATCGAGTAGTTGTCGACGACGGCGTCGACGAGTGCCTGCACCGACTCGTCGGATGCCTCGTTGGCGAGGTTTCGTGACGACACCCAGGAGTCGTAGTGCCGGAGCCGGTCGTCGACGGCCTTGTCGAGCAACAGCGTGTTGAACACGAAGGCCCGGGTCCGCAGGCCCGGTTGCAGCGCCGCGCTGACCGCGCCG
This sequence comes from Ilumatobacteraceae bacterium, assembly GCA_942492715.1. Classification (GTDB taxonomy): domain Bacteria; phylum Actinomycetota; class Acidimicrobiia; order Acidimicrobiales; family Ilumatobacteraceae; genus Sva-07. The sequence goes on along the minus strand of CALOFW010000019.1, from coordinate 80,107 downwards.
GCCACCTGTTGGCGAACGGAGCGGTCGGGGTGTTGGAGCATCGACAGCGCCTGCATCAGCGGGACGTCGTTGCCGCCGAGTTCGTCCACGAGGTCGACGTGGATCGCCGACGTCAGCTCGTCGAAGAGGCGAACCCAGGCCGAGAATCCGGTCTGGCTCTTCTCGGCGACGATCGTCTCCTCCGGCTCGGTCAGCAGGTGGGGTCGTGTGAGGCGCAGGTTGGCGAGGTGGTGACGGCAGAAGTCGAGCCGTTCGTCGGCGAGCACGGCGTCGGCGTGGGCGTCGTCGGCGGCCGCCCACTCGAGCTCGAGGAAGATCAGCTTCGTGCCGATCGCCGTCGAGCGTTCCTGGGCGGCAGCCATCGCCGCGCCTCGAGCGGGGTCGTCGGTTGCGGTGCTGAACGCGAGCATCGCGTGATAGCTCGCCCGGGCGACGAGGTCCTGGAGCCGGGCGATCGAGTGCATCGCCTCGGCGAGTTCGCCGGCGTCGAGTTCGCCGATCCGGCCTCGCAGGGGAGCGAGTCCATCGGCGATCGCCTCGGCGTCGTCGAACAGGTCAGCCGGTGACGATCCTTCGGGCAGGATCGTGTCGATGTCCCAGCTGACATCAGCGGCGGTGAGGTCGGCGTTCGTGTCGGCGTCGATCGTCGTCATGTCGAGAGTCTGCCGCGGAACGGCGACCGTCACATCGTTTCATCGGGGGACGAGGACCTCGTCGGCGACCTCGCTCGTGTGTCGATGCCCAACTCGCTCAGTGCGGCGATCGCAGCCGGATCGACCTGGTCGGCCGATCCGTCGACCGGCTGCTGCCCTGCCTGACCCGCCGCGTCAGCGCAGCCGGATGCCGGGGTCGCCGTCGGTGACCGAACCGATTCGGGCTGCGGTGTGACCGGTGGCGGCCAGTTCCGCGAGGACGTCGTCGGTGGCGGCGGGGTCGATGCCGAAGACCAGGCCGCCGGAGGTCTGGGCATCGGCGACGAGCAGCTGGTCGATCTCGTCGTGCCCACCCGCGTCGACGAAGTCGAGGGCCCACGCCAGGTTCCGGCGGCTCCCGCCGGGCATCACGCCGTCGCCGGCGAACGCGACGGCGCCCGGGAGGAAGGGCAGCGCATCGAACTCGACGACCACAGCGACGCCCGATTCCAGCGCCATCCGCCCGAGATGACCCGCGAGCCCGAAACCGGTGACGTCGGTACAGCCGGTCGCGCCGGCGGCGAGCGCGAGCCGACAGGCGACGTCGTTGAGCCGTGTCATCGAGGCCACCGCCGCCTCGGCCTGGGTGGCCGACGCCCGACCGGCCTTGATCGCGGTCGTGAGGACGCCGACACCGAGCGGCTTGGTGAGGACGATGTCCTGGCCGTTGCGGAGGCCGGCGTTCGTCAGGATCCGATCGGGGTGGATCTCGCCGGTCACCGCCATGCCGTACTTCGGTTCCGGGTCGTCGATCGTGTGCCCGCCGACGATCACGAACCCGGCCTGAGCGGCGATGTCCTGGCCGCCGGCGAGTACCTCTTCGAGCAGCGCGGTCGGCAGCTTGTCGGTGTTCCAGCCGACGAGGTTCAGTGCGAACAGCGGCCGCCCACCCATTGCGTAGACGTCGGACACGCTGTTGGCCGCGGCGACTCGCCCCCACGTACGCGCGTCATCGACCACCGGCGTGATGAAATCAGCGGTGGAGACGAGCGCGCGGTCGTCGTCGATTCGCCACACCGCCGCGTCGTCGCCGGTGTCGGGCCCGACGAGGAGGTCGGCCGGATGATCAGAGTTGAGGTGGTCCACCACGTGGGCCAGCTCGCCGGGGGCGAGCTTGCAGCCTCAACCGGCTCCATGGCTGAACTGGGTCAGCCGGATCTGCTCGCGTGCGTTCTGCGGGTCGTCGCTCATCGTCACCCCCTCTCGGGAGCCGTGATGCCATTCGGTGGTGTCTTCACCTCGAGGTCGACCATCAGCTCGTTGGCGATGTCTTCCAGAGCGGCCTGGAGCGCGTCGAGGCCGAGATCGAGGGGCAGGCGGAGCGTGGCGGTTGCTTGGAAGAGCTGTTCGGCCGACATCGGCGCCGACACCGTCGACGTTTCGAGTTCCTCGATGCTGACGTTGCGCTGCGCGAGCGCGCGTGCGACCTCACGGATGATCCCCGGCCGGTCCTGGCCCACCAGACGGAGCTGGAGGAGCGACGACGAGTCGATCGGGCCGTCTGCCGCCGCGATCGCGATGCGCACATCGAGGAGCCCCTGGGCCTGAACGCCGGCGAGGCTCGCGCTGAGCGAGTCGACGTGTTCGTCGGGGAGCGTGACCACGACGATGCCGGCGAACTTGCCGGCGAGACGCGCCATGTGGCTGCGGTCCCAGTTGCCGCCGTGGTCGGCGATCGGGCCGGCGAGCGCATCGACCAATCCTGCGCGGTCGTCCCCGATCACCGTGAGCACGAGCGTGGCCATCGGCGAAGTCTGGCACGTCCGCGCTGGAATCCCCGGGCGATGGTCGAACTCGGCGGTGGACTCGTGGCCGGCCTCAGGATTGCGAGGACGAGTCGCGTCGGTCAGCGTGGGGTGTCGACCGGTCGGCCGAGGAAGTCGTCGCTGATGCTGATGCGAACCCGCTGGCCGTCGAAGTCGCTGCCCGCTCGCTCGAACTCGGCGCGTTTGTCGGCGTAGTACTGGTCGCGATGGTCGCCGAGAGACGCCGCGTTGTAGGTGAGATAGGCGGCGCGGCGGGGTCGGTTGGTGCGATTCGTGTCGCTGTGGTGCGGGGTGTACGAGTCGAAGAACAGCAGGTCGCCGGGCTCGACCGGAACCGGGCGCCAATCGAGTTCGGCGGCGGCCGACGACTCGATTCGACCACGATCGTCGGTGGGCAGGCGGCCTCGTTCGTGTCCGGGAGCGACCCACAGGCATCCGCTCGCCTCGGTTGCCGGGTCGAGCGGCACCATGCACGAGATGTGGTGGTCGACGAAGCGGTAGGCGGCTGCATCCTGGTGGGGAGCGAAGCCGCCGCCACCGGGCTGCTTGTAGTTGATCTTCTCCTTGAACAGCACTGCTGGTTCGTCGAACAGCTCGGCGAGCACGTCGACCACGATGCCGCTACAGATGAACTCGCGCAGGACGTCGCTGTCGTCGACGAACTCTTCACTGCGTGCGATCACGGCGCCGGCGTCGGTCTGCTCGAAGTGGTGCAGTCCCGGTCCGCCCTCGGTGGCCCATCGTTCGAGTTCGGTCACGGCGCGGTCGATCGCGGCGAGTTGGTCGCGACCCAACGCTCCAGGCACGAGCAGCCACCCGTCACGTCGGTACGCCGCGGTGTCGACGAACGGCGGGGTGGGCTCCTCCCGTGCTGTCATGTCCCGTACCGTAGGGCGGGGTGCCGAGTGTTCAGAGCATGCGTTGGCGGCGCAGCGACTTCATCGCGAAGTATCCGAAGAGCGGCGGGATGTAGAACGTGATCAACCGGTAGCACAGGGCAGCGCCCATGGCGGAGGCGCTGTCGACGCCGATCGCCGTGTATCCGGCCGTGAGCGCGGCCTCGGTGACCCCGACGCCGCCGGGCACGGGCATCAGCCCGGCGAAGAGCGCCACGCACACGTTGACCAGCACCACATCGGCGAAGCCGACGTCCTGTCCGAACGCTCGCAGGATCGTGTAGCTGGTGAGCGAGAACAGCAACTGCACGAGCAGGTTCGCGAGCACCACCGAGATCAGTCGGCGCGGTGAGCTGAGCAGCGGCCCGATCTTCGACCACGTGGTCTTGACGACTGACACCACCGGGTCGCGGAACTTGGGAACGAAGGCGACGACCGCGATGCCGACGACGAGGACGATCAGGAGGATCACGAGCCACTTGCCGGTGAAGTCGACGCTCGATGTGCTGATGTCGAGGTTCAGGCTGCCGAGCCCGAATCCGATGATCCCGAAGAGCAGGATCATCTGGGCGACGAAACCGCCGACGCTGTCGAGTCCGCCGACCGCGATGGCCGTGGTCCGGTCGAGGCCGTTGCGTTGGAAGAAGCGGATGTTGACGGCGACCCGGGCGGCAGTCGACGGGACGGCGAGGTTGACGAAGGTGATCGCGAACTCGAGCAGCGTGAGCCGCCCGTAGGGAACCGGAAGCGGGGCGGCCTTCGACACGCTGAGGGCGCCGGCGAATCGCGGGCTCTGGCCGATGATCAGCGCAAGGATCAGGATCGGGACGCTCGCCCCGGCGATCGAGTCGATGATCGACTGGAGCCCGACCTGCTGGACCGCGCCGATGATCGTGTAGAACACGATCGCCAACAGGACCCACATCACCACGTTGCCGACTGAGAACCGCCGGATCGCCTGGAGGTCTTGTTCCTCGGCGTCGACCGCCTTGATCGTCGCCTTGCGGAGATCGTCGATGTCGACGTCCGCGTCGTCGGCCTGGTGGCGCAGCGCAGGGAGCATCGCCGCTGGTTGCACGTACGTCGTGGTCGCTGTCAGGGCCTCCGGCCCGAGCGCGTCGACAGCAGCTGCGATCGCGCGGTCGGCGCCGACCACGGCCGCCGTCGACGTCAGGAGCTGTGCCTCGTCGAGCCGGCGGGACAACTCGTCCCAGTCGATCGACGCGCGTTCGAACTCCCCGATGTACACGCCACCACCCGCGACCTGGAGGTGGCCGGGAGTGATCCCGCCGTGGCGGATCCCGGCGTCGTGCAGCCGTGCCAGCGACGCCCATGCGCTTGCCAGCAGCGCGTCGTCGACCTGTCCACCGTCGGCTCCGAAGGCCGGGCCGACGCGCTCGGTGACGAAGAGGGCGTCGCCGTGTTGGTCCATCGCCGCAGCCACGAGCGGAGCGACGAGCGCGCCTTCGCGTTCGGCGAACAGCGTGAGGTATGCCTGGTGCTCGATCTGATGACGCCGGTTGACGGTGACGTTGCGGCCGCCCGAACGATAGAAGACGAGTCGCCACAGTTTGACGAAGAACTGGCTGTCCCACGAGTCGCGTCCGTGGACGTGGACGTCGAGTCGGCGATCGTCGGGGGTCCGAGCGTCGGCGACGATGACGCCGTTGCGTGCTTCGACCTTGGTGGGCTCGGCATCGACGCCGATCGAGCGCAGCGCTTGGCGGAGGTCGTCGAGCGACATCGCTCCGTCGGGTGACCCGAACACGAGGTGGACCAGCGCACCGGTGGCCCAGCCGATCGCCACCGCAGACAAGCCTGCGCCGGGCGCGGTGACACCGAGGACGAGCGCTGCGAGCCACGCCGTGCCGATGAGCCACCGGCCGAACGTACGCAAGGGGCTGACGAAGTACGGGCTGGCGACGGCGATGGTCGCTGCGCCGGCTGCGAGTGCGAGCGAGGGGTACGATCCGGGTCCGTCGGCGGTGCCGATGCTGCCGGTGAGCGTTGGGATGTCGCCGTCGACGAGCCAGCCGACGAGCAGGATCCCGCCGACGGTGAGGGCAATGCTGACGGCCCAGTCGCGAAGGAGTCCCCATTGGCGTCGGGCGACCGCCAGCACACCTACGACGAGCACCCAGATCTGTACGAAGTCGTAGGCGATCTCCCACAGGAAGTCGAGGAGTCCCGGGAGGTTCGACAGCCACTGGGCGAAGGTCGTCTCGAAATCACCGGGGTCGTCGACGGTGAGGGCGGTGACGGCGATGATGACGAGCGAGAGCACCAGCAGGACGACATCGGTGGGACGCCGGAATCTCTGCGGCTTGGCCGGCACCGAGAACGCCCGAGTGGTCAGGCGTCCCGGTCCGAGATCGGACAGCCTGATGGGGGCGTGTATCGGGCCGTGCGCAGTGTCTGCGTCGCCGTGTGGCGTGCTCATGGCTGAGGAGAGCAGTCGAGTGTCGGGATGCGACGACGGTAGCCGTCGGTCGTTCACCGGGAGCGGATTCCGGTCGGCGGGCGTGTCGAATCGGCACCCCTCGTTCTATGTTGTCGGCGAAGCCCAAACGATGACAGAGGACGACATGAGCATCTCCCCGAACCAACTGATCGAGCCGACGTTCTGGCGCCAGCCGCTCGCAGACCGCATGGCGCAGTTCGCCGACCTTCGCGAGCAGGGCTCGATCCTGCCTGTCGAGGTGCACAACCCGATGTCCGAGTCCACCGAGACCTTCCACGCGCTCACCCGCTACGACGAGGTGGTCGAGGTGAGCAAGCGCCCCGAGGAGTTCTGTTCGGGCAAGGGGGCAGTCTCGATCTTCGACATGCCGCTGGAGATGCTCGAGTTCTTCGGCAGCTTCATCAACATGGACAACCCGCGTCACGCCAACCAGCGACGCATCGTGGCGCACAGCTTCACGCCCACCCAATTGCAGGGCGTCCTGGAGTCGGTCGAATCGATCTGTACCGAGGTGATCGACGGGTTCTGCGAGCAGGGCGAGGTCGATCTCGTCGAGGTGCTCTCCCAGCCGTTCCCGCTGTTGATCATCTGCGACATGATGGGCATCCCACGCAGCGAGTTCGGAACCGTGCTCGACGCGACGAACGTGATCTTGAGCGGTGGCGATGCCGAGTTCATCGGTGACGGTGATCCCATGGCTGCCTATCTCAACGCCGGTATCGCGCTGAGCACGCTGATGGGTGAGCTGATCGAGGAGCGGCGCAAGAACCCGACCGACGATCTCACCTCCAAGCTGGTCCACAACAACTTGCCGGAGGACCTGTTGACGCCGGCGGAGATCACGTCGTTCTTCGTCCTCCTCGCGGTTGCGGGCAACGACACGACACGCACGGCGATCAGCCATGGCGTCAATCTGCTGGCGATGAACCCGGATCAGAGGGCGATCTGGCAGGCCGATGTCGACGGCGTCACGAACAGCGCGGTCGAGGAGATCGTGCGCGCTGCCTCGCCGGTCACGTTCATGCGGCGCACGGCGACTCGCGACGTGTCACTCGCCGGTCAGGACTTCCACGAAGGCGACAAGTTCGTGATGTTCTACGGCGCCGCGAACCGTGACCCACGGGTGTTCGACGACCCGGAGAAGTTCGATGTGTTGCGACAACCCAATCCGCACGTCGGTTTCGGCGGTCCGGGGCCGCACTTCTGCCTCGGGGCGAACCTTGCCCGCCGCGAGGTGGCGATCGTGTTCCGAGAGCTGTTCAGGCGGCTCCCGGACCTGGAGGTGACCGGCCCTGCGATCCCGCTCGATGCGGCGGGCATCCCGCTGGTCACGGGCATCAAGCACCTGCCGGTGAGTTTCACCCCCACCGAACCGGTCAACGCGTGATCAACCGCTGAGCCGCTCCAACATCGCCTTCATCTGGGCGTGGACCGCGTTGATCGCCTGGAGCGGTCGCATCATCACCTTGAACTCGGTGATCATGCCGTCGTCGTCGCACGTGATGATGTCGACGCCGTTGGCGTACTTGCCGTCGACGGTCGTCTCGAACTCGAGCATCGCGTGGTGGCCCTGAAGGATCTCCTTGACGTACCGGAACCCGCCACCCTCGGACTGATCGGCGCCGACTGCGTCGGTGACGGATCCGCTCTCGCCACCGAGGGTGCCGCCGGCGGCGGTGAGGTAGAGCTTGGTGATCTCGCGACCCTGCTGGGGGGTGAAGACGATCGGCGACAGGAACACGCAGTCCTCGTGGAGGATCGCATCGAGTCCGCCGGGGAGGTCGCCATGCAGGTGCCGGTGCCAGTTCTCGATGCAGCCTTGGATCGGAGCGTCGTCTCTGCTGCTCATCGAACGGGCCCGACCGCAGAGACCGTGTACTTCTTGATGTCTGCACCGACGACCGGCAGGCCCTTGCTGTCCTGTTGCCACTGCGCCATGTGCTCACTGGCGAAGTGACCGTCGAGCGCGCTCTGGTCGTCCCAGAGTTCGTAGAGCAGGATCCGGTTCGAGTCGTTCGGGTCCGGGGTGAACGCGTACTCCTGGCAGCCGGGCTCGGCCCGTGTGGCGGAGACCATCGGCCGAACGGCAGCGAGAAACTGTTCGCGGCCGTCGTCCCTGGTCGTGATCGATCCTGCGACGATGAGCATGGGGCGACTGTAGTGACCGCCGCCGATCAGCGTCGGAGTGCGATCACTCGGCGTCGGTGCCGGCCTGCTCCTCGGCGATCTGCCGCCGCACGTCGTCCATGTCGATCGCCCGGATCTGGGTGATCAGGTCGTCGAGAGCGTGGGCCGGAAGCGCGCCGGGTTGGGAGAACAGCACCACGTTGTCGCGGATCGCCATCAGCGTGGGGATCGAGCGGATGTTGAAGTGGCCGGCGAGTTCCTGCTGGGTGTCGGCGTCGACCTTGCCGAACACGATGTCGGTGTGCTCCTCGGCGGCCTTCTCGAAGACCGGACCGAATTGCCGACACGGTCCACACCACTCGGCCCAGAAGTCGACGAAGACGGTGTCGTTGTCGGTGATCGTCTGCTCGAAGTTGTCGATGGTGAGTTCGATGGTTGCCATTGGGATGCTCCTGGATACTCCGGGGGGTACGTGTCTCCCGGTGCAACCGAGGAATCGACCGGGGCATTCCCGTCACCGCGCTGGGTCCGATTCACCCGGAGTGGATGACGTTCGCGTCCATTGCTCGAGACTAGATTCGTCGGCTCGGCGTCTTCCCTGTCGCCCGCTTCAAAGGAGTGCACCATGCGTCCCCTCGTCTCCATTCTGATCGTTGCTGTGCTCGCAGGTTCGGCGTGTTCGAGCGACGACGAACCGAACACGTTCTGCGAGAACCGTGCGGAACTCGGCAGCGCCATCCAGGACCTTCGTGACGTCAACGTGCTCGACGACGGCGTCGATGCGCTCGAGAGCCAACTCGAAGTCGTGCAATCCGATGTCGACGCACTGAAGACTTCTGCCACTGAACTCCAGCCGGAGATCGACGCACTGGGTTCGTCGGTCGTCACGCTGAAGTCGTCGCTCGCCGACGCTGCGTCGCTCGCCGACAAGGCTGCGGCGCTCAGCGCGGGCTTCACGTCGGTGCAGTCGGCCTGGCAGGCCCTTCTCGACGCGTCCGGCTCCGACTGCGACTGAACCGTCAGGCGGGCGGGTTCTCGACGATCTCGGTCCAGCGAGGGTCGCTCTCGATCGGCAGGGTGCCGCCGCGACGCTTGATGACGACCACGGCGACGACGATCCCGACCAGGAACGCCAGGAGCATCACTGCCCACTTGCGGTTCGAGCGACCGCGAAGCTCATCGGCGGCTTCCGACAGCACCGCTGCCGCGGCCTCTTTGCCTGCGTTTGTCACGATCGGTCCCATGTCTTCACCGTAGACGACGGCTGTGCCCAACCGGTGTACGGGGGCGTCAGACCGCCGCTTCGCGAATGCTGCACGAGAGCGAGACGAGATGACGGAGGGGCCGCCTCCGGCGTGGGTCCCGACCGCTGCATCGACGCGGTCCGTCGACTACGTTCCGATGCAGCGACCGTCGGCCTGAGGGGGACCGGTGACCAACACCGAGGTGAAGTCGAACAAGCTGTCCGTCGAGGTCGTCGAGAGGCCTGACCGGGTCGTCGACACGACCGGCCGCGGGCGAACCGCTCCCAGACACCCACACGTGCGAAAGGACCTCCCATGAGAGCCGCAGTCCTGAACTCCATCCCCGGGCAGCTCGTCATCGAGGAGGTCGACATCGGTGATCCCGGTCCTCGGGAGGTGCTGATCCGGACCGTGGCTGCCGGGCTCTGCCACAGCGACCTGCACTTCATGGAGGGCAAGTACTCGTTCCCGTGCCCGGCCGTGCTCGGCCACGAGTCGGCTGGCGTCGTCGAGGCGGTCGGCTCGATGGTCCACTACGTGCAGCCGGGCGACCACGTGATCACCTGCTTGTCGGCCTTCTGTGGACACTGTTCGCAGTGCACCGACGGTCATCTCACCCTGTGTGAGAACAAGGGCACCGAACTGGTTCGCCAACCAGGTGAGCCGCCGCGGCTCAGCCGCGCCGGGGGCGAGGCGGTGAACCAGTACCTGCACCTGTCCTCGTTCGCCGAGAAGATGCTGATCCACGAGCAGGCGCTCGTGAAGATCGACCCCGAGATGCCGCTCGACAAGGCGGCATTGATCGGCTGCGGTGTCACGACCGGCCTCGGTGCGGTGTTCCGCACCGCGAAGGTGGCACCCGGCGAGACCGTGGCGGTGATCGGCTGCGGCGGCATCGGCCTGTCCGCCGTCCAGGGGGCGCGGATCGCCGGGGCGAACAAGATCATCGCCGTCGACATGAATGCCGGCAAACTCGAACTCGCCCAGCAACTCGGGGCGACCCACATGGTGAACGCGAGTGAGGCCGATCCGGTCTCAGCGGTCAAGGAACTCACGGGTGGAGGAGTCCACCACTCGTTCGAGGCGGTCGGGCTCAAGCAGACCGCGGAGCAGGCGTATCAGATGTTGCGCAACGGTGGGCAGGCGACGGTCATCGGCATGATCCCCGTCGGTACCCAGATCGAGATCCACGGTCCCGAACTGCTCTACGAGAAGACGCTGACGGGATCCAACATGGGCTCGAACCAGTTCCGGACCGACATGCCGCGCTACATCGAGATGTACCTCGACGGCCGGCTCCACCTCGACGAAATGGTGTCGAACACGATCACGCTCGACGAGATCAACGAGGGATTCGAGAACATGAAGACGGGCAACGTGGCTCGCAGCGTCATCGTCTTCGACGAGGTCTGACGGCGTTGTTCAATGGCTGCTGTCGGCGTCTTCGGCAACGGTGTCGTCGAGCGCTGCCTCGATTCGATCGAGTCGTTCGCTGATCGAGGTCAGTGACGCTTCCACCCGCGCCATCGCGCTCGCTCCGTCGACGCGGTCCGCCTCTCCGGCCCGCTTCTGTGCGGCCTGCATGAACAGTGACGTCACGACGGCGGTCACCACCGTGATGAGGCCGATGGCCGTCAACATCACCGCCGCGGCCACGATGCGGCCGATCGGTCGGGCCGGTGGGTTGTCGCCGTAGCCGACGGTGGTGACGGTCTGGAGCGTGAACCACAGGGCCGAGCCGAACGTCGGGTACTCCTGGCGGTCGAAGACCCGAATCGCCACCGCGCCGACGACGACCATGGCAACGGTGACGGCGATGATCGTCGTCGTCGCGTAGCGAAGTGACGACGGGTGGGCCAGGAACCGTTCGAAGGTTCGGCGAATGCGCTTCATCGAACCATGATCATCGTTGTCGCAGCGTCGCGGACAATCGTTCTCGGCGGGAAGGAACCGGCTCGGTGTGAGACCGCCGAGTGAACTGTCCAGCGCGTAGAGGAGTTCGCCCCTACCGCACCGGATCGGTGATGCTCCACCGTGAGGGGCAGGTCGACATCACCATGAACCCATCGTCAGGACACCAGCGCTCCGTCGCTCCGTTTCGAGTCGTGCTCACGGGCGGTCCCGGCGGCGGGAAGACCACCGCTGCCGATCTGTTCCGACGGGAGATCGGCGACCGAGTGATCGTCGTGCCCGAGGCGGCCACCCTGCTGTTCTCCGGCGGCTTTCCGCGGCCGTCGCAATCCGAGGCGCAGCGCAGCGCGCAGTGCGCGATCTACCAGGTGCAGCGCGGCTTGGAGGACATCCAGGCCAGTCAGTATCCGGACCGGATACTGCTGTGCGACCGCGGAACGGTCGATGGCGGGGCCTATTGGCCGGACGGCGCGGCCAGCTTCTACGACACGGTCGGTTCGACCCACGACGACGAACTGGCTCGCTACGACGCGGTGTTGTTCTTCGAGACGGCGGCGCTCGGTGATCACGGATTCGAGAGCGAGAACCGGTACCGGACCGAGTCGCAGCAGCAGGCCATCGAACTCGACGGTCGGCTCCGGGCGCTCTGGAGTCCGCATCCGCACTTCACCGTGGTTCCCCATACGGCGTCGTTCTTCCGCAAGATGACGATCGGCCTCGGACTGCTCGAGAGCCTCGTCCTGCAGATGCCGTCGCACGAGCACGGAGAGAGACCGGCGTCCGGCTGATTCCCGTTCCTCGGCGGCCGCGACCACCAGCGTGATCGCCCTCGTTCGGCTCGCACCGACGTGCTGATGGCGACACGAAGAAGCCCTGGCTGACCTTGCGATCAGCCAGGGCCTCGACGGTGTGGCGAGATCGGACGACCTCGCTCGTCGTCATCCCGCTGAGGTTCGCCGCGAAAGCAGTGCGGCCACCGAACCGATGCCGATCAGCAGGGCCGAGATCAGGATGATCATCGAGATCGAAGCCCCCGTGGTCGGAAGCGCCTGTGGCGCGGTTGCGGTTGGCGCAAAGGCGTTGGCCGGGTTGATCGGGGTCGCTGTCGGCGGCGCCTCGACCGGTGGGAGTGCCTCGACCGGTGGGAGTGCCTCGACCGGTGGGAGTGCCTCGACCGGTGGGAGTGCCTCCACCTCGGGCTCGACGACGGGCGGCGTCGGCAGCACGACCGGTGGGATCGGCTCCACCTCGGGTTCGACAGCGGGCGGCACGAAGGGCGGGACGATGATCCTGGCAACCTGTCGCAGCACGATGGTGTGCTCGCAGGAGACGCCGCGACCACCGCCGCCGCCGGATTCGTGTCCGCTGCCTTCGCCGCCGCCGCCGCCGCCGGATTCGTGTCCGCCGCCGGATTCGTGTCCGCCGCCGCCTTCATGGCCTCCACCGGTTTCTCCGCCCCCACGTGGGCACAGGTCGCGCGCGTAGTACGCCTCGGCGTTCGCTCCGTCGATGGTCCAGTCGGGCGGCGACGGCCAGGCCACCGTGACCGTGTAGGTCGCCGTCGGCCGGGCGGGAACGATGAGTCCGTCAACGCCCGAGCCGTGACCCGGATTGTCGAACACGCACCGGAGTACCTCGCTGTCGGCTGGGTAGGTACACGTCGCCGATGTCGGCATGCCCTTTCCTGTCTTGCTGGCCGCGGAGAGTTCGAACATCGATCGCCAGTCGATCGTCGGGAACGCGGCGTCGAGCTCGGCGACCGGCGTCCCGGTCGGATCGAGCCAGATCACCGTGAAGGTCATGCGATACGGATTGCCCTGACCGCCGGATCCGCCGTCGTGGCCCTCTTCTGATCCGCCCTCGTGACCGCCGGATCCGCCGTCGTGGCCCTCTTCTGATCCGCCCTCGTGACCGCCGGATCCGCCGTCGTGGCCCTCTTCTGATCCGCCCTCGTGACCGCCGGATCCGCCGTCGTGGCCCTCTTCTGATCCGCCCTCGTGACCATCCGCTGGTTCGTCGGCCAACGGTGGCGCCTCAGGCGCGAGTGCCCTGGTCGGTGCAGCTGGATCACCCGGCGTCGCCACGTGGGAAGCCGTCTCGGCGAGCCTGGGCTCGGTCGAATCCGTTTCGGCCACCGTCTCGACCACCGGCTCGGTGTCGGGCGCGGCCGTCTCGACCACCGGCTCGACCACCTCCTCATCGTCGGGCATCACCATCTCGATGACGGCAATGTCGTCGAACGGCGGATCAGGCGCCTCGCCGGAGACCATGTCGTCGTCGCCTTGGGCGATGTCGATCGTGTCGACGCCTCCCTCATCGGTGGGGGATGGATCGGCGGAGGGCGGAATCGCCGGAGGAGGGGCCTCGGCCGCAGGCTCCACCACCAGCTCGGGCTGGTCGATCGGGGGTGGCTCGTCGTTCGCCACAGCGACGGAACTCACCAGGGCGGATCCCACGAAGGCGCCTGCAGCGATCATCAGCGGGACCCATCGAGCATCGAACCTGCGCATGGCAGACCTCGCTTCTTCGGCCGGACGCCTCCGAAAGATCACGCCCGGTAGGGGACATTCACTCACTCGGCGAGCGGGACCCGCCGGCCTCCCGGCGGGCGACGCTTCGTCTGCCCCCTCAGCTTCGGCGCAGGCTCGGCGCAGGACCAGGGTCGAACGGCCCGGTGGCCCCTCGCCGTTGCGGTGACAGCCGTTGTGCCCTGGCTGATGCGATTGCAGCTCGGCGAGGCTGGTGGGGTGAGCGATGGTGTCGTTTCGTTCCTTCGACGAGCGTTGTTGCCGTTCGTGGCTGCTGCGTTGGTGGTCGGGGCCATTGCGTCGATCCTCGATGCACAGGACCTCGCAGTGGCGGTGTGGACCGTCGCATCCGGCGTCGTCGTCGTGGATCTGGTCCTCGTGACGGTGGCACGGCTCCGTGAGGGACGGGTGGCGGTCGACCTGGTGGCCTTGGTGGCCCTGCTGGTGTCGATGGTGATGGGTGAGGCGCTCGCCGGCGTGATCCTGGCGTTGATGGTGGCGTCGGGGGACGCACTCGAGCAGTATGCACATCGGCGGGCGCAGCGCTCGTTGTCGGCGCTGCTGTCGTTGGCGCCGAAGGTCGCCCACCGGCTGGTCGATGGTTCGTTCTCGACCGTTCCGGTCGACGAGGTCATGCCGGGTGAGGTGCTGCTGGTGAAGCCCGGCGAGGTCGTGCCGGTCGACGGGAACGCGCTGGAGTCGGCGGTGCTCGACGAGTCGGTGCTGACCGGCGAAGCACAGTCCGTGCAGCGCGAGGTGGGGGAGTGGGCGCGCAGCGGATCGATCAACGCCGGCGGTGCGTTCAGGATGTCGGCGTCGGCGAGCGCCGCAGAGAGTTCGTATGCGGGGATCGTCGAGCTGGTTCGGTCCGCGGGCGTCGGTCGGGCACCGTTCGTTCGGCTGGCGGACCGGTACGCCGTGATGTTCGTCCCCGCGGTGTTCCTGATGGCCGCTGCCACCTGGCTGGTGACCGGAGATCAGACGCGCATGCTCGCCGTGCTGGTGGTCGCCACACCATGTCCGCTGGTGTTGGCAGCACCGGTCGCCATCGTGTCCGGCATTGCCTGCGCGGCGCGCAACGGAGTGGTGGTCAAGGACGGTGCGGCGCTTGAGGCGATGGGGCAGACACGGACAGTCCTGTTGGACAAGACGGGCACGCTGACCGCGGGGCGGGCTCACGTGGTCGCGGTCGTGACCGCACCGGACAGCGAGGCCGCCGATGTGCTGGCTCGTGCGGCATCGGTGGAGCAGGCGTCGCCACACGTCCTGGCGGCCATGCTGGTTCGCGAGGCCGGTGTTCGGGGCCTGATGCTGGACGAGCCCACCGCTGTGGTCGAGCAAGCGGGGAGCGGCGTCGGCGGCATCGTGGGGGGACACCAGGTGTGGGTGGGTGCGCTCTCGGCGCTCGACGCGAAGGAGCGGGACCCGTGGTTGGCAGCTGCCGAGCGTCGGGCTCGGCGGGAGGGCTGCAGTGCAACGGTCGTGCTCGTCGATGGCGAACCGGTCGGGATGATCCTCTTCACCGATGAGTTGCGCACCGACACGTCGGCGGCGCTGCGAGCACTGCGGCGCGCAGGTGTGGACCGGGTGGTGATGGTGACCGGTGACCGGCTCGAGGTCGCCGAACCGATCGGGATGTCGTTGGGGATCGATCAGGTGTTCGCGGATCGGACTCCCGCCGAGAAACTCGACGTGGTTCGCGCCGAATCGTCCACGAGGTCAGGCATCACCGTGATGGTCGGCGACGGGGTCAACGATGCGCCGGCGCTCGCCGCAGCGGACCTCGGGGTCGCCATGGGGGCCCGTGGTGCGACGGCGTCGTCGGAGGCGGCCGACGTCGTGTTGATCGTCGATCGACTCGACCGGATGGCTGCCGGCGTCGTCATCGCCAGGCGTGCGCGCGCGATCGCGCGCCAGAGTGTGCTGCTGGGCATGGGCCTGTCGCTGCTCGGGATGGGCGCCGCGGCGGTTGGGCTGCTCGCTCCGGTGGGTGCGGCGGTCGCCCAGGAGGTCATCGACGTGCTGGCGATCGGCATGGCGTTGCGGGCGCTGCGTCCGCCGCGGTCGTTGCGGCACGTCGGATCGGTGCCGGAGGAATGGAGCCATCAGCTCGCGAGCGGACACGGACCGCTCATGTTGGTGCTCGAAGATCTCCGGTCGGTCGCCCTGCACATGGACTCCGCAGACGAGTCGACCGCGCTCGCCTCGCTGCGTGACGTCGCTGCACGGATCTCCGAGGAGGTGGTCCCGCACGAGCGCGAGGACGAGTCCCACATCTATCCGGGGGTCGCCGAGCGCCTGGGTGGGAACGATCCGCTCGCCCCGATGAGCCGTACCCACCAGGAGATCTTCCATCTCGCCTCGCTGCTCGATCGCCTCGTCGATGACGCATCCGCAGAGGGCTTCGGCGACGAGGACCGCAGCGAGGCGCGCCGGATCCTCTACGCACTCGACGCGATTCTCCGGTTGCACTTCGCGCAGGAGGAAGAGCTGCTGACGAGCATCAGCTCCGACGCGCCGGGCGAGCGCTGAGCGAGGTGGGCATCCTCACTCGACGACGCGGAGGGCGCCCGGGAGGTTCATGCGCCGGAGTCGGCGCACGAGGAGGAGCGGGGTGGCGGCGACGGAGGCGATCCCGACGACTGCCGCGATGACGATCGTGGTCGGCGAGAGGTAGACGTCGATCCCGACATCGGGGAGGGTGGTGCTGGCAAGCGAGCTCAGCATCCACTGGAGGAAGACGATGCCGCCGACGAGACCGATGACGGTCGCGAGAACGCCGATGACGGCGCTCTCCTTCACGACGACGCCGAGCACGGTCCGTATGGGAAGCCCGAAGGCGCGCATGGTGGCGTGTTCCCGACGCCGTTCCTCGACGGTGATCCGGGTGGCGTTGAACGCGATCAGGAGCGCGAGGACCATGACGGCGCCAGCGGTGACGATCAGGAAGCTGAGGAACTGATCGAGGGCTTCGTCGATGGCCTCGCTGATGCGGGCGACGGGTTGGCTGGACGTCACGCCGGGGAGCCCGAAGACCGCCCGCTGGACGTCGGAGCGGGTGGCGTCACCAGATGGATAGGTCTGCACGACGTTGACAGCGTCCTGGAGCCCGAACCGTTCGCTGTCCGCGAGTTCGAGGAAGGCGAACGTCCTGATCGGGTTGGCATGGACGCCGGCGACGACGAGCGGAGTGTCGGTGATCGAGAAGCCGCCCGTGTCGGTGCGGATCGGGTGACGAAGGGTGACGGTGTCGCCCACCTCTGCTCCCAGATCGTCGGCTGCCTTGCGGGCGAGCAGGATCCCTGGTGCGTCCCCGCTGATCGTCGCTGCGCCCTCCTCGACGGTCGGCGTCCACACCGCGTTGTCGAAGTCGAGGAACTCGACGAGCAGGTCGATGTCGTCGGCGGGTTCGGCTGCCAGGGCCGTGGCGGGCAGGCGCAGCCCGGCGTCGATCCGTCCCACCGCGGGAGCGTCGGAGATGGCGGTGACGACAGGGGAGTCGCCGGGATAGAACGTGTCGAGTTGTACGACGACCCGGTCGGCGTCGCCCTTGGTGAACTCGTCGTCACCCTGCTCGAGGGTCCGGCCGAAGCTGTCGAGCATCCCGAGAACCGCCACGAGGGCGGTGATCGCCGCGCCGACGCCGACCGCGGTCAGCGCGGTGCGCCGCGGGGTGCGCAACACGTTGCGGATCGGCATCGTCGTCATCGTCGAGCCCGGCAGCCGGAACCGGCCCGTCCAGCCGGTCAGTCGGTTGGACCTGGCCGCGAGGTGACCGGTGCGGATCGCCTCGATCGGCTCGACGCGCAACGCTCGCCAGACCGGGAGTGCGCTTGCTGCGATCGGGATCGCGATCCCGAGCATGGCGGCCCGGAGGTACACGTCGTACTGGAACGGTGTGCGGTGTTCGGGAAGCGGCAGGAACGATTCGAGGAGGTTCCCGAAGGCGTTGCCCACGAGGAACCCGACGCCGAGTCCGGCGATCGTGCCGAGGATGGCGACCTGGACGCCGATGAGCATGGGGCGGATCGCGAGCTGTGGCCGCGGGACACCGAGCGCCATCCCGATGCCGATCTCGCGGCGTTGAGCCTCCACGATCCGGTTGATCAGGTTGAACGCGGCAAGCGCTGCGGCGAACAGCACGAGTGCAGACAGTGCATTCCAGAAGCGCTGGTCGTTGTCGATGTCCTCGTACAGCACTCGAACGGCGTCGGCGTCGTCGCGGGTCGAGACGGTGGCGCTGACGCCGAGACCGGAGATCGCTTCGCTGAGTTCGGCGGCCATGGCGTCCCGGTCGGTGCCGTCGACGAGCACGATCACTGCGTCGTTGACCATCGTGTCGTGCCCGCTGATGTCCTGCGCCGCGGCCAGGGGGAGATACAGGATCGCCAGTTCCCCGGCAGCGAAGATCGTTCCCTGGGGGCCTTCGTAGAAGAAGTCCTCGGGGGCGACCCCCAGACCCGTGTAGGTGACCGTGCGGTCGCCGGCGACGGAAACCGTTCCGGCGGTCGGCAGTCCGTGCTGGTCGGCGAACTTGACCTCGAGAACGGCGTTGCGATCGGCCGGGTCATCCGAGGGTGCGGTGCCGTCGCGGACCCAGATGTCGTCGACCGGCTGAGTCGACCCGAACGTCATCCCGACGAGTCGGGCGGGGACCAGCACCGATTCCCCCTCGCCGATCGTCTGCGTGTCCACCTGGCTGTCGACGACCAGCCGTTCGGCGGCGGCGCGGACCGAGTCGGCACCGTCGATCGACTCGATCGCGCCGAGGAGCTGCCCCTGCTCGGCGAACGTCCCGGGGCTGAGCGTGACTCGGAGGTCGTACATCTCCAGTGCCGCGAAGCTGGCGTCGTTGGACTGCCGCCGCCATTCCGCGGTGCTGCCCAGGCCTGCGTACACCCCGGTCCCGATCGCCAGAACGAGCGCGATCGCGACGACCGCGATCCAGTGTGAGCGGAAGTCGCGCCACGACCAGCGCAGCCACCATCCGAGCCAACGGCTCGGCGGACGTGAGGTGGTCACCATTGCAGATCGCCGATGTCGGCCTTGCCGCCGGGCGGCGGCCCGTCGGAGACGATGCGACCGCTCGACAGCTCGACCACGCGGTCGGCGACGCGAGCGATCTCGCGGTTGTGCGTGACGACGAGCACGGTCATCCCCGCCCGCGCCTGCTCCTCGAGCACGCCGAGGATCTGGACACCCGTCCGGAAGTCGAGTTCACCGGTCGGTTCGTCGGCGAGCAGGATCGGATTGCCGGTCGCCAAGGCGCGGGCGATCGCGACGCGCTGCTGTTCACCCCCTGACAACTGGTGCGGGAAGTGACGTTGACGATCGGCGAGCCCGACCTGCGCCAATGCCTGTTGAGCTTGCTCGGCCGGATCCGTCGTACGGGCAGCATCCGCTCCGAACCGCACGTTCTCGAGGGCTGTGAGGCCGGGGAACAGATTGAACGTCTGGAAGATGAAGCTCACGCTGTGCCGTCGCAACATCGACCGATCGGCCTGCGACGCACTGGTGACGTCGACGCCGGCCACCCGTACGGATCCGGAGGTCGGCGTGTCCAAGGCGCCGATCATGTTCAGCAGGGTCGTCTTGCCACAGCCGGACGGTCCGACGATCGCGACGAACGCGGACTCGTCGACGTGCAGGTTGATGCCGTCGAGGGCGGTGAGGTCGACATCGCCGACCCGGTACCGCTTGGTGAGGTCGTCGAGATCGATGCGGGTCCCTTCGTGACCCACACGCGCATCCACCGGGGTCGAGCCGGCCTGACCGTCGACCACGTCATGGCTCATGCTTCAACGGTCGGCTCACGGCGCGTGGGTGTCCAGAGACGAACGTCCCTGGCCGACCTGCCGAGACCTTGCTGATTCGCCAGTCGCCGACGAGGACTGATCAGCAGTCAGGCGCGGACGAACGGGAGCGGGTCGTCCGCCCCCTCAGGGCCGGCGGCCGGCGAATGCGATCAGCTTGTCCTGGGCGCTGGCATCATCCGGGACCTCCACTGCAGGCCCGAACATCGTTCCGCCCCTGAGCATCTCCTCTGGCATCCGGGTGAGGCCGGACATCGCTGCGTCGACCGCCGCCGGTGGCAGTGTCTCGTCGGCTCCGATCGAGCGGGCGAGGTCCCACGAGTGCACCAGGAGGTCGGTGATCAGCAGCCCGAGGACTTGTTGCTTGGGCATGCCGCCGAATGCCTCGGCGGTGCCCTCGAGGTTCGAGGGATCGTCGAGCGCTGATGCCAGGGCCGGCTGGACCTCGCTCCATGGGTCGCCGGGCTCGGTGCCGGCGCCGAGGATGCCACCACCCATCGCCTGCCAGTGCATCGCGTGATCGACCAGCTGGCGGACCGTGAAGTCCTCACAGGTCGTCGGTTTCGGCCAGTCGTCGTCGGTGACCTGCCCGGCGACCTCGGTCCACTTCTGTGCTGTCTGGCGCCAGATGGCTCCCTGTTCGGTCATGGTTCCTCCATTCATCGACGTTCATCGGGCGAGATCAGTTGCGCAGTGGCATCACGATCTGCTCCTGGCGGAGTTCCGACCGAAGACGGACCAGCACGGCGTGCGTGGGCGTTGACATTCGAGCCCCCTCTGTCTGCTGCCACTTGCAGCGCCCGAGAATAGCCCATGGCCGAGCGGTCGTCGGACGGCGGCGCAGTGGGCGATGCGGCCCCGGCGGTGCGGCGGTCGGGGCGCACCGCCGGTATGGGGTGCCGCCAGTCGGGACGTTTGCCGGTTCCGGCACCGGTGGGGTGGGCGTAGCGTCGCGTTCGATGGGGCACGCGAGCGCAGGACCAGACACCCGCCTCTCACGCCGATGACTCGGACCCAACCGAGCCACGCCGCCGCCGAGCGGCACCTCGGGGGTCGCGGCGCATGGCTTCGCGCCGCTGTGCTCGGCGCGAACGACGGACTGATCTCGACTGCGAGTCTCATGGTGGCTGTCGCCGCGGCCTCGAGTTCACGTTCGGCCGTCCTCGTGGCGGGTATCGCAGGGTTGACTGCCGGAGCTCTGTCGATGGCTGCGGGTGAGTACGTCTCGGTCAGCTCGCAACGCGACACCGAACGGGCCGATCTCGAGGTCGAGCGTCGCGAACTCATCGCCACCCCTGAGGCCGAACGCGAAGAACTCGCTCGCATCTATCGAGATCGGGGCCTGAGTGCCGGCCTCGCCGAGCAGGTCGCCGATGAACTCTCGCAGCTCGACCAGCTCGCCGTGCACGCACGCGACGAGCTCGGCATCGATGTCGACGCGCTCGCCAACCCGATCCAGGCTGCAGTGGTGTCGGCATTGAGCTTCGTGGTCGGCGCGGTGATCCCCATCCTGGTCGTCGTGATCGCGTCGCCGTCGCTGCGCGTGCCGCTGACGATCGCTGTCACGCTGGTCGGGCTGATCCTGCTCGGCGTCGCCGGCGCACGACTCGGTGGTGCACCTCCCGTGCGAGCGGCGGTACGGGTACTGATCGGGGGCACGCTGGCACTGCTGATCTCGATGGCGATCGGCAGCCTGACCGGGAGTGCCATCTGATCGTCACCGGCCTCGTTACCGGCGGGTTCCCGGTTGAACGGTGTAGACCGACACCGGCTGTGGAATGCCCTTCAGCTCGAGCGGTTCGGCCAGGAGGGTCGCTTCGATGTCGGCTGCGGCGATCGTTCGTTGGCTCGCAAGGATCGTCCCGGGTGTGGCTCGGTCGCAGAGACGCGAGGCGAGGTTGACCGTGGTTCCGATCGGCGTGTAGTCGTAACGGCCCTCGTAGCCAATTCTTCCGAGCGTGGCGTACCCGGTGGCGATGCCGATCCCCAGTCCGAGCTGGAATCCTCGTTTCCGCCAGCCGATTGCGAGCGGCGTGAAGCCGACCTGCATCCCCTGCGCCATGGCGACCGCTCTCGCTGCATGATCCGGAACCGGGTACGGGTCGTTGAAGTAGATCATGAGACCATCTCCTTGGAACCCACCGAGTGTTCCCTCGAACTCGGTGACGTGCCGTCCCATTTCCCGGTGGTACTCCCCGAGGACGGAGATGACCTCCTCGGGTTCGGCGGTCGCCGCGAACTCCGTGAAGCCTCGGATGTCGGCGAACACAACGGTGAGTTCCGACCGGTGGCCTTCGAGAAGCTTCTGTCCGTCCGGGGAGGAGATCAGGTCTGCGACCTGTTGGGGGAGGAAGCGGGCGAGTTCGACCCGCTGGCTCTCCACCGACGCCGCGAGCTGGCTGGTCACGGTCGCCAGCGCGGCCTGCTCCGCGAACATCGACAGCAGGTCGATCTCACGCTCGGTGAACGGATGCAGTTCGGTGCGGAACACCGAGACGACGCCGATCACGTCGTCCCTGAGGAACATCGGGACGCTCAGCAACGTCCTGAAGCCACCGAGACGCTGGGCCTCCCGATGTTCGTACTCGTCGTCCAACTCGACGTCAGGGATGTGAACGGGACGGCGCTCCATCACGGCTCGGCCGGTCGAAGTTCCTCGACCGGGCCGGATCGGATTGGCCTTGTTGAACTCGACCACCTCAGCGGAAGCACCGACATCGGACACGTGCCGATAGACGTCACCGTCCCGGAGATAGATGAACCCTCTGTCCGTGTGCGCCAGGCCGACCGCGTTGCGCAGGATGACCTGAAGGGTCGAATTCAGATCCGACGGGGAATCGACGAGCGATCGCAGGACTTCGGTGACACCCGCCCGCTCGGCCCGGTAGTCGGACTCTTCGTAACCCATGGGGCAACGGTAACCACACGGCATGAGCAGGCGAGCGGCCGCAGCATGCTGGGGCGAGCTCGTCGAGTGCGATCACGCTCCCGGGTGATCCGTGCTCGTGACAGGTGCTCCTGCGCGGACCTGTGGTCGGGGCGAGCTCAGGGGCGTTCAGGGGGCCGGTGCCCCCAGAAGCTGGGCTTCGTGAGTTGGGTGACGACCCAGGTGTCGTCGTCGACGAGGCGTCCACCACAGCCGATCTCGACCTCGAAGCCGGAAGGAGACACGCTGTAGAACGAGATCATGTGGTCGTTGGTGTGCTTGCCGAGCCCGGAGGCGATCGGCGTGCCGGTGTCCTGGTGGCGATCGAGGGTGTAGCCGACGTCGTCGAGGGTGTTCATCTCGAGCATGAAGTGGTACAGCGCCGCCTCGTCGGCGGGGGCGAGCGCGAGGCTGTGGTGGCGAGGATTGCAGTGGAGGAAGACAACGTCGCGCTCCGAGCCGCCGGGCCGGAAGTAGTCGGAGACCCGGAAGCCGAGGACGTCGGTGTAGAAGTGCACGCTTCCCTCGATGTCGGGTGTGCCGAGGACGATGTGGCCCATGCCCTGGGTTCCGGTGGTGAACCCGCTGACCCCGGTGGGTGCGACGAATCGTTCGTGGTCCTCGACGACGCCGTGGAAGAACTCCGCGGTGAACCCGCCAGGGTCGGTGGTGCGGATCAGTCCCCGAACCCGTCGTTCGTCGCATTCGGCCGTCGATCCTGAGTCGAGTGCGAACCCGGCCGACTCGAGTTCGGCCGCACAGGCCTCCAGGGCAGCGGCATCGGGCAGTTCCCACCCGGCGAACGCGAGTCCCTCCGTCTCGGCTGGTCGTGCCACCACCCGGAACGGTCGGTCGTCGATCTTCACGGCGAACCCGTCACCGTGGGCGACCACCCTGGTTCCCAGCAGTTCGGCGTAGTCGCGCCAGGCGTCGAGGTCTGCGACGCCGATCCCGATGTATCCCAACCCTCGAATGTCCATGGTTCACCCCGCTGTCGGTGCGCTGACCCGAGTCGGTGCTCCGAGCCAGTCAGGCGAGGAGAGTTTCGCGCACGGCAGGTGCGCATTGTCGCTCGGCAACCCGACGGCCCTGTGGGTTCACCTCGAGGCGCATTCCGTCGGGCGCCCCTCCGCAGAGGAATGGCATCACGCAGCCATGAGCCTCAGCCGTATCGGTCTGGTCGTGCCGCCAGTGGGGCCCTGGAGTGCGCAGGCGGACGGGTACCGGTGGGCCGAGGAGGTGGGCTACGACGTCGTGTACACCGCGGACCACCTCACGCACCCGACGATGCCAGGCCTGTGGTTGGGTGAGGCGTTCACCACGCTCACGGCGGCGGCGGCGGTCACGGAGCGCATCCTGCTGGGCACGCTGGTCGCCTCGGCGGTGTTCCGCACGCCGGTGTCCCTGGCGCGTGTCGCGATGACCGTGCAGGACATCAGCGCCGGCCGCCTCGTCCTCGGGCTGGGCATGGGCTCACCCCTGTGCGCAGTCGCCGATCGAGGTGCTCGTGGATCCCTCGGTGAGATGTCCGATCGGTTCGCCGATGTCGTCCACGGCTACCGAGCGGTGCTCGACGGCGCGACCGACTGGCAGGGCGACACGACGTCGTTCGGCGGGCTGGAGACGACGGGGATGCCCGAAGGAACCGACGCTCCCGAACTGCTCCTCGCGGGTCATGGTCCGAAGTCTCTGGCGCTCGCCGCTGCCTACGCCGACACGTGGAACACGTACGGTGGACCTGGAGCCGGGGAACTCGAAGACGACGAGTTCTGGGGGCTTGTCGGCCGTCAGGCCGGCGGTCTCGTGACGGCCTGTGAGCGGCAAGGACGGGACCCGGACAGTGTTCGGCGTTCCCTGCTGCTCGGCTTCGGACGTGTGCTCCCCACGGCGAGTGTCGACAGCTACCTCGTCGCGGTCGAGCGCGCCGTCGCGCTCGGGTTCGACGAACTGGTGGTGTACGGGTCGCATTGGGCCGGGGGACACCGCCGGATGTGGAAGTACACGAGCAGTCGCTGGCGCGACTGCGCTGAATCCGGCCACTCACGAGACGTGAGGAAAGGGGCGACGATTCCCGACGGACCGGTGTCGTCGGCGACGCGCCCGATCGGTCCGGGACCTGGAACGAGCAGTTCCGTGCGTTGTGTACCGTGGGGACCGCCATTCGACGAGGGGGTCTCGATGAGTAGCAGTCTGCGCAATTACACGAAGGCGCTCTACGGCTTCGATGCCGTGATCCAGCGCGTGCCATCAGATCGTTGGGATGCCGACTCGCCGTGCGAAGGCTGGTCGGCGCGCGATGTCGTGATCCACGCCTGCGGCGTCATGCAGGCGGTCGAGGCGATGGCCCGGACCGGCGAGAACTCGCTGCCCGCGACACCTGATCCGGTCGATGACGTCGTCGCGCTGTGGAACACCTCGCGGGACGGTCTGCTGGAGGCTGTCGACCATCCGGACGTGCTCATGCGGGTCGGCAACTACTGGTTCGGTGAAGGAACCATCGACGACATCTTGGCGTTCTCGGTGTGGGATCAGCTCGGACACTCGTGGGACGTCGCCGAAGCGGTCGGCCTCGATGCTCACGCCAGCGACGATGTCGCAGAAGCCTCGTTCGCCGTGATCTCGGCCAATGCCGACATGCTCCGCCAGATGGGGCTGATGGGTGATCCCGTCGAAGTCCCGACAGATGCTCCGGCGATGAACCGGTTCCTCGGGCTCATCGGACGCAACCCGAACCGTTGAGCGCAACGATGCGGCCGCCCGGGTCTGCAGCCGGATGACCGACCTGCTCGGCTCGCGTCCTCGCGTTGCCGCGGGTTGTTGCGACTACCGTCGTCGGTGAGATGAGAGCTGCGGTTCGCTCGTACTTCGGCCCGCCGGAGACGGTACGCGTGATCGATGTCGATCGTCCGGAGCCCGGTCCTCGTGAGGTGTTGGTGCGGGTGCACGCGACGACGGTGAACCGCACCGACTGTGGCTATCGAGCCGGTGAGCCGTTGATCATTCGCTTGTTCGCCGGTCTGCGGACACCGAAGTTCGCTGTGTTGGGCACCGAGTTCGCCGGCATCGTCGAGGCGGTCGGTGACGGTGCGGGCAGGTTCGCTCCCGGCGACAGGGTGTGCGGCTACAACGAGAAGTCGTTCGGCGCTCACGCCGAGTTCATGACGATCCACGAGGACGGCTCCGTGTTGGCGATGCCGCCGAACCTGGAGTTCGAGGAGGCGGCGGCGGGGTTCGAGGGGTCGCACTATGCGCTCGCGAATCTGCGTGCGGCGAAGGTCGGGGCCGGGTGCGATGTGTTGGTGTACGGGGCGACGGGGGCGATCGGCACGGCGGCGGTGCAGTTGGCGGTCGCGCTCGGTGCGAACGTGACGGCAGTGTGCCGAGGCGAGCACGCTGACCTGGTGGCAGGGTTGGGCGCCGGCCGCGTGATCGACTACCTGACCGAGAACTTCACGGCCGGTGACGCGACGTATGACGTCGTGTTCGACGCGGTCGGCAAGACGGCGTACGCCCGTTGCAGACCCCTGGTGCGACCCGGTGGCGTCTTTGCCGCGACGGACCTCGGACCGTTCCCGTGGAACCCACTTCTTGCGTTGACCACGCGGCTGGGTGGTCGCCGGCGGGTGGTGTTCGCTCTGCCGAAGGACAACCGTGAGGTGATGTCGTACCTCCGCGACAGGCTCGCGTCCGGCGAGTTCCGTCCGGTCGTCGACCGCACGTACCCGCTCGACGACATCGTCGAGGCGTACAGGTACGTCGAGGCCGGACAGAAGGTCGGCAACGTGGTGATCCGCGTGATCTGACGCGGGCGATCGCCCATTCTGAACCTTCCGATACCGCCGATCGCCCGACTCACTCGCGCATTCTGCGCTCGACCATGACGATGGCCACTGCAGCCGTTGCCTCGTCGATCGCCCACGTCTCCTCGGCTGAGAGCGAGCCCGATCGATACGCCCCGTTGCGCACTGGTGTCGGCGTGCTCGGAATCGAGGCGCACACGTCTCAATCACGGCACCGGAGGCCCCAAAGGACCCCGACGAATCGAACGGACCGGACCCTGAACGCGGGTCCGGCCTGTCCTCGATGTCTCGCGACATCACAAGCGTGGAGCTGGGGGGAATCGAACCACCTTGCACCGATCTTCCCCCGACCTGGTCAGAGCGTTGCGTCCCTGCTCAGCCCGGCCTTTCGAGTGACCGTTGTTGACCGTGAGTGACCGTTGGTGGCCGGTGTTCTCCGTCCTCTTTCCGTCCCGTCCGTCCGAATTCCGTCCTGCAGGCCGACGCCGATGGCGTCAGGCGGCCACGTCATGAGCAGCAAGAACTCGGACGTGGCGAACACCGCTGGGCCGGCCGCGGCTGGAATGCGAGTTCGGATCTCGACGTCGGCGGACGTTGTCGTCACCGCCTTCATGGAGCATCGCTGAGGTCACGGATCACTACCTGTGCCGGCGGGTCCGACCGGTGACGGCGGGTCGTGAAGCGATCCGGGTAGTGACTCGGGTACCAGCCCGCGCTTCCTCTGTCGGGGTGCACCAGAATTCCGTTCGCCGCACGATCGGTGCCGCGGGTGGCGCTGGTCGAGCTGGTGGTCGCCGCCGTCGTGTTTGCAGCGCCTCGGGTGGCCGAACATCAGCGTTGGGGGTGCGACCTGCGGCTGGTGGTGAGCCAGTCGAGGATGACTGCATTCGTTTCGTCGGGGAGTTCGTCTGCGATCCAGTGGCCGCAGTCGAACTCGACGACGTCGACGTTCGGCACGAACTCGGCGATCCGTTCGTTTTGCGGCACCAGGTCGTGCGACCCGTAGATCATCAGTGCGGGCTGGTGGATGATCGGGTCGACGTCGGCGAGGAGATGCCAGTTGCGATCGACGTTTCGATACCAGTTGATGCCGCCGGTGAAGCCGGATGTTTGGTAGGCGTCGACGAGGTGGGCCAGTTCATCGTCGCTCAGGATCGGGTCGCCGAGTGGTTCTTCTGCTCGGGCGAGGTTCACCATGGTGTTGCCGGGTTCGGGGGCCGTGAGTGGGACGTTCTTTCGGTACAGGTTGCGAAGGAAGCGATGCGTGTTGTCGTCGAGCACTGCATCGGCGACGCCGGGGTAGCGGTTGAAGTGCACGAAGTAGTAGTCGGTACCGAGCATCTGCTCCATGGATTCGACCCACGGCTGGTCGCCGCGCTCCATGTAGGGCATCGCCAAGGCAACGATCTTCTCAACTCGGGTCGGGTGGAGCATGGTCAGCCACCAGATGACACCGGCGCCCCAGTCGTGACCGACGAAGATCGCGTCGCCGTAGCCGAAGTGGTCGAGCAGTCCGACGAGGTCGCCGGCCAGGTGCTCGATGTCGTAGGCAAGGACCTCGTCCGGACGGGAGGAGTTTCCGAAGCCGCGCTGGTTCGGGATGATCACGTGGTACCCCGCCGCAGCGAGCGCCGTCATCTGGTGTCGCCATGCGAACGCGTGCTCGGGCCAGCCGTGGCAGAGCACGATCGGTCGTCCTGCGTTCTCGCGACCAGCTTCGAACACTTCCAGCTCGATGCCGTTGACCGGGATCATCGTCGGCTCCGGAAACTCGGTGGGATTGAACATGACGCTCTTCCTTTCGTTGCGGGCGTCTCCCGCTGACAGGAACGTACGAAGCATTGCGGACAGATATCGTCCGCATATGGAAGAGTTCGGGCGGGAGGCACGGGACCCGACCGAGCGCGCGCTGCGACTGCTGTCGCTGCTGCAGAGCCGACGGCAGTGGCCTGCGGCTGAACTCGCCGAGCGCTTCGGGGTCACCGAGCGAACGATTCGCCGCGATGTCGATCGCCTTCGAGAGCTGGGCTACTTGGTCGACGCCACGCCCGGCCGGGCCGGCGGCTACCGACTTGGAGCTGGCGCGCATCTCCCGCCATTGATGTTCGACGACGACGAAGCCGTCGCGCTCGTCACTGGGTTGCGCACGGTTGCTGGTGCTGCGATCGCTGGGATCGCTGACACTGCCGTCCAGGCACTCTCCAAAGTCGAACAGTCCTTGCCTGACCACCTCCGCCGTCGCGTCGTGGCACTCGATCAGAGCGTGACATCGCTGCAGCGGTCGCACCGCGACAGCGATGTTGTCGACCCGCACACGCTCAGTTCGCTCGCCTCGGCCTGCCGCGCCCGGGAGGAGGTCCGGTTCGACTACCGCCGCCGAGACGGCGAGCACGACCAACGACTCGTGGAACCTCACCAGCTGCTCTCTGCCGGTCACCTCTGGTACCTGATCGCGTGGGATCTCCGCCGATCCGATTGGCGCACGTTCCGACTCGACCGCCTCGGCGAGGTCCGGCTCGCAGGCAAACGATTCGTGCCTCGCGAGATTCCCGGGGGAGACGCTGCGGCCCATCTCACCGCGTCGATCGCCTCGCTCCCTCGCGAGTTCGAAGCACTGGTCGCGGTGGATGCGCCACATGCTCAGGTGGCCGGGGCGCTGACACGCATCGACCACGTCCTCGTCGCCTCCGACTCCGACACATGCACCATCCGATTTCGATCCGATCGGCTCGACTCGCTCGTCATGGACGTGGCCAGAGTCGGACTTCACGCTGGCGTCAGCGTGCTCGAACCCGACGACGTCCGCGAACGACTCGACCAGCTCAGCCGACGCCTCGGACAGCACTGACGAGCAGCGGGTTGCGGTCAGTCTCCGTCGTCGCTCGACAAGGAGACCCTCCTCGCCGCGCGGCGAGCCCAGCCATGACGCGGTCGACCTCTCGCGCCGGCGCCCCGAATTCGCTTGGAGTTCACTCGCAGGCCAGCTGTCGTTCGTCGTGGGTTCAGACGAGGCTGCGAGCCTCTCTCGCACGCTGGCCGTCCTTCGTGAACTCGGCGGCCGGCGGCCAATCGCCATCGTTCGGTGCCGCGTCGGGGGACGGTCGTCGTTTGCGCCCGACCGCAAGATCGGAGTGTCGAGTCCCATGAACACTGTCGAGTGGCGGAGACGACGGCACCGAGTGGGACATCTGATCGGCCAACGAACCGTCGCTGCACCACACGGGTTGAACGTCAAGCGCAGGGGTAACTATTGCTAGGGTTACCCGCACTAGTCGGTCGAGCCCAGACGCGGGGTGTGGGGACGATGCAGGGTGTGAGGACGATGCAGCAGGTCACGCTCAACGGGGCGTTCAGTTCGCCCTACACGCTCAAGATGCGGGCCGTGCTGCGGTACCGGCGGATCCCGTACCGCTGGGTGCTGCAGGGGTCGCAGTGGGACGACCTGCCGCAGGCGCCAGTCCCGGTGATCCCGGTGATCGGCTTCCACGGGCCGGACGGGACGGTCTCGGAGGTGATGGTCGACTCCAGCCCGCAGATCACCCGGCTCGAATCGGAGTACGACCACCGCAGCCTCGTTCCGACGGACCCGGCGGTCGCGTTCGTCGACTTCCTGCTCGAGGACTACGCCGACGAGTGGGTGACCAAAGCGATGTACCACTACCGGTGGACATATGCGCCCGACATCGAGAAGGCAGGCCGGTTGCTGCCGCTCGACCGTGATCTCCATGCCAGCCACGAACACCTCGCCCGCGCCCACGACTTCGTCATCGACCGTCAGGTCGGCCGGAGGTCGCTCGTCGGTTCGACCGAGGCGAACCTGCCGGTGATCGAGTCGAGCTACGAGCGGCTCCTCGATCTGCTCCAGTCCCACCTCGCCGAGCTGCCCTTCGTGTTCGGGAAGCGACCCGGGCGTTCGGACTTCGCGCTGTTCGGCCAGCTCACGCCGATGACCTGGTGGGACCCGACCCCGACGGCGATCGCGGTCGAGCGGGCGCCGCGGGTCGTCAACTGGATCCAGCGGGTCGACGACCTGAGCTGGTGGGAGGTCGACGGCGACGAAGGTTGGTGCGACCCAGCAGAGTTGCCCGCCGGCGTGGACGCCCTGCTCCGAGAGGCCGGCTCGACGTATGCCCCGTTCATGGTGGCCAACGTTGCCGCACTCGACAGCGGGGCCGACGAGGTCGTGTGCGAGATCCGTGGCTCGGAGTACCGCCAGGTGCCCTTCAAGTACCAGGGCAAGTGCCTCGCGTGGCTGCGCGAGGCCCACGACGCACTCGACGAGGACGCCAGGAGGAGGGTCGACGAGATTCTGGCGGGGACCGGTTGCGAGCTGCTGTTCGAATGAATGGTGACGTGACGCTCTACGGCCACTGGACGTGCCCGTTCGTCCACCGCGTCGCGTGGGCGCTCGCCGAGCGCGGCATCGACCACGACACGATCGAGGTGCCGCCGTCGGCCGTGCGTCCGAAGGACTTCGTGCTGCCCGACGAGTTCGTCGCGCACAGCCCCCGTCTCGAGATCCCGATGGTGCGCGTCGGCGACGACTACCTGGCCGACTCGATCCCGGTCCTCGAATGGCTCGAGACAGCGGTACCCGATGCGCCGGCGCTGCTTCCACGCGAGTTCCACGACCGCGCCGATCTCGTCCGGGCGAGGTTGCGCTGGGTCGACGCCGAGGTGTTCCCGCCGATGATCGGCGTCTACTACGGCGTCGACGACGACCGGATCGAGCGTGCGTCCGCGGCGCTGTCTGCCGCGCTCGACGCGATGGTGGCATGGTTGGACGAGGACCTCTGGTTGGCCGGTCCCGAACCGTCGCTGGCCGATGCCGTCTTCGTCCCGTTCCTGGTGCGCCTGGAGGCGCTGCGGGCGCTCGGCTTCGTCGATCCCGTCCCTGCTGCGATCGACGGGTACGGCGCCCGCATGCGCGCTGGTCGGGGATGGCCAGCGGTCGAGTGGTCACGGGACCAGACCGACGAGCTCGTCGGCCGGTTCCTGGCCCGTCGTCTCCGACACCGATCCACTGGGGCTCGGCGATCGAACCGACCTCGACCTCGGTGAGGTCGACGTGGTGCTCGTCCCGTCGGACCCGCCGTTCGACCAGCGCTACCTCCATCTGACGCTCATGCTCGACCTCGACGCGGCCGATCATCGGATCGTGGCGGCGGTCGCGGCGGCGCTGCGAGCCGACGGCCTCGCCTTCGTCGGCATCGACGTCGTCGACGGCCATCTCGCCGAGGTCAACGTCACCAGCCCCGATCGGCCTGACGTGGTGTGCGAGGATTTCGTCGATGGCTGAGGTCGAACTGTCGACGGATCACGATGACGGAGAGGACGAGGCAGCGACGGTCGACGGGCGCCGCTTGCGTCGGGAACGGAACGTCACCGCGGTGATCGATGCCGTGCTCGAGATGTTCGAGGACGAGTCGCTCACGCCGACGATCGAACGCGCCGCGGAACGCTCCGGTCTGTCGCTCCGGTCGGTCTACCGCTACTTCCCCGATCCCGAGTCGCTCGCCCAGGCCGCGATCGAGGAGATGCGGCGACGGGGCGAGGCGGTGATGCACCTCTCGGCGATCGGCACGGGACCGTTCGAGCAGCGGGTGATCGAGTTCGCGGAGATGCGGGTGCGGTTGTACGAGCACGTCGGGCCCGGCTTCCGGGCGGGGCGGCTGTACGCACCGCGCAGTGTGCGCATCCGCGAGGACATGGAACGGACCCGCCGCGGGCTCACCGACCAGTTCGATCTCCAGTTCCGTCTGGAGCTCGACGCGCTCCCGCACGAACAGTGGGCGGCGCGGCGCACGACCGCCGACGTCATGAGCCAGCTCGAGGTGATCGATCTGCTCCGGCGGGCGCGGCACCTCACCGTGCAGGAGACGATCGACGTCGTGGCCGACGCCATCCGGACTGCGCTGCGCGCATGAGGGGCACTGCCTCGACCTCGACGGAAGGAGGGCCATGTACCTCGTCCACGGATTGACCAGGTCGTACTTCACCCGGAAGGTGACCGGCTACCTCGACTACACGGACCGGCCGTGGCGGCTCGCACCGATGGGGCCGGAGCCGGCGGGGCATCCGGCGGCCGCGGCGGCCGGCTGGACGGGCGCGATCCCCGTGGTCGACACCCCGTCGGGACAGCCGATGTGGGACTCGACATCGATGATCGAACACCTCGATCAGGCGCCGGACCTGCCCGCGGGTCGCGGCGTGCTGCCGGACGACCCGACGCTGCGCTTCCTCGCGTACCTGCTCGACGACGTCTCCGACGAGTGGTTCTACCGGCCGGCCGTCGGCAGCCGGTGGTGCTACGACGCCAACACGATCACCGCAGGATGGCAGCTCGCGGAGGAGCTCGCGGTTAAGGTGCCCGTGCCGGGTGCGATGGTGCGGCAGATCGTGGTCGCCACCATGACCGGCAGTCTCGGCCGCATCGGCGTCCATGCCGACCAGATCGACGTGTGGATGAGCGAGGTCGTCGTGCCGTGGTTCAGCGCGCTCGACGCCCACCTTCGCGCCGATGCGGGCGGTGGCTACCTGTTCGGTGAACGACCGTCGATCGCCGACTTCGCCGTGTTCGGGGCGAACGCCGCGCACTTCGTCGGCGACCCGTACTGCCGCGAGCTCGCCGACGCGCACGGGCCGGCCGTCGTCGCCCACACACACCGCCTGCGGCTTCCGCAGGAGCAGACGTTCGGGCCGTGGCTCGACGCCGGCGAGGTCCCCCCGACGCTGGTCGCCATCGTCGCCGAGGCCGGCCGGCACTACCTCCCGTGGGTGGCTGAGGCGACCCGCGAGGGATCGGCGGTCGTCGAGCTGGCTGACGGCGTCACGGTGCGGATCGAGTCGTCGCGATTTCTCGAATGGGCCCGAGGTGTCCTGCTCGCCCGGTACGTCGAACTGCGGTCCGATGCGCTCGACGCCGTGCTGGAAGAGGCGGGCGTGCTGCGGTACTTCGTCGACCATCTCGATCAGGCGACCGCGGTACCGGTCTCGACCGACCCGCCCCAGCCGAGCGACAACCGCCCCTACGCGACGCGCTGACGGGCATCGCTCCTCGCCGGTGAACACCAGCCTCCGCTTCGCCGCGCCGGTCGGTAGCAATTGCGTGCTGTACTGGCATAATGTCATGGTGGATTGCCCCAGGGGTGGACGAGCCACTCGAGCGAGGGAGGGTGCAGATGGACGTCACCACCGAGATCCACGGCGACGTCGCCGTCATCACGATGGACGACGGCAAGAAGAAGCCGTCCGCCGCATGACCGGCATCGAGGAGGGGGCACGATTGCGCAGGAACCGGCGCAACCTTGCAGGCACCATCTTGGCCGTCTCGCTGATCACCGCCGCCTGCGGCGGCAGTGACGACGCCGCACAGGAATCCGTCGAGTCGACGGCTCCGCCGACGACTGCGTCGCCCACGACGACCGAGGCGCCCACGACGACCGAGGCGCCCACGACGACCGAGGCGCCGACGACGACCGAGGCGCCGACGACGACCGGCACCGAGGCGAGCATCGACTGTGCCTGGGTACCGACGGGGGTGACCGAGTTCGTGCTCGATGCCGGCGGGGCCGAGCACGACGTGCGGGTGTACGTTCCGACGACCTACGACGGCAGCTCCGAGCTCCCGCTCGTCATGAACTTCCACGGCTTCGGTTCCAACGGCGACCAGCAAGCCGCCTTCACCGGCTATGAGGACCTGGCCGAGGACGAGGGCTTCATCGTGGTCCACCCGACCGCCGTCCCGTCGAGCGCCGACCCACAAGCCCGCAACTCGTGGGAGACCGCCGCCACCGACGACCCGGCCAAGGACGACGTCGAGTTCACCAACGAGCTCCTCGACCTGCTGATCGAGGACTACTGCGTCGACGAGACCCGCGTGTACGCGACGGGGATGTCTGGCGGCGGCCTGTTCACGAGTCAGCTCGTGTGCGAGATGTCCGATCGTCTCGCCGCCGCGGTGTCGGTCGCTGCGATCTACTTCCCGGCGTCGTGCGACCCGTCCGAGGCGGTGCCGTTCATGGCGATTCACGGGACGGAGGACCCGACCGTGCCGTTCGATGGTGATCTCACCGGCACGAGGTTCGAATCGGAGCCGTTCGCTCAGCTGCTGTTCTCCACGCCGATCCCCGACCAGTTCGCCCAGTTCGCGGCGGTGATGGGCTGCGACCCCGACGGTGAGCGGATCCAGACGTCGACCGACGTCGTCACCACGACCTACTCCGGGTGTGACGACGACGTGCCGCTCGTGTTCCACGAGGTCGTCGGTGGTGGCCACGCCTGGCCGAGCTCACCGCTCACCGAGCCGGACTCGCCGGTCGTCGAGCAGCTGACCGAACTGCAGGGCTACAGCACCTTCGACATCGACGCCACCGCGGACGCCTGGGCCTTCTTCGAACAGCGCACCCGCGACGCAGCGCGATGATCTCGCCTGCCCGACTACTGCTAGCGTGACCCGCAGTAGTCGCTGGATGTGGCCCGGGGAACGAGCACGACGCGGCAGCCGACGTCGAAGGGGGCGCCGATGGAGTTCTCACCAGGGACCGATCGCTACGTCGAGATCGTCGACCATGCGCTGACGACGACGCGTGCGGTGCGCATGCGTCTGGATCTGGAGCGTCCGGTCGACGACCAGGTGCTGCTCGACTGCATCGACGTCGCCGAGCAGGCGCCGACGGGCGGCAACATGGGCAGTCGTCGATGGATGATCGTGCGCGACCAGGCGACCAAGGACCAACTCGCCGAGCTGTACCTCGCAGCTGGCGGGAGCTGGGTGATCGAGACGGCCGAGCGCCTCGAGGCGACGGATCATCCCAATGCACGGATGATGCAGGGTGCGAAGCGGCTTGCGGAGAGCATCGCGTCGATGCCGGCGCTCGTGATCCCGACGATCATCGGCCGCCACGACGGCAGTGGGCGGCCGGGGCTGTTCGACTCGGTCATCCAGTCGGCGTGGAGCTTCATGGTCGCGTTGCGCAGCCGTGGGCTCGGCACGGTGTGGACGACGATGTATCTGCGTGAGGCCGATGCGGTTGCTGAGCTGCTCGAACTGCCCGACGAGGTCACGCAGATCTGCCTGTTCCCCGTCGCCTACACCAAGGGTGTCGACTTCTCGCCGGCGACACGGCGCCACCCGGCCCGGGACATCACTTACTTCGATCGGTTCGGCCAGACACGGCCGTCGGCCGACGACCCAGCGCTCGTCGACGTCGTCGCCGAGACCGACGTGAAGGCGCGGCCCGAGGTGGTCGAAGCAGCGATCGCCGACTCCGAGCTCGCCGCACTGCGGGTCGAGGTCGAGTTGATTCCGGGTGGCAGCAGAGTTCGGGTGCATGCGCCCGGGGGCTGGCAGCCGTCGGCCCGTCGCGCCGAACTCGAACGGCAGCTCGCCGGCGTCGTCGACGGTCTGCCATCGTGAGCACCGTGTCGTTCGCCCTGGTGCTCGGTGGCGGAGGCACCGTCGGGGTGGCGTGGGAGGCCGGTGTGCTCGCCGGGCTCGCCGACGCGGGTGTCGATCCGGCGGCCGCAGCGGTGATCGTCGGTTCGTCTGCGGGTTC
The DNA here is from genome assembly GCA_942492715.1 of Ilumatobacteraceae bacterium. Taxonomy (GTDB): domain Bacteria; phylum Actinomycetota; class Acidimicrobiia; order Acidimicrobiales; family Ilumatobacteraceae; genus Sva-07. The sequence continues at coordinate 44,386 of CALOFW010000019.1, read as the reverse complement.
GGTGGTCGGGACGCACGTCCGCCAGGGGCGCTCGGTCGATCGGCTGGTCGCGAACCAGCGCGAGCCGGACGGGGGTGCCGGGGCCGAACCCATGACGACGGATCTCACGCCACTCATCGAGATCTTCGCCGTGCTGCGCGAGGCGAAGGAGCGGACACCCGAGGTGCTCCAGGAGGTGGGCCGCAGGGCGATCGCCGCCGACACGGGGCCGGAGTCGGCGTGGATCGGTCGCTTCGAGCGGATCGTCGGCGGAGGTGAGTGGCCGGACGGCGATCTCCGGATCACCGCGGTCGACTGCACCACCGGCCTCCGACGCGTCTGGACCGCCGGCGACGGCGTCGATCTCGCCCGGGCGGTCGCGTCATCGTGCGCGATCCCCGGCGTGTTCCCACCGGTCACGGTCGACGGCTCCCGCTACACCGACGGCGGGCTGTGGAGCAGCTCGAACCTCGACGTCGTGCTCGATTCCGACGTCGACGCGGTGATCTTCGTCGGCCCACTCCGGGTCGGCGATCCCAGCGCCGTGCGGGCACTCGAGCGCGAGAGCGAACTGCTCGCGTCGACGGGCCGCCGGGTGGAGGCGATCGTGCCCGGCGAGGGGTTCACCACCGAGATCGGAGCGCAGAACCTCATGAATCCCGCCCTCCGCAACCGCGGGGTCGACCTCGGGATCCAGGACGGCACCGCAGCCGCCGCCCGAGTCCGGGCGCTCCTCGACTGATCCCGGTTCAGCCGTCGATCGTGGGTCCCACCGGGTGCGCCGACCGACGGCCCGTCCGGGCGATGAGCGAAGTGCCGGTAGTCGGGCGGTTGGCTCATCGCAGAGCGCGCAGAACCCCGGGCGATGAGCGAGGTGCTGGTATTCGGGACGTTGGCTCATCGCAGGGTGACGTAGGCGGTGCTGGTGCCAGGAGCACTCCATCGGACGGGCTCACCCAGCTCGGCAACATCTGAGGCGTCGTTCGACGATGCGCGTCGGTGGCATCGCTACGTCAGTCGCGCCCGACCGGCAGCCACACGTTCGCCGTGATCGGCGCCCCGACGTCAGGCGGCCACGATCCGGCCGCGCTCCATCCGGTGGAATCGGCACTCCCAGCCGTGTTCGGCGGCTCGTCGGTGGCGTCGTTCCCATTCGTTGGAGGTCGGGGCGCGTCGCCCGACGGGCAGCATCGGTGTGCCGTCGGCGCGGTGGTCGACGATGTACCCGTTGGGGTCGCGTCCGGATCGGATTCGGCGTGCGGACTTCAGCGGGTTGTGGGTGCTGCATCGGGGCCCGCTGTTGATCTGGTCGGTCGCGCCGCCTTGGGCGTGTTCGTCGAGGTGGTCGACGTGGCACTGCTCGGCGGGGACGGTGCACCCGAGGTGGGTGCAGTGCTGCCACAGCATGAGTGCGAGCTCGCGGGCGACGCCGGTGAACAGGCGACGCTTGCGGCCGGCGTCGACGACGACGCTGGCCGAGTCGAGCACGACTCGGCGGACGACGCCGGTGAGGCAGGCGGCGATGACGTCGTCGGGTGCGATCGGGACGCCGGTCGTGGTCTCGAGACGTTCGGTCATCAGCAGCTCGGCGACCTCGTCGGGGGCCGGTGGTTCGGGTTCGACGCCCATGCCGCGACGGGCGAGCATCCGTTCGAGTCCCCGTTGACCGACGAGCACGTTGACGACCGGTTCGGGGGCGGCGCCGTCCGCTGGGGCGACCGCGGCGGCACGGAAGATCTCGACGAGCGCGTCGTAGCGGCGCTGGGCGTCGGTGCGCGGCAGCATCGACGCCGGCGCGTCGGGCCCGTGCTCGGCGGTTCGGGCCGACACGTCCTTGGCGAACTCGGCCTCGACGAAGCATCGGAAGATGCCGAGCACCTCGGCCGTCGCCATGCCGCTGCCACCCGAGGCCTGCACGCGCAGGGAGCCGTCGACGTGGAGGACCGACGCCGTGCGGAGCTCGTGGGACATCTCGTCATCTCGCTCGGCCCCGTCGAGGTCGGCGAGCATCTCCCACCGGCGGGTGACGACGCGGAAGTCGTCGAAGCGAAGGTGTTCGGCGTGCTGCAGCAGGATCGGCAGGACCGGTGCGAGCTGGTCGGCCACTCGCGGGTTGGCGCTCAGCCGTGCCAGTTCGTTGGCCTGCGCGGTGCCGATGTGTCCGGCCTGGAGCGCTGCACCGATCTCTGCGTGCTCGCCGATGGCGCCGGCGAGACGCCGCAGACGGGCGGCGTCGGCGGCCGACCCGTTGGTCTGGGCGATGATCCACTGCTTCATCGATCGGTGTCCGTCGAGTGTGTGCAGCCCCCGCCGCTCGCCTTCCCGCACGATGGCCGCCTGCTCGGCGTCGAGCGCTCGACGTTGGAGCTCGAGCTCCCGGAACCGCTCCGCCAATGCGTCGTCGTCCCACTCCGAGACCTGAGTGCAGTCGGAGGAGTTGGGCATGTCACCCATTGTACCAACGTACGTTCGAGAAGGATATCCTAAATCGTACAGGTATTCGTGATGACGAGACGATGCCCATCGCTCCTTGCGATCGGTGAGGCCGACATCCGCCGGCGCCCCCGCCTTGCATTCACCAACTAGTGCGTGACAGACTCGCAATTGTTGTGAGCAACGAACTGATCCTCGACTCCCTCCGACGGCGCATGCGCGCCATGCACTCCCTCTACGAGGACGCATGCGCCACGATGACGATCGAGCAGGTGAACCACGTCGAACGTGACGCCGTGCTGCCGATCGCGTTCTCGCTGTTCCACTACGTGAACATGGAGGACAGCGCCTACATGTTCATCTCGGGCGGTGCGCTGCCGATCTTCGACGAGAGCTGGGCGACGAAGCTCGACCTGGCGATCGCGGACCACGGCAAGGAACGAACACCCGAGGAGATGGTCAACCAGCGCATCGGTGACTACGACGCCTTCATCGAGTACATGAACGCCGTCTGGTCTCGGACCGAGGCGTTCCTCGTCGACGTCGACCCCGACACCCTCACCGACGTGCTGATCGCGAAGCCGTACCCGACCCGTCGTCGCCAACACGTACTCGGCTCGCGTCGGCGGCGAGGCCGGCATCACCCGGCTCGACGCCATGGAGTGCTGGTGGTACCAGCACGGCCTGCGCCACATGGGCGAGATCGAACACGCCAGAGCGCTCGTCGGTCTGCAGGGCATGACGAGCTGAACATCCGACCGCACACCCCGGAGGTCCCCATGTCCGAACCAGCGATGAATGGTGACGCCGCCATGCGCGCCTACGCCGCGACGCTGCCGGTGCCCGAGTTCGAGACGACCGCCTTCGTCCCGCTCGACAAGCCGCTGTCAGAGGCGAAGGTGGCCATCGTCACCTCGGCGGCGCTGCACCGCCCCGATCAAGACCGCTACACGCCGGGTGACACCACCTTCCGGGCCTTCGAGCGCTCGGACCGTGATCTCGTGCTCGGCCACTGGAGCCCCAACTTCGACCACACCGGCTTCCAGCTCGACCTCAACGTGGTGTATCCGATCGATCGGCTCGAGGAACTGGCAGCCGATGGCGTGATCGGCGAGGTCGCCCCCCGTCACTTCGCGTTCGCCGGCAACCAGCCCGACACCGTGTCGGAGATCCGGCTCGACACGGGCCCGGCGTGCGCCGCCGAACTGAACGCCGATGGTGTCGACGTCGTCCTCCTCACGCCCGTTTGACCGCTCTGTACGCGTACCGTGAGTACGCTCGCCCACGTCTTCGAGGCCGCCGGCCTGACCACGATCGTCTACGCCTCGATGCTCGAGGTGGTACAGAAGATGAACCCGCCCCGGGCGCTCTACAGCGAGTTCCCGCTCGGACGTCCCCTCGGCAAGCCCGGCGATGCCGAGTTCCAGCGGCAGGTCCTGCAGGCCGGTCTCGACCTCCTCGCCGCGACCGAGCCGGTGATCGAGACCTTCCCCGAGGTCATCGAAGCCGACGAGACGCCGATGTCGTGCGCGATCCCACCCCGGTACGACCCCGATCTGCCAGCGGCGGTCGACGAGGCACGGGCGCTGCGGGCGGCCTACGACCGTTCGCTGGCCCGCCGGGGTGTCACCGAGGTCGGCCGCGAGATCACGGCGGATCAGGTTCCCGATGCGCTCGCCGTGCTCCACCAGTGGGCCGAGGGCGCCCCGTGGAAGGAGGTGTCGCTGCCGGGTCGCAATCCGATCGCCGTCTGCATGGACATCCGTACGTACTACGAAGAGGCGGCGCTGCAGCTCGTCGACGGTCCCACGCCGAGCGGTCGATCCGCCGAGGCGTGGTTCCACGAGTCCACCGAAGCGGGACGCACGCTCATGACCGCCCGGAAGCACCTCAAGGACCAGGGCGCACCGTTCCCGCTCTGGTTCTACATGGCGCCCGCGCACCGCTGACCGGGCGGAAGGTCGATCGGCACCGACCGGACCGGGAGGGGCGCCAACGTGAAGACAGCGATCAGGGTGGGTGGCCCGCTCCGGTGAGCGGTGGCCCCCGAGCAGCTCGACTGACCGTTGCGGTCGAGTGTCGGTCAGAGCCCGAACTGGGCTCGCATCCCGGCGACGAACTGCTCGTCCTGTTCGGCCGAGTAGCGGTTGGCGAGGAGCTGCGCTGCTCCGTCGCCGGAGATGTAGCGCATCCGGTCGGTGCCGTCGGTCGCCGCGCCGAAGATGACCTCGGCGACCTCGTGCGGTTCCTGGTTGTCGGCGGACGCCTCCTGCTGCAACGCAGCGGCCGCCATGTCCACGAGAGGCTGGTAATCGGGGAACTCGGGGTCGTGGGTGAACACGAACGATCGTCCTCCGAAGTCGGTGTTGACACCACCGGGCTCGACCAACTTCACCCGGATGCCGAGCACGGAGAGTTCGAAGTGGAGCGCCTCCGACAGCCCTTCGACGGCCCACTTCGAGCCGTGGTAGAGGCTGCCGAGCGGGAAGGTCATGCGCCCACCGACCGACGAGATGTTGATGATGACACCGCTGCGCTGTGCCCGCATCGACGGCAGTACGGCCCGGATGGTCTCGACGAGGCCGAACACGTTCACGTCGAATTGGCGGCGCAGCACCGACATCGGCGTGGCTTCGAGGGGGCCGTACGCGCCGTAGCCGGCGTTGTTGAGCAGGACGTCGATGGCGCCGAAGCGCTCGATGCCGTCAGCGACTGCGGCGGTGATCGACTCGCTGTCGAGCAGGTCGAGCGCGGTCACGAGGACGTTGTCTTGGCCGGCGAGGCTGGCGCCGTCGTCGGTGTTGCGCATGGTGGCAACGACGTTCCAGCCGCGATCGGCGAACAGCGTTGCCGACGCCTTGCCGATGCCCGAGCTGGCACCCGTGACGAGAATCGTCTGACTCATCGGGCACCTCCACGGGTGCTGTCGTCGGTGACGGCCATGTGCTGCGTTGTGGTGGTGACGTCGGCGAGGAGTGCTTCAGCCACGTTCTTGCCGAGTTGGTCACAGGCCTTCGGGCTGTCGCCGGAATACAGCTTGCGGTCGACGTGCGTGGTGCCGTTCGCCTTGTCGTTGACGATTCGGATGCCCCGCGCTTCGAGTCGCTCGCACTGGAGCCACGGCAGGTCACCGGGCAGGTAGCCGAACGACGGAGATCGCTGGTCGAGACCGTCGGGGAACGCAGCCATGTCGTAACCGGCGTAGGGGTGCGCGCCGTCGTGGTCGATCGTGGCTGCCAGCATCGCCGCAGGGCCGTGGCACACGGCGACGAGGTAGCGGTCCGAGGCCTCGACCCATCGGATCAGCGCGCCGACGTTCGGGTCCTCGGGGAGCCCGACCATCGCACCGTGGCCGCCGGGCAGGAACAGCGCCACGTACGGCGAGTCATCGTCGAGCGCGCCGTGGGCGACCAGATCCCGCAACGACAACGGCCGGTCGAACGCCGCTCGATGATCCGCGAGGAACCGCAGCACCACCTCGTCCTTGCTCGGCGCCGACCACTCCTCGATGACCGCCGGCGCGCCCGTCGGTGTCACCACGTCGAAGTCGAAACCAGCCGCAGCGAGATGCATCAGCGGGACGGCCGTCTCCAGGGCGTTCTGCCCGGTCGAGAACAGCGCGCCGTTGGTCATCTCGAAGTAGCGATCCTCAGTGCACAGCACGAGGACCTTCTTGTCGCCGCGATACGTTCGACCGGCGAAATCGACCGGCTCGTAGTCGCTCTTCTTGGCGACGCCGAGCAACCGCCCGAGCGGTGATGGGATGTAGCCACGGCCGGTCTCGTCCGGTGTGGGCGCCATGCCGAACAGTCGCTTGGTCGGGTTCATGTGGGGGTACTCCTGACTCGTCGGGTGACCGGCGCGGGAGCCGATCCATCTCCGATCGAGTATGCGCGCCGGGACACGAACCAGGACTCGCCGAACCTGCCAATCGGCTTGCCGGACACGTCAATTCGGTGACGTGCGGTCGGGAACGGTCGCCCATCGCGCATCGCGTGTGCTACTCGCTGGAACGCGCATCGGCCCGCCACGATTCGGGGGTCGTGCCGGTCCAGCGGTGAAATGCACGGAACAGCGAGTTCGGATCCGTGAACCCGAGCAGGAAGCTGATCTCGGTTGGGTTCAGTCCCGTTGTCTCGAAGTAGTGCCGGGCCAGTCGTTCCCGTGTCCCGTTGAGCACGTCGAGCCAGCTCGTGCCCTCAGCTGCCAGACGCCGCTGCAGCGTCCGACCCCCGATGCCGAGCTCGCTCGCCACGTCGCTCATCGCCGCACGTCCGCTCGGCAGGAGCACGAGCAGCGCTTCCTCCACCTCCTCGCGGACCGACCGGTACTCGCCGGCCTCCGCCGCCCGACGCCGAAGACCGGGCTGGAAGGTCTCCCACATCTCGTCGTTGCGAGTGAGGAACGGGCGCCGGGCATCGAACGCGCTGAACGCGACCTCGAAGACATCACCACCGACGACGTCGCACCCGAAGAACTCGGCAGACGCGCCGAGGTCGTCGGCTGGGCCGATGACGGTGACGCGTCTCGGCACGATCTCGTGCCGGGTCGCGCGGCGCGCCAGCGCCACCATGAAGGCGAGCTGTGACAGGCCGAGCCCCCTCGCCACGTCGGGGCGGTGCTTGCATCGGTACCGGGCGGTCGTCTCCGCGGTGGTGACATCGACGTCGAGCAGGAACGGGCCCACGAGCTCCATGTGCTCGCCGAGGCGGGTCAGGGCGGTCGTGAGGTCCGGTGTGCAGATCGCCGCGAAGTACGCCGGGTCGAACAGCTCGGCCGACACCACAGCGCCGGCACGGACCGCGACGTCGGGGCTGCCTGCCTCGGCTTCGGTTGCGTCGAACAGGTCGTAGAAGTCGTCGACGGAGATCCACGAGCCGTCGCCGTCGAACAGGTTCGATGGCTGCCCCGCCCGCCGGAGCACCGCTTCGGCATCCAAGTCGAGGTCGCGCAGCACGACACGCCAGGGCTGTCCCACGTACACCGGTTTGTCGTGATCTCGGCGCATGGTCATCCCCAGGATGCGCGATTCTGCGTGGACGCCTCCAGCGTAGACACCGTCGGCCTCGTCCGGTCATCCTTCAACTGAGTGCCCCAGCGCGCCGCGCCCGAGCGGTTCGAGGCCAGGAGTGCAGGTCATCGAGGGTGGAGAGCCAGCGTCTGCGGGCAGCGGCCGGCGCCGGACTAACGTCAGAGCCACTCCCTGCGTTTCCCCTGGTAGATGGCACTTTTCGTGGAGCTGGGGGAATCGAACCCCGACGGAATTCGCCCGTCATGCCTGGTCAGAGCGTTGCATCCCTGGTCAGGATCGGTTTTCGAGTGACCGTTGGTGACCGTGAGTGACCTGTGTTGACCTGTGTTGCCCGCCCTTTTCCCGCCCCTGGTGGGGTGGCAGTGTCGCAAGGTGCGAAGTACGAATCGATCAGCCATGGCGGTACAGAGTGGATAGTCGAGTGGGTACGACATGTATAGTGGTGGGGGGCGATCGGCCCATTCATCGTTCGGAAGTGAGACGGGATGAGCTACCTGCCGCGAGTTGTCGATGATGAGCTGAGGCGCCGACTCGATGCCGCGGGCGCGGTGGTCATCGAGGGTCCCAAGGCGTGTGGCAAGACCGAGACCGCCAAGCGGCAGGCGGGCAGCGAGGTGTTGCTCGACGTCGACGCGCAGGCGCTCGCTGCGGCCCGTGTCGATCCGTCGCTGGTGCTCGACGGTCCAATTCCGAGGCTGCTGGACGAGTGGCAGGTCGAACCCGCGATCTGGAACCACGTTCGCCGGGCTGTCGACGAGCGTCAGGCAGCGGGTCAGTTCGTTCTCACAGGTTCCTCGGTGCCGCCCGATGACGTCGATCGCCACACGGGAGCGGGGCGGTTCTCGTTTCTTCGCATGCGGCCCATGTCGCTCGCCGAGTCCGGTCATACCACCGGGCAGGTCAGCTTCTCCGAGATGTTCGCAGGGGTGCCTGTTCGAGCTGCCGATTCGGGGATGACGGTGCCGCGCTTGGCGGAGTTGATCACGATCGGGGGATGGCCGGCTCAACATGGAGCGTCGGTTGGCGCCGCGGCGCAGGCGGCGATCGACTACTTGCACCAGACATGCTCTGTCGATGTCGCTCGAGTGAGTGGCGCACGGCGCGATCCAGCCAAGATCGAGGCGTTGGTGCGCTCGATGGCCCGCAACGTCGCCACAGAGGTCACGATCACGACGCTGGCGGCCGATGCCGGCGGCGCGGATGGCGAGTTGAGTCGCCTCACGGTCTCGGAGTACCTGACCGTGTTGGAGCGGCTGATGGTGATCGAGGACCAGCCGGCGTGGGCGCCGCATCTGCGCTCGACTCGCCAGTTGCGCTCGTCGGCGAAACGTCACTTTGCGGATCCGTCGCTCGCCGTTGCCGCGCTGCGCGCCGGACCGGAGCGGTTGCTGCAGGATCTCAACTTCTTCGGGTTCTTGTTCGAGTCGCTCGTCGTACGCGATCTGCGCGTGCTGTCTCAACCGCTCGGCGGATCGGTGCTGCACTACCGCGACAACAAGGGCCTCGAGGTCGATGCCGTCGTGGAGCTCGCCGATGGCCGTTGGGCGGCGTTCGAGATCAAGCTCGGCCAGGCCGCCATCGATCAGGCCGCCACGTCGCTGTCGAAGTTCCGTAACGTCGTCGACATCGAGCGACGCGGCGAGCCGGCCGTGCTCGGTGTCATCACCGCCACGGGTTATGGCTACGTCCGCGAGGACGGCATCGCAGTGATCCCCATCGGCACGCTGCGCGCCTGACCGAGATCACCGAGCCGAAGAATCGCCGCCTCGGTCCCTAGCGGGTCCTGCGCAGTTCAGTCAGTTGTGAGAGTCGTTCCGACGCCTGGCGGAAGTCGCCGGCCTCGGGGAAGCCCTCGAGCACGGCGAGAACACGCTCGAAGTGTCCGCGGGCGTCGTCGTGACGCCTGGTCGCCTGGGCGAGCTTGCCGAGCTCGAACTCGATGGAAGCGTGCAGCGCGCTGCACTCGTTGGCATCGACGAAGGAGGCGAGGTCCTCGAGACGCTGACGACCTTTCCTCGCGGCGCCGACCACGTGTCGCGTCGCAAAGCCCGGATTCAACAACACTGCGGTCGCCGAGCCGTCAGCGGTCGAATCGGAGGGGCACGATCGTGTTTTCATCCGCCCGTTTCCCGCCTTCGCAACCGCTGGCTTGGGCTGGCACCCTCGCTGAGCTGCAGTGATGTGAGCACCGACTTCGTACTTCTGGGGGCTCGACACCCCCGTCCATCACTTCCGCGGAATCCCTGGTCAGCGACCCGACTTCGCCGAAGGGGTCGTCCCGTCGGATTTCCCCCCGGCAAAAGACCTGGTAGATGCCCATTTAGGCGTCGTGGAGCTGGGGGAATCGAACCACCTTGCACGAATCTTCCCCCGCCCTGGTCAGAGCGTTGCACCCCTGGTCAGGCCCGGTTTTCGAGTGACCGTTGTTGACCGTGAGTGACCGTTGGTGACCGGTGTTTCCCGTCCTTTTCCCGTCCCGTCCGTCCGATTTCCGTCCTGCAGGTCGAGGTCGATGCCGCCCAGCTGTTGCATGGAGTAGCAGGAAATGGGCGTGCAGCGCACGTCGCCTCGGTTGGCCATGCGAGATCGGATCTCGTCGTCGGCGGCACTTGTCGTCATCGCCTCCATGGAGCGCCGTCGAGGTCACGGATCACTACCCGTGTCGGCGAGGTCCGGCGCCGATGGCGATCGTGAGCGATCCGGGTAGCGACTCGGGTACCGATCCGTGCACTTCTCCATGTCGGGCCTTGCAGATCATGGCGGGGGTGGGACCTGGATCTCCGACTTGGGTGATGCGCCGGGCGGCGATCAACTCGTCGAGCCCGTTCCGACCGTCGTCATGTCGACGTCAGACGTCGAGTGCGAAGTGCCACCACGGCGGTGAGGGCCGAGGCGATCGCCGTGGCTGGCCCGAACAAGGAGCGTTCGACGTCGCTGGACGAGGCCAGGTTCCCGAACGTGTTCAACGCGAGGTAGCCCGCGATCCCCCAGGTGGCGGGCGAGAGCCAGCGGGCCGGTCGACCAGTGAGGCCCGCCATGCGAGGCACGACACCCGCCGCGGCTGTTAGTGCGATGGCGGCACCGCCGGCGGCGGCTCGCATCCCGGTGGGGAGCACCCGTTCCTGGGTGCCTCCCCACACGTGTTCGCCGAGTGGGGCGCCGGCGGCGAGTGCGATCTGGAGTCCGGCGAAGCCGAGCAGGATCGCACTGGCGCCGATGGCGGCAACGCCGACTGCCGGCGATGCGGTCGTTCGACTCGACGTGGAGGGCGTGAGCGTCGAGTTCATGAGGTCACCTCGCCGCTACGACCATCACGCAGGAGGGTGACACCGACGCCGATGAACCAGATGATCGAGCCGAGTCCGAAGACCATCTCGATCGCTTCGAAGTCGGGCACGACGGTCACCAGTCCGGCGACGGCAGTGACGATGCCGACGACGTTCAGCCAGCGGGGGAGCCGAGCGGTGAGGAGACCGGCGATCGACACCAGGAGGATCCAGATGCCGCCGACGAGTTCGTTGCCGCCGCCGAGCCCGTTGGTGACGGTGTCGATCGTCGACCACACGGTGGCGGCCCGGTCGGGGTCGGATTCGGCGAGGTCGGCGACCGCTTCGATCCCGATGTTCGAGATCATTCCTGTGGCGTACATGAGCGTCGCCCAGATCGCCGCGAAGACCATCCCGGTGTTCGCAAGTAGGGGCGCTGCGCTGGCCAGACGCTGACGCAGCGCGAGTGCCATCGGGACGAGCGCGGCGCCGAACACGATGAAGATGCCGATGTACCAGGCGAGGAGCGAGCCCTGATGGTCGACGAGGAAGTCGACCGACTCTGCCGGTGTGGCGTCGGGATCCGCGGCCATCCCCGGTATTTCCCCTGGTAGATGCCACGTTTCGTGGAGCTGGGGGGAATCGAACCCCCGTCCATCAGCCGGTGAACGAACCTGCTACGACCATTCCCGGTATTGCCACTGACGCTGTGACACCGACGGGTCGGCTGTCCGCTCGAGGCGGACCACGCGCCGTCTTTCCGACAAGTCAGCGGTCTTTCTCGCCGTCAGCAGTCTTTCCTGCCGTCATCCCTCACTTCTGTTGCCGGGCTGTGATGGATTGGCCCCGTGCGACATTTCTGCTCACGATGACTCTTCGCTCACTTGATGTGAATCAGGCGGCGAGAGCGAACTGCTCATCGGCAATTCTTTTGGGTCCCCCGTTTAGCGAGTCTGAGGAACTCGGGTCGCAGACTCGAACAGCGTTACTGACGTCGAAACCAGTCAGCCCCGTGATCGATATGTAGTGGTCCAGTATGTCGGGTGCAGCGGGTTTCCGTCGATGTTCGCCGCATCCGACCGTCGAGCCGGCTACCACCTCTGGAATTCCCGTCCCATTCGATCGAGCGGTGCGCGACACTGGAGCGATGATCCGAGGGGGCTGCGGACGTGAGCGGTGTGGGTAGCGGCGCCGGCGCAACCACAGAGGTCAGGGCGCTCCCCACCGGCACCGTCACATTCGTGTTCACGGACATCGAGGGTTCGACGCGGTTGCTCAAGCGGCTCCCCGATGTCGCCCCGGACCTCTTCGAACGCCACCGGGAGATCGTGCGAGCAGCCATCGCCGACCACGGTGGGTGCGAAGTGAGCACGGAGGGCGACGCGTTCTTCGTGGCGTTCGACGACGTCGATCACGCGATCGCTGCGTGTGCGCAGTTGCAGCGCGGCCTCGCCGGTGAGCCCTGGCCGGACGGCGGGGAGATTCGAGTGCGCGCTGGGCTCCACTCGGGCGTCGCAGTTCCGCGGGGCGACAACTACATCGCCATGGCGGTGCACCAGGCGGCCCGTGTGGTCAACACGGCACACGGTGGCCAGATCGTCGCGACGCGATCCTCGCTCGACAGCCGACGCGTGGCGTCGCCGGTCAGGGAGGTTGCGCTCGGTCGATTCCGCGTCCGCGACTTCGACGAACCGGTCGAGCTCGTGAGGCTCGACCCGATCGGAGCAGCGCCGGCCGACCGGCCACTGCGTGCGATCCCGGCCGACGGACACAACCTGGTGCGTCTTCCGACGTCGTTCATCGGTCGCGAGTCGGCGCTCGCCAAGGTCGGCGAGATGATTTCGCAGGGGTTCATCGTCAGCATCGTCGGCCCCGGCGGCACCGGCAAGACGCGGCTCGCCGTCGAAGTCGGCCTCGAACACGCGAGCGAGTGGGCCGACGGGGTGTGGCTTGCGGAGCTCGCCGACGTGGTCGACCCCGCGTTGGTCGCGTCGAAGATCGCTGACGCAGTCGGCCTCAGCCCTGCCCCGGACGGTGATGTCGGTCTCGAACTGGTCGCGTGGGCGCGGGACCGACGGGTGCTGCTCATCATCGACAACATCGAATCCTGCCTCGACGCCTGCGCTGCCCTGCTGCCTGCGCTTGCCGCGTCCGGCGTCGCGATTCTGACCACGGGCCGCGAGCCGCTGAACGTTCCCGCAGAAGTGGTGTGGCGCCTGGAGCCCCTGGGCGTCGCGACGCTCGACTCGGGCGATCACGCGCTGGAGTCGTCACCGGCGGTCGAGTTGTTCGTCGATCGGGCCACGGCGGTGCGCCCCGATTTCGATCCGGCTCCGCACCTCGCCGACATCGCGCGTATCTGTTCACAAGTCGACGGGATTCCGTTGGCGATCGAAATCGCTGCAGCCCGGGTCAAGGTACTGACCGTGCCCGAGATCCTCGACGGATTGGCGGATCGTTTCAGCCTCCTCCGCAGCAGCGAGCGACATCTGCCCGAACGCCAGCGCACGTTGCGAGGGCTGCTCCAGTGGAGCTACGACCTGCTCGACGACGATGCTCGCGCTGCGCTGCGCCGGCTCGCCGTGTTCGCCGGTTCGTTCACGCTCCGTTCGGCCACGATCGCGCTCGCCGACAGCGACCGTCACACTGCGAACGTGCCCGAAGGGGTCGTGTTGGCTGCGGATGACATTCCCGAGCTGGTCTGGGCGCTCTTCGACAAATCACTCGTCGCGCTCGATCAGTCAGGGGCCGGCACCCGCTATCGGCTGCTCGAGTCCGTCAGGGAGTTCGGGCTCGGTCTGCTGGTGGATTCGGCTGAGTCCGCCGTGGTGGTCGGCCGGGTCGCGACCGACCTTCTCGATCGTGTCGGTCCATGGCGGCTGGCGGACCGGCAATGGCTCGGGGAGGTGGCGGTAGAGGTCGCCAATCTCAGAGGCATCATTGGTCCGCTCGCCAGTATCGATCATGAACGGGCGCAAGCCGTCGCCTGCAGTTTGGGTGGGTATCACGATGCGACGCAGCGGTTCGAGGCCGGCATCTCGGAGCTGACATCGCTGACGGAGCGACTCGGCGAACCGACGCCGACGCGTGCGGTGCTTCTGGCCACGCTCGCCGATCTCCACTTCCGTCGCGGTGACCAGCGTCAGGCGGAGGAACTGCTCGCCACCGCCACAGAACTGCGCGATCGCGTCGGGACGCCGCCGTGGTCCGGCGTGGCGATCGAACGAACGCAGGGTGAGGTGCTGATTCGCCGCGGAGACTTCGATGGCGCGGCCGAGCTCGCACGCCGAGTGCTCGAACGCGACCTCCTGGTCGGCGACAGCGCGCGGATGTGGAACCTGTTGGGCATCGCGCAGCTCAGCGCGGGTGGCCCCGATGCCAGTGAGGATGCGTTCCGACGCGAACTCGCGGCGTATGTCGAGCTCGACCTCTCCGCCAAGGTCGCGTCGGCCAACGGCAACGTCGCCGAGATCGCATTGCGCCGCGGCGACAACCCTGCCGCTGCCTCCTACCAGCTCGCCTGCCTCGAGGAGGCACTGGTGATCGGCCAGCCGGTGATGCTCGCCTTCTCGGCCCTCCTCGCCGCCCACCTCGCCGGCCGCTTGGGGCAGTGGGCGATGGCGGTACGGCTGCAGGCGGCTGCGGTCGCCGGTCTCGATGCCACTGGCCATCGCCTCTACGACTTCGACGTCGAGGAACTCGAACGCCTGCTCGCCGATGCCGGGCAGCATCTCGACCCGGAGGAGCTGGAGGCTGAGAACGCTGCCGGGGCGGTGCTCGACTCGCTCCAGACCGCTGCGCTGACCCGGCGGATCCTCGAGCAGGTGATCGCCGACTCCGTCGGCGCCCCCACGTCGACCGATCAGACACCGAGCGAAAGGACCAGCAATGACTGACCCCACCGGCAAGCAATCCGACCCTCGTCCACCTGATCCACCGCCAGCCGGTTGGTCCGGGCGCGTCGACTATGCGCGCCGCGCCGGTGGGTATGCGTACCGCCCCGGCCAGTTGTTGTGTGCCGACCCCCAATCGCTCCGGGCCGCGCTCCGTCTCTTTCCGCATGCGACGCACGAACAGATCGTCATCGCGGATGGGCCCGACGCCTACCGCGTGCGATTCGTTGGCGACGTCGATGATGCGGTGGCCGAGCTCCGACACCGTGGCGCGCGAGTCGAACCGAACTATGTGATGTTCGCGACGCCGATCTATGCGAACCCGATCTACGCCAATCCGATCTATGCGAACCCGATCTACGCCAATCCGATCTATGCGAACCCGATCTACGCCAATCCGATCTACGCCAATCCGATCTATGCGAACCCGATCTACGCCAATCCGGTGTACGCCAGCCCGGTCTACGCGAACCCGATCTATGCGAGTTCCACGCTCGCAGACCCCTACGTGTGCTCCGGCCAGCGGCCGAGCACGGCGCGGCCCGCGGCAGCGCCGGACGTGCTCCCAGGCGACTACGACCCAGCCAGCGCCAGCGACCCGAAGGTCGTGGTGCTCGACACGGGGATCGCCGATCCACAGGTGTGCCCCGCGATGCTGCTGCCGCTGTCGAAGGCGTTCCCGAACGAATGGGAGCAGCCCGATGGCGCCGACCCGGACAACCCGGCCGACGGCTTTCTCGATCCCTCCAGCGGGCACGGCACCTTCATCGCGGGACTGATCCACCTCCTCGCGCCCGGGCGCGCCGTCGTGCCGGTCAACGTCGTCTTCCCCTTCGGCGACGTCGACGTCTCCACCGTGGTCGAGGCGATCGAGCAGCTCCGGACGGACAAGGTGCTCGACGATCGGACGATCCTCAACATGTCGTTCGGCGGTTATGCCGACGAGGAGATGGACCTCCTCTCGGCCGCCGTGCGTCGGGTGCGGCGGACCGGTGCCGTCGTCGTGGCATCGGCGGGCAACGATGCGACCGATCGGCCGCTGTTCCCGGCCTGCCTTCCCGAGGTGGTCGCCGTCGCAGCGCTCGATCCCTATGGGCCGGCGCCGTACACCAACCATGGAGCATGGGTCGACGCATGTGCGCCCGGCACCGACCTCGTGAGTGCCTTCTTCGAGTTCAACGGCGAGATGGAGGTCTTCCCGAGGCCGGGCAGCGTCGACCCCGACGACTTCCGGCACTGGGCGCGATGGACCGGCACCAGCTTCGCTGCGCCGATCGTCGCGGCGGCGCTGCTCCGCCAGATGACCCTGCTCAACCAGCGCGCCGACGAGGCCGTCGCCCGGCTGATCAGGGCCGAAGGCCTGTTCCGACTTCCGGGGATGGGCACCGTGGTCAACCACACACCGCTCGACCCGGGATGTCTGGCTCGGTGAAGGCGTCGGACTAGCGGGCGTCGCCGTACTTGTTGGCCCGATTGAACTCGGTCTGGATCTCGCGGTCGGCATCGCGCTCGGCCATGTGCTGACGCTTGTCGCCCTTGGTGCGACCCTTCGCCAGCCCGAGTTCGATCTTCGCCCGGCCGCCCTTCCAGTACAGGCGCAGCGGCACGATCGTCAGGCTGCCCTGGGCGACACGTTGGTCGAGCTTGTCGATCTCGGCGCGGTTGAGCAACAGCTTGCGGGCCCGGTCGGGATCGTGAGCGCCGAAGCCGATCGCATTCGTGTACGGGGGGATGTGGATGCCGTCGAGCCACATCTCGCCACGCTGGACCCGGGCGTAGCCCTCGGCGATCTGGGCGTTGCCCTCGCGCAGACTCTTGACCTCGCTGCCGGTCAGGACGAGCCCCGCCTCGTAGGTGTCGAGGATGTCGTAGTCGCGGTAGGCGCGCTTGTACGACGCGATCAGCTGGGTGCCATCGCCCGCACCCTTGTCCTTCTTGGTCTTCTTGCCCTTCGCCATGACGTCCCTCGTTCTGCGGGAAGCAGACCCTACCGACGTCGCCCCGTCGGAGGTGCGGGGGTTCACGGCCGGGCGTTACCGTCCTCGGCGTGCAGATCGACAACAACGGCATCACGCTCAACGTCACCGAGGACGGCGACCCGGCGGCACCGCCGCTGTTGCTGCTCCACGGCATCACGTCGTTCGGCGGCACGTGGGACTGGATCGTTCCGGAACTGGCGGAACGGTTCCGGGTGCTGCGGCTCGACTTCCGCGGTCACGGCGCATCGGCCCGCACACCCGACGCCTACGGTTCGCGCGGGTACGTCAGCGATGCGATCGCGGTCTGCGACCAGGTCATCGGCCAACCGTGCATCGTGATGGGGCACTCGCTGGGCGGCGCCACCGCTGCGATCATGATGCAGCAGCGCCCCGAACTGATCCGCGCCGCGATCCTCGAGGACCCGCCCCTCGGACTCCCCGCGGGCACCGACAGCCACCTTGGCGACGGGCATGCGCTGTTCGAGTCGTTCCGCCTCATGCGTCAGTCGCTCCCCGCGCTCCAGGCCGTGGGGATGACGGCCGACGCAGTCGCCGGGTTCCTCGCCTCGGTACCCACCGTCTCGGGGGCCACGATGGCCGACTCGATCGAGCCGGACGGTCTGCTCTCGATGGCAGGATCACTGCTGGCCGTCGACGCCGCCGTCCTCGACCCCGTGCTGAACGGAACGATCGATCTCCTGCTCGACCCCGACAGCGGGTTCGGGCCGCCGACGCTGATCATCACCGCCGACCCGGCCAAGCCCGACGCGGTCGCCGATCCCGTCATGGCCCACCACTTCGCCTCGATCTCGCCGGCCACCGAGGTCGTGACGATCGCCGGTGCCGGCCACCTGATCCACGACGAGATCGCATCCCGCCCGATGTTCCACGCGGCGGTCACGGAGTTCCTCGCCCGGGTGGCGTCGTGATCGAGATCTCGAAGTCGGCGTATGCACGAATGGTCGGTGCGGCCCTCGACGCCTATCCGTACGAGGCATGCGGACTGATCGCCGGCCCTCCGGGTCCCAGCGGGGGAGCAGGAGACCGTGCGCCGATCTACTACCCGTGCACCAACGTCGCCGAGTCGGCACGGGTGTACACGATCGACCCCAAGGATCACCTGCGCGCCGAGATCGACGCCGAGGACCGCAACTGGGAGATCAACGGCGTCGTGCACAGCCACACCCACTCCGAGCCGTACCCGAGTCCCACCGACGTCGCCGCTGCTCCCGACCCCTCGTGGCACTACGTGATCATCAGCTTGAAGCGCGATGCGCCGGAGGCGCGCAGCTACCGCATCGTCGACGGCCAGATCACCGAAGAGCCCATCGCCATCGTCTGAGCGTCACGTCCGGGTTCAGACCCCGGACGTGGCAACTGACGTCCCCGCGGCGAGGACGGTCGGGTGGACCCGAATCGGGACTACCGGTACGATTCCCGACAGAAACCATCGGATTAGTCGGAATGTCTTCGCCGCAGTCGGTGTTGGGAGAGTCGTGACGAACACCTTGAACCCGAACTTCACACTGCCGGGGCTGGTCAACGACAGCGTCCTCGACATGATCGGCAACACACCGATGGTCGACGTGTCCGTGCTCTCGCCGAATCCGAACGTCCGCATCCTCGGCAAGATGGAGATGCAGAACCCGTTCGGGTCGGTCAAGGACCGCATCGCCAAGTCGATGATCGAGACCGCCGAGAAGGAAGGCCGCCTGCTTCCCGGCCAGACGATCCTCGAGCCGTCGTCGGGCAACACCGGCATCGCGCTGGCCGCGATCGCGGGGATCAAGGGCTACCCGATCAAGATCATGATGCCGACCAGCGTGTCGATCGAGCGCCGCCAGATGCTCGAGGTGTTCGGCGCCGAGCTCATCCTCACACCCGGCGAAGAAGGCTCGAACGGTGCGGTCTCCCGGGCGATCGAACTCGCTGCCCAGCATCCCGAGTGGTACTTCCCGTATCAGTACGCCAACGATGCCAACCCGCGGGCCCACTACGAGGGCACCGGCCCCGAG
The DNA here is from genome assembly GCA_942492715.1 of Ilumatobacteraceae bacterium. Classification (GTDB taxonomy): domain Bacteria; phylum Actinomycetota; class Acidimicrobiia; order Acidimicrobiales; family Ilumatobacteraceae; genus Sva-07. Next base: position 25,789 of record CALOFW010000019.1, on the reverse strand, counting down.
ATCCTGCGCGATGTCCCCGAGATGACCCACTTCGTGGCCGGTCTCGGCACCAGCGGAACGCTCATGGGCGCCGGCCGCTACTTCAAGGAGCAGAACCCCGACATCCAGGTCGTGGCCGTCGAGCCGCCGCTCGGCGAACGCGTCGAGGGGTTGCGGAACATCGGCGAGGGGTACATCCCTCCGGTGTTCGAGAACTGGAACGGGTTCGACATCCTCGATCGCAAGCGCGTCGTACGGCCCCGCGAGTCGATCGAGTGGACTCGTCGACTCGTCCGCGAGTGCGGCGTGTTCGCCGGCATTTCCGCCGGTGCGGCCCTGGCGGGCGCGGCGAAGGTCGCGAGCCAGATCGATCACGGCACGATCGTGTTCATCGTGTGCGACGGCGGCTGGAAGTACCTGTCGACCGGTGCCTACACCGACGACCTCGACACCGCAGAAGCCAAGGCCGAAGAGATCATCTACTTCTGATCCACGCGACCGGCCGCGAGCCTCACGTTCGGGGTCGATCAGACGGTGCCGTAGGGGTCATAGGGATCGCGAGGCAGGCGCTCGAGTTCGATCTCGCTGCCGACCCCGTGCGCCGTGGCCAACTCGACTGCCAGCCGAAGCGCCACATCGTCCTCGACGGCCCACCCGGTCGAGTCGAACACGGTCAGTTCGTCGCGGCGACCGGCGAATTCGTCGGCACGCTGGAGCATCTCGCTCAGCGCGGGCCCGATCCGGTCGGACGACACCTGCTGGCACTCACCCTCGACCAGGCACTGCTCGAGGGTGTCCGGCACGACGAACGAACGGTTGGCGAATGCCGACGGCAGTTCGAGCTTGCCGGGAAAGTCGGCACCGACGGCGTTCACGTGCAACCAGGGGCGTGCCTCGCAGTCGCTGATCACGGGACCGGCGCCGATGTCGACCGATGTGCAGGTGCAGAGGACATCGACCTCGCCGAGGATCGTTGCCGCTCGATCGGAAACGGAGGTGTCGATGTCGAGGCCGAGGAAGTCGGCGCGTTCGGCGAACGACGCTGCAACATCGGGGTCGTCGTCGAATCCGATCACGTGGTCGACCTCGCGGACGCGGCTGACCGCGTGCAACTGCGTGATCGCCTGCGCTCCGAGGCCGGCCAGACCGACTGTGATCGGACCGGTTCGTGCGAGCAGTTCGGTCGCGAGGCCAGATGCCGCACCCGTGCGAACCGCCGTCAGCAGCGTGGCGTCGGCGATGGCGACGAGGTGCCCGGTTTCGGTGTCCCACATCGATGACGTGGCGATCACCGAGGGCAGCGATCGCTGGACCGGATTTGCCGGGTGGTAGCCGACCATCTTCACCACGACCGGGCCGCCGATCTCGTGGGTCGGCATCCACTCGATCAATCCGAGGTCGGGCTTGTCGTAGCGGAATCCGTCGCGCGTGCGGACCTCCACGGCGTCCGCCGAGTGGTCGAGGAAACGCGCCCGCAGGCGCTCGATCATCAGATCCATGAACTGGTCGCGTCCGACCACCTCGAGGAGATGCGTCATGTCGGCGGCAGCGAGCACTCGCGTCGTCATCGGTGCGACCCTAGGGGCACCTCCGAGGCGTCGACCCGACCGTGCGGGGGAAAGGGCGGAGCATCAAGCGCGTGCGAAGTGAGCGATGCTCGCTGCCGTCTGGCGGCTGACGTCGGGCAGTACCGGGGTGAACACGTCCATGCCGTGGCTGGTGCCCATCACGATCCGGCACTGAGCGGCAACCCCGGCGCGCAGCAGCAGCCGGTAGAAGTCGATGCCCTCGTCTCGCAGCGGATCCGCTTCGTTGACGCTGATGAACGTGGGAGGAAGCCCCGCCACGTCGGCTTCGGTCGCGTGCGACGGCCACGCCAGCGGGTTGCCCTCTTCGAAGTGCTCGATCCCGTAGGCGATGGCACCGCGGTTGTGGTGCAGGTTGAGCAGGTACCCCTCGTTCTCGATCGACGACGGGAACCGGTCCTGGGGCCACTGGCCGGCGATGTACGGGCAGAGCGCGTAGAGGCCTCGGACCAACCCGATGTCGCCGTCGCGGAGGAGCCGAAGGCCGGTGGCCAGGGTGAGGTTCCCTCCACCGCTCTCGCCGGCCACGATCACGCGCGCAGGATCGATGCCGAGGTCGTCGGCGTTCGCGACCACCCACCGGAGCCCGGACACGCAGTCGTTCAGGCCGGCCGGGAACGGTTCGACCTCGGGCGCCGACGACGGGGTGACCGCGTTGCGGAAGTCGACCATCGCCACAGCGAGGCCCTCGTCGGCGAGCACGCGCGCCCAGATGCGGTACAGCGCGTCGAACGCGCTGCCGTTCTGCATGCCGCCACCGTGGATGTAGTACACGCACGGCAGCACCGTGTTGCCCTGGCGGTCGACGTCGGGGCGGACGTAGCGGATCTTGATCGTGTTGCCGTCGGGAGCGGAGGTGAACTCGTGGACCGTGATCGACAACCCGGCCGACGGGGCGACCTCTTCGGTGTCGAGCGCGTCGTACAGCGCGGCGGCCTTCTCCCGTAGCGCGACCGCCTTCGGATGGTTGCTGATCTCCAGCAGGGTCTCGCGGCTGTCGACGTCGGTGAGGTTCGTCACCGGGACATTGCGCAGCGCCCACTTCACCCGCGGGTCGAGCCGTGGGTCGTTCTCGAGATCGGGCACGTCAGCGCTCCTCGCCCCGTGCAGCGATGTTGAAGATGGCGTCGGCCATCTGCGGCCAGTACAGCGCGGGCATGTCGTGGCCCATCCGTCCGAACACCAGCAGCTCGGCTCCCGGGATCGCCGCCGCTGTCGCCTCGCCGCCGGACAGTGTGATCAGCGAGTCCTGCCGGCCGTGGATCACCAGTGTGGGAACATCGAGTGAACCCAGCGCCTCGGTCCGCTCGCCGGACGCTGCGATCGCCACGAGGTGGAACGCGGTGCCGGCCGGATTGAAGCAGCGGTCGAACGACTCGGTCGCGATCGAGCGCGACCACTCCTCGTCGAACAGGTCGCCGGAGATCACCCGGGAGGTCTCGACGCTCTGGCGGATGGCGCCGTCGCGGTCGGTCGGCGCCGGCGTCAGGAGCGCCATCATCGACTCCGCGTCGGGCTGGCCGACCTCGGTGTGGCCGGTCGTCGACATGATCGAGGTCAGCGACAGGACCCGGTCGGGGTGCTCGATGGCGATCGTCTGGACGATCATGCCGCCCATCGAGGCGCCGACGATGTGCGCTGCAGGGATGTCCAATGCGTCGAGCAGGCCGACGGCGTCGGCGGCGAGCGTCGACAGCGTGTAGGGCGCATCGATCGGCTGCCCGCTGAGGAACTGGGCGTAGATCGCCATGACGTCGGGTGGTTCGCCGGCCGACTTGGTCGACAGTCCGACATCGCGGTTGTCGAACCGGATGACCCGGAAGCCGCGGTCGAGGAGCTCGCTCATGAACCCGGGCGACCACAGCGTCATCTGGGCGCCGAGGCCCATCACCAGGAGCAGCGGTGGGGCGTCGTCGGGGCCGAAGCTCTCGTAGCAGATCTCGATGTCGTTGACGGCAATGGTTGGCATTGGGGGAAGTCTGGCACGCAGCCCTCGGCGGTCGAGGACTCGCGCAGGCGTTCTCAAGGTGCATTCAAGAAGTCGAGTGGTCCGCCACTGCGCGTCGCCGCCCTGCCACACTGGCACGCATGAGTGACTCGGAGCCCACGCTGCCTGACGCGCCCGGAGGCGGAACCCCGCCGCCGCCTCCGCCGCCCCCGCCCCCCGGTGGGCCGAGCGATCCGCCGATCGATCCGAACCCGCCGACCGAGCCGCTTCCCACGGTTCCCGGCGCCCCCGGGACGGAACCGACCACCCAGATGCCCGCCACCGACGGGCCGGTCGACCCCGACGGCCTCGGCCCCGGCGCCGGGACGCCTCCGACCGATCCGCCGGACGCGCCGGTCGATCCCGACGAGAACCCCGAAGAACCCGTTCCTTGGTACAAGAAGCCGGGGCCGCTCGCGCTGGCGATCATCGTCGCACTCGCGATCATCGGCCTCGTCGGCTGGCTGATCTTCGGCGGTGGTGACGACGACGACGACGCCACGGCCACCTCGAGCCGACTGATCCTCGAAGCCACCGACTCGGTCGGCGATCCACTCGACACCGGGTTCATCGTCGAGGTCGCCGGACCCGCCGATGCAGCCACGTCGTTCGTCTGGCTCCGCCCGGCCGATGGCCCGCGAGGCGAGCCCGCCGGCGACTCCACCGGATCCGACGGCCGAGTCGACTTCGTGTGGGAAGCCGACGACACCGTGGCCGACCCCACCGCCTGGGTGTCCACGGCCGATGTCGTCGTCAACGTCCCGCCGGGCTGGATTCCTCCAGCGCCTGTCGTCGACTGTGTGCTGCAACCGTTCGAGGGTCAGCAGAGCGTGGTGTCGATGAGCGTCGAGGTGAGTTCGCCGGACACCACGATCGACCGTTTCGCGTCGCTCACGTTCCCGAACTACCAGTTCACGCCCGGTGACTCGGTCACCTGCAAGCTCGTCGCCACGGCGCCCGCTCCGACGACCGTCGTCGAGACCACGGTGGTCGAGACCACGGTCGTGGAGACCACGGTGGTCGAGACGACCGTGCCCGAGACGACCGTCGTGGAGACGACGGTCGCCCCGACCACCGTTGCGCCGACCACGTCGGTGGCTCCGGTGCCCGCGACGTTGCGCGATGCGATCTCGGCCGATCCGACGCTCTCGGACTTCCTGGCGCTCGCCGACACCGCCGGGCTCGGCCCGGTGCTGGACGATCCCAACGCGGCGATCACACTGTTCATCCCGAACAACGACGCCATCGCAGCGGCGAACATCCCTGCCGACATCACGGAGGCAGAGCTCTTGGACGTGCTGCTCGCTCACGTCGACAGCACCCAGGTGCTCGACGCCGCAGCGGTGCTGAGCCTGCCTGCGGTCCCGGTGGACAGTGGTGGTGACCAGACCGTCGACGCTGCGGCGACACCGCCGACCATCGGTGGCGCCGGGATCATTGCCGTCGACCAGCGTGGAGCACAGAGCATCTTCCACGTGATCGATGCCGTGATGCCGATCCCGACGCCGTGACGTCCATCCAGCCGTGACCCTCGGCTGAGACGGCCACATAGGCTGGACCACCGTGGATCGGCCGATCGGGATGTTCGACTCCGGGTTCGGCGGGTTGACCGTCGCCCGGGCGACGATCGATCTGCTGCCCGCGGAGGACCTCGTCTACATCGGCGACACCGGCCGCTATCCGTACGGCTCCAAACCGCTCGACGACGTGCGCGGGTATGCGCACGAACTCGCATGGAGCCTGGTGAAGGACTACGACGCGAAGGCGGTCGTCGTCGCCTGCAACACGGCGACGGCGGCCGGGCTCGACGACCTCCGTGCCGAGCTCCCGGTGCCGATCATCGATGTCGTGGCCCCGGGCGCACGAGCGCTCGTGACCACCACGACCACCGGGCGCGTCGGTGTGATCGGTACGGTCGGCACGATCGCGTCCGGCGCATACCTGCGTGCGGTCGACGACACCGGGGTGCCGGTCGATCTGACGAGCGCGGCCTGTCCCGGATTCGTCGAGTTCGTCGAACGGGGCCAGACGACCGGCGACGAGGTCACGGTCCTCGCCGAGCGACTGCTCGCACCGATCCGTGACGCCGACGTCGACGCGCTGTTGCTCGGATGCACGCACTACCCGTTCCTCGCTCGCACGCTCAGCGACGTGATGGGTCATGGCGTCACGTTGGTCAGCTCGGCCGACGAGACCGCGTTCGAGGTGATGCATCGCCTCGGAGCGCTGGGCCTGCTGCGTGACGACGAGCGGGTCGGGCGACACCGGTTCGTGTCCAGCGGCGACGTCGAGGTGTTCCGCGAGCTCGGCGCACGACTCCTCGGGCCCGAACTCGACCACACCGAAGCGTGGACCCCGGCGAGCGGTTCGACGGATTCGTCCGGTCCCTGACGACCCGTGGCACCCTGTGCCGCATCCGATCACCGTCAAATCAATCAATCACGACATCCCGATCACGACATCCCGATCACGACATCCCGACGGAGACCCCCATGGCTCGCCCCGACGGCCGCACCGACGATCAACTCCGCCCGATCACCTTCGAGCGCGACTTCACCGAGATGGCCGATGGCTCGTGCCTCGTCTCGTTCGGCAAGACGCGGGTGCTCTGCACGGCCTCGATCGACGACGACGTTCCCCGTTGGATGCGGGGCAAGGGCAAGGGGTGGGTGACCGCCGAGTACTCGATGCTGCCCGGCGCGTCGCCCGAACGCATCGGACGCGAGGCGGCGAAGGGCAAGCAGAGCGGCCGGACCGTCGAGATCCAGCGCTTGATCGGTCGGTCGTTGCGCGCAGCGTGCGACATGGAGGCGCTCGGCGAACGTCAGGTGGTGGTCGACTGCGACGTCCTCCAGGCCGACGGCGGAACCCGCACTGCCAGCATCTGCGGCGGATTCATCGCGCTCCACGATGCGCTCGAGCGGGTGGTGCAGCGTGGCGATCTGCCGTCCAATCCGCTGCACTCGTTCTGCACGGCGATCAGCGTCGGCATCGTCGACGGGACGCCGGTGCTCGACCTGCCCTACGTCGAGGACAGCGCCGCCGAGGTCGACATGAACGTGGTGATGCTGCGTCCAACCGCTGGTGGCGACGCGCAGTTCGTCGAGGTGCAGGGCACCGCCGAGGGGATGGCGTTCACCCGGGACCGAACTCGACGCGCTCGTCATGCTCGCCGAAGGTGGCCTCGCTCCACGATCGCCGATCTCCAGGCGGCGAGCGATCGCGACACCACCGGCGCCTCGTCCGGCCGCTGAGGCTGAGGCCGTCGTGCTGCAGCTCGTCTGTGCCTCGGCGAACCCCGACAAGGTGCGCGAGATCCAGCAGACTCCTCGACGGCGTGGTCGACCTGCTGCCGCGCCCCACCGACGTCCCCGACGTGGTGGAGGACGCCGGCTCGTTGATCGGCAACGCCCGTCTGAAGGCGTCCGCACTGTGCGCGGCCACCGGGCTGCCGGCCGTCGCCGACGACACCGGGCTCGAGGTCGACGCGCTCGGCGGGGCTCCGGGCGTCGACGCCGCCAGATCTACGCGGGCGAGGGATGCAGCTACGCCGACAACCGTCGCAAGCTGCTCGCCGAACTCGACGGTGTCGCCGATCGACGTGCCGCGTTCAAGACCGTGGCGATCGTGGTGTGGCCCGACGGTTCGGAGCTGGCCGTCGAGGGTGTGTGCCCGGGCGTGATCACCACCGTGGAGCGCGGCGAGATCGGCTTCGGCTACGACTCGGTGTTCCAGCCCGACGAGGGCGACGGTGCCACGTTCGCCGAGATGGGGGTCGAGGCCAAGAACGCCATCTCGCACCGCGGCCGTGCGTTCCGTGCGTTGCTCAGCGAGTTGGCGCAACGGTGACGACGAATCCGCGGTGATCGCTGCCGGGGATCTCGAAGTCGTCGACGTCGGTCGACACCAGCCCGCCGGTCGGTGAGCGCATGGTCGAGACGCACGAACGCCGGCACGATCCCGTCCGTCGGCCACGACGTCGAGAACCCGTGTCCGTTGGCCGTGTGGGCATCGACGAAGCCGGCGTCGAGCAGCGCGCGGAAGTCGGGGTGCCAGTACGAGGCAGTTGAGGTCGCCGATCACCATCGTCGGGCCCGTCGGCCGTTCGTCCGATCTGCGCTGCCGTCCGCAGGTCGCGGCGCCAGTCCTCGAAGTTGTTGATCGGCGTCGGCATGTGCATCGCCACCACCCGGACGGCGCCGTCGGGGCCGTCGACGGTGAGGTCGAGGCTGTAGCTGTAGGTGTCGGGAGGTTCGTCGCGATCACCACCGGCGTCGTGCTCCACACGGCGATGCCACCGGCGAGGCGCCGCTGCGGTCGATGCGGTACGGGTAGTCGCTCGGCGAGCGGTGAGCCCTGCAGCGCGGCCTGGTGTTCCGGCGTGTACTCGTTGAACACGATCACGTCGGGCGAGCTCGGCGAGAGGTCGGCGGCGACCTCGTCGATGCGATCGTTGCCGTACAGCAGGTTGACCGACGCGACCCGGAGGCCGGTCGCACCCGGCATCGGGCGGGGCTGCTCGGTCGGGAAGGCGAGCGGCGCCGCCAGCACAGGATGCCGAGCCCGATCGCGCCGCAGATGGTGGCGAGTGCAGAGTCGGCGCTGCGCCACAGCGCGACGGCAATCGGCGCCAGGACCAGATCCCGAGGTACGGCGTGAGTGACTGGACGACGGCGACGAGCGTGTGCCGGACCAGCCGACCGCCTGGGTCAGCGTGACGACGCCGACGACCGCGACCGTCAGCCAGGCGAGCGAGCTCGACCGTCGGGTCGTCGTCGGCCCGAGTCGCCTGACAGGCACCGCAGCAGGATACGGGCCCCAGCATTCCGGCGTGCGATCGTACGGCCGCAACGTCCGGGTCCCGATAGCGGTAGGTTCGAGGGACGTCAGCCGACGTAGCCCAATTGGCAGAGGCACGGCGTTTAGGTCGCCGTCAGTGAGAGTTCGAGTCTCTCCGTCGGCACGGTGCTCGCACGGCTGCGCTGCAGCTCGAGCTCAGTCGACGGGCAGCCACGCCAGCGTCAGCTGGGTGACCTTGACGTCGGTGCGTTCGAGGCCCACGGTCGATCGGCTCGATGGCGGCAGCCGCGGTGTCCCACCGCTCCGCGATCTCCGTGACGTCGTCCTCGAGTTCCGCCTCGAGCTCCTCGGCCTGCTCGACGAGGCGCTCCACCTTGTTCTCGGCGGCGTCGACCCGACGACCGGACGCACTCGTGCTGCCACGTCGCCGTGCGGCGGTGCCGGCGTCGCCGAGCATGTCGCCGAGCATCTTCGTCTTCGACTTCTTGCCGCCGAGCAGATCCGCCGAGCAACGAGCCGGCCGTCGAGAGGAACTCGGAGTTGCGCTTCCCTTCGCCTCCTCCTCCAGCACGTCGACGCGGTCCTCGGCCGCCTCGATCTGGTCGCGCAGCTTCGTGGCCTTCGCCTCGTACTTGTCGCGCAGCTTGGCGATCTCCTCGTCGGCACGTTCGTCGGCGAACGACGCGCAACGGGTGGCGAACTCCTCGGGGGTCTCGCCGGGGCGGCCGTAGAGCTTCAGGTCGGTGTTGGCCGGGATCTCGAGCGTGAGGCTCCGCGTGAGGTGATCGCGCAGGTCGCGCTCGATCTGGTTGAAGAACGTCTTGGTGGCGATCGGGCCTCGGTGAGCCGGTAGGTGACGCCGGCCGGAGCGTCGGTGCGCAGGTCGCGGTCGTCGTAGTCGACCTGCACCGCCGACGTGACGTCGACCGGGTCGCCGAGCGGGAACAGCACCGCCTCGTACTCCTCGTCGTGGACGAGGTCGGCCTTGGTCTCGTCGTAGCGGATCGCCACGCGGGCGACCACGGCCGCTTCGAGCACGGTGCCGCGCGAGTCGCCGCCGACGTCGCCGAGCCACGGCGCCGCGACGTCGACCCAGCGCACCGGCGATGCCGTCGGCCACCTCGGGCATCACGGCGCTCTCGTCGCTCGGCGCGCTCGGCGGCGCGGCGCGGTCGGGCGCCGGTGGTGTGGTGGTGGCCCAGCTGCGGCCGTGCGGGGCGGTGGCCATGTCGCGGCAGACATCGCTGCCGGCGCGGAGTCGGCGCTCGGCGGGCGTCACCAGGGCGATCTGGTCGCGGGTCATCGGGCCACGCAGATACGACATCGCCCACCGGGTGGTGAACACCTCGGGTTCGTCCCTGCCCGCGCGCCGCAGCATGAACTCGCGCTTGCCGAGTCCCGAGATCGTGGCATCGACCGCTGCCACGTCGACGCTGCCCGCCGCCGACGACATCCCGTCGAGCAGGCGGGCCTTGTCGCGCTCGGTCTGCAGTCGGCCGATCATCCAGGTGCCGGCGTTCGACATCGCCTTGTAGTCGAGGTCGACCGGGTTCTGGGTCGACAGCACCACGCCGACACCGAACGCCCGTGCCTGCTTCATCAGCGTCATGATCGGCTTCTTCGTCGGCGGCTTCGCTGTCGGCGGCAGGTAGCCGGCGACCTCGTCCATGTAGAGCAGTGCTCGGAGATCGGTGGTGCCGCTCTGGCGGCGCATCCACGTGACCAGCTTCGACAGGATCAGCGACGTGACGAACTGACGCTCGTCGTCGGACAGGTGGGCCGTGGTCACGATGGCGCAGCGGCCGCGGCCGTCGGGCGTGAAGAGCATCGACTGGATGTCGAGCGACGAGCCCATCGCCCACGACGCGAACGACGGCGAGGCGAGCAGTCCGTTGAGCTTCATCGCCAGCGCCATGCGGTCGTCGGCCGGGAAGAACTGGTCGACGTCGAACACGCCGAGCTTGCGGATGGGAGGCGACGGGACCATCCCGACGAGCGTCATCAGGTCGAGCGCCCGGCCCTCGCTCCACGAGTGGTGGATCAGGTTCGACAGCAGGATGTGCTCGCGGCTCGCCAGCGGATCGGCAGCGATGCCGACCAGGCCGAGCAGGCCCGTGACGTAGCCCTCGATCTCGTCGGCGACCACCTCGGCGTCGCTCATGTCGGCGGGCACCTGCAGCGAGCCCATGATGTTCAGTGCGGTGCCTGCCTCGGAACCGGGCGTGTAGATCGTGAAGTCGGTCCGCTCGCTCGCAGGGCGCCGATGTCGGCGCCGCTCGAGTCCCCACCCGGCGAGCCCCTTCGTCCACAGCGCGGCCTGGCTGGCAGCGAAGTCGTCGGGTGATTGGCCGGCGTTCTTGGCCTGGGCCTCGTCGATCCACGGGCGGAAGTCGTCGGGGGCGAGGTCGGGGAACGTCAGGCAGAGGTTGGTGAGGTCGCCCTTCGGGTCGATCGCCAGCACCGGGAGACCTGCGCGCAGCGCCTCCTCGATCAGGATCACGCCGAGGCCGGTCTTGCCCGAGCCGGTCATCCCGACGATCACGCCGTGCGTGGTGAGCGAGTCGGTCGGCACGACACGTTGCCGGACGGCGTCGGTGGTGGTGCGTTCGTGCGTGGCGGGGTCGATCGCTGCCGCCCAGGAAGAGGTCTGCCATGCGCGGCGACAGTACGCGATCGGACGCCCCACCGGCCCGCCGACCGTCCCCGATCTGGGCGTGACCTGGAGCAACAACTACGGTCGACGGGCATGGCGTTCACGGATTTCCGGTCGAGGGCATCGAGTTCTACGAGCAGCTCGCTGCCGACAACTCCGCTCGTTCTGGCAGGCCAACAAGCATCGCTACGACGAGTTCGTCAAGCAGCCGATGGTCGAGTTGACCGAGGCGCTCGCCGACTTCGGGCCGTTCCACATGTTCCGGCCGTACAACGACGTCCGGTTCTCGAAGAACAAGCCGCCGTACAAGACCCAGCAGGGTGCATACGGGGAATCCGAGGGCGGAACGGGTCACTACGTCCAGTTCTCGGCCGACGGCCTGATGGTCGGCGCCGGCTACTACGCGATGGCCAAGGACCAACTCGCACGCCTGCGGGCAGCGATCGATGGTGAGGCGACCGGCGAGGAGCTGTCGGCGCTGGTCGCCGACGCCGCCCGTCGCAAGTACTCGATCAGCGCCATCGACACGCTGAAGACGGCGCCACGCGGATACCCGAAGGACCATCCTCGCATCGAACTGCTGCGCCGCAAGGGCCTGATCGCCGTGCAGGAGTTCGGCGCCCCGAAGTGGATCCACACCAAGGGTGCCGCCAAGCGCATCCGCGACTCGTGGACCGGGGTTGCCGACCTGTGCGACTGGCTCGACGCCCACGTCGGCCCGAGCACGCTCCCGCCCGACGACCGGCTCCGTTCTGACCCTCGATTGCATCGGGGGTCAGACCCCCTGATGTAGCGAATTGTCATCCGGGCTCGGGTGGGCTCCGTAGAGGTGGTGTTGTCCTCCAACCTCCCAAGGAGAAACCCAATGCGTAAGAAGATTGCCATCGCACTCACCGCCGGCGTCGCCGCCGCCACCGTCGGCCTCGGCGCTGCCGGCACCGCCAGCGCCGCCCCGAAGAACGCTGGCGCCGCGTGCGTTCTGGACGGCATCGGATTCCTGAAGGCGATCGGCCTGCTCCAGCAGGCTGCTCAGAAGCAGATCGACTACAGCACGCTCGGCCCTGATGGTTCCGGCCTGATCATGGCCCAGTTTCGAAGGTTCGAACCTGCCGCTCGGCCAGGTCGTCAAGCTGCACACGACGAGCCCGGAGATCTTCACCTCCAGCACCGAACCCCGTGACGCCTTGACCTCCTGAAGCACACCGCCCGCCCCACTCCCCGGGGCGGGCGGTGTCGCGTTCCTGGGCATGGAGCGAGCAGATCACCGGACCCTTTGACAGAATGTCAAAGCACGGCCCGGCTCCGACGCAGAAGGCGTCACACTCCGTTCACGTCACTGCGGGACCAGCCCAGAGACCAATGCTGCTGAATTGGTCCTCGGATGGCGAACACCTCGGTCGGGTCGTTCGGTGTCTGTCACACATCATGCGACAGAAGTCGCACGATCGAAGGAGCCGGCCAGACGTCTGGACCTGACGCCGGGTGCGGATTCCTGTCGCAGGGGATCGACGCCTGCAACAAGTTGTTGATCATGGACGAACTGCTGGACTCCGGGCCGTTCTTCCTGACGGGCAACACCGACACCGTGTATTGCGGCGGGTTCCTCGATCTCGAGCAGGACGGCCCGACGGTGGTCGAGATCCCGCCAGGTTGCGGGCCCGGGGACGGTGAACGACGCGTGGTTCCGGTTCGTGATCGACATGGGCGGCCCCGGGCCTGATCGCGGGCAGGGCGGCAAGTATCTGATCACGCCACCCGGCTACGACGGGGAAATCCCGGACGGCTACTTCGTCGCTGAATCAACGAGCTACAGCAACTGGATCATCCTGCGCGGATTCCTCGTCGACGGCAAGCCCGACGCGGCGACCAAGATGTTCACCGAGGGCGTCAAGATCTATCCGCTGTCGCGAATCGATGACCAACCGCAGATGGAGTTCATCTCCACGGCCGGAAAGCTGTTCAACACAGTTCACGCGAACGATTCCGACTTCTACGCGGAGTTGGCGCCGGTGATTCATCGTGAGCCGATCGACATGCTTGATCCCGAGACGCGCGGCTTGCTGGCCGCGATTGGCATCCACAAGGACAAGCCGTTCGCACCCGACGAACGAATGCAGAGGATCCTCGTCGAGGCAGCCGAGGTGGGAAATGCGACGGCTCGTTCGTTGTACTTCCGCTGGCGCGACGACGAGCCGAAGATCTACAACGATCGGCAGTGGCACACCTTCTTCATCGGCGGCGACTACCAATGGCTCCGCGACGAAGGGCGAGGCGGTCGCCATCTCGACGCCCGCACTTTCTTCTTCTACGTCGCTACTGTCAACACGCCGGCGATGGCGTTGAAGCTCGTCGGTATCGGCTCGCAGTACGCCGGGGCAGACACCGACAGCGGTGGAAACTTCCTCGACGGGTCCAAGTCCTACCGGCTGACGCTTCCGGCAAACGTGCCAGCCAAGAACTTCTGGTCGATCTGCATCTACGACCCACAGACCCGGTCCGAGCTGCAGACCTCGCAGCCCTACCCCAGCCGCAACAACGCACGCGGCGAACTCGAGTTCAACAGCGACGGCTCAGTCGACATCCTGTTCGGGCCGGAACAACCAGCCGAACTCCAGAACAACTGGATCCAAACAGTCCCAGGGAAAGGGCTGGTTCACGATCCTTCGGATGTACGGCCCGCTCGAACCCTGGTACGACCACACCTGGAGGCCCGGCGACATCGAACTCACCGACGACTAACCTCTCCCCCCTCACCGAGCGTGGCCTAATCCCCGGCCAGAAGTTCCCGAGGAGCGTCACCTATCGCCGGTTGCGTGGTGCGTTACGAAGCGTCCACGAACGGCACTTCGGCCATGGTCCGCGCCGGAGGTGGATGCGAGCGTTGTGGGGCATGTGCGACGTGCGCAGATTGCCGGTTCTGAGGTCGGGTCTCGATCTCATTCGCTGGCGGCGATATGCGTGCCTCGAGTCGGCGTTCGGGACGGTTGGCAAGTGAGCACGGTGCGCCCGTTCAGTCGGCAGGCCGTGCGAGACGTTCGATGAGTTCGGCCGCGTGATCGATGGGTGGGAGCGCAGCGATCTCGTCTGCGACCTCACCAGCGCGGTCTCGATACTCTCGGTGGTCGAGCAGCCGGCGAAGGGATCGTCGGATGTCCTCGGGGGTTCGCTCGTCCTCGCCGAGGGCGAGTCCTGCGCCGAGCTTCACCAGCTGGGCTGCATTGAACCGGTTGTCTGGTGGAGCGAGGGGCAGGCTCAATACGGGAAGACCTCGCTTGAGCGCTCCCGTGAGAGACCCGTAGCCGCCATGAGCGACGACCAAGTCGGCATGCTCGAGGATGAGACCCTGGGAAAGAAAGGGAACCGTTCGAACATTTTCCGGGATCGCAAGATCGCCGGTTTCGTTGTTCATTCCGATCGTGGCGATGGCTCGGACATCGAGGTCGGCGACGGCGTCGAAGACCAACTGAAACAGTTCCGGCGTATTGAACGCCGTTCCGAACGTCACGTACACCAACGGGCGCGCGTCGTCGCTGTCGAGCAACCCCTCGACGGACTCGCCAGGTGCTGGATCGGGCTCCATCGGCTGAACGAGGTGCGTGTTCGCCGGCATGCTGTGCTCGTCGAACCAGCTCGGTGCTGCCCCGACGATGGTGAGCTCGCTCGCCTGCCGGTCGCCGCTGGGTTCCGGCGGCAGACTCATTGCTTCGCGGAACCAGGCAAACTCGCCTCCCGCGACCTCGTTCAACATTCCGGACTGTGCCGGAGCGAAGTCGAACGTCGCAAGCGGAGTGTCGGTCTGCTCGGCAATCGCCCAGGCATCCAGCCCAGCGGTGTCGCGCAGGATCACGTCGGGTTCCCATTCATCACACAGGGCGCGGATGAACGGAACAGCGGCAGCTGCGCGCAGGAAGAACGGGCGGAACATCACGGCACCGTCGGACTCCGGCACCGGTAGACGCTCGACCAGCGAGTCGACGTCGGCCGGCTTGACAACGTCGGTCGGAAAGCCGAGCCCCGTTGCGAACTCCGCAGGGGAGATCGCGCCGGAACCTCGCGAGTTCCCAGACAACAGCCGATCGCGAGAGCTCACGACGTAGCGAACATCGTGTCCTCGTTGCCGTGCCGCGGCAGCGATGGGAGCCGACGGTCGGATGTGGCCGAAGCCGAAGTGACGGTAACCAACAGACGCATGAACACCTATTCCTAGCGGATCTTCCTAGCGCACCGAGCCAATCCCACCAGCCGCCGGCTCACGTGATTACGCATATCGCTCACGCTGTCCCCATCACCGCGGCCCCGCCCATCGCGGCACATATCGAGTGCGCCGAGTGCCCCATAACGCTCATCGATCAGGTGAGACAGACTGCCCCCAAACGCACCGGATCGAGGACGCGTTACGAGGCGTCACCGATCGGCACATCGGGGATGCGCCGCCACGCCCGATTGGGGCGACATTATGGGGCGGGTCGAAGGCTTTGGTAGCCGCAACAGTTCGCCGGCGGTGCGGCGCCCCACGATGTGTGCGCCGTGGGTGTTACCGGGCGGGCCGCCGTCAAGGTAAGTTGATGCCTGTGGATCCGGTGATCTTGGCAAGCGCCCGCAAGCACGGGGTCCACGACGACGACATCTTGCACGCCTACCGCCACCCGACCCGCGTCTTCGATCTTGACGACCTCACGATGCTCATCGGCGCAGCAACTGATGGCCAGCTGTTGGAGATCGGTGTCGTCGATGATGGTGGGATCGAGTTCGTCGTCCATGCCATGACCGCTCGCGAGAAGTCCCTGAGGTGACCAACATGCCCCGTTCCATCCAAGAGATCCTCGACCAGGCCGACGAGCTCGCCAAACGCTTCGAGGACTACGAACCTGACGCGAGCGATGAACGTCCGGTCGAGGAGTACCTGCTCGAACGAGCCGCGCTCGCTCGGGCTCGCAGCGAACGCCAAGTGGCCGACGCCGTGATCGCCGCCCGTGGCGCTGGTGCCTCGTGGCAGAAGATCGGCTCGCTGCTCGGGACGTCGGCACAAGCCGCTCAACAGCGCTACGGCTCACTCGTCGACGCCACCTGATCACATGGGAGAGTTCGGCACGTGAGCAACCTGCGCGTCTTCATAGCTGCGCTCGTTGTCGCTGTGGTCGCGGCGGCCTGCGGAGGCGTGGAGAACCGCACGGGCGTTATCGGCGCGCCCACTCAGGACAATGCCGACGGGGTGCTGGACAGCGTCACGATCACTCGCCGGGTGCTCATCGACGTCGACCTCGACAACAACGTCAGGGGACACTCGACGATCCTCGCTTCGGCTGCGCCGAGCGACGTGGTGTGTGCCAGCGGAGCGCTGCTCACCGTCGAGCGCGCCCCGGTCGGTACCGGCATCGCATTCTCAGTCGATACGAGCCAGGACTACGACACGAGCGACCCGCCCGCCTTCGGGGTCGAGAACGTGGTCGTGGACTGCTGACCAGCGGGCCCGCACATCCCCAAGGACGCCATGACGTCCTGGGACAGTCCGGCCGCATGAGACGAACGCCAGGTGCAGTCAACCGCGCCCACCAAGGCCACACACTTCGACACGCAGCATCGCAGGCCCCGGCCACGCTGCGGTGACTGACTCCGGCCCAAGCCGCACGCGAGATGATCCCGGAAGCCACGCCGGAAAAGCGACTGTGTGATCGTCCGACTTGCGGTCCTCCGGGTGCAGCCCGAGGAGATCGACTGTCGGGTCCGTCATCGCTCGTGTCTTCCTGGTGGTCATCGATGACTGGGGCCTCGACCGCGAAGCGGCGTCCCTCACCGCCTCGCGGTTGAGTATTTCGTCTGCTCAGCGGGGAGCGTCTGCGTACCTGAGGTACGGCTTGAACTCCTCGACGTTGTCGAACTGCTTCTTGGCATCCTCGGTGGAGACGGCCAGGCCGACGATGACCCGCTGGCCGGGCTTCCAGTCAGCCGGAGTGGCGATCGGGTGGGCATCGGTGGCCTGGAGGGCGTCGATGACTCGCACGATCTCGTCGAAGTTGCGGCCCACCGACTTGGGGTAGGTGAGCATCAAGCGCAGCTTGTTCGCCGGGTCGACGATGAAGACCGAGCGCACCGTGGAGGTGTCGCCTTCGCCGGGGTGGATCATGTCGTAGAGCTCGGCGATGCGGTGGTCGGGGTCGGCGACGATCGGGAAGTTGAGTTCGGTTCCGGTGACCTCGCCGATGTCAGGCGCCCACTTGTGATGGTCCTCGATGGGATCGATGGAGAGCGCCATTGCCTTGGTGTTGCGCTTGGCGAATTCGTCCTTGAGTGCGGCGGTACGTCCCAGTTCGGTGGTGCACACCGGGGTGAAGTCGGCGGGATGGCTGAAGAACACCGCCCACGAGTCCTGCTTCCAGTCATGGAAGGAGATCTCGCCATCGGTAGTCATTGCGGTGAAGTCGGGGGCGGTGTCGCCCAGATGAAGTCCCATGATGTTCCTCCGTTCAGGTAATACCCCGTTGGGTATGTACTGGCCAACCGTTGCGAAGCCGCCCGCATTCCAACCCGGCACCAGTCTTCGAATGGACTCGCGCGCATCGGTCGGGTGTCCGAGAATGCCGGTCTGGCCTGCTCGGCCGGTCAGCGGGCCGTCACTCGCTTGACGACAGTGCCGGGCGGGGCGTCGACGTATGCCTTCGACCTGTTCGATTCCTCGCTGTCGAAGAGGATGCCCCGATGGTACGTCCTACCTTGGAGCCGAGACCGGCTTCGAGGACGGTTGTGTCCGGCACGGGTTTCGAGCGCGGCCAACCCCGCCACGAGATGAACGTCAGGAATTGATCTGAGTGACCGCGAGCAGGAGGCCGAGGCCGGCGATGAACGCGAGCGTCGTTTCGACCTTGTCTCGGGTTCGCGTTTCACGGGCGATCTCGGGCAGCAGGTCTGCTGCCGCGATGTAGATGAAGTTCCCCGCTGCGAACGGCAGGAGATAGCCCACCTCGACGCTCCCCGAGACCGCATAGGCGACGAGGGCCCCGACGAGAAACGTCAGGGCCGACGCGAAGTTCCATACCAACGCGGACCGACGCGACCATCCGCTGTGGATGAGGATGCCGAAGTCGCCGAACTCCTGCGGGATCTCATGCAACGCGGCAACGAGCCAGGTCACGATCCCGACGCGGATGTCGACCACGAAGGCTCCGCCAACAGCGAGGCCACCTATGAAGTTGTGGCCTCCGTCGGCGATCAAGATGAGATGGCCGAGCGGACGATGCTCCGATGCCGGTGAACGGTGGCAGTGATGCCAGTGAAGGAACTGTTCCAGCGTGAAAAAGACGAGAAAGCCTGCGACCAGCCACACGTAGACCACGAGGTTGTTGCCGAGCGCTCTGACCGCTTCGGGCAGCATGTGAAAGAACGCTCCGCCCAACAGCGAACCCGCTGCGAGTGCGACGGTCGGCATGATCACTCTCGCGAGGGTCGCCTCGGACAGCTTGGTGGTCACGGCACCCACCAGAGCCAGCGAACTCATTGCGATGCCCGCGATCAGGATCCACGCGAGTGTCGTCATCACATGGCCGCGGCGCGTGCTCGGAAACCGATGAGGTCAACGGGCGGATTGCTCGCTCGGCCCCTTCTCCATGGGGATCAGCCGTCCGCTGGTGTCGGTCAACACTCCACGTACGACGTCAGGCTGGTCGTGGCTGCAGACGACGAGGAGGACTTCGCCGGGCTCGAGAGCGAGGTAGCGGAAGTCCTCGTGCTCATCCCAGCTGACTGCGCCAACCGTGGTGCCGATGTAGCCACCCAACATGGCACCCCACAACGCCGACGCGCCGGCGAGTGCGAGCACGCCGCCGACACCGATGACTCCGACACCCGTCGCGGCGAGGGCAGCAATCGCAAGGCCTGCGACCGCGCCAAGGGGGGCTCCCGCCTCGACTCCGACCTTGGCGTCGTGCAACATTTCGGCGTCCGCGTCGTGTTCGAAGTCGACCGGGTTGTCGTCGTGAACGACCACGCCGAGACGTTCGCTGCCGAGACCCACGGCGCGCAGACCCGCTACAGCGTGCTCCGCGGCAGCTCGGTCGGCAAAGACCGCGGCGATGTGATCGTGACCGCGATGGGCATCGAGTTCCTTGGCGTTCATCTGTGCTCCTCACGCGTTGAGCGTCCGCTTCGATTGTTGCCGAGGGGTCGACGCTGCGGCAGAGTCGAACGACCCGCGACGGTCCGACGTCGCCGCCGGCGGCGTGCGAACACCTGACTTTGGGCCCTGAGGACGGTTCGTGGCCAGGGTTACGGTCACCGGTATGAACTCATCGGATCACGCCTTGAGCGCCGCTGAGGTGTCTGCGCTGTGCGAAGCCCTCGACGACGAGCTCAGGGCCATCGCCACCTACGAGCAGGTGATCGCCGATTTCGGTGCGATTCGGCCCTTTGTCAACATCGTGGAAGCCGAGCGTCGACACGCGAACGCACTCCGTTCGCTCTTCGAACGCTACGACGTTGCCGTGCCCGACGACCTGGGCGCAGACATGGTGCCGCGTTTCTCATCGCTCCACGAGGCCTGTCTCGCCGGCGTCGAAGGTGAGATCGACAACGCCGCGATGTACGACCGGTTGATCGAAGCCACGAGTCACGCTGACATCGTCGAGGTGTTCGAAAACCTCCGACGAGCCTCGCAGGAGAACCACCTCGAAGCGTTTCGACGCTGCGCGAACCGGCAGGACGGACCCGACCTCGACGCCGATGGTGGTGCCGGTCGCCGACGACGTCGGAGGCATCGCGGCGGCTCGGACCAACCGTCGTGACGACCGGTAGCGATCCTGTGGTCGTCCACCCGATCGGCAGGGTCGAATCGTCGCTGAAGGACCTTGCTGCGGCACCGAAACAGGGTGATGAGGGAGCACCCGACGCCTGGCTCGTGTTCGATGCCGAGGTCGCTGCGGGGCTTCGCGACCTTCGGGCCGGCACAGAGATTCTGGTGTTGACCTGGTTGGATCGAGGTCGGCGAGACGTTCTCACCGTGCACCCGCGAGGCGACACGACCCGAGACGAGCGCGGCGTGTTCAGCACCCGGTCCCCGAACCGGCCGAATCCGATCGGTCTTCATCCCGTCGAGATCATCGCCATTGATGACACACGAGTCCTCGTGCGCAACATGGAGGCCGTCGACGGGACCCCGATCCTCGACGTCAAACCCGTAGTCTCAACACACCCCGCGAGCTCGACAAGGAACCCAATGGCTGACTTTCTCACCGACGTCGAAACACTGCGCCAACGAGCGCGCGCGAACATCGAACAGGGCCCGATCACCTCGGCGTACGGCGCCGATCGAGAACGAGTGATCGCCGTGCTCAACGAGGCGCTCGCCACCGAGCTCGTGTGCATCCTGCGCTACAAACGGCACTACTTCACGGCAACGGGCCTCAACGCTGGACCCGTCGCTGCCGAGTTCCTCCAGCACGCCAACGAAGAACAGATCCACGCCGATCAGATCGCCCTCCGAATCACCCAGTTGCAAGGTGAGCCGAACTTCGACCCCGAGGGGTTGGCCACCCGTTCCCACGCCGAATACGACGCCAGCCTGGAACTGCTCGACATGGTCCGAGAGGATCTGGTCGCCGAAAGGGTCGCGATCGAGAGCTACAGCGAGATCATCACCTGGCTGGGATCCAACGACCCGACCACCAGACGGATGCTCGAAGACATCCTCGCAATGGAAGAGGAACACGCAAACGACCTACTCGGAATCCTCGAAACCATCGACCGTTAGTCATCGTTGCGCCAGCGTCAGAACGCCCTACCGAGGGTCGGACACCTCAACAACACGCCACAGAATCACTTGTCATGCCCGCAAGCTCCGCCAGAAGCAAGCCAGGGTGGCGCCGCACCGGCCTCAAACCCGCTCTCTATCTGGCCAAACCTGCGTGCTCGAGGTTCCGGCGACGGCGCACATAACGGGCTCTTCTGCTGTATCTGTGGGTGGGTTTGGGGGGTGTTGATGTGGTTGCACCCTGTCTGCTTCTAGGTTTCGCGCTGTCTAACGGCTCGGAACCATGGGGAGCAGAACAGGGTGCAGAACAACAGTGTATGGGGACGTGCGTGCGGGTTGACGCGCACCGTTGTCGAAGGTGTCGGCTTCGACGAAACCGACGAGCGCGATTGTGGTGTCGGTGCGGCCGAATGCCAGGGCGCGGAGTCGTTGCGGCCGGTGCGGCCGCCGGTCTGCCGGGCTATGACCGCAGGGCGGGTCGGCGACGTTGGCGTGGCCTCGATGCAGGAACGACGAAGGTGTTCATCGAGGCTGACGCTCCACGGGTTCGGTGTCGTGTCCATGGTCCGACCGTGGCTCAGGTTCCGTGGGCGAGACACGATGTGGGCCATACCCGTGATTTCGATGCGATGGCGGCGTGGCTTGCGGTGCGGACATCGAAGTCGGCGACGTGTCAACTGCTACGGGTCGCGTGGCGGACGATCGGGTCGATCATCACCCGGGTCAACAATGACGTCGAAGCGGTTGTTGATCGTCTCGACGGGTTGCGGCGGATCGGGATCGATGAGATCTCCTACAAACGTGGGCAGCGCTATCTGATCGTTGTCGTCGATCACGACACCGGTCGCCTCGTGTGGGCCGGACCCGGCCGCAGCGAGGCCGCATTGAACGTGTTCTTCGACGAACTCGGAGACCAGACAGCAGCCGAACTCACCCACGTGTCGGCTGACATGGCCGATTGGATCGCCAAGACGGTCGCCCGCCGTGCCCCGAACGCGATCCGGGTGCGCTGACCCGTTCCATGTCGTGGCGTGGGCGATCGAAGCGCTCGACGTCGAACGACGCCGAGCCTGGAACCAAGCCAAAGGCCGCAAGATCCCAGCGTCGCCTGGCCGTCGGGGACGAACGACTGGCGACTCCCGACAGATCGCACGGTCACGCTACGCACTGTGGAAGAACCCCGACGACCTCAACCCACGCCAACAACAACAACTCGACTGGATCGCCAAGACCGACCCGAAACTCTGGCGCGCCTACCTCCTCAAAGAAGGACTCCGCTACGTGTTCGCCGTCAAAGGACACGAAGGCAAAGAAGCCCTCGACCAGTGGTTGTCCTGGGCCCGCCGATCACAACTCGAATCGTTCATCCACCTCGCCAAGAGGATCACGAAACACCGCGACGCGATCGACGCGAACCTCGAACACGGCCTCTCCCAAGGACTCATCGAATCCACCAACACCAAGATCCGACTCCTCACCCGAATCGCATTCGGATTCCACGGACCCGAACCCCTCATCGCCCTCGCACTACTCGCCCTCGGCAGCCACCCACCACGTCCTCCCAGGCCGAACCTGACCCACAGATCAAGCACAAGGGCCACATAACGCGAGCGCCGTAACTCGGCATCCGCCGTCGAGAGGTCCACTCGGGTACGGCCTGGCGTAGTGCTCGATATCTGCGAGGCGGCGACGCTCCTGACCGGAATGGAATTCGACGTCGCGCCGCATGACACGGTGTGCACGGCTGCGCTTCGGACCCTCCCGCCAATGCGTCGTCGACGCCTACAGCTCGATTCCGAGTTCGATCGAGCGGTCGGGTCGCCTCGACTGGGGTCCTGGTAGGTCGACGCCTGCCTCTTGCGCCCATTGCCGTGTTGCCTCGGCGAGTTGGTTGGTGCCGTTGATGGTTCGGTCGTCTTCGAGCACGGCGATGACATGGCGAAGTTGCCCCACCGGCACGCTGTGTCCGTTGGCCCAGTACCTCCATTGGTCGAGGGCGTCGCAGACTCGTTCGGCTCGGTCGGCGTGTGCGTCGAGGTTGGTCCAGTCGTCGAGCATGTCGCGAGTCGATTGGATGCGGTCGTGGTAGTCGACGATGTCACGCAACTTGCTGAGCGGTTGGCGCGTGGGCTCGGCGGCTTGCTCGCATCTGGCGAGGCGTTCCTCGGCGACGGCGAGCACATCGTTCGCGGCCTCGACGCCGCAGCGAGCTGATCGTCGTCCGAGCTTCCCCGCGTTGCGGAGGTCGCGTTCGGCGTTCCACAGGTTCGATCGGGCTTCGGTGACGACGTCGTTGGCGTCGGCGACCCGCTTGGCGGAAGGGGGCGTGGCGGCTTGCGGCTGCAGGAAGGTCACGACAGGCGTTGACGTAGCGGCGTTCGTTCGCCGCTCGTCGTTCATCGCGTTCGTCCACCGCGTGTCGAGCGTCGCCTGCTTGCTGTTCTGCGTCGGCCCGGAGGTCGTGGAACCAGTCCGGGATCTGCACTCTCGGCCGGGGGCTGGATCGCGGGACGGCGGCGGCGAGCGTTCGTCGCTGCACGGTGGCGGGGATGTCGGCTCGGTCGACGGCGATGGCTGCTTCGAGGACACTGATGGCTTGGGCGAGGTCGTCGGTGTCGGCGACGAGGGCGAGGTTGTGGTTGCGTCCCCGGGTCATTCCTACATAGAGCCCGCGGCCGCTGGTCGCTGTCGTGGCGAGGGTGACGGAGCGATCCGCGGTGTCGCCTTGGGCGCCGTGTTCGGTGCTCGCGTAGGCGAGTTGCACGTGGTCGCGGACGTAGTCGGCGGGCAGGGTGATGGTGCCGTGTCCGCCGATGCGGGACACGGTGATGTCGTCGGTGTCGGAGGTGTTGGTGATGGTCCAACGTTCACGGTTTCGCACGGGCTCGCCGACCGTGGTGCGGAGTTGCCGGTCGTTGCGTCGCGTGACGACGATGTCGCCGACCATCGCCCAGTCTCCGTCGATACGGGTAGCAGTGGTCGGTTCGAGTTCGCCGTTGTCGAGACGGTGTTGTTGGATTCGGGTGTTGATCGCGGCGACGTGTTCGTTGCGGGTCGTCACGATCGACAACGACTCACCTGCGTCGCGACACCGCGTCCAGGTCTCCGCGATCGTGTCGAGATGATCGTCGAGGGTGCCGGCACGGATTCGGCCGTGGGCGGCGTACGTGTCGATCGCGGTGGGGTCACCGGCGCGCAGGCGCAGCGTGGTCGCTGCTTCCCAGCGGTGAGTGAAGCGGTGGAGTTGCTCGAGTTCGACCGTACGGGTGGTGTCGCAGAGTTCGGTGAACATCCCACCGCGCCCGACCGCCTGCAGCTGGAACGGGTCACCGACCAGCGCCAGGCGCCACTGTCGCTGCTCGGCGTGCACGACGAGGCGGTAGAGGTCGGCGGTGTTCAACATGGCGGCCTCGTCGACGATGATCGTCGACTCGGCCGGTGGGATCGGCCACGGCCGGGTCGTGTCCGGGTGGTCGAGTTCGTAGAGCAGCTTGGCGACCGTGTCACACTCCGCCCCGGTCTCCTGCTTCAACTCCGCCGCGGCTCGTGCCGTCGGCGCCAACCCGACCACCAGCCGATTTCGGGCGTGGAGGTCGCCGACGGCGGCTTCGAGCATCGCGGTCTTGCCGGCGCCCGCCGGCCCGACGACCACGACGAGGCGGTCGTGGCCGGCGACGGCGCTCGCGGCGGTTCGCTGAGCGTCGTCGAGTCGACCCACCACGATCGTCGCCGACGGTGACGCCTCGGGTGTTTGGGCGTCGAGAGCGAAGGTGATGATGTGCTCCTCCTGGGCGAGGACATGGGCGGAGGTGGATTGCTTGGCGATCGGTTCGATCCACACCGACCGCCCATCGCTGCGCCGGTGCGTTCCCGGTGTCGGTCGGGTCGAGATCGACACACTCGGCGAGCACGGTGTCGACCGCAGCATCCAGAGCTGTCGCCCATGTCGTGGCGTCGTGTCCCGGTTGTGGAGACACCGTGTCGCAGAGCTGGCGCAGGACATCCATGCGGTTCCATGCCGACTGCCGGGCGGCCAATGCTTCGACGACCTCGCCCGCGGCGACCGGCGACGGCTCCAGTGGGTGTTGGTGGGCGTAGGCGACCGCGGACTCGACAACGGTGGCGGGGTCGACACCGAGCGAGCGGGCCTCGGCTTGCCACCGTGTCGCAGTTCGGTGACGCCGAGGCCGGTCTTCCGGTTGCGGGTGTCGACAGCGGCTTCGCGTTCCATCGCCGCATGCTCGAACGTCGTCGGATCACGACCCTCACGGGTGCGGAAGTCGGCGAGCTTGTCGCCCATCTCGACACCGATCTCGCCCGCACGTTTCGAGAACTGATCAAGCAGATCGTCGCCGAGGCCGGCGATCTCGGCCTGGCCGTTCACGATCGGATCGAACACCATCCCGAACCGATGCGGTGACCTCGGCTCGAAGCACGGATTGGTAGAGGTAGCCGAAGGCTTGCTGATGCTTCTTCAACGCCAGCGCATCCAACGCCAACCAACGCCCATCCGCCGTCTGGACCTTCGCGGGAGATCACCACATGGGTGTGGAGCTGCGGGTCATCGGCACGGCTCGTCGATTGGCGGAACACCGCCACCGACAGCCCGCCGGTCTCGGGATGGAGTCGTGCGCCGTTGGAGCGGATACGGGTCGTCGACGCGTACTTCTCGATCATCGCCACCGTCGCAGCAACTGCGACGTCATGGCACTCGGCGAAACGTTCGTCACCGGTGAGGCCCCACAGCACCGACAACGACTTCGGTGCCGACAACGTCGCGTCATACCCGGCGACCGCTCGGATCGTGTTGCCATGCTTGTCGACACGATCCGACAAGCTCGCGCCCGAGCTGCATCCCGGTGTCGGGGTGGTAGCCCGACAGGAGTGCTTCGAGGGCTTCGGTCGTCACCTCGCCCGACAGGCCGAGTCCCGGAGCTTGGGACCCGGCCCACACACCCGGCAACCACACCGTCGGCTTTCGGCAGGTAGCTGGTGAGTAGGCGGCTGACGCTCCCGCCCCCGACGCGAACAGCGTCGTCACCCGG